>NZ_BNJH01000003.1:0-1350000 GCF_016587395.1 Ktedonobacter sp. SOSP1-52
GCCAACTGTTGAGTTTACGCCTGAACCTGAGGAGGTGAAGGCTCCAGTATCTGAGGCTTCCACTGCCAGTGATTCCGAGAGGACGGAACCCGGGCATAAACCCAGCAAACCTATTCACTACCTTGTAGGGACGCATACCGATCCTGGTATTAAGCGGAAGCACAAGCCAAACGAGGATAGCTTCTTTGCGGCCAGGGGGGTATGTAGTGTCTATGGTGAGGTTCTGCCATTTGGCCTCTTTGTGGTGGCTGATGGCATGGGGGGGCATGCCGCAGGACGCGATGCCAGCCGCCTGGCTATCCAGACCATCGTAAACTTTATGGTTCCCAATCTACGGGCGGAGAACGATCTGCCACGCGAGGGCCTGGTGCGCCTTCTGGTGGATGGTGTGCAGCAGGCCAACCAGGCGGTACACCAGCACAATATGGAGCTACATGCCGACATGGGAACCACGATGACTGCGGCCTTCATCGTGGCTGACACCGCCTATGTGACCAATGTTGGTGATAGTCGCACCTATCTCTACCGCCAGGGTGAGCCGCTACGCAAAGTGACCAATGATCACTCGGTCGTGGCAAGCCTGGTCGAGGCTGGTATTATCCAGCCAGATGATATCTATACTCATCCTAAACGCAACCAGATTTATCGTAGCCTTGGCGAGAAGACCGCCATTGAGATTGATGCCTTTGAAGAGCAGGTATACGATGGTGACCTGTTGCTGCTCTGCTCCGATGGACTCTGGGATATGGTCCGTGATCCACAAATCGAGCATATGATCAAACAGCCACAGAAGGATGTGCAGGGCATCGCAGATGCCCTGGTTCAGGCCGCCTTGCGTGAGGGCGGCGATGACAATGTGAGCGTGATTGTGGTGGGGATACGGGAGGCGCAAGGGGAATCCCGGGGACGTGGTTTCCAGGTGCTTGCCAAGCCTGACACGGTCCAGTTACCCCAACTCACGTGAAATTGTCGCCTCTTACTCACTGTGCTATAATCATTGCAGCATCTTCTTGCCTCTGTCGATATTCGGCAGAGGCTTGTATTGGGAGGAACGCTTGTGTCTCTTGGGTACTTATACGCGGGTATTCTGTTAGTAGCCGGTTTTGTTTTTGTTATTCTTGCAACTACGGTCTCTAACATACTCTCACCCCATAAAAAAACAAAAGAAAAAGCCCAGACCTATGAGTCTGGTGAAAAGCCAATTGGCTCGGCCTGGGTACAATATCCACTTGGTTTCTACATCTTTGCCCTACTCTTTGTGGCCTTTGATGTGGATATTGTGTTTATCATTTCCTGGGCAGTCATCTTCAAGCAATTAAGTGTTTTTGGTTTTGTCGAGATGCTCTTCTTTATCTTAATACTCGCGCTTGGCTTGGTGTATGCCTGGCGTAAGGGAGTGACACGATGGATCTAGTACCACGTTCTACAAATATGCCTAGTGCGACAACGGGCTATCGTGACCAGAACGCTGCTCTGGCTCGCGACCTGGCTCCGCTCTCGCAGATCACAGGCAAGCCTGTCAATGCTACCACGCTCAAAGGGGATTTCCTGGGCCTGGTCGTTGATAAAGAGAACCTGGTGGCCGTCTGTCGCTTTGTGCGCGACCAGCTAGGATTTGATTTATTGGTGTGCGTCTCGGGTGCCGATATGCTTGATCACCTGGAGTCGGTCTATCACCTGCGCTCAACCACGCGCGCGCAGTTGCTACAGATCAAGGTACGTATCGAGCGCGAGAAGCCGGAAGTTGATAGCGTGGTCTCGGTCTATCCAACTGCTAACTGGTTGGAGCGCGAGACCTACGACATGTATGGCATTCGCTTCGCGGGCCATCCTGATCTCCGCCGTATGTTGCTGGATGATGACTTCGAAGGCTATCCCTTGCTGAAGGACTTCAAACAGGTGCCAATGACCGCAAAGCCTCGGGCGACCACGCAGATTGATCCAAATATGGCAGTCTCGGGCAAATTCCAGCAGCAGCACCTGGAGCGCGTGGTGCAGAAGAAACTGGGTCAGGGACTGGAGGAGCGCCTCCATCCTGGTACCCCAACCTTCGGCCATGCTTTCCAGGATTATCAAGAGGCGGGCGAACAGCAGGCCGATACGGAATGAGTGCCTTATCGGAAACCTGAGCGCGGAGCGCTAGCCACGAGAGTGGCGCCGCGCCCCCGAATGGAGGTTGGATTCCGCATTAAAAGGCCACTTGGGAAGTTGAAAGCACGTCTGATAGAGAGCGTTTAACAGACACTTGTGGATCGCTTTCTTTCTATTGCAGAAGAACGTGAGTGTGGGCTATGCCAAAGGCCAGGACGCATCGTAGAGGCGCGGGACGCAGTCGTACTGAGAGCCAGAAACAGGGTCGTGAAACACAGGGCGTCGGCAAGGTCGCACCAGGCCAGGACAGGGAGGCGCGCGCGAACGGAAAGAGTCGCGCAGGGGAGGCAGGACAGACGTTGGGGCGTGCCGCACGCTCAGGGTCTTTGGCACGTTCTAAGGGAGTGCCCCGGGCAAGAAGTGGTACACAGGGAGTGATGATGCCCATCCTCGTCGCTTGTGTTTGTTTTGGGACGGCGGTAGCACTAGCATTTTTCTCGGCGGACCCTAATCGCTACCTGTTTAGTGCTCTGGCGACACTCATGGGATGTATGTGGTCCTATATGTTCTGGGTCCGCCTGCGACGCCTGCAACGCAGATGAAACTATTGGCAGGCACTGAAACATACTAAACGAGGAAACCTCATGGCTACAAACCAAGAGATAAATATTCCGGTCGGCATCGTGAGCGAGGGTGGCGAACTAAAGTCTCAGGAGATGTTACTCAACCTGGGACCTCAGCATCCAAGTACACACGGCGTCTTGCGTCTGCTGCTCACGCTTGAGGGCGAGACGGTCGTCGATTGCACCCCGGTTATTGGTTATCTGCATCGCGGTATCGAAAAGATTCTGGAGAATCGCCCTATTATGGGCGGCATCCGTTACATGGACAACGCGGATTACCTCTCGCCTATGCTCAATGAGACCGCCTATGCCGGCGCTGTCGAGCAGTTGATGGGAATTGAGCTGCCACGCCGCGCGCAGTATATCCGCCTGATTACTAACGAATTACAGCGCATCGCCAGCCACCTCGTGGCCGTGGGTACCTATCTGCTCGACCTGGGCGCGACCACCCCTGTCATCTGGGCCTTCCGTGATCGCGAAACCATCCTCTCGCTCTTTGAGGCGCTGGGTGGTAGCCGCTTTAACGTGAACTATATGCGCGTGGGTGGTGTCCTGCACGACTTGCCCAAGGGCTGGCTCAAAGAGTGCGAGGAATTTCTCGACCAGTTTGTGAAGAATCATGCCGAATTGACGGCCTTGATTACTGGCAATGAAATCTTTGAGGCTCGTACCCAGGGCGTCGGCTATATTGATCCACAGCAGGCCCTGGCCTATGGCCTGACTGGTCCGATGCTGCGCGCCAGTGGTATCAACTGGGATTTGCGTGTGAATCGTCCCTATATGGCGTATCGTGAGATAGCAGTGAACCCCCAGGTGCGCCAGGAGGGCGACTGCTACGCCCGTTATTGCGTACGTATGGCTGAAATGCTCGAGAGCGTGCGCCTCTGCCGCGAAGCGATTGATAAGCTTCCGGGTGGCCCTATCAGCACACGCACACCGATCGCGCTGCGTCCTCCACGTGGTGAGACCTACTTCGCGGTCGAGAGCAGCAAGGGTGAGCTGGGCGTCTACTTCATCAGCGATGGCAGTGAGTATCCCTGGCGCGCGAAGCTACGTGGCCCTTCCTTTGTCAATCTGCAAATTGTGCCTGAGCTACTGCGTGGTCATAAAATGAGCGACACCATCGCGATCATGGGTAGCACCGATATTGTGTTGGGTGAGGTTGACCGCTAATGCCTCCTGGCATTCAGGTGGAATGGGCGCTTCAGGTGCCGTTCCTCGCTGAATGCTCCGGGTACCTACCTTCAATGGTTAGTAAACAAGGCGAAATGGCCGCTTCTGCACCCGGCATCCGGTAAGCAGAAGCGTGTTCGTTCGCGCTGGAGTCATCTACGATGTTTACAGTTCTTGCTGATGATGGATTGTGGACACAACTGGTCAATGGCATTCTCTCATGGGATACCTTGCAGTTTGTGGTCGCCTTCCTCTCAATATTTGGTTTCGTGCTTACGAGCGCGACCATCCTGGTTCTGCTAGAGCGCAAGGTTATTGCCTGGGTGCAGGACCGTCTTGGCCCTTATCATACTGGCCCCTATGGTCTGCTGCAGAGCGTCGCTGACGTGCTCAAGCTCCTGCTGAAAGAGGATGTTCACACCGCTGATAGCGACCTGCTCCTCTTCTGGCTGGCACCCGCCGTCTTCCTGGCGCCGGCCATCGCGACCTTCGCTGTGCTGCCCTTCTCGCCCTATATCGGGGTGCCGGGAACAGCCCTGGCGACTGGTGTCGTCTACTACGTCGCTATCAGTTCAATCGATGTTGTGGGCGTGGTCATGGCTGGTTGGAGCTCCAACAACAAGTATGCCTTGATTGGTGGCCTGCGTGCTGCCGCCCAAATGATCTCGTATGAGCTACCTCTGTTCCTCTCGCTCGTGGGCGTGATCATGCTGACCAGCGTGCTGGCGGGTCATCCTGGTTATCCCGGTGTGTCGGGCATTGGTACCGTCTCCCTGCGTGAGATTCAGAACTTCCAGAACATCTGGAGTAAGACCGGCAATCCAGTGCTGGACTTCCTCTTCGAAGGCTTCACGCCCTGGGCCTGGTTTATCCTGGTACAGCCTCTGATGATCCTCATCTACTACACCTGTGGCCTGGCCGAGACCAACCGCGCGCCCTTCGACCTGCCTGAGGCCGAGTCCGAGCTGGTCGCTGGCCATATGACAGAGTACAGCGGTATGCGCTGGGCGATGTTCTTCCTGGGTGAGTATGGCAATATGACCGTGGTATCAGCGATAACGGCCTATATGTTCCTGGGTGGCTTTGCTGGCCCTGGTGTCTCCTACCTGGTTGGCTTAAACAACATCTGGTGGGGCCTGGTTGGTAACCTGCTGGGCCTGGTCTACCTGGTTCTCAAGGTCTACCTGCTCTGCTTCGTCTTCATCTGGATTCGCGCCACGTTGCCACGTCTGCGCGCCGACCAGTTGATGCAATTTAGCTGGCTGATCTTGATGCCGGTTACCCTGGCCAATATCATCGTCACTGGCGGTGTCTACCTGATCTTCGACGCGTTTCACTTCCCCATCGTGGCCTTCCTGGTGACGCTGGGTGTGATTAACTGGATATCGGTCTATGGCTTTATCCAGCTGGTGCACCGTGCGACTGTGGCTTCGACCCGCCGCGCCCAGGCTCCCGCGATCCGCGCGCAGCGCCGTGCGGCTGCCGTGGCTGGCTTACAGTTGCGCGATGGCGTCCCCGCCCGTGCTCAACTGACCGCTGGTGGTTCCGAGAAATAAATATCAAGCACAAAAAATACCTGCTGGGAATGCTCCCAGCAGGTATTTTTTGTGCTTTTGACGACGCTAGATACCATAGAGTGCCAGAGTGAGGGCGGCGATCCCGATAGTGACGAGCGAGCCCGCGATGACCTGTCCCGTCGTGTGGCGATGCAGGACCACGCGCGACCAGCAGACCAGTGCCACCAGGGCATAGGCTGGCAGGACGACCTGGCCATAGAGGGCGGTCAGCAGGGTCACAGCCCCCGCCAGTGAGGAGGCGTGAATACTGATCTTCCAGCGGCCCCAGAGCGTGACCAGCATCATGATGCAGCCAATAAAGAGTGTCATGAGAAGGGCGGTTCGCAGCGTATGAGGTCCGTGAATAAGTCCTAAGAGGGAGAATACCACGAGAACAGAGAGCAGACAGATGATAAAGGGGCCGACACGCTGTGAACGTTTGCTTACATCCATATCCGTAAATTTACCGAGCTTGACACCAATCAGAATGTACAGCATAGGACCCACGCTCACGAAGAAGAGCGTGAGCAGGGTATAGCCGATGGCCTGTAGCTGGTTACTGGTGCGGTAGAGCGCTACCAGGAGGATCGTTGGGATAGATACGACTGGTGGTGAGAGAATGGCTGAAATAGAATGTGCAATCCGCAGACGCAAGGTCCGCGGTGGCAGCCCGGCGGGGGAAACGCCGGTACTGAGAGTATTTGACATGCTCCTGCCTTTCAAAATGAGGTCGTTGAGGATTCCGCGCTAACGGGATACCCGAGTACCTGGCTGGCAGTTGTCGTAAAGGGGTGTGCGTCTCCGCTACACCAGACTTGGAGCGATCCCTGCTCAGGTGAGGCCTGATCAATGGGATGTGCGATGCCAGCCTGCTCAAGAAGAAAACGAGTGCGACGAGCGATAGCAGCACCGCTATCGATAACCTGGACGTCCGGGCCTACGACTTGCCGAATAGCTTCATGCAGGGCGGGAAAATGGGTGCAGCCCAACACCAGGACATCAATGTCGTGCTGGAGCAGGGGATGCAGAGACTGGCGTAAGACCGCCTCAACCTCTGGTCCCTGTAGCTGTCCCTTTTCAACGAGTGTAACCAGTTCGGAGCAGCCCTGAGCATAGACTTCGACGCCAGTGGCGAAATCCTCGATGAGCTGTTGCAGGTATGCAGATTTGGCTGCTTGATTGGTTGCGGCCACGCCAATACGCCCCTTTCGGGTCAGGCTGGCTGCGGGCTTGACTGCGGGCACCACGCCAACAAAGGGCACGTCAGGGAACGAGAGACGGAGCGCTTCAAGAGCTGCCTGTGAGGCTGTGTTACAGGCGACAACGATGAGTTTGACACCTCGCTCCAGCAAAAAACGACTGGCCTGCTTTGCCAGTTCGATAATCTCTGCTTCGCTCCGTACGCCATAGGGACAGTGTTTGGTGTCCCCATAGTAGAGAAAGTCCTCGTGCGGGAGAACCTTTCTCAGCTCGGTAAGAATGGTTAAGCCCCCAGCGCCCGAGTCATAGACGCCAATAGGAGCGTAGGGGCGATGTGTATCATCGCCCCTGCTCTCATGCCTGGCCAGGGGAGAGAGTGACTCGACTCCCTCTCCCAGCATTGTATGCACTTGTCCCTCATCAAAATTCGTGTTACGAACGTTCATGCTTTCCCTTGAAAAACCTCTTGTCTAAGCATCAAAACTGCGAAATTCATGCTGCTCACCAAAGACGTGGCGTAGCGTATCGCTGATCTCGCCCAGCGTCGCATAGGCCTCCACCGCCTCGATGATTAGCGGCATCAAGTTCTCGCTACCACGCGCCGCCGCTTCCAGCGCTTGCAAGCGCTGTTGAACCTGCTCGTTATCGCGGCGCTGGCGCAGGGCTGCGAGTTTGGCTGCCTGCCTACGCCCGATGGCTGGATCAACGCGTAGCAGCTCGGCTGGTGGCTCGTGTTGCTGGGTGAAGCGATTTACGCCAACCACAATCGCCTCCTCTTGCTCAAGTGCGAGCTGATAGGTATACGCGGCCTGCTCGATCTCGGACTGCATATAGCCAAGCTCAATCGCGCGTACGCTTCCACCCAACTCGTCAATTTTCTGAATGTAGGCCCAGGCCTGCTCTTCGAGCTGGGTCGTCAGGGACTCGACAAAGTAGGAGCCTGCCAGTGGGTCCACGACATCGGCGACCCCGGTCTCATAGCCCAGGATCTGTTGTGTGCGCAGGGCCAGGCGCGCCGAGTCCTCAGTGGGAAGCGAGAGGGCCTCGTCCTTGGAATTGGTATGCAGGGACTGGGTGCCTCCCAGCACGGCCGCCATGGCCTGATATGCCGTGCGCACCACGTTATTATCAGGCTGCTGAGCCGTGAGTGTCGAGCCAGCCGTCTGCGTATGGAAGCGAAGCATTAGTGAGCGTGGGTCCTGGGCATGGAAGCGCTCACGCATAATATGCGCCCACATCTGACGTGCCGCGCGAAACTTGGCGATCTCCTCAAAGAAATTGTTATGGCAATTAAAGAAGAACGAGAGCTGTCCCGCGAACTTATCGACGTTGAGCCCAGCATCGAGAGCTGCCTGCACATAGCTAATGGCATTAGAGAGCGTAAAGGCGATCTCCTGCGCCGCCGTCGAGCCAGCCTCGCGAATATGATAGCCACTAATACTAATCGTATTCCAACGCGGAATATTCTCGGCACAGTACTGGAAGATATCCGTAATGATCCGCATCGAGTGCTGGGGCGGATAAATATAGGTGCCGCGCGCGATATACTCTTTAAGCACATCGTTCTGGATGGTACCCGAGATCTTGTGCAGATCGGCTCCCTGCTTCTTAGCCACCGCGATATAGAGCGCGAGTAGGATGCTAGCCGTAGCGTTAATCGTCATGGAGGTGCTGATGCGTTCCAGGGGCAGACCAGCGAGCAGGGTCTCCATATCTTCCAGGCTGGAGATCGAGACGCCTACCTTGCCAACCTCGCCCTCAGAGAGCGCGTGGTCCGCGTCATAGCCAATCTGGGTGGGGAGATCAAAGGCCACCGAGAGGCCAGTTGTACCCTGTGAGAGCAGGTAATGATAGCGTTTATTTGACTCCTCGGCGGTGCCAAAGCCCGCGTACTGGCGCATGGTCCAGAGGCGTGAGCGGTACATGGTGGGCTGGACACCGCGTGTATAGGGGAACTCACCGGGGAAACCTATCCGTTCGTGTAAGTCGAGCGCTTGTACATCTTCTGCGGTATAAAGGGGTTGTACTGGTATGTGTGAACTGGTCTCAAAGCGGTCTTTGCGTTCCGCCGCTTTCTCCTGTGCTTTGCGCAGAGTGGTAGCGCGCCACTCCTCTGCACTCCGACTAACATGCTGCTGCATAGCAGTCCTCCTTATTGCATACCAATGGCATTATACCATATTGCCGAGCAGATGCCTCTGACGACAAAGGATGAGTCAAGGGGATAATGGTGATGTCGAGGTGCGCGGGCATCCGCCCGCGCACCTCGACATCACCATCTTTGGTAGTTATTTGATAGCTATCTGATAGCTATTTGATAGTCTTTAGTCTTCGCATTTCGCCAATAGCTGTGTATACTAGTTTAGGATGTTCAGTCAGAAACGTTAGGGGCAAAGCAGATGGGTAGCGAGATAGCTCTCTTGAAAGAGCAGATCGAGCAAGAGTATGATGCGGCACATAGTGGTTTGCATGGCCTGGCAAGCGGGACCGCACGACATGTCTTTATTCATACGCGTATGCAAAACATTGAGCGCTATCATCGGCGCCTGCGTGCTCTTGTGGGGGAGAATGCCGCGGATGATGTGCTCTGTTGTGTCCATGATACAAGCCGTCTGCGCTGGGTGAGAAAATATCCTACTCAATCACCCTAACCCACCACTTTGACCACCATCAGTATTGATTAGCAGCGGGCCTCTCACAGGAGAGGTCCTGCTGGTCAATACCTTTTATACGTGCTAGCGAGCTAGCTCTCCTGCTCCCCAGCGATAATGATCAGCACTTCACCCTGGTCGACCGCCTGGCCCTTTTTGACACGCACCTCTTGAATGGTGCCGCTGATGGGGGCATTCAGGTCATTCTCCATTTTCATGGCTTCGAGAATCACCACCGTTGCGCCCTCTTGAACCGTTGCGCCAGGCTCAATCGGGACTCCAACCACCAGGCCCGGCATTGGAGCCGCGACCGAGGCCATTCCGCTGGCCGCGCTTCCCTTCACCAGACTTGAGAGCAGGCGCGTACGTTCATCTTCAACCTTGATCTCAAAGCGCTGGCCCGCGATATGAATTTCGTAGGTCTCACTATCTCTCTGATCGGCCCTGGTAATGCGGCGGGCGAATATATCATAGGAGCGACTGGCGAGGATCAGGCTAAAATGACCGCCAGATTCGCCTGAGGACTGGCTCTGGCTGGCCAGTGTTGCGACCTGGCGCCAGTCGATGGGGAAGGTCGTCTCTTCCAGTTGAATGCTCTGGCTGGCCCCATTGTCGCCAGTTGTGACCCGGTAGGTCTCTTTGCTTGCTTGACTAGTAGCGATATACGTCATTGTACGTTTCTACCCCTGGCTTATATAGCAAATAGCATGAGCGTAACCAAGGACCTCTTCACAAGTGAGTTGGCACGCCCATAGACGGCTTCTGGTATTCGCGTGTGGTGTGTAAGCATCCTCACGTCCTGTTATTGTACCATATTCTGTTTCCAGGCTTCCCCTGGCTAAGAATATGTTTGCTAAAGGGAATCTAGCCAGTCAATTTGGAGAGTCGAGCCAGCATGAGTCGACTGAGAGCCACATGGATGAATGCCTCGCTCGTATCGCAGCGACCCTCAAAGTCGCGTGAGAGGCGTCGACAGCGAGAGATCCAAGAGAACGTTCGCTCCACCACCCATCGACGGGGTTGGACCTGGAAGCGATGGGGCGTGCGCAGTTTGATGATCTGCACGCTCCAGCCAAACTGCTCTTGGATCCAATCGGCAAACGTGCCAGCGTATGCGCTATCGACCCACACATGTTTCATGCGAGGATATCGGTCAGGCCCATCGGCAAGCAAGAGCCTGCCGCCATCACGATCCTGGATGTCGGCAGCATGCACGCGCACTGTCTGCGCGAAGCCTTCGGTATCAACGAGCAGATGGCGTTTTCTGCCGAACCTTTTTTTTCCGCATCGTAGCCGCGCTCTTCACCGCGCACCGCGCTGGTCTGGATGGTTTGGCTATCGATGCTTCCAGCAGAAGGGTCTTCCTCACGCCCCAACTCTTGGCGCAGACGTTTGCGCAAGTGACTGTGGATGCGTTCCCAGGTGCCATCGAGCTTCCAGTCACGGAAGTACTGATACACCGTCTGCCAGTTGGGCAAATCGTGAGGCATCATGCGCCACGGCTCTCCGCTGCGCAGAATGTACAGGATGCCATTGATGATCTCCCGCCGCTCAATTTCGGCTGGCCGGCCTTCGGTCGAAGGCTTGGGCACCAAGGGCTCAAGAATGGCCCATTGGGCGTCAGTAACATCACTTGGGTACGCTGGTCGATTCCGGTGGGGAAGCATCACTCTGACTCCTTCTTCTGGCTCAGTTGGTCGCTACGATCTCCTTTCTTTTCTTTCTCGACAACTTTTCCATTAGCAAACAGTTTCTAAGAAGCGGATAGATGCTATAGGAGCCTTCAAGGGTTCTGATGGTGCTGGTATCGAAGAAAGATATGCACGGGAGAGACGCACAGGCTATCTTTTTTTCGTGTGCGTGGTTAGTTCTAGTAAGGGAATGCCAGGTGCTAATGAGTAGGTATTATGGTTAACCTGATCGCCAACACTATTGCGTTGATTATTGCTCTTGCCTCCCAGAGTATTGAGCAGGTCAGGGAGCAGGGAGTACGAATTGTTATTGACCTGGTAGCCAATGGCGTTTCCCTGATTGTTGACCTGACTACCAGGAGCGTTGAGTTGCTTTCCAATAAAATTGCCTTGATTGTTGACCTGGTTCCCGCTATTGGAAGAATTGTCCTGGTTGTTGCCCAGGTTATAGCCTCGATTGCCATCATTTCCCTGGTCGTAGCCATAATAGTATGCGTTATTACTATCAAAACCATTATCATTGTTGCTGCTGTATTGATTATTCTTCTGCGTATTGACCTGGTTCTCAATAAAGCTATCTTGATTGATCACCTGGTTTCCACTGTTGCTGCTATTATCCATGTTGTTGCCCGAGTTGTAGCCCTGGTTGCCATCATTTCCCTGGTTACTGCCCCAATAATAATTGTTGTTACTATTAATACCACCATCATTTCCACTGCTGTATTGATTATTCACCTGGTAACTTTTGGAGTGTGGAAATCTGGCAGGTGTGTACCTCGAAGAGGCGAACGCGGTTGCAGGCAGACCCGCCAGAAGGAGTATCGCGATTACCTGGCTTATAACAATGAGGCACAAGTTCTTTTTGCAGAGAGAAAGTATCATCGTGCGCTCCTGTCTAATTAGTCTCTCAATGAAAAATGTTGAAATCAGGGCTTATTGCTGCTCAATTCAAAACCCTGCCTCCACTAGTGTACCGCTTGCCAGAACTGGCTTATTCGTATGTGCTAGTACGAAGAGTTAAGGGAGTAGTGGTGGAAATAGAACGTGTTTACCTGATTATAATCAGGTAGAAGCGGTTGAGCGCGAAAAATTTCTAACATTCCTCTAATATTTCTCCTATGTGCTTCTAACAGTTTGTATGGCATACTCGCTTGCAGAGAATTAGTAAAGAGTAGTTATGCTGAAAGAAGAGGATCATGTCAGCAGCGCGCGAAGAGCCACAGGGAGAGATGAGCAGAAGAACGCCTCATAACCGGGTGGTAAGACGTTGTGCCAATTGTGATATTGAGATCCTCTGGTCCCCAGTCATCATGCATGGCGTGACATATTGTTGTCCCGGGTGTGCGGCGGGCGGGCCATGTAGCTGCGACTACTCACAGTATCCTTCGGTGAACATTGCCGGTGTCATCCATTATCAGAACGAGGGTGATGTTTCTGATGAGGATGGACCCGTGCAAGAGGCATAAACGTTCTGTTTGTTATAAGGAGTTGTAAAGTGGCTAAGATTCGACCTGTTGGTGATCGCGTGGTTGTAAAGCCAGCGGCAAAAGAGGAAGTAACCAGAAGCGGCATCGTTATTCCTGACACTGCCAAAGAGAAGCCCCAGGAAGGGACTGTCATCGCCGTCGGTAGCGGTCGCTTGCTTGATAATGGTGAGCGCGCGACCATCGATATCAAAGAGGGTGATCGCGTCCTGTTCGCCAAATATGGCGGCACCGAGTTCAAGCTGGAAGGTGAAGAGTACCTCGTTCTTAAAGAGAGCGACATTCTCGCCATCGTTGGTTAACGACAAGCCCCCGATTGGGAGAAATGTTGGTGCTTTAAGCACCCAATCTTACCCAGTTGCGAGATAGAAAAGGATACAGGATTAGACATATGGCAAAACAGGTAGTATTTAATGATGAGGCGCGTCGTGCCTTGAAGCGCGGTATTGATACCCTGGCCAGCGCTGTTAAGACGACCCTTGGTCCTAAGGGCCGTAACGTTGCCCTGGACAAGAAATTTGGTGCTCCTTCCGTCACGCATGATGGCGTGACCGTTGCTAAGGAGATCGAGCTGGAAGATCCCTGGGAGAATATGGGCGCGCAGCTGCTCAAAGAGGCCGCGACCAGGACCAATGATATCGCGGGTGATGGCACCACCACTGCCACCGTTCTGGCTCAGGCTATCGTTACCGAGGGTCTGAAGAACCTGGCCGCGGGTGCCAATCCTATGCAGCTCAAATACGGTATCGATAAGGGGACCGAGGCCATTGTCGCCTACCTGCGTCAGCTGGCGATTCCCGTTGAGGGCAAGAAGGAGATCGCTCAGATCGCTTCGATCTCGGCTGCCGATGAGCAGATTGGTGAGCTGATCGCCGACGTGATGGACAAGGTCGGTAAAGACGGCGTTATCACGGTCGAGGAGTCTCGCGGTATCAACTTCGAGACCGAGTATGTCGAAGGTATGCAGTTCGACAAAGGCTACATCTCTCCCTACTTTGTGACCAACACCGAGAAGATGGAGACCTCCCTTGAGAACCCCTATATCCTGATTACCGACAAGAAGATCAGCGCGGTTCAGGATATTCTCCCCGTGATCGAGAAGATTGTCCAGCAGGGTCGCCGCGAGATCGTCATTATCGCGGAAGATGTCGATGGTGAGGCTCTGCCTACCCTGGTCGTCAATAAATTGCGTGGTATCCTCAATATTCTAGCTGTCAAAGCTCCTGGCTTTGGTGATCGCCGTAAAGAGATGCTCCGCGATATCGCCACCCTGACCGGTGGACAGGTGATCAGCGAGGAGATGGGTCGTCGCCTGGATAGCGCAGATCTCTCTGACCTGGGTACAGCCCGCCTGGTGACCTCCAGTAAGGATGCCACCACTATCATTGAAGGCCATGGTGATGTCTCCGAGATTCAGGGCCGCATCCAACAGATCAAGGCCCAGATTGCAGAGACCACTAGCGACTATGACCGCGAGAAGCTTCAGGAGCGCCTTGCCAAGCTCTCTGGTGGCGTTGCCGTTATTAAGGTTGGTGCTGGCACCGAGGTCGAGCTGAAGTATCGCCAGACCCGCGTGGAGGACGCGCTCTCCGCGACCCGCGCCGGTGTGGAAGAGGGTATTGTCCCTGGCGGTGGTGTGGCCCTGGTGAACGCTGTCGAGGCTCTGAACAACCTCAACCTTGAGGGCGATGCTGCGACCGGCGCCTCCATCCTGCGCCGTGCGCTCGAAGAGCCCCTGCGTCAGCTGGCCGTCAACGGCGGTAAAGATGGCTCCGTCGTGGTCGAGGGTGTGCGCCGTGCTCAAAAGGAGCAGAACAGCAACCATATCGGCTACAACGTTCTGAGCGATACCTACGTCGATATGGTGGAGGCTGGTATCATCGATCCTGCTAAGGTGACGCGTTCTGCCCTACAGAACGCGACCAGCATCGCGGCGATGATCCTGACCACCGAGGCCCTGGTCACCGATATTCCTGAGAAGGAAAAAGCGGCCGCTCCCGCTATGCCCGAGTACTAGTCGTTCGTGTAGCGACAGACAGAAGCGCGGCAGCCCAGTACTGGGCTGCCGCGCTTTGCTTTGTGTTGTGTCTCATGAGAGGAAATGCATTGAGTCGAGCATATGCTGAAGATATTTCGTCAATGCTTCTTGATAGATATCCTGGGGCGTGTACATCTGAATATTGTAGTAGGTCTGCTTATAGCGCACGGTAAGTGAGTTCACATGGACAACGTTGCCGCTGGTAAGTGTGACCAGTCCTTCTTTCTGCTGCCAGACCTGGTTGGCGATCTGCGGTTGAGCCGTGAGCGTCTGAGTAGGTTGGACCTGAGCCACGCTCTGATTGCTGCTCAGGGCGCTCAGGACCTCTTGATTTAAGTCATCGGGACCGCGAAGCGTTCTAGTGGTTTTCTCACTGTAGTGCACGATGGCAAACTGAACGCTCTGATCTTCTGACGAGAGCGTGACCGTGGTTCGGACATCGCTTTTATCAGGCGCGTTAAGCGTCCAGCCTGTGGGATATTGAAAGGAGAGATTGAGGTCTGGATCACTCTCTAGCATATAGGCTGTTGTAGTAGGGTGCGGTGTGCTTTGGTCGGCTGTTAGCTGAGGCACTGGCGTGGTCGTATGTGTATCTGAGGCGACTATGTCGAGCGCACGTGTCGTGTGGAGCGGCATGGGCCGAGCATGCTCTCCTCCCAGGCGTAGAAGGCCATAGGTGATGCCCGCTCCCACAAGTGGTGGGAGCAGCAGCAGCAGTCCCAGGAGGAGAACGCTGGGCAGCGCTCTCTCTGCACGGACATGCCTTTTTTTGCCTGGTGTGAGTGGTACCATTCGTGTCGCGGGTGCATTCACCCGTATCAGGCTGGCGGGAATAGTTGTAGGCCACGCAGGGGTGCCCATGGGGAGATAGGAATAGGTCTGTGTGGATCGAGGGGAAGTGGATATGACTTCGGCATTCGCGCCGCAGACGCTACACTTCCCATTTCCACCCCTCGCCTCCGCCTGATCGGCTGCGCAATGCGTACATTTCATAGAGTTTTTTCCTTGGTTTAGTCGCCTGGCGGAAGAAGCGTGCAATCGAAGCGTACGACGCCACTTCGCCTGTCGGTAACAACTTTTTGGACCTGGAGTTGAATTGGCTCGCCTATATTGACGCCCACATCATCGACATCGAGCACGCGGCATTCAAAGCGGCGCTCTGGATTGGTCTCATCTGCCAGTACGCAGCGTACATAACGATGCTCTTCACCCTGAATGGTGGTTTTTTTGTCCTGTTTCTTTGACCACTAAGATGCCTGCACGAATCATAGTGTCTGCTCCTTTGGGCAGTTTTTGCCCCGAAAATAGTATCTGTGTTGGATTATTGGCCGAGAGCGTCGCGTTTGTCAACCTTTTGTGAGGACATCGGAGAAACTATATATGTGAGTTTGCTGCCTGGATAAGAGCAAAGAGACCTGTGAACATGCACCACAGGTCTCTTCTTTTTAGTCTTCATTTTTATTTTGCGGCTACTGTCTCTTCACGCGCAGCCACAACGGGAACCTGGAAGGGCTTGCCAAAGCGGCGGCGCAGCAGCATGGCCAGAGCTGGCCAACCATCTTTCCAGGGGGCAAGTTTTTTGTCCTGGCGCGGGTAGTAACTGATTGGTACCTCAAGGATGGTGTAGCCAGCTTGGAGGAGGCAGGAGGTAATTTCGGGCTCGATTTCGAAGCGGCGACCTTCCATCGGCAGTGCTTTGGCAACCTCGCATGGAAGCATTTTGTAGCAGGTCTCCATATCGTGAATGCGACTGCCAAAAAGGATGTTGGTCATTGTGGTCAGGAAGCGATTTCCCCAGCGTGTGGTAAACTTCTGTTCCGCGAGGTTGCGATAACCGTAGACCGCGATGTGGTTTAAGCCCTGGGCCTTTCCCTCTTCCCATTTACGGACGAGTGCTGGCAGATCCTGAGGATCATATTCCATGTCTGCGTCCTGGATGGTGACCATATCACCGGTAACCAGGGCAAAGCCCGTGCGTAGACCGACGCCTTTCCCCTGATTATGCTCATGGCGCACATAATGGTAGGTATTGAATGGGGCTTGTTGGCGCATCTCTTGAAGGATCTCCCAGGTGCGGTCGGTTGACGCGTCGTCTACCACCACAACCTCCACGTTGAGATCTACTTCAGACAGTTTGGTGAGTATGGTCAGTACAGTTTTCTCTTCGTTATAAACTGGTACAATCACCGAAAGACGCATAAGATAATGCCTCGCTTCTCCTCTTAATGACAGGTAAATATATTTAGAATGACCTTCTTATAAAAACGGATGACGCAAAGGATAGCAACGCTATGACTAAAAGGGCTATTGATTCCATACGTCAATGACCTCCGGTCTCAGACCGGAGGGTTGTTGTTACCTCTGGACTCCACCGCACCTCAGCGTACCTTCGTAGGCGCGCTGCTTTGGCTTCACGGCCCGAGGCATCAGGGATGATTGACAAGCATCCCGTCCTGATCCAGTCGTGCCGGACCAGGAGCGTTCTCATGGTGATATTCCTCGCGCTAACCAGATCGGCGTGCAGGCAGTAATGACACTGCTGGCACACAAACAGCAACCCTTTGTGTGGGCGGTTCTTCTCGGATGTATGCCCACACATCGGACACGCCTTTGAGGTGTAATCGGCATCCACTTTGATGGCGAGCGACCCGACAAGCGCAGCCTTGTAGCTGATGAGCGCATGCAACTGGGCAAAGGACCACTGAGAGTAGACGCGATTGGCTTTGCGCGCCTTGGGAGAAACTGGCTCGTAGCCCTTGCCGTTCTTCTTGCGCTTGCGCTTTCTGCGCCTGGTTCGCTCTCGGATATCCGTCAATTGTTCTAGCCCAAGAAGGGTGTGTGGATGCTGCTCAACGATCTGTTTGGCGAAGGTGTGATTGGCTTGCAATTTCAACCATCTCTCTCGTTTCTCGATACGTCTGAGGCGACGTTTCGCGCCACGAGTGCCTTTTTGCTGCAAGCGTTTGCGTAAGCGTGCGTAATGTTTGGCTTGGTGTCGAACTCGTTTGCCTGGATAAAAGCTCGCTTTGCCTGTAGAGGTGCAAGTCACGGCCAGGTAACGAATGCCCACATCCGCACCGACTACCTCTTGAAGGTGTTCGGCTCTTGGCTCAGGGACGTCAATGGAGAGGGCGACAAGCAAGTACAACCGTTTCTTGGAGGCATCATACCACAATTTCGCATCCCCGACGGTAGCTCCCTGCCGAATGAGCGTGATGTGTTTGCCATACCCCTGGTAGGTAACGCTGATCCGTCCATTGAGCGTGCCGATGCTGACCTGCTGGTTTCGCTGAAAGGTGTAGTCGCGCTCATAGGTGTATTGCACCGTCGGAGATGTGTAGTGTGGTGGCTGATCTAAGCCTTTAAAGCGCTTTTTGGTGAGCTTTGCGCGGCGATGCTCGGCATTTTTCTTGAGTTTGGTCCACAGGCCCTTGTAGGTGGTGGCAACCTGCCGCTCAACACTACAGGCGAGTTGGGAAGGGAGACGATACCGAGCACGTAACTCAGCATATATGCCCTTGTGCAGCCTGCTCACGCTGCTGGGTTTGCCCTGCTCGAAGGCATAGCGACTCACCGCATTAAGGGCATAGCGATACGCCAGTGATAGCAGAGATATTGACACGACAACAGGGGCCATAGATCGCGTCTGCCTTGAGATTGCCTGCTAGTCCTGCCTGGGTTGCGTGGGCGCTTATGTTTGCATGTCCTAGGTACGGAATGTAGCGACGACGATCCCTTGCGCGCGTTGTCTCCCTCTCACCAATTCCCTCATTGAAGCGTATTTGTCGCTGTTTATGCCTCCGTCTTTTTGGCAGAAGAAAAAGACGGATGGGGAGGGATGCAACGTTTTTCTATCTTCGTGCGATGGAAAGGTGAGATCTCAAAAACACTGAGAGGAAAAGCATGGAACTCTCACATAAAGTCGCTGCGGATGGCTCACCGGTGGGCCGTCTCTATGAGCAACATGGTCCGGCGCTTTTTGCTTATTTGAGTCAACAGACCGGCTCGCACGAGGCCGCGGAGGATGTGCTAGTGGAAGTCTTCGTGGCCGCGCTTGAGACGGAGAGGTTTGTCCGGATGAGCGAAAAAGAGCAGGTGTCCTGGCTCTGGCGGGTAACACGGAACAAGGCGGTGGACGCTTATCGCCGCTCACAGGTCAGGCGCGGGCTGGATCTGAGCCTGGTGGCTGACTATATCGACGATAAGGAACGTTCTCCCGAGCTGATTATGCTGCAGCGAGAGGCGTCCGCGCTTTTACAGACCTACCTGGATCGGCTTTCTCCTGGCCAGCGGAGGGCTATCCAGCTACGTTTCGCCCATGGCCTGCGCAGTTCGGAGATTGCGACGTTGATGGGTAAACGCGAGGGGAGCGTGCGTTCGCTCATGGCTCGCGCGCTCAATTTCTTGCGCACGCTCTACGAAAAGGAGCAGGAAGAGGCGCATTTATGACACAAAATCGCGATTTTTTCACACCCGAGAGCGTGGATGAGCAGGTTGAGCAGTTTTCCTCGCGCCAGCCAGGCGAACCAGCGCACCTGGAACCGGGCGGAGCGCCTGCTCAAGCGGAAACGCGCCGCGTCAGGGATTTCCCGGCGAACGAGGATGGGCAGGACGCATCGGCGCGTCTGGTCAAGGAGCTCCAAGCCTTTTACCAGGCTGATTACGAGCAAAACCGGGCCTTCCTCGCGCGCGCCAGGCGGCGGATCGCGGCTCACCAGTTCGCTAAATATGATGTCAATCAGGCGCGGAGCTCGATGGATTCCGCTCCTATGCAACGTTTTTCTCAAGAAAGGACTCGTAAGATGCAATCTCCCCGTTCAGCGGAGCAGTCCACGGGCAGAAGGTTGTCCCGCGGCCTCGGCCTGCTGGCTGCTGTCCTGGTGGCAGGACTGCTGGTGAGCACGCTGGCTGTGGTGCTGACCCTCAATCACGGCCAGCAGGGCAGCCAGGGTATTGGCGGAGCAAAGGCGACCGTGACCAGCGCGCCCACGCCTACGCCAGTGTCCGCCGGCACAATACTCTCTACGCGAAAATCCCCGGCGGGAACCAATTTCGGCTCAGCCGCGTGGTCGCCAGATGGCACGCGCATGGCCGCGCCGGCTATAGATCCGAAAACCGCCAAGACGCTGCTGTATATTTGGGACGTCGCAAGCGGAAAGAATCTCAAGACGATTCCTCTAGACGTGGCGGATCTCGGTGAGGTGCTGTGGTCACCGACGGGCAAGTACCTGGCGCTGGACAATCTGCAGACCATTGTGATTGTCGACAGCCAGACTGGTGCGGTTGTCAAAACCATCAAGTACCAGGCGCCGACGGCCTTCAATGTCTCTGGCGCGCGTCAGTCCCTACTTTCTAGTGCCGCCCGGCTTGGTGGCGGGTTTGGCTTTTATTCCGTGGCCTGGAGCCCGGATGGCGCGTCTCTGGCGGTCGATGTATCCAATATCACCTCGGGGAAAGTAGTGTTGCTAGATCCGCTGACCGGCGCGGTAAAAACCACTTTCAGCGCGCAGGCGGCGCCCATCGGGCTCGCGCTGGCCTTTTCCAGCGATGGGAAGTACCTGGCCGTGTCCTACTCGAATGACTCAAAAATTGTGGTTTGGAGCGTTGCTACGCAACAAGTTGTTTTTGTGTTGGGCAATGCCCAAGCCATGACCATTGCGTGGCAGCCTGGTACCTATAACCTGGCGCGAAGTACGTTTACCTCGGTGGAGCTCTGGGATGTAAACGCACAAAAGCTACTCAAGACCTATAAAGGTCTTTCGGCCTTCGCCTGGTCGCCTGATGGGAAGGAACTGGCGGCGTACACCTCGCCTTTCGCTCATCCATTCTCTCGGACAAAGACCAGCAAAGTGACCATCCTCGACGCGGACACCGAAGTGCAGGTTGGGCTCTATACCAGCCAGAACCAGATGATCTTCTCAGCCTCCTGGTCACCCGATGGCCGCTCTATAGCCACTAGCGAGTCTTCGGCTAGCAGCAACCAGATCGTCGTCTGGGCCGCGTAACCACCGCGTGGCATTTGACTACATACAAGGCGTGGCAAGGTTTGTTGCAGGCAAAATCCTGATGTGCTCAAATCGTGCTATCGCCTTGTATTCCCCGATTGGGCATGAAGCCTTGTTATATCCCCCAGTTCGTGCTAACCAGGCATTGGGGAAGACGAATTTACAAAGTGTCGAGGAAGAAGCCGCCTCGGGAGCGGCTTGCCCAAACATATTCCTGCCTCTGTTCATGATTCGGGGCAAGTGTGCATGTTTCAGGGCATTTACCAGCAGGCTCGTCTGTCGATGTCAAAGAAATGAGGCGTTTTGAGGACTGGACATATGCCCATGAGACACCTGTTGATCTCAACGCGCTTGACCGTAACAGGAGTGATTTCTTTCTGAAGTACTTTACACTGCTTCGTTTTTTAAAGCATATGCATGCATTCATACATAAAATATATCACTTCTACAGGATCCCGGGTTCAAGGACTAAAGGATGAGTCGTTTTTAATCAAGCTCATCCATCACCATTTGTGTGCCAGACCCACTCGTCGCCCCAAAATCTGACCACTCTTCGCGCTTACTACCACCACACGAAGTAAATATGCCCTATCTTAATCACATAATTGATAAGATAGGGCATATTATGCTACTACACCCATGTGCAAAAAGCCCCTGCGGCACATTATCCTATTTTTGTTCGCAATAGATTGCAAGAACGCTTTCATACTTGGAAAGGTGGTGTTTCCTCCCTGGTTAAAACGCAGGAGTATCCGCACCGCTCCATACATGAAGAGTACCATCAGTTAATGCCACTAGCAAGTAGCGTTCGGTATAGTCGAGGGCGCTGATTTGCCAGGGATGATACAACTTTTGTATGAGTTGTCCTGTCGCGATGGACCAGATATCAACGACACCCTCATTGATCTCGCTGTCCTCGCGCGCGACGGCGACAAACTGGCAATCGGGAGAGAAGGCCACGCGGGCGCTACTGCCCATGGCCCCTGTCCCTAGCTCGCTATAGGTCCCACTCACAGTATCACAGATTCGTAATTGCTTTCCTTGATAGGTAAAGGCAACGAGACGAGCATCCAGGCTGGCGGCATAGGGCGGTGTGCATTCTTCGCACTGCCCAAGTTCCAGCGAGCTGAGAATCTGGGGCCGCATACCTTTGAAGCGTGTCTGTGTAGTAAGGTCCCAGCGGCGTGCTATTACGACTTGTTGGGGATTGCCTGTAACCTGGGCGCAGGAGAGAGTGAGCAGGTGGTGTGCATCATAGGAGAGCGCACGCAGGCGGATGGCCCAGAAACTGCGATGCTCGATGTTCTCCTCCAGGCAGACCACTGGCGGACGCGGGGTCTCATCGCCCATAAGATGGCTCTCGATGTCGCTACCGCGAACGCCCCAGGAGCGGGGGGCCTTGATATCGCTGGGAAGGAGGGGAAGGGCTGTATGCACCAGGCGTTTCCCATCCGGTTCGACCCGTAGGGTTGTGTCTACAGAGTAGGGCGCTGAGACGGCGCGCTGTTGCAAGGAAGAACTCCAGATGCGTTGCCCACTTAAGGTATCCCAAACATGCAGGGAGAGGCGTCCCCACCCCGCTAACAGTGATCCGGCCTCCGAAAACCTGAGTTCGCGTAGCGACTCGATTGTCAATGCTGGATCAGCCTCAAACTGGATAACCTGAGGCTGAAGCGCCTGCTGCACGACCTGCCAGATACTTCCTTTGCCATCGAAGGAGCCACCCGCGATGAGTAAGCCGTGCGTGGTTTGTCTCCCCTTTACAGTTGAGACCACGCCCATAGAGCTGCGAATCGAGAGTTCAGCATGAAATGGTCCCCTGGTGCTAAAGATATTAAGTCCATCAAACTCGGGTTCGATAGGATGTTCAAAGCGTCGGGGGCGCGAGCGTGGATGTGCCGCGCCATTACGCAAATCAATGACGCCCCCAATGACGATATCATAGCTGTGACGTTGCTCCTCATCACTCAGGACGGCATAGGCGCGGTTAATGCGCTTCATCTGAAGCGCCGCCTCTGGCCCGGCCAGGTCGGGATGATAGCGGCGAGCAAGCTGACGGTATGCACGTTTGATGGTTTCATTGTCGGCGTTGAGTGGTACGCCGAGCGTGGCGTAATAGTTCTCAGGTGTATCCATGCGCTATCTCTATACTATCTACCAATCTATCAAATCGAAACGATACGGGTGCGCGGTCGATATTTGCCGTTCTGGCGCTCTTTCCAGGCCCAGAGATACCAGGTCGCGAAGGTCCGGTAGGGACGCCAGAGTTCACTGCGCGCGCTCATATCACGTGGTTTTGGGCGTTCAGGTAACGCGTAGACGCGGCGTACCGCCTCGACAAAGCCCAGGTCGTCAGTTGGCAGTACGTCAGGCCTTCCTAGGGTAAAAATGAGCACCATCTCGGCTGTCCACCTGCCAATCCCTTTGACCGCGCACAACTGGCGGATAATCTCTTCATCGTCCAGTGCCACCAGGGTGTCGAGGTCAAGGCTCCCATTGGTGATATGCTCAAGCAAGTTGTGGATGTAGCGTATCTTGGTATGTGAGAGTCCCACGTGGCGCAGATCCTCATAGGTGAGGGTGATCAAGGTTTCGCGTTCGATACGTCCGCCAGGTACCAGCGCACGCAGGCGCGCCATGAAGGTATTGGCGACTGCAACGGAGATCTGCTGGGAGATAATCGCATCGATCAGGGCCTCAAAAACGTTGGGATCAGGCTGGAGCGTGCAGGGGCCAACCCATTGAATAGTTTGAGCCAAGACAGGATCGACGTGGGTAAGATATGCTGTTGCCTCAAGAACGAGATCGCTAAATGGTTTTTGTGTGATCATAGCAGCCTGTTACATCTCATGAACCTTGACATTCCTACCTGTTCATTGTACGACAGAAAATCAGTTCTGACCACATCCCCCCTCTTCGCGCCTGTGGAGCTCAGGGGTAATGGGTGTCTGGCAGCGGGCTGGCTTCGCCAGCCCGCTGCCAGACACCCATTACCCGAAGGCGAGTTCGCGAGCTGAGATAAGGACGAATGTCGTACAATGAACGGGATGAGGAGAGGCACAAAGAAGGCACAGCCGTAAAAAATAGGATGAACCTCGTTTAGCAGCAGAAGAGAGGAAAGAGCAGATGAGCGAAACACCGCGTTCGCCGCAGGGCGAGCAGCAACATAGAGAGTCACAGCATACGAATCGCCTGGCCCATGAGACCAGTCCGTATCTCTTGCAGCACGCGCACAATCCTGTGGATTGGTATCCCTGGGGGGAAGAGGCCTTGCAGAAGGCGCGCCAGGAGGACAAGCCAATTCTCTTAAGTGTGGGGTATTCAGCCTGCCACTGGTGCCACGTCATGGAGCGCGAGTCTTTTGAGAATTCCGCGATTGCGGCGCTGATGAACCAGCATTTTGTCTCAATCAAGGTCGACCGAGAAGAGCGTCCAGATATCGATAACATCTATATGCAGGCGGTCCAGGCTATGACACAGCAGGGCGGCTGGCCGATGACCGTCTTCCTGACTCCCGATGGGCGCCCATTCTATGGTGGTACCTACTTCCCGCCAGATGACCGTCATTATGGGCAGCATGTGATGCCTGGCTTTCGCCGGGTTCTGCTTAGCCTGGCGCAGCTCTATGCCCAGGAGCGCGAGAAGATTGAGGAGCAGGCCGATGAACTGGCGCAATTCTTACGCCAGCGTGAGGGCATGCCCCTACGCCGCCGGGAGAATGCCACGCAGGGCTTACCTCAGCTCGACCTGCTAGCGGTGGCCAGCCAGGCCCTGGCCAATGATTTTGATGCCCAGCATGGTGGTTTTGGCGGCGCCCCCAAGTTCCCCCATTCGATGGCCTTGGAGTTTCTCTTGCGTGTGTACCTGCATCGCAGCAAGCAGGAACTGAGCCCAGGCCAGCTGCCTGGAAATCTGACTGAGTTGGGAATGGTCGAGAGCTCGCTGGAGCATATGGCAAAGGGCGGCATGTACGATCAACTGGGGGGTGGTTTCCATCGCTACTCGGTCGACGCGGAGTGGCTGGTACCTCATTTTGAGAAGATGCTCTATGATAATGCCCTCCTGAGCCGCGCCTACCTGGCGGCCTACCTGGTCACGGGCAAGTCTTTCTATCGCCGTATTGTTGAAGAGACGTTGAACTATGTCGCGCGCGAGATGGTCTCGCCAGAAGGCGGCTTCTATTCCACTCAGGACGCCGACAGCGAAGGCGTGGAAGGGAAGTTCTTCCTCTGGCAGCCCGCTGAAGTTGAGGCGCTATTGGACGCCCCAGATGCCGCGATCTTCATGCGCTACTACGACATCAGCGCCCGTGGTAATTTTGAGGGCAAAAATATTCTCCATATCAACGTCGAGGTGGAACAATTAGCCAAAGAGCTGACACTGAGCGTGGCCGAGGTGGAGCAGATCGTGAAATCTGGGCGTGAGCAGCTCTTCAAGGCACGTGAGCTACGGGTGAAACCGGGTCGCGATGAGAAGATTCTGACCTCGTGGAACGGGTTGATGCTGCGTAGCTTTGCTGAGGCGGCACGCCACCTGGGACGCGGCGACTACTTGCAGATTGCGATCAATAATGCCAATTTTCTGCTGCGCTCGCTACGCCAGGATGGGCGCTTGCTACGCACCTATAAAGATGGGCGTGCACGCTTGAAAGGCTATCTCGAAGACTACGCCTTCCTGGCTGATGGCCTGCTCGCGCTCTACCAGGCCAGCTTTGATCCGCGCTGGTTTGTCGAGGCGCGGACGTTGATGGACCAGGCGCTTGCGCTCTTTGCCGATGAGCAGAATGGAGGCTTCTTTGACACGGGGAGCGATCACGAAGAGCTGGTGACGCGCCCCAAGGACATTATGGATAATGCCACGCCCTCCGGGAATAGCGTCGCCGCCGATGTCCTCCTGCGCCTGGCGGCGCTCAGTGGCGAGGACGCCTATCGTGAGCGCGCTGAAGCCTATCTCCAGTCGCTTGCGGACGTCATGGTACAGCACCCGCAGTTCTTTGGCCAAGCCCTGGGGGCGCTCGATTTCTCGCTCACTAGGGCCCGCGAAATCGCCCTATTGGGGCGTCCTGAGGCGGCGGATACGCAGGCGCTACTGAACGTAGTGAACACGCGCTACCTGCCTAATAGCGTTCTGGCCTGTGCACGCCCCGATGACGAAGAGGCCATACGCGCCGTTCCATTATTAGCCGAACGCACGATGCAAGAGGGGAAGGCCACGGCCTATGTCTGCCAGAATTTCGCCTGCCAGGCACCCGTCACCACGCCTGAGGCTCTCGAACAACTTCTCTAATCATTCACATAGCGTAGCTCGCCTTTGATCTCATGGCGACAAAGAAGCCCACCGGTGGCGAGATCTTCCAGGGCGCGGGAGGCCGCTTTGACCTCCTGGCGCCCGATTTTACTTTTTCCTGGGGGCGCAAAGCGCCGGGCGGCCTGCTCGGGGGTGAAGACGCTCAGGGAAGAGGGATGTTCGTCCAGGTAGCCTTTGATGGCCTCCATATACCAGGAGGATAGGTCGCTGGCTTTGGCAGGTGGAGGCAGAACCGCGATATACACGGGACAGGAGGCCAGTTGTAAGATGCGCTGTGAAGTGCTCCCTAGCAGGAAGCGGCGGATTTTATGCTTGAGCGCATCTTCATGGCGCCCAACGACGATAAAACTGGCGTGTAGCTCGCGGGCCGCTCGCGTAATTTCATCGGCCGGCAGTCCTTCACGGACCACTCCCTCCGTACGTTCCATGCTGATGCCCTGTTGGGCCAGTAAAAGACGTGCTTTATAGAGGGCGGCCTGGGCATGTTCGCGTTGAGCAGTAGTCGCCGTCCCTGGAAAGACCTGCCCCACATACATACCCGGTTGTGCTGGAACGACCTGGGTAAGCGGGATCACATGGAGAAGGAGAAGGCGGACAGTAGGAGCCGACTGCTCTAAGAACGCACTGATCGAAGTGAGCGCGTGCAGAGTTGTAGGAGAGAGATCAGTATCAATGGCAAGTACAATACATGAATTCATTTTGTTTCGCACAAGCCTCCACTAAAGGATGTGAAGTATCTGACTCTCTTTTGGTTAGCTAAACCATTGTAAGAAGCACGCTTTATGAGTACTCTTATAAGTACAGTATACCTGTTTTCCAGTGTTGTGACAAGAAAAATAAAGAAAGAGATTAGATGCTCTTACCAGGACGCCAATGTAATAGAGAGCGGGAGACAAGTCGAAGCTTCTTGACTTTTGCATAGTAATTCTCTAATCTAAGGATATTCTTTTTGTAACTGCCCCGCCGTAAAAATGGTTATAATAAAAGGTAATCCTTTTGGTTTATAAAAAAATTATGACTTTAATATAGAGATAAAAGCAGGTTAAATATTTAATGGTAGTTTTGCCATAGAGGCAGGAAGTCGCAGTGTGGGAGATGCGTCAGGTTCGTGTGACAATCGAAGCGCATAAAGCAGAGGTATAAGACGAAAACGGTGATATGCAGGTTACAGTAACTTCAGCCCACGCTGAAGAGGAAGTTAGGAAAGCGTGATGGGGATTAAGATGGAGAAACCACCTGTAGAAATGACCCTGGCGGAGCTTGTAACATGTTGTAACCAGGAGATGGCCCGCTACCGGCGTAAGGAGCCAAGCAACGACCAGTACAGCTTAGAAATTCTGCGGCGGGCCGTGGTAAACCAGGATGAGCAGGCCTGGCTGGTCTTGCAGCGCCTGTTTAGCGATAATATTCGCCTCTGGATGGGACGGCATCCCAATCGTGAAGCCGCGCTGCGGCACGAAAGCGAGCAGAGTTATATTGATGATACCTTTCGGCGTTTCTGGCAGGCGGTCAGCGATCAGAAGCTGCGCTTCTCGACCCTGGGTGGTGCGTTAAGCTATTTACACCTGTGCCTCAACTGTGCCATTATGGATACGCTGCGGGCCTTTTCGCGCTCTCATATCGAGCCTCTACCAGATTATGGGCAGGGAGGGCATGAGGAGCCATTTGTAGAAGATCGTTATCACGAAAATGAGCTCTGGGAGATTATCAAAACCATCCTGCCCGGCGAAAAAGAGCAGCGCGTCGCCTATCTACACTTTCATTGTAACTTAAAGCCGCGTGAAATTATTCACTATTGTCCTGGTGAGTTTAGCGGTGAAGACGAAATTTATCGCCTGAAGCGCAATATTATGGAGCGTATTTTGCGCAACTCAGACAAAATTCGCTGGCGCATGAGCTACAACGAGCACTAGCAGGTGGGGCGTGCCAGTCGCCCGCTACTGGCGTGCGCGGTTACTGCTGGTACACCCCAAAACTTCCCCTTTGCTTGGTGAACTAAGGCGTACGCGACTAGGGGAGGTGCAGGAGGGTCTCCCTCCTGCCGGGGTGTGGGGTTTCCCCACAAAAATTTCCCCTTTTTATCCCCAGGGGAAGGAGATAGAAAAAGGAGGCGCTAAAAATGGCATATGGAACGTTTACAAAGCGATAACAGTTTGAGAAGGCAAGCAGAAAATAAAATAGATGTGGGTTTTTGCCATTCCCACATGTATGTGTCACCATACATAGCAAGAAAGGAGACGTGCTTGCTTCTATGTCAGGGATGATAAGGAGGAAGTACGATCTTAATGATGAAAAATTGTTCGCATATTATGGCTCCAGAAGACGATGCATTGCTCAGCCTGGCGTTAGATGATGTCCCTCTCTCGACAGAGGCGGCATGTCATCTCGCCGGATGCGCGCAGTGTCGAGAGCGGTTGGAGCGCTATAGACAGACAAACAATTTTCTTCTTAATTCTCTGTACCGTAGTCAGTGTCCCGATGCTACGAGCTTAAATCTCTTTTGTGCTCATTATCTCTCCCCTGACGAAGTCATGACCATAAGTGAGCATCTTGCATTTTGCCCTTTGTGTGCACAAGACGTACGCGAGATTCGCCGGGTGTTGCAGTCCTTCGAAGCCTTTCCCGCTGAGAGTAGGCAGCCTCTTGGCGTATTGCGCCGGGCGGCGGAGCGTATAGTCGCCACGCTTGTGCCCTGGCAGCCCCAACTGGTGACGCGTGGAGAGGTCGCTGAGACGCCCTGGCCACGCCAGTATCGTGCTGGCACACTCAATATCTCGCTTCACCTCTCACGCGCCAGCAATGGCGATCTCATGATGCTCGGGCTTTTCTCCTGCGTCGATCCCGATGAGAGCATAGAAGCATTCGAAGGAGTCGATGCACACCTCTATCCTATCCTCAATCACTTGCAAGAGCCTGGCGACATACAACCGGAAATTATGCTTAGCACTAGCTGGGAAAAAGAGCCTCCGCTTATATCCACAAAAATCGATGATCTGGGCAATATTGTCTTTAAGCCCGTTCCAGTGGGAAGCTATACACTGGTCGTGCAGTTACCGGAGAATGAAGTCGTCATCGAGGGATTGAAGATCGAACGTAGCTAATGGGGTCGCACATGGTAAAAGAATCCATGGACCTGGAGCCATTCCTACAGCGCTTGCAAGCATTGGATCTCGACGCAGGGAAGCGTTTTCTCCAGGAACATAGCGCTGAACTGGGTGAGCCTGCTATCTTTGGACCTCGCCTGCGCGAAGCATCGCTCAAGCTGCTGCATGCCCAGCCCGCGTTGGCCCTCAAACTAGCCGATCTCCTGATATTTTACGGCCAGCATACAGGCCATACTGCCTCATATGCCATGGGAATGACCGCTCGTGGTGGCGTACTGGCTAATCAAGGATATAACCAAGCCGCGCTGAAATGCCTGGATGAGGGGGGAGACGTATTTCAAACGCTGGATGATGAATTGAACTGGGCACGGAGCCGCATTGTCTGGATTGTCTCTTGTGCCTGGTTAGGGGATATTGAGCAGGCTTTGCAAGTTGCTACGCGCGCGCGTGAGACTTTTATGAGCCTGGATGAATATTATTGGGCTTGCGCCATTGATATTAATACGGCCATTATTTGTAAGTATGCTGGGCGGTACCAGCAGGCCCTGAAACTCTATGATCGTGTGTTAGCCACATATCCGCTCTTGAAGGAATTTGATGAAAGCTATCTCCAGCGTTCGATCGCGATTGCGGAACATAACAAAGCCACAAATCTCGCCTTGATTGGTGCCTTTGAGGAGTCATCAAGCTTGCTGAGAAAGTCCCAGCAAAGCTTTCAGGATCTCGGAGATATTATTTCAGTTGTTTCAAGCGAAATGAATATCGCCAAAAATGCCTTTGTGCAAGGGTACTATGGTTCAGCATTGAGGCATTATTATGATGCTCGTAATATCTACATACAGCACGAAATTGATAACCCTCAGATTCTGGCTCGTATGCTGCTGCAAATGTCGATGTGCTTTTTGAAGTTGAATCGAGTGAGTGACGCCCATAATATAGGAGCGCAGGCAGTCGAGGTAACAGAAAAGCTAGAGAGTCGAATGGAGAGGATTGATAGTCTCCATGGCTATGCCACTATCCTTATTGCCTCAGGAGCTTTACAAGAGGCTCTAGAGCCTCTCGGAGAAGCCGAAACTATCTCGCAAGGCTATGATTACCTGACTGTGATGACGCAATTGCGCCGCTCTGAGACTTATAACAAGCAGCAAATATATGGCAAGGCGTATAAACTGGCAGCACAGATCAGTGCATACTATAACGCTCAAGGCCTGATTGCGCTGCTGATGCAGGCGCAACTTGCCATGGTAGAGGCTGCAATTGGCCTGGTTCAAGCAGGCCAGGCGGAGGCCTACCAGATTAATCTGGCGCAGACACAGGAGCTCTGTCGGCAACTGGTAAAAAGTGCTACACATACCAATCTACAGGATATTGTGTATCGGAGCCTGCACCTTCTCGGACGCATGGCATTGTTACAAAGTGATGGGCAACACGCCAACCGTTTCTTCTTGAGCGCGATTGGACGTATTGAACATCTCTTGAGCGACCTGGTGTATGATCTTTCGCCTACTTTTCTACGAACCGCCTGGGACGTCTACGAAGATATGATTGGTCTGCAACTTCAGGATGGTCACTATGAACTGGCTTTTCATTACCTGGAGCGTGCACGCTCAATTGCCTTGCGCCAATATTTGCAAGCTGCGCAGGGAAGGTCAATGCTTGCGCAGCCAGGGGCTAGTGAGGAAGACGATGCCAGGGAACTTGATGATGTGAGGAGAGCGAAAGGTGCTTCGCTCTTGCAACGCGAGTATGAGCTGTCGCTCTGGCAGAAAAAGTACCATGAATACAGCGCCTTGCTAGCAACGCGGGATGAAGATCTGGTTGCCTCGATCAATCGTGAGGAGGTCGAAGCTACTGTAAAGCAGTGCGAAGCCAAAATCGCTGAGCTCTTTGAATGGCTACATTTGTTGCGTTCCGATGGCGCTCAGACTCCGTCTATCACAGGGTATCGCAAGCGTGTGCGTACGTCCTCGGGCCTGGATGTGCAGCAGTTGCAACGGGCATTACAGCCAGACCAGACGCTGCTGACATATTATATTTTTCAAGGCACACTGGTTATTTTTGTCATTACCGCGCAGAGCTTTTCTGTTTGCAAGCAGCCGGGTGTAATCCCGCAACTGGAACAGTATTTACTGCTTCTACATGCTCATTTGCAGCCAGGAGGCTGGTCAGATGCCCTGTATCCTCCACAGCAGATCATTCGCGGTTTGTTGAAGAAATTGCACCGCCTGCTCATTGCTCCCGTGGCGGAGCACCTCGCTGATACAACCAAACTGTTAACAATTGTGCCTTATGGCGTTCTGCATCAACTCCCCTTCCATGCGCTCTATGATGGTTCGCGTTTTTTAATCGAGGATTTTCAAATCAATTATTTGCCCGCAAGCAGTCTATTACTCGACCTCCAGAATATGCGGCAATTGAACGAGCATGAGATCTATACAGCCCTGGTGATGGGATGTTCCGGTCATAGCAATCTCCCTTCGGCTCTGGAGGAGGCCAGGTCGATTGCTGAACTGCTCCATGGAGCATGCAAGCTTGAAGAAGAGGCCACCATTGAACACCTGCAAACGGGGACACAGGGTTGCCCCCTTATTCACCTGGCGACGCATGGCCATAGTCGCCTGGATGCTCCAAACTTCTCTTCCATTGTACTGACGGATGGCTATCTCAATGCCATTGATGCCTTCTCGTTGAACCTGCAAGGCTGTGAACTGGTGACCCTGAGTGGCTGCGAGACCGGCCTGGCACTGAGTGGTGGCGGGGATGAGCAACTGGGATTGGGCCGAGCCTTTTTAGCTGCGGGAGCACGTTCGCTGGTGATGAGCATCTGGCCGGTTGAAGATGCATCGACCAGCTTCTTGATGCAGACGTTCTATCAACATTTACTCCGGGGAGAGAGCAAGGTGGAGGCGCTACGCCTCGCGCAACAAACTATGCTCAAACATGCAGGTGCGCGCTATAGTCATCCCTACTTTTGGGCAGCCTTTCGCCTGGTTGGGGATGTACAGCCTTTCAGCCAGCAGGTAATCAAGAAGTTGCGCGGAGAAATAAATACTTGAGCCTAAAAAGAGGTAGTTGTAGCGTTTAGCTAATAGATAGAAATATGTATGATGTGGTATTTGTAGACCACCTTGTAGACCATCATCCCAGGAGGTAGTCTGTGTCAACATCATCGATGAATATGCGCGAGCCCTGGTGGAGCGCCGCCAAGATGCTTTGGGTAGAGAAGCATGTGACCCTGACCTTTCACATTGAGGATGGGCGGCAGCTAGACGACAAGAGCACATCCGGCTCTCTTGGTATTGAAGATCTTAATCTTTTTCTCCAGAGGCGTGGCTTTCAACTCTCCCCTTATCTCTCAGATGTGACGCCAGCGGATGGGCAGGAGGCGTCTGAGTCCCAGCAAAATCAGGCCACGACAATTGCTTTAGATGAATGGTTGTCCCACTCTAGCTGTCATTGCCGCTTCAAAACACCAGATGGAAGTGGTGTAACTGTTGTCGGCTTTTTTACGGTGGACGATATCAAGGCAGAGTATCCGATGCAGGATATGCTAGCATCGGGATATGACCTATCATATGCTCGCCAGGTTGTAAATCTGATCAATCACAACATGGAGACGCTTCGTCAGGATCTTGGCCTGCCCCTGGTGGCAGCGGCGCCAAACTGGGTAGGTGGCGCGGCACCAGTAGACTGCATTATTCATGGCGGACCAGCCTTGCCTCCCTTGCCGCTTCCGGAAAGCGGTAGCGATGGACAGCATACTGGTGCTTGTGACATTTCCCTGCCAGATCTCAAAAACTCACCTATTGCCACGAAGAACGGGAAAGGGGTGACGGTCTTTGTCCTGGATACCATGCCTGAGCTGCCTACAAATCCTGATGCGACAACGAATGCTATTACTGAGGCGGCTCAGCGTGCCGGTGGAAATAACAAACTCTTACAGACGGTGGCTGAGCAGATGAACCGCGAGCAGTCTCCCCTCATTAAGTTCTCCTATCAGCCGCTTTGCTCCCTCCTACAAGAGAATGCCGAGAATCAGATGGTGGTGGGCCGGGACCTCAATGGGAAGCAATATGCCTTTGGTATGCCTGATCATGGCCTCTTTGTGACCGGGATTGTGCGTGAGCTTGCGCCTGAGGCTGATATCGAGTATATACGTGTGCTGAATGACTTTGGCGCGGGCGATTGCTATACCCTGATTAACACGCTGGAGTGGATTCATGGACGCATGTCGCGCATCGATCCACAGACAGGCCAGCAGGGAGACCTCTTTAATAAGCCTGTGGTGATCAACCTGAGTCTGGTGATGACCCCCTCGGATGAAAACCTCTTTACCTACTGGCATGCCTCTTCTGGCAACACATATGGCCAGAATACCCTGAGTATGGCCTATGACCTGGCGACCCTGCGCGCGCCATTGCAACGGGCTATTCAGCGTCTGAGCGAGTGTGGCGCGGTGATCGTGGCTGCGGCTGGCAATGATTCAAACACGCCAGAGCTGGCGGGACGTATTGGTCCACGTTACCCGGCGGCCTTCCCCGAGGTTCTTGCCGTCGGCGCGGTAGACCGTGATGGCGAGGCGGCGCGCTATAGCAACTATCCCAAGTTGCCAGCACAGCGCAACGGTATCACGACCTACGGCGGCGGTATTCCCACACAAAGAGATATAAAGCGTGATGAAGTGGACGCATTGATTGGTCTCTATAGCTCACAGCGCTATCCCGCCTTCGAGGGTAAGAATCCGCCAGCATCGGAGTATCCTGCTCCCAATACCAATGGCTGGGCCTACTGGTCTGGTACCTCCTTTGCTACGCCGATTGTGAGCGCGGTCGCGGCCCGTGTGCTTGAGCATATCCAGCCCATGAACCTGCCGGCACGTCATGTTGCCGCCGAGGTCATGTGGGCGCTGACGACTCCTGAGGGGCAGCAGGAGACGCTGGGAAGCTCGCTCAGTGTGCAGCCTGAGTTAGGAGTAAGCCTCTTACGCGCGGAGCAGGCCCATCCTGGTCAAGTCTCTCCCTCAGAACCCATTCCTGTTGAGGCTGTGACGCATGATTAAACGTGTTCTTGATGTCTACATGCAAAAGAAGGAGCCAGGTTTTTACCTGGCTCCTTCTTTTGCATGTAGACATCAAGATGCTTCTGGTCAACGGTCGCCAAAGAGAAGTTTGATAATGGTAAGGAGAATGACGGCGCCAATGACCGAGATCACAATGGTGCCGCAGAAGTGGAAGTTGCCGCTGATATTTAGGTAATTAGCGATCATTCCTCCGATAAACGAACCAATGAGTCCAATCACTATATCTCCAAGGCAGCCAAAGCCGCGCCCTCGTACCAGGATGCTGGCGATGTAGCCTGAGATGAGGCCAACGAGAAGCCAGGCGATAATATCACCGGGCTGAAGAATGGCATAGACATTGCCGGGATGAATCGTAATCATAAAAGATGAACGCTCCTCTCAGCGTGGAACAGTCAGGTTGCTATTGATAATACTCTGCCATGATATACGTTGCTGAGAGCATGAAAGTTATATGCTGGTGTGAGGAATGGGTGAGGAGAAGCAAAAGAGAAGTGGATGCCGCCTAATCTGGCGGCATCCACTTCTCTTGAAAAGGCAGTGTCCTGGTTACAAATGTCTACGTACTTTCTCAGAACATGAGAAGCCCGTGATGTGCTACTTGCTAGAGCGTAGAACGTGTGCGCCCACGCCCAACAGCATGCAGGATAGCAATGAGAATGCAGGCGCCAATAAAGGCGACAATCAGACTGCCAATCAGGCCAAAGTTTCCGCCTGGGATCAGCAGATTGGCAATGAAGCCACCAATGAGAGCGCCGACGAGACCAACGATCAGGTCGCCTAGGATGCCATAACCACCACCACGCATGACCAGGCTGGCGAGGAAGCCTGCGATCAAGCCCACGACAATCCAACCAATAATGCCGCCGGGATTGAGAGTAGCTCCAAGGATAAACGTCGCAAATGTAAGCATGCGATTCTCCTCCTTCGCTCTTACTCCTTATGCGAAAACCAACCCCCATTCGGGGGCGCAGCGCCCTCTCGCGGCTAGCGCTAGCGCGCTCAGGTTTTCGAGAGGCACTTATCAACGGAAAATGGATACCTGGATAAACAACTTGCTTTTTGGACGCAATATCAAGAATACCTGTTTGAAGCAATGGAGCGATACTATTCTTGCTTTGCCCACAAATTCTAGTATCGTTGCTTGTGTTTGTATAATAATAGAAATGTTTGCATAAATCAAGTCAGCAATACAAAGTCTAATAGTTCTTAGCTCTTACCTAAAAATTCCTTTATTTGCTTAATAAATGCTTAAAGAGTTCTCCTGGCCATTTGACCATTGCCCTCTTCCGCTAGCCTATGTTAAGGTATGGGCATGTATCTACTTATTCAGGAGTAATGTTCACATGCCTTCGGTGTCGAATTCCTCAGAACCTCGTGTACAAGGAGACAAAGTAACACAAAAACGTGCTGCGGTTTCTTCCTTCTGGCGCTTGCCACGCAATGTCTATTTATTGTTGCTATTTACCACAGGAAAAGGCTTTCAACTTAGTATCGCGGCCCTCACACTCAACTATTATGTGCATAGCCTGGGCTATCAGCCAGATTTTATCGGCGTTTTTAGCGCCATGCCCGCCGTTGGGGCCTGTATTGCGGCGGTGCCTACGGGTATGCTCGTCAATCGCATAGGGCGTAAGCCGGTTTTGCTGCTGACGGCCTTCCTGACGCCGTTGATGCTAGCGCTCTGTGCTCTGGTAACGTCGGCGCCGCTGTTACTGGTTGCCAACCTGATTCAGGGATTGGTCTCGACTGCCTATTGGGTGACGAACCTGCCGTTGCTATCGGAGAGCACAACCCAGGAGCAGCGGGTAGGTGTGCTGGCACTCAATAGCTTTCTCTTGCTGGGAATTGGGGCGCTGGGCAATCTCCTGGGTGGAGCGATTCCTGAGTTTGTGGCGGGCTTGCTGCATGTCTCGGCTGGTTCGACTATTCCACTGCGCTGGGGCGTCTTTAGCGCTGCCCTGTTTACCTTTGTCTTTGGTCTGCCGCTCTGGCTGCTGCAAGAGCCAAGAGGCCTGGACAAGGCAACGTCACGCGAGGCTGCCAGTGAGCAGGCCAATGAGGTTAGAGACGTTCGAGCTGAACAATCCTCTACCTGGCTCTTCGTGAAATTGCTCCTGCCCGACCTGGTCTTTACTATGGGCGAGGGGGCGGTTGTCGCCCTGATCCAGCTCTATTTTGTGCTGCGCTTCCAGCTCTTACCGGGTACCCTGGGCATCATCTTTACGATCTCGGGCCTGGCTGGTGGAATCTTCTCGTTAACGGCGCCGCTCTTTGTCAAACGCTGGAGTAAGTTGCGCCTGGTGACCTCGGTGCAGTATATCAGCGCTCCTTTGATGGTCTTGATTGGCTTTGCGCCTACGCTGCCATTGGCGATTACGGGCGAGTATGCACGCTCATTTCTGCGCACCTTGATTGAGCCTGTCTATGCCGCCTTCGCCATGGAGCAGGTCTCAGACCGCCAGCGCGCAATTCTCGCCGGCTGCTACGCCGTGACCTGGAGTATTGGCTTTAGCATTGGCCCAACGATTGCAGGCTGGTTGCAGTCTAGTGTGAGTCTTTCAGCCTCCTTTGTCTTTGGTGGTTTCTGTCTCCTTCTGGCCCCCAGCCTTCTGCTCCTCTTCTTTGGAAAGAAGAACACGTCCATGCAGTAAAATATCTCATGAAATAGCAAAAATAGGTGCAATGCGTGACTTTTAGCGGCTAATTTGCGACATTTATATATAGAGGGATATGATTGCAAGGCATGTCCAGATGAATGTGGCAAAAACACCTCTTGTGTTATATAATTCTATATTGCTTAAAATGTTTTGTATCAGCGCGTACCATATGTTGCTACTGTAAAGTGATAAGGGAGCATTGATGAGGCCAAGCGTAGTCGATCCAAAGCGTTCATCTCCAATGCCAGTGAAGCCGTTTGATGGAGCAGTTCGGCATGTGCCGCAGTCAATAACTTCTCTCCCCACCTATTCAGCCACTCCAGGTTTTTCCCGTTCTCGCGGAACATCCAAAACGCCTCTGCCAGCGGCGAATGGACAGAAGGCTCGTCCCTCGCTGGTGCTTGCGCCCCTGGAGGGTTGGTTACCCCTCGTCTGTTTAGGCGTAGCATTATATTGTGTGATTGCGTCGATGCAGGCCGCAAAGTGGGTGGGACATGATACCTTGTTTCCCTGGGGAGGCTTGCTGGGCATGGTGCTTGGCTTGATCATTGCGAAGTTACCAAAGGGTCCGCAAAGCCTCTTTCACCTGGGGACCTGCCTGCTGGGTTTCTGGTTCGCTTTATGGTTGACGAGTTTTGCCGCCTATCATGTGTCTATCACGCTTGTGCTGAATGGCTTGCGTTCCGTCTTTACTGGCTCGCTGCTGGACCTTCCGCCTGGATTGGCGGAGGCACTCTTCTTCTTTTACCTGACCTTCCTGACCTTTTTTCTGGGCTACTTTGGCTGCTGGCTTGTCTATCGCGCGCGCTTACCCTGGCTTGTGGCCTTGATCTATAGTGCGATTCTGCTGGTAAACCTCAACTATGTAAAACAGGATGCGGTCTACCTGGTCTGTATACTGGGCGGCGCTCTGATGCTGCTGGTGGCGCGTGTGCACCTGGCGGCCCAGGTCGCGCAATGGAGGCGTGATGGCCTGTATACTGATCGCTCCTGGTTGCGCGGCATGGCCTGGCGCTGTATGCAGGTAACTTGTGGTTTTACGCTCTGTACGCTTCTACTTAGCAGCTTCTTGCCCTTCGCGCAGCAGACGCAGAGTGGCGTGGTATTCTGGGACCACCTGGATAATGGGTGGAACAACCTGGTGAATGGTCGTTTCTCCTGGCGTGATCCTTCCAGCCTGTTTAATGGCACGCCGTCGAATTTCTTTGATAAGCGTTTGCATATTACCGGCCAGGTGAACCTGCCCAAGGGCGAGGTTCTTTCATATACCAGCTCTAATCAGAAACCTCAATATCTGCTTGGCTTTACATTCAATGACTTCGATGGCCATCTGAGTTGGAAGAGTTCATTAGATCAGAACGCTACGCAGTATTTTGAGCCGAATGCCATGCTGCAATCTGATGTACCTCAGGTTAGTGATGACCAGATCACTACCCGGGTGATACTGACGCAGCCACCGGGAGGACCTGCGTATATCTTTGCTCCAGAGCAGCCTGTGCGCTTTGATGTGTCAACGGCTATCTCTTATGACGTGACGGCGAATACCTGGATGCAACAGAATCCCTTGCAGAAGGGCGAGGCATACACTGTGATCTCTCAACTTCCACCACACGATCCAGATCTTCTCGCCACAGTTCCTCTTCCCGAGCGCGACCCGGCTTTCTGGAATGCGGATACCAATTATGACATTATCAAAGGCAGCTACACGCAAATTGATGAGAAGGATTACTCGCCTCGTGTGCTGACTCAAGTCAAACAATGGGTGGGGAATACGTCTACGACCTATGGGGCACTCAAGGCGCTGGAGCAGCATCTCAGCGATCAGACTCAGTTTACCTATTCTGTAAGTAATCCAGATATCGTCAGTAGCGCGAATGTGGTTGATTGGTTGCTACAGAATAAACGGGGCTATTGTACTTACTATGCCAGCGCCATGATTGTGATGGCGCGCATGTTGCACATTCCAACGCGTATGGCCAATGGGTTTAGTAGCGGCCATTTTGATGAGCAGCGCAAGGCCTGGATTGTCGATGGACAGGATGCTCATAGTTGGGTGCAGGCCTATTTTCCCAATCTGGGCTGGGTCAATTTCGAGCCCACGCCGGGCTATTCTACAACCTCACCCGCCAAACCAACACCTACAGTGACGCCAACGCAACCGGCACAAAAGCCCACTCCAACGAGCACTGCTACTGCGAAGAATACTCCATTGACGCATCATCAGCCAACGCCACCACCAGATGCGGCGACAGGCGGCACGGGTGTACAATGGGCAGGTGGGATAAGCGATGCTGTATTGCTGAATATAGCCCTGCTGGCGTTGCTGATCGCGGTGGTTATATTTGGCCTGGCGCTGTTCACTTCCTGGTGGCGAGGCCTCTATGCGAATAGTACTTTTATCGCGAGTACCTACTGGCGCTTTTGCTGGCTGGCGAGTAAGTTCGGCTTTGCACCACGCCCGTGGCAGACGCCGTATGAATATAGCGGGATGCTGAGCCAGCAGGCGCCTGGACAGGTTGCTCCCTTGTGGCGCCTAACCGAGCTTTTCGTGCGGGATCGTTGGGGGCCACGCTCCAGCGTTCCGTCTCCTGATGCCTCGGCAGAGACTCGGCGCATGCAGCCCGCGTTGCGGGGCATGGCCTGGCACTTGCTGTTGAACAAGTGGCGAAGAACGTAGGGGCTTGCCCATTTCAAAGCTCTGAGAGGCTTATTTTAGATAAGTGTCTTTAGATGCTTTAATGGTTGTTACACGCACATTCTCCCCTCGTTCTGTATAATGAATATCTAGGGGGATACACGTAGTATCCTCCCGAGGTGGAGAGGAGGAGTGCGATGCCACTGGAGCCAATGGTGGAGAGTGCATTTGGGTTGGGCCATCATGTCAGGCTCTACCCTGAGTACCTGGATGTGAATGGTAAGGCCTACAAGCTGACGCGCTTGAAAAGCGTGCGCCCTCAGTATCATCATTTATTTGGCGTGCCCTCAGCACGCGTGGAGCTGTGTTTTCAAGAGAAGAAAATTGTGTTACGCGGCATGCCAGATGTCGAAGTGGCTGAGCGCCTGGTCGCGTACTTGCATCGTTGGCTGCGCTTGCATACCGGGAATGATATCTGCGTAGTGGATGCACGAACTGAGCGGCGCTGTTCGCAGCCGAGGCATCCGCGTCCATCTTCGCCTGGGGCTTCTTTCCCCCAACCGGCCCTGGAACCTACGCCTCTTGATGCCGAGGTAAGCCTGGACAACGGCATTTCCCCCATCCGTCGTTGCTCAGTGGCCGAACCAAGCGAGATACCACGCTGGGCACGGCGTTACCAGGAGCAGCGTGAGCGTCGCCAGCGCCGTTTCTTGCTTGAACGTATGCGCCATACCTATGGGTTTGATATAAGCCATGTCCTGACGCAGCTTGAGTCTGAGCACCTGCCTGTCGTTGAAATTCCTATGCCTCTCTTGCCTGGTGAAGAGGCGCATTATATAACTGATGCCATGCTTTGTGGGCAGGAGCGCCCCTCGATGAGCGGTAAGCGTTATATGCCGAGAGACCATGGCAAGTTGGTGCTGACCAGTGAGCGCCTGATCTATTTTGGGCGTAAAAACCAGATTGTTCTGGCCTATGCGCAGGTGTTGCATATTTCGCGTGCGTATGAAGCAATTGCTTTTACGGCGGAGCATTGGCCCAGGCCGGAGATCTTCGCGGTTCGCCATCCGGTAGAGTGCGCCCTGTTTCTTGAACGTATCTTGGCACATTGGCAACACAGGCAAGAAGCGCAACAGCAGGATCGCTTGCTGAATCTGACGCCCTCGTTGACCTCGCGCTTGAACCTGGGACAACTTCCCGATGCGGGGATAGTGGAGAATTTACGCCAGAAGCAGATGGTGAGTCGTTTGAAAGCCCAATTTCAGCCCAGTAATAACAGTAATACTAAAGGGCGCAATTGTGTAGACTGAAGGCTTATGCGGAAAACCCCATGCCACCACCGTGGCGAGTGTGTTCAGGCTTCCGCATAGGCTGTAAATTGAGTACCAGGGGTTGACGAGATGGGAGAGGAGTTTGCACACCCATGATTGATACAATGTTGGCGTTGTGGAATCAGAAAAACAGGCGCAGGGGCGCTAAATTTTTTGTGACGTTTATGTTCATGTGTATCTGTGCCTCTATGCTGTGTGTCATTGTTGGCATGAACTTTTGGCCTACGTCGGGACGTCAGGGACCATGGCACTCCGCGAATGCGGACCAGCGGGAGGCAAAGATTACGCGGACCACGTCTACAGGCGCGAAGCAACACCAGCCGGGTTCTGGAACCGTGACCCCGGTAACTCCGGACGATGTCGCGAAAGTACCCGGCACACAGCCATGTAATAGCGCTGCGACAAACGCATCTTCCCAGGGAAGTTCAAGCGATGGCACCCAGGCCAACACGAACTCATCGGGCTCCGGTCAGTCCTCGGCCCCTGCTCAGAGCAATGGAGGTGGGACGCAGCAACAGTACCCTCCGGCTCAGGGAGGCGCTCAACAGTATTATCCACCCAGCCAGGCCTTGCCAGTCGCCAAAGCAAGCAATCCTCCCGCTCTCCCTATAGTGCGTAAAACGGCGAAGCCGCATCCTACTGCGTCCGCTACACCTACTGTAACGGTCACACCAACAGGAGAGCCAGGCGAAGATGATACACCAACGGTCGATCCTGCCGATGGAGATCAGGCCACGCCTACCATTAGCGCGGACAATGATGGCGCGACGCCAGGCATTGCGAACGTGGATGGAACGCCAGGCGTGACGGATGGCAATGGAACGCCAGGCGTGACGGATGGCAATGGGACACCTGGTGCTGGCGACAACAATGGAGGTCCCGAGGGGACGCCAACGCCTTTACCGTCGATTACGGGGGCTGGGGATAACTACGACCCTTCTATCTTTGATCCCCCGTTCTTCTGGCCCCATGCTGGGGATGAGATTCGCATTGAGATACCACGGATGTATTGGAACTACAGAGGGGAGAAGATTCGCTACTGGCCGCTGACGTGTCTGCATCACACGGCTCCTGTCCAGCAGACAGATAGTACCTCGGATCTCTGGTTGCGTAACATCGCCTTTATTCTGGGCAGTTCATTTATCGCGACCGTGCTGCTGCTTGGTTCGGCCTATCTTATTAAGCATCGCAAGCGGAACGCATAAACGAGCATAAAAAGTCAGAGAGAGTCTGGTCGCGCAGATCTACGCGACCAGACTCTCTCTGAATTAAAGTGTATTATAGCGAATATGCGCGAAGAATTGAGCGATGAATAAGAGCAGGAAGGCGCTCCCGAAGGCGGGGAGAAAGGTGTAAAAAAGCGCCCCAGGTTGAATGCCCAGGGTAGCGATTACTACTCCCCCCAGGATGCCGCCGAGGATACCGATAAACATGTTGCCTGCGCAGCCAATAGTATTACTGTGGAGCATCATCTCTGTCGTCGTGCCTGCCAGTCCTCCCAAAATAATCCAGAACGTCCAGGTCCAGAAGTTGTTAAAAACAGTGCTTTCGACAACCGCCGCGAACATACACCCCCTCCTTTGGGTCATGGTATCTGCCGATCTTACTAGTAGTATAGACCAGGCCAAAGCAGGCAAGTGTTGATGTAGCCGTTGTCCTCCTCCTGCTCTAACTAAACATCGTTTCGTACGTATACAGGTATAGAATATTTTGTGCTTGCACTCTCGTGCCTGCTGCGCTCGCCCTGGTTGGGAGTGTGATGCGCCCTGGCAGCCACAGGCTGCCAGGGCGCATCACACTCCCAACCAGAAAGGCTAACCTGCTGTTGATCGTCTCTTCTATTTAGTTCCTGGGTTATACTCAAGATGTACCTTGAAGCTGTATGCTCATAAAACTATACATGATATAATGTGCCTGTATTTTTAAGGTTTTTGACAATTGCGCTATTGCACCACAGCCGAGCAGTAGGAGAACGCTGAATCATGCAATTACTAGGAAAAATCCTGGGCGACCCGAATAAAAAGGAATTAAAGGTCATACAACCCGTCATCGATAAAATTAACGCGCTGGAAACAGAGATGAAGGAGTTGAGTGACGAAGAGCTGGCCGCTAAAACGGTTGAGTTTCGCTCACAGCTCGCCCTCTACCTCAAAGGCGGCAAGGTGCTTGAAGACGAACTGGTTCTTCTGCTACGTGAGGCGCTGGACAAAGCCGAACCCTGGGCCGGCGATCTTACGGATGAGCAGTTGCACCAGGCAATTTCTGCGTATAGACAGAAGCTTGAGCGCAAGCGTAATGGCGAGTATTTGCTGCGCACACGCCTGCAAGACACCCTCTCCGACTGTTTTGAGCAGGGATACGAGAAGCTCTCTCCCGCGCTCAACGAGCTACGCGTGGTTAAAGCCATGAAGCTTGCTGGTGAACGGCGGGAACGGCCTGATGAGGCAAAGGATCCCCAGCAGGCCATTCTGCAACTGCTGCAAGAGGCAGAGCCACTGCTGAAAGAGGTCGATGAAGACGATCTCAAACGCGCCTTTACGGAGTTCTGGCCCCATTTTGAGGAGACCAGGCGCAAGGCGAGCGATGGCGAGGAGGGCTCTAATGCGCAGCTGGAGCTGCTGCTGACCAATATCCTGAAAGAGATACAGCCTGAACTGGTGGCCTTACGCGCCAATCAGATGGATGAACTGGCGCCAGAGATGGTGAAGCGCTATCGCAATGGCAAGACGCTGGATGATCTCTTGCCTGAGGCCTTCGCGGCGGTACGCGAAGCAGGCTGGCGCACCATCAAAATGCGTCACTACGACGTCCAGTTGATTGGTGGCATCGTCCTGCACCAGGGCAAAATCGCCGAGATGGGCACAGGTGAAGGTAAGACGCTGGTCGCGACCAGCCCCATATACCTTAATGCCCTGACCGGTAAAGGCGTGCATCTTGTGACCGTCAATGATTACCTGGCCCGCCGTGACTCTGAGTGGATGGGGCGCATCTATAAATTCCTTGGTCTGACAGTTGGCGTTGTCGTCAACGCCATTGATCCCTATACCCCTGAGCGTAATGCGGCTTACCAGGCCGATATCACGTATGGCACAAATAACGAATTCGGTTTCGATTATCTGCGCGACAACATGGTCACTTCATTGGACCAGGTCATGCAACGCGAGCTGTATTTTGCCATCGTCGACGAGGTGGATAATATTCTGATCGACGAGGCCCGTACACCGCTGATTATCTCTGGCCAGGGCCAGGAGTCGACCGATATGTATGCGCAGTTCGCGCGCTGGGTGCCACGCCTGAAGGCCGAGACCGACTATACCATCGATGAGAAGACGCGCAGCGTGCTCATGACCGAAGAGGGCATTGAGAAGATTGAGAAGCTGGCTGGTGTCACGAACATCTACGATGAAGAGAACCTGGACCTGACACGCTACATGGAGAATGCCCTCAAGGCCGAGATCATCTTCAAGCGCGATAAAGACTACATCGTGAAGGATGGCGAGGTCGTTATCGTTGATGAGTTTACCGGGCGCCAGATGGCGGGCCGCCGGTATAGCGAGGGTCTACACCAGGCGATTGAGGCCAAAGAGGGCGTCAAGGTTCAGCGCGAAAACCATACCCTGGCTACAATTACCTTCCAGAACTACTTCCGCCTCTATGAGAAACTGGCGGGTATGACCGGTACTGCCATGACCGAGGCCGAGGAGTTCCATAAAATCTACAAGTTGGATGTGGTCAACATCCCGCCCAACAAGCCCAGGGTTCGTGAGGATATGCCCGACTATATCTACCGCACGCAAGAGGCCAAGTTCAACGCGGTAGTGGAAGAGATCAAGGAGTGCTATGAGCGTGAGCAGCCGGTGCTGGTGGGTACAACCTCGGTCGAGATCTCGGAGCTGCTCTCTGAACTGTTGAAGAGGCAGGGTGTACCTCACGAGGTTCTAAACGCGAAGCACCACGAACGCGAGGCGCATATTGTGGCCCAGGCTGGCCGCAGTGGCGCGGTAACTATCGCTACCAACATGGCTGGTCGTGGTACTGACATTCTCCTGGGCGGGAACGCAGAAGGCTTCTATGACTCCATCCTGCGTAAGCATGTGGAGCATGTCGATTATATTCGTGACATGCCTGAGCGCAACGAGGATGAGCGGGCCGAGAAGGAAGAGGCCATTCAGGAATATCTCGCAAATATGACGGAGGCGGAGAAGCAAGAGCTGCTGCGCCAGAAAGAGCTTGAGTGCGAGAAAGATCGTGCGAGAGTACGTGAGCTAGGTGGTCTGCATATTATTGGTACCGAGCGCCATGAGTCGCGGCGTATTGATAACCAGTTGCGTGGTCGCGCGGGCCGCCAGGGCGATCCTGGCTCCACACGCTTCTTCCTGGCCCTGGACGATGAGCTGATGCGCCGCTTCGCCGCTGACCGTGTATCTGGCCTTATGGAGCGCGCGGGCATGGGCGACCTACCGCTGGAGAGTAAGCTCTTCTCGCGCATGATTGAAAGCGCTCAGAGCCGCGTAGAGGGCTACAACTTTGATGTGCGTAAGAACGTCGTTGAATATGACGACGTGATCGCGCAGCAGCGTGCCGTTATCTATAGCGACCGCCGCGCCATTCTTGAACATGGCGACATGCATGAGCGCATCGTGAAGATGATGGAGGGCGAGGTCGCCCGCATCGTCAACGCCTGTATCCCGGGCAATGTTATCTCCGAAGAGGAGGAACTGGAGACCCTCTTCAAGACGCTGGAGGTCTGGGTCAATATCCCAGAGGACATTCTGCCAGAGAATATCAATTCTGTCCGTCGCGAACAGCTCAAGAGCGACCTGACCGAGCTGGTGTTGGAGCACTATGAGAAGCGTGGCGAGGAGTTGAGGCAGCAGGCACGTGAGTTAGGGGTGTCCCAGTTTGATCCATTGCGCGAGTTTGAGCGCACCTACCTCTTGCAGGTCGTGGATCGCATGTGGATGGATCATATCGACGCCCTGGACGTGATGCGTGCCGGTATCGGACTGCGCAGCCTGGGCCAGCGCGATCCCTTGGTCGAGTTTAAGAACGAGTCCTACCGCATGTTTGATGAACTGAAGGTAGCGATCCAGCACCATACCGTGGATGCGCTGCTCAAGCTTATTCGCAATGATGTGCGTCTGGCCATCGACCGTCCCGCGCCCGTGCGCAAGATTCCCGCGAATGTGCGGACGAATGCCGATGCTATCGCGGAGGCCAGTGGTCAGAGCAAGAGCGAGAACGGCGAGGAGACGCGTGCGCGAGCCAATGGTCAGCGCAAGAGCGGGCAGTCCAGGGCAAAGTCCGCATCAGGGCGTTCGGCGAAGAGCCAGAGCAATGGCTACAGCAACGCCAACGGTAGCGCCTCGGCCTCTGCCAAGGTTGGGCGTAACGATCCCTGCCCCTGTGGCAGCGGCAAGAAGTTCAAAAAGTGTCATGGCGCATAAAGGTTAAAAAGCAAACCTCGGGCAGGAAAGAGGCACTCTTTCCTGCCCGAGGTTTGCTTTTGGGGAAGCTTACTGGCGCATAAGGGAAGACTTATTGAAAAGGTGTGTAATTGACACTATTAGACAGAGGAAGACGTCTGAAAGTCGTTCTATATGCAGGAAGCGAGCGCTTTCTATGCCTTTAAGCAAGGAGATAAGCCTGCTGATATATATATCTGGCCAGGGAGCATGACCTGATATATAACCTTTTGGTTATGCTTTACCTCAGAATCTGCGAAGTAAAAGCCTGGACTATTGTTGCGCCTGCATGGTACTCTTGGTTTAGAAGATAGGGAGACAACGTCGTCTCCTGGCAGAACAGGGAGGTGACAATGACGCCACCTCCTGATTCTTATGCCACTTAGAGAAGGAGAAGAACAGATCATGATGAGCAGTCAGCATGCAGAAAACGGGAATGCGCGCGATTTGCAGATGGCCTGGCAGGGTGAGACTCGCTGGCGGGGCGTCGAGCGACCCTATCTGGCGGAAGATGTCTTGCGTTTACGTGGCTCGGTACATATTGAATATACACTGGCTCGCATGGGTGCCAAACGCCTCTGGACGCTGCTGCGCAGCGAGCCCTTTGTGCCTGCGCTTGGTGCGTTGACCGGTAATCAGGCTGTCCAACAGGTGCGCGCTGGATTGAAGGCTATCTATCTAAGTGGCTGGCAGGTTGCCGCGGATGCAAACCTGGCGGGGCATATGTATCCAGATCAGAGTCTCTATCCGGCCAATAGTGTGCCGCAGGTCGTGAAGCGCATCAATCAGGCCCTACAGCGCGCCGACCAGATTCAGCACTCTGAGGGGAAAGGGGATATCTACTGGTTCGCTCCCATTGTCGCCGATGCCGAGGCTGGTTTTGGTGGCCCCTTAAACGTCTTTGAGTTGATGAAGGCCATGATCGAGGCTGGCGCGGCTGGCGTCCACTTCGAAGACCAGCTTGCTTCAGAGAAGAAATGCGGGCATTTAGGCGGTAAGGTCCTCATACCAACCGCTTCTGCGGTGAAGAACCTGGTAGCGGCGCGTTTTGCCGCAGATGTCATGGGTGTGCCAACCGTGCTGATTGCGCGTACCGACGCTAACGGAGCGCAGTTGATTACCTCAGATATTGATGAGGCTGATCGGCCGTTCTTGACGGGTGAGCGCACGCCCGAGGGCTTCTTCCGAGTCCGCAGTGGCATTGAAGCAGCGATTGCGCGTGGTCTCTCCTATGCTCCCTATTGTGATCTCATCTGGTGTGAGACCTCATCCCCAGATATGGGGGAGGCCGAGCGCTTTGCCGCTGAGATTCATGCACGCTTCCCTGGGAAACTCCTGGCCTATAACTGCTCGCCCTCGTTTAACTGGCGTAAAAATCTGAGCGAAACCCAGATCGCGGAGTTCCAGAAGCATTTAGGCTCACTTGGCTATGCCTTCCAGTTCATCACCCTGGCGGGTTTCCACGCGCTTAATTACAGCATGTTTGACCTGGCACGTGGCTATCGCGAAGAGGGTATGACCGCCTACTCTCGCTTGCAGCAGGCAGAGTTCGCTCTAGAAAAAGTAGGGTATACTGCTACCAAGCACCAACATGAGGTTGGCACGGGCTACTTCGATGAAGTTACTCAGGTCATCGCGGGCGGTGCGTCCTCTACTACGGCGCTTACGGGCTCCACGGAAGAGGCTCAGTTTCACTAAACAAAGTGCTATGATCTTATTCCGAAACCCAACGCCACTGGCGTGTCTAGCGCTTCGCGCTCAGGGTTTTCGGAGAAGTAGTATGTGGTATGGTGCAGGGGGCCCGCTACTGGCGTACGCGGCTACTGAGGTGGTGTGGCTACGCACCTTTTACCTGGTAAGTGGTGTGTTGGGCCATGGCGGCCGCAGGCCGCTATGGCCCAACACACCACTTACTCCTGCAAGCGCCGCAGGCGCGAGAAAGAATAAGAAAGGCAGTGCCTGATCATGGCTCATTCTCTTCATACATCATATGCTGAAGGTATTCAGGTGCTGGCTCCCGTGACCGCTGAATTCGCGGAAATCGTGACGCCAGAGGCCCTGAAATTCGTTGCCCTCCTCTCACGAGCCTTTGAGGCGCGACGGCAAGAATTATTACAGCGTCGCGTGACACGCCAGGCCGAGATCCATGCGGGCAAGTTACCAGATTTCATGTCCGAGACGGAGACGGTACGCAAGGGCAATTGGACGATTGCTCCCCTGCCGCATGACCTTCAGGATCGCCGGGTCGAGATTACCGGTCCCGTTGAGCGTAAGATGGTAATCAACGCCTTAAACTCGGGTGCGCGCATGTTTATGGCAGACTTTGAGGATGCGCACTCGCCCACCTGGGAGGCCACGATTCAGGGCCAGATCAACCTGCGCGACGCGATCCGGCGCACTATTACCTTTACCAGTCCCGAAGGCAAGGTCTATAAACTGAACGAGCAAACGGCAGTTCTGCTGGTCAGGCCTCGTGGCTGGCACCTGGATGAGAAGCATGTGCAGGTTGATGGAAAGCCTGTCTCGGGCGGCATCTTTGATTTTGCCTTGTACCTCTACCATAATGCGCGGGAGCTCCTGCAGCGTGGCTCTGGTCCCTACTTCTACCTGCCGAAGATGGAGAGTCACCTGGAGGCGCGGCTCTGGAACGATATCTTTGTCCTGGCCCAGCGCGAACTGGGAATTCCTCAGGGGGCAATTAAAGCCACGGTCCTGATCGAGACCATCCTGGCGACCTTTGAGATGGACGAGATCCTCTACGAACTACGCGAGCACTCGGCTGGTCTGAATTGTGGCCGCTGGGACTATATCTTTAGCGCGATCAAGAAGTTTCGCAACCATCCAGCCTTTATCTTTCCCGACCGGGCTAAGGTCACGATGACGACGCATTTTATGCGTTCATACGCCTTATTGACCATCGCGACCTGCCATCGCCGTAGCGCACCCGCAATTGGCGGGATGGCCGCCCAGATTCCCATTAAGGGCGATCCACAGGCCAATGAGGAGGCCATGGAGCGAGTGCGTAGCGATAAGCGCCGCGAGGCGACCGATGGACATGATGGAACCTGGGTGGCCCATCCTGGCCTGGTGCCAATCGCCTTGGCAGAGTTCGACGCCGTTATGAAGAGCCCCAATCAGATTGTGCGTAAGCGCGAGGACGTGCAGGTTGGCGCCGCCGACCTGCTCAAGGTGCCTGAAGGCACGATTACCGAGGCGGGGCTACGCAATAATATCAGCGTAAGTCTGCAGTACCTGGAGTCGTGGCTGCGTGGCCTGGGGTGTGTCCCCATCAATAACCTGATGGAGGACGCAGCTACCGTTGAGATCTCCAGGGCGCAGATCTGGCAATGGATTCGCCATCCCAAAGGTGTATTGGAGGATGGACGCAAGGTGACGCTGGAGCTATACCACCAACTCCGCGAGGAAGAGCTCCAGAAGTTGAAGGACGCCCTGGGCGAAGAGCGCTACGCGACGCGTAAGTTCGCCCCCGCCGCTGAAATTCTCAATCAACTCGTCTCAGATGACCAGTTTGTCGAGTTTCTGACCCTTCCCGCATACCAGTACCTCGGCTAAGCGAGCCGCGATACTGTCTGATATTGTCCTATAGTATCCGATACTATCCGATACTATCAATAATTGATTTCAGGTTTTTTCTTCGAGTATGGCTGGTGTGAGAGTGGGCTACTGCCCACTCTCACACCAGCCATACATTCATACTTGAGCGCTGCAGGCGCGAAAAAAGGTATCCCCTCAAGGGAGCGAAGTGCTATAATACTACAAACTATATTCAGGGTGACTGCTTCACACTTGAGAACATACTCTAACACCCTTTCCAGTCTTACAAGCCAGGCAGGAGTCCATCCACATGAGCACTCGCTTTGCATCCCCTACGAGTTATCGTGTCGCTGCTATTCAGTATGCGCCATCTCTGGGCGAGAAAGAGAAAAACGTTGCGGATTTGCTCGCTCTCGTTGAAGAGGCTGCTCAGCATGGTGCGCGCCTTATCGTCCTCCCAGAGATGTGTACAACCGGTTATTGCTGGACAACGCGCGCGGAGATCGCCCCCTATGTGGAGCCCATTCCCGGACCAACGACCCACCGCTTTCAGGCCTTAGCCTCGCGTTATCAATGCTATATTGCTCTGGGCATGCCGGAGGTGGACACGCTCACACAGGTGTATTATAACGCTATGGTTCTTCTCGGCCCTGATGGCCCCGTGGGGACTTATCGCAAAATGCATTCATATATGTCAGAACCTCGTTGGGCGCGTGATGGCGATGGGGGGGTGCCTGTATGGGAGACACCACTTGGGCGCCTGGGCGCTATGATTGGCCTGGATGCCACTTACTTTGAGACGGCGCGCCTCGCCGCCTTACAGGAGGTAGATGTTCTTGTCTGCCCAACGAACTGGGCGCTGGAACAGCATCCCACGAACTGGTGGATGGCGCGGGCCTTTGAAAACGGCATCTACCTGCTGGTAGCGAATCGCGAGGGTAATGAGCGTGGCATGCATTTTTATGGTGGAAGTTGCCTGCTAAATCCAGATGGTTCAATTCAAGCTGCGCTGGAGACTGGATCAGGTATTCTCTATGGTGAGGTGGACCTGGCGCATAGTCGCGAGAAGCGCTGGGGAAGCGAGCAGGAGGTGTACGGGAACCGCCTCCAGGATCGCCGTCCACGCGAATATATCTCGCTTGTCAACAATCAATACCTGTGGGAACCCTTGCGTTATCATAGCCTGTATGAACTTGGGGAGCTACCTCAGGGGCAGTTATCATGTGTGGGTTTCCTCCAACTAGGCCTGAGCTCCTTCGCGGCCTCTCAGGCGTCGACCACGCTTGAGACGTTGCAAAACCTGGTGCGCATGTGTATTCGTGATAATGCCCCCGCCTGTCCCGATATTTTGGTGCTCCCTGAATTGGTGCTTCCTGGCCCTGTATTGCTGCATCCAGCAACGCAAAATCCCGCGAAGGAGTTCGCGAACCACATACGTACACAGGCCATTCGTGTTCCGGGTCCCGAAACGGATGCGCTGGTCGCCCTGGCGCAGGAGCTTCAAGTGAGCATGGTGCTTGGGGTCGCCGAGCATGCACAGGGGAACTACTACAACACGATTCTGTTGCTTGATCCTCACGGCATCTATGGAACGTATCGCAAACTACATCTTACACAGCGGGACCGGCTCTGGGCCTCGCCGGGCAATCTCGGTCTCTCGACATTTGATACGCCCAGCGGCCGCATCGGGCTGGCAACAGGATATGATGTGCTTTTTCCGGAAACCTTACGTGTGCTGGCAGGGATGGGAACCGATCTCGTCTGCGCCCCCGCTTTCCTCGATTTTCCGGCTCCTGTACCCGTCGCGGCGACCCCTGGAGCGCGCACGTCGTTTAGTTTCTTTATGGATGAGGATGGGAGTCAGCTTCATCACCTGCTCTGGCGGGTACGTGCCGCCGAGCATAATGTGTATCTCGCCCTGGCGAACTGGAGCCAGGAGTGCGTGGGTGGGCAGGCTAATGGTATGAGTGGCGTGTTTTCGCCAAACTATACCAATGAGGTCGTCGCCGATGAAGATGAACCAGGCTTGATGATGATGACCATTGATACGCGTGAGCAGCGCACAGGGCGGCGTACCACTCATATGCTTGACTATGCTCCCGGCGATATGGCGGGCTCGTTGACGGGCGAGCTGGCTTATAATATCCTGGATTCTATTCCCGGGAACGTCGTGCGCGCCAAGCCAATGCTACGTAAGCGCCAACCCTACTGGTACCTGGACATTGTGAAAGAGCGGCAGTCATAGCCTGTTGTGCTTCGGGGCATATGTATCAATGCCTGTCAATGAAGACAAAAGAGCGTGTAGGGTCCATGCTGGCATGGACTGCGAGCGCAGCGATCTCTCCAGCGGCTGGGTATCAACCTGCGGGCGAAGAGTCCATGCCAGCATGGACCCTACAATTAATTGGCACCATATGAAAGGAAGCATATGCGTCTGGCTGACAAGGTTGCGATCATTACAGGAGCAGCGAGTGGCATGGGCAAGCTGGCGGCTGAGATTTTTGCCAGGGAAGGGGCAAGCGTCGCCCTGGTTGATATTGATGACAGGGGCGAGCAGGCAGCGGCTGAGATTCGCCAGGCTGGTGGAAAAGCCCTCTTCTGTCGTGCCGATGTCTCGAGCGAAGAGGCGGTGAAAGGCATGGTGGCTCAGGTCATAGAGGCGTTTGGGCATATCGATGTACTCTATAATAATGCGGGGGTGATGCCGCCAGAGGATGAGGGTTTGGAGCAGATCACCGATGCCCTGTGGCAGAAGGTCATGGATGTCAATCTCAAGAGTGCCTATCTCTGCTCACGCTACGCTATTCCACATATGCTCGAGCAGGGTAGGGGATCGATCATCAATATTGCCTCGCTGGTCGTTTTTCTGGGGTGTACGGTCCCCCAGGATGCTTATACTATCTCTAAAGGTGGTCTGCTGGGCCTGACCAAGTCGCTAGCAGTACAGTACGGTCGCCAGGGCATTCGCTGTAACGCCATCTGTCCCGGCCCGATAGAGACCGAGTTGCTTCGTCATCTCTGGACCAGCGAGGAGGCGCGTAATACGCGGCTCAATCGTATCCCGATGGGGCGCTTTGGTGATCCAAAGGATATTGTCTATATGGCCTTGTACCTGGCCTCCGATGAATCTGCCTGGACGACCGGGACCTGGTTGATGGTGGATGGTGGGATCTCCTCAAACTATTTTTAGTCTGACTGACGCTGGGCGTAGGAGTGTTTCTCTCGCAAGGTATAACGAAAAGGTGGTAGGAGTGTTGTATCACCCCTCAATGATGAGTGTGGAGCGTGTCTGGCTCAATGGGTAGGATTGGTATGGGACAGCATAAAAACGAGCGAATACTGAATAAAAGAATGCGCCTGGCCTTCTATACTGGCGGCACAATAGGGTGGAGTGTGGTGCTAAGCATCCTGCTCTACCTGTGTATTGTGCTACTACTTGGATTGCTTGTGTATCGAGAGATGGCGACCAGCGATGTGTGGACGGGCCTTTTACTCTTCCTGGTGAGCCTCCTTTCGGCCCTGGCGCTGGCTCGTTCACTGGTTACCTTGCGGCAGAATCAGACCTTCTGGCGTTCTCATAAGCAGCAACAAAATGAAATTAATCTTTTGCGCATGCTGGTGAATCCTCTGGTGGATGTGTTAGATAGGGCGCGCCTGCATGAAGAGGCGGTGCGCCAGCTCTCGACTATTTTAGGGTATGATGCTGTCGTGTTACTGACACTGGAGGAACCAGGGGAAGGCGCATCTTCTGCACAATCGCTACTCATTCATGCTGTCTCCTCTACATCAACCCTACTTAGCTGGCGTTCGCGCGAGCCAAATAAGCTTACCTCCATTTGTCAGGCAGGCGAGGAAACAACGATTAACTGGCATATACAAGGGGTGGCTCAATTTGATACCTGGATGCGCGAGCAACACGTCTCGCTGATCACCTTTTTTCCCCTGCTCTATCATGGCAAGAAGCTAGGGGCGCTTGGGGTGGCCCGCTGCTCGGGGAGCACTTTGAGCATGAGTGAAGCCTCGCTTCTGCGCCTCTATGCTGAGCAGTTGGCGACCTTTCTAGAATATGCCCGCTTATATGAGGAAGCACATGAGCGCCAGGTCTTCGCCCAGGCTCTGGCAAATATCGCGACACGTTTGAACGCGGCCGCCATTGAGCTGGGAGAAATGAACCAGTTGATTTGTGATGAAGGCGGGCATGCCCTCGACGCTGACTATACTATCTTTTATTTGCCCGATGAGAAGCGTGAGAAACTTGCGCCTCTGACCTGTTGGGATAAAGAGCAGGAGAGAGTGGCTCCCTCCACTACCTGGCCCGAGCTGAGCGTGCAGGAGCCAGATGGGCAGACCTTTTTTGATCTCCAAGCCCGGTTAGTGCACCTGGAGAGAGCCGATGCCGTCTCCGTTTGTAAACTATCGCCTACTCGTTCGGATGTCAGCTCCCCAGACAAGGCGGCTTGCGGTAGTGCGCAGAAAGGGGTGTTGCGCAATGCACTCTGGCAATGCGGAGTGAACTCCGCCATCCTGGTGCCGATGATGGCAGAAGGGGAGCCGATTGGTTTGCTGGTCTTCGCTCGAAGGCAGTCGGCTGGTCGTCAGCGACGCGCTTTCTCCGTCTTTGATTTGCCACACGCCCAGGATTTTAGTGAGCAGGCTGCGGTGGCCTTCACTAATGCCCGCCTGTATGAGCGCTTGCGTAATGCACACAGGCGTCTGCAAGAACTGGACCAGATGAAGGACCAGTTTATGATGACAGCTTCTCACGAACTACGTACTCCCTTGACCGCCGTTCAGGGCTATATTGAGCTTATTGTGCAATATGGTGATGTGCTTCCTCCTGAGGAGCGTGCGGATTTCCTGGAGAAGGCGCGTCGTGGATGCGATGAACTGACGATGCTTTTATCGAATGTCATGGATGCGAGTCGCCTGGAACGGGATGTAATTATTCGACCAGCCTTGCTCAAGCGCGTCTCTGTCTCTGAGGCTTTTGAGAGCGTAATCCTGATGATTGAACCGAATCTCACCAGGGAGAAGCGGGAATTGCATGTACAGGTGGCCGATGATCTCTCGGTGCAGGCTGATCCAATGCGCTTGCGCCAGGTCTTGCTCAACGTGTGCGTCAATGCATTAAAATATTCGGAGCCAGGGACACCACTTTACTTTTCTGCCTCGACCTACCAGGCGCCAGGGGCTGTGGTGCGTATCGATGTGACTGATAGAGGGAAGGGAATCGCGCCAGAGGATCAGGAGCTTGTCTTTCAGCGATTCTATCGTTTAGAGGGGGATGTGAATAGTCCAGTGCGGGGATCGGGGCTGGGCTTATATATCTCCAGGCGGTTGATAGAAGCCATGGGCGGGAAAATCTGGATTACGAGCAGCGGGATCCCAGGAGAAGGGTCGACATTTACGGTCCAGCTACCCATGGCCTAAAAACGAGAGCTGTGGGATAGGATGCAGGCTCAGCATGAGCGCTTTCTTATTTCGTGGTTCCCTCTTGCTTGCTTGCGGCCTCGGCCTGTTTCTTGACCAGGGGCGGGACGTGTTCCTCACAGAAGAGGAAGCGGCGACCTCCTGAGAGGAGCTGGGCATAGGCGGCAGGCTCGCCACAAGTATCGCAGCGACCCACGTGTGTTTTAACGGCTTTCATAAAATGGAAGACCTCCTTGCGGCATTGGTATATTGCAGAGAACAGAAGCGTTTATGTCTTCTGGGAAGTATGTTTCTCAACCTGCTCCCTATCATATCACAAATTCGCGCCTGCGGCGCTCACAAGTAAGGGGCATGGAAATGGGAGGTGCGCATCTGCGCACCTCCCATTTCCATGCCCCTTACCCAATTTGAATTCAGAGTAACGTATGTTGTTGTGGTAGGTCGGGCTTTGCCCAACCTACCACAACAACATACCCCTTTTCTTACATAAGACATAGAGAAGAAAGGGCTTTGGGGGCGCGTTTTCGTGCTAAGACATAGTAGAAGAAGTCAGGTGAGAAGGCTTCTTAAGCCGCTTTTGCTTGTAAAGACATTTTTGCCAGAAGGCAAACAGGAAACAAAGGGCGATGGAAGTGGGGATAGGTATACTATAGATAGTGGTGAGCGGTGATGAATGGGGTGCCAGCCTGATCTGTTGAGCTATGGCCCGAACACTGTTGAAAGCGTTGCTCCAGAGATAGAGAGTTGAGCCAGGCTCCTCTTACACTCTGTTGAGCCGCCTGTACATGTGCGTTGTCTTGCTCCAGACAAATTTTTCATTCATCATCGCCACCACTCCAGATTTTATCCTTCCAAACGCCTGGCTCCGTGAGACAGAGCGACATGGTTTCCCTTTGTGACCCAGGGAGAGGCGACTGAAATTTCGGTCGCCTCTCCATTTTTTTGCTTGCTCCTGGTACATATGACTAGCAAAGTGCGGCGATAGTTGAAATGGTGAAAGGGTGGAGGCTGGCAACCTGCGGCCACCAGCCTCCACCCTTTCACCATTTCAACTATGATGTCAGTTCTGCGTCCGCCTCGATTTCGCTGGCGTCGGGTTCGGCAAGGTGTGAGGATGGCTCGCGCATCTCTATGTCGAGCTTATCATCGATGGCTTTAACGTGAACCTCACAGTTCTGGGGGAGGTTCGCCAGCAGGATGCGCAGGCTGAGCGGAACAGTAAGCAGCTTTTCAATCACGCGGCGCAGGGGGCGCGCTCCCTGGGTCTGGCTGAAGCCCTCCTTGCAGAGGAGATCGATGGCGCTCTCGTCCGCGTGCAGGATCAGCCCCTGCTCAAGCAGGCGTGCGGCCAGCTCGTTCATTTGCAGCCCTGTGATGGAGCGAGCCTGGCTCTTATCCAGCGGATGGAAGATGACCACGTCATCGATGCGGTTGAGAAACTCGGGACGGAACGTTTGACGTAGCCGTTCCATAAGCTGTTCGCGCTGCATCTGCTCGTTATTTTCGCGTGAGTGCGCGCGGAAGCCACTGGGCATAGAGCGTCCTAGCATATCCGTTCCGACGTTAGAAGTCATGATCCAGATGGCGTGCTGGGCGTCGACGGTATGGCCCTGGGCGTCCGTCAGGCGTCCAGCGTCAAAGACCTGGAGGAAGAGATCAAAGACCTCGGGATGGGCCTTCTCTACCTCGTCAAGTAGGACAACACAATGGGGGCGACGGCGTAGCTTGCCGGTTAGTTGCCCCTCCTGGTCGTAGCCGACATACCCTGGAGGGGCCCCAATCATGCGCGAGACCGCGTGTTTCTCCATATACTCCGACATATCGACGCGAATCAGGTGATCATCGGAGCCAAAGACCTCGGCGGCCAGGGCGCGTGCCAGCTCTGTCTTACCGACGCCGGTGGGACCCAGGAAGAGGAAGACGCCAGCCGGGCGATGGCGTGGCTTCAGGCCAGCACGTGCGACCTGGATGGCCTGTGTCACGCGATTCACCGCCTCATCCTGGCCAATGACGCGCTCTTTGAGGCGCGTATCCAGGCTCAGTAAGCGGTCGCGTTCCTCGCGTCCAGGGGCCTGCACAGGGATACCGGTGCGATAAGAGATAACCTCCGCAATCATGGGTGCGGTAATAACAGGCCTGGCCTGAAAGTCGTCGCCATTATCTTCGAGGTCATCGACTTCGTCTTGCTGCTTTTGCTCCATCCAGAAGATGCGGGCCTGCGAGCAAGCCTCGTCGAGCACGCTACAGGCTTTATCTGGCAGGCGCAGATTGGGCAGATACTGGACCGAGAGGTGAACCGCGGCCTGGAGAGCCTCATCGGTAATGCTCGTATGATGATGCTCCTCATAGAGGGAGCGCATACCTTGGAGGATAGTGAGCGCATCTTCTGGCGATGGCTCCTCGACCAGGATGGGGCGCAGGCGGCGCTCCATCGCGGCATCCTTCTCAATCATGCGATACTCTTGAGGCGTGGTGGCGCCAATACAGCGCAAGCGTCCACCTGCCAGGGCTGGCTTGAGGATGCCTGCGGCATCGATACTGCCGTCAGCGGCGCGCCCGGTGCCGATCAGCATATGCATCTCGTCGATAAACAGGATAATATTCCCGCTTGTCTCCGCCTCTTCCAGTACCTTTAGCAGCCGTTCTTCAAACTCGCCGCGATACTTGGTGCCAGCGACCAGGGAACTGGCTGAGAGTTCGATGAGTCGTTTCCCTCGTAGCTCGGCGGGAACATGGCCTTCGACAATGCGTTGGGCCAGCCCATACACGATGGTTGTTTTGCCAACGCCGGAATCGCCGATGAGGATGGGATTATTGCGATCCTTGAGCATCAGCGTCTGCATGAGCAGGCGAATTTCTTTATCACGCCCAATGAGTGGCGTCAACTGATCGCTGGATGCCTGCTTCGTCAAGTCGCGTCCCAGGCGCTCAAGCACGGAGTTGCCGCTCTTGGCGCCTCCATCCGCTCCCAGTACGCCGGGAATTTCCTCTGGCACGGCCTCTGGATTGGCGCCTGCCGAGGGAACAAGTTCCAGCAAAGCATGGGCATCGCTCTGGACAATCAGCTCAACTAGTTGTGTAGGATTGATGCCCAGCTTGGTGAGTAGCTCATGCGTTACACCGTCGCCTTCGCCTAGAACGGCCTGCGCAATGGCGCGCTCATCGACCAGGGACGAGCCTGCCGTGACCGCGTTGCGCTCAGCTGTTTGCAAGATCTCTTTACAGCGGCGGGTAGGCAGGATGGGGGTGTCGATGCTAGCCTTGCCTGAACCCAGGGCCAGGCGGATGACATCGCGCACCTGTTTGGGTGAGAAATTGAGCGTGCGCAAGGCATCCTGAGTACAGCCACCATCGAGCTTGGTCAGGGCGATAAAGAGATGGGGGGTACCCAGGTAGTCTTTATGCATACGCCGAGCCTCGCTCAAGGCAATTTCGAGAACGGCGCGCAGGAAGCGGCGATCCGGCGTGCTAGCAGACGGAAGGATTGGCGACATAATCTGACTATCATCCAATGCGTCGAATTGTGGTTCCAGCGGTCTATCCTTTGTCGCGAGCGAAGTCGTGACCAGGCGTTGCGTGGGATCACCATACAGGAGGAAGGAGGCCCAGGTCGTATCGTTGCTATATTGCTGGGAGATGGCCTGGCGTGTGCGACGCAGGGCCTCGCCCAGGGTCACGCCATCAGCAATATCCTGATAGAGCAGCGCCATAAAGTCGCGTGCACGCAAGGGGTTTACCGGCCAACGTATAGCAATAACGGCACCGGCACCCGATGACAAAAAGCGATTGGCCAGGCGCTCGGTATGCTCATCGCGTTCTTGCTGGTTGAGAGCATTGGTGCCGATGCGTGTCTGGCGCTCGTCCTCGTAATAGCTCAGAAAGATCAGGGGGCGCTTTGAGAGGGAGAGCGAAAGGTGTTCAATCGTATCGGCATCCAGGCGTGAATTGCCCGCCAGGGCCAGGACTGGCTCGTGACCACTCATCAACGGTAGAGCGCCTGCGTAGTGAATGATCAGGGGATTCTCTGTCGCGGCGCGCATACGCAGTTCCAATTGATTGGCCTGCTGGCGGTAGAGGATACTGCGCGAGACTGTCTCGGGAAGGGTGGTGCAGAGGGTCGCGACCTCCTCTTCCGCGCCACTAAATTCGCCCGTAGGATTGACCAGAAAGAGCACAGAGACTTGCTGGCTCTCGCGTTTCCCCTGTTTGCGTGCCTGGCGTTCTACATATGCACCAGGTTGAGCAAGATCACGTTCCTGATACGTATGGGAGGTACGTCCAATGCTTAGAGATTGGCAGAGATAGCGTCCTGGCTTCTGACTCTGGTCAAAAAGTAATTCCCAGGGAATGTCCGGGGTATTGGTTTTGAGAAGCAGCGGAGTCGTTAGATTGCGGAGCGCTTCTTGTAAAGATGGCGGGAGAAGCGAATCGAAGAGGAAGCGACCAAGAACGAGTTGCACATCATGGAGTGTATTGGAGGAGCGTTTCCCCTCAGCCAGACCTGACGTCTGCGCAGACTGTGCGACGGCTTGCAGCATACGGCGAAGTCGTTCACGTGTCTCCAGACTCAGATCGACGCTGATCTCCTGTCCCATGGACGCCTGGCCATCGGGAAGATCAAGACGAAAGCGGTAATGTGTGTCAGATCGAATAATTGTTAGGATCGCTGGCTGTTCCATAGATACTTCTCTTCCACAAGCTTCCCGTAAAACATTTTAAACGTTGAGTGGCTACAAAACAGGAAAAGTATTTCAGGGTGTTCCATCGCACCAAGCTCATGCTATTTGTACAGTATAAGATAGCATATTCATTCCAGAGAGGCAATAGCAAAAAAGCCCCGTCAAAATGTTCCAAAAGAATGTGATGTGCTAGGGGCAGGCTTCGCCTCTTGCCAGCACACCACATTCCCTTCTACACGCCTGGACCAGGATAACAATTGCTGTCGTGTGCCAGGGCCTGCTGCGGGGACTTGAGTTGGAAGCTCTGATCCTGCGTAAGCGTGCCATTGAAGTAGGTGCCTGCTGAGGAGAGGCTCGCGCAGTTTCCCGTGGGTGGCAGGAGCGAGAGATCCCATTCGGGGAAGGTGCCACTCTGCCGCTGGATGAGAAGCTGGTAGGGAGCCGTTCCCATCGGGAGAACATACCAGGAGACGGTCGCCGTCAGCGTACAGTTTTTCGGCACCACGAGGTAGCCCGCGAACATCGCGCGCCCTGGTTCATCACTCTGAGAACTGGATGGCTCGCCAATCTTGTTTAAGGGATGCCACTGGTGATAATAGGGGTCATTGAGCATAGGCGCGCTCGCTCCCGCCTCGTATTGTCCCGGCGGGCAGATCAGCTCTTGTTGGGAATAAATGCCATCTCTGGGGCAGGTGCCAAAGCCTCCGCCACAGAGAGGATCGTTGGTATAGAAGCCATCGCCACTCAGCAGTTTAGCGGTGGGGGGGACATAGATGCGCACATAATCGCGTAGCGTATCCAGCCCATAAACAGAATTGATCTGGTTATAGGTTAGGCGAAACTGGAGGACATGGGTTGCCCCGCCTTGAGCGTCGAGGGACACCGTGTCCTTAAAGATACTGCGTGTAAATTGCGAGGCCTTGCTGGCACTCACGTTTTCCTGCACGATGTAGAGTCCATCGTGGGTTGTGGCGCGGTCGACCTCCGCGGCATAGCCATAGCGACTAAGAAGAGCCTGGGCCTGTGGATTACCCAGGTAGACCTCTAGATCCTTGGTTTGCAGGCTATGGAGAAACATGGTTGCCAGTTGTAAGAGATCGTTGACAGGGGCGTTCTGGATGCGCTGCATCAGGGCTTTTTCGACGCGACTGGTGAAGAGCTTACGCGCCTGGGCAGGATCTTCAACGTGCTCGATAAGCTCGCTGCGCCGAATGCCCGCGTTATCAAGCTGGTAGTAATGCAGGCGTTCCTCTAGATTTTGCGAGGTGACGGTCTCGTTATACTCGCTAATGGTCAGGGGACCCGTGACGGCGAGTACGCGCTGAATCATAAAAGGCGAGAACATAATGACGCCATCGATATCGCGTTTGACCTCGGTATGATACAAATTCGTGATGATCTTCGCCGAGGTGGGAAAGTCCGCGGAGAGATTGGCGTCGCGAATGCCCCAGTTATCGAATGGCCACCAGGAGCGATAGGCTTCGGGCGCTGGCTGACCGCTGGTGGGGGTATCTGGCGCATACTCAAGCAGGCCGATATCCTTCAGTGTAATAGGCGAGACACGCCCACCCGTAACGGTTACCTCGGCATACTGTCCATTGAAACCACCGGTTGCGCGTAACTCGCCTCGATCCATCGTTTGCAGGAGAAAGGTCCGTGGCGTGTTGACGCCAAGTAGCCAGTTAGCAACGCCTGCCAGGCTTTCAAGGAGTGAGAAGCCCTGCTTCAATTGAGGGAGCATTTGTAGGTATTGCTGGGCCTGGGCGCGTTGCTTATCGCTTAGGGGGAGCGCGCTGATCTGTAATTGTTGTGCCTCTGTCGCGATACGGTCGATGCGCGGTTGAAGCTGGTTGAGCGTCTGCTGAATTTGTGTAATATCTGTAGAGGTAAAGAGCGGATCTTTGGTGTTTCCCAGGAGTGGCGTATGCAATTTGGGCGCGAGCTTGCTGACAAGTGTCAGGGCATCATTGCCGACATAGGTCGCCTCAATGCCGATGCGTAGCGCCTGGCGTGCGGCAACAATTTGTTGCTGATAGGATGAGAAGTTTGCCTCTACCAGGTGAACCAGCGATGAGTCATCGAGAATGTGTTGGGCCGAGGTAAAGTCCATGCGTGCGGCATTGATCTCCTCCTGCGCTTGCTGGATTCGCTGCGGATTGAGCAGGTTGGGTGTCTTCTGAGCGGGATTCTGCGAGGTCGAACCTGAAAGCAGGCTCTTGACGTTTTGCAGATGCTGAATGCCCTGGTTGGCGTGTGTATGCAGGGCATTGTATGTCGAGAGGCCACTGAGGCCATAAACGATTCCGCCAGCCAGGGGGGTGAGGATGCTGAAGACCAGCAAGAGACGCAGGCCCAGAGAGAGCTTCTGATGCCGGGTCAGGCTCTGAAATATCGATAGGTGAAGCCTCGCTGCCCATACTTGTGGCTTAAGAGGTGACAATGGAGTGGTGGCAGCGGCGGCTACAGGTTCCCCAGACGTGGTTGCTGCCTTCTCTGTGGCATTGGAAGTATCTTCTGAAGTATCTTCTTTAGAGGCGGAAGGACTTTCAGGCATCACGTCAGTCGCTGTGGCTTCCTCGGTTGCTGGTAGCGTTGAGTCACTGATAGGCTGCGCTTCGGTTGGAGCATCCAATGGATTTAGCTCCGTCTCCTGTGACTGTTGTGTGCCTACCTCTGTAGGACTGGAGGACACTGACGTTTCAGGAACGGTGTCTTCGCCTGCTAGAGCCATCGTAGTGGGCATAGGAGTGGTGGGAGAAGGCATAGGAGTGCTTGCATACTCAGTCAGGGAAATGGCATTAGCCCCTTCTTCGGCTTCCTGCTGATTAGGAGTGATCGGGATACTCGCCTCAATCTGACCTGGTGTTACTTGCCGGGTGCTTGCTTCGGCTACATTCTGCTCGAAGGCAGGTTGTTTATCTACATTATCGTTCACGTGTGCCACACATCTCTTTTCTTTGTACGTATGCACGCATGGATATCCCTTGCCATAACTATAACGTATCAATTTGCCTGCTCGTTTCATGATAATGGCTTCTATCCTGGTATGAGGGGAGGGATAGAGAATAATGGCCTGGAAGGTGGGCATTTGCCCACCTTCCAGGCCATTATTCTCTATCCCCGAGCGCCGCAGGCGCGAAGGGATAGCGTTTAGCGCGAGAGTTTACGCGTGGGGCGTCCGCGTCCGCGGACGGCTGGTGGATAGTAGGTGGGGAGTGCTGAGATGATGTCCCCGATGCGCAGTTGCACCTGGAGGTAGCGGTGCCCCTCCCGGTGATAGTGAGCGAAGAGCATCAGGCTGTGGTGAGCAATGACATCGGCGTCATCGGTATGGCGCGAGAGGAGCATTTGCCCCCCTACGGACTCCTCGGCTGTCGTGACGGCCATTTCTTCGCCATCGTCCCCCATAACCAGCTTGCGAGTCTCACGCTTCTGGGGTCGATAGGGCCAGAGTATCAGGGCAATCGACTGCCCCTTGAGGCGTTGCTCGCGCAGGCGATCACTGAGATAATTGGCGAGCTTGCGCGCCGCGGCACAGGCTTCATCGGCATCTGCAGCATGATGGAAGCGGATGCGGGCATTTTGGCTGAGGGGTGGCACATCGGGAATAACCAGGCTGATATCTTCTCCTTGCGCGACATGATAGAGCCAGCCTCCAAGGCGTCCCAGGCGGCGTGCAAGCCCATCTTCAGTCAAAGTGGCGATCTGGGCAAAGGTCGTAATGCCAAAGTCACGCAGGTGCGCAAGCATCTCGGCGACCGCGATGGGATCAGCCTGCTCGCTTTTCCCCTCGATATCGGGTGTGTGGGCGCGGCTGGCCTCATTTGTTTCTGCTAATTCGGGGAGTGCGCCGGGAATGCCGGTTCCCGCTGAGCGCAGTTGGAGCAGCATCGAGAGCGGGAGCGTCTGGACGAACGATGCCTCACGCCCGGGTGGAATATAGAGTACGCCCTGGCGTCCATCGCGCCGGCTCATAAGTGCCGCCAGTTCGGCGATGGCCTTGCCATTGGCGATGCCAATCTGTGCGGTAAGGCCCATCTCAGCGATTTCAGCGCAGAGGCGCTCGCCCAGGGTCACAGGCGAATCAAACGCCAGTTCGCATCCGCGCAGGTCGATAAAGACGTCGGCCAGGGGGAGGGATTCAATGATGCGCGAATAGGCGCGGTAGCGCTCGCGTAACTTTTGTAAATAGGGCTGGTAGCGTTCATTGGAGGCAGGCAAGAAACGCGTTCGTGGAGCGATCCGGTGCGCACGTCGTAGCGGCATACCGGGAATAATGCCCAGGCGTACGGCTGCGGGCGAGGCATCAATGACACGCCCGGGTTCATTGGGGCGTCCGTTCCCGGTCCCGATGACAAAGCTCAAACCGCGTAAGGTTGGATCGAAGATCTCTTCGAGCGTGCAATAGAAATTACGAATACGCACATGCATCACGCCCTGGCGCAAGCGTGCGCGTTCGGCGGCTCGTGCAGCCTGCTCTGGCGACATGTCCACGCCATTATCGACGGGAGCCGCGTCTTGTGCTAGCTGGTCTACATGCAGCAGTGAGTGGGTTGAGGGTGGTGCTGAATGAATGGGTGGTTGCATGTTATTCTTCAAAATTCTTTGCTACTTCTGCTATTAATTTCTTCTATGAATAGGTGCCGCTCTGCCCGGTAGGCAGCATTAGCAAGCCTACTAATACTAACGTAAGCGATGAAGCTGTTCGCGTACGAATTCTTCCGTCGCAAGCGGTTTGCACTCCTCATTGTGATACGCCAAATGCACTGTGTCAAGTCTTCTTCGCTTCTACTTTCGCGCCTGCGGCGCTCAGGGGTAGGAGGGAAGGGCATGTGGCACGAGCGAATACCCGTGCCACATGCCCTTCCCTCCTACCCTCGGCGAGCTTGCGAGCTGAAATGAATGACTTTGGCGCAACTCTGTTTTTTGAGAAGAGAAAGGCGTGACAGATGTAAGCTGTATCAAGTACAATAGTAGTAATGGTATTAGTAAAAATAGGATGTGGAGGTGGAGATGGGGCAGCAGGAAGTATCATCCTCGATGGCAAATGGGCAATTTAAGGTTGAAACTGTTCAACGCTTAGTACAAACCTTGCTCTCCCCCTTACAGGTGTACTGTGCGTACACTACTGAACAGGGGAGTAATCTTCAGACCTTGCAGTTGTGTGTCTATCATGTCCTCGTTACGATGCAGGCCCTCTATCAGCATCATATACCAGCATTAGCGCAATTGCGAATGCCAGCAGCGGTGGCCCAGAGCGGCCAGGTGGGGGAGACACGCGAGAGTGTTGAGATTTTCGCGCTTCGCTATCAGTGCTGGCAACGTTTGCGCGAGATTGAGGGGCAATGCGTACGCCTGTTGCCCTGGGCTCATATGCTGAATACTATTCTTACGATGATGCTCGATCAAGTTGAGCGTTTGCCGGAGCCCCAGCAGGGACAGCAGACGCTTGCTCGTTCCCAGTCTGAGAAGGCTACTGCTCTGTCCCGGCGGGCTGGGCATGACCTGGTAATACCTATGAAGGGCTGGCTCGACGTGTATACACGCCAACCTGTTTTTCTATCCATCCTGGGCCAGAGTGGCCTGGCCCCTGATACGTTGCAGCACCTGGATAGAGACCTCATAAGCTTTTTGCAGGTAGCGATCAACATGTTAGAGGAGACCTTTCCTAAAGTGGTTGAGACACTTCCCGCGCGTAAGCATGTTCAGGCCCTGGTGCTCCTCCAATTGTTACAAAGAAATGATTTCTTAATCATGCAAGCTGTCTCCTTACAGCGCGCCTTGAGCTTGCTGCGGCATCAGAACGTACCCGCGGGTAAAACAGAGTGAATATACTGATCTTAACCAACAGGGAAAACTTTTAACGCAAATACAACCTGTTTCGCTGTTCGATGTCCAGCCTCTTGCGGTATGCTTATGTCGGCATGTATCCATGCAAGAATTCAGAGGGTAGAGGAGTTATAGCATGCGCGATCAGGGGGCGTCCAGACTAGTATACCCCCCATCTATGAATGCATATGCATATGTAGATCTTGGGGCGTTACACGAGTTGGAGGATGCGGTACTGGCGCTCTGGCAGCGTGAACAGAGGGAACTGGCGCTGGTCTCGTTTACGTTTGAGTTTGAGCAAGCCGAGCAAGCTGCTAACGGCACACGTGCCCTCGTGGAGCGTGTACGTGCGTTTGTGCGCAAGACAGACCAGGTCTTTGTGTTAGGAGCAAGCTGCTACTTTCTACTGCCTGGGGCGAGGCTGGAGGGCGCGCGCATCGTCCAGGAGCGCCTATGGCAGGCGCTGCTCTGGCATGTGCATGAGCAGGAGTTGGACACAGGAGAGGGTCCCATGGCGATGCAAAGCAGCCTGAGGACCTTGCCAGATGCACCACAACGAAGCGGACAAGTGGTGCAACTGGCTTTACGTGAACTCCGACAGGCATCGCGTTCCTTTCAGTTCTATCAACGGCAACTTCTGCATCCACATGAGGCCCTCTCCTCTCCATCTGGACCTGATGACCTTGCTCGCCTGGCTCAACGTATGGGTGTTCCCTATCTTTCCTCGCTTCCAGGCAACCTCCCAGTGCAGGTGCGGAACCTAGTAAGCAAGCAATTGGCGCAAGAGCTTCAGTGTTATCCCCTTGGCTGTGAAGACGATGTCTTGACGGTCGCGATGGCTGACCCCCGCAATGAGGCCGCCCTGAGCCGTTTACAGCAGGAAACTGGTTTGATGATCTACCCAGTTCTGACAAGTAAGCATGAACTCCAAAGTGTATGGTTGTAGGGATGTTGAAATAAAGCCGCTCCAGTGACTATAATAACCTGAAACATGTCTTGTATACAAGCATGATGTTTTACATTATCCCCTCTCTCCGGCGGTGCGGTTGAACTGTGCCTTAGAGCTATATTTGTCAGAAAGGTTTAACAACATGAGGATACTGGTCACGGGTGGAGCTGGTTTTATTGGTTCACATATTGTTGATCACTATATTGTCGCGGGCCACGAGGTGGCGGTGGTCGATAATCTCTGGTCGCATGGGGGTGGCAACCTGGCAAACCTCAATCCACAGGCACAATTATTTCGCGCCGATATTACCGATGAAGAGTCCCTGGCCCATATTTTTGATGCAGTAAAGCCCGAGGTGGTGTGTCACCAGGCCGCCCAGCACAGCGTAGCCGTTTCCACAAAGGACCCCAAACTCGATGCGCACGTGAATGTCTTTGGTTTACTTTCTATCCTGAATAACTGTACCCGCGTAGGAACGCGTAAGATTATCTTTGCCTCTTCGGGTGCGACCTATGGCACGCCTACGCGTTTGCCTGTTGACGAGGATGTAATGCAGCGTCCAGAGTCGCCCTACGGCATCACCAAAATGGTCGCTGAGCACTATCTGCGCTACTGGCATGAGGCCAATGGCCTGACGTATACCGCTCTGCGTTATGGCAACGTCTATGGCCCACGCCAGGACCCGAATGGTGAGGCGGGCGTCATCGCTATTTTTGCCAAGCGCTTCTTAACGCACCAGCCTGTGCGCATCGATTGGGATGGCGAGCAGAGTAAAGATTATGTCTATGTGGCCGATGTGGCTCGCGCCAATGTGCAGGCCCTTACGCGTGGCGATAACGAGATTTTTTGTATCGGCACAGGTAAGGCGGTCTCGGTCAACGGTATTTATAAGACGCTAGCCGCGGTTACTGGCTATGAACCAGAGATTGTGCGCGCTCCCAAGCGTCCTGGCGACCTCTATAAATCGCAATTTAACTGTGGCAAGGCTGAGCGCCTCCTGGGTTGGAAGCCAGAGGTCTCCTTTGAGGAGGGCGTGCGCGCAACCCTGGCCTTCTTCCAACAATAGAAATTGCTGGCATGGACTCCTCCCGCCCACAATGGGAATTGTAGGGTCCATGCTGGCATGGACTTAAATCCTCGCTATGTGAGATGCACACTCTTTAGGTCGCATCTCGCGAAGGTTAGGTTATGAGTCCATGCCAGCATGGACCCTACAAGTTTATTTGCATATCCGCCAGAAATCGAAGTGGGTAATTAATTTCCCTGTTATTGGGAATAAAATTTCTCACGGAAAATGTTCTCTCTTAATGGTGACCTTCTTGCCTGAAAGGTTGCTGTTCAAGGTTTTTTTCTTGCTCTTTACCATAAAGAAGAGGGCGTTTCAGAGTATACATTATGAAGGAGTGAGTACATGGCGGATAATCGCAAAGTGCGCGTTGCCATCATTGGTGTTGGGAACTGTGCCAGTTCCCTGGTGCAAGGCGTCCAATATTACCAGAATGCCAAAGAAGATGATTTTATCCCGGGCTTGATGCATGTCAACCTGGGTGGTTATCATATCCGAGATATTGAGTTTACCGCGGCCTTTGATATCGATACCAACAAGGTTGGCAAGGACCTGAGCGAGGCCATCTACCAGGAACCCAATAACACCTATCGTTTCGCGGATGTCCCTTACCTCAACGCCAAAGTGTACCGGGGCATGACGCATGATGGCCTGGGAAAATATTTGTCCAAAGTGATCACAAAGGCGCCTGGTTCAACCGCTAATATCGCGCAAATTCTTCAGGATACCAAGACCGATGTGGTCATTAACTACCTGCCGGTAGGCTCTGAGACAGCAACCAAGTGGTATGTTGAGCAGATCTTGCAGGCGGGTGTGGGTATGGTCAACTGCATTCCAGTGTTTATCGCCCGCGAGGAGTACTGGCAGCAGCGTTTCAAAGAGGCCGGAGTGCCGATTATTGGCGATGATATCAAGAGCCAGGTTGGTGCCACCATTGTGCATCGCAAGCTAGCGCGCCTCTTCCGTGAGCGTGGCGTCAAGCTTGAGCGCACCATGCAGCTCAATGTCGGCGGCAACACCGATTTCTATAACATGCTGGAGCGCGAGCGCCTGGAGTCCAAGAAAGAGAGCAAGACCAACGCGGTCACCAGCCAGCTTGACTATGAACTGGGAGGAGACAATGTGCATATCGGTCCCTCCGATTATGTGGCCTGGCTTAGCGACCGCAAATGGGCCTATATCCGCCTGGAGGGTCGAACCTTTGGCGATGTGCCCTTGAACGTTGAACTCAAGCTTGAGGTCTGGGATTCGCCCAACTCTGCAGGCGTTGTCATCGATGCCGTGCGCCTGGTGAAGCTTGCCATGGATAATGGCATCAGCGGCACACTGGAGGCACCCAGCGCCTACCTGATGAAGTCACCATCAGTCCAGTACTCAGACGACATCGCCCGCGACATGACCGAAGCCTTTATCCAGGAGATGGCCGGCGCGCAGGGGCAAGCAGAAGCAGCCTTTGAGCAGGCCAACGGCCATAAAGCAGGGGCGCAAGTCAACTAGCAAACGCCATATGCAACTTTTTCTGGGATAGCCGCAGGTAACTTCTTCCGGGTAAGTAGAGTGATGGGTCCAGGCAGCCGAGACAGCATCTTCCGGGTAAGTAGTGTGATGGCTCCAGGCAGCCGCAGGCTGCCTGGAGCCATCACACTACTTATTCTCAAGCGAGCTCCGCAGGCGCGAGGAGTCACGCGGACTAGCAAAAAGAAAAAGGAGGTAGTGCAGAAGAAAACTCTTCTACACTACCTCCTCCTTGTGTATGCGGTCCACGTAATAGAGCTAGCGTTGCTGTAGGGGGGAAGAATTCTGTACGGGTGTCTCGGGCACAGATCGTAGCAGCTCCTCGCGCACGATGCTAACATCTGGAGGAGCGCTAATCCCAATTTTGACGCGCTCGCCTTCAACAGCCAGCACCGAAATGTTAATTACACCAGCAAGCACTATACTTTCGCCAACTTTTCGTCGCAATACAAGCATGCATAGCTCCCTTCATCAGAAGCAAATTCCAGGCGTCCCTGCGCTGCGAGGCTTCTCAATGCGTGTGCGTGAGGGCGCCGCATTAGTAAAATGGCAAGTCACGATGTGCCCTTACCATTGCCAGTTTCAAACGCAAGGCCCGTAGACAATGGGTATCGTTCGCACAATCTGCTCATCGATATAAACTTACACGAGATAAGTTTCATTTCTCAGTATACATTCTGCTACAACCATGCTCTCTACGATGTAGGTACCATTCTGAACTTGTGCCTGAAGTTCTAGAATGCGCTCAGTGCGTCTTTGAACCCCTTCTTCATAGGTGGGCAGGTTATAGAGAACGACTGCACGGTTTGGGGCCGTATGAAAGATTATCTGCTGTGGGTGGCATGGAAAAGCTTCATGGACAGGTGCCTCCCATGTCGTATAGGATATGACCCGATTTTCAAGCCGTTTGTGCTCTACATATTCATGCTCAAAACGAGCATTCATAATATTCTCTCCGTCGCGTTACTGAGAGGGTACTCTCATTATACCGCTAACCCCCTCGGGGTGTCTTTATCTACACATTGTTATCGACAACCCAGACGCCTTCATTAGGAGAAAAAACGGTGGAAACTCGGGTCGCTACGAGAATTACTGTTTGTGAATATGACGCTCACGCCTACCCTTTTTAGTGTGTGCGCGTCGTCTCCATATGATGTTTCCCACCCGAATGGTGGTAGGCATATACGGACTGCGCTTCGCCCTCGCTCTTTGCTTTCCCCTGCTCCTTGCTGGGAGCTGTTTCGCCCGTCTGATAGGCGCCCAAGGTCGAGCGGAGCCGTACGAGGGCCTGCATACGTAGCTGACAGACACGAGACTCCGATACATTCATTATACGACTGATTTCCTTCATGGTTAGCTCTTCCTTGTAGTAGAGGGAGAGCAAGAGCTGTTCACGTGGCGGGAGATGCTGGAGGGCTGTAGAAAGGGCCTGAATTAGCTCTTCGCGTTCAACTGCTTCACCGGGATCTTGCTGACTCTCATCCTCTAGCATATCACCCAGGGAGGCGCTCTCATCTTCCTGAGTGCTTGATCCCAGCGGGGCATCCAGTGAAAGCACCGAGACGCTCATCTCCGTGAGCATCTGTCGATAGCGTTCCACGCTGACATCCAGTGCCTTAGCGGCCTCTGCCTCGTTCGCGGGCCGTCCCAGTTGCTGTTCCAGCTCGGCGTGAGTCCGTTCGATCTGGCGGATACGTGAAACGGATGAACGAGGAAGCCAGTTCAGTTGGCGGATCTGGTCAATCACGGCTCCACGAATGCGAGGAGTAGCAAAAGCCTCAAAGCGCACCCCTCGTGATGGATCGTAGCGGTCAATCGCGCTGATGAGGCCGATCATACCATAGCCGATGAGATCCTCGCTATCCATGATACTGGTTGGAGGGATGCCTAAGCGGCCAACCGCGAGACGTACGAGAGGCGCGTACATAGTAATCAACTCATTCCGGAGTTCTGAGCTTTTATGTTCCTGGTATCTTTCCCAGATTTCACTCAAGGTAGCCGTTGCCTGCATGGGCTTATTGCCACTCCTTTCAGCAGAAATAATCTCTTTCTGCGCTCTCCTTCTTCTGCTCTTGGTACATAAAGTGTAGTAGCGATGAGTGGCAGAGGGACATTGACTCTAGTCCCTGGTTTGGGCAACAAAAGTCCCTAAGCCATATCCCTCTCAAGGGACTATAAAGTTAGGTGTAGAATGCCGATAAGGAAAGCTAGAGTAGCACCTTGATGAGCCGTGCTCTTGCATGCAAGCTTAAAAGGCGAAAGATAACAAGGAGAAGAGATGCTTATGTCGAATTCACATGATCCATCAATGGGTGGTGATTTTTATGAACAGCCTCACGAGGGGCTTAGGCACTCCCCAGCGATGGACCCTGAGGTCTCGGCGAGGGAAATTGCGCGTGAGCAGGTCCTCCTGCATACCTTGTTAGAGCAGGGCTTCCTCTGGGATGAAGCCATAAAGCTCATCAGGATGCGTGAGCATTTGTATGAGAATACGGAGATGCGCCAGCGCATGGCTGAAGATTGTCATATCCAATTTGCTCGTTGGTTGTATGAGCAAGGCGAGTTAAACGAAGAATAAATCCGCTCTAAAGTGCTTGTCAAGGCAGGGAAGATGTGTTATACTGCGTGGCGGAGAGGTGTCAGAGTGGTCGAATGTGCCGCTCTCGAAAAGCGGTAGGGTTAATAGCCCTCGCGGGTTCGAATCCCGCCCTCTCCGCTTATCCTGGAGGAGTCTCATAGTGGTCTAGTGAGCACGACTGGAAATCGTGTAAGGTGATGAGCCTTCGCGGGTTCGAATCCCGCCTCCTCCGCCATCTTACCTCGCATCAAATACTCCGACTATATTCTAGTCGGTTTTTTATTGCCCACAACTTCAGAAACAAGTCACAAAGCCAGAGAGGAGCCGCGTGTCGCACGACACGCGGCTCCTCTCTGGCTTTTCTTACTCTTCTGGGGGTTCAGTATGAATTGTTACAGTGTCCAGGTAGGGATGCGCACGGCGTAGCGCACGCTTGGTCTCTTCGGCCCAGGTGTGGACCTGGCTGAGCGGGGTGTGTGCCTCGCAGGTAAGATGCAATGTGACATCCAGTGCCTCAGGTGGCGCCAGCGTTAGGGTCGCTGGGCCGCCACTCTGCGTCTCTTGCATAGGCATGTGGTGCGTGATCCTCTGGCTCTGGTAGAGACGTACCTCGTGTGTTCGGCCCGGCCCCACAATGCTATCGGCGATGTGCGTGATGTCTGTTTGCAGCGACCGGTTCGCGTACGTGACCTCCTGGCGGTAGGCAATAGTGTTGTCGGGAGCCTCGATATGCGTGGTGACGCGGCGGAGGAGCGCGTTATGCTCCATAACTATCCGCTCAAAGTGGGAGGCCTTGGTATGGGCCTCGCGCAACGTCATATCTGCCTGTACCTCTACATCCAGGTCGACTTCGAGTTCGCCATTGACCTTGCGCACATGGATGTTATGCGCGTGAATTCCCTGAAGTTCGGCCAGGTAGCGAATCTGGTCTGCCACGCTTTCATTCGGCGATGCAATAGGCTCGATATGCACGATGACATCATATTCGCTCTGTGGCGAGGCTTCGCGCGTCGCTTCGATGGCCTGTTCCTCAATCACCTCGCTCAAGACGTGCGTCTGTTCGAAGGGCAGCGTACGCGGGGCCGCGATTACAATATCCATAAAATGCTTATTGCCTGCGCGGCGAATGCGGGTGCGGCGCACCTCGAGGACGTTGGGCAGGGCGCGCAGTTGTCTCTGTAGTTTGGGTGCTAACTCGCCTGGGGCCTTATCGAGCAGGGCGTCAAGGGTCTCACGTATCAGGCGCGTGCTGACCCAGATCACGATGCCAGAGACGCCCAGGGCCGCGACGGCATCGGCCTGTCCTAGCCAGCCTGGCAGGTGCAGGTAGTTCGCCAGCGCGACGATTCCCAGCCCGATCACCACCACTGCTGAACTCCAGATGTCGGTGCTGAAGTGTAAGGCGTCGGCCTCAAGTGCCTGGCTACCATGCTTGCGCGCCGCCTGCATGAGAGCGCGTGCGCGTGTGATATCTACGACAATCGAGGTCAGCATAACGAGAAAGGCCCAGATGCTCACCTCAACATGCCCCTGCTGGAAAAACAAGCGGCCAGCCGCCTCGTAAATAATCCAGAGCGCGGTCCCAATAAGCAGAAGCGCCTCTATAAAGGCGGAGAGGTTCTCCACCTTCCCATGCCCATAGTGATGATCCTCGTCGGCGGGCTGGGAGGCGATACGTACAGCGAAGAGCGTCATCAAGGCCGCAACCAGGTCTAGTCCTGAATGTGCAGCCTCCGCCAGAATGCCCAGGCTCCCCGTCATCAGGCCGACAATAAGCTTAAAGCTTGTCAGGCCGATGGTGGCCCCTACCGAGGAGAGGGCAACCAGCGTTTTCTCACGCTCGGGTCGTGGCGTAGATGTATGAGAAGCGTTTTCGTCTTGCTGCATGTCTATCGTTCTTCTATATTCAGTCTACTTGTATGCTCATTCTTTGGGGTTCCACGGGGAAAAGTCGTACATGTTGCCTGCACGAGAACCCAGTGTTTGACGCCTGGGTTATTTTAGACGAAGAAACGCTCATTGTCCAGAGGCAGGGACAAAAGGCTGAATTTTTAGTTGAGTAAAATTGATAATTAATGGAAATAAAAAGTAGCTACTCTGTAATGTGTGAATGGGGAGCTGGCTCTGCCAGCTCCCCATTCACACATTACCCACGCTATTCTACGAGCGCGGTTCTGGCACCGGCCAGCAGGGCCTGGCGGGTTGGACTGTCAATGGTCTCGTTGACAACGATCTCCTGGGCGTGTAGGTAGTGGAGGAAGCGTGATGAGGCTCTGGTCAGGGCTGCCAGGAGGGTGGCATCTGGAGTGATGTCTTGCTCCCACCACCAGTTGGCAATCGTCCAGGCTCCTTTCTCCAGGCGCGAGTCGATACGTGCCACGAAGCGGTCACGGTAGAAGATGGGGAGGACATAGTAGCCCCAGCGACGTTGTGGTGCGGGCTTATAGACCTCCCAGATATAGTCGAAGTCGAAGAGTTGCAGCACGCCCTTGCGGTCCCAGAGCAGGCTATCGAGAGGAGCTAGAAAGCGCATCTCTTCCGCGGGCGCCTCGCTCGCGGCGTTCTCAAGCAATGGGAGAGCGCTTGTAGGCAGGTAGTAGGACCATTCCTTTTCGCCGATTTTGACATGGGTGAGCAAGCCCTCGGCGACCAGGTGCGCGATAGCTGCCTTGCGCGTTGCTGCATCGCCACAGGCGCTCCAGATCGCAGGTTCAGCATTGGGGCGCAGCAGTCCAATCGCCTGGAAGCGTCGTCCAATGATCCAGCGGTGATAGGCCTCGCGGTCCAGTAGCTCTGGCGTCTGAAAGTGCATATCGGGGATGACGCGCTCGGGTCGATCATAATAGTGGCGTCCATTGCGGCGATGGTGAGTGAGGATCAGGCCACAGACCCACATCGAGCGCAGGGCGCGCTTGGCTTTGGTCAAGCCATACCACGAATTGGCGTCGCTCATGCGTGAGCGATCCTCAAACTCGAGCGATGAGAGCGGGCCATTGGCATCCATCGCGGCCAGAATCTTCTCGGGGGTCTGGGGATCAAGATCCAGGATCTCGCGATCATGATATGGGCGGTACATCTCGCGGATAGTGGCGCGTAGAGGCCAATCGCTGATGGGAACCAGACAGGCCTGGTCTTCCCTTCAAAAATGTCATACAACAAGACTTTCTAACATACTTCCTGAATTGAATGCCCTCTTCTCAATCCCCGCATAAGAAAAATACGCAGCGTTTTCAACCACGCTGCGTATTTTTCTTATCCTCGGTATGCTTATCCCTCGTTGTTAGAGCAGTACTCAGAAGGATTGAACCATTTATGAGAGAACAGGAGGCACGTAACCACAATGGACAAACCTGCCGAGAGCATCTTGGGCTATAATAAATGTCAAAGCCTGTGCAGCAGCCTCCTGCAGAGCATTGTACGTGGGAGTACTAACTCACCACAAAAACACCTTCAACGTAAAGGAAACCTCCTCAATCGGTGAAAAATCAGGCGAATATGCAGGCATTCGCAGGAGTGAAGATGATTTACTGAGAATGGGAACAAGGAATGAAAAGTAAAGGAATATTTTGGGCCAGTTTTTTTATTGCCCTTTTGCTTATCGTGGGAAGCATCATATGGATAGCAGGGGATCAGAACAATAGCCATCAACACGATCTTTCTGTGCAAGCCACCGAGACCGCCGCGAGGAATGTAACTCAATCAGCGGTTGCATATGCATCAACCGGAACGGCTGGCTATCAGGCGACGGCAAACGCTGCAACGAATGCGTTTCCCGCTCCTTTCATTGCTACAAGTCTCTTTCATGAGGACCTGAGTCAGGTAAATAGTAATTGGGATCAGAGTGGGTGTGATTTTCAGGGCGACAGTTATCAGATAGCACCAGGCCAATCGTATTATAAGGGGTGCCCCCGTAGCGGAACGTCTCAGTTTACTGATTTTGCGTACCAGGTTGTTTTCAAAGATATGCAGAGTCAGAAGGATGGGGGAGTCGGCATTGTCTATAACGTCCTGGAAAAAGGATTTGTGTCGGCTGGTGATATGTTTCTGATCGATAAAGATGGAAATTATAGCGTAGTCACTGTCGATGTCACCAGCTCGATTAACCAATCGGGGAAGGTTTCGTTTCCCATCACCTTTCCACTTTATATTGGTATGAAAGTACAATCTGATCAGTGCAGGTTCTATGTCAATCACCACGAGGTGAAACTGGATAAGCCTCTTCAGAGCTGTCGATATCCCTTTGGAGCGGCAGCCTCGACCACTGCGCATTTTATCGAGGATGACCTCTGGAAACTTCCCAGTCAGTAGCAAGCTAGCATCATCGCTTATGGGAGTTGAAGTCGTCATCGGGATGCTCTAGAGTTTGTTATGGTAGACTCTAGAGCATGGTTTATACATATTGTTCTACCTCTGCCGTAGCAGGAGGATAGTCACACAGAGTTCATCATGGCTCAAATCTTCTGTACAGCGCTCTAATGTTGCTACTCCAGCAGTCACTTTCGAGGCAAATCTGATCATAAGACTTGCCCCCATTCTTTAGAAAAAGCGGTGTCTTTTTTACTTGGTAAGAGCCATGCATCAAAGTGCACCACTGCGGATGAAAGTCATCTATTCAGAGACTTTCAGAAGAAGTGCCGTGAAACATGGGGCATTTACCACTCCCAGCTTCGTGCGCAAACAGGGTGAATACTGTCCTCTTTTCATGGGTTGTGCCCAAAACTGGGGGTTGAAGAAAAAATGAGGCCTTCTCCGTACTAGGAAACAGAACGATGAAATCCGGAAACCTAAAGGAGAAGACCCTCATGCATCTCCAAGTATCGCTCACGTTTGACCTTTCTGCAAGCAGCAGCCTTGCGGACCTGGAAGAAGCCATTGTGACTCAAGGACACGAAAGCATGTGTCAAGCCTTGCAACAAGCCATCAAAGAGTGGGAGCAGCATCAGCGACGGTGTCCCACATGTGGAAGAGACGAGGTGCGCGTGGAAGGAACGGTTGGTCGAACGCTGCTGCTCGTCTTTGGTCGGATCCGGCTGGCCTTACGGCGCTACCGCTGTCAACACTGTTTGCATCGCTGGTGCCCCGCTCGTCGTCTCTTGCGTGATCTGCGTGGGCAACAGGTGAGCCCTGGCTTGCGAGAAGCCGCCGTACTTGCAGGCTCCTCTTGGCCCTATCGACATGCCGCTCAGCTCATGGAGCGCTTGTGTGGGGCTCACATCAGCGCCGAAGAAGTACGTCAGCTCACCATGCAGCAAGGCAATCAGCAGGCTCACGCCCAACAGCAGCATGCTGAAGAGGTGGTAGCCTCGGCCCCCAAAGAAGAGAAGGGCGAAGCGGGCGTGGCTGGCATAGATGGGGGCTGGACGCACAGTTGCGAGCAAGCAGGAGGCATGGAAGGAAAAGTGGCTGTGCTCGCCTGCAACAAGCAGGTGCAAGAGCCCAAAGCGCAGCCCGATCCTTCCCAGTTGACCTGGTATGAGCTCGCCAAGCGCAGTGCGAAAGGCAAGCGACTGGGTCCTCCTCACAAGCGAGCTCGTTGGATGCAACGACGCTATGTGGCGACCTTTGCCCCTTCTCACGCCTTGGGCTCCTTGGCCGAGGCAGCGGCACGTGAGGTTGGATTGGATGAGGAGAGCAGCGTGGTGGTGGCTGATGGAGCCCAGTGGATCAAGCAGGAAGCGCAGCGGCATTTTGCCAGGGCCACGCATATTCTCGATTGGTTCCACCTCTGGCGCGTGGTACGCAAAGCCATCCGCGAGACACAACGTGAGCAGCAGCATCCCGAGACCTGGCTCACGCAAGAGAGGACACAGATCAAAGATTGGCTCTGGCATGGCGAGGTGGACCCAGCCATCAAGCGGCTGCAAAGTTGGCAAGAGAAGGGAGAAGGCAAAGCCTTGGAAGCAGCTCTGACCTATCTGGAACATCAACGCGATTGGATAGGGTCCTATGAGGCGTGGAGACAGGCAGGCTATCCGGTGGGCAGTGGTGTTATCGAGCGAGCGGTGTCTCTGGTCATCAATCGCCGCATGAAACGAGGAGGCATGAGATGGAAACGAACCAATGCCACGGCACTGGTGGCCTTGCGAACCACCTTTCTCAATACCGATTGGCCGCGCGAACCATCGCATCGAGCATTTGTGTAGCCAACAGCCCCCGGTTTTGGGCACTACCCTTTTCATGTTATACTCAAAGCAATTGGGACAAACCGGAGGACACGAGCTGATGCTGACTCTTTCACGCGCCGAAGCCCGGCGCTTTCTGGCTAATTATCACTTTACCCCAACCGATGTGCCTGGTGTCTTTGATCGCCTGGGAACGGTGCAATATGACCCGCTTAATCCTGTGGGGCGCAACCCTGATCTGGTCTTGCAGGCGCGAGTGCCAGGCTACCAAGTAGATGACTGGCAAAAAACTGCCTATACCGATAGGGTTATATACGACTCATGGGATAAAATGGCATGTTTGGTTCCGGTGGGAGACTGGCCGATGCGAGCGATGATCCGCAGCATGCATCGACCCTACCATGACCGCGAGATCTTGAAGACACGGGTGGGGATAGCGGAGGCCATTCTGGCGGCCATTGATCGTCAGGGGCCGCTTTCGTCACTGGAGTTCGAGAAAGAGCTGCGTACGAGCATCCCTGGTCAGGACAAATGGGGCGGCGCTACACACGTCAGTCGCGCTTTACGAGCCATGTGGGTTTGCGGGATGCTTGTGACCCATCACCGCCAGGGCGGGCGTCACTACTACGACCGGGCAGAACGCGTCATTCCTCCACATTATTACAATGTGCCCGCGCCCGATGAGCAGAGTTATTACCGCTGGATACTGGCCCGCCGTCATCAAGCTACAGGGCTGCTTCGTCCCGGAGCGGAGGCTGCCATCTGGTCGGCATGTGGCAAGAGCGAGCAACGCAAGCGTGCCCTGGCTCAACTCGTCGAGTCCGGTGAGCTGCTTCCGGTGCAGGTGCATGCCGGAGGAAAACCACAGCTCTATCACATGCCTGCTAACTTACTACCGCTACTTGATAATCCTGCATCGGAGCCTCGCGTGCTGTTTCTAGGGCCGCTGGACAGCTTTTTGTGGGATCGCAAGGCATTGCAGCAGATTTTCGACTTTGATTATGTTTGGGAAGTCTACAAGCCAGAGCCACAGCGCCGCTGGGGCTATTATGTGCTGCCGGTGTTCTACGGAGATCGCTTTGTGGCCCGGCTAGATAGCCGCCTGGAGCGAGGAAGTTGGACAATTACCCGTTGGTGGTGGGAGCCGGATGTGACGCCCACGGCTGACCTGCTGGATGCGTTACAGGTAGCCGCCGTAAACTTCGCCCGATACCTGCGTGCCAGCAGTGTGCGTGTTGAAGAGGGTGTAGCGCCCTCGGTCCGTCAGGCAATGACGATTGAGTAGCAAGCAGAGGAGGTTACTCCTTCTCTCCCCGCCTTTTAAGGTGTCCCAACCAGGTGCGTGCCGATGGGATCGTCCTGTTGGTCCATCATGGAATGGCAGAAGATCGAACTGAAGGCGCTGTTCGGCTCGCCTGCCGCATAAAACATATACGCAGCACTCTTTCATGGAGTGCTGCGTATATTTGCTCTACCAGATGCGGGATTACTCTGCTTCGTTGTCATTGTGCTTCCTAAGATAGGAAGCAATATATTTCTGTAGCTTCTCCAGCTCATCCGGCCTCAACAGGGACATGGCAATATCAAGCGGAACCTCTATTTTCGCTCCCTTTTGCAAGTTCAATGCTTTATCAAGGCCGGTCTTCTCCAGAAAATCAAAGAATGCATCCACCTGAATAACGAAAGCAGTATCGTCTTCGCTTAGTTCGATTATGGGATCGATAAACGGAAACATATTGTCGAGCATTTTTAAGCGCCTTTGTATGACGATAAAATGTCGTCCAGCTTTTCCCCTGTGATAAATTTAATGGACTCAATGATGGGTGCGCCATTAGATGGTCTTGCAAATTCGTTTTCGTGGTATTCCTGAATGAATTCGCATCTGCCAGTTTGTATGGCACGCCGAACATCTCTGAGGTTCTGGCCTTTAACCTCTACAGCCATATAACTATAAATCAGGGTGAAGGCGTCGTCGTAGTCCGCGCTGAATACCGCAGCCATGAAGAAGCGGGATTGCGGCGACTGCGATGGCTGCATGATGCAGCGTATCTCGGTATAGGGCGCTGGCTTGTTTGTCATATCAAAGGCCTCGTAATGCCTCTTTCCTGCTGTGTCTTTGCTAGCCTTGTTGGCCGCTTTCGGGGATAACGACTCCCTGCGGAACTGCGCTAAAGGGTCGCTCATTCCGTTTACCTTTCTGGCTCCATGTCCTGCTCTTGTTCCGGCTGTTGCTCGTCCAGGTGCCGCTCATACTCTTTCCAGTCTTCTTTAGTTGGTTCGTATGCCCCCTCAGCGATCTCTTGAGTAAGGCTGTTCCCTCCCATTGATGGGTAGAGATGGCCTGAAATGAGTATCTGTTGGTATGCATTGCCGATACTGTTATGAACGTCCTGAAAACCGTTTCCTGCCATTATATACGCGCTCTGCGCAGCCCGCTTTGTATCTTCCCAGCTTGGCATGTTTTTCTCCTTTCAAACTAATCATGACGTACTGCTCGAATAAGAGATAATATCATTATAGAACAATAAACTGGAACATACCAATTCTTCTAGCAGTGAGTTACCCACACCCCTACAGCACTCAATGGAATTGTGCGGGGTATGGATAACTCATGATTGAAGGGACGCTTTTATAGTATAAGAAGGGAATAACCCTGTAACCCGCAGAAATCCTAGACCAACTCCGCCAACTTTTGTGGGAACTTCCGCCAACTCTTGTGGATTTTCCCGCCAAAAAACAATAAGAAAAGTGGCGGAACTTCCCCGAGTATCTGACACATAATCCGCCAATAGTCAGTAAAAAATCTGAGGAATATTCCGCCACAATTTACTTGCAAAGTTGGCGGAACTTTTGTAGCTTCGTGGCAGCAATTCCGCCAAAATGGGGATAAATAATGTCGCATTCACGACAAGACGAAACCAATAAATCTGCGCCGTTGACGAGGTATGGTCATCCGATTTATGAGGTAAACCCGTCACTTTCCGAAGCCCTTCCTGTTCGCATAAGGACGAATAAACCCAATAAACTCGGCGGAGCCTATATGGTTGCGCCTGGTACTGGAGAAGTGGTAGGTCGCGGGGCGTTTGCCTTTGTTGAAGAAAAAGAAGTAGATAGTGAACAATTTGTAAAAATCTACCTTGCGGGCCTCCGGCAATATGGAGAATTAAGCAAAGCCGGTGCTACCATTTTTGAGTTTGTTTACAAAGAAATCAGCGGTCGCGATTCTAAGGATAAGGATACCGTAACCCTGAATTTTTTGCTAGCACAACGATGGAAAGCAGATCTTTCACGGCGCACTTATGAGCGTGGCATGAATGAGCTTCTGGAAAAAGGATTTCTCTACCGCTCCTTGGCTGCTGATGTGTATTTTGTGAACGTGCGGTTTATGTTTAACGGCGACAGGATGGTGCTCGTTCAGAGTTACAGACGGAAGGGATCTATCGCGGCTGCACAGACGGAGTTACTACTTCTGGAGCAACAAAAATAGAGGCGGCCTTCTCGTTATGGGGAGAGGCCGCCTTACAGTTTCTTATCCATGCAACCCAACTATTGCCGCCTGCCTTATGCTAGACATCGGGCACCTTTAATGAATTTCATGGCTTTTCTTTCCAATTCTCTTTCGCGATTTCTGATAACAACATTATACAGGGGTTTCTCTGTAATTATCGCCTCTATTCTCAGTTAATCTGAGCCGGAGAACGGGTGTTATTGCGAGCACGGTCATTTATGTTTGCAAGCTCTTACACATAGCTGCTTCTCTTGTAGGAAAAGCCTTGATTTCAATATTACGAACGCTGCGAAACCATTTGGCTCGCCCTTCATGCTCACTTCTTCACAACACCGCATTCCGCGATATGCCCACATAAAGCAGGCCGCGATTAGCATCAAAATGTCTATAAAGATAAGTTGTTTCGGTCATAGATTACTCATCCGCAATACGACTGAGGCCGTATTTTGCGAAGAAGTCATTGATAGCCTCGATAAGCAATTTCTGGACTGTTTCGCCTTGCTGAACGGACAGTAATTTGAACTGCTTCGCCGCCTCCGGCAAAACATGTGCCGCTATGAATTGTCTGCCTTCCCTGCCCTTTGTATTTTTATGTTTGCGCGGTTTGGTGTTTGCGCGGTTTGGTGTTTGCGTGTTTTCTCGTAAACCTGTTTCGGTGTTTGTGATTGTATTCGTATTGAATGTGAGGGGGGCGCGGGTCTTCATGTTCTACCTCAAACGTGTTTGCGTGTTTTTATGTTTGCTTGTTTGCACACCCATTTAAAAAGGGCTTCAATCTCCGCTGCCGCCTTACCTTTAGGGTCAAACTCTTGCGCTGTACGACCATCATTAATGGCGTGTGAGAATGCGACCAGGTGGTGAAGAACTGGATCGGCCACCTGTATGCCGCCTTTCTTCAAAGCTGTTTTTGCTTCATCAACCAACTTTCCTTGGGATGGAACGGCATTCAATATGATATAGGCGGGTTTGCCCGCAACAGCCGCTAAGCTAAATGTGGTGCCTATGGCGTGCAAATCAAATGCCGATGGGCGACATGGTATCAATATAAGGTCGGCAGCTTTTGCGGCTGCCAGAGATGCGGTATCGGTATTAGGAGCGCTATCCAGGATAACCAAGTCAGCCTCTTGCGTCTCGGCCTGTGCTATTAATCCTGATAGCCTTGGAGCCTGCGCAGCAAATACAGCGGGATAAGAATTACTTCGCCTGTCGGACCAGCTCGCTGCGGATGCCTGTGGATCGAGGTCAAAGAGCGCTGTCTTTAATCCGTGCTGCTCTGCTGCAACAGAAAGATGCACAGCAAGGGTTGTTTTGCCAGAGCCGCCTTTCTGGCTGATGATGGCGAGTGTTTTCATGTTTGCACGTTTTATTGTTTATGGGTTTTAGTGCTTTTACCTATACGTGCAAACTCGCAAACACTCAAGCAGTTTATTCGCCCTTATATTTCGTCGCTGTTTGGTTTTTAGCCTGGTGAATATCGTCGTCTTATAATTCAAGATTTCTGACACAAAAAAATAGCTTCATAAAATCAATGGCTTGCGTGTCTCATAAATTAGTGTCAAAAGTTGCCTATGAAAATAGGCTATTGTCGTGTCTCCACTGATGACCAAAATCCTGACTTGCAGCTTGCCGCATTGAAGCGGGCAGGATGCAAGCGGATATTTACGGACAAGGCAAGCGGCGCAACGGCAGAACGCCAGCGCCTTAAGAAGTGTATCGCCGCTCTAAATCCTGGCGATGTGCTGATTGTTTGGAAGACGGATAGGTTAGCGCGGTCACTTTCTGATCTTATCGCGCTCCTGGATGAGCTGAAGGTGAGGAGGGTGGCGTTCCGTTCGCTCACTGAGTCTATAGACACCACGACCGCCACAGGCCGCGCTATGTGGCAAATGATCGGGGTATTGGCAGAGCTTGAGCGTTCATTGATTAAAGAACGAACGAAGGCGGGCAGGGCGGCGGCAATGGCTCGCGGTATAAAGATGGGGCGGAAAAACCTCCTATCATCCAAACAAGTACAACATGCTCGCAAGCTTATCGACGGTGGTGAATATCCCGACGAGGTAGCGGCGCTGCTCAAGGTGTCGCGGTCAACGCTATACCGGGCAATAAAATAGCTGCTTACTTTTCCGCCTTCGCCTTCTCGATAAAACCTCTATAAACTTGATAACCTCGACCACCATCGTTGTGCGCTTCACCGCGCAGGCTACCTTGGACTCCTCTAGCAGGTCGGCAGGGAGTAGTATGAATTTGCGGCCTGTCTTATTGATCATTCTGTTTTTTCTTGCTGGCATATATTCAGACATTATTTCCCCTCCGCCTTGGCGATGACTGCTTTGCGCAATCTGGCGGCTTCTTCGTAATAACCCTTGCGGCGTGATGCTTCTGGGTCAGCATCGGCAAATTCCTGATACTTCACGCCAGTCGCGTACCGGCGTGAGGGGGTGAAAATCTGGCAAATTAGCCACCAGACAATTCCCTTTCTTTTTTTCCTACTGCCCTAAATCCTTTCCTCTTTCCTCATCACAGCCTCTATTTTTGTGATAACCGGCTCACCCTCTGCCGGTGGGGTGAATTCTCTTTTGTCGTAATCCTGGATGTAGGTACAAACACCCTCACGGATAGCAACGTTAACGGCTTGCAGATTTTTTCCCTCAATTTTGACAACTAAAAAACTAAACGTAAGTATTGTCTCAGTGCCGAAATTGCCATTAAAAACGATATCCAAAAGGTAGTGATATGATGGGGCATGCCACGGCGCTAACAGTGAGCGAATCTCTAGCCGCTCCTGGCTGCGCTCGCCGAGGCCATAAGCAGAATAATGGTGGGGGTCTCCGGCCATCTGGTCAGGCGTTGCGGTCGTACTGATCTGCTTGAATGGTGATTGGCCGAACTTCCTAAATGCGGCGAGGGGGTCTTTTGAATCCTTTGACAATATCGTTTCCTCGCTTTACCTGTCTGGGTCTATATCAATATCTGGGTTTCTCGGATTAAATCGGGACGCTATTTTCTGCAAACCACCTTTAACGTAGTTAATTGTACCATAATAAAGATTTTCAAACATTGCCACTGTTCGATCATATATGGCTATTCCTAGACCGTATTCTCTGATTTCGCCTGTATTTTTTATCTGCTCTTCAAAGTCCTTTACTATCGGGTTATTAAAGGCGCTTTGTGCGGCTTTCTTCTGCTCCGGCCCGGCAAAAGTAGTCTCTGGCTGCGGTGGTGACAAATCCTCATTGGATTTCAAGAAACCTTGCCCTGCGGCCTTCTGTTCCTCCCAGCTAAGCTCATGCTCTGGTTCCACGAGCGGGAAAAATTCCGCTTCAATTTCTGCGGATATTTCCGCGTCAAGGTCTGCCAACTCACTTACAAGCAGGTCAATACCTGCATTATGTGCTTTAGCTTCCCTGTTATCGTCCCCTATCCTGCTCTCCTGCCCTCGCCTTTCCATCGCGGAGGCCTCGACACCCAGATGTTTTTTCGGCTCTCGCATAATACCGCGATCCTCGAAACTGCGATGGTCAACCCGTTCATCCTTGCCAGCGTATTCCAGATATTCATTAATCAGGTTGGCCGCATACTCGCGTATATGCCTGATTTCCTGCGAGCCGGTTTTGCGTTCGTCCAGCACGCGGGTCTTTGCCCCGAAGCCGTTTTCATCAATGCTCCTCGTTGTAAACATGATATGTGCGTGATAGTTCCGGTCATCGCCGTGGCGTGATGGCTCATGCAAGGCAACAGACACGACAACCCCGTACCGCTCAACCAGGTGAAGGGCAAGATCACGCGCAAGCTGCTCGCGGTCGGTAACATCAAGCGAGCCGGGTAACGCAAGTTCACACTCTCGCGCCAGACAGCTATTTTTTCTATTGTCTTTAACCTGCGCCTGGTTCCACAAACTTTCAAGATTATAAGCCCACTCCGGCGCGCCATAGGGGGCCACGATAAACGAGGTTTCCACTCCTCGCCGCCGCGTATAATCGTAAGTTTTGTCGAGCTGGGCATCATGCAGCTTCTCACCACTGCGGTAAGCTGCCGCTGCAATAGCGGTGCGCCCAGTGCTGCGACTCATGACTTTTATGCTGCAATGATACCAGGATGCAATCATAAGCATTCCACTCTATCGATGCGCGGGTCGAGGGGGCACGCTTGCCCCTCGTCGGGTATGAGGGGAGAATACCCCTGATGGGGTACAGGGGCAACGCCCTTGTGCTGGGTCAAGGGGCAGGCACGCACCTTGTTGCAGGTGCGGGGGACAACTCCCCCTGCTGGTGTCCAGAGGCAACGCTTTTGGGCAGGGGTCAAGGGGGCAAGGCACGCCCCCATTGTCGAGGGTTCTCAGGGGCGCGAAGGCCCATGAGGCAGGGTTCAGGGATGCAATCCCGACGCACGCAAACTTTAGTTTGCATAAGTGCGCCCTTGTCGGTCTTGGCAGTGCCGTGTGGCGAGAGTGTTCCATGTTGCCCCTCCTTTTTCCGTAGTATGTTGTATTATATCACCAATGGGAAAAACCAGCATGAATATAGGGCACGGGAAAGAAAATGTAAAATGGCAAATGACAAACTTGAAAAGCTGAAAGCGTAACGAAAGACGCTTGATGCGCGAATAAGACAGGAGGAAGCCCGCGAAAATGCTAAACAGAGAAAGGCAGATACAAGGAGGAAAATTTTAGCAGGCGCGGCTGTGTTAGATGAGGCCGGGAAACGTCCCGAATACAGGGAATATCTTTACAAATTACTTGATAGGTTTTTGAGCAGGCCGGACGACCGGGCGCTATTCGATTTGCCGCCTGTTGCGGAAAAGGGTATCGGGCAGTAGGAAAAGAAGAATGTTGATTGCGCCCATGCTTCGCGCAATAAAAATGCGCCCCCCGATTCCGAGAGGCGCGCACGCTGGCCAAGATGTTTTCAGGGTGAGCTAGTTTGGCTTGTCAGAATGATAAAGCCCCAGAAGAAAGCCGACATTATAGGCAAGGCGCTGCGCTTCGTCGGCCATAAAGTCGCGCATGAATTTCACCAGCTCCATATCCGTATCTGGCCGGGTATCGCGGTAGATTGCTTGCTGACCTGTTCTGAAGCCAGCCTTTACATCGGGATGCTCAATGTCGAATGGCAACTCCAAATTCGTCATTATTTGTTCTCCGGTGGTGTTTTACTATATACGCCATCTTTCGTGCCGTAGAACGTGATACCGATAGAACTGCCGTCAGTGCCGACTATCACATCGGGAATATTGTCATTATTCACGTCACGGGTCTCGAACTGTACCGGCGTATTGTCCGGGGCGCTTTGCAATAAGAAGACCTGACTTTTTTCAGGATGGCCGTTAGGGACATCAAAAACGGTGACATAGCCCCGGTAAACTTCACCGATAAAGTGATGCCCGTGATAATCAAAGTGCGATACATGCATATCGCCGTAGTGCCATTGGGTTTGAAGCCAGTTCCACCACGGAAGTACCACGTTAAGGAGGAACATAAGAAACAGGAGCGTCCCACACATACCTATACCTATGTTCAACAGGCCATTACCCTGCTTGCGCGTTTTTTCCGGCAGGTCTTCAGTATGCGGTAGCTTCTGTGTGCGTTGCTGGGCTGCCACGGGCTTAGGGTGTTGCTTCGGCAATGGGCGGGCGCATATGTTACATCGGCGGATTGCTCTAGTGAATGCGGGCGTGTTTCCCGCACCGGACGATAAACCGGACGATGATACGCCATGTTACACCTGCTTCCCCTGAATAGTGCGGGCTGCCTCCTCGGCGGTGAGCAAGCCGTCAAGGTACTGCTGATTTACAGGTTCTATCAGCGCCGGTTCTTCGTGGCAACCGCAGGTGGGGTCAGAACAGAAAAGCGACGTACCCTTGTGTGCAGGCTCATCTTCCATCGGTATAACGGGAATAAAATTATCAAACGGACCTTTTATACCGTTCATGATATTTGCCTCCGTCAATCGACAGGCGAAGCCCGGACGTGGTATTATTACCAGTAGACTTTACGCCTGTCTGGCAGCAAAGCACGCCCTATAAGGCGCACCTTACCGCCACTGAAAAACAGTAAAAGGATAGGTTGTTTCATATTTGCACTGTGGTTACTTTGGTAGAGTGGAGCACAGTACAAAGAATGTAGAAAAAGTCTCTGAGGAACGCCTTGGCTCTGCGCCTTGGCGTTTCTTGGCATCACCTCCTTTAAGCCTGGATATCAGTCTGCAAGGGCAATCCCTTCAATATCTTTGTAGGTAATTTCCTGCTGTAACCCCCTCGATATGGCGTTCGCAATCTTTCCGGCTGTCGCCTTGTAAATGCGTTTTCCTGCTATCGCGTCACTCAGCGTCCCTACGTCGATACCTGCCTCACGGGCAAGTTTTGCCTTCGACCATCCAAGCTTAACTCTGTAATCTTCAAGATTCATCGGTTAAGCACTCCAAAAAGAAAGATTTATTACCTCTCAAGTATGCCACGGTATTTATGGGAATGTCAATGCTAGTAGTGAGATATCTGGGCATATCATGGAAAGTTAGGGATAAGATATGGTATAGTTTAAGAAGAAATTGGTTCGTTTCTTCAGGAAAGGTGGCAAAAGATGCCAGAAGGCCCAAGAGTATTCAAGCTTCGGCAGGCAGAGACCCGCTCTAACCACTATCGGGATTTGCCGGAAATTGATAAGAAACGCGCAACCGCCGTCCTGGTAAGGCAGTCAAAGAGTGGAGCAGATACTGCAATGGCGGAAAGCCGGGAAACGCAACTGGGATTGCAAGAGTACGCTGTGCTGCTCTATGGCAACGAGGAGCCGCATGTAGAGTTATACGATGAAGGCGCTGGCGTATCTGGACAGAAACGTATTGACCAGCGGGCAGAACTCGACCGTCTCTATCGGGATATGCACAAGGGACTCATAGGAACTATCATACTGGCAAGGGAAGACAGGCTCTTCCGCAATAAGCATATGGATCAGGTCGGCGTCTTTACAAGGCTAGCCGACGAAAAGCGGATTAAGGTTATTGTGCCTCCTATCTCGTCTGCCGCCAGCGATGAAAGAACCCGCGTCTATGACTTTACAGCTTACCGCGATCTGTTTTCCTTTCAGGATAAAATGCGTGAGGCATACGGCTATATCGAAGGGCATGTGAAACACATGCTGCAATGCAAGCAGAATAAGGCGGATAAGGGCGGTTATGACGGGCGGCTCTTGCCTCCTGGACTCGCGGTAAGAGGAAAAAAACAGAATCAATCTATCGTGATTTACGAACCGTGGGCAAAGGAGATGCGAAATCTCGCCTTACGGGCGCAGGCGCTTGACTGGAATATCAGCAAGCTTAATCGGGAAGTCGATAGAATGGCCTATCTTTTCCCTGAGATCCCGGATGAAGATAGGGAAAAATACCTTATCAAAACCTGCATACATCATATTCCCGGAGTAGGCTACAAGCCCCGCTCCGACCAAACATTGAGGGACTTGTTTGTCAACGAGATGTTGATAGGATGGTGGCAACCAGATGAAGACAAGCCGGATGTTATCGTCGATAATCACCCTGCTGTTCTGGACTATGCGCTTTTCGCAGAAGGATATGCGAGACTCAAGGGCTATACGCTGGAGGGCGAGCCTGTTGAAAACTACCGGGGGGTAACGCGCACTCCAAAGACACGAGAAACGCCGCATGATTTACTGTTCCACGGCAGGCTTATCCTCACGCCCATTCCCGGTGAAACGGCATTTATAAGCGCTTATGAGCAAATATATGAAGGGAAGTCCACGCTTAACTATCTGGGATACCGCAAGCCTGCAAATTGCATGACGCGAACCCGGTGGTGCTGCATTCCGGGGAATGATTTTGACGCCATTGTTGTGGATAGGCTGCTCGCGCTGGAAAAAGCCGATATAGAGATGAGAGACAGGGTAAGGGCGACATTGGAGGAGGTATATAACCAACAATCCGAGGATTTTGTCAGCATTCCCCAGCAGGTTCAGGGTATCAAGATGCAACTGGTGGAGAACGCCAAAAAGCGCATGAAAACCAACGTGGATGATCCCATGTACGATATGCTGGAGGAAGAAAAGCGCGACTTGATGGAGCGCCAGCAATCCCTTGAAGCCAAGAAGGAAAAGCTGGGGATGATGGATAGCCCGGAAGAAATCGAAAAATTGCATTCTCTGCTCGGCAATTTTGAAGCTGTGTGGCCTACGTTTGATCTGGATCATAGGCAGAGGACATTCAGCCTGCTAATTAACAGGATAGAAGTGGAAGTGGTTTCACCTCATTGGATACGCCTGTCCATTGACTGGCTAGATGCGGTAAACCCGCGTTTAGACGTAGCGTACATCTGGAAAGCATCGCCTAGCCGTGGTGAAAAATTCAGCGAAAAAGAAAAAGAAATCATCAGGCAGCATTATCCCCGCACGAACTACATGGAAATATTGGAACTACTGCCGGGCAGGACGTGGCAGTCTATCCAGGGGCAAACGGCTTTAATGGGAATCAAGAGGCAGGTGCCCGCTGAACCCGGCGTATGCGTTGGCATATGCTACAAAGATATGGTTCCCAAGCTGGACGGGGAATACCTCTTTAGGGATTACGAAACTACCATAGAGTACATAAAAAAGGCCATCAGCAACACGGCGAAGAGCGCGGCTCCTCTTTATGCGCTCTGGGTGCTCCCGGAAACAATGGATGGACTGGAAGGATTTGTTGCACGATACTTGGGTGGGAAAGACTGCTTGTCCCAGGCGTCATAAACCATGCGCTGGGTATAGGCTGCGTGCTGCCAGCCGTCAACCTGGTAGCCTGAAATGCGTGCCTGGAAAACGAGATCGGGATTGCGTCCAACCGGGTTTAGCGGATCGTATTGGACCGTGCCCAGGCGCTCAAAGACCCCGGCCAGATCGGTTGGACGAAAGTGGTAGCTGGTGAGGAAACGCCGCGCATGCTCGCGTGAGATATGAATTGTCGTCATGGTGTGATCCCACCCTGTCTTAGAAAATGTATCGCCTGTGTTGGCTTAATAGTGCTTGCCTTTGAGTATACCTTCAAAAGCGGGTATAATAAGTCCTGATTGGCTCTATCCCGGCAAAAGATCTTGAGAAAAGGAACAGGCACATGTACTTTCCCACGACACGCGTCCTGACGGTACTCGAATTATTGCAATCGCGTGCGCGCATAAGTGGCCCCGAACTGGCGGAGCGCCTGGAGGTAGATGTGCGCACCATTCGGCGCTATGTCACAATGTTGCAGAGTATGGGCATTCCTGTACAAGGCGGGCGTGGGCGCTACGGCGCATATCATCTCCGCCCAGGTTTCAAGCTTCCTCCATTGATGTTTACTAATGATGAAGCCCTGGCGCTGACGCTGGGACTCTTTGCCGCGCGTAAACTGGGGCTGGCCGAGGCGACGCCCGCGGTTGAAGGGGTCGCGGCTAAAGTTGAGCGTGTCTTACCCCTGGAACTGCGTGGACAGATGCAAGCCCTCCAGAACACCCTGGAATTCCAGAGCCTGAACGCTAAGGGTGTGGCGCGGGCTGAAGTCATCTCTGTCCTCTCAACGGCGGCCCAGCTTGAGCAGAGCGCCTTTTTGAGCTATCAGGCCTTCAAAAGCGAGGTTTCTGAGCGCGAGGTAGACCCATACGGCCTGGTCTATCGCATGGGCTACTGGTACATGGTCGGCTATTGTCATTTGCGTCAAGATCTGCGTAGCTTTCGCCTGGACCGGGTGTTAGAGGCTAGTATGGGCGAGAAGCCCTTTACGCGTCCTTCCGGTTTTAACTGCCTTGAGTATGTCACAAAGGGCATTCCTATGACGCCTGCGCGCTGGTATATCGAAGTTGTGTTGGAGGCGACGTTAGAGGAGGCCCAAAGTATAGTCTCGCCTACCATGGCCCTACTGGAGCAGGTGGCAGGCCAGGAGCGGCAGGTCTTATTTAAGTGCTATGCTGATGACCTCGACTGGATGGCGTATCACCTGGCGGGTTTGTGCTGCCCCTTTATTGTACGTGAGCCACAGGAACTCTGTGACGCGCTTTTCCGCCAGGCTGAGAGAATGCGTGACCTGGCGGAACGGGCGAGCCATCGAGAGCAGATATAACAGGTTGTTAGTGGGATGAGGCCTCTTGCTTGGCCCCGTCCCACTAACAACCTGTTTAAGCCAGTTCTTTTTCTAACTGGTTGATCGATTCGAGGAGCTCGCGCAGGAAGAGCTCTGCATCCGTGACCAGCCCCGCGGCCTGGAAGGTGCCGCGATCCGCCAGTTTGGTCACAACCGCTGGATTGATATCGACAACAACGGTGCGCACACGTGCGGGCAGGAGATTACCCGTGGCGATGGCGTGGAGCATCGAGGCAACCATAATCGTCATATCGACATCCTGGACGACCTCGCGCATATGATGCTGCGCGACCGGCATATCTGTGATGACGCCAGGCATTGGGCCATCATCGCGGATAGAGCCCGCCAGCACCAGGGGGAGGCCGCGTGTCACCGCCTCATAGGTAATGCCCTCGCGCAGCAGGCCAATCTCAATGGCTTTCTCAAGCGAGCCGACGCCGCGCATGGCATTAATGGCGCGCAGGTGGTTACGATGCCCGCCCTCGACCTGCTCACCCGTTTTCAGGTTGACGCCCAGAGACGTACCAAAGAGCGCGGATTCAATGTCGTGCGTAATGATGGCGTTGCCACCAAAGATGGCGTGAATATAGTTGCGACGAATCAGCTCGGCCACATAGCGGCCTGCGCCAGTATGGATTACGGCGGGCCCAAGTACAAAGAGGATCTTGCCGCCCCGTTCACGTATCTCGTGCATCTGGCGCGCGATATTTCTGATAGCCAGGACCTTAGCTCGCTCGGATGAGACATCACTCTGCATAAAGGCAAAGGTCTCATGCCCACGCTCGCGCTCGTAGGGTTGTACGCGAATACCTTTGTGTCCAACGACGACCTGGTCGCCCTTGCTCACCTCGTGCATGGGTTTGCAGTAGGCTCGCTGTTTCTCAGCCTCGACCACCACCACCACGTCCATCTCGATATTCTCTACCAGGACCCACTTGCCACCAATGCGGATCTGCGTGGGCAGATTGGTCGTCGAATAGAAATTGGGTGGCAAGACGCCATCCTGAGTGACCATCTCGGTCTGTGCATCGTGAGCGTCAACTAGAATGGCTCCAAACTGCTGTAGCTCTGAGATAATGAGTTCTAGCGTTTCGGGATCGGGAGCCTCAACCTGGAAACGCGCATAGCTCGACTCTGACTTCTGCTTCCCGATGCTAATTTCCTGGACGGTGAAGTTTCCACCGCGATCCATAATGGTATCCCAGGCGCGTGGAAGCGACCAGGAGTCGATAATATGTCCGCTCAACTCCACTACTTCATGAAATATACCCATAGATATGTTCTCGCTTTTTATAAGGGAAAAACCCTTCTCATCGGACCAATAGATGATTCTGCTGCTAGTGTAGCCCCTCTATAGAAGCCTTGTCAATCAATGGATGAGAAGGGGTTAGACCTGCTTTTTTACATGCTCTACTTACTTATCTCGGCCAATGGGGCAGATTTGTTGAAAGACACAGGCCCGACACTTGCTGGCGCGCTGTGTCTTCAAGGGTGGGGGGTCCTGGGGGCCACGCTGTTCCATGTCTGAGAGCAGGCGGATAACCTTCTTGCGGAGCGCGGGTGTATAGTCGATGGTGAAATCGCGGTCGGCATAGCGCACGATGCCATGCGTGGGGGGAATCTCTGAGTAATCTTCCAGGATCAGGCAGTAGGCAATAAGCTGCATGACGTGGTTGCTATAGGGCTGTGTCACGCCTGAGGCGGTCAGTTTTAGCTCAATGGGAATGAGCCTCCCATCGGGATGCTGCACGATATAATCGGGTTGGCCAATGAGAGGATAGTTGCTGGAGTAGAGCGTCTCTCCCTGCCCATCGATGTTCTCATACACGAGTTCACCAGGCAGGTCCAGCGCCTGTTTGTACTCTTCGTGCAGCCGCTCCTGCTGGCGTACACGCTCATTACGCCAGAGCAGGAGCAGGGCTAACGCGAAAAGTAAGAGTCCCAGACCTCCTGGTAACAGGATGTTCCCCACCAAAATACCCCCTCTTGCTTAGTAACCAAATCACTCAATGCAGAAAGGCCGAAGCAATGATCAGCGCCAGGGCCAGGACGACCAGGGCCACGATGACGAGCATCAGGCGCCGCATGGCATCATTGGAACTGGGCGTCAGGATACGCTCCTCCTTCCGCTCCGCGACCTCTTCCGCATGCTCGCGATGTTGTGCCTTCCCTTCTTCAAAGGCACCTCGACGGAGCAAGAGTTGCTCTATGACCTGGTATTCAGGGAGTGAGGGCGCCTGGGCATCGTGCTCCTCCTCCAGTTCCACCAGGCGCGCGAAAAGCTCATCGTCATTGCCCCGTGCCATGGGATCATAGCGCTCATGCCACCAGGAGAGCGAGCAGTATTCGAAAGAACCGACCTCACTAGCGGTAAAGAGATGCTGTGATTGATGCTGTGGCTTGCGTCGCTGCTGCATAGTCCTGGACTTTCCTAAAACTCTTTACTTTCTATACGCGTGATGGCGTTAAACGGCTATGCCTGCCAGACCCAGGTCTTCCGCGACGGCAGACATGGCCGCGATCACAAAGGCGATATGCTCGTTCAGGTCAACGCCTAGCTCCTCGGCGCCCTTGACCAGGTCCTCGCGGTTCACACCCGCGGCGAAGCCCTTGGTCTTCATCTTTTTGCGCACCGAGGAGACCTCCAGTCCATGGATGCTCTTATCTGGGCGCACCAGGGTCGTGGCTGTGATCATGCCTGTGACCTCGTCGCAGGCATAGAGCGCTTTGGAGAGCAAATCCGTGCGCGGATGCGTCTCAAGATTGAGATCATTGTGGGCCAGGATGGCGTAAATAATGCGTTTGTCGTAGCCAGCATCACCCAGCCAGACGGCGGCGACCTGCGTATGCTGGTGCAGATCGGGATACTCCTCATAGTCGCAGTCGTGGAGGAGTCCCGTTATTCCCCACAACTCTTCGTCCTCACCATAAGAACGCGCATAGGCGCGCATAGCGGCCTCAACCGAGAGCATGTGCCTCTGGAGGCTGATATTCTGGACATGGCTTGTCATCAGTGTATATGCATCTTCTCGTGTCGGCATACTATTCCCTTTACTTCTTCTCCGAAAACCTGAGCGCGGAGCGCTAGTCACGTGAGTGGTGTTGGGTTTCGGAATAAGATCTTACTAGATTGAGCAGAAAAGCGCATTAGCTAACAGTTTGGTCATATTGGTAGTGTATTATAGCATAGCTCTGGCGTAACGCTGCCACCTCGCTATTACCCTTCCCCCTTCCCCCTTTCCATCGGGCTTGTCTGGCTGCTAGAATATAGCAGACCCACCGATTAGATGAGGAGAGAGGAACCTATGATCCATATTGACGCGAAACCTATTGATCTTAAGTTGACCACGCCTTTTCGTATCGCGCGCTCAGTGCAGCATGTCGCCGCGAACGCGGAGGTACAACTAACGTATGGTGAGCATATTGGGTATGGCGAGGCCGCGCCCAGCCGCTACTATGGTGAGAGTGTCGAGACCGTATTGGCTTGTATCTCGCTCTTCGCGGGCAACCTGGGTGATGATCCATTTGTGATCGATGACATTATGAGCCGCCTGGACAAGGTGATTGGTCGTAACCCCGCCGCGAAAGCTGCCGTGAATATGGCGCTCTATGATCTTGTGGGCAAACAGCTGGGGGTGCCGCTCTATAAACTCTTGGGCCTCGATCCGGTACGCACGCCCTATACCTCCTTTACCATTGGTATCGATACGCCTACAGAGATGGCCAAGAAGGCGCTGCTCGCCAAGGACTACCCTATCTTGAAGATCAAGGTTGGTACCAAACAGGACCTGGAGATCATCAAGGCTATCCGCGAGGTCTCTTCCGCGGTCATTCGCGTGGATGCAAATGCTGGCTGGACGCCTAAGGAAGCGATCAAAAATATCAATGCCATTGCGCCCTACAATATTGAATTTGTGGAGCAGCCTGTCCCCGCGCACGATCTGGCAGGCCTCAAGCTGATTCGCGATAATGTGCCCCTGCCCATTATCGCGGACGAGAGCGCCGTGGCCCTGACGGATATTCCTCGCCTGAGCGAGTGCGTCGACGGCATCAATCTGAAGCTGATGAAGAGCAATGGTATCACCCAGATCCTGAAGATGATCCATGTTGCGCGCGCCCACGACTTAAAGATTATGCTTGGCTGTATGATCGAGAGCTCGCTTGCCATTACCGCCGCTGCCCACTTGACACCATTGGTCGACTACGCGGACCTCGATGGCAACCTGCTCGTTGACGACGACCCCTATACCGGCGTCACCGTCGAGCAAGGCAAACTGGTCCTCCCCGAGGGACCCGGCCTCGGCGTCAAGCCCCGCTAAAGTTTCGTATTGAAGATTGAAAGAGGGAGCGTATGAGCGGGTGGTCGCCCGCTCATACGCTCCCTCTTTCAATCTTCAATTTAAGTCATATTGACACATGCATATTCTTAAATTATCATACGATCAAACATGTAAGTATCTCTTACAGGATTGCACTACTCAGGCCGAACCAGGTTTGCATGAGAGAAGCAAAGGAGACGTTATGAACGTAGCCAGGAGAACTCCCGGCAATGAAGAGGGCGATATCCTCGCGCAAGCAAGGCAGCCATTCCCCTCTATTGAGAATATGGCCTCGTACCGCAGAGAATCCGCACGTATCAATGAAGTTCCCTCGCGCTTGCTGAGAGAGCGCATTGTTTTTGTGCCTCCCTTTATCAATGATGAAATCGCTAACTACCTGATTGGCGTCCTACTCTACCTTGAGAGCGACGACGCTTCCAAGGAGATTAGCTTGTATATAAACTGTCATGGCTCCCTGGACGGCAACCTCTACTATGGCCTGGGCATCTATGATACGATGCGCTATCTGAAGCCAGAGATCACGACGGTCTGCCTGGGGGCGGCGCAGGGTGTGGCCGCTGTGCTGCTCGCCGCAGGCACCAAAGGCAAGCGCTTTATCCTGCCGCACTCGCAGGTCGTTCTGCATCAGCCCTTAAGCTCGGTCAAAGGCCAGGCCAGCGACATCGAGATTCGCGCCCGTGAGCTGCTACGCCAGCGCCAGAGTTTGTACGAGATTCTGGCCGAACATACCGGCAAAAGCGTCGGCCAGGTTATGCAGGACGCTGACCGCAGGCGCTACATGACGGCGCAGCAGGCGGTCGAGTATGGCCTGGTCGACGAAGTGATTACACGCGAGGAATTGGCGCAGTAAGCGGAAAGGCAGCAAATATGGTAGAAATCATGGATAGCATTGTGTACCCCCACGATCCCCGGTGGCAGCGCGAGGTGCAGCGCGTGGGTTTGCGCTCGATTCCCTCTATTCGCAATGAGTATCGCGGGGGGCGCGAGGGTAGCTATGGCATTGAAGACCTGCTGTTAAAGGATCGTATCATCTTGATCGGCAAGCCTATCGATGATATGGTGGCTTACCAGACGATCATGCTCCTGCTCTACCTGGAGCACGAGGACTCTTCGCAGGACATCAGCCTGTATCTCAATTCGCCAGGGGGAAGTGTCACGGCGGGCCTGGCCATCTATGACACCATGCAGTATATCAAGCCGGATGTCTCGACGGTCTGCGTGGGCATGGCCATGAGCATGGGTTCAGTCCTGCTCGCGGGAGGCGCGAAGGGAAAGCGCTTCTCTCTCCCCAACTCGACCATTCTGATTCACCAGCCATTGATCTCGGGTGAGATCGCGGGCCAGGCCTCCGACATCGAGATCGAGGCGCGTGAAATTATTCGCACGCGTAGCGAACTCAACGAAATCCTGGCTAAGCATACTGGCCAGTCTGTCGAGCGCATCGCCCAGGACTCGGATCGTGACAACTATATGACGGCGCACCAGGCCGTAGAGTACGGCCTGATAGACGAAGTATTAGAGAATTAATTGAGATAAAAAAAGGCCTGGCTGGCATGTGCAAAGCACATGCCAGCCAGGCCTTTTTTATCTCAACAACCCGTGTTTAGTGAGTGGAGAAGTGCTGCTGGAGAGCATCCATCAGTTTCTCGGCGCCGAAGCGGATGACGTCAGTAGTGGGAAGGCCGGTCTCTTCCTCGGCGGCTTTGATGGCGGCTTGTGCCTCCTCATCGTTCATCCCAACTGTCATCAGTGCCAGGCCCACGACTTTGCACTTGCCATCCTGGCGAATCCAGTCGATAGCATCTTCATTGATGGAAATCAGGCGTTGCAGCGATGGGAGCGGGCAATTCTCATAGCCATCAATGGTTTTTGCGCCCGCCAGGTGGCAGAAGATCATGGCATCTGGCGCGGAGCCGTGGATCAGTCCCAGGGTTACGGGAGAATAACCGGGGTGATTAAGCGCACCCTGTCCCTCGACAAAGACCCAGTCATGCTCCTCGGCCAGTTGGAGTACCTGTTCCTCCACCATGCCCGCCACAAAATCGCTGATGAGGTGGTCGATGGGGAGACCATTGTTGGAGATCATGATGCCGGTCTGGCCTGTTGCCAGGAAGGACCCATTGAGGTCGCGTTGGGCCGCGACGCGTTCGAGTTCCAGGGCCACCGTCATTTTGCCCGCGGAGCAGTCGGAGCCAACCATCAAGACCGTGTGGCTGCCAGGGCGGTGAGGGGTGAATTTGGCCACGCGAGGTTGTCCCTGGGGACGGCGTACATCCCAGATCGTGACGCCCTTCTGTTCTGCCGCCGTGCGCAACTCCTCGTCGTCGGAAATAAAGGTATGCAGGCCGCTGATGATGTTCAGGCCATGCTCTATGGCTGTGGTGAGCTGCCAGCGCCAGCTTGGAGGTAGCGCGCCCCCCACCGGGGCAATGCCGATCATCAGCGCATCTGGCTCATATTGGAGGGCCTCGTTGATATCACGCACCATGGGGATATCCTCGCCCAGGGCGACATTGAGGGCCTGGGCCACATTCTTGCCCGCGTGAGTGCTATCAATCACGGCGACCACTTTGTCCTTGCTATACCGGATGACGCCAGTCGCTGTCTTGGCTCTGTGCAGAGTAAAGGCCGCCTCCGCCAGGATCACAATTCTTCGCATTGTGCAGCTCCTTCTGAAAAATATAAGAATGTCCACTATAATTTCTCCCTTTATATAATGCCAATGTCAATGCCAATGTCAATGCCAATGCCGATTAAGCAGTGCACACTAAAGGGAAACTAACTGGTAGCGCATAGGGAAGGTTGTACGTGTTTAAATGTAAAGGTGATTCCCAAGCAGCCGCAACGTAGTTGAATCCCTGGAAGGATAGATGTTTATGTACGATGAAGAGCAGCAAGATGATCAGGAAGAGCGTTTGAGAGCCAGGACATTTCCACTGAGCAGTACCCAGCTAGCGCTTGATGTCGAAATCATTGTCGCAGGTCATATTTGCCTGGATATTACTCCGGCTCTGTCTGAAGGCGTGGGGGCATTGACTCCCGGTCGATTGGTTGGGGTAGGAAAAGCGGGCCTTGCAGCCGGTGGTCAGATCGCGCATACTGGCCTGGCTTTACATAAACTCGGCGTCAATACGGGCTTGATGGGCAAGGTGGGCGATGACCTCTTTGGGCAGGCGATCTTTCGCCTGTTGTCCTCGTATGATCCCAAGCTGGTAGAGAGTATGGTGGTTGCGACGGGCGAGGAGAGCGCCTATTCGCTTGTGCTGGGTCCTCCCGAGGGGGAATCTGTGGTGCTGCACTCGGCGGGATGCAATACGACCTTTGGCGCGGAAGATGTCCGTTATGAAATACTTTCAAAGATCGCGCTCTTCCACTTTGGCTATCCGTCGATGATGGCGCGGATGTATGAGGATAACGGCGCGGAACTGGCGCAGGTTTTCCAGCGCGTCAAAGCCTCGGGCGTGACAACCTCGCTCGATATGTGTGTGCCTGATCCCAGCGCGCCCGCAGGTCAGGTGAACTGGCGCGAAATTCTGACGCGTACCCTGCCATATGTAGATGTGTTTCTGCCTGGTATTGAAGATCTTCTTTTTATGTTGGATCGCCCTCTCTTTGACAAGCTCTCCTCGAAATCTGGTAAAGGGAGTATGCTCGATAAAATCAAGCCTGATGTGATCTCACAATTGAGCGATACCTTGTTGGAACTTGGCGCGAAAATTGTTGGTATTAAATGTGGACATCGGGGTTTATACCTGCGTACCGCGAATGCGGAGGCGCTGGAGGGCCTGGGACGCGCCCAACCAACCAGCCTGATCAACTGGTCTGAGCGCGAGCTATGGGCACCCTGCTTTGAAACGCAGCTTGTAAGCCCCAGGGGGGCAGGGGACGCAACCATCGCGGGTTTCCTGCTAGGATTACTGCGTGGGATGCAGCCCGTGTCGACCCTGGCGGCGGCCTGTGCCGTAGGGGCCTGTAGCGTCGAGGCACCTGATGCGTCGAGCGGCATCCGAAGCTGGCCTGAGACCCTGGAACGGATCGCCGCGGGGTGGCCACGCCTGCTTCCTAAGGGAAAATCCCGCTCGCCCCTCGATATGCAGAGCTTTAAGTGGCGCTGGCACGAGACGCAAGAGGTGTGGATCGGCCCAGGTGATAGCCATTACGCGTAGCTGATTGGTTTACCTCAATACAGGAGAGCGAAAGAGGCATAACCGCGACAACAGGTTTGGCATATGCTGGTGTCGGGAGGGCTTCAATTGGTTTGCTAAAAGGATGGGCAAGCAGGGGCGAAGAAGGCTGGTAGGAGGGTGTTTGGGCTACCTGGTTGCCCTCTAGACTCTTACAGGCATCCATGCTATCATAAAGTTCATCGCATGGCGTGGATACACGATAAAGGAGTTAACTTTTCATGCAAACCAACCTGTTCCGCTGGTTATTCGAGGATCCCGTTACCGCCGGGTCCAATGGTGGACTTCCCGGGACCGAGCCATTTCATTTTCTCTGGCCCTGGCTTATCTTCTGTATTGCGGGTCTTTTAATCACTTTTTACTACTCAGTAGAGGGTCGCAAGCGTTTTGTGAAGAGCAAGCCCCTGGCGAAGCGTATGCTGGACAACTACCTGGGCTGGTTCGCGGTCATTTGTTTTATCGGGCTACCCCTGATCTTTGCGCGTGTCTACCTCGATGGTTACTTCTTTGCCTGGCGTTTCTGGCGCTATCTCTGGCTTTTGAGCTTGCTGGTCTGGGCTGGCGTCTGGGTGTTCCACCTGGTGAAGCGCTATCCGCAGGAGCGTGCGGGCTATGATGCATACAAGTCACGTCAGCAGTATATGCCCCGAGGAAATAAGCGCAAGGCGGCCTCGCGCTAAGTGCCTATTCTGAAACCTGAGCGCGGAGCGCTAGTCGCGAGAGCGACGTTGGTTTCCGCATAAGAAGTAACCCTTGAAGAGAGCACATTCACAAAGATGAGAACAACAGCGGGCATTCTGCTCGTAGGGGGACGAAGTCGCCGTATGGGGCGCGATAAAGCGCTGCTTCCACTGCATGCGGGTGAGTCACCAGGCCACTTCGCTGTCGAGGCTGAGCAGCAGACCTTTGTCGCGCACCTGACTGCTCTCCTGCGTACGCGCTGTTCGGAGATGATCCTGGTGGCGCGTGATGAGGAGCAGGGTAGGCGTTATGCGCTACCTGGCGTACGCATTGTCGCCGATGTCGAGGCGGATATAGGTCCCTTGATGGGACTCTATAGCGGCCTACAGGCAATAGAGGCCACCCATGCCCTGGTCGCCGCAGTCGATATGCCGTTTGTACAACCGGCTATGCTCGACTACTTGCTTGCTCAGAGGCTTGATGAGGCTATAGTCGTCCCGCGTGTTGAGCAGATCCCACAGGTATTGCTGGCTGTGTATCCACGTGCGCTGCTCCCGCTCATTGAAGAGCGCCTCAGGGCGGGACGGCGTGATCCGCGTTCATTACTGGAGAAAGCGCGTGTGCATTATTTAGAGGAGGCGCAACTGCGGCGCGTTGATCCCGGTTTGCGCTCCTTTGTGAATGTGAATACGCCAGAAGAGTTACAAAAAGCAGGTTTATAATCAGGATAGTGGGTATGGTATGAGTTGGCAGTCTTTGACTGCCAACTCATACCATACCCACTATCCTGATTTAATTATTCTCCTGGGCGCAGACGTTTCCAGCGGCGCTGGGCCAGGTCTTTAAGTTCGTCCTCGAAGCCGCGTTGCTGGAGCCAGGCACGCGTCTCTCCCGTTACGACCACGTCCGTCTCATGTAATTGCTGAATACTGGCGGCCCCGCTCAACTGCATTGCCACTTTGAGTTCGGCGATGAAGCCTTGCAGGAGTTCGCAGACCGGCTCATAGCCCTGACTGGCCGCTTTCAAGAAGGGAAATCCCATGCCCACCAGGGACGCGCCGAGCGAGAGGGCTCGCGCCGCATCCAGGCCATTGCGCACGCCACCGGTAGAGATCAGTGGCAGACGGGCGACACCACATTCGACGACTGCGATAGGGGTTGGAATGCCCCAATCGCGATAGAGTGCCCCGATACGCATGGTTTGCTCATCGCCTCGTGACTGTGAGCGGAAGGCCTCCAGGGCCGACATACTACTCCCGCCCGCGCCCCCAACATCAATAGCCGAGACGCCGCAGGAACGCAGGATAAGGGCCTGCTCACGGTTGACGCCCGCGCCCGTCTCTTTAGCGATGACGGGTAGCTCTAATTGTGGAATAAGCTTGCACAGGGCCTCAACCTCGCCAAAGGCGCGCCGGTCGCCCTCGGGCTGCGCCGCCTCCTGCAAGCTATTCATATGGATCGCAAGCGCGTTAGCGCCAATCATTGCCGTGGCACGCTGCACCTGTTCAATGGTAAAGGGTGCGTGGCGCTCCTGCGCGATCAGTTGGGGTGCGCCAATATTGGCAATCAAGAAGGCGTGGGGAGCCTGTTCACGTGTCACTGCGAAGCTGTCAGAGACCTCGGGATTGACGATAGCGGCGCGCTGGCTGCCCACACCCAGGGCCAGACCGTACTCTTCAGCGGCGCGTGCCAGGTTGCGGTTGATCGTGAGCACATCGGGATGCCCACCGGTAAGCGATGAAATGAAGAGAGGATAGCGCAACCGTTGTCCGAGAAACTCGACCGAGGTATCGACGGCATCTAGATCTACCTCTGGCAAGGCCTGGTGTACCAGGCGGATGTCGCTCCAGTTTGCCTGCTGGGGCGCGGAGACATCCCGCTCCAGGGCGATGTTGACATGTTCAATCTTGCGTTGTTTTACTTCATCGGTCATGCGATCTGCGGTCCTTTCTGCATGGCTGGCTTCCTCAAGAGAGCCACTTCCTTCTTATGCGAAAACCAACGCCGCTCACGCGGCTAGCGCTTCCCCCATTCGGGGACAAGCGCGCTCAGGTTTTCTAATAGGAAGCTTACTCAAGAGCGTGGCGACCCCGGATTCTGGCTATTAAGAGATAGACGAGTGGAAGGCCAAAAATTATGGCAGTCTGATAAGTAGCAATAGGATCTCGACAGGATCTTAACTAAAAGCGGTGAACGCGTAGACGAGTAACGCGGTCGCCATCAGCATAAGGATGGTGATCGAGAAGAGATCGAGACGACGTAGTACGACAGCCCAGAAGAGCCACAAGACATACCAGGGCCAGAACCAGCCAGAAACCAGGATTAAATACCAGAAAATGGTAATCGTCCATCCATTTACTAGTGTATCGATGCTTGCCAGTTGCCCTTCCGGGCCAATTTTACGCGTGAATTGCTCAGGAAGTGGTTGCCTGACAGCCAGGCGTGCATCGCGGATCTCGCCAAACTGGCGCATATAGATCAGCACAAACACAAAGGTGGCTGAGGCGCGTACCGTCAGGTCCGCCGAGGCCACGGGATTGAGATAGGCTGGCATGTGCGAGAGCTGCGCAAACCAGGTGAAGAGGGCGCGTAAGGGCAGGGCCAGGAAGCCTGCCGGTGAATGTACAAAGTGAGCCATATCAATGGCTGAGGTCAAGGCGAAGAAGGTATTAGATCCATTCCAGAGCGGCAGGAAGAGGAGTAGCGTTGGCAGCAGCATGGCTAGAAGGCGCCAGGTAAAGGCGAGCGCTACCTGCCAGGGGGTGCGGGTATGGTCCACGCTAAACCAGGCATAGAGTGGAAGCACCAGGAGCGCGATCAGGTTTGTGCTGACCGCCAGGCCAAAGCAGAGGAGCGCGCCAGCGGCATAGCGTGGTTGCCTTGCACGTAGCAGACACCAGGTACCCAGCAGGAGGAGGAACATACAGAGTCCCTCGTTATGGCCGTTTCCGGCCAGCTCAATCAGGGCCAGGGGATTCCAGGCATAGAGCAATGTACCCACCAGGCGGCGCGAGGGCGCAAGCCGCCCGAGAATGCTCCAGACGAGCAGAATATTAAGCAGATGCGTGAGTAAGGCCAGGCCTTTAAAGAGCAATAAGAGAAACGCCAGCGAGGCGCTTAACTGAGTGATGAGGGCCGAGAGATAAAGCCAGAGAGGGGCATAGGTGCTTGCCTCGTGGCGGCTGGAGAGAATCCAGGGATACGAGGGATCGGAAGGGATCTGGGCGGGCGTGGTCCGAAAGGGATCGAGATGATAGGTGGCTAGCGTCCGCCCGGCGAAGATATAGGTAAAGACATTATCTGAGAAGAGCCGTGGGAGGAGTAATAATGTCAGGCCAAAGAGCAGAGCGCTCCCAAGCAGAAATAGCAGCCAGTGTGAACCCTTCGTATCTATATCTACATGAGCACGTAGACTGCGTAGCGCCAGAACATAGAGCCCATTGAGGAGTAGCAGCGTCGCGCCAAAAAGCAAAGCGGGTAGTTCCACAAACTGGAGCTTCAGGGCTAGCAGACTTGAAGTGAGCCATTGAAAGGGTTGAACCAGCCAGGGGTAGCTGGTTGAAAGTGGAGTTGGACTCAGGTGCAGGGCTGGCAGGGGCGAGATCGCGAGGAGAAAGAGATACAAAAGCTCTGTGGCGATAGCTAGCCAGAGTAGCCCCCAAAGTGAATGACGCGTCTGTGTCTTCACACCAGTTGATGGTGGCGCGAAGGGTGGCAAAAGTTTATTTAACAAACAACATATAACCTCTATTTATTTAAATTGCCCCGGCGGGACAAGATGACCAATCACTATTATATAGCATGCTGCCAGGATAGAAGTAGTAAATAGACGTGTGGCGCGTGGGCGAAGCCCACGCGCCACACGTCTATACTATATTGGCATTTATGCCAGACCTACGCGTTTGAAGGAGGTATCGACATGCTTGGTGTAGAAGTCGGTATTGGTCAACTCCTCTAGCTCGGGGCGGGAGAGGTACTGGGTAACCTCGCTATCGCTGCTCAGGGCATTGAGAAGGGCCGGACCCTGAATGGGACCTGTGCTAGCCATCGCCCAGACCTTCTTGGCGTTGCGCTGAACCATCTTGTAGGCTTCCTGGCGGCCAACACCCTTATCGATGAGGGCTAGCAGGATGCGCTGCGAGAAGACGAGGCCACCCGTCATGCCCAGGTTGGCCAGCATGCGCTCTTCGTCAACCTGCAGGCCATCGATGACATTGGTGAAGATGTGCTGCATATAGTGGAGGATGGTGCAGGCATCTGGAATGATCACGCGCTCCGTCGAGGAATGGCTGATGTCGCGCTCATGCCAGAGGGCCACATTCTCCATCGCCGTCACGGCGTAGCCACGCAGCAGGCGAGCTAGTCCGCAGATGCGCTCACAGAGCTCAGGATTGCGCTTATGGGGCATGGCGGAAGAGCCCTGCTGACCAGAGCCAAAGGGCTCGAAGGCCTCGCTAAGCTCGGTACGCTGCAAGTGGCGAATCTCCTGCGCCATCTTCTCAAGCGAGCCGCCAACCTGTGCCAGGGCGGTAATAAAGTGCGCGTGGCGGTCGCGCTGGACCACCTGGTTAGAGATGGGAGCCACGCCCAGGCCCATCTGCTCGCAGACAAATTCCTCGATGTGTGGTGGAATTGTGGCATGCGTGCCGACTGCTCCCGAGATCTTGCCGACCGAGACCTGCTCAATCGCGGCCGCCAGGCGCTGCTGGTGTCGCTTCAGCTCATCGTACCAGAGGGCCAGTTTCAGACCAAAGGTGAGGGGTTCGGCATGGATACCGTGCGAGCGTCCAGCCATCAGGGTATACTTATACTTCTTCGCCGCCTCACCGACGACCTCAACCAGTTTAGCCAGAGATGCGCTCAAGAGTTCGCCGGCATCTTGCATCTGAGCCGCCAGGCCAGTATCCAGCACATCGGAGGAGGTCATGCCCAGGTGGATAAAGCGACCCTCGGGTCCCAGTTGCTCCTGAATTGAGCGCAGGAACGAGATCACATCGTGATGGGTCTCGCGTTCGATCTCCTTCATCCGCTCCGCGTTATAGCGAGCATTGCGAATCTTGGCGATATCTTCAGCGGGAATGACTCCATCTTTAGCCCAGCCTTCACAGGCGAGCAGTTCAACCTGGAGCCATTTGTCGGTCTTATTCTTATCGGACCAGATAGCAGCCATTTCTGGCAGTGTATAGCGTTCAATCATGGTAGTCTGATATAACCTCAGTTTGTGTTAGTGGGGGGGTGACATTTTCGTCCGCTGTAAGTGTATCACATCACCACTCTGAGCAAAACTCATCCTCGCGCCTGCGACGCTTGGGGTAAGGGTGTGGTGATGTGAGGGCATAGAGGAGTGCCAAAAAGTGTTATCTATGGTAGAATATGAGCGAAAAAGCGTATGGGAGAGGACCAGTACCAAAAGTTTGGCCCCTCTGGACGCACATAAACGCAGGGAATACTGTATGCTCCTATTCTGTTCTCTATAGGGAGAGGGATAGGTTGTTATTGTGGCTGATCGGTGCCATGCATCTTGACGTGGCGAGACCAGACATGTACAATCTTCTCACACGTAGAGATCAGACAAGTATAATCTTCTCCTACGCAAAAAAAACTTATCCGTGAAAGCGGAAGCTCAACTCGAGCAAAGGGGTTTAGTCGTTCCTCTTATGAAAAATGGCTCCCCGTAAGGGGAAAGGGAAAAGAAAGGAGCGGCTTTGTTCCCTCACATGGCGAGCAGCCAGGAGTCTCCACAAGGCCGATTTGGTAGATGAAACAAGGAATCCATCCAAACGTTATTGAAGCCACAGTGAGCTGTGCCTGTGGCAGCACTTTCAAGACCTTGAGCGTTAAGCCCGTCCTCAAAGTTGACGTGTGCTCAAAGTGCCACCCGTTCTTCACTGGTCAGCAGCGTATTCTAGACACCGCTGGCCGTGTGGAGCGCTTCCGCAAGCGCTTTAGCTTGGAAGAAGAAGAATAGGCCTTTTGCTTATGGAAAAGGGATAAAGGAGACCTCCTGGAGGTCCTTTATCCCTTTTTTGCAGTCTGTGAGATGGTTGATACATCCAGTAAGATCTTATTCCGAAACCCAACGTCACTTACGTGCCTAGCGCTCCCCCCATTCGGGGACAAGCGCGCTCAGGGTTTTCGGATCAGAAGTAAGATGGATGCACCGATTTTAGGGGGTGAGTTACCTGGTGAAGCAACGCACCATATTGTTCCTGATCGCGGATACTGGAGCCGGGCATCGTAGTGCTGCCAATGCCATTCATAATGCGATCAAACTTATTTCGCAGCAAGAGCAGGAAGCCTGGCAGGCGCAACAGGTAAACCAGCACACTGATTCAGAAACGACAGGCGCTACCAGCAAGGCTACGAACTCCTTACCCGAACCGACAAACTACCGCGTTGAGATCGTAGATGTCTTTGAAGAGTATAGCCGCTTCCCGCTACGTGAGGCCGTCAAGCTCTATGGCCCAACCATTCGCTATAATCCTAAACTCTTTGGCGATGTCTTTCATTTAAGCAACCAGGAGGGAACGGTCAAGGCCGTTCAAACGCTGGCTACGCCTCTGATCCTCAATGGACTCATGCGCTTGATTACCAGCGTCCAGCCAGATATCATCGTTTCTATTCATCCACTGCTCAACCATGTAACGGTGCATGCCTTACAGGAGTTGGGCCTGAAAATTCCCTTCTTGACCGTGGTCACCGACCTGGTAACGGTCCACTATACCTGGTTTGCCGAAGGGGCCGATGCCTATATTGTGCCCACCGAGGAGGCAAAGCGGCTCTACTTGCAGCGCGGATTGGACCCTAAGCGCTTGCATATGCTTGGCATGCCCATTGATCCCAAATTTACCTTGCCCACCGAGGAGAAAGAGGAGTTACGCAAGCGCTTTAATCTCCAGAATGATCTGCCGACGGTTCTGCTGGTTGGTGGTGGTGATGGTGCAGGCGGCTTACAGGCCGCTGTCAAGGCTATTTCACAGGCGCGTCTCCCCGTACAACTGATGGTGGTGACCGGACGTAACCGTCGTCTCTACGCGCATCTCCAGCGCACGCGTTCAAACTTCCATGTCCAGGCGAAGATCTTTGGTTTTGTGCATAATATGCCGGAGTTGATGCGAGCCGCCGATATTATCGTAACTAAGGCGGGTCCCGGCACGATCTGTGAGGCGCTCTCCTGTGACCTGCCAATCATCCTCAGTGGCTATGTACCCGGGCAGGAAGAGGGCAATGTTGAGTTCGTGCTCCATAATGACCTGGGCGTGCTCGCGCTGGACCCACGCACACTGGTGAACGAGTTGCGCAAACTCATTAAACCTGGTTCCGAGATCCTGCAGAGGCGCCTGGCGAATGCGCGTAACATCAGCCGCGCGCGCGCCTCCTTCGATATCGCGCAATGCATTTTGAGCTACCTTCCCGCGCCCGAGACCGGAAGCATCTGGCAGTCGCGACAGTGGCAGCGGCAGCAACAGCGTCTCTCTGGTCGCCTGCGTTCCTCGATCCGCATTCGACGCCAGGGGGTGCGCGTGCGTCGCCCGGTGATAAGCAAGACGCTACTACGCAATCCAGTGATGCGTCGTTTCGCGCGTACACGTGACATCTCAGAGAACAGCACAACGCTGGATACCTCTCCGAACGAGCGTGCGGTTAAACGCTTCAGAAGGATACGTCGATAGTAACCAGCAGAGGCGTCATTGGTTGACATGAAGACTAATGATCCTTTATATCACTCTTTATATATAACACGCTCTATGGGATGTGCGCCCTATTAAAGGAGATCGTTATGGCCAGGTTTTATTATGGTGGGCAGGCGGTGATTGAAGGGGTCATGATGCGGGGAAAGACGTCTTTCGCGGTCGCGATGCGCAAGGCTGATCAAAGTATCTATGTGTATGAGGAGCCGCTGCCAGAGCGCCTTCGTAGTAAGTTTTTTAGCTTGCCCTTTATGCGTGGCATGTTGCTGCTCTGGGAGACCCTGGTCCTCGGTTCACGCATTATGACGCTTTCGGCCAATGTCGCCTCCGAGGAGCCTGGCACTGAGTCCGATAATCAGGCAACCGCGAAGGCAGAGCAGGTCCCTGCCAATGAAGATCCAACGAAGATGAGTGGATCAATGACCCTCTCGCTGGTTATCTCCATGACCATCGCGGTGGCGATCTTTTTTGTGGGGCCGCTGGTAGTGACGAATCTTCTGGGGCACTGGATCGGCACAGGCTGGCTAAGCCTTATCCTGGAGGGTGTGCTACGCCTGGCACTCTTGATTGGCTATCTCCTCCTGATCGGTCGCGTGCCTGATATTCAGCGCGTTTTCGGCTATCACGGAGCCGAGCACAAGGCAATTAACGCTATGGAACACGGCGACCCGCTGGATGTCGCGCATGTGCGCGCTGCCACGCGTGTGCATACGCGTTGTGGGACCGGTTTCTTGCTGATTGTCGCGGTCCTCTCGATCCTCGTCTTTGCCCTGGTGGTGACGCCCTCGCTGCCGATTAAACTTCTATCGCGTATCGTGCTTGTGCCGATTGTGGCATCCATCGCATACGAATTGATGCGCCTGGGCGCGGCCAACTATCGTTTGCGCCTGGTACGCTGGCTGCTTGCCCCTGGCCTGGCCTTGCAGAGCTTGACAACGCGCGAGCCGGATGATGCAATGATTGAATGCTCGATTGCCGCTCTGCAACGCGTACTAGAAAACGACCAGAAGGCGGAAGCTGGGGCGCAAGAGCCCGCGCCGCTTGTGACGGCCCAGTAAGTTATAAAAGGATAATGGACCAGTGATGCAATCAGAATCAAAACAGGTTGCTCCACCTCCTGGTGAGAGGCCAGAAGATAAAAATATCAAGGCCTTTGCCGCGGTTGAGCAGGCTGAACTAGAGCAGCAGCAAGCCTCCTCTCCAGCTCGGGCGGTCAAATTTTCATTTTGGCGTTGGGGCACCAGTGGCGTCATGCGCCTCCTCTATCGCTACTGGACGCGTATCGCCGCGCGTCTCTGCCCGGAGGATTCGCTGGGGGAGCGCATCGCCCATGCTTTGCGCGTTCCGCTGCCCGATAAGCTCAATATGAGCTGGGTCAACAGTCATCTCGCGGTTGGTGGCCGGGTACGCCCCGAAGATATTGCGGCACTGGCGAAGGTTGGGGTAACCCATGTCGTCGATACGCGTTCAGAGTATTGTGATGACGCGGAAGCCATGCGTGCACAGGGAATTGAGCTTTTGTATCTGCCCACGCCTGACACCTGGCCGCTGAGCGTTGAACAGTTGCTAGAGGGATCGCGCTGGGTCAATACGCAACTGCAAAAGGATGGGCGGGTCCTGATCCACTGTGAGCATGGAGTAGGGCGCAGCGTATTGCTAACCTGTTCCGCGCTGGTGTATGGAGGTATGCATGCCTCGGAGGCGCTTGAACTGGTGCAGCGCCAGCGCTGGCAGGCCGCGCCCAATGGTCGTCAGGTTGCGCGCTTACGCGAATTTGAAGTAGCTTGCAAGTCGCTGCCAAGAGCATAACGTTCGATTGCTTCAGCAACGCCATCCTCGGCGTTGCTGGCGGTGATCGCCTTCGCCGCCTCGCGTACCTTCGCGCGTGCCTGCCCCATGGCGACTCCCCAGCCCACGCTTTGCAGCATCTCGATATCGTTATTCCCATCTCCTATGGCCATAACCTGGCTGAGTGGAATAGCTAGATAGCTCGCCAACGCCTGGACACCGCTGGCCTTGGAGCAATGTTGATGCATGATGGATAGCTCGGCTGTGCGATAACTGCCCAGGGGAGTTGTATTCCAGGCGCACTCAAGGGCTGAGATCTCAGGAAGCATACGCTGAATAATCTCCTCCGATGTAAAGGCGACGACGCGTAGGGGATCAGGCTGGCCGAGACAGCAGTGCTGATAATGCAGACGCCGGAGGCCTTGCGCGATTTCGAGGTAGGGCGCGATCCAGGTCGTATCAAACTCCTCTGGTCCGGTCCAGGTCTCCTCTTGCTCCTCATGGTAGTGATGAATGATAGGCTGGACCTTGTGCCGAACCAGGATCTCCAGGGCCTGGTGCGCGATCTCGGCCTGCAACTTCTGCGTATGGAAGATGCGTCCACCAGGATGTTCAAGGATCAGGGCGCCGTCATACATAATGATCGGGAGATCTATGCCCAGCTCGGAGGCGATATAGCCAGTGTTGACGTAGCGCCGGGCCGTAGCTAGCGTCACAATAATGCCTTCCTCGCGTGCCTGCTCTATCGCGGCGCGTGTACGCGGCGTGATATGTTTGTGTGGGTCGAGGAGCGTACCATCAATATCGATTGCGATCATTTTGATAGATGTGGGTGAAAGAGGTTGTTGCATAGCTTTTAGATAAATTATCTCATTCTAGTAGTTGATAGAGAAACTGCTCATATCTGTTGTATGGGATCTGCTGTCCCTCTATGCTCTGGCCTGGGTGCTAAGGAGTATTCCAGGTGCATAGTGCTCTTGTGCTTATTATAGGAAGTGTGAAGCGACCTTGCAATGTTGAGCAAAAAAAGTACCGTGTGCGCAACTCACAGACATTTCCATACTCTCTTTGTCGGCAGAGAAGAAGAATAAGAGCAGGGGTATCATACCCCTGGTATGGGGATGTCCTGGCATCATAAAATATGTATAGGCTTTTTTGTTTGGAACTAGATGGTAGAAAGATAGGGCGATACTGGTGGGTACGAATATGCAAGAAGAACAATTTGCTGAAATGGAACATACTCCTCATTTTGAGGTGAATGATAGAGAGCAGAATACAAAGATGGATAGAACACAACCAGTGGATACAAGCGTAATTCAGCCGCATATGCGCCATCACTGGATTGATAATGAGGATCTGCCGCTGTTGCCTGATATGCAGCCGGTCAGCACGGTGCGCGATAGCCTGTATGAATTGATCCCCCTGGGGCCACGCGAGATTAAGCTGATTGGAACCCCTGAGTTTCTCCGTTTGCAGCAGGTGAAGCAGCTTGGCTTTGTCTACCGCATCTGGCCGGGAGCGACGCATACACGCTATGAGCATAGTCTTGGTTGCTATCACCTGACTGTGCGGGCCTTACGAGCGCTGCTCCAGCGTGGCGAGCGTGGTGGTTTGGATGGGGTCGCGGTCAGCAGCATCCAGGCGCTTGTCGTGGCGTCTCTGCTGCATGATATTGGTCACTATCCCTACTCGCACACGATTGAGGAGCTGGGCTCCCCGATTCTGTTGCACGAGCGTATCGGGCGCACGGTGATTGAGAAGAGTTCTATCGCGGATGTGCTGGAGCGCGACTATCATCTCTCGCCTGAGCGCGTAGCCGATTTCATTGATCCCCCCAAAAACCGGCAGCGCCATCCCGACGATGAACTGCTCAGCCACCTCTTGAGTGGTCCCCTGGATGTCGATAAACTGGACTACTTACCACGGGATGCGCGTGGCTGTAACGTTCCCTATGGAGGCGTGGATGTCTCGCGTCTGTTGGGGTCGCTGCTGGTGCATAAGGTGGATGGGAAGCGTAGCATTGTCGTTACCCATAAGGGTGTCAGTCCCCTGCATTCTCTCCTCCATGCGCGCCAGGAGATGTTTGACAATATCTACTGGCATCATACTAGCCGCGCCTTCCAGGTGATGCTGGTGCGCGCGGTCCAGGATGCGCTCCAAAGTGGGCAGCTGAAGGCGGACCAACTGGTGGGCCTGGATGACTACTCGCTGATGACCCTGTTGCGCAGCGAGCCCATGCCGCAGAGCACACGCGCCCTGGCTGAGAGCCTGACCAATCGTCAGCCACATAAAGTCGTGCTGGAGATCAGCCGCATGGCCGGTCGCTTCTTTAACCGCTTGGATGCGTTGTTCTGGGACGCGGAACGCAGACGGCGGGTGGAGTGCCAGCTAGGCGAGCGTCTCTCGGAGGTTCTGGATACCGAGATTGCCGAGCATGAGTTGCTCTTTGACATTCCGCGACCGGAGAAGTGGGAAATGGATCTCAATATCGTGTTTGAGCATCCGCCCGTGGGCATGAAACCCTTTATGAGCTGGGTTGAGGTGACCGGACTCCAGCCCGATGACCTGGCGCGTTATGAGCAGCACCAGCGCCGTATTCGCCTGGTGGTGTCGGAGCGCCTGCGGTCATCGTTGACCTCGCACCGCGACGATATTGTTCTGCCCACTCTGGAAGAACTGGTATAAGATAACGATAATGCGTGTGGGGTAGGCTTCGCCTACCCCACACGCATTATCGTTATCTTATGTTTATGCTTGAGGGTTTACCGTGTGCAAGACTGCCTTCTCGCGCTTCTGATACATCTGCTTTAAGGCTTTTTCGCGTAGGCGGAGCGCGGGCGCATACTCCATATCCAGGCGAAGCGCATGCTCGGAGCAGCGGGCGGCCTCGCGGTAGCGCTCAAGCCTGAAGAGCGTATCGGCCTTGAGCGTCCAGAAGCGAACGCTATCGGGGTCAAGCTGGAGTAGTTGATCGAGCGTCTCGTCGGCCTCTTCATAGAGGCCCAGACCACGCCAGGCACGCATATAGTTCTCCCAGGCAAAGAGATTATCAGGTACCTGGGCGATGAGTTCGCGGGCCACCTCTTTGAGGGCATCGTACATCTCAAGCGAGCGCAAGGCCTGTACGGCCTGGATGAGTGAGGGCGTATGACCAGGGTGCATGAGGAGTGCCTCGCGCGTCACTGCTATAACCTCTTGCATACGGCCCAGGCGGCAGAGGATCTCGCCCTTCATTTGCAGCACAAAGAGATTCTGTGGGTCCAGCTCAAGGGCTTTACTGAAGTTTTCGAGGGCTTCGTTAAGGCGATTAAAGTTGAGCAGAGCAACGCCCTGGTTGGCCCAGGCTCGTGCATCATCAGGAGCGAGCGTGACCGCGCGTTGGGCACTTCGCAATGCCTCGGGGAAGCGTTGTTGCAGTAGTTGTAGCCCGCTTCGATTCAGCCAGGCGAGCGGGAGGTTCGTATCGAGCAGGAGTGCCTGGTCGTTGGCGATGGTGGCTTCAGAGATGCGCTCCAGTTTCTGTAAGGCACGCGCCTTGAAGGCCAGGCCTTGCGCTGAATTGAGCGCGGCCTCAAGCATACGCCTGGCTGTCTCCAGGAGAGCTTCATAGTCGCCCATGGCATCGAGCGCCGTTGCCAGGCCGATAAGCGCCTCTTTATCCTCCTCATTCTGCTTGCTTAGCTCACTGAAGTAGAGAATGGCCTGCGACCAGTTCTGGGCTTGCAATTGCTCCTGAGCCTGCTGGCGTAACTGGTCAGGTGTAAGCTTGTTCTCGCCTGGATATTTATGAGTAGGTTGCTGCTCGGGCTGATTGAATGTATTCACCTTTGGTGTATTCTCTTCCATTTATACGCTGCTCTTCTCTGCTCGGTTTCGTCCCATTATCTCATTAACAGCAGTTATGGGCAACCCCTTTCCTTCTTATGCGAAAACCAACGCCACTCTCGTGGCTAGCGCTAAAGCGCTCAGGTTTTCGGGTAGGCACCCAATATTTAAAACTATACAAAATTTTTACAAAACCTATAAAGATTTCTAAAAATACCCTTGTATAGTATGAACAAGCAAGTAGAAGTTGACTTGCTATGGTCCTTATCGTTATCTATAAGGCATAAACATCAGGGCATGAACACCGCTTTCTTATATGCATCGTGTCAGGAGGATACTAGATGCTCAACGAAAATGATTCCGCGAATGATGTGGTAAATGATACGACAAATGGTACAGCAAATGGTAGAGATTATACAAAAATTGATATGTATTCACCATCTACGCAGGATGCCGAACAGTATTCTGGTTCGCAGGAGACCTTAGATGAGCATGAGAAGGTGCAGCCACTGCCACAGGCAGGACAGCCCGCTTCCTGGGCTCAACAGACGCAGGCTGATACCTATGCCGCCTCAGCGCCCAATGGGCCGGTGCCTCCGCCCGTCGCTCAGCCGCCGGTGCGCAGGGGACCCAGCACGGCATCTATAGTCCTATTGGCAGTAGTACTCCTGCTCGTCTTTGGTACGGGCCTCTTCGCGGGCTGGCAATTTGGGCGTGGTGGTGTAAGTGTACCCAGCTCGTCACAAGCTGGCCTCCAAACAGATAGCAGTTCACACTCGCAGGTAACCATCCCTGCACTGAGCGATAACAATATTCAAACTGTACGCGAAGCGGTGGTGACAAATATTCAGCCTGCGGTCGTACAGATCTCGACCGGCTCCAGCCTTGGTTCGGGTGTCGTGATCGATAAGCGTGGATACATTGTAACGAACAATCACGTGGTCGAGAACGCTCAGAGCCTGACCGTCAAGCTCTTCGATGGCAATCAGTTGAGCGCGACCCTGGTTGGTACGGATGCCACGGATGACCTGGCGGTGATCAAGATTAATCCGCCTGCCAACCTGGCGACCGCCGACCTGGGCGATTCATCCTCACTCAAGGTGGGTCAGGAAGTGCTCGCGGTTGGCAATCCGTTGGGGAACTCGCAGACGGTAACTCACGGTATCGTGAGCGCGCTGGGGCGCAATGTCTCGGAGGGTAATGGTGCGACGATTCCGAATACGATTCAGACGGATGCGCCAATCAACCCTGGTAACAGCGGTGGCGCCCTGGTCGACTTGCAGGGCAATGTCATTGGCATTCCAACCCTGGTCGCGATTAACTCAGAATATAATACGCCTGCCAATGGTGTTGGCTATGCCATCCCGTCCAACCGGGTGAAGTTTATCGCCACACAGTTGATCGATAGTGGGAAAGTGACGCATACGGGGCGCGCGGCCCTCAATGTAACCGTGGTTGCTGTCGATGCCAGTATGGCGCAACGCAACGGACTCGCAGTGCAGCAGGGTGTGATGATCGTCGAGGTGACGCAGGATGGAGCAGCAGCCAAGGCCGGCTTACAGGTGAATGACGTCATCGTACAGGTAGATAACAAGAATGTTACCGATTCATCTTCGCTCTCAGATGCTCTTCTGAGCAAGAACGTGGGCGACAAGGTAGCCGTCAAGGTCTACCGTGGCAACCAGCAGTTGACCATTAACGTGGCCCTGGGTGAGTTGCAGGCGCAGACCAAGTAGGCAAACAACTTTGACAACACCTCATCGGCCCTTACAGGTTGATGGTGTCACTATATAGCGCTTTTCCTTGTGCTTGGGATCGGGGGAGGGCGGGTAAGGTTACTTATAAGTAACTTAACCCGTCCTCCCTTATTTTTGGCGTGACGCCTCGCGCCTGCGGCGCTCGCGTTGTTTGGTGGTGTAATGCCCCTGGCGACCTCCAGCCGCCAGGGGCATTACACCACCAAGAGCATTGGCCTCATGGGGCTATAGGCTGGGACTGTGGGGATGTGTCTGCAGGGGGAGCGGCTGCCTGGCTCTTCTTGGAGCGCCGCCCGGTCAGCAGGACGCCCGCGAAGAAGACGATCCAGCCAAGAGCCATAATGATCCAGAAGGTGCTCTGTAGACCCAGGACACGCGCCAGGGTACCGGCGGCGGCATCGATCAAGGCTCCAGCCATGATCAGGACATTGGCCCAGAGCAGGTTTAGCGATTGCAGGCCACCAACCTGGCTCTGCTTGCGCACGAGCTTCAAGCCAGAATAGAGGGCTACTCCAGCAATGGCGACGACTCCCAGCGTGTTGAGCAGAATCGTGGTGACCAGCCAGGGGCCAGGATGCAGGATGCCTGTACCGGGTGTGCCTGCGATCTGGCTCAATTTCTGCATATCGATAGATCCATCGAAGGTAAAGGCTGTAGCGATCACGCTCAGGAACGAGAGGAACATCAGGCAGGAGCGTGTCAACATGGGTTTGCCCAGGAGGGCGATACTGCCCAGGCCCAGCCAGGAGGGCATAAGGGCCGCTCCAAGGGTATAGTAGATGCGGAAGCAGAGGATGCCCAGGCTACTGGTTGGCTGAGCTAGCATCATCACCACATAGGCGATAGTTGCCGCGAAGGCCATCAGCAATGCGATAGACCAGTAGAGTTGATAGACGCGCCTCCGGCGTAGGTACTGGCGCGTAATCATGCCCGCGAAAATCCCCGTCACCAGGACATTGATGACGGGAGAGGCAAATAGAAGTACGGTGTTCATATTTACAACCTGTGTCTGATTGGCATAATTGAAAGTATCATTGCTCTGCATAGACTATACAAAAAACCACGCTTACGCGCAATGCATAGAAGCTCTACATAGGGTGAGAAGAAGGCCAATGGCAGCACCGGATTGGATTAGAGGCGCAGGGGAACTCTCAAAGCAAACAGGCCTATTCCTCCTATCAGGAGGAACAACAGACCTAGTCCCACACGTCCCAGCACCGTATTCAGATCGAAGAAGAATACTACTGGCCAGCTTGAGGTTGGACTGGGAACAGGAGTTGTCGTGGGTGACTTTGTTGTGATTTGAGGTGTATTAACCTGGGGCGAGGCTTCCGTAGTGCGAGGCATCGTACTTCCTGGCTTCTCTGTTTTAGTATTTGATTGTGCGCTTGAGCCACTTGAGTTTGAGGCGGTGGAATAGGATGCTCCACTACCTGCTGGAAGCATGGCAAGAAGGCTGGAGCCTAGGAGGAAGAGACCGATGACTGCGGCGAGTGCGCTCAGGGTACGCAGCCCACTTCGCGCATAGAGCGGCCAGCGAGCGCGTGGCCGCGTTGGCGTATATGAGACACTCTCCTTTTCGTCTTCTTGCATTTCGGGAAATATGTCATCGACCTGGGCAGTTGCATACAGCGGTGGCGTATCGGGGAGGCTGCTGGCATTGCGCGCAAGGGTAAAAGACCTAGGTAGGGCTGGGCGTGGGAGGGCCTGGAGGAGCGCGATGGTACGACGTAGCTCATCGAGTTCCTGCCCACATGTGATACAGGAACTCAAATGGCTCGCCAGGCGTTCCTGTTCGGAGGAGGTAAGCTCCCCATCCAGGTACGCTGAGAATTCTTCTGATGTCAGGTGTTGTTCGTCGTATGCCAAGCGTCTACTCCGTCTCCTCAAACATAAACTGTGTCTATTGGTAGCGATCCATTCAATTGGTTAGACGGTAATCGCGGGGTAAAAGTTCCCGGTGTTGTGAGAGATACTGGCGGAGCTTCGTACGTCCACGCGAGATGCGGGACCGGACCGTTCCCAGCGTTGACTGAGTGCTTGCGGCCACCTCCTCATACGAGAAGCCCTCGATATCGCAGAGGACGACCGCGACTCGCTGATCAAGTGGCAGCTGTTGCAGGCCCGTTTGAATCAGTTCCTGAAGCTCCTGGTTGAGTAGTCGCGCCTCGGGATTATCGCTGAGATGGGTATCAACCAGGGCGCCAAGTGCCTCCTGGGTGTGGGGTTCATCATCGTCGGTTAGTTCATCCAGCGAGGCGGCGGGATGGCGTTGCTTATAGCGCCAGTAGTCGCAGGCCAGGTTGGAGCCGATGCGCAGGAGCCAGGCCCGAAAGGAGGAGCCGCCTTTGAAGGATTGAATATGGCGAAAGGCGGAGAAAAAGGCATCCTGCGTCACATCGGCCGCGGCATCAGCATTGCCGAGCACGCGTAGGACAGAGGCATACATTAGCTGCTGGTAACGTTCAACCAACTGATTAAATGCCTCAAGATCGCCGCGCTTACTGCGAGCAATAAGCCATGCCTCATCTTCTGGCGTGTGCTTGCTCATACCCTCTTTTGCCTCTCTCCTGGGCGATACCGCTTTTCCGGTGTCACTCTTATGCCTGCTTCGTCCGCTAGTGTAGCACAGAATCCCATTTTGTGCACGTCCCAGGTCTCTTCTGTTAGCTAGCTTCGTTGACACCCTTCTTTTTTGACGATTATAATTATTTTGAATCAACTTGCTTCTGTTTGTGCAAGAAATGGCCGTTGATTGTGCTTGTCCGTTTCGCTGATGAGGCGGATGCTGGTTCGATGATAGGAACCGCCCAGGCGTATTCCACCAAAAATTTACATCTCTTCGGAGGAATTGCGATGACCACTGAAGGTCTTGAAGATGTTGTGGCTACAACATCGCGAATTTGTGATCTCGATGGTAAACTTGGTAAGTTAACGTACTACGGTATAGATATTCATGACCTGGCTCGTCATTCGAGCTTTGAAGAGACCGCGTACCTGCTCTGGCATGGTGTTCTGCCCACCAAAACGCAACTGGCGGAAGTGGAGCAGCAGTTACGCGCCAACCGCGCTCTGCCGAGCCGCATCATCGATCTGATGCATTTATTGCCATCTTCCACCTCTCCGATGGATGTGCTCCGCACAACCGTCTCCGCCCTTGCAGCCTTTGACGATGACTTAAGCGATAAGTCTACCGCCGCCGATGAGCGACGCGCCATCCGCCTGACATCCGCGCTGCCCACGATTATTATGACCTGGAATAGCATCCGCGAGAAGCGTAACCTCGTTGAGCCTCTCCAGACTGGCACGCACGCGGCGAATATGCTCTACATGCTGACAGGCAAAGAACCAGACGCCTATACCGCCCACGCCCTGGACGTGGCCTTGATCCTGCATGCCGATCATGAATTAAACGCCTCGACGTTCGCCGCGCGTGTGACCGCTGGCACCAAGGCTGACATGTATGCCTCGGTTGTCGCGGCTATCAGCGCCCTCTCTGGCCCCCTGCATGGGGGCGCCAATGAGCAAGTCATACGCATGCTGCTCAGGATTGGCGAGGTGCGAAACGTTGAGTCGTACCTGGAGGATGCCCTGGCGCGTAAAGAGCGTATCATGGGATTTGGCCATCGCGTCTACCGCACCGAGGACCCACGTGCGACCCACCTGCGGGCCATGTCCCAGGAGCTGGGCGAGCGCACAGGCGATGTACGCTGGTACGAGATGTCGCGCGCGATTGAGGAGTATATCAAGGGACATAAGGGTCTCAACGCGAACGTCGACTTCTACTCTGCCTCGGTCTACTACATGCTGGGTATTCCCATTGACCTGGATACGCCCATTTTTGCCTCCAGCCGCATCTCTGGCTGGACCGCGCACATCCTTGAACAATATGCCAACAATCGCCTCATCCGCCCACGTGCCGAATACGTTGGCGCGAAGGTCACCGAGTACGTTCCACTTGAACAGCGCGGCTAATAATCGGTAAAGTGAGACCCGCTACTGGCGTACGCGGCTACTGCCAGCTCAGTAGCCGCGTACGCCAGTAGCGGGTCTCATGCCGTTCTAGGCGAGTAAGCGCTGGAGGTCCTGTTTGAGGCTGGCATAGCTCTGGTAGCGCACCTGGGGATCTTCGGCCAGGGCGCGGCTCAAGATGGCCTCAAACTCGGCTGATACGTTGGGGTTGAGGATGCGCACAGGCGGATAGGCTGGATAGTGGGGTGGCGCGACATTCGTGATGGCGTGGTGCATGCTGGCCGCCAGGGCATAGATACAGGTCCGGATATCGTAGGGTTTATCCTGGATGGGGAGATAGGGCGAGATCACGAGCTTGCGCGTGGTACGCTTCCCGTGCTCCAGACGACCGCCCGCTGACTGCAAGGGGGGCGGAACCTGAAAGCCCGTCAGGTGAACGCGGTTACGTTGCTGCTCAATAATGATATTGGCGGGCGAGAGATCATAGTGACGCACGACGGGTTGTTGCTGCTCCAGGGCGATCAAGATGTTGAGCACGGCGAGCATATAGGTGCGCACCTCGGCCTCGGAAATGGGGCGTAGCAGCTTCTGTAGACGTTCTTCAATGCTCTCGCCATTAATGTAGGAAAGCACAAGATAGTAGTGGCGCCCCTCCGCGAAGCGATCCAGCACGCGTGGCACCAGGGGATGGCGTAGGCGTGTCAAGGGTTCGGTCACGTGATCATAGTGGGCCACATCCTTGGCACGCTGTGCCAGGGGGAGATCGCTGCACTCCCAGCGCTTGAGAACGACGCGCTGATCATTCTGACGCTCATCGGTCGCGATGGCGACCATGGTATTGCTTTCTTCAGATTGCTTAAGCACATGTTTGATGGCATAGCGACCCTGACGGAGCGTGACGCCTATCAGCGGGCTGCGAGGGACCATAGCGGCGGGAACGGTAAGACGTCCACATTGGGAGCAGCAACGCTGCCCAAAGCGTACGGGGGCCTCGCAGTAGGGACAGCGCCGGTTGTCGTATTCGGCGCCACAGAAGGAGCAGCGCGCGGCGCCACTACGATTTTGTTGTCCACAGCGCTGGCAGACATAGCGCTGTAGCGCGATCTGCACAGCCTGAGTATAGCTCCTGGCGAAATCGCTGATGCTGTTGTAACGCTGGCGATAGTTCTTGGCGAGAGCACGCATCAAGACCGCGCTGACCTCGGAGGGGATGCGGGTATTTAAATGGTGAGGTGGCATTGGTTGCTCGCCTGCGTGCGCGTGCCACATCTCCTCAAGGCGTTTGTAGACAAAGGGTGTGCGCCCGGTAAGCAGTTCATAGCAGCAGATCGCCAGGGCGTATTGATCTGAGTCGCGGCGGGGAGTCCCCTGCCATTGCTCAAGCGGCATGTAGGCAGCCGTCCCCGTGATCTCGCCCAGCGAGGCATGCGTCTGCATTCCCAGATAGAACGTTGTGCCGAAGTCTGCGAGCAGCACCTGGCCATTGCGCCCAATGAGCAGGTTGCCAGGTTTGACATCCTGGTGAACCAGGCCATTGTTATGCACATATTGCAGCGCCGAGGCCGTCTGGTGGATATAGGGAATGAGCTCTTCGGCGAAGGCCAGGCGGCGTGTCCCATCATCGCGACGGAAGAGATCGAGAATGGTCTGGGGAGCATACTCGGTGACCAGGTAGGGGCGTTCGTTCCCCGTGAGCTGGCCGAAGTTATACACAGGCAAAATATTAGGGTGGTGCATGGCCGCGATCCGGCGTGCCTCCTGAAAGAAGCTGGCCTGAGCCTTGGCGGTGAGCTGGTCAAGGCGCAAGACTTTTAAGGCCAGCGTGCGGCTCAGGGGTGCGGGTTCACGTATTTTATATACCTGTCCATAGCTTCCGGCGCCAATGAAGGCCATAATTTCATATGAGCCAATATGCGACCCTTGCACGAGGAAGTCACAGCGTTGGCAGCAAACCGCGTCAGGGGGATTGGAGTGTGTCCCACGCGGATTCAGGCAGTAGGCCAAGGACGTCTCCTACATCTTCTCTATCTGTATTAGTGGCATAGAAACTATCGCTTTCTTTCTACCACATGTACGCCTGTAAGGGGGATGAGTTGCGTTCCTGACAAAAAAGCGGAAGAGGTCATATACCTCTTCCGCTTTGAGCATGTTTGCTTATCTCTACTAGCCCACGCTACCGGACATCTCAAGCTGGATCAAGCGGTTAAGCTCGACCGCGTACTCCATCGGCAGCTCCTTGGTGATAGGCTCGATGAAGCCGTTGACGATGAGGGAGTAGGCCTCAGACTCGTCGAGACCGCGACTCATCAGGTAGAAGAGCTGATCCTCGCCGACCTTGGAGACGGTTGCCTCGTGGCCGATCTCGGTCTGGTTCTCCTCGACGCGAATCGTCGGATAGGTATCGGTACGAGCGTTCTCGTCGAGCAGGAGCGCGTCACAGCGGACGCTGGACTTGGTGTGGTGCGCGCCTGGATTGATGCGTACGAGACCGCGATACGACGCGCGACCAGTGCCCTTGGAGACCGACTTCGACAGGATCTGTGAAGTGGTGTGAGGGGCAAGGTGCGTGATCTTCGCGCCCGCGTCCTGGTGCATACCGTCGTTAGCGAAGGCGACCGAAAGGACGTCACCACGCGCGCCCGGCTCCATCAGCATGACCGCGGGATACTTCATCGTGACCTTAGAGCCCAGGTTACCATCGACCCACTCCATGGTGGCATCGCGGTAGGCCGCGGCACGCTTGGTCACCAGGTTATAGACGTTCTTCGACCAGTTCTGGATGGTCGTGTAGCGGATGCGTGCGCCCTCCATGGCCTTGATCTCGACCACGGCGCTGTGCAGGCTGTCGCTGGTGTAGCTTGGCGCGGTACAACCCTCGACATAGTGGACATAGGAGCCCGGCGCAGCGATAATCAAGGTGCGCTCGAACTGGCCCATGTTCTTCGCATTAATGCGGAAGTAGGCCTGTAGAGGAATCTCTACGCGTACATTCTCCGGCACGTAGACGAAGCTGCCACCGCTCCAGACGGCGCTATTGAGCGAGGCGAACTTGTTATCGGAAGGCGGAATGATGGTGCCAAAGTGCTCCTTGATCAGGTCGGGATACTCGCGCAAAGCTGTATCCATATCTGTGAAGATAACGCCCAGCTTCTCAAGGTCCTCGCGCATCTTGTGATAGACGGCTTCGCTCTCGTACTGCGCGGTAACGCCCGCCAGATATTTCTGCTCCGCCTGGGGAATGCCAAGGCGATCGAAGGTGTCTTTAATTTCTGCTGGGATATCGTCCCAGGTTTTGCCCTGCTGTGGCACGGGCTTAATATAGTAGTAGATATCGTCGAAGTTGATGCCTGAGAGATCAGCACCCCAGGTGGGCATTGGACGCTTCTCAAAGAGTTTCAGGCTCTTGAGACGGAAGTCCCGCATCCAGCTGGGCTCACCCTTCATCTCAGAGATCTGGGCGACGACACGCTCATCGAGTCCCTTCTCGGACTTGTATGTATAATTTTCTGCTACATGGAACCCGGCAGTGTAGTTGCCCTGCTCCAGTTCAAATGCCTGACTCATAAAGAATTACTCCACTCGCTGGCTGATGCCTTATTCTCTATTGGTAATGGAAGCGCGACGCTTCCTGTAATCCATCCTGCTAATCCTTACTGGGCTACTCGGATTTCCTTTGGTATTATATGTCTTTTTATGCTGCTTGTCAAGGAGAACATCGCTTGCCGACGCTCTGCCTGGCCTCTAGACCTATGTGTGACATGTGCCAGGTAAGCTGACAGGTAGGAAGGAGGGGGGACGACGCTACTAAAGTACGCGTCTACATATTATGGTACGAGGCATATCGCCCATGATATGTAGACGCGTGCTTCAGCAGCGTCGGTGCCCTTCTTATACATCCCTCTAGAATCAATCGACCAGGAGGACGTTTCTCTATAGGAGATATGGGCATGTGCTTTTTGTGGTAAGAGCTTGACAGAAGGCGCATAAAGTTGCTATTATGGTGACGTGTTTGGGGAGAGGTATCTCACCAAACCATACGCGCCCATAGCTCAGTGGATAGAGCATCGATCTTCTAAATCGGGTGTCGCAGGTTCGAATCCTGCTGGGCGCGCCCAAATTCCTAAACCCGCTCTAGAGGCGGGTTTTTTGCTATTCACAAGCCTATAGGCGCCAGACTTATTGCGAGCAAGGCATCAAGTTAAGGGTGGCTGCTCGATCCCCACGCCCATGCAGGTGGTGCGCCAGCTTTCCTGGGAAGCAGCCGCCCAGCAGGAGGGGCCTGGTAGATTGTGCCCCTGTGCCCCCGAATGGGGGGGAGAAGCACTCCCAGGCCCCTTCTGCATGGGTGGCGAGCCTCTCGCGCCGCGAGGGCAGATCGCTCCTGAAATGGAACGAGACACGTGGAGGGATGCCACGCGGTGGGAAGGCCATTAGTAGGAACTATACATTTATCTGTTTCATGCTATACTATAGTATGTCTCTTTAACTCCTGTGGCAGAACTCAGGGACGTTGTGACGATGCTGGCTACGGCGTCCGTAATGATTCACCTTCTTACAGACACATGTTGGACTGTATTTGTAGGCGCAAGTTGTGTTGTTTGTCTTTGTAATGCGGAAACCAACGTCGCTCTCGCGACTAGCGCTTCCCCCATTCGGGGACCACCTAAAGGTGGCACGGCAGGCGCGCTCAGGTTTCCGAAGAGGCACTTTGTAATGCGTTTGGGTGAACAGGTCTTGTCGCGCCCCCGCGACACTGAGCAAAGGGGTTTCATATGGTAGAGCATAGTGCATCGGTGACGGTCAAAGCCCCGGTCCACCAGGTTTATGAGCTCTTTACGCACTTCAATGACTTTCCCAAATTTATGCGCTTCGTCAAAGAGGTGACCTATTATGACGATCAGCGTAGCCACTGGGTTGTGCAGATGTTGGGGCGTCATGAGTGGGATGCGGTTAACGAGGATTGGATTCCAGACAAGCAGGTCGGTTGGCGCTCAGTTCGCGGCTTAAAAAATGGCGGACGCGTCAAATTCCGTGCGCTGAGCCCGCAAAGTACAGAAGTCGCGGTGTATATCTACTACGTTCCGCCTACGGGTACGCTGGGGCGCCTGGGTGAAAACCTGGGGGTGAATAGTTACATCGATACCGTGTTGCAGACCGAGTTGACCCATATCGCGCGTATGGTCGAGGAGGCTCCAGAGGGGGCGCTCGATCCTATGTCATCACACTACCTCTTCCATAAAGAGAGCGTGGTGTCTCGCGGCGAGATGACAGAGCGCCAGCGGCTCTCCATGCAACATGATCCGATGATGACTACCCAGGCTCTGGCTGAACGCGAGCAGCGCATCGCGCGGGAGAAGGACCGCAAGCAGCGCGAGCTCCAGCAGGCAAGCGAAGTGACGCGTTTGCGCCTGGAACGCGAGAAGCAGGCCCGCGAGGCCTTTCTCAAGAGCCTGGAGGAGGCACGCCAGGAAAAGCTGCAAGCCATGGCTAATGTCATCGCGGATGAGCCCCTGGAAAACTATGCGCCACACCCGGTCTATGATACGCTGGGAGGTCGCCACGCGGGTCTGGAGCGCACCAACTTTGGCGATAAGGATTCTCTGCGCCCGCGTTATCCCTGGTATACTCAGGACCCGATGATGTCGCGCTTGCCTCCCAAGGAGAAGAATCCCGAGCAGAAATCGGTCGAGGATCTCTACGAAGAGTCGCCCTGGATGATGCTTATTCGCGGCAATCGCGATGTCTGCATTCTTAGCGACTACTATGAGCCTGGTAGTAGCGCCAATCCACCCCAGTAGGGTCATGTAGCGGCAAAGAAAAAGGTTGCGGTTGATGCGCGTTCGCGCATCAACCGCAACCTTTTTCTTTGCCGCTACGAAACTTCTCTAGCTTATGATGCGTGCTAAGAGATACATCATTGGTAGTTTGGTAATGTGAGAAGATGAGGAGATGAGGAGAGATATCTTATGGCAGAACATCATGTTTCCGTTACCGTTCGTGCGCCTGTACAGCAGGTCTATGCCTTGTTTACGCATTTCAACGATTTCCCCAAGTTTATGCGTTTTGTGAAGGAAGTGACCTACCATGATGACCAGCGTAGCCATTGGGTGGTCCAGGTTGGAGGACGACACGAATGGGACGCGGTTAATGAGGGCTGGACTCCTGACCAGCAGATTGGCTGGCGCTCAATAGATGGACTGCAAAATACCGGTCGCGTCAAATTTACTCCGGTTGGTACTGGACAGACGATGGTGGATGTGTTCCTCAATTACACCCCACCTGCAGGTGTTCTTGGGGTTGCCGCCGAGAAATTAGGCATGGACTCACATTTTCAGTCGGTCTTAGAAGATGACATGCAGCATTTCGCGCGTATGGTTGAGGAGGCGCCCCCAGGCGCGCTTGATCCTATGTCATCGCACTACCTCTTCCACGAGGGGAGCGCCGTCGCGCGTGGCGAAGCCACCAGCCGCCAGGAAGAATCCATGGCGCACGATCCGATGATGACCGAAGAGCGCCTTCGTGAACGCGATACAACCATCGCCCGGCAGCAGGCTACGTCCTATAGCGAGGAGCAGCGTCGCCAGGCAGAAGAGCAGGCGCATTTACAGCAGGTGGAGCGTGCGAGCGCCGAGCAGGAGGCGGTACTGCGCGAGCAAGACAGGCACAATCGCCAGGAGGCCGCGGCCCGGCGCGAGCAGGAAGCGGCTATGGAGAAACCCCGCGAGCCACACCCGGTGTATGACACGCTTGGTGGGCGCAATGCCGCCATGGCCAATACGCCTTTTGGCGACCAGGATGCGCGCGGCGAGCGCTTCCCCCAGCATAATCAGGATCCGATGAAGGCGCGTGCAGCCTATGAGAATGCCGGAATGACTCGGACGCCCGTCGAGGGCGAAGAGGTCGCCTCTCCCTGGGAGAGCCAGATTCATGGGCGCCCCTTCGATGTTGAGGAGGAGGGCCAGCGCCCCCTTGAAGAAGGCAAGATCCACAGACAGCAGGAGCAGCGCAACTTGGATGACCAGGCATAGGCATTGCAAATTGTAGGGTCCATGCTGGCATGGACTCCGAAGCCTGCAGGCCGATACCCTGTGGCTGAGGAGATCGCTTCGCTCGGAGTCCATGCCAGCATGGACCCTACAAGGGAAGCGTGAACCAGAAGGTTGAGCCCTCTCCTTGGATGCTGTCGACGCCGAGGTGCCCACCATGCCGCTCGATGATGGTGCGGCAGATATGCAGGCCAAGTCCAAGGCTTACGCCAGAGCCATTTTGCACGCTGATGCCCGGGACGCGGTAGAAGCGTTGCCAGAGCTGAGCTTGCTCCTCGGTCGATATGCCTGGGCCAGCATCTTGAACCGCGACCTTGACTTCTTGCGCGGTCGAGGAAATAGCTACGTTGACCCCTGTCTCGGGGGCTGAGTATTTGAGGGCATTGGTCAGGTAGTTGGTGATGACCTGCCCGATCCGGTCTGGATCAGCCTCGATACGAATTTCCTGTGTGCATGAGAAGTTGTCCAATACAATCAAGCGTTTCGGCCAGGACGCGCGCTGATCCTCGACGGCCTCTTTGATTATGGTGATCAGATCACACTCTTGAAAGTGTAGTTCAAGGCGATTGGCCTGGATGCGTGAAATATCGAGGAGGTCGCCAACCAGGCGATTTTGTACGCGTACCTGGCGCTCGGCGCGCTCCAACATTTCGCGGATGACGTCGACTTTATTCGCAAAATCCTCTCTGGTGTCATCCAGGCGGAAGGCCTTCAGGCGACGTTTGGCCAGCTGAATATTGCCATTGATAGTCGTTAGAGGCGTGCGTAGTTCGTGGCTGGCGATGCCTAAAAATTCGTCCATGCGCTGGTTGGCATCGAGTAAGGCATTGATGTTGTCCTGGGCCTCAGTAAGCTCTTCTATCAGGCGATCACGCTCATTCAGGACCGTATGCAGGCGTGTTTCTAACGCCTTGCGAGCCTCCTTTTCCTGGTGGAGGGCAAGGTTTTGTTCCTGCTGTATTTTCTCCAGCTCAGCAATACGCACGCGCAACGCGCGCACCTCCTGGTAGTTTGTCTGTTCCTCTTGGACTGAACCTTCCAACGGTTCATCTCCTTTGAATAGTTCTGTAACACGCCTGGCTAGTGATGAGCTCATATATCCTGTTTCTCGCAGTTTTCGCTTTATGCCCATGAATGAGAAATCCGTTTGGCGCGCTGTGGCGCAAGCTCTTATGCGGAAACCAACCCCCATTCGGGGGCGCGGCGTCACTCTCGTGACTAGTGCTTCCCCCATTCGGGGACAAGCGCGCTCAGGTTTCCAAATAGGCAGTAACTGTCCTTTACTAGTAATCGTTGCCTATTCACTACTATTCTTAATCGCCAGCACAAATTCAGCATAGTGGGGCGAGGTAATAAAAAGGCTTAAACCTAAGGAGCTTTTAGCAGATGGTATGTGTATTATACCACTTACCTGTGCGGTTTTTCCCTGGTCCGGTCTGTGTTGCGACTGTTAAGCTCTTAAATAAGCAGGATATCCCCCTGTTTGCCTGTATATGACTTTATAGCTAGCCAACCGGCGCTGCGGGGGCCGCGCAGTCCCTCGCAGCGTCGGTTGGATGGTACATTCTCGGGCTCATTTGCTTTTGTCATGTAGACAAAGGGGTAGGCGTCTCCGTTTGTTTGTTGCTCAATGGAATTGATAGCTCATCAGTTCTCTCTCTGTTATGTCCAGGTGGGTTGCGTACGCAGGCGTTCGTCGATGAGTTGGAGGAAGTGGACGCCTGCGGAGATGGTTTGTAGGGCCGTTCTGGTGGTGTGTGGTTGGGAGAAATAGCTGGATACTTGCTGGTGGAAGTGGCGTATGGCCAGGCCGAGAGCCTGGTTCTCTGGTAGGAGGGCGAGCACTTTGTCCTTGGGGAGACTCCAGATGGCGAAGGGCTGGCCTGTCTCGATGGAAAGGTAGCTATAGAGGATGGGCCAGACGCTGGTGCAGAGAAAGCGGACGGAGCGTTCAAGCCTGCCAGCCCCGTGGTTCGGACTGCCATTATAGTACATGCGTTTTATTTGCCGCCACATTCCTGCTACAATGAGGTCAGGCAGAAAGAAGTATAAGATATACTTCTCTACGAGGCCAGAAAGGATGTGTGTAGTTACATGAGTAGTTCCCTCTCATCCGGGGTGCAGGTTGGCTCCGGCGAGCAGGTACAGGCCATTATCGACGAGCTATATCGCCTCTATCCCCAGGCGCGCTATGAGTTAGATTTCACAACTCCATTGGAGCTATTTGTTGCGACCCAGCTCGCGGCCCAGTGTACCGATGAACGCGTCAATGCCGTCACGAAGACGCTTTTCCAGAAGTACCGTAGCGCCGCCGATTACGCGGGGGCCAATCAGGAGGAGCTGGAGCAGGATGTCAAGCAGACTGGCTTCTATCGTAAGAAGGCTAACCAACTGCGTGTCTCCTGTCAGTACCTACTCGATCACTATGGTGGCGAGGTGCCAAGAACAATGGCGGAGCTGGTGCGTATTCCCGGTATCGCGCGTAAGACGGCCAATGTGATCCTGGGGAATGCCTTTGGCGTGGTGGATGGCTTTATCGTGGATACCCACGTGGATAGGCTCTCAAAGCGCTTTGGCTGGTCGAATCAGAACGATATAGTTAAAATCGAGGGTGACTTGATGGCGCTGATGCCGCGCGAGCATTGGATGGAGGTGGCCCATCGCATTATCTATCATGGCCGCGCAGTCTGTAACGCGCGCAAGCCACTCTGCGCCCAATGCACGCTTGCCAGCTACTGCCCCTCGGCCGTGCTTGATCAGTAGCCATCTCTTTGAGGACCTGATTTCGCGCATAAAAAGAGTCCGCCAGGCTTTTTCCTGCGGACTCTCTGTGCGGGCGAATAGGGCGTGGAGATGTAGAACATAGGTTCTATGTTGCGTAGTATACCAGCAAAAAGCTGAAATGACAACCCCTATCCTCATCCTTTAAATGCCAGACAAGCAGGCGTTTCACGTGAAACACCTGAGCTTGTGCTCCTGACCGACGCTGCTAAAGTACGCGTGGTGCCGGGAGGTCGATCCAGTAGCGGAGTTTGCGGATGGGCGAGCCTTCGACGAGGGTGGCGTTCTCGAATTGGCCTCCATTGGCCTCGATCACCTTTTTGGAGCCGATGTTGTTCTCATCGCAGGTGACCAGGGCGCGACTCAGGCCAATTTTGTGCGCCTCTGTGAGTCCAAGCGCAAGCATCTTTTTGCCGTAGCCCTGGCGCCGCCTGGAGGGGCGAATCTCATATCCGATATGTCCACCAATTTTCAGCAAGAAGTCATTGAGTTCATGGCGGAGCGAGAGGCGGCCAATAAACTCTTCATGCTCTACCAGCCAGAAATCCGTGGAGGGTACGGCATAGGGAGAGCGTCGCTGCTGCTGTGCCTGGAGCTGAGCAAGAAAGGAAGTAAAATCGGCTGTGAGGCGCTGCACGTCTTTCTCCATGTGGCGTCCTTCAAGTTGAAATTCGCGAATCGCCTCAATAAACTGCTGTTTGTACTCATATGATGGTTCAATTAAACGAAGCATGAGCGGAGATCCCTTCTATTCTTGCGCTATTGAGTTGTAGAGAAATACGTTTTCGGCTTAGGCCAGCAAAAACTCTAGCTCTATCTCGTCCCGAATAGGGATACCATGTGCTCCAAGCAAAGGAATGCCTGGTTTAATTTTGCGCGACCCACTGATCGCGTCGCGATGAACCGCGACCAGGGTGAACCCTCGCTTCTGGTAGAAACGTAACGCGTCGATGCTATCATTAGTGGTAATAAGCCAGAGGCGTGAGCAATGTTGACGTACGGCCTCTCCTCTCGCGGCTTCAAGGAGAGCCGTGCCGATACCTAGACTGGGGAGCAGGCTATCCAGGCTTGTCACCTCGCAGTTATGTTCCTGGATATGATAGGTGAGCAGACCGATGCGCTCACCATCGCGGATGGCGATGAAACCGGGATAGGTCGTGAGGTCATGTGTGACGCCGCGTGAAACCATGATCGAGTCGCCCCAATGTTCGTGTAAGAACTGGATCAGCCATGCTCGATCTTCTGGCGCGAGGGCGCGAATATAGAATGCTCTCTTTTGCATTGCTCTGAATTCCTGGTCAAAGGAGTAAAAACAATCTATACAAATGTGGTGGATAGTATTGTTAAGTATAGCGCTTTGGGCGGGTGTTGAATAGGGGGTGAGAGAAAGCAAGTTGAAGGGGTCATGTCAGCATGGCCCTCCAACTTGTCGGATGCACTCGTAAACTAGTTATTTATACCATTGAAACCTTATCTGGCTGGTATTAAAAGTAGTGCGTACTTCCTGATTAAAAAAGAGGTAGCCCATAATCAGCAAGGGAGCCAGGCTATTGAGGATGAAGGCTACTGGCGTGTAGACATGCGTAAGCCAGAGCACGATATTCTGGATTAAGAGGATTACTTCAAGTGCCAGGGTTGACCAGAAGGCCCAGCGCTTGAGCGTCCAGAGTCCATACACGAGTGCAAAGGAGTAGATGCTTAAGAAGGCTGAAACGACGCCTAGAGTGAGTAAGAAGGCGGCAGTGTGATTGGGCATGCGCCCGAATTCTCGGCTTACACTTACAAAGTTGAGCATAGCACCGATCAGAGCCAGGAGTCCGGAGAAGGCTAGGAAGACGGCGATAATGCTAATCCCGATTGGACGTTTACGAGACAGAGTGCTCATATCGCTCATAAGTTATCCCTCCCGTCGTAATAATGCCTATGGACATTGTCCATCCCTATTGCAGACAGCGAACGGAGAACTTGAAAATGTGGATGTGTGTGTATTTATATAATTTTTTACCTTTGACTTTGTGAAAGTTCAGCCCTTGTATGCTTAAGTATAGCCCTTCAATCCAAAGGGTTGTCTCTTTTCGCGCCTGCGGCGCTCACAAGTAAAGTAGTGCGTGTGGATCGTGCGCATGCGTGCGATCCACACGCACTACTTTACTCTGAGATATATTAACTGTACTCTACTACTCTTGAGAGGCTTCGGTGGTGACGAGGCCATCGTTGATGTAGAGGACACGGTCGGCGGCCTTGTAGAGGACGGCGTCATGGGTGGCGATGAGCATGCCGATGCCCTCCTCGTGGGCAATGGTGCGCAGGAGCATGATGATGTCGCGTCCAGTGAGGGAGTCGAGGTTGCCGGTCGGCTCGTCGGCGATGATAAAACGTGGTTTATGGACTAGTGCCCTGGCGAGGGCTACGCGTTGCTGCTCGCCGCCTGAAAGCTCCATGCCGCGATGATGGGCGCGTTTGCCCAGGCCAACGTGTTCAAGCGCCTGTAGGGCCATTTCTGTGCGTTTGCGTCCAGGCACGCGGGCCAGGCGTAGGGGAATTTCGACGTTCTCCTGTGCGGTAAGCGAGGGGAAGAGGTGAGCGTTCTGGAACATCATGCCAACGCTTTCGCGGCGCAGGCGCGCGCGTTCAGTCTCGTTAAGCGTGGAGAGATCTTTCTCCAGGATGGAGACCTTGCCGCTGGTAGGGTTATCCAGTCCGATCAGGATATTGAGCAGAGTGGTCTTGCCGGAGCCGGAGCGCCCGCGCAGGGCGACGAATTCACCTGGGAGGACACGCAGATCGATTCCACGTAGGGCATGCACGACTCCACCCCCTGAGGGGAAGTCGCGTGTGACGCCCCGGGCCTCGACGATAGTGCGAATGGGCGTGCTGTTTGGCTGCTGAGCGGTCAGTGCTTGTGAATCCATTAACGTTTCTCTCCCTTCATGGAGGGCTCGGATGTGATGTGTCCATTTTTGCCGTTGCCATTACCATTACCCTCGCTCTGGAGGGGCCAGAGTTCGACATGGTCATCGACGATACGTACCTCGGCGCGACCATTGAAGGGCAGACGCTCGATGGCCTCTTTGGGAAGTTGCAGGCGGCCCGCACGGTCAATCAGAACCGATTCGCGGTGAGTGCGTGTGGAGAGGCCAATAATGGCGCTGGCCTCCTGCATATGCTCGTGTAGCTCTTCTAGCTCGGCCTCGCGGCGCACGGTCTCAGTACTGGTGCGCCCATCGCGGATGGCGATGGTGCGGTCAACGTTGGCTGCCAGGGCCGCGTCGTGGGTAACGGTAACGATGGTCAGGCCTAGTTGCTGATTAAGGTCGCGTAGCAGGTTGTAGATAGCGTGTGCCGTGACCGAGTCGAGTTCACCTGTTGGCTCATCGGCTAGCAAGATCTGGGGCGAGTTGGCCAGGGCGACGGCGATGGCGCAGCGCTGTTGCTCACCACCTGAGAGCTGTTCAGGTTTCTTGTTTAGCTTATCGCCGAGCCCGACCAGGCCGAGGAGCTCGCGGGCGCGTTGATTGCGCTGACGGCTTCCCACGCCACTGAGCATCTGAGGAAGGGCCACATTGGCCTCGGCGCTCAGTTCGGGCAGGAGATTACGCCCGCTTTGCTGCCAGACCTGTCCCACGATGTAGCGGCGATAATTCAGGCGCTGAGCGGCCGTGAGTCGCGTCAGGTCATTGCCTGAGACATGACAGCCACCCGCGCTTGGCACATCAAGGCCGCTAAGAATATTGAGTAGCGTACTTTTTCCTGAGCCCGAGGCTCCAACGATGGCAATCATTTCACCTGGCGCCACCTCCAGATCCAGGCCTTGCAGGGCTACGACCTCGAGGTCGGCGACTTTATAAATTTTTACCAGATTATCACAAATAATAATAGGTTCCGACATGCTAGCTCCTTAGGTTCCCAATTTATCGTAGGGTTTGCTCTTAATCCTCATTCAGGCGTAGGGCCTGCCCCATGGATGGTTTTGAGACGACACGAATCATCATTGTAAGCGCGCCGATGCAGATCACAATCAGGGCTATTAGTGCCAGTTGCAACTGGCTTGAGATGATAATTCTGGTAGGTAGCAGGCTCTGGAGCGCATAGAAGGCGTTCTCTCCACCAAAGGTTCCGGCCGCGATGGGTGGAATACTGGTGACCGCCAGGGACGGTACGACGGTATAGGAGAGTAGCGCGCCAAAACCCAGGCCGAGCAGGAGCGCCACCAGGTAGATAATAGACTGCTCCCATGTGAGCACACTAACCACCTGCGCGGGTGTTGTCCCAAGCGCGCGTAGGACCGCGAAACTGGTCAGGCGAGCGCGGGCATTGATCCAGGAGGAGAGCAGGCTGCCAACGAGCGCGAGCAGGAGCGCTGTGGAGGCGCCAATGATCAGTATACCAATCAAGTTGAGGTAGAGCGGATCATTCTCCATAGAATTATAGAGTGCGCGCCGATCTATTAGCCCGCCAAGGCGCAGAGGGGTAGCCGTTAGCGCGTTGCGCACCTGGCCCAGAGTGGCCGCGTCATCGCTCGTTTTCAGCCAGATGTGGTTGATAGGCAGATGAGTATCCTGCTTCTTTATGACGGATTGATATGCCGCGTTTAAGCCTATATAGCTGGTCAGGATACCCCCCTGCGCTTGAATCTGGCCATTGGCTGTATCAGAGGCATTATCAATAATAGTGGGTATATGCTCCACCTGCCCAAGAACATAGACATCGAGTGACGCATTATCGAGTGTGACTGAGAAGGTCGAACCCTGGTGGAGTTGCAGGGTATCCCAGATGACGCTATCGACGAAGGCGGGTATCTTACCTGGTTCGTCGGCAACGCGTAACTGCTGCATCATTGTGGTAAGCGATTGCGTTGAACTCTGGGCGGGCCAGGCGGCTGTCTGCGCGAATGAATCTGGATCGACTGCCTCCAGTTGGAGCGTCAACGATGGCGAGATGCCATTGGTCGACCCATTGACCTGGTAGTCTGGCGAGGCTGAGACGATACCGGGTAGCTGGCGATAGCGCTCTTGCCAGCCCTGGACGGAAACAGGTGGTTGGGCAATGGTATTGGGCGCCGGGAGGGCGCCGCTGAAATCGGCCCCCGCCTGATAAGCAGCCAAGTCCTGCGTACGCTGTGCCTGGGTCGCGGTAAAAACAAGCGTGAAGATCGCGAAGGCGGTGGCGAGCGAGAGCAGGAGCGTCATGCGCAGTGCCTGCCTGGGCGAGCGCGACATCTGGGCCAGGGCCAACATCGAGGCGGCTCCGCTCCCACGTCCCGCCAGGTTCGATCCCCAGCGTAGTAAGACAGGAAAGATGCGCATAAAGAGCAGGACACAGGCTATGAGCAGGAAGACAGGCGCGATAAGCGCGAGAGGCGAAGAGACCAGGGTCTGAGTGCGAATATCGAGCAGGCCGCCACTGCTAATAGTGGTGATATAGAGCGAGGCAAAGTAGCCAGCCAGGGCGATAATTGCGGCCACGACATCGAGGTAGAGGCGCTGCCAGAAGGGGCGGCGCTGCGTGCGCGCGGCCTCGCGTCGTACCGAGAGGACATCCATGTGTGTGGCGCGGTTCAGGGTAAAGAGCAGAGCGAGAACGGCGATACCTGCTGCCAGAAGCGCGTAGGGAGCCTCGGCAATCAGGGCCAGGAGCGGCGCATTGGCGATGAGGTTGAGCGCGTCCTGGTCGGTGACTGGCAGTAGGGTATGCGCCATGAGATTCACCAGAGGGAGTGCCAGGAGCATGCCCACGATGAGCGCCAGCGCACTGATCAGCAGACCCTGAACGGCGAGCGAGCCAAAGACCTGGCTAGAACTGGCACCTCGACTGCGAAGGGTCGCGATAGAGTCCGCCTGGCGATCTACCAGGAGCTCCGACATCATGCTCACAAAGATCAGGATCAGGGCAATGATCTGGAGCGAGAGGACGAGGATGGGAATACGTGCAATGGAGATGCGGTCCCGGAACTGACCCAGAATGCCGCTGCTATTGCTAGAGTCAACCAGGGGACCTGAGAGCTTGACCTGTTTGAAGTAGGGATAGGGCGGAAGGGTAGTCGCGGTAAGCGAAAGCGCGCCATATTTATTGGCCATTTCGGTCTGAACCAGGTTCATCTGGCGACTAAAATCATCTAGATTGTTCATCGAGACGCTGGTCGGATTGATGTAGTAGATCCAATGCAGTGTCACAGGCGAGGTGATAAGCGTCGCCTGTGAGTGGGTAAGCCGGGCCACGTTATCAAAGGTCTGGTAGAGCGTGTTATCGCTGACCAGGCCATTGTAATACGTCCACTCGCCAGCCTTCGTCGGTTGGAAGCTTGAACCATTCCAGAAGCGGTCATTAGCGGTGGTTGGTTTGAAGATACCAACCAGGCGCATACTGACAGTCGTGTTCCGGGTATTCTGAGACGTGGGACTGATCATATAGGGGAGCTGTACCACGACCATATCGCCTACACGGGCATGCATACCCAGCGCGCTCTCACGTGTGAGGAGCAGTTCAAGCTCGCCACTGGTAGCGCTGGGAAGCTTGCCTTCTATGAGTGAGATATGGGCCTGCAATTGTGGGGATGTCGAGGCGAAGAGTTGTAACTGGTCGCCAGAGTGTTGAGGTTTAGGAGTCAGGATGCTCATGCCCGGGAATTGCAGGGAGGACTGGACCTGATTTGTCAGGTAGGGATGGAGGCGTTGCTGGACCACGGGATCGACCTGGTTATGTACATCCTTAATCAATTGCGAGGAGAGACCTTGAATGCTGGTATCGATCTGTAACTCGCGATTGATTGGGGACACGTTGAGGGTCGAGCGTAATCCCGCTGTATTGGTGACGGTCGAGAGCAATGGGACCGTACACATGATCACAATTGCGGCCATGATCCCCAGCCCGGTCAGCAGCAGGAGTGAGCCACTTTGACGCCAGCGCCAGCGTGCGAGCGTTGTCACTGCCGAGAACGAGGCGTGTGGCTTTCTCGCGAGCGGTTGCTTTGTCCTTGTCTGTGTTGTACTGGCTGCCATACATATATCCTTTATGTTCAGTGTATGCTATCAAATTAGTCCTGGTTGAGGCGCAGGACCTGTCCCATGGAGGGGCGCGATACCGTGCGGATCATCAGGCCGAGCGCGACGAAGAAGAAAATCACGAGCACGCCAAAAGCCAGAAAGAGCGTCGAAGGAAAGATTGGCTGCACTGGAATGATCTGCTGCAACGCGTAAAAATCTGGCAGTGAGAGGGTGCTCAGGATGCCGATATTCGGCACACCGCTAAAAACCAGGTTAGGGACCAGGGTAAGTGAGAGCAGCATACCCGCCAGAATTCCCAGAAGCACACCTGTTGTGTAGATCAGGCTTAACTCCCAACCAAGCACACTGGCGACCTGCCCCGGTGAGGTTCCCAGTGCGCGTAAGACGGCGAAGTTTGCCAGGCGTGGGCGTACGCTCAGCAGGGAGGCAAGCAGGTCGCCCACGATAGCCAGCAGGAGCGCTATGATGGTACCCACTTCCAGGATGCCCAGCAGGTTCAAGCTCAGAGGATCGGTGCGCAGGCTATTGAAGATCGCACGCCGGTCATAGACGCCCTGCGTATACTGTTGCGAGCCCAGGCGATCACGCAGAGAGCCACGCAAATTGGCGAGCTGGGTGGCGTCATCGGTAGTGCGTAGCCAGAAGTAATTCGGGGCCAGGGGCTTGCTTCCACTGGTAAAGCCGCTGTCCCGCACCTCTTGCTGATAGGCCTTCAGGTAGGTTTGATAATCGACGATGACGCCCGCTGAAGGCTGCGTCTCGTTGGGCAGGCCTCCCTGCGTACTATCATTGACAGTCGGAAGGTGCTCTACCTTGCCCACTACCACGCATTTCAGGTCAGCAATATCCAGATTGCTGACTTGAATCGTAAAGACAGAACCCGTATGGAGATTCAGTCGATCCCATGCCAACTGGTCAACGTAGGCCGGAACGGCTCCTTGTGGTTCATGAGGCGAGCGTAGCTGTTGCATCATGGTTGCGAGCTGTGGTTGATCGGGCCAGTAGGCGGTCACGGCAAAGGTGCTAGTATCGACTGCGCGTACCTGAAAAAGCGAGGTGGGGCCGCTGTTATTAGCGGTATTAATCGCGGCTGGACCCGCGAAACCGATGCTGGCGTCGCTTACACCTGGAAGCTTTGCGTACTCTTTTTGCTGCGTCTGTTGGGGTGGGATATAGGTGCCATGTACTGGCAATGGGCCGCTAAAGTCCGCACCTGCCTCGTAGCTCGCCAGGCTCTGGGCGTGCTGGTTCTGCGTCGCCGTGAAGACGCTGGTAAAGATGGTAAAGGCCAGGGCCAGCGCGAGCAAGAGAATCATGCGCACACTCTGTCCGGGCGCGCGTGAGATCTGAGCCAGGGCCAGCATCGAAGACGCGCTCTTCCCTCGCCCTGCCAGGCGAGCAGCCAGGTTGAGCAGAGCCGGGTAGAAGCGGAAGAAGAGCACGACCGCGGCAATGATCAGGAAGAGGGGGGCCGCCAGGGAGAGGGGCGTTGCGATGAGGGACCTGGTGCGCACATCGAGCAGGCTATTCAAGCCGCTCAGATAGGTCGAGACCCCAAAGCCACAGAGCGCCACAATCGCGGCCACAATATCCAGGTGTAGACGCTGAATCAGCCCCCGGTGCGTGGAGCGAGAGGACTCACGGCGCGTCGCCAGGACATCCATGTTTCTGGTGCCATAGAGCGCGATTGCCAGGGTGAGAAACGAAACCAGGGCCACAAGTAGCGAGTAAGGAGCGATTAGTTGGAGTACCTCATGCTGGCGCTGGGAAAGCACAAGTAAGGCGCTCAAATCGGTGCTGGCGAGCTGACTACGCGCCAGGAAGTAAGCCGCGATCATCGCCAGGATTGGACCACTAAGCAGCGCGAGAATGCAGAGCCAGAAGCCCTGAGTTAACAAAGCGACATAGACCTGTCCTCCACTGGCTCCCCGACTGCGCAGTATCGCGATGGTATCGCGCAGGCGCTCAATTAATAACCCTGACATCATGCTAATGAAGAACAGGATCAGAGCAATGATCTGCGCCGAGATGATTGCCACGGGAAGCTGCACGACCGAGAGGCGATTATGGTACTGATCGACCACACCGGGCGCATCCTGACTACTGAAGAGCGCGCTGGTCAGAAACATGGAGTTGACATTGGGTATGGAGGAGCTTCCTTGAGAATTGGCACTGAAGGGATTGGTATAGGTATCGTGTCGTGAAAGCAGGTCGCCATGCTGGCGCGTCATATCGGATTGCAGTCCTGAAATATTACTTGAGAAGCTGTCAAACTGGGTAAAATCGACTCTCTGGGGATCGACGCGATAAGTCCAGGTTTCGTCAGGTACTGAAGAAGTGGTGATATGCTCTAGATACGCGGCACTTTGATTATAGAAGAATGAGACATAGGAATAGGCCTGGTCGATATGGTGTGCCTGTGCGAACTGGTCATAGGGGGCGAGCAGGAGTTCATTGGCACTCAGAAACTTATAGACGGGAATGTCGCGAGGGCCTACAGAATGTACGTCTGGCGTGAAGTCGTTTTGATGCCAGTAGGCGCGTTCTGTCTCAGGGACCGCGAAGATACCGACCACGCGCGCGGGAAAGTTTAGCGTGTATGTATGCTTATTGATTTGAGCCTGGAGGTCTTCAGGCGTTGAGACATTTCGTGACACTTCCTCAAAAGGGGCATCCATAACCGTTGTGGTCAGGGTCAGGGATGAACCAACAACAAGTTTGTTGATGCTGGCAGTATCTGCTGTCAGAATAATCTCATACTCTTTACTATGTACATTGGGGAAGCGGCCAGAGAGTAGGTGCAGGTGCTTCCCATCTTGAGGGAATGAGGCGGTATAGTTAGTTAATTCATAGGAGTTGCCGGCAGGGAGTTTGGGCGAGGCAACAGAGATACTGCTTGAAGAGAACATCAGTGATGGCTGATCTGATATATAAGGGCCAAGGTGCTGGCGCATCAAGGGATCGAGTGCCTTATAGTTCGCCTGTAGGGCCTTGCTAGAGAAGCCCGCTGGATTGAGCCCCAAGCTTACCTCGGGTGTATTCACCGTTGTACTGAGGATGCCACGCAGGCCAGCGGTTGTCGTTATGGTCGAATAGAGTGGAATGGTGCAGGCAACCGCGATGGCCGAGATGAGTCCAAGTGCAATAATGAGGAGGAGGAACCAGGTGCGGCTGAGACTCCAGAGTGCCAACGTCACGGCTGGCGGCGTTAGCGTGCGGTTACTCGAACGAGGCGGTGCATGAGTAATACTGGACATCGAGCAGTTCCTTTATCTAGTACTTCCTATCCGAACATCCTGAGCGCGAAGCGCTAGACACGCAAGTGAAGGCTTGCCGTGCCACCTTTAGGTGGTCCCCGAATGGGGATGGGGTTCGGAATAAGATCTTAGAGATGATGGCAGGCTTGCAATCAGGAGTTGTAGGCGGCAGTGCCTGAACGCCAGGAGTCATAGATAAGTACGTCCTGTCCCATAAAAATCTCACGACAACAAAAAACTTACGGTTAAAAGAAGCTAGAGTAATGTCAGGCTGCACGCCTGGCATTACTCTAGCTTCTTGCTTTAATCTTCGTTCAGGCGGAGCATGCGAGAGAGAGTTGGGCGTAGCACCAGGCGAATCATCATCAGGATTGCGAGTACGCAGATGGCAATGAAGAGGCCCAGCGCCAGCCAGAGCGAGGAGGGATAGATGATGTGTGTTGGCACAATATACTGGAGCGCATAAAACTCGGCGCCCCCTAGATAGGTATTCTCGCCACTCACGGGAGTCGTGGTAAAGACGAGGTTGGGCACGACCAGCAGTGCCAGGACCACCGCGAAGAATATGCCTAGCACCAGCGCGGTGCCGTAGATCGTGCATTGCTCCCAGAAGAGCACCTGGGCAACCTGGCGGGCATCGGTACCTAGCGCGCGGAGAACCGCGAAGTGGGCCAGGCGAGAGCGCGCGCTCTGCCAGGCCGCGACAAAATTGCCGAAAAGCGCGAGAACAAAAGCTGTGACCGTTCCAATCAGAATGAGCCCCAGCAACTCCAGGGTTTGCGGATCCTGGTGCAGGGAATTAATCATCGCACGTCGATCCTCGATGTTGACCAGCGATAACATGGGATCGCTCAAGGCATTGCGGAGCGCCTTGAGGGCTGGGCTTGAGTCCTGGGAGCGCATCCAGATCATATTAGGGGTCGTGATCTGTCCGCCGTCCTGTACCTGGTAGCGGTTCATCGTCTCATAGTCAATCAAGACGCCGCTGGGCAGAGGATTACTAAGGTTAAAGGCGGCATCGGTGCTATTGTTAAGCGACTGGATGTGGTCGACGCTATCAATAATGACGAGGTGTAGCGTTTGATCGCCGAGTGAGGCCCCATTGATACTGAAGGTACTGCCGACATGCAGGTTGAGATTATTCAACGTTGAGGCATCAACAATGGCAGGAATGCCATCTTTGAAGTTTGCGTTTGCGCTCTTCTCGGCTAATTCATGCATAAGAACTGACAGCGACTTGCTTGAATTGGACGATTGCCAGAGTGTGGTTTGCGCAAAGGTCTGGCTATCGATGGCGAAGAGGCGACCGGGAGTCTCGCCGGTGAGGGTTCCGTCATTAACATAGCCGATGGAGAGCGAGGTGACGCCAGGAAGTGAGCGGTAGCGAGCATAGGTGTCTCGCAACGGCTCTTCGGCAAGGTCGGAGATCTGGGCGGAGAAGTCGGACATCGTCTGATAGTTCGTGACATCGGTGAGGTGTGTATCCTGGGTTGTGGCAAAGACCAGCGACATAAAAGCAAAGGCACAGGCCAGGGAGAGGAGCAGGATCATCTGCAAGGCCCGTTGTGGCGAACGCGTCATCTGGGCGAAGGCTAGCATGGGCGCTGCAGATTTCCCCCGCTGAGCCAGGCGTGCCACCAATTTGAGGAGAAGCGGGAAGAGACGCAAAAAGAGCAGCATCAGCGCAATAACCAGGAAGATGGGCACCAGGATACGCAGCGGTGAAATTACCAGCAGGTAGGTGCCAATGTCGAGCAGGCCCGGGAAACTAGAGGTGTAGAGAACCAGGATATAGGCCACAAGCGCGACTACCAAGAGAATGACATCCAGGTAGAAGCGCTGCCAGAGAGGTGCCTGGGAGGCACGCGCTGCCTGGCGGCGTTGATCAAGAATATTGCTACGCAGGGCTTGCTGAAGGGCGAAAAACATAATGACAAGGCTGATGAATATGGCCCCAAGCGCGTAGGCCGGGGTAAGGGCGAGCACGGGCAAGGGATTGGGCCAGAGCACATTGAGCGCATCCAGTGTTGAAGTAGGCAGGAGGCGCGGAACAAAGAACGCGACCAGGGCCAGGGCGAGCAAGGGACCTAGCAGTAAGGCTAGTAGGGCCAGGATCAGGCATTGCGTGGCCAGGGTCAGAAAGACCTGGCGCCCGCTGGCTCCCCGACTGCGCAACATTGTAATCGTGTTGGCTTGATGCTCAACAAGCAGAGAGATCATAATCGCCACAAAGTATAGTACGAGGGCCGCGATCGCACCCGAGATAAGGAATATCGGAATATTGGAGACCGAGAGGCGGTTTTGTAAGCGCTCTAGAATCCCAGGCTGATTGTAATAGGAGATCGCGGCCCCGCTCAGAAAAATGTTGGAGATATCCAGGGCCTGATTATTGGCATTGCTACCAAATTTATTAGCGTAGATGGCCTGTAAGAGCTGTAGCCGTTGCTCCAGGTCAGGGAATTGTAGAACCGAGATCTTTGAGATATCAAAATGCCGGTACCAGTAGAGGGAAAAAGGTTTCTCTAAGACGAGCTGAGAGCCTGGGACCTCGTGCGTAGCCAGTCGATCGGCCTGCTTAAGGAGAGCCGGAAGCGAGAGCAGTAAGGGATAGTGGATATTCTTAGGCGGGTCACCCTCTGCGGTAGGATCGAGCGTGTCTCCATGCCAGTAGGGATCGTTCTCGAGCGTTTGAAAAATGCCCACGAGACGAAATTGCAGAGGGCGCGGCGTATACTTTGTGGGATCTGAGCTGCTATCCAATCTACTACTGAGGGTTGTGCTGAAGAGGGTACCGATATGCAGTGGCTCATTGGTCAGTTCGCGTGCCGTCTCTTGTGAAAGCGCGATTTCGAGAGGCCCGGACATGTTTTCCTGGGGGAGGCGTCCCTGAAGGATCTTTAGATGGGAAGATGTCTCTGGCACGTTGACGCCCGTAAGAGTAAACGTCGCGACATGAGAAATAGGATGAGGCGAGATAACAGGCAAATTGAGCACTTGTAAAGTTGCTTGCGGAGGAGCGCTGGTTAAATAGGGGGACATCTGTTGCATGAAGGGTTGCCCCAACTGCTGGCTTTGTTGGGCGTACCTGGCGCTGGCAAGAGTCCTGGAACTGACCTGGACCATAAGCTCTGAATTTGAAGGTGTAGCGCGTAGCAGATCGCGCAGAGCCGCAGTCGTCGTAACGACTTGAAGGACAGGGAGGGCGCAGACGATCATAACTGCGCACACTGTACCCAGACCGGTCATAAAGAGCATAAAGACGCTGTGGCGCAGACGCCACAACGCCAGAGTAATCATAGAAAGAAGCTCAGACTGTCTAGAGTGTGCTGTCATGGGGCCTGGCCTGGTAAGTGTCGTCATCTCGATATCCTTCGCCTTACAAGGTGTCTATCCTGACTCATAGATGCATTCTCTATGTATACGAATTTTTCGCTGCAATGCTCACGATGGGAAGACCTGCTTTTTCCCTCTCGATTGAAATAGTACCGGGTAATGCCAGACTGTAAAAATATCCCTGTTTTGAGCGAATATTGTCAATGCCTTGATTTTAATTGCCAAATATATTGACATTTATTATTATTGGATGGTATTATTGCCATGTGGTTAATAGAAAATTCTAGTCAAGTGCAAATATTCGTTAGTCACAAGGAAAGGATGTGTTAGTGATGGGTATGCAGAGGCCAGAAGAGATGATGGCGTTACGTTATCAGGAACTACAGGCGATGGCGGAGCAGTGTTGCTATAGCGATGCCGTGGCACGCCTGCGCGATCCAGGTATGGGTCGGCGTGCCATTGCCGGGATGGGGCGCCGTGTCGCCGCCCTGGGTCGCAAGATGGAGGGCATGGGAACGGTTAGAAGCTACGAACTCTTCTTGCGCTAAGGCAAAGAAGCTTTGATTGGTAGCATCATTCCCATTTTTGTCGTCTTAACAAAAGAGGTCTGGCAGTGTAAACACTGAGCTAGCAAGTATTTGCACGTGTACGATCCACAAAAAGAACCATATTCCATGTCTCTGGCAGGCCATGGCAGCAGGTTGCGAGCGCACCTGCGCAAGTCGGGGCGTGGCGAAATGAGGAGAGAGAAACGCATATGCATCCATTGATTACACGGGATCCCGTTAGTGGAAATGAACTGGTCGTGACGCGGCTGGAGTGCCCCGAGAGTGGTATTGTGATTGAGGGTCAATTTAGCCTGGGATGGATTGGCCGCTTGACGCGAGAGCAGCTGGACTTTGTGGAGCTTATGGTCAAGTACCGGGGGAACATCCAGAAGCTGGCCGCTGAAATGAATGTGGCCTATAACACGGCGCGTAGCCGCCTGGATGAGATCGTCGCCGCGCTGGGTGGAACCCCAGAGGAGACGCGCGTCGACCGCCGGGCTGTTCTCGACCGACTGGCTTCCAAGGAGATCAGTGTCGAGGAGGCGATGCGCCTGCTGAAGGGATAGCGCCATGGCTGCGACAAAAGACGAGCGGGAGCAAATTCTGCAACTGGTCGAGACAGGCCAGCTCAGCTCCAGGGAGGCCAGCGAACTCTTTGATGCCCTGGAGGACGAGCAAGAGCGCCATGACACGCGTAGCCTGCTCGCAAGCAGAAGAGATCGTCTACTACGGGTGCGCGCGACCACGCTGGGAACCCAGACGAAGGCAGGTAAACAGCGTGTGCATGTAACGGCGACGATACCAGTCAGCCTGGTGCGGGCGGCCCTGCGCCTCGGTGTACAGGTGTTGCCACAGCTCAAAAGCAACAGCGTAGAAGATCTATTGAGTGCGATTGACCGTGGAGCGAGCGGGCGTCTTTTAGATCTGCAAGACCTTGAGAACGGCGAGCGTCTCGAGATTTTTATTGAGTAACTGCCTATCCGGAAACCTGAGCGCGCCGCGCCCCCAAATGGGGGTTGGTTTCCGCATAAGAGCTAAGAGGAGCATTATTATGGAGCAGACATTCGCGGCAAACGGCATCCAGCGCATCGTTCTTATAGACATCTGGAATGATGTAAGTGTGCGTGGCTGGGGCGAGCAAAACATCAAGCTGGAGGCGGATGGACATGTTGAGAGTGTGCAGCCCGAGGGGGACACGCTGACTATTCGTGGCAGTTCCGACGACCTTGAGCTATGGGTCCCTTATGAAAGCTCGATCAGGATCAATAACGCCCATGGCGATACACTGGTAAGCGATGTGCAACGTGTGGAGCTGCGCCAGGTAGGCGGCGATGTCGAGATTACCAAAATTCATGCCGAGGCGTTGCTGGAACATGTTGAGGGAGACCTTGAAGTTAGCGAAGTCCACGGCGACGTCACCTTAAGAGAGGTACAAGGCGACGTTGAGATTCACAATGTCGCGACCCTACGGGCAGAAGGAGCGATCCAGGGAAGTCTGGAATGTGAGATCGCGCGCCTGGTCGAATTGCAAGAGGTCCAGGGTGATGTGGAGCTCAGGGCGGTAGGCGAAGTGAGTGCACGCCATTGTGCGGGCGATTTTAGCGCTACAGGTATCGATGGTGCATTGAGGCTGGCAGATGTTGGCGGAGACCTGGTAGTTCGTGGCTTCCTGAGCTTGCAGGCCAATAATGTAGGTGGAGATATCTTAACCGAGGGGAATGGCGAGGTCACGGTTGGCAACGTAGGTGGGGATCTTGAGGCTAAGGGGGCTTCACAGCTCCAGGTGGGGAACGTCAGCGGAGATTGCGCGCTGCGTGGTATCTCAGGTGAGGCGAAGCTGGGCATGATCGGCGCAGACCTGGACGCGGTTGGGGTTACAGGAGAGCTTGCCTTTAGCGAGGTTGGAGGTGACGCTACACTTAAAGCCATTCAGGGGAGCGTCAAGGCGGGCAACATTGGTGGCGACCTTACCTTGCAGGCCAATTTTCCGCCAGATAGTGTGACCCAGTTGCATGTTGGCGGTGATGCCGCCATCACTCTGCCATCTCAGCCTGACCTGACCCTGCGCGCGTTTGTCGGAGGCGATATCAGTGGGCGCGCCGTCGTCGCGAGCCGGGCTGGCAACCAGGTGAACCTGGTCTATGGCAATGGATCGGCGCATCTGGATCTGCATGTGGGTGGAGATCTCAGGTTGCGTGGCAACGAAGATCCGCGTAGCAGCAGTAGCGCGGCGGGCGCGTGGGATTGGAACAATTTCTCCTCCGAGATGGCGCGTATGGGCCAGGAGCTAGGCCATGATATCTCGCGCATGGTAAATGACGCCCTCGCGCAGACAAACGAGGAGCAGGTGCGCCGGGCACGCAATTTCGCCGAGAAGCAGGAACGCATGGCCGAGCGTATGTCACGCCGAGTCAGCAGGCAGGCTGAGCGCGTGAATATACGCATCAATAATCGCGAATGGCATATGGATCGTGGGCGCCTGGAGCGCATCATGGACCAGGCGCGTAAGGCCACAGCGGAAGGCGTCCATGGAGCACTGGACGCGGTAGAGCAGGCTCTGAGAAACCTGCAAATTCCCGTACCGCCTACACCGCCTACGCCTCCAGCGCCACCAACTCCGCCGCATGCCCCCGTTCCCCCGGTGCCTCCCGTAGTACCAGTTCCCCCTGCACCTCCTCGAAGTCACCTGGAGGATTTAGAGGCCGAGGAACCAGACCTGGAGCACCTGGAGGACTTTGAGGCTCCCGATGAGCGGAGCATGCCTGAGGTGCCCGTGGCTGCTGGTGAGGTTGAAGAAGAGGAGAAGGTTGGTACCCCCAAGGCTCCAGTGAATGTCGAGCAGGAGCGCCTGGCGATCCTACGCATGATCGCCGAAGGTCGCGTCTCGCCCGAAGAAGGCGATATGCTGCTTGAAGCCCTGGGAGAGTAAGTTCTAATCGTAGAAATACTATGCGATTGGCGTGCCAATCGCATAGTATTTCTACGATTATTTTTTTAGTGTGCTGAGGGCGCGGCCCAGGCGCTCGATCTCTGTGTGGGTGTTGTAGTGCGCGAGTCCGACGCGTAGCAGGCCGCCCTGTTCTTCCAGCCCCAGGCGTGCCATCACTTCAACGGCATAGTAGTTGCCGTTCCAGACATTGAAATGCTCGATGGCGAGCTGCTCCGCCAGTTCGCGTGGTTGCCAGCCTTCCAGAGAGAAGGAGAAGGTGGGAACGCGCTCTTGCCATCGCTGTGGATCGGCAATACCGTAGAGCTTGAGGCCGGGCAGTGGTGTTAGCGCCTGCAAAATGGTCTGGCTCAGCTCGTTTTCGTAGGCGTTGATGACCTCCATGCCCTGGCGTAGAGCCAGGCGCCGTCCCGTGAGTAGCTCCTGGTGCTGATGCGTGAACGAGGCGCCAAAGGTCGTACCAAGCCAGGCCAGGTACTCCAGGCAACCCAACAGGCCCGCGATCGATTCAAAACTCTGCGTGCCCGTCTCAAACTTTCCGGGAGGCTCGTTATCGGCGGGACGGACCTTGTAGGCCTCCAGCTTTTGCAGCAGCTCATACTTTCCATAGAGGATGCCAATATGCGGACCAAAGAACTTGTAGCCTGAGCAAGCCAGCAGGTCACAATCAAGCTCCTGCACGTCGATAAAGCGATGCGGTGCATATTGAACGGCATCGATAAAACAGAGCGCGCCAACCTGGTGAGCCAGTTCAATGGCACGCTTGACATCGTTGATGGTCCCCACGGCGTTTGAGGCGTAGCCAATGGCAACCAGCTTTGTACGCGGCGTGACCTGGCGTTCCAGGTCCTGCATATCAAGCGTACAATCCTCTGGATGAATATCTACCCAGTGGATAATACATCCTCGGTCGCGGGCAATGAGCAGCCAGGGGGCAATATTGGCGTCATGGTCCAGGCGCGTGACAACGATCTCATCGCCGGGCTGGAGCAGAAGCGCGATACTCCGGCTGACATGGAGGGTCAGGCTAGTCATATTCTGCCCAAAGACAATCTCCTCTGGGCGTGCGGCATTAAGAAAATCGGCCATGGCCTGCCGGGCCTCGTAGACCACAGAGTCTGAGCGCAGGCTGGTCGTAAAAGCCCCGCCGTGATTGGCATTGGTATTGAGTAAATAGTGTTGCATGCGGCGCAGCACATCCTGCGCGATCTGCGTTCCACCGGGATTGTCAAAGAACACCGTTTCATTATTGAGTGACGGGAAGCGAGAACGTACCGCCTCGATATCAAGCATAGAAACCTCCAGTAACTAGCGATCAGTCAAGCCCTTTATTCTATCACGCTCAACATCCTATCACGCCCAATATCAGGAGATTCTTCGCGTCAACGGCACTTGGAGTAAGGGATGTTGGTGGAGTCATAGGCCTGCTAGGCCCTTGCGCAAGTTTGCGAGAATGGGGTCCAGGGGCAGCGCCCCTGGCGGGGTTTGGGGCTTCCTCTCCGCTCACCTGAGCCGAAAGGCTAGCTGCGAAAGTGGCGCTGCGCCCCCGAATGGGGGTTGGTGAGCGGAGAGGAAGCCAGTCCCAATTTCTTTTCCCTCTTGCCGCTGCAGGCGGCAGAAACAACGTATATATGGCGTTTGTTAAGACATATAGGCCCATATCTGTAACATGGAAGAAGAGCACCCCGTGTAGAAAACAGTATGGTATGAGAGTGCTTAGAAAGAAGGTTGGAGAACGCATGCATACGCGAACGTTTGGAAAAACTGGCATGGAGATCACTCCCATTGGCCTGGGTGCCTGGGCTATTGGCGGTGGCAACTGGCAATTTGGCTGGGGTTCGCAGGATGATAATGAGTCAATCGCGACCATCCATCGCGCCATTGACCTGGGGGTCAACTGGATCGATACGGCGGCCGTCTATGGTCTGGGACATGCCGAGGAGATCGTTGGCAAAGCCCTTCAGGGGCGAGGCGAGAAGCCTTATATCTTTACCAAGTGTGAGCGCACCTGGAATGAACGGCGCGAAATTGTACCCAGCTTAAAGGCGGCCTCAATCCAGCGCGAGGTAGAGGATAGCCTGAGGCGCCTGGATGTGGATGTCATCGACCTCTATCAGATCCACTGGCCGCAGCCGGAGGAGGATATTGAAGAGGGTTGGAGCACGCTAGTAAAGCTCAAGGAGCAGGGCAAGGTGCGCGCCATTGGTGTCTCAAACTTTAACGTTGAGCAGATGGAGCGCTGTAAGAAATATGGACCCGTGGAGACATTACAGCCCCCGTACTCGTTGCTCAATCGCGATGCCGAGAGAGACCTCCTACCCTATTGCGAGCGCGAAGATATCGGCGTCATTGCCTACTCACCCATGCGTTCAGGCCTGCTCTCGGGCCGCATGACGAAAGAGCGTGTTGCGCAGATGCCCGATGACGACTGGCGTAAGAATGATCCTGATTTCCAGTCTCCCCGCCTTGAGCGCAATCTGGAGCTGGCGAAGATGCTCACCGAAGATGTTGGCTTTCCACATAACGTGGGGGCGGGAGTTGTCGCCATTGCCTGGGTCTTGAGCAATCCAGCAGTGACCGGCGCTATTGTTGGCGCCAGGCATCCCAACCAGATCGAGGATCTGTTGCCCGCCGCCGAGCTACGCCTCAGCGAGTTAGAGCTTGATCAAATTGAGCAATTCATGCAGAAGCATCCTGTCCAAGTCTGAGTCTTGAATTATAGACACAACAGATCACCCTGAGTTAGTAGTGTGGTGCCGGGTGGCGCAGCCACCCGGCACCACACTACTAACTCAGGCGAGCGCCGCAGGCGCGAGAATTAGTACGTCTGGGTATGACCACTATTCAGGAGAGCATAAAGAAGAGTAGAGTAGAGAATATTATCAATACTCATCGCGATATATTACAAGAGAGGATGTTGTAGCGTCATTATGCTCATTAATATTCCTGAGAGCTGGCATGAAGTGCTCAATGGCGAGTTGGAGAAGGACTATTTCAAGAAATTAGAGGTGTTCGTGGATAACGAGCGGGCTCATTATGAAGTATTCCCCCCAGAAGAAGATCTCTTCTCGGCCCTGCGTTTGACCCCCTACGACAAAGTCAATGTACTCTTGTTGGGACAGGACCCCTATCACGACAACAACCAGGCGCACGGCCTCTGTTTCTCGGTGCGTCCAGGCATTAAGCCCCCACCCTCGCTGGTCAACATGTTCAAAGAATTGCGCAATGATGTCGGTTTTCAAATTCCGAACAATGGCTACCTGGTTCCCTGGGCGGAGCAGGGTATCCTGATGCTCAATGCCGTACTGACGGTGCGTGCCCACGAACCCAATTCGCATAAGAATCATGGTTGGGAGAAGTTTACGGACGAGATTATCCGGCGCGTCAACGCCAAGGATGACCAGGTTGTCTTCGTACTCTGGGGTGGTTATGCCCAGAAGAAGAAGGCCCTCATCGACACCACCAAACATCGCATCATTGAGTCGGCTCATCCCTCGCCGCTCTCGGCGCGCAACGGTTTCTTTGGCAGCCGCCCCTTTTCCGCCATCAACTCCGCCCTGCGCGAAGCGGGCAAGCCAGAGATTAACTGGCAGTTGCCTAATTTGTAGTAATATGAAATAGTATAGAGGAAGCTGCCCGGCGCTGCTGGCGTACGCCAGCAGCGCCGGGCAGCTTCCTCTATACTATTTCATTACTCCGAGAGATGAAAGACCATGATTGAGAACCAGCAAGCATATATTGCCCCATGTATCCTGGCGCTTGATGTCGGTACCTCTTCGACACGCGCTCTGCTCTTCGACGCCAGGGGACAGGGAGTCACAGGCATTGGATCACAAAAAAAGTATCAATTGACGACCAGCCATGACGGCGAGGCCAGTCTCGATGCGGATATATTGACGGAGATCGTTGCTGCTACCATTGACGAGGTGTTGCATCAGATGGGGACGCGGGCCAGCGAGGTCAAGGCCGTGGCCCTGGATACCTTCTGGCATAGCCTGGTTGGCGTAGATGCCCAGAATAAAGCGCTCACACCGGTAATCACCTGGGAGGATACGCGCCCGGCCTCGATGGTGCAAACACTGGGAGAGCACCTGGACGAGCAGAAGGTACACCAGCGCGTTGGCGCCCGTTTTCATGCCAGCTACTGGCCAGCGAAGCTAACCTGGCTGGCACGGGAGCAGAAAGAGGTGTACGGCAGGGTAGCGCAGTGGATCTCCTATGGTGAGTACCTGCATCGCGTCTTGTTGGGGAAATCGGTGTGTAGTCTCTCGATGGCCTCGGGCACGGGGATGCTCAACATTCGTGAGCGAGCCTGGGATGGCGAACTGGTGCAATATTTAGGGATCAAAGATGGGCAGTTGCCACAGCTTGGCGACTATAAGGATGGGATTACAGGGCTGACGGACGCATATCAGCAGCGCTGGCCGCAACTACAAAAGGTGACCTGGTTCCCCGCCCTGGGCGATGGCGCGGTGGCGAATGTCGGCTCAGGCGCGGTAACGCTGGGACGCTGGGCCTTGACGATGGGTACCTCCAGCGCGATTCGCGCCATTGTGGAGCCGGAGCAGGTCGTTCCCTCCATGGGTCTGTGGCTCTACCTGGTCGATGGTAAGCGGGCCGTTGTCGGAGGGGCCTTGAGCCAGGGTGGGAACGTGCTCGCCTGGTTGCGAGACACGCTGGGCCTGGAGGATCTCAAGCAAGCGGAACAGCTTGCGCAAGCCGTTGAGCCAGATGGGCATGGCCTGACGATCCTGCCTTTTATTTCGGGCGAGCGCAGCCTGGGCTGGCAAGGTTCGCGCCGCATGGCGATTGCGGGCCTCTCGCTACATACGACGCCAGGTATGTTACTGCGCGCAGGTATCGAATCCCTGGCCTATCAGTTAAAGCAGGTCTATGACGAGCTGCATCGCGTGCTCCCGCTTGAGGAGCAGCATGTGCCGCAGGTGATCTGCAATGGCGGAGCGGTCCTGGGTATGCCATTGATGCAGCAGATTCTAGCCGACACACTTGGTGCGCCGATCTATCCCTCACGTGACTCCGAAGCCTCCTCGCGTGGTGCAGCCTTGCTGGCGCTTGAGGCGTTGGGCCTGATCGAGGATATCACAAAGGTCAAACCCAACCTGGGGGAGAGCAAGACGCCAGACGCGAAGCTGGGCAGTATCTATCAGCAAGGGCTGGCACGCCAGCAGAAGCTGTACCATATGCTGCAAGAGCCCCTGTAGGGACTATGTGGAATCTTAACGATGCTGATTGACAAATACTGTGAAAAAGCATTTGTATTGTATGCTTGGCAGAGCTACCAAGCATACAATACAAATGTAAGATGTCATTTTTGTTGGTAGGGAAATGCGCATTTCATTCAGTTACAGGTTTGCAGAAATGCAATGCTTCCAGCAAACTTTGCCATGTTGTTATGTCCAATTCCAAGAATGTAACATTTATAGATCCAGCAGACGCAACAAGCGTTGCGCGAACACAGTTGCCTCACCTGCACGGAAAACCCCGAGGATGTAGCGGTCGGGGCGCACCAGCAGGTAAAGATCGTGTCGTCCCTGAAAAAGGGCATGCAAGGAGCCATCAAGATCATAAGCTGGTGTGAGGTGAGGTGGAATGAGCCGCTCTGAGGGTACGTGGCGCAAGCGTGGAATGAGCGTAATATAGCGAGGCTTAAGGCGTGACCAGGCCGGATGCTGCAAGGGGTCCTCCACCAGGCCCTCCTCGGGGGCGAGCCGGATGAGGCTAAAACCCGGGCCAAGCAGGTCATCCAGAGCCAGGGGCTGGTGCGCGAGGGTGAGCATCTGAGGTTGGGGCAGGTAGGAGCCAGGAATGTGGCTAAAACCTGGCAAGCGCGTAGACAGGATGAGCCCATGGCTATAGCGGGGCTGCGGTTTGACGCGCATCTCACGTAGACTCTCCGTAAATGCCGGGATACGTGCTATGACTCCCCGCAGGAGGAGATCGCGCAGTAGTGCGACCACGCGGTTAGTGGGCATGATGATTCTACCCAGGGTAGAGGAGAAGAGAATCATCTCGCGGATGTGTGGCACACGCTCGCCCTGGTAGCTGGCGAGGATCGACTGGCCCGCGCGCCGCTGGAGGACGAGCGCGACCTTCCAGCAGAGATTATGCACATCGCGCAGGCCGCTATTCATGCCTTGTCCACCAAAGGGCGGCATCAGGTGCGCGGCATCGCCGAGCAGGAAGACGCGATGATGAGCGAGGCGTGAGGTCATGGTTGCATAGAAGGTGTAGACTGCTTTGCGAGAGATCTGTGCTGGCTTCCCTGCGGACCAGTGTCGCTGGGCTAGCCGCGATTGCCTAATAAGCGCCTGGATGCGCTCCTCGCGTAGCATATCCTCGCTCTGTTCCTGCGAGTGCAGCATAAACTCCCAGCGGCGGCCCTGAGCGGGCGCGGGTACCGTCACCGCGGGCCGCGTGGGATTGCAGAAGAAAATAATGGCGTTCGCGGGATCATCGTCCTCGACACAATCCACGACCAGCCAGCGCTGGGGGGCCTGTCTCGCTTGCACTGCTTCCTGGGGCCCCATCAGTCTGGCTGCCAGGGGGAGAGGTGCCTGGCTTAAGGAGGGGGTGTGCATGCTGAGTGCGAGGGCATGGCGTATGGGGCTACGCCCTCCATCACAGGCCAGTAAGAAGGCGCACCGCACCTGGATCTGTTGCTCGCCTGGTGCGCGTAAGGTGAGCAAGACCTCGTTCTCGCTCTGCTTGAAGGTGAGCAGTTCATGTTGAAAGCAGACACGCACATGTGGGAAGCGTGCAAGCCCCTGGAGCAAGGCCTGTTCGAAGGTTGGCTGGTGAAAGGTTGAGATCAAGGGGAAGCCATTGCGCTGCTGGGTGGGGGCCACGCGCGCGAGGAGATGAGGTCCTGAGAGATAGTGTGCCTCTGTTCCCAGGCGCATAGAGGGCAGAAGCGCATCGCGTAGTCCTATAGCCTGGCAGAAGCGCAGCCCCTCGTCATCAATCGAAATGGCGCGTGGAAACGTGCAGAGCTCCTCGTTGCGTTCTATGAGTACTGTCGAGACGCCGAGCAGGCCCAGGAGATTGGCGGCCGCCAGCCCGGTTGGACCGGCCCCCACAATGATGACCGAGCTATAGGCTGGTAGCTTGCCTGAAATGGGTGCGTGCCGAGGATGATTTCCTGGATCATCCTCGGCGCTCCCTTCCTCCAGGTGTGGTTCCTCTTGCATTATGGCTCCCGTGTGAATGCCAGGACAACATTGGAGCCGCCCAGGCCGCGACCAGCGACCAGTACCCCCGAAGATGCGTCCTTGTGCTCGATAGGTCGGGCCTCATTGCGCACCAGGTCCAGGTGGTAGCGCGGATCGGGATCATCGCAGTTGAGCGTTGGGGGAATCACTCCATGCTTGAGGGCCAGGAGCGCTGTCAGAGCGTCAATGGCCCCGGCGGCTGCATAGCTATGTCCAATGCTGGTGCGGGGAACGCTGACCGGGATGCGCTCGCTCTCGGCATCAAAGGCCAGTCTGAGAGCCTCGGCCTCGCCCTGATCCGAAGCGGGATGCGCACGTCCATCGAGCTGTACATAGGCCAGGTCGGAGGTTTGTAGCCTTCCCTGGTTCATGGCCTGGCACATGGCGCGTGCGTACTGGGTGCCATCACTGGAGGGGGCATGCAAGCCCTCGGCCTCATTGGTCTGGCCATAGCCGACGAGTTCGCCATAGATGGTTGCGCCACGGCGGCGAGCATGCTCATACTCTTCCAGGATACAGATGCCCGCGCCTTCGGCCAGAATCAGACCTGTAGCTCGTTGATCGAAGGGCCGATAGGCATTCGGATCATCGCTCGTCGTGCAAACGCCCTGCTGGGCCAGGACGCGCAGGAGCAGAGGATGGAGGAAAGCTTCGCAACCGCCAGCGATAATCATATCCGCGGTATTGCGACGAATGGCTCCCGCAGCCATGCCAAGCGCATTGAGACCGCTGACCGCGTCGTTAACGGGCGTTTTACAGTAGCCCTGGATGTTATAGCGAATAGCGGCCTGCCCAACGTTGGCCACATTGAGCCAAGCGATAGCAGTATAGGCGCTGACAAAGCGTGGCCCTCGCGTGTAGAGCGTATGTAATTGCTTAAGAACATAGTCTACCCCACCCATGGCATTGGCGATGACGGCCCCTACGCGGCGTGGATTCTCTTGCGCCAGGTCGAGTCCAGCATCCATAATAGCTTCCTGGATGGCGGCAAAGGCGAAGTGCGTCATGCGATCCGTGCGATTGGCGAGCTTGCGGTCAATATAATCTTCAGTCACGAAGTCGCGCACGGCCCCCGCTACCCAGAGAGGCAGGTTGGCATGTGTGTAGCTCTCATGTGGCTCGAGGCGCGTGATGCCTGAGACACCATCGCGGCTGGCCTGCCAGAAGTTGGCGGTTCCAATACCATTAGGGGCGACCACACCCAGACCTGTAACCACTACCCGGCGTTGCTGATTATTAGCCATAATTTTCATTACCCATAGTTTCTTTTAGCCAGTCAGGTTGAGCGAAGACGAGGACGCTATTGACTCCGCCGAAGCCACTAGAATGAGAGAGCGCTACGTTGACGGCGCTTGCGCGAGCGACATTGGGGACATAATCAAGGTCACAGAAAGGATCGGGATGCTCCTGATTGAGGGTTGGGGGCAGCAATTGTTGATCGATAACCATGGCGGTCACGACGGCCTCAATTGCGCTGGCGGCTCCCTGGGTATGCCCGATCATCGACTTGGTAGCGCTGATAGGTATCTTATAGGCATAATCGCCGAAGAGTGCCTTGTAGGCCGCGGTCTCTGCGATCTCATTGGGCGGCGTCGAGCTACCATGCGAGTTGATGTAGCCAAGATCGGAGAAGCGCAGTTGGCAATCCTCAATTGCCTGCTCCAGGAGATGGTGCAGGGGCGCGCCATCGGACGGCAAGGCTGTCATATGATAGGCGTTGCTATTGGTGTTAAAGCCAATAATTTCCGCGTAGATGTGTGCGCCGCGGGCAAGGGCGGCCTCGCGCTCCTCTAGAAGAAGCATTCCGGCGCCTTCGGCCATGACAAAGCCGTCACGCTTATGATCATAGGGGCGCGAGGCCTGTTCGGGCGTATCATTATAGATGGTGCTGAGGGCGCCCATGACGCAGAAGACGTCCAACCCTATGGGGCTGATCGCGGAATCCGTCCCCCGGCTAGCATACGCTCTACCTGTCCCTCCTGAATAAGCCAGTAGGCCTCACCGATGGCATCCGCTCCCGCTGAACAGCCAGTCGCGATCACCGTGCTGGGACCATGCAACTGATGATGGGCGGCCACGCTCATGGCGGAGGCGTGTGTCATCAGGGATGTGGCGCTAATGGAATCGTCGGCCAATCCCTGGAGACCGTCTTTGGTGAGCTGTAGCCAGAGTCGCTCGCCCTCTTCTACATAGGACATCGCGCTCCCTACGTAGACACCGAAGTGTTCGCGCTCCTCCTGTGTGAGAGAAGACGGAAGGCCCGCGTCTTGCCAGGCCAGGTTGGCCGCTGCGACCGCGAATTGGGTGCAGCGATCCAGGTGTGTCATCTCCATAGGGGTGAGTCCCAGGCGTTGCGGCTCAAAATGCGCGACTTCGCCGGCGATACGTACAGGGAGGGTACTGGCATCGAAGCGTGTGATGCGGCGAATACCCGATTGACCAGTCACACATGCCTGCCAGAAATCGTCTTTCCCAATCCCGTTGGGAGCGACAACCCCGAGACCTGTAATGACGACCCGCCGTCTGGAAGGGGTTGAGGAATGGAGCTGTAAGTCATCCATGAAAGATTCTCCCTCTATGTTCTTAGAACCACCAATGAGGAATTACTAAGTGGTGAATTCATCAAATGTGTAGGGTCCATGCTGGCATGGACTGTGAGCGTAGCGACCGTTCCTCGCCAGGTAATCTGTCTGAGGGCGAGAGAGTCCATGCCAGCATGGATCCTACAGCCACGAACTACAGGAATTCACCACTACAGGGACAATAGCCAAGAGAGTGTCACAGGGTCTGCGATTGTGGTAGCGGGCTTTGTGGTTTTTCTCCTTGTAGAAAGGCCTCAATGAGTGGCGTGACGACCTCGGCCTGCGAATACATAAAGAAGCGCTCTGCTCCTGGTACCACGTGGTACGCGGCACAGTTAGGCAATTGCTTCGCCATCCAGCGCGTCTTGTATTCTGGGGAGAGCGCGTCATCGGCGCGATTGATCAAGAGTACAGGCATAGTGAGTGCTGAGATGCGTTGACGCATCTCAAAATAGTGGATGACAGGCAGAACTGAGTACTTATAAACGAAGGGCCAGCGCGCGATTTTTTGAAACTGCTCCTCAATGAGATGGCGGGGCAGGGCGGGCCTGGTTGTATTGTCTGGCGCGTGAGCCATGATATAGTTAATGACGGTACGGCGCAGAAACGCGGCGGGGAGTATATACTCGACAGGAAGGCGCACATATAGCTCATGGAGCAGCCAGATGAAGGGATGGGGAGCGATCTGGTAGTCGGCCCCCTGCGCGATGATAGTGAGCGAGCGGCAGCGTTGGGGGTAGCGTGCGGCAAACTCGAGCAGCACCATAGCGGCATCTCCATGCGCGAGCAGGTCCACCTGGTCGAGATGTAAGCCATCGAGGACGCCCCGAAGCTCCTCAACGCGAGCGGCTAGACTGATGGCCTGTGTGGTGCGTGTCTCGTGTCGGCGGTAGAGGATCACGCGTCGCTGCTGGCTAAGCGCACGTACCTGGCGCGCATAGACAAACTCCAGGTGTTCAAGAATGGGAACCATGACCAGGGGTGTGCCCTGACCGTGATCGATAAGAGGAACGTCAAGGTTGCCAATAGAGGTACGTTGCCATAACGACTCAATATATGCGACATCCTCGTGAAAGGTAGCATCATCGATCTGGGCTGCGGTAAGAGCACTCAAGCAAAACCTCCCTGTCCGACACTCCATACTCCTGGTAAATAGAGTGATATCTATGTGATGAGCAGCGTGCTATTTCAATAACACTGCCCAATCGCTTTTTCTTGCTTAGTATATAATACGACAAAGGTGCGAATGAAAGTATGAGTGGTGTAACACCTCTCCTGTGAGGTGCCTAACAGAAAAAGGATAAGCTGGTATTTAAAAAAAGGATGAGGTGTTAATAGATGAACGAGAATGCGGCGGGTTTATCGCACCCCACAGTGCGGCAGTGGATTACGGCCTTCAACGCACATGATGTGGAGGCTCTGGTGGCTCTCTATGCGGCGGAGGGCGAGCTATTTGATAGTGGTATGCCGGGTCCACGCCGTGGTAAGAGCCAGATCGAGAACTGGTTTCGCTGGCGCTTCCGCAGCACGCCAACTATTGCCTATACAGAGCAGACGACCAGTAGGCGTGAAGAGGATACCTTTGAAGTGACCTGGATAGCCAGCGGGATTGGCCCCCGAGTCCTGGGTCTGGGCGGCAAGCCCTTTCAGTCTCCAGGGAAGAGTGTCTTTGTGCTCAAAGAACAGCAGATCTGGCGCCAGCAGGGAAGCTATGACCACCTGGCCGTAATCCGGCAGATCGTACCCATATTGAACGCCTTGCCGAGGGCTGTAGCCGAGTGGATCTACAGCCTGTATCTGAGGCGCAATGGCGTCAAACAATAAAGAAGGTCAAGAACAGTAGAGGGGATGGTGCAAAAATGCCACGGCATTTTTGCACCATCCCCTCTACTGTTTGTTTTTGTTCCAGTGGCTAGTCTGTGTTAGAAGCTTAGGCGGGGACTTGTTCTTTCTTCATCTCGGCCAGCAACTCGTGGTCGCCCGCGATCTCTTCCAGGGAGCGCTGGTTAGGCTCGGGGAGGGTGAAGATGGTCAGGAGCAGACCCAGCAGGGAGACGACCGCCGCGACCCCCATGGCACCTGGCAGTTTGAAACTGGTGAGCAGGTAGGGGAAGGCGAAGGCCCCGATGAAGGCTCCCAGCTTACCCAGGGCGGCGGCCAGGCCATGCGCCGAGCTGCGAATCATGGTTGGGAAGATCTCGGCGGGATAGACAAATGTCGTCACGTTAGGACCGAACTCTGTGAAGAAGTAGCTCAAGGCGTAGAGCGAGAGGAAGGGCAGTGTGCTCTGTGTCAGCCCCGGTACCAGTGCGAGCAGGCCATAGGCGAGCGTCATCATCGCGAAGCCGATGCACTGGATCTTCTTGCGCCCCAGGCGGTCGATGGTCAGGGCCGCGACGATATAGCCGGGCATGGCCGCGACCACGAAGATCCCCAGGGTATAGAGCATATTAGTGACTGCATCAGCCTGCGAGTTGAGCGACTTCAAGACTAAGGAGCCGGAGATGGTCGTGCCGTAGTAGGCGATATCGAGCAGGAACCATGCGCCTGCGGTACCAATGACCCATTTCAAGAAGCGCGGCGTAAAGAGCAGGTAGAACCAGGATTTTTTTGGCTGCTGTGTCTGCTGCTTCTGAACTTTGGCGCTCTTCTTCTCGGCCCCATTGCCGGTCACGTTGCTGATGGTCTGCTGCGCGGCCTCGGCATTGCCATGCATCATCAGGGCATAGCGGGGCGTCTCCTCGATCTGGCGGCGTAGGTAGAAGGTCGCCAGGGCGGGAACCGCGCCAAGCGCGAGCATGATGCGCCAGGTCAGGTCTGGATGTAGTCCTGAGACAAGCAGGATCAGCGCCACCAGGGGACCAAGAATCAGGCCCAGGCCCTGCATAGAGAAGACCATAGTGATCAGCTTGCCCCGGTCCTTGCGGTTAGAGTATTCGCTCATCAACGTGGCACTCAGCGGATAATCGCCGCCGATGCCCAGGCCCATGATGAAGCGGAAGATGAGCAGAAAGTAGATGTTAGGAGAGAGGGCCGAGATGACGGCGCCCGCCGCCAGTACAATCAGGGTCAAGCCATAGATGGCGTGGCGACCAATACGATCAGCCAGAAGGCCAAAGATGTAGGAGCCTAAGGCTGCGGCGACGAGGGAAGTACTGGCGACTAGCGAGGTTTCCAGCGCATTGAGGTGCCAGAGAGGGTTCAGAATGGTCAGTGCGGCACCAATAATAAACAGGTCATAGGCGTCCGTAAAGAAGCCCATACCTGAAGTGATCATAGCCTTCCAGTGAAAGCGCGAGAGGCTACTATTGTCGAGTTGTGCCAGTACTTCATGCGCATGTGGCGTTATATGAGATGGTTCATTAGCCAGTGAACCGGTTTGACTATCTTTGACTAGCATATGGAACAAAACTCCTTGCTTAAGGGATAGGTTTATAAATCAACATGTAACAATTAAAAGAATAGCGCTCAATTGTTATGGGAGTGTTAAACAGAGGTTAAATTTTGCTGAGACGTACGCAAAATCCCTGCTCACCACGTTCTATCCCCAGATTTCGGGGAATGCCGAGGGAGAAAGTTGCTGCGTTTTCTCCCCATCTTATGGATAGCTTCAATTTTAAATCTAGATATCTTTCTCTATTATTGATGAATAATCCCTTTTTGTGAAGGCCATCAGGATGAGGGAGATTACTTTTGGTTGGTGTGGATGAGAGAGGGTTAAAGTTTCCCCTGTTTTGTGAACTGCTTCACAGTTCTTGCGTATCAGTAGTAAATATACTACAGTGGTAGTAAACTGCATTGTTAGAGATATATTTGCCTTTCATGTTTTTTAAAATGCTTAAAATGCCTATATAAGGAGCTTGTCATGGCTTCCGATGCACATGAATTTTGCCAGCATTGTGGCGCGGCCTATCCGTCACATGCGCGCTTCTGCCCCCACTGTGGTCAGGGAACAAAGGAGCAGAGCCAATCGTCTCTGCCTGTGGTCCAGCACGCAGTGGTGCTTCCCGCTCCGAATGTGCAACGGGTGCTGAAGGGGCGCTATCGTATCCTCAAGCATATTGGTAGCGGTGGCTATGGCAAGGTCTATAAAGCAGAGGATAGCGAATTTGGCGACCGGCTCGTGGCCATTAAAGAGATGGAGACGAATGGTAGCCCGGAGGAGGTCAAAGAGGCGGAGGAGGCCTTTAAGCACGAGGCCCTCCTGCTGGCCCGCCTCACTCATCCCGGCCTCCCCAGCATTTTTGATTATTTTAGCGAAGGTGGACGCTGGTACCTGGTCATGAGCTTTGTCGAGGGAGTGGCGTTGGAGGAGTACCAGGAGCGAAGCCCACGCAAGCAGGTCAGCGTGTCGGAGGCGCTCCAGATTGGTATTCAGCTTAGTTCTGTGTTGGGTTATCTGCATTCGCGCCAGCCGCCGATTATCTTCCGCGATCTCAAGCCCGCTAATGTGATGCGTACTCCCGAAGGGCAGATCTACCTGATCGATTTTGGTATTGCGCGCCTCTTCAAGCAGGGGCAGACGAAGGATACCATTGCCCTGGGATCGCCGGGCTATGCAGCCCCCGAGCAGTATGGCAAGAAGCAGTCTACCCCGCAGACCGATGTCTATAGCCTGGGGGCTACCCTGCATCACCTCATCAGTGGTACAGACCCCTCGCTGACCCCCTTTATCTTCGCACGCCTGGATGTGCCTGAACACCTGGGGTTGAACGAACTCCTCCTGGCGATGGTGGATACGGATATTCGCAAACGTCCCGCCAACATGACAGCGGTAAAGCAGGGCTTACAGCGTATCGCGCGCGAATGCCCTCCTGGTATTTATGCCAGAGTTGGCGTTCCCCACCAGGCCCCTGTACGGCCAGGCCTGGCGCCTCAACCAGCTCCCGTGCCAGTGCGTTCGCGTGGTCCCGTCTCGGTCGAGGCTGTCATGCAGCGTAGGCAGGTGTTACGCCCCTCGGTATATCGCCCGCGCCAGGAGCAACTTCAGGTACTCTCCCCTGTTCAGCCACACCCCCTAGGGACAAAGATTGAGACCTATTTCTCTCTTCCCAAAAGTAATCCGTTCTCGCGCCGCGCGCTCTTGATTGGTGGGAGCATGTTTGCCGTCGGCGCCGTGGGTTTCTGTGGACTCTCTTCGTTCTTATTGCAAGCCCGAGCTGCTCTGCCTGGCTCCAAACCTGGAGTGCCCATATCAGATAAGCCAGGTAATGAAGGGGTATTGCAGAATGGCGCTCTTGCCGCAAGCTGGGCGCCTGATGGGCAACGTTTCGCTATGGCTGAAGCGTCGCCGGAGGGTCTGATCACAATAGGCGACGCTAGTGGCAATCCGCTGTACCAACTAAGCGGGCATACAGGCAAAGTTTCGTCTTTAGCCTGGTCGCCAGATGGAAAATACCTGGCCTCGGGCAGCTATGATACAACTGTGCGTATCTGGGATGTGAGGCGGCAGAATGCAATATATCAATATTCTCAGCATGATAGCCGGGTGATCGCCCTGGCCTGGTCGCACGATGGAACATGGATCGCCTCATCTGATGAGCATAGCCCTGTCCAGGTCTGGAAGGCTCAGTCTGGTTCTTATGGTGACGGTATGTGGACTATTGATCAGTATGGACCGGCGCAGGCACTCGCCTTCTCTCCTGATAGCAGATATCTGGCATCAGGTCACGCTGCGAAGCATGGGATGATCCTTACTGATGTGTTGAGCCGTCAATCTTCGATTCCAAATAATGGAAGCGCTCAGGCCCTGGCCTGGGCGCCGGATGGTAAGTCTATTGCTTATGCCGACGGAGACGCGATCTATGTTATGGCATTCGAAAATGGCAATTTGACTGAACCGTTTTACGCGTTTCGTGACTATCAAGACAGCGTCTCGGCGTTAGCCTGGTCTCCTGATGGAGTATCTATCGCCGCAGCATATTGGAATGGAGCTCTTCAGATTTGGAATATACAAAAAAAACGGGTACAGAAAGTATTGAGTATTCCTAATGGAGGGGTGGCGCTTTCGCTCTCCTGGTCAAAGAATAACCAGCTACTTGCCTCTGATAGCTTAGGAGAGATGCATACCTGGCCGGTTTAGTCCATGCAAGCATGGACCCTACAACGGTTCGCAAGCTCATCCCAGGTAAGGTGTATATCTCAAGCTCATCCGGGGTAAGGTGTGTATGGTGGCGAGCGGGCACCATACACACCTTACCCCGGAGCGCCGCAGGGGCGAAGGCCATGCTTATGGAGGGGAATATATCGACCTCGAACGGATGTTATAGAGAGCGAAGAGTTCTTTACAACATCTTTTTTGTGTTTCTGTTGCTTGATGGAGAGGGATCTGGATTCTATGACAAAGCAAGCAAAAATTATAGTCACAATTGGGTTGATGTTGGGGATGGCGCTGACGGCATTGGATACGACGATTGTAGGAACGGCCATGCCGAGCATTGTGGGAAAGCTCGGGGGCGTCACATTATATGCCTGGGTCATTTCTATCTATTTACTTACATCTACTGTTACTGTACCTATCTATGGGAAGCTCGCGGATCTGTATGGACGCAAACTGCTGCTCCTGGGTGGCACGGCCATTTTCCTGGCTGGCTCAATCGCCTGTGGCCTCTCCCAGAACATGGTGGAGCTGATTATCTTTCGCGCCATTCAAGGCCTGGGAGCGGGCGCGGTGCAGCCGCTGGTCTTGACGATTATTGGAGATATCTTTGCCCTGGAGGAGCGGGCGCGAGTGCAGGGCCTCTTCAGTGGGGTCTGGGGTCTCTCCAGCATCGTTGGCCCCGCCATTGGTGGCGTGATCGTGGATCGCCTCTCCTGGAGCTGGGTCTTCTATATTAATATTCCTTTGGTCTTCTCTCTGCACTATTGCTAATTATTGCTCTCAAAGAGAATGTTACGCGCTCGAAGCACCAGCTGGACTATCTGGGGGCGGCGACCCTTACTGGTTCGGTGGTGGCGCTCCTCTTTGCTATTCAAGAGGGCGGCAGTACCTGGGCCTGGGGCTCGCCACAGAGTATAGGTCTTTTCGCCGTGGCAGTGCTACTGCTGGCGCTCTTCCTCCGGGTGGAGGCGCGGGCGAGCGAACCTGTACTGCCACTCGCGCTCTTCAAGAATCGTTTTGTCACGCTAGCGAGCATCGGCGGCGTGATTTTGGGAACGGTCATGTTTGGCGTCAGCTCATACCTGCCGCTTTATGTGCAGGGCGTACGGGGTGGCTCAGCGACCGAGGCGGGCCTGATCTTGATGCCGCTGCTCGTCTCCTGGCCTATTGCCGCTGTCTTGAGTGGACGCCTCGTTATGCGCATGGGCTATCGCTTTCCTGCGATCCTGGGCTCCCTGCTGTCAATGATGGGCGCGCTCTGTGTCGCTCTCTTTAACATGCAGACCTCATATATCCTGGCGATCTTTCCCATTATCGCCATTGGCGCGGGCCTGGGCCTGATCAGCAATGTCTATATTCTCTCGGTGCAGAACTCGGTGCCCTGGAATGTGCGCGGTGTAGCAACCGCGGCCACGCAGTTCTTCCGTACCATGGGTGGCACAATCGCGATTGCGGTCATGGGAACTGTGCTTAACGCGCAAATGGGGGCGCGCTTCGCGACGATCCTGGCCCGCTTCCCTGGAGGGATTAGTCATGTGGCGGCCCAGGACTCTCCAGCCAATCTGCTGGTGCGTCCCGAGACGCGGAATCTCTTCTCTCCCTCATTGTTGGTCCAGTTGCAAGATGCCTTGATGCAGAGCCTCTTCTGGGTCTATCTCTTGACCGCGATTGTGGCGGCGGGGGCCGTTATCGTGGCCCTGTATGTGCCGCGCGGTCGTGCTGAAGAGCATGCCTATCGTGAGGCAAGAGGAGATGAGGCACCTGTTTCTGCCCCAGTGGTGCATGTAGATATGGGCTAAGGTGTGAGCTGTATAGTGAAGATGGGCTGTCAGAGCTGAACGACATGCCCCGTACCATTATATGTAGACGCGTGCGCTTGCCCCCGAATGGGGGTTAGCAGCGTCGAGTTACACGGCTCAATACTACCATACATTACGTTGAGAAGAGGTGACTTGTTGATGAAGACACAGATCCTTGATGCCAACGTGCGCTCGTTTCTGCTGCATGAAACGCGCACAGGCAAACTGGCGACAGTATGCGCTGATGGACGCCCCCATGTCGTCCCCATCTGGTATTACGTGGATGGCGATGACATTATTTTTATGACGGGCCATAAAACTGTTAAAGCGAAGAACATGCAGCGCGATGGACGTGTAAGCATGTGCGTAGATGACGAAAACGCGCCCTACGCCTACGCCCAGGTCGAGGGAACGGTCAGCTTTAGCGAGGATCCGCAGGAGCTAGTACACTGGGCAACCGTCATCGGTGGTCGCTATATGGGTCAGGATCGTGCCGCGGAATACGGCAAGCGCAACGGCGTGCCGGGGGAACTGGTGGTGCGTCTGCATCCAACAAAGATTCTGTTCGAAGAGAACATTGCCGAATAATACTACCTATAAACTGAGGAGGGCATCCAGCTGGATGCCCTCCTCAGTTTATAGGTGGCGATGCTAGCGAATGGTATGCGTCTTACGCAGGAGCGCGTCTCCCTGATTGAAGAGATTTCCTTGCTGGATGTTGGCCTCGTTGTGCTGGCTATTGCCGCCAAACTCGGCGTTTTCAAGCAGGGTAATCATCTGCAAGGCGAGGGCGTCGCGTTGCGTGGTCAGGCTGGTAATGGTCTGCTCCAGATTCTGGTAGGTCTCGTCATTCGTTGAGGAACTGGCGAGAGCCTGCGTGGAGATCTCAAGCGTTGTCAGGCCGAAGTCACCCACAGGCGCGTTGATCTGTTTGTAATACTGGGCCAGTCGGGTGTAGAAGGAGCGATTATGCTGAATGACGGCTGGGAGCGCCTTCTCGTTCAAGGCTTCAAAGAGTACACGCCCATCATGGCGATAGTCATCTTTGAGGCCCAGTAGGAGCATCATCGTGGGACGTACATCGGTGTGATCGGCCCAGATACTATCGTTGATGCCCAGGTGCGCCACGCCGGGACCCACCAGGCCCAGCCAGGTGCGGTTGATATCTGGCGAGACATCACCATGATTCCAGGCAAAAGCTGGACTCTCATAAACGCAGGCTTTGGTGCAGTTGGGCGCGCCCGTTGCCCCGTAGTAATCGGGCTTGGCGAAGAGCGTGAAGTTTGGTGTGCGCGCCGGGTCCGAGGTGATCATATGCAGAGTATTCATCTCGACCGGGTCGGCCAGGTAGTTGGTGAGCTTCTCATCCTGATTGGTAAGCGGGTTGGTCACCTGGAGGCTAGCTGTATCCTGCTCCAGCTTACGCGTCACCTGATCGCCAGGCTTGGGATTGCCGGTGATATAGAAGTTGGGGGCGGAATCCGCGTGTACCAAGAAGGGCGTGGTGTTCTGCTTCTGTGTTGCCAGCAGGCCCGTCAGGTTTACGTTGACCTCGCCAATCTGGCTGTAAGAGCAGGGGACAGTGACGCCATCGCAGTTGGCGGGCGTTGGCGCGCCACCCACAAAGTGGTCGCCCTCGTCGGCAGTAAAGACGAAGAGGGTATTATTGGCGTTAATACCATCGGCGTTGAGGCGCTGGAAAAACTTGCCAAAGGCCTCATCATACGACTTCAGCGCGCTGACATAGCCCGCCGAGCCTGGGCCATAGGCACCTGCCCCAGCGTGGTTGTCGTGTGCATCTGAGATATAGGCATAGGTGACGGGAATGTTATGCTCCTGCATCGCGGCCACGTAGGCCAGCGACGTGGAAGCGCTCATGCCATCAAAGCCTGGGAAACCAACGTTTCCCTTCGCGCTTTGAATCACATTGCCATCCAGGTCGGTGAGAGGCTGGTCGGGACTGATCTGAGGAGCGACATACTTATGGCCAAAAAGCCCCTGATAGTTGGTATAGCCACCCGGCTCGTTAGGAAGTACATCCGCCTGACCTTTCACGCAGACAGAAGAGCCTTGCGCGCAGTGGACGGCGATACCAACGTAGTCAGCGGTGGCCTGGTCGGGATTGGCCTTTACCTCAGTCGCTTCGGGCGAGTTCGCGCCAAAGACGGTAGGAATATCGACGCCAATATTCTCTAATACCGTATTGGCAGTTGCGACGGCGCCAAAGTTACACCCGGCCCGCGTATAGGAGACCCAAGGGGCTGGTGTATTGTTCCCCTTCTCATCCAGCATAGTGTATTTGGTATCGCTGGGAGTTGAGGTGCTGTAATCGTAGAGGGGCGAGGTCCAGTAGGCAAAGGAGACGGCGGGATTGCTTGTGCCATCAGGATTAAAGTAGCGATAGCTATTGCTGACAGGCACGCCGTTCCGGCTTGGATAGATGCCAGTCAATGTAGTGAGAATATCGGTTGCTGTATGCGCGATGAGAGGCGTATGTTGGTTTGAGAGCATCGTGCCATGACTGGTAATGAAGTTGAGAAGATTCGGCATCTGCTCCAGGTCTGAAGGGACATTCTGGTTATCGCGCGAGAGGTGGACATTATCGAAGTCTAGATAGATAACGTGTTTGACATTGCCCTGGGGAGAATTGATCTGGCAGGTATTCTCTTTGGTTTTGGCGACCGCCGAAGCGGGTGATGCAAACCCGGCTGCCAGTGATAAGAGACACAGTCCTACGAGTGTGACAAGGTGGGGTAGATGGGCGCGCCAGCTAGATGTGCGCATCGTTCCTCCTACGTTTTCTCTGCTGTTACTGCGGGTCCTGTCATACGAATATTAATAAATGGTTAAGTCGTTTTAAAGAGTATTTTACAGTACGAATACTCTTTTACCACAGAAAAGTATAGCATATAAGAGTATGTCTTAAGAGGCTCAGAGAGCCAGGAGTAAACTGAAAGGAGACAATAAAGGAACGCCAAACTGAGCAAGAAGGAGTCGAAGCTGATGAATGAGAGCATCAACAGAAAGCGCTATCCATCGGATCTTACCGATGCACAATGGGACCTGTTGGCACCCTTCATCCCACCACCATCCCCCAACGCAACCCAGGAAGTGATTCCCAGACGAGAAATCGTCAATGGCATTCTGTATGTCCTGCGGACAGGCTGTTCTTGGCGACAAATGCCTCACGACCTGCCCAATGGCAAAACGGTGTTTCATTATTTCCGTTGCTGGCAACGGGATGGGACCTGGGAAAAAGCGATGCATGCCTTACGCCGCCAGGTGCGTGGCTCGATGGGGCGAGAGGAAGAACCTAGCGCCGGTATCATCGACAGCCAATCGAGCAAGACCAGTCCAGTCCCAGGCATCGGGCGTGGCTATGATGGCGGGAAAAAAAATCTGGGGACGCAAAAGGCACCTCCTTGTTGACACTCAGGGCTTCATCTTGGCTGTCATGGTCCTTGCAGCCAACATCGCCGATGTGACTGGCGCTCGCCTCTTGTTAGAAGGGCTCGCCAACCAGTTCCCTCGTCTCTCGCATCTGTTCGCCGATCATGGCTATGACGGGGAACCCTTTGAGCAATGGCTCCAACACCATCTTGGATGGGAGATCGAAATCGTTCCCCAGCAAGAGCGTGAGGTGCATACCGAGTGGGCGCTCATCAATGGGCAGCCGGTCGAGATTCGCAAACCAAAGGGAGGCTTCCAGGTTCAGCGCAAGCGCTGGATCGTGGAACGAACCTTTGGCTGGCTTATCCGCTACCGACGACTCGCTCGCGATTACGAGGGGTTGCCTTCAAGCAGCGAGGCCTTCATCCAGGTGGCTTCCATTCGTCTTTTATTGACCCGTTTGGCTCCTTCCCGATACTAATTATTCGTCTTAAGACACACTCTAAGGGGTAGAAATAGTAGTGCGCAAAAAGAGTGGGTAGACGCCCACTCTTTTTGCGCACTACTATTTCTACCCCTTATTTTTCATCATCATCGTCATCGTCGCCATCGGCGTGGCCGGGCTGGCGAAGTGGTTTGGCTGCTTCAGGCGAGGTGCCGAAGTGTGGATGGATCCAGGCCTTGGCGCGCAGGTAGAGGGCCATCAGGCCGGTAAACCAGAGGCCGCCATACATATAGCCAGCCATCACATCGCTAGGCCAGTGCGCGCCCAGGTAGACGCGTGAGGGGCCAATACAGGCGATGAGCAGCAGGCAGGCTGTAATAAGCGTATTGCGTATTTTGCCGCTGCGCCAGTTTGAGGCCAACAGGTAGGTCAGCAGGCCATAGAAGTTGGTATAGTGCATGACGTGGCCGCTGGGAAAGCTGGGTTCGTTGATGACGCGCACCACTGTCACAAGCTCATTTGTGGGTCGTGGGCGCTTGATCACGCGCTTGACGATCGCGTTGAGCAGCGTCGAGGAACTGGTGAGCAGAATAAAGAGAGCTTCCAGGCGGAAGCGCAAGGCCCAGAAGATACCCGCCGCCGCCACGGTCTGGGGCACGGCCCACTTGGGAAAGCCAATCTCTGAGACGCCATAGAAGAAGCGGCGGAGCCAGGGTTGACGCCGTTTCTGTAGTTGCGCCGTGATTGTCATATCGCCCGGAAAGAATTGTGTGCGTTGGGCGATAAATGAGAGAATGATAACGCCAGAGAGCAACCAGAGATAGAAGGCCATATACATGGTGCCACGTGAGACCGCTTTCCGGCCTGAATACGATGTCTCCGCCGCTTTGCGCTGGGCCTCATTGACCACGGGCGCCAGGTCCGGCAGTGGCGACGATGGTGGAGCGGCTGCCTCCTTGGGTGGGGTAACATTGGGTATGATCTTATTAGTTTTATCAAAAAGCCTGAACTTGTTGGGCATACAGTATACTCCCCTCTAGATGATGGTGAAGCGTGTGTCCTATGTATAGGCACGTCGAGCAGGCGTCAAAGGTTGATGTTGTGAGATATTTGCGCTATCGATCACTCGCTGTGGTATGCGCACACGTAGCGCCGCCGGGATAATCTCAATTTTGGCTGGCGTTGTACCAATCTGTTCGCCATCTGCGTGCAGCGACAAGGGTGTCCTGGCTGTAATATACAGCTTTTTGATGCGTCGGCGTTTCACTTTTGGCTCAAATACGCGCCGTCCCTGGCTGATAGCGATGGCGTGTAGTATGTATTCCAGTTTACTAAAGTTCTGGTAAATAAGAATGTCGAGATAGCCATCATCCATAACCGCCTGGGGCGCGAATTGGAGATGTGCTCCGTAGAAGGGCGAGTTACAGACGCTGACCTGGAGTGCGCGGTAGCTACGCGTATGCCCATCATCAAAGGTGATTTTCACGCGCTCCGGGTGGAAAGAGAAGAGTATGTGTATTCCATTGATCATGCCCCGTATCGTCTCGCGAAAGCCTGAGCTTTTGATGTCTTCAGCCGCAGGGAAGAGGGCAGCCTCCAGGCCGATACCAGATACCTCCAGGAAGATCTGGCCATTGATGGAGCCCACATCGATACAGCCGGTTTTCCCTTCGGCAATGACCTGGCAGGCCTCGTCAATATCTTCACTGATATGCAGGCTATGCGCGATATTATTCATAGTTCCGCATGGAAGTATACCGAGAATGCTTTTACTGCCTATCAGGCCGCTGGCGACCGAGTGGAGTGTGCCGTCGCCGCCAGCGGCAATGATGAGCTCAATACCTGCCTGTGCGGCCTCGCGCGCGAGACCTGCGCCAGGATCATCCGCTGTGGTATAGCGTACCTCTGCCTCAATGTGATAGTGACGCAGATTGTTCAGGATGCGATCCTCGATCTCATTCTGTCCAGCCGGGGCCGCCTGGTTCGCCATAGGCGAGGAACCGGAGGTCGGGTTGCGTATGATGATAGCGCGCATAATCTTCCCTCTGCCATACGTGTCTCTTGCTCTCTTTATGCTCTTATGCGGAAACCAACGTCACTGTCATGACTAGCGCTTCCCCCATTCGGGGACAGGCGCGCTCAGGTTTCTGAATAGGCAGTATCTAGAAGCTCGCTTAACTCTGCTTATAACACGAATGTGCAGCTGGGTTAGCCTCAGAAAGGCTGGTTTAGCCCTTGCCAGGGGTGGTACGCACGCTGGCCCAGCGAACGCTCTCGCTGAGCGTTGGATACTGGATGGTGGTCGAGGCCAGCTGCTCGACACCCAGGTTATTGCGCATAGCCAGGACAATAGGTGTGATCAGATCGTCGGCGCGATCGCCCAGGATATGAGCACCGAGCACCTGATTCTGCTCGTCGATCAGGAGCTTGATGAGCCCAGTGGTGCGTCCATTGACGATAGCGCGTGCGTTCTCCTTAAATGGGGTACGCCCCACGCGATAGGGGATGCCACTGGCGCGTAGCTGCTCCTCTGTGCTTCCCACATGTGCCAGGGGGGGATCGGTAAAGATGACCCAGGGCACCACCTGGAGATTAAAGTTCTGTGGATGATGTGAGAGGGCGTTGCGGGCTGCGGCCTTACCTTGCGCGCTGGCGACATGCGTGAGGCGCATCCCTCCGATAACATCGCCTGCCGCCCAGATATGCGGAACGCTGGTGCGCAGGGTCGCATCTACGAGAATGCGATTGTTGTCTGACCGGACATCCGCTGCCTCCAGGTGGAGTGGGGCCAGGTTGGGTTCGCGTCCCGTAGCCAGCAGTATGTCCGTGACATCTAGCTCACGCTGGCGCCTGGATGTGTCTTGAAAGCGCAGACGTTTCCCTTGAGGAGTAAGCTCGGCCTGCTGTAGTGTAACGCCCGTCTCGATCTGAATGCCCTCCTGGCGCAACACCTGTTCGAGGAGCTTGACCAGTTCGCTATCCTCGTGTTCGAGGAGGGTTGGCTTGCTCTCCAGTAGCGTTACCTCGACGCCGAAGCGGCGGAACATCTGCGCGAACTCAACCCCTAAGGGGCCACCACCAATGATAGCCAGGCTGTGTGGTAGTTGTGGGAGCTTCATGACATCTACATTGGTCAGGAAACCCGTGTGGTCCAGTCCCCGAATGGGTGGGGTAATGGTATGACTGCCGGCGGTGATAATGATGCGCGCGGCTTCATAGAGGCGACCGCCTATGCCCATCTCATGTTCTGAGATGAACTCGGCCTCGCCCTCGATAACTTCAATGCCACGCTGGCGCAGCTTTTCGCGTGCCTGAATGGGCGTACCACCACGGACCTGCTCTATCACGCACTGGACGTAGCGCTGGATGCCGGGCCAATCTACGTCGGCACTAGGTATCTGTATCCCATATATAGTGGCCTGCTGAGCCTGATGACGGATGCTGGCGATATGCAGGAGGGCCTTGGTCGGATCACAGCCATAATTGAGATAGGTTCCTCCCAATTTGTCACGTTCAATCAATCCAACACGCATACCGTGAGTTGCCGCCTCGTTCGCCGCGCTGCTGCCAGCCGCTCCGGCCCCGATAACCATGAGATCATAGCGCGTAAGGGTCATTACTGCATCTCCCTTCTAGACGTTGTAGAGACAGAAACGCTTGCTGACATGCTCTCGTGTTTCTCAGCAGATGCCAGCAAGCGTTATGTACGTAGGCCCTATGTCATGACGATACAATCGTTTAGCCTAGCGCGGTGGTTGATCGCGATAGGGTTGCTGTGAGAATGATCTCCGCTGGAGCTGTTCATCGGCCTGTTTTGCGGCGGCTGCCTGAGCGGGAGTCATGCCACCAGGGGCCATGCCACCAGGTCCTCCTGTCATGCCACCAGGGGCCATGCCGGGGTGCCCTTCAGGACCATAGGCGCCGGTTGGAGCTTGCATCGGCTCCTGTGCTGTAGTGGGACGACCAAACCGACCCTCTGTGCGCTGTAGCAGCTGTTGCGCAGATTCACGCCCACCCAGGCCAAAGGCTAGACCAAAGGCTAGAGCCAGCGCGCCCACGATGGCGGCAAACAGGGTTTGCAGAATGGCTGGCGCGATCTGAAGCTGGTAGAGCGCAAGCAAGGCTGCAAGCGCGATAATAGCTACGCGTGTGATGGTCGAGAAGACGCGCGGATTACCAACACCACTCGATGCTGTCGCTCCTAAAACGATATCTCCCACAAAGGTCGCGAGGAGCGTGCCCAGGAAGAGCGCGAGAATGGCTACAAAGACGTTTGGAATGTAGGCAACAATCGTACTGAGTAGATTGCTGATTGTAGGCAGTCCGAGGCTGTCGGATGCGGGCACAAGGAAGATCAAAAAGACGAACCAGAAGGCAACTCTACCTAGAAGCCTGGCTACATTTATGTCTGTATTCAGGCGTCGCTCCAGGTTCACAAGACCAGCACGTTCGGATGCCGCGTCGACGTTTGCGCGGTGGCAAACCCAGACCACAGCCTTCTCCACCAATTTGGCTATGATAAAGCCAATTAAGAGAATTACCAGGAAACCAACGAGTTTGGGGATAAAGGCAAAGACAGCTGCTAAGACTCCCACCAGGGAGTTCCATACTGCCGCACCCCAATTGCCAATCGTGTTCACTGCAAACTCCTTTCTCTCTCTCTCTCTCATGCGAGGATCAGAAAGATGTTGTATACCTATCGATAGCATATTTAGTATAGTCATTATCTTATAGTCGTGTTTATGTTGTTTTACCTCTGGTATGAAGAAACTTTTCCATAAAGCTGTTCGTGATGTACATGATAAAGGAGTTGCTACGCGTCTCCTCTGCCTTGTGATGTGCTTTAGTAATTGCCCATGCAATTGCGTGTACCAGGTTGTTGGGCGCGCAAAAACAGGCGTTCCTGCCTGGAAACGGGGGAAGGATGTTGTATGTCGCTTGAGGATAAGGCCCTGGTTCACACAAGCACGCTCTTCGCCAATCCCTTTGACCTTGCGGACCTGGAAGTATTTGATGATGCCACGCTGCAAAGGGTATGTGTGGGTGAGCATGCGAGCGTACCTTTTGAGATCCTGGCCTTGAGCTTGCGTGACGCTCCTGAGAGCTTATTGCGGCGCATTGCGCATTGTCTTTCACCTGCTCAATGGGCGCAACTTCAGCATGTGCAGCGCCGTTTTTGCCCTTCACAAGAGGATGTCGAGCACGCGCGACGCCTGCTGCTAGATCACCTCTTCTGGGAGTTGACATACTGGAAGACGCCCGAACTGTACGAGGAATTGACGGAGGGTGAACACCTGCACCCAGAGATCTTTCCGCGTCTTGCGCCAGACATTCACGCGAAAGAGGTGCTGGATGTTGGAGCTGGGAGCGGGCGGGCAACTATTGAGTGCCTGCGTTATGGCGCGGCGCATGTCTATGCGGTCGAGCCTTCTCCGGGTCTACGTCGCATTCTAGAGCAGAAGTTGCGGTATATGCCTCAGCCCTCACGCTTTGTCTCGTGTAGTGGCAGTTTTGAGGATCTCCCGCTAGAGGATCAGAGTGTGGACCTTACGCTTTCCTGTTCCGCCTTTACTGCGTTGCCGGGACAGGGAGGTGAGCCAGGACTGAGCGAGTTGAAGCGTGTAACCCGCGTTGGTGGCAAGATCGTGCTCATCTGGCCTCGGTATGAGGACCGCGCCTGGCTGGAGGAGCATGGCTTTACGTACGTTACCCTACCTATGGATCAGGAGATGCGTGTTCGCTTTCGCTCGCAAAAAGCTGCCCTGGAGTGTGCGAGGCATTTTTACACATACAATCACGAGGTTGCGCGCTATGTCCTGATGCATCAGAGCGCAGACATTCCTTTCTCGGTTATTGGCCTCAATCCCCCATGTGAGTACTGCTGGCTTCAGGTGTAGTGCTAGCTGCGCAAAAATCTTATTCCGAACCGCAACGTCACTGGCGTGCCTAGCGCTTCCCCCATTCGGGGGCAAGCGGTGGCACCCCCATTCGGAGGCACAGCGGCAGCGCGCTCAGGGTTTTTTTCGGATCAGAAGTGTATGTTCGAAAGGATGAGAGATACATGGTTGCAGAAACACAGCCCCCAACGACGACAAGCTGGATTGATACGCCACCCCGTAGTCCAGCCCTGCGTAAGTACAATGCCGAGCTTATCGAGCATATGTCCTGGTTAGAGAAGGTGGCTAACCCGGTCCAGGGCTGGCTCCATAAGCTCTTCGGTCAGCCAGGTGAGCAGTCCTACAAAGTGAAGGACCTGCTTAACGGTGTCTGGCTTGGTCACCCGGTGCATCCAGCCATTGTCACGATTCCGCTGGGAGCCTGGACTGCCACGCAGGTACTGGACCTTGCCTGGTTGCTGAATGAAGATGATGGTATCGCTCGTAGCGCAGATATCACGCTCTGGCTTGGCCTGGTAGGCGCGACTGGCGCAGCCCTGACGGGGGCATCGAACTGGGTAGATACCGATGGCCCGGAGCGCCGTACCGGTATCTGGCACGCCCTGCTCAACAGCGGAGTCACAGTACTCAACATTGGCTCGGCGATTATGCGTGTGACGGGACAACGCAAAACGGCAATTACGCTCTCGTCCCTGGGGTTGACGATCTCGCTCTACTCGGCTTACCTGGGCGGCGAGCTTGCTTATTCCAGCGCGATTGGTGTCAATCGCGTGGCCCCTGAAGGCGGCTCAGATGATTTTGTGCCTGTGCTGGACGCGGAGAAGCTGGAAGAGAATAAGCTGACGCGTGTGGATGCAGCCGGAATTCCCGCCGTTCTCTACAAGAGTAATGGAAAAACCTATGCTATTGCCGCAACCTGCTCGCACCTGGGTGGGCCGCTGGATGAGGGACGCTGTGAGGCTGGCGTCGTCTACTGTCCGTGGCATAACTCAGGTTTTCGCATGAACGATGGAAGCGTTGTAAATAGTCCCGCGGTCTACGCACAGCCTACCTTTGATGTTCGTGTGCGTGAAGGAAAAATTGAGTTGCGTCGTCGCGAGCATGCCTAATCTGCCTTTTCTTCTCAGCACCTGCGGTATATCGCATAAGAGTCAATTGTAGTGACTGACTGGCTTTGCCAGCCAGTCAGTCACTACAATTGACTCTTATATCTTCTCATCTACTCTTATATAACCTCTCTCTACCTGGATTCTCCAGCTTCTCTGGCTGTTTTATATACTATAAATTTCTCTGCTTAAAGTTTAATGTAGAGTTTATATGCAATGAATTCTAAGAAATGTCTTAGATTCAATTTATCTAGTTTAGGATCTGATTATAACTACGTACAGTAGGGGTTATCAGGGGCGATTTCTATTGTATTTCTTGTAAGGAGAGTATACCCTAATTACAGAGAAAGAAAGAAATGGCCATAAATGGTATGTACATAGATGCTTGCACTGTGGCTGACTAGAGAGAAAGAGGAGGATAAGCGTGCAATATAACCAGAGCTCTGCCAGCAATAAACCTTCACTTGAGATGACAGATGCTATTCTTGCAGATATGATCCTTGCTGGCGATAGTCAAGCTTTTGAAATAATAGTGCAGCGCTATCATACATCGCTGTTCAACTTTATTTATCACTTCCTGGGCGACTACGACCAGGCATGTGATACCTTGCAGCAAGTATTTGTGCGTTTCTACACATCTTTGCCTCGTCTGGGGACGAGTGAACCCTTCAAACCCTGGCTCTTCCAGGTTGCACGTAACTGCTGCATTGATGAACTCAGGCGCCGGCGCCGCTATGCCATTCAGTTTTCCCAACTTGAGTCCTCGGGCGAGAATGGGGAGAGCGAGACCTCGCTGTTGAGCGAGATTCCCGATACCAATCCTCTGCCCGAAGAGGAGATTGAGCGCCTGGACATGCAGGATATGCTGCAAAGCGCCATTCAGTCTCTGCCTCCCAAATTTCGTTCCGTCGTGCTGCTACGCTACATCTCGCAGCTTAGCTTCTCAGAGATTGGCCAGGCCTTAAGTATGCCGGAGGCGACCGCCAAGACCTACTTCCATCGCGCGAAGAATCTTTTGCGTAAGACCCTGGCGCCACAATTTCAAGCCACTTACGCCAGTTGAGTAACGTCATATATGCATCCGCTTGACCACTCGCGCCTGCAGCGCTCGCGCAGGTCGTAAATGCGAGACACTCTGGCGGGCCAGCGGCCCGCCAGAGTGTCTCGCATTTACGACCTGGGTGTAGGCTCGCCAGAGTGTCTCACGTTTGCTCCTAAGAATCAAAAAAACATGTGCACATGGGGTTTTATGTGCGAAAAAAGAGAATGGCATGAATACTAAGTATGAAGGGGAAGATTGCATGCAGATCCAGTCCGCTATTTTTGATATTGATGGCACACTGGTGGATACCAATGATGCTCACGCACACGCCTGGGTGCGCGCCCTGGCCACCTATGGCTATAATGTTCCGTTTGAGAAGGTGCGCCCATTGATCGGTATGGGGGGTGACAAAGTCTTGCCGGAGGTGGCTGGCATCTCCAAGGAGAGTGAGGAGGGGCAGAAGATCAGCGCGCGACGCAAGCAGATCTTTCTCCAGGAGTATATCCCACATGCGCATGCCTTTCCAGGCGTGGTGGAGTTGCTGACACGCTTGCGTAAGCAGGGACTGCGCCTGGCTGTGGCGACCTCAGCTGAGCAAGACGAACTGCAAAAGCTGCTCGCTGTCATCGATACTCATGCCGGAGATTTCTTTGAGCAGATCTCTTCCTCCAAAGAGGCGCAGCAGTCCAAGCCTGATCCCGATGTAATTCAAGCTACTTTGCAGGGCACTGGCTTTGACCCGGCTCGGACGATCATGTTTGGCGATACCGCCTATGATATTGAGGCGGCGGGGAAAGCTGGTGTGAAGACCATTGCGTTTCGCTGTGGCGGTTGGAGCGACAAAGATTTGCGCGGGGCGCTCGCCATATATGATGATCCGGCTGACCTCTTGCAGCACTACGAGGAGTCTCTCCTGGTAAGGGGTATAGAATAGGGTGATGCGCCCAGGCAGTCGTAGGCTGCCTGGGCGCATCACCCTATTCAACTCATATTATTTCTTACGGAGGCTTAGAATCCGAGGTAGGAGCGGTATTTATTCCACTGGGCTACGAGGCGGTTGCGCATCTCTGAGCCGGGATAAGGGGCGTAGAATAGCGCGACGACGATACCCGCGACGAGGCCGAAGCGGAATAGTGCGCGTGCACGTGCGCGCTTGTGCTGGTAGTGTTTATACTGGCCCTGCACAGAGTCTTTGAAGTCTGCCGCGTTGCTGGCTGCGTGGCTCCAGGTATCTCCAGCCTGCTTCGACCCTTTACTAATCAGGTCAACGGTTTTGGAGATCTTAGGGGCGGCTACGCTCCGGTACGACTTGTTAAGGTTCTTCTGGGCTTTCTTCAGATTCTTCTGCGCCAGCTTGGTGTTGTGCGCGAAGACATCCTGAGCATTCTCAAGACCGCTGCTCAGAGCGTCCTGGGCGGTTTCGATGCTCGATGTAAGCACATCCTGTGCCTTCTCCCAGCGGGGCTTAACTTCATGTTTCATAGTCTTCTTGGCGTTTTTGCGCGCCTTCTTCAGGTTCTTCTGTGCCTGCTGCTGGTTGAGTTTCATCAACCCTTGCGCCAGGCCGATGCCCGCGATGAGCGCAGTCTGGGTTTTGTTCAGGCCAAAGCTTACCCGGTCCTGTACATCAGCATACCTGGACTGAGCGACATCTTTTGCCGTTCCATACTGGTTCTGGGCTGAATCCTTCAGATTACTCACGACACCCTTGGCTTTGTTTCCAAGCACCTTCGTCTTATCCTGACTTTTGTTTAAGCCTGTTGCCATCTCTGCTCCCTCCTTTGCTTGTATATCTTTCCGAAGCCTGCTACGTGATTATGCCAGGTATAGCAATGGCGCCTTAATGCAAGGCATACATGCTGCGCCTGTTACGTAAAGGCTTATCCTTTCTCGTTTGAGGCTGGATAATTAGATTAACACACCTCAATTGCTTCTTTACAAAGCTGAGGCGTGTAACCCTTGATCTATTGTTATATAGAGCACGCATGAGATAAGCTACTAGTTTCACCATGCACGGGTAAGAAGAAGTTTCTTTTGTTGGTAGGGTGGGCGAAGCTTTTTTGCTATACTCTTTTAGAAGGTCTATCGATAATTTAAAGGAGTGATATATGGCAATGCAAGATTCTTCTGCCATGATCGCAGGGATGCGCACTGATGCGGTGGTCCCTGGGACACGCATCCCTATTGGGCCGGGGGCGCTCTCCCATTTACGGATGCCCAGCGATGTACACATTAACCCCGATGGGACACGTGTAGCCTTTGTTATTTCTGAATTTGTAGGTGAGGAGGAGCAGCGGCGCAGCCAGATCTGGATGCTGGCGCTCAATGATGTCCAGGCCCGCCCCGTCCCCTTACTACGTGACATAAAGCAGGCGAACAATCCACGCTGGTCCCCTGATGGCAGGTGGCTGGCCTTCGCCGGGGTTGCCGAGGGCGAGCGAGAGAAGTCGCAGCTCTACCTGGTAGATGCGCAGGGTGGGACGCCTCGCCGTGTGTGTACGATGCCGAATGGTATTCTTGATCTGGAGTGGTCCCCTGATGGGAGCTGCCTTGCCTTTACCTCCTTCGAGGGCGAGGAGCAGAAACATGATCCGCTCGTATTGAATCTGGGGCGCCATCGTCGCCTCTGGACTATTTATCCGCAGATCTCTATCCCTCAGCCTATTACTTCGCCAGAGTTGAGTGTGTGGGAGTTTTCCTGGTCCCCTGATAGCAACCAGCTTGCCCTGTATTACTCCACATTGCCAGATGAGAATGGATGGTATGGTGGCCAGGTTGGTGTCGTGACGGCCAATGGTGGCGCGGTACGCCAGTTAACGCTGCTAGATCGACAGGCAAGCAACCTGGTATGGCATCCTGATGGCAAGCGCCTGGCTTATGTCTCGGGTGACTGGAGTGATCGCTGTCATGGCGCAGGCGACCTGTTCCTGCTGTCCATGGATGGGATCAGCGAGGTTCGTAATCTGACGCCGGGCGCGGAATATAGCGTGCACTGGTGCCAATGGTTGGCAGGGGGAGAAGAATTGTTCTTCCTTGCCGTTAAGGACCTGACCTATATTCAGGGTATTTACGCTGTGCAGAGTGGGCAGGTGACTATCCTTGAGGAAGATTTTTCTGTGCAGGGTGGGCGCCTCTCGCTCTCCTCCGATGGTGCCACCTGCATCGCTATTCACTCATCGCAGCAAGCGACCCCTGATGTCTGGGCTGGCAAGGTGCAACGTGAGGAACAGGCTCATATCGCCTGGTGGCGCCTGACCCAGGTAAATGCGGTCTTCGAGGCGACCTATGCCCTGGCTAAGAGTGAACGCCTTAGCTATAGCAGCGTCGATGGCTGGCGTATAGACGCGCTCTTTACCCATCCCCTGGTGCGGAAATTTGAGGGAGACCCGCCCTTGATGGTACTGGTGCATGGCGGCCCCTCGGGCATGTGGCTCGACGACGCCTCGCTCTTCTGGACACAGCTCTTCGCCTCCGCGGGCTATGCCGTGTTTCGTCCCAATGTGCGCGGTAGCTGGGGCCGAGGCGTGAACTTTGCTGATGCCGTCGTAGGCGATATGGGCGGCAAAGATTTTCAGGATATCATGTATGGTGTTGAGTACCTGATTACTGAGGGCATGATTGATCCGAGCCGGATTGGTGTTGCCGGGTGGAGTTATGGCGGCTTTATGACGGCCTGGGCCGTAACACAGACCAACCGCTTCCGTGTAGCGATTATGGGTGCCGGTATTACCGATTGGCATAGCTTCCATGCCGAGTCGAAACTCTCTGACTGGGATCGCCACTTCCTGGGAGCCGATATGCTCGATCAGCCGGAGGTCTACCGTGAGCGCTCCCCGCTGACCTACGCGGGAAAGATTACGACCCCAACGCTGATCTTACATGGCGAAAAAGATACGGTCTGCCCAGTGAGCCAGGCCCACGCCTTCTATCGCGCACTGATGGATGGTGGCGTGCCTGTCGAGGCCGCGATCTATCCGGGCGAGGGGCATGGTGTACGCAGTCGCTCCCACACACGCGATATCGAGGAACGGATTGTGCGCTGGCTAGAGACCTACCTCTAGCAAAGGGACGCTCTCCGAGCGAGCGTGAGCCAAAATAATGTACACTTAAATGGTACGGTTGGTAATCAGTGTGCATGTTGTTTTTGGACTCCTAGTAGGTGGTATGCCCTGACAGCCTGCAGGCTGTCAGGGCATACCACCTACCAGGAGCGAGCGCCGCAGGCACAAGTGTGAAAGGATGCAGTGCTATGAGTGCAGAGCCGGGCGAGGCGAAACCTATTTTTCTGCCCCTCTTCGAGGAGTTGCGCGGGCAAAAAGTGGTAATTCGCCCCTTTCGGGAAAGCGATGTGGCTCCCTATTATGAGGCCATTGAAGAGTCACGGGAGCATCTGGGTCCCTGGCTCCCTATCGCAAACTTTTATCATTGTGAGGCCGATGTGCTTCCCTGGATTCGTCGTGGCATGGCCGACTGGTTCTTGCGCGAGGATTTAAAGCTGCACATGTGGGATGCGCAGACGGAGCGCTTTCTGGGCGGATGTGGCATGCACCCACGCGATTGGCGTATCAAGAGTTTTGAGATCGGTTACTGGTTGCGGGCCAGCGCAACTGGAAAAGGATATATGACCGAGGCGGTGCGCTTGATGGTCGACTATCTCTTTGATGTGCTCCAGGCGCAACGCATTATGATTCGTTGTGAGGAGCAGAATCATCGGAGCGCCGCAGTCCCCAGGCGCCTGGGTTTCGTCTATGAAGGAACAATGCGCCATGTGATTCCTGGTGCTGATGGCACCCTGCGCAATGCGATGATATTTTCGCTCATTCCCTCTGATCGCCAGTAGCGAGTACCTTTTCTTATAGCGAAGCAGGGACATGGTGGTTGAACGCAACCTGGAAAGGAGAGGCCCGTGTTCATTGAACACCCGACTTCACTTCCATTGCTGGACGAATTGCGTGGCGAACGTGTGCTGGTACGCCCATATCGCAGCGTAGACGCAGAGGCGCTCTACGCTGCGGTTGAAGAATCACGTGAACATGTGGGGCGCTGGCTTGCCTGGCCGCAGAGCTATAGTTCTGTGCATGATGCGCATCTCTCAATTGCGCGCTGGAAGATGCGTCATTTTCTGCGCGAAGATTTTACCTGTTGTATTTATGCCCTGGACGGCACTGAGCATGGAGGCCAGTTTGTGGGGAGCTGTTCCCTGCGCCCGGTTGAATGGAGCATCGGCTACTTTGCGCTTGGGTACTGGGTGCGAGCCAGCGCCAGTGGCAGGGGATATGTGACTGAGGCGGCGCGTCTCCTCATTGCCTGGGCCTTTCAGCAGTACCAGGCGCAGCGCGTGGAGATTACCTGCGATGAGCGAAATCTTGCCAGCGCCGCGGTTGCGCGTCGCCTGGGTTTTGTGCAAGAGGCGTGCCTGCGCAACTCTCGGCCCACCATGACGGGTCAACCGCGCAATACGCTGGTCTTCTCGCTCTTGCGCGATGAGCACAACGCCGAATAAGCGCTGCGGCCCAGGGTTTGGCGTGCTAATCGTTGTGGTGTCTTGCCTGGACTGAGTGGGTCTGGGCAAGATGCGCTGGCTCCTGCTGAGCGAGATGCCAGCAGTCACGCGCAATCTCCCAGTCTTCTTCGGTATGCACGACCAGGACGCGTACCGCCGAGTCGAAACTGGCGATATCTGTATCAACGGGGGAGGCATTGTTTTTCTGCTGATCGAGCTTGAGATACAGATAGGGGAAACCCGCGCAGGCGCGTGCGCGTATCTCCGCCGAGTTCTCTCCCACGCCACCGGTAAAGAGCAGGGCATCTAGTCCTCCCAGGACCGCGACCATGGCCCCGATAAAGTAGCGCAGGCGATACACATAGATATCCATGGCCAGTTGTGCACGCTCGTTGTGTTGGCCCTCCTCCATGATCTGGCGCACGTCGCCAGAAATGCCCGATATGCCGCGCAGGCCTGATTGTTTGTTGAGCAGGGTTTCCAGGCGATCCGTGTCATAGCCATGCTCGCGCTGGAGATAGAAGAGGATGCTGGCATCAATGGTTCCCGAGCGCGTCCCCATCATCAGACCCTCCAGAGGCGTAAAGCCCATCGTCGTCTCGATACTCTTGCCATCCTGGATCGCTGCCAGCGAGCAGCCATTGCCTAGGTGACAGGAGACAAGGCGTAGTGACTGGGCATCGCGCTGGAGGAGCTCGCCCGCGCGCCGCGAACAGTATTGATGGCTGATGCCATGAAAGCCGTAGCGCCGTATTCCCTGCTCATAGAGAGCATAGGGGAGTGGATAGATTGCGCTGTGAGGCGGAAGGCTGCTATGGAAGGCGGTATCAAAGCAGGCGACCTGAGGTACATCTCCCATGAGCTCTTCAATAGCCTGTATTCCCTCGAGATTGACCGGGTTATGGAGTGGGGCAAAGCTCTTTAGCCGATCGATAGTCTGCTTGACCTCGGGGGTGATCCAGACGCTTTTTTGATAATGAGGGCCGCCATGTACAACGCGATGACCCACGAGTGTAATCTCAGCTGGCGAATCAATGACGCGTGCCTCCCCTTGCCACAGCGTCTGGAGCAGTTGTTTGACGACCTGGCCATGTGATCCAGGCTCCAGCTCCGAGGTGTGCTCTTTGCCAGTGCTCGTCTTAATTTTTAGCTCGACCTGGCCTTTCTCCTTCGTCCAATCGGCATGCGCCTGCCACAGTGGACGGGGTGCCTCGTCAGGCAAGGCGCTATCCACCTCATAGAGGCAGCTCTTCTGGCTGCTGGAACCCGCATTCATTACCAGGATTTTCATGGCCAATTTACTCCTTGGTCTTCTCAACATATGCCCAGTAGGTTATGTCTTGTGGCAGTGTTCTCAGCACCGCAGGTGCTGAGAACACTGCCACAAGACCTATTATTATTTATAGCACGTTGAAGTGGTGTATCGGGATGTTGAAAAATATCTGTACGTTACGCATTTACAATCTATAGAGAAGTAAAAATCCTATAAGGCATGTAATGCTATGTGTGTATATGCAGGTGAGCAAACGTGTGAATCATGACCAGGCTTGCTGATCGCATATTTTCCATGGATGTGGTTGGGTAAAGACATGCTACAATCGGAACGCCCATTTGTTGAAGCGCGAGGAAAGAGGGCGCGGGCCACGACGCAACGGCGTCACAAGCGACTTTCTCCAGTCTTCATTTGCATGATCAGTGTGACGCTGCTGGTCATCGTGGGAATCATTTATAGCTCTGCCGAGGCATTAAACGAAGAGTTCTTTCACTTGCCTGTATCCCAGGAAGAGGGGCTGACGCAGCCATTTCTGCCAGTTACGCAAGAGCGCGTCATTGATGGCTACCATGTCTCGCTGTTGAAAGCCTATGCCGATGTCAACCAGGTCGTGGTGCTCTACCGTGTAGCGGATGCGAAGGGGAATCCCGTGGCGGCGCAGGATCTGCTGCCTACATTGAGCGCTGCCGGGCAAGAGAAACTCCCCTGGCTCTCCCACGCCGAGGAGGAATGCAAGGACCTGTTGGCCGGGCGGAGCGCATTTATTTTTGACGCAACGCGCCTGCCCGTGACTGGTGGGGTGCTGCAATTTCACCTGCAAATCAAGCATGTTCCACCTCCGACTTCTTTAGTGCAAGTCGACGATGCCTTAACGGTTCCAGTCCCGGCTGCGGACTTTGATTTTGCCCTTCCTGTGCATGAAGGGCAATCGTTACAGGTCAATAAAAGCTTCACGCGTGATGGCGAGACCCTGACCTTGACGCATTTGCTGTTGACGGAGACAGGAGCGCGCCTCTTCCTTAAACTCTCTTCAGCCCGCCCGGGACAGAGGATGCAGCTTGCGGAGAAGGGGGTGCAGGTTCAGGTAGATACGAGATACTTTGATGGCTTTCCATCTATGGCGAGTGGAAGTCCCGGCGAGACCTCCTACCTGGTAGAGGATATTTCACGGAATAAGCCGGGTCTCTGGGTGTTGATGGCACGCCCTCGCTTTCCTCATAGCGAGGATGTCATTCCCTTGAGCCCTACCTGGCGGATCTCCTTTGAGATGCAGTATCTCTGAGGAAGACGCTACAAAGCAGGTGCCAGCGTGCTTCTACGCTGGCACCTGCTTTGTGTCTGGAGACATGTGTTGCGTATTTTTAGGGCTAGGGTTGCTGAGGATTTTGCGGGTAGGGTGGATATTGCCCCTCTAGCTGCTGTGGATACTGTGGAGCTGATTGTTGTGGATATTGTCCCTCTGGCTGCTGTGGATACTGCGGAGTTGGCGCTCCATACTGCTCACCCTGGGGATACTGTGGGTATTGAGGGTACTGCCCTGATGTCTGCTGCGGTGGATAGCCAGCAGGAGGATACTGCCCTGATGTCTGCTGCGGTGGATAGCCAGCAGGAGGATATTGTCCTGGCTGCATGTGTGGATGGACTGCGGTACGTGGTATCAGTGGAAGCGCGCCACCAGCGATAACCGCGAGCATACCAACGATAAAGATCCAGCCACCAGTCAGGAGACTGGCCGAGATATCGATTGAGAGAAATGCATCCATCAGGCTACTCAGACCTCCCAGGCTGTTTTTGAAGGCATCGATGAAGGTATTGACACCAGAGGTAACAAGGCCTGGAATGAGAAACTGGAAGAGCAGGCCGATGACACCCAGCCCGATAAGGAGGTATTGGCCCCAGCGTATCTGCGTCTCGGCATTCACTCTCGCTATACCGAAGGGGTTCTGACTACGATAGATAAGGAGCGCGACCACAAGTAGGATCAGGGCGATGAGCAAGACGTTGATCCAGACGCCACCATTGATGCCCGTAAGGATAGCTCCGTGTAAATCAGTGCCGCTTGATGTCGTCTGCTGAGGGGAGGTAGACGAAGATCGCGCGCCGATATTTGCCTGTAGGTGGACGAAGGGAATAAACAGGAAGGCGATGAGTGCCAGGAGCGCACCCCCGGCCGCGATGAGATATGAGCGATTCGCGGGTTGCGTTAAGTTTTGCATATGATGATATACCTCTTCTTTAAGACAGCGCTACGCACCGTGTTCTCTGCCATACAACCTTGCGGAACATGCGTTCTCTGCCTCTATACCAAGTTGCTAACGGTAGTCCGCCGGAGGCTGTTGCCCAGGATTTTGAGGAGAAGCATAGGGATCGGGTTGTGGGGCGGGTGGATAGCTATACCCACTGCCTGGTTGCTGAGGAGCGGAGGGCGTCTGTGGTGGATAGCTATACCCACTGCCCGGTTGCTGAGGAGCGGAGGGCGTCTGTGGTGGATATGGATTGGTCCCTTGCGGAGGGTAAGCAGGAGGATAGCCAGGCTGTCCCTGGTAGGGATTAGGCGCTGAACCAGGCTGGGGCGAGAGCGACTGAAGCAGTCTGGGATTGCGCTGCAAGATCTCTATACCCGCTCCAACAATAACGGCTAACATGCCTAGCAAAAAGAGCCAGGCTCCAATGTTATAGGATGCGCTGCTATCGGTAATACTGGTCAGCAGGCTATTAACACTTGATGAAGAAGACGAACTATCGATGCTATTGAGTGCATTGAAGATCGAAGGATTACTCTTGATACTGGAACCAAGATTACTGACCACGATGAACTGAATAATGAGTGCCAGTACGCCCGCGCCCGCCAGCCCATAGAGACCCCACTGTGTCTGCGTCTCGACTGGTGTCTGCCCACCAAAGGGACGAGAGCGATAGATAAGCAAGCAGGAAACGATTAAAGCTCCCAGGGCTAGAATGGCACAGAGCCAGATCGCGGCAGCTTGCTGACTGATAAATGTCGCGTTCAGGGGGAAAGCGAAGGCCAGCGAGACGACTGACGCGTTAATGCGGATATTCCAGGTCACAAACGGGAAGAGCAAGAATGAGAGCAACGCGATTAGCGCGCCGATTGCGGAGACAAGAAAATAGCGATTTTTTCGCTCTTTGAGAGCATCCATGAATGCAAGACCTCCAAACTGTCAAATTCAATTGGCGTTGGATGATATTCTACAAAGATTGTGTAAGGGAGATGTGGATGGAAAACATCTCCAGATGATGAGTTCTGCTTGGAAGCGCGTATCCTCCTTGATGGCATTTGTTGGATAAGGATTTATGCTTTTGGTGCAATAAATGCTTTATCGTCACGCTTCTCGATTATAACTTACTAATAGGCAAATATCAATGAACTGCATCACTATTTGCGGGAAAGAAGGGATGTGATGGCGGTCTGGCAGCGCCAGACCGCCATCACTGCCGTCATTACATTTCTTAAGAGGCGCGGGAGAGCAGGAGATCTTGAACGGAGGGGAGGGCGGTGATGGCGTGTAGCTCGTGGGCTAGAGAGACGACCTCGCCGATGATCGTGAGTGCCGGAGAGGTAATGTCCTGCTCAAGGGCCTGAAGGGCGATAGACTCCAGGGTGGCAACCAGGACGCGCTGACGTGAAGTCGTGCCCTCCTGGATGATGGCGGCGGGCGTCTGGGGATTCATCCCGGCCTCTAACATCTGCTGGGTAAAGCGTGGCAGGGCGCGTACCCCCATCAGGACGACGATGGTGCCTCCTAGCTTCGCCAACGCCTCCCAGTTGATAGCAGGGGCTTCATCTCCACCACGGGCTTCATGACCAGTCACAATGGTCAGGGAGGAGGCATAGTCGCGGTGCGTCACTGGAATACCTGCCGCGGCTGGCACGGCGATGGCGGAGGTAATACCGGGGATGACCTCGAAAGGGATGCCGGCCTCTCGAAGCGCCAGGGCCTCTTCGCCGCCACGTCCAAAGACGTAAGGATCACCACCTTTAAGTCGTGCCACGATCTTGCCTTCGCGAGCATGCTTAATGAGCAATGCGTTGATTTCATGCTGCTTGAGGGTGTGGTGCTGTGGTTGTTTGCCCACGAAGATGCGCAGGGCCGAGGGATGAGCCTCTTCCAGGAGTTCAGGTGCGACGAGGCGATCATACAGTATTACCTCCGCTGCGTGTAGACAGCGCAGGCCTTTGACTGTAATCAACTCCGGGTCGCCTGGACCTGCCCCGATTAAGAAGACGTGACCGATGTCTGATTGGACCATGCTTCATTCCCTCCTTCTTGTAATGCCTGGAAGAGTGTCTCTATTGTCGTTGTGATGCCATATGGCTGGAGTAGCGCGACGGTGATGCTCAAGGCCTCGCTCTGTTCGCCCTTCTCCAGGTGCTGGAGAATAGGTGAGCCATAGAAGGCGCCAAAGAAGTCATCGCGCTGGTCATAGCTCACGCCCTGTGCACGCAGGAGTGTGCGCGCCACGGTTGCCAATTGCAGATAGAGCTCATAGGCTGAGGGAAAGAGCTGTTCCAGGTGCTGGCGGATGCGTTTAGAGAGACTTGGGCTGGCTCCCTCCGTCGAGACGCTAATGGTGAGTTGACCGCGTCGCAAGATCGAGGGGAGAATAAAGTTGCAGCGTGCGGGCACGTCCACGATGTTGAGCAATTGCCCGTGTGCCGTGGCCTCCTGCCAGAGAGCTTCGATTAAGTCCTGGTCGTTTGTCGCCGCGACCACTACAAAGAAGCCTGCCAGGTCGCCTGCCTGGAAGTCTCTGGCCTGGAAGGTGACCTGAGCTGGATAGTGTTGGGCCAGGACCTGCATTTCTGGGCAGATGTCTGCGCTGAGAATGGTAACCTGGGCACCACAGGCAAGAAGCGAGGTGGCTTTCTCAGTCGCGATGCGGTCGCCGCCGATGACGAGGACTGGACGCTGGCGAACATTGAGCATAATGGGGTAGTAACCGGGCATGAACGCTCCTGTGGTCAAAATAGGGTTACGGTTGACTGCTAGCTCTCTCGCCCGGGGAGCGCCTTTGCGACCGAGCGAGAAGGGGCACGATTGTTAGCGTTAACGCGGAAGCGAGGGCGAGGCCACGGAGGCCACGCGCTCACGTAGCTGCTCTACTCCGATGCGATGGCAGAAGTCACCAAAGCTTTCCTGGGGCTGGCGCTCCGCTTTCCAGAGCGAGAGCAGGGGCGTGAGTGTCTCCACGATCTTATCAGTGTGAATCGATGTAGCATAGAGTGTGTTGAGACGTGCATTGGGACGATCACCACCGATATACACATTATAAAGGTTTTTTGAGCGGCCGACCAGTCCGATGTCACCCATATAGGGACGCGCACAGCCATTGGGGCAGCCTGTCATACGCACACTGAGTGGCTCTCCATCCAAGCCAAGCTCGCGCAGGGGGATATCAAGCTGTTGCATGACGCCTGGTAGTGCCCGCTCGGCTTCAGCTAACGCCAGGCCGCAGGTGGGCAGGGATGGGCACGCCATGGCGAAGCGATAGGAGCCTACCTTACTGGGATCGGTCTCGATCCCATATGAGCGCAGCTGGTCCTCCAGTGCTTCACGGTCCTCTGCCTGGATATCTGTCAGCAAAATGTTTTGCTGGCCCGTGAGCCGGACGCCTGGCTGGTAGCTGCCGATAACAGCGCGCAGGCCGCTCTTGAGTTGGAGCTGCTCGATATCGCGAATGCGTCCATTCTGGACATGCAGGCCCAGGAACCAGCGTCCATCGGCCTGCTGGTGCCAGCCCAGATGATCTTCAACGTCATGCAGGTGAACGGGGCTGGGTTCGCGAAGCGTGTAGCCCAGGCGCTCCTCAACCTGTTGCTTAAACCAGGCGATGCCGCGCTCCTCAACGACGTATTTCATGCGCGCATGCTTGCGATTCTTGCGGTCGCCATAGTCGCGCTGCACGGTGACAATTGTCTCGATGACTTTCAGGGCCTCCTCCGGTTTGATATCGCAGAGTGGGTTTGCCAGGCGAGGATAGGTCTCAGTCTTGCCGTGAGTCATACCCATGCCGCCGCCGATGACCAGGGTAAAGCCAGCCAGGTCTTCGCCATCCAGGATCGCGATCAGGCCCACATCCTGGGTATAGATATCGACACAGTTGTCGCCGGGGAAGGCGACGGCTATCTTAAACTTGCGTGGCAGATACGTCGGTCCATAGATGGGTTCTACCTCTTCAGATGTAGTGGTAGGTGTCTCAATCTTCTCGCCATCGATCCAGATCTCGTGATAGGCCTGGCTGCGTGGGGCCAGGTGCATCGCGATCTTGTGAGCGATCTCCTGCACCTGCGCCTGGGCGCGACTGCTTGTGGGAGCTGGGCAGGCCATAACGTTGCGGTTAACATCGCCACAGGCCGCGAGGGTGCTCAGCAAAGCCTCATTGATGCTGGCGATGGCTGGCTTCAGGTCACCCTTGAGGATTCCATGCAATTGTAGACCCTGGCGCGTCGTAATGCGGATCGTTCCATTGGCGTATTGATTCGAAATATCGTCATGCGCCAGGTACTGTTCGGCTGTTATTGCGCCCCCTGGGATGCGTGTACGCACCATGAACTGATAGGCCTTCTCGGTGTGAGCCGCCTTGCGCTGCTGACGTGCGTCGCGATCCTCCTGCTGATAAATGCCATGAAATTTGATGAGCTGAATCTGGTCCTCGGAGAAATGTGAGCTCTCACTTGCCAGTTCCTCGGGGAGCTGGCCCCGTAGATGCTGGCTCTCCAGCTTGATATGCTCGACTTTACTACCCTCACCTGGACCAAGATGTTTGAGATCGTTCGCCTGTATTTCGTCCTCGTGGCCTATCGACATAGCTCTTCCCTTCCTGAAAGTGTCCAGCAACCAATAAATACCTGCTTCACAAAGTTGATATATTAGATCAACAAAATAGATTTAGTCTTGTTTACACTATAGGCTCTAACCCCAGGCAATGTCAAGCCCTTCTCTCTGCTTGCGAAGAGAAGATACGTTTTTGCAAAAGCGAATAGGGGTAGGCATGGTTGATGACCATTTTTGATGAGTCTGTACAAAGTTTTCTTATTTTGCTTAATTATCTCTACAATTTATGCGAATTTTAAAAGCAAAAGTTCTTTGCCCTGCAAAGGGAGTTGAATATTTTTCCTTTGTATGTGATACAGCTGCCATGCCGTAGGCATGGCAGCTGTATCACGCCCATTCCTCGCAAAGGAGTGCAATGTATGCTTGAAGATTGCACTAAGCTTCACTGGCTCAAGGCGAAACGGGATGATGAACATCGTGTCCTTGTCATTGAAAACTGCCTGATCCGTTTCAGCTCCACAGAGTATACTTTGCTATGCTCTTTGCTCAAGGGGCAGGTTGTGCCTGATGAAGTATTACTCAGAGCTTTATTCCAAAATGAGCAGAGCTGTACTGAGAACAGGCTCCTTGACAAACATATGAGCAGAATCCGCAGTAAACTCAAGGTGCATAATATCGATATTCATCGAGTCCATCGCTATGGTTACATGTTGCTGCCTACTAACCGTAAAGTGTAGATAGGCAGCACAAAAATTGTTTTGTGCTACTGATAAGTATGTAAAGTATTTAAGCGTTAATTATTTAATTGCGCTCAAAAAACCTAGCACCGCTCTATTAAATTGTTCAACTTGCTCAGCATTAAGAAGGTACCTTGCCCTAGAGATTTCACGTTTTTGTGCGCCTGGAATAGTTTTTTCTAATGAGACAGTGATTGATTATATCTCTGATCTAGCAGAGTCTCCGATAAGAAGAAGCGTTGGGACGTGAATCTCTTTGTACCATTGATGACGAGAGCTAAACGCATTTATACCAACCGAAGGCGGCAGAGGTGGATTAAGGACGGCCTGGAAATTCTTTGCCACAATATTACGCACCCATTGGTAGTTTGCTGAGGATGGCAACATAAGGTCCTGTATTACAAGATCTGTGGCGCGTTGCATGTCATTCTGTTTGACTGCCTCGATAGCGGGAGCAAGACGTTCAAGGATAGCAGGTAGATCAGCCATAGCTTCATCAAATGATTGATGAAGGTTAATTTCTGGAGAGACAAGAATAATAGCGTCAACAGAGTATGCATGTGCATGCACAAAATCTAGAGCCAAACCAGCACCAAGAGCAAGTAGATAAGCGCTCTCTATGTTGAGTGTTTGCAATATTTGAGCGAGATCATCAACAGCTGTATAGGGCTTCTTTGAACTTAGTGATTGTCCATAGCCGCGTTTATCATAGCGAATGACTCGATAATGATGAGCAAATGTAAGAAACTGATAATCCCAGATTCTTTTATCGACCAACCCATTTTCTTGAAGCAGAATCAGTGGTTGACCTTTTCCTGCAACTTCATAGTGTAATTGGCCACCGTCTACCTCGACAAATCCTGTTGAGATAGGTAGCTGATGATCTGTCATGGCCATATTCCTCTCATCTCTAAATGCAGCAAATGTATTTTTCAGACCAGCTCTGCCTGGTCTGGCCCTTTGGAGGATACCTGTCCAATCAATGCGATGCTTGTTGAAGAGGTAGAAGGGTCATCAATAGCCAAAAATGTGCTGGATTGTTTATCTTTCGATGGGAAGAGTAGTACCAGCCCTTTTGAATTACCGTCGTAGCTTTGATATGCATGTGTATGTTCCCAAATTGGGTTACCTAGATACCTGGTTGTTTCCTGGAAGGTTTGTGAGTGAGCGAGTTGCTGGCGAGCAAGGTCAGGAGAAATGCGATTTGTTTGATGCAGGGGTGCAGAGTTTGGATGCGTTGTTTGAGCATGTACACTAGAGCTAAGCGCCGGTACAAGTGGACCCACTCCTATTCCAAGAAGGAGACCGCCAACCATCGCGCTCGTTCTAGTAAAGAATTTTCGTCTCTGAGGGTTCGCGATTGTGGCTGGCACCATGGCTTCACGCATTAACTGAATTGTTTGCCATGTTCTCTGTGGGCCAAGACCATGTAATAATTTGAGGCGAAGACGTAAGCCAGTATAAGCAGCAATATGATCTTGCTCTATCTCTAGTAATGTTGGTTCCCATGTCTAGTGAGGTTTTGCCTGCGCTAGCTGCTTCTGTACCTCTTGATCTGAGAGACTACGAGCGACAAGCCATCCTTCCGCCGCTTTCTCTATCGCCTGGGCTACTGAGTTGCATACTAAACATCCTGCATCAAAGAGAAGGTAACGTTGCATCCTGCAAATCTCCTTGCTTTGTGAGCAAACAATAGTACTAAGTACAATCAAGAAACTATTTTGGCTTCGGAACCGATGGCAGATGGAGTAGAAGGGAATACTTTTTAAGCTTGCTTCTCGGGGGCCACATGTACTACATCTATCTGTATTGAAAGAATAACATGCAAGAAACTTGTAAAGGTGCATAAACTAGTCCAAAAAAACGGCAGGAACCTCCCTGTTTTTAGGAAGATGTTGGACAGTACTAAGTCATTGAGAAAGTATGGTAATCATTGCTTACCGTTAAGCATTTGTAAGGTGTCCCAAAAGCGGCTCACCCGCACTTCTGATCAGAAGTGCGGGTGAGCCGCTTTTGGGACACCTTACAAATGCTTAATTCTAGACGGTAGCGTGTTTGCGGGTGCGTGTGCTTGCCTGGGGCTTGCAGCGGAAGGCGAAGAAGGGGCTGCTGTGGTTTTCAGGCATATAGCCGCGAATATGCGTGCCTCCCTCTTCATACTCCTCGCACTCCATGGTGCCAAACTGGTGGAATTGCGCGACCAGGTCGCCCCGATCGTACGGAATCAGCACGTCGAGAGACACAAACTGGCTGACCAGGGCCTGGCTGATGCAGCGCAACAGGTCGGAGATGCCCGTCCCTGTGAGGGCCGATACCTGTACCTGTGGTAGGGTAGCGGCAATGCCCTCCAGTGGGGGGAGTGTGGCACCGGGCTCCAGATTATCGCTCTTGTTGAGCGCTATAACCATGGGCATGCCCCCGGCACCAATCTCCTCCAGAACCTCCTCCACGGCCAGGATCTGGTGGTTGACATGCGGATGTGAGCTATCCACCACGTGGACCAGCAGGTCGGCGGCATTGACCTCTTCCAGGGTCGCGCGGAAGGCCGCGACCAGCGTGTGTGGCAGGCGTTGGACAAAACCCACGGTATCGGTCAGAAGGAACTCCTGCCCGCCCTCGATGCGTGCGCGGCGCGTTGTTGGATCCAGTGTGGCAAAGAGCTTATCCTCGGCGAGTTTCTGCGCCCCCGAGAGACGGTTGAGCAGGGTTGACTTGCCCGCATTGGTGTAGCCGACGAGGGCTACGACGGGCGCGCCTGCATACTTACGCCGATCACGGTGAAGCTGGCGCTGTGAGCGTACCAGCTCAAGCTCCTCCTCAAGCTGATCCTTCTGGCGGCGCAGCAAGCGGCGGTCGACCTCGATCTGCTTCTCACCTTCACCGCGCTGCTGCGTGCCACCGCGCTGGCGCGAGAGGTGGGACCACTGGCGAGCCAGGCGCGGCAGATCATACTCAATCTGTGCCAGTTCAACTTGTAGACGGCCCTCACGTGTCTGGGCGCGCTGGCCGAAGATGATCAGAATGAGGGCGGTGCGGTCGAGTACCTGAACCTCCAGCTTGCGCTCCAGGTTGCGGTGTTGCACGGGTTTGAGTTCCAGGTCAAAGATGACGGCATCGCAGTCGTGGAACTTGACAAGTTCCGCGATCTCATCCACCTTTCCTGAGCCCACAACGGTGCCTGGATGTGGATGAGGGAGACGTTGTACAGCGCGGTCGACGCAGTTGACGCCCGCGGTCTGCGCGAGCTGCTCTAGCTCATCTAATGACTCCTCGACGGGCCAATCATTCTCTGGCGTATCCACACTGACCAGGATCGCGCGCCTGGGGGCTTCCGCCAGCAGCCCTGACATATGTTTCTCTTCGTATACGTTGGCATTATTATTATATTCTTCGGGCATCGTTGCTCCTTCTCTTCTGCTCTCTACCTTGTTGTTATTTGTAGTGAAATTTTCGTTGCGCTTTGACGTGTCAAGCAAGCGTTCTTTTCCTCTGTGAATGGGCGAAAAGCCGGGTATAGTTGTATCAAGTGTGGGGATGTCTTGTATGCGCTGGCGATCCAGGCAATAGATGCCATGTGTAGCGACAGGGCCAGGGTAGGATGGAGGAAAGAAGGTGTCTTTGTAGAGAGACAAAGGGAAAGCGGAAGAAAGAAATGGATCAGGTCTCTTGCGTTCGTTCGCGACAAAGCCTTCTTTACCATCTACCAATATGTGTCTTAGCGCTCGTTTACTGCTAACAGTAATCGGCAAAAAAGATGCCCTGCTGAAAAGCCAGGTCAGCATCCCACGTGGTAGATAAGGTTTAGATGAAGGCGTTTATCACTATTAAGCACTCTCCTGATGTGTGTTGATATCTATCATTTATACCTGAAATGGCGGGAAAAGTCAAGTGTTACAAGGGGGCAGTTTTTATATGGTGAGGTACAGTTGACGGCCGCAGGCCGTCAACTGTACCTCACCATATACTCCAAAAAGTTTTCATGCTAGGACAATGGGGAGTTTGCCCAGGCCGCGGAAGACGATGCCTGAAAACCATTGGACGGCTTGCTCATCGGCGATCTCGGCCTGGCTCAGGCGGCGTGCCAGGGAGGCGAAGGCGATCTCGGCCTCCAGGCGTGCCAGGGGCGCTCCCAGGCAATAGTGAATGCCCTGACCAAAGGCCAGGTGATGGTTCTCTTTACGATCCAGGTGGAGGTTATCGGGATTGTAAAATTGTTCAGGATCATGGCTGGCCGCTCCGAGGCACATAATGACGTTCTGCCCGGCGGTAATGTGCTTGTCGCCGATCTGCATATCGGCAGTGGCGACACGCGAGGTGGCCTGGACCGGGCCATCATAGCGCAGGAGTTCCATAATGGCCAGGGGAGCCTGCTCCGGGTGAGCTTTGAGCCAGGCGAACTGCTCGGGATGGCGCGCCAGGGCGAGGAAGCCATTGCCGATCAGGTGGGTGGTTGTGCCATGTCCCGCGGCCAGCAGTAGCACACAGTTGCCCAGCAGTTCATCCTCGCTCAGTTTGTCCCGTCCCTCATGCGCGTTGATGAGTGCCTGAAGCAGGTCTTCGCGAGGAGCCTGAGCACGTTGGGCGATCAGGTGGCGAAAATATTGAATGAACTCGTTGACGCCATAGAGGCCGCGAATAGCATCATCGGCGGAGATGTCTGTGGCTTCAAGAAGTGCCCCAAAGTCGCCTGACCAGATAATAAAGCGCTCACGATCTTCGGGCGGGACCCCAAGCAGTTCGGCGATGACGATGGCGGGTAGGGGATAGGCGAAATGCTCGATCAAGTCGATATGGCCCCCAGTCTGCATCGTATCTAAGAGTTGATCCACAAGCTGTTGAATATGAGGGCGGATGGCTTCAACGACGCGCGGAGTAAAGGCCTTGGAGACCAGCCCGCGCAGGCGTGTATGGTCGGGGGGATCCAGGAAGAGCATCTGGCGTGTGAGCGCACGTATGGGTGGCTCAATCGCCTGCTGAAATTCAGCAGGGAATCCGCTGGTATCAAAGGCGAAGCGAGCGGCGGTGAAGTGTGGATCGCGTAACGCGCTCAAGACGTCTTTATAGCGCGTCAAGACCCAGCTATGGGCCGCTTCATCCCAATACACGGGATCGTGTTCGCGTAACTGATGATAGAGTGGATAAGGGTTCTCCTGGTAACGTGTTTGCATGACCTCCACCAGGCTGAGGCTGCTTGCGTTTTGAGATGACACCGTCTCTTCCTTCCTTTCGCAGATATCCAGTCTGTCAATTGTTGCTTGGGTGTCTTATCTCTTATACGCGCCTGGTAAATCACAGTTGCAGTCTTTTTATGGGATAAGTGATGTGCTGTCCTGTGACCGTAGGCCGTCAGGGCAGCACATCACTTATCCCAATAGAACTACGCTCGCTCAAGGAGTTCGTCATAGCGCTCGTCGTAGTGGACGATGCGCCCTTCGGGCATCAAGAGCAGCGTATCTGGCTTCAGGTCGCGTACAAACTCGACATCGTGGGTGACGGTCATGATGGTGCCGTTATAGGTGCCAAGTGCCTCACCAACAATTTTACGCGACGTGGCATCCAGGTGGCTGGTAGGCTCGTCGAGTACGAGCAGGTTAGGGCCATCCAGGACCATCTTCGCCAGGGCCAGGCGCGTCTTCTCGCCTCCACTGAGCGTCTGAATCTTCTGGAAGACGCGCTCGCCATTGAAGAGGAAGCGTCCCAGTACATTGCGCACGCGCTTCATATTCTCAGGGAGAACCTCGCTGGCCTCGTGCAGCACGGTGTTCTCATAGTCAAGACCTTCGTTCTCCTGCGCATAGTAGCCCAGGCGTACACGCTCTCCCTGTATCGCTTTCCCTGCATTGAGAGGGGTGAGACCAAGAAGTGTACGCAGCAGCGTCGTCTTGCCCGCGCCATTGAGGCCGACGATAACCAGGCGCTGCCCTCGCTCCACCTCGAAGTTGATATCGCTGAAGATGACCTTGCTGCCATAGCTCTTGCTGAGCTGATTGGCCTTGAGCACGAGTTGGCTGCTTGGATAGCGTACCGGAAAATCGATCTTGATGCGGCGACTCTCCTGTGGTAGCTCGGACTTACTGGCCTCCAGTTCAGAGATACGCCTATCAAGCGAGCGGCGCTGACTCACGCGTGTCGCACCGAAGCGGCGCAGGCGATCGGAGGTCTTGCGCAGGCGATCAATCTCGCGCTCCTGCTGCTTTTTGTTCTTCTCCAGCAGTGCCAGGGCGTCGCCCGTGACTGAGAGGTAATGGGTATAGGTTCCCTTATACTCCTCAAGGACGTGCGAGAACTCGTTCAGGCGCAGAATCTTGGTAATACTGCGGTCCAGCAGGTCGAGATCGTGCGAGATGATGAGTAGCGCGCCACGATAGTCCTGTAGAAACTCCATCAACCAGCCGGCAGCCTCCACGTCCAGGAAGTTGGTAGGCTCGTCGAGCAGGAGGAGTTCAGGCGATTGGAAGAGGAGCCGGACCAGGGCCAGCTTGGTCTTCTGTCCACCGCTCAGAGTATTTACGGAGCGGTCAAGCGTCAGGCCGCCAATATTCAGGCCCGCGATCAGCTCCTCGCAGCGTGCGTCGGCCTCATAGTAGCCCAGGCGCTCCAGGGCCTCCTGTGCCAGCGAAAAGTGCTCCAGGAGTGTCTCCAGTTCATCGCCAGTGGCACTGGCGATCTGCCCGGAGAGCTGTTCATACTGCTCGATGGCGCGATCCAGGCCCGTGCTATTGAAGATGAAGTCACGCACGGTACCATTTCCGGCCGTTCCCTCTTCGTGGGCGATATCCTGCGAGAGGTAGCCAAAGGTGCGTGGGCGAGCGATGGTGCCGCTATCGGCCTCCTGCTGGCCCGCGACAATTTTGAGCAGTGAGCTTTTTCCGGCACCATTGACGCCGATCAGGCCAGCTTTTTCGCCAGGTGCGACCGTAAAAGAGACATCATTGAGGATTAAGCGTGCCCCATATGAAAGTTGTAGATGATTGACTTGCAGCATAGCGTTTTCTTATTTCTCCTAAGGCGCTTCGGTTCTATATTTAGACAAGATGATGATCAGTACTTGTTGTTGTAGGCTGGCGTAGGCACGATCTACCAGCGGCAAGAAAAGGGGCAGGGCATGTCTCACCCATGGATGTACGGGAAGCGCAGGCCGCGAGTAAGCAGCAAGACGATCCGCTGCCCAGCGACACACGCCATGGCGAGAGAAAAGGGAGGAAGGAAAGAAACTGGAGGTAAGCCAGGTGAAGACAACAGCAACAAAAAACCTCTTTAGAGTGAGAGGTCAGCCTCTATGCTGTCGCGTGCCACTTTCCTACCGCATGAGCCCGGCGTGGTCGCTCATGCGGCAATTACTATTGCGAGAGATACACCTGTCATAAGATTAGCTCGTCCTTGCAGTGCCAGATAACAAAAGTTGAGGTATCTTTTCAAGAATACCATCGGCGCTTCCGAAAGTCAATCGCTTCAAAGCTTCTCAGAAGTTACCTATTACTTTCTATTTCGGCTCGTAAGCTCGCCAGGGGTAGGGTGTATGGACATATGGCGCCGGAATTTGCCGGCGCCATATGTCCATACACCCTCCTGAGCGCCGCAGGCGCGAAGCGACTTTGGGTAGGCCTGGAAATTGCACCATATTGCACCCTAAAAATGCTTGAAAATATTCTTGAGATCAGGTATACTTCTATATGTTGTTGCGAAAGCGAACACATATGGGCTTGTAGCGCAGCTGGTAGAGCGTCTCCATGGCATGGAGAAGGTCAGGGGTTCGAGTCCCCTCTGGTCCACTAACAGAAAAACCCGTTCAGGATATCCTGAACGGGTTTTTTATTTGTCCTCCATTGTTTGAGAAACATCAGCCTCATTCATCACCGTAAAGTCCTGTTGATTTGGTCCTGACGTAGATTTTCTTACCATGTATAGTGGCGAATATGCAAATAATAAGATGGAAGCGTGGTTGGGAGATGTAAGATGCGAAAAGGGCTGTATGTGATAAGAAATAGGCGAGCCTGGATGATTGTTGCGGGGCTGGTAGTATGGGGCATATTCCTCTGGTCAGGTCAGCCATGTACTGGAAAAGTGTTTGCGCGAACAACGCAACCGCGTGTCTTGCCATACAGTGCCACGGCCCATGGACCATATAGTGTGAAGGGGAGCCAGATTCTAGACGCTGATGGCAAGCCCTATCTCTTTCATGGCGTGGCTCGTGATGGACTGGAGTACGATTGTGAGGGACAAGCTGGTCCATACACCAGGCAGTCCCTGGCGTTGATGGGTACGCCCTCGGGGAAGGATCTCGATATCAATGCCGGGTCATATTGGGGTGGCAACACCGTGCGTCTACCCCTCTCGCAGAACTTCTGGCTCAAGGGCGGAAGTGGCGACGCGAACTGCACCCCAACTAGGTACCAGGCCCTGGTGAAGCGCATTGTGGACGACCTGGCCAGCCTTCAGCTCAACGTCATTCTCGATTTACACTGGGTAGGAGCTAATGGGCAGGTGGGCAAAGGTGGCGCGGAAGCCGCTATGCCTGACACTGATAGCGTCACCTTCTGGCAGCAGGTCGCGAAGGTCTATAAGGGATATCCTAATGTGCTGTTCGAACTCTACAACGAACCCCATATCAGTCCTCACAAAGCGGCTTGCTGGTTGCATGGCTGCATGATTACAAATGACAAGGCGCGCGCAAATGACTGCAATGGCTGTTTTAAATACCTCACCTACCAGGCTGTTGGAATGCAGCTCCTGGTGGATGTTGTGCGCCAGGTTGGAGCTAAGAATCTCGTGCTCGTTGCTGGCACTAACTGGGGCTATGATCTGACCCATCTGCCTACGTATGCTGTGCAAGGCGAGAATATCGTCTATGACGCACACCCCTATAACTATTGGGGGAAGCAGCCTGCCGACTGGTACGCTGGCTTTGGCAAGTTTGCTGCTGCCTACCCACTTATGGTAAGTGAGTTTGGCTCGTATGACTGTGGCTCAAACTATGTAGAGCAGTTGCTGGCCTACCTGGATACGCTCCACGTGGGTTGGGTGGCCTGGACATGGGCCGTGGCCGCAAGTAGTGGCGACCAGGTGTGTAACATCCCGCAGCTTGTTACCGATTATCGCGGCACACCAAGCAAGTCCATGGGAAGCGCTATCTATCAGCACCTGCATAGCTATGTGCGCGATCCCGGAACGCAATGGCTTCTGATGATTAGCGACCTGCGTGCCTTCAAACGCGGTGCTCCCAGGTAAGGAAGGTAAATTGTAATTTGCACAAATTTGCATTTACATACCACTGCTCGTAGTGTCTTCAAGGGTAATGGGCGTGTGGGCGCCAGTTCGCCGCCCACACGCCCATTACCCTTGAGCGCCGCAGGCGCGAAAAGAACCGCGAAAAGAACAAGGTAGGCAAATTGCTGAAATCTTCACAAAAAAACCTTGACAAAGTGCGGATGAGCATGTTATAAATATTTCCAGTACAAACAATCGCATATGCAAGCGTTGATGGGACGAGTAACAGTTGTCTCTCACGTTCAGAGAGTGGGCGCTTGGTGGAAAGCCCATACGTTGAAGAACTGTGAAAAAGACCCGGATGCTGCGAGAAGAAATCACGTGATGACGTGAGAATAGACCTCGCCGGAGCCCCCGTAATCAGGCAGTGAGCTAACCGTCAGGTTTGCCCCAGAGAGGTTGCCATTGAGAGATGACAACAAAAGAAGGTGGTACCACGGGAGCCTTTACGAGAAAGTAAGTGCTCTTCGTCCTTTAGAGAAGGATGGAGGGCTTTTTTGTTTGCCTGAATATCCTGATTATACGGAGAGACAGACAATCGCATACCAACAAGCGTTGATGGGACGAGTAACGGTCAACCAGTGTAGACAGAGAGCGGGTGTTTGCTGAGAAGCCCGTATGCCTGAGCCGCGAAAAAGACCCGGATGCTGCGAGAAGAAATCGCGCGAGAGCGTGAGAATAGACCTCGCCGGAGCCCCCGTAACCGGGCAGTGAGCTAACCGTCAGGTTTGCCCCAGAGAGGTTGCCATTGAGAGATGGCAGCGAAAGAAGGTGGTACCACGGGAGCCTTTACGAGAAAGTAAGTGCTCTTCGTCCTTTAGAGAAGGATGGAGGGCTTTTTTATTGGCAATTTTTAGCACTTTGATGAGATGTGTACAGGCATGAGAAAGATCCTGACTTCTCATTGAGCCATGTTGAGTTACGATAACATTGTAAGTTTTGCTAGAAAATACGAAAAGGAGACCAACCATGATTTCTAATCCTGTATTAACTGCTGCTTGCCCCGAGTGCGCCGGAGAGGTGCCGTTGCAGAATGTCCTGGTGGGCGAGATCGTCTACTGCCCCGATTGTAGCGCGGAGCTGGAAGTGCTGAATCTTGAGCAGCCTGAGCTTGGCCTCGCACCCGAGGTAGCCGAGGACTGGGGCGAGTAAACGCCTGGCCAGAGAGTAGAAAGAAGGAGTATCACATATGCGGCTGGCGATTCTGACTTCGCGTATTCGCGTGGAAGAGAAATTATTGATAGAGGCCTTGCAGAAGCGCGCCATCTCGTTTGACGTGATTGACGATGGAAAGCTCTTGCTTGACCTTGAACGTGGGCGTGAGGAGTGGCGCAAATACGATGCTGTGCTCTGTCGGAGCCTGAGCCAGTCGCGCGGGCAGGCCGTGCTACAGGTCCTGGAGGCCTGGGGCATCCTCACCGTCAATACCGCGACGGTGACCGCGACATGCAATGATAAACTCGCCACCACCCTGGTGCTTGTACGTGCTGGCGTGCCGACGCCTCGTACCCTGCTTGCCTTCGAAGAGGCAACCGCTCTACAGGGAGCCGAAACGCTAGGTTATCCGGTTGTCCTAAAGCCGGTGAGCGGCTCCTGGGGCCGCTTACTGGCACGTATCAATGATCGGGATGCCGCTGAGGCCGTGCTTGAGCACCAGGAGACCCTGGGCGGGTATCAGCACCAGATCCACTATATCCAGGAGCATATTCGCAAGCCGCAGCGTGATATTCGTGCCTTCGTCGTTGGTCAGCGCACCATCTGTGCCATCTATCGCTCCAGCGAGCACTGGGTGACGAACACCGCTCGGGGAGCGGTGACGAGCAACTGTCCCGTGACGCCAGAGCTGAACGCGCTTTGCCTGCAGGCCGCGCAGGCGGTTGGTGGCGGTATTCTAGCAGTGGATGTCTTCGAGGATGCCGAGCGTGGCCTGCTAGTGAATGAGATTAATGCCACGATGGAGTTTCGCAATAGTATCGCCCCTACGGGTGTCGATATTCCTTCTGAAATGCTTGAATATGTGCTGGAGCGTGCTGGCGCGCCCGTGGAGGTGTTGTAATGAATCGTATTCGTGTCACGATTGTCGGTGGTTCAGGCTATACCGGTGGCGAAGTAGCTCGCCTGTTGCTCTTTCATCCAGAGGTTGAATTGGCGCAGGTGGTGTCGAGCAGTCGCGCGGGCCAGTACCTCCATAGTGCCCATCCCAACCTGCGTGGATTGAGCACGCTCCGCTTCTCTCATCCAGACGACCTGATGCCCTGCGACATGCTTTTCCTCTGCCTCCCCCATGGGGCGACAATGGGCGAGATTGCACGCTACCGCCAGCTTGCTCCCAGGGTGATTGACCTCTCGGCTGATTTTCGCCTGCGTGATCCCCAGCTCTATCAGCGCTGGTATGGCAATGCCCACCAGGCCCCTGATCTGTTGCCAGAGGCTGTCTATGGTCTGCCTGAGTTGCACCGCGAGGAGCTACGCGAGGCCACGCTGGTCAGCGGAACCGGGTGTATGGCGACCACGGCCATCCTTGGCCTGGCCCCCCTCTATCGCGCGGGCCTGATGGACGCGAATATACCGCTGGTGCTGGAGGCCAAGGTTGGTTCATCGGCCGCTGGCGCCAAGCCGGGAAGCAGTAGCCATCATCCTGAGCGGAGCGGAGCGGTCCGCTCATTCCAGCCCACGGGCCATCGCCATAGCGCCGAGCTGATTCAGGAGCTGGGCTTGCTTGGCGGCCATGGAAGCTCTGGCCTGCCGCAGGCAGTGGCCTTCTCCGCGACCTCCATTGAACTGGTGCGCGGCATCCTGGTGACAGCGCATGTCTTCACTAAAGAGCGTATTGATGAGCGCCAGCTCTGGCGTGTGTACCGCGAGACCTATCAGCGCGAGCCATTTATTCGCATCATCAAGGAGCGCACAGGTGTCTATCGCTATCCCGAACCCAAGATTCTGGCGGGTAGCAACTACTGTGATGTTGGCTTTGAGTTGGATGTGGAGCAGCAACGCATCGTGGTCATGGCGGCGCTGGATAACCTGATGAAGGGCGCGGCAGGTAATGCGGTTCAGGCCCTGAATTGTATGTTTGGCTGGGATGAGACGCTGGGGCTGACCTTCCCCGGCCTGCATCCGGTGTAGTGGCGTATGGAGAAGGATTATGACGCTGGTAATTAAGATTGGCGGCGGCGCGGGCGTCGCGACGGAGAATATTCTGCGTGAAGTCGCGGAACTGGTGCAAGCTGGGCAGCAGGTGGTGCTCCTACATGGAGGCTCAGACCTGACCAACACCCTCTCCCAGCAGCTTGGGCACGAGGCGCGCACCATTACCTCTCCCAGTGGTATGACGAGCCGTTACACCGATAGCGAAACGCTGCGCATCTTCGCCATGACGGTTGCAGGCCAGATCAATACGGAGCTGGTGGCGCAACTCCAGAGGCAGGGCATTAACGCCCTGGGCCTGGCGGGCATTGATGGGCGCTTACTGCAAGCGCGACGCAAGGCCGCCATTCGCTCGATCACGCCCGAGGGACGCGTACAGATTATTCGCGATGACTATACGGGCCAGATCGAGCAGGTAAATGGCGAGCTGCTCCGCCTGTTGCTGGGAGCAGGATATACGCCCGTCATTGCCCCCCTGGCGCTTAGCCACGAGGGCGAGCGGCTCAATGTCGATGGCGACCGCGCCGCCGCCGCTGTAGCTGCGGCTCTACAGGCCGAAACCCTGGTCATTATGACCAATGTGAGTGGCCTGCGACGCGATGCAAACGATGCCAGTACGGTCATCGAGCATATACCCGCTGAGAACGTCGCGGACTATATGGAGTATGCGCAGGGGCGTATGCGCAAGAAGATGCTGGGGGCGCAGGAGGCTTTGCAAGCAGGCGTACAGCGTGTCTGTATTGGCTGCGATAGCCCCACGGATGTGCTTAATGGTGCGGGAACAATAATAGAACACACACATCACTTGGTAGGAAGGAGAGAAGCATGACAATCATAGATACCACGCAGGCCGAGACGAGTATGGAACAGGAGAATCGCTATACCAGTGGTGTGTATGGTAAGCGTCCCGTGACGATTGCGCGCGGAGAGGGAGCCACGCTCTGGGACGCCGAGGGGCGCGCATACATCGATTGTGCCGCTGGCCACGGCGTCGCCAATATCGGACATGGGCGTCCCGAGATCGCAGCCGCGCTCTCTGCCCAGGCACAACGCCTAGTGACGTGCCCCGAAATCTTCTATAACGACACGCGGGCGTGCCTCCTGGAGCGCCTGTCCCAGGTCACCCCTGCCGGGATAGAGCACTTTTTCCTCTGTAACAGTGGAACCGAGGCTGTTGAGGGAGCCTTCAAGTTCGCGCGCCTGGTCACGGGGAGAACACAAATCATCGCTACGCTGCGCGGCTTTCATGGCCGAAGCATGGGCGCGCTCTCAGCAACCTGGGAGCCGCACTACCGCGAGCCCTTCGCACCGCTGCTTCCTGATGTAACACATATTCGCTACAACAATCTGGAGGCCGCCGAGGCCGCGATCAGCGAACAAACTGCGGCGGTCATTATCGAGCTGGTACAGGGCGAGGGAGGCGTGCATAGCGCCACACCTGAGTATGTCGCGGGTCTGGCGCGTCTCTGCCGTGAGCGCGGGGCTTTGCTGATCGTGGACGAGGTTCAGACGGGCTTCGGTCGCACTGGCAGGCTCTTTGCCTGTGAGCATTATGATCTGCAACCCGATATTCTCTGTATGGCCAAGTCCCTGGCTGGCGGCGTGCCGATGGGAGCCGTTGGCCTGGGGCCGCGTGTCATGGAGAGCGGGCGTGTCAGTCGAGGCGCGCATGGCAGTACTTTTGGCGGCAATCCCCTCGCTTGCGCGGCGGCTCTGGCGACACTAGATATTCTTGAGCGCGAGAGCCTGCCCACGCGCGCGGCCCGCCTGGGCGCGTATGCCCTGGGACGACTCCGTGGCATGCGCTCGCCGCTGGTGCGCGAGGTTCGTGGCCAGGGTCTCTTGATTGGTATCGAGCTAAAGCGTCGCTCCCAGCCGTATCTTGAGCAGCTATGCGAGCGTGGCATCCTGGCCTTGCCAGCCGGACCCAATGTCATTCGCCTTTTGCCACCGCTGGTGATCAGCGAGCACCAGCTTGAGCAGGTCCTGGATACGATCGAGGAGGTTTTGGAGGGAAGCCGGGCGCTCAGCGAGCGTGCCCAACTGGCTCAGGAAGAGGCTGCGTCTACCGAGCCACGCCTGGCCGATCCAGAGGTCGCACTGTTGCATAATATGCTGACTATTCCCAGTCTCTCGCGCCGTGAGAGCGCCCTGGCGTACTATCTCGCCGGGCAAGCTCGTCAGCTAGGGCTGTACGCCTCTGTCGACGAGGCGGGGAACTTTGTCGCCAGCACGCACGAGAATCTGGAGGAGCAGCATCCCATTGTCCTGCTCGGGCATATGGATACCGTGCCCGGCAATATTCCTGTGCGCTTCGAGGAAGGTCTGCTGTACGGGCGTGGCGCGGTTGATGCCAAGGGACCTCTGGCGGCCTTCATCTCCGCTACCGCAAGGGTCCAGCGCGCGGGTACGCCTGCGACACCAATTGTGGTCATTGGCGCGGTCGAAGAAGAGGCCGCGACCTCGAAGGGGGCCCGAGCTGTAGTCGGGCGTTACCAGCCCCAGGCCTGCATTATTGGCGAACCCAGTAGTAGTACTGCCGTCACTATCGGCTATAAGGGGCGCTTACTGGTGGAGGGACGTGTGGCGCGTGATTCCAGCCATAGCGCGGGTCCTCAGCGAAGCAGCAACGAGATTGCCGCCGCCTTCTGGGAGCGTATCCGAGCACATGCTGAGCAGTGGAATGCCGAGTACGCTGGTAACTCTGCCTTTGCCGCCCTGATGCCCTCATTGCGCAGCATTAATAGCCTGCAAAACGGCATGGAGGATCAGACGCAGTTCCTGATTGGTTATCGCCTGCCGCCGCGCTTTGATATAGCGGAGCTTCGCATTCAGCTACAGGAGTGGGCCGATGCTGATGAGGTACAGATTAGCTTCTCAGGTGAAGAGGCCGCCTTCCAGAGTTCGCGTGCGACTCCCCTGGCCCGCACCTTTGGCCGTGTCCTGCGCGCTGGTGGGCACGCGCCAGTCTTCAAGTATAAAACCGGCACATCGGATATGAATGTCGTAGCGCCTATATGGGGCGAGAACATTGTCGCCTATGGCCCAGGCGATTCTAGCCTGGACCACACACCCAACGAGCATATCGCGGTTGCCGAATACCAGCACGCGATCACGGTCCTTGAGCAGGTGCTTCAAGTGCTGGGACGCGAGTCACATGCATCCTTGGAACGCACAAGTGTCTCGGACAGCCCGGAGAGTAGCGTGGAAGTGGGAGCGGAGTCATGAGAAGAGATATACGTATCGTCGATACTACCTTGCGCGAAGGCGAGCAGTTCTCGGGAGCCTACTTTAGCGCGGAACAGCGGCGCGAAATTGTCCGTCTGCTGGACGCAGTTGGTGTGCCAATGATCGAGGTGCCCTCGCCCATCGCCTCGCCGGAGACCCAGCAGGCGGTGCGCGACCTGTGCGCGCTCAATACCCGTGCGCGCATCGTCGCTCATGTGCGCTGTGCCGAAGCAGATGTCCAGGCGGCCCTGGCGACCCCCGTACATGGAATCAATCTCTTCTACGGGACCTCAACCGAGTTGCGTTCGTATAGTCACGGGAAACGCATCGAACAGATCATCCATGATGCCGTGCCCTTGATCAAGCATATACGCCAGGAGGGGCGCTACGTGCGCTTCTCGGCTGAGGATGCCTTTCGCAGCGACCTGGTGGACCTGTTAACGGTCTTTGATGCCGTGGTTGACGCTGGCGTGTTGCGCATTGGTCTGCCTGACACGGTGGGTATCGCTAAGCCACGCGAGGTGGAGCGCCTGGTTCGCCTCTGTACCGAGCGCTACCCCGGGGTGGGTATCGAGTTCCATGGCCATAATGATACAGGTTGCGCTATCGCCAATACCGTGGCTGCACTGGAGGGAGGCGCCGATTGCCTGGACACAACCGTGCTGGGCATTGGTGAGCGCAACGGTATTGCCTCGCTCAGCGGCCTGATTTCACAGATGTATACTCATTATCCCGAAATCTTGCGCAGATACGATCTCACCAAACTGCCACTGCTGGATCAGTATGTGGCGGACTGCGTGCATATCGCGATCCCTTTTAATAGTCCAATCACCGCCCCGGGCGCCTTTACGCACCGGGCGGGCATTCATACCAAAGCCGTTCTTAACAATCCACGTGCTTATGAAGTTCTGAATCCCCAGGATTTTGGCCTGGTGCGCAATGTGGAGGTCGGAACGCGTTATACCGGGCGCTATGCTGTTGGGCATCGTGCCGCCGAGCTGGGCCTGCAATTGGAGGGCGAGGCGGTTGCCAGCCTGACCACTGCGCTTAAAGCCCACGCTGAACAGGGCTCAATGAGTCAAGACGAGGTTGACACGTTTATCCTTGCCTGGCAGCAGGCACATACATCAGAGGAGGAACATCTCATATGGGAACACTAGCCGAAGAGATTTTTAGCTACAAATTGGGGCGCCCTGTGGAACAGGGCGAGACCGTCGTGGTCGAGGTAGACCATGTCATGAGCCATGATACTACTTCGCCCCTGGCCATCCAGGCTTTTCGCAAACTGGCAGGCGTAAGTGGTGGACGCGTCTTTAATGCTGAGCGTGCTCACGTCGTCTTTGATCATATCATCCCTGCCTCGACCGTTGCTGCTGCCACCCTTCAGCGTGACATACGCTCGTTCGCACGTGAGCAGGACATTACCATTTTGCAGGAAGGCATTTGTCACCAGGTCATGCCCGAGAAAGGCTTTGTTGTGCCCGGGGCCATCATCGTGGGCGCGGATAGCCATACCTGTACCTATGGCGCGCTGGGGGCCTTCGCGACCGGTATGGGCTCGACCGACATTGGCGTGGCCTATGCAACCGGGCGCTCCTGGTTCCGCGTGCCCTCAACTATCAATGTACGCCTGATGGGCGAGCTACAGCCCGGCGTCTATGCCAAGGATGTGACACTGGAGATGGTGCGCCAGGTGGGCGTCGATGGCGCGAACTACCGTGCCATTGAGTATACTGGTGACCTGGTGGAGCGTATGTCGGTCAGCGAGCGCTTCACCTTCTGCAATATGGCCATCGAGATGGGTGGTAAAGCTGGCTTGGTGGCCCCTGACGAGACGACCCGCGAATGGCTACGTGGGCGTACCGATCAGGAATATCCCATGCTGGCGCCGCACAATCCACGCTATGAGCGCGTCTTTGAGATTGATGCTTCGCGCCTGGAGCCGCAGATCGCCTGTCCTCCCGACGTAAATAATGTTGTGCCCGTGGGTGAGGTTGAGCACGTCAAAATCGACCAGGTCTTCCTCGGCACCTGCACCAATGGTCGCCTGGACGACCTGGCGATTGCCGCCTCGATTCTCCAGGGGCGCACGGTCCATCCCGAGACGCGCATGGTCGTTATTCCAGCGTCGCGCGAGGTCTACCGCGAGGCGCTACGCCTGGGCTACATCGATACCTTTGTCCAGGCCGGAGCCTCGGTTGGCACCCCTGGATGTGGACCCTGCATCGGCCGCCATTTTGGCGTCCTGGCTCCAGGCGAGCGAGCACTGACAACGATGAACCGCAATTTCACCGGGCGCATGGGCGACCCCACAGCCGAGATCTACCTGGGAAGCCCTGCTACCGTCGCTGCCACCGCCCTGACTGGCCACATCACCGACCCTCGCGAGTTTCTAAGTTAGTGTGTATTGGGTTGTGGCAGCCGCAGGCTGCCACAACCCAATACACACTAATACTTATCTGAGCGCCGCAGGCGCGAGAAGTAAAAAGAACACACCCGAAAGGATAAACATACATCATGGGACGCATCTGGAAGCTTGGTGACAACATCAACACCGACGTTATTATCCCTGGACGCTATAACGTGACCACCGATCCCGCGCAACTGGCGCGCCACTGCCTCTGTGAGGTATTGCCGGAGTTCGCGCAGGAGGTGCAGACGGGCGACATCCTGCTCGCCGGGCATAACTTTGGCTGTGGCTCCTCACGCGAGCACGCCCCCACCTCCATCCTGGCCAATGGTATCAAAGTCGTGATCGCACGCAGTTTCGCGCGTATCTTCTATCGCAATGCCGTCAATATCGGTCTACCAGTCTTGATCAGTGAGGAGGCGGTCCTGGCTGGCGAGGATGGTCAGCAGATGGATGTAAACCTGGAGAGTGGCCTCATCACCAATCTCACGACCGGGCAGCAGTTCCAGTCTGAGCCGCTTGATCCCTTCGTGGCGCGTATCGTAGCGGCTCATGGTATCGTCAACTATATTCAGCAGCAAGGGACCCTTCGATGAGCAGTGAGCACGTATCAACGCCACGCTCCGGCTTGCGGGTCTGCGTGGTCGCGGGCGATGATGCCGCGCCTGAGGTCGTGTTACCAACAGTGGCGCTCCTGCGCGAGCTGGTGCCCGAGATTCTGTTTACGCAGGCCCTCAGTGGGCGCGAGGCCCAGGAACGCTATGGCGAGGCTTTCCCGGCTGAAACGCGCGCCGCGATTGATAGCGCAGACTGCACCCTCTTTGGCGCCAGTGGTGGTCCAAGCCGCCCCGTGCTCTGGTACCTGCGTTGGGGAAAACAGACCTACGTCAATATCCGCCCGGTACGCTGGCTCCCTGGCTATCAGAGTCCCATGCGCCAGCCCGAGCGTATCGACTATGTGATTGTGCGCGACAACCTGGAGGGGATGTATCCGCCACGCGAGGGTGCGCTCTCAGAGCTTGGAACTCTCACCAGTAGTGGCTCCTGGTGGCAGGCGCCTCCCGTGCAGGAGACCGGCGCGTATGCCGTACGTGTCAGCACAGATACGCAGGCGCGGCGCGTGGCTGAAGCAGCCTGTGACCTGGCCTTGCAGCGCTTAGCTTCCGGATATCCTGGCTGTGTAACTCTGGGGGCCAAGTACTCTATTCTGCCGCAGACGGATGGCCGCTTCCGCGAGATCGTGCGCGAAATGGTGCGTGAGCATCCGGAACTTAGTTACCAGGAATTTCTGATTGATGACCTTGGGCGCAGAATGATTGCCGCGCCTGAAACGCTGGATGTCGTCGTGCTGGGTAACGAGCACGGCGATATCCTGGCCGATGTCGCCAGTGGCTCTATCGGCGGCCTGGGGCTCTCGCCCAGTGCCTGCTATGGCGCGGAGTACGCCTACTTCGAGCCCGTACACGGCTCGGCCCCTGATATCGCAGGCAAGAACACCATCAATCCCACGGCCATGCTGCTCTCAGGAGCCATGTTCCTGGCGCACTATGGATATCGTGAACAGTCCACCCGCCTTGAGCGCGCCATCGCTCGTGTCTACAGCGATGGCCATGCCTTGCCCGTGGACCAGGGAGGCAGCGCCAGCACTAGCGACTTCATCGCCGCTGTGCGCTCGCAGCTCTAAAACAATATGGTTATGAGGAGTGAACGATCCTGGCAGTCTGTGACTGCCAGGATCGTTCACTCCTCATAACTAACAGGGGGGCACCGCAGGCGCGGGGGATTGGATTAAGCTAACGATATTTGCGTGAGATCCTCCTGTGAGCGATAGCGTCCCTTGATGCACTCGAATCTCGGGCGATAGCGCCCCTCGTGATAATCTGTCGGGTCGACCCTTCGCGCCGGAATCGCTTTAGACGGGATATCCGTACAGATAAATTCGCCGTTGTGGAACGCGGCCATGACCCCGCTCATCCCTTCGGCCACGCTGTTCATGATGACGTTGGCAAAATAGATGGATGCATGCTTGTCATACACTTCCGGCTCCCCGCTGCGCAACACATATGTGAGATCGATTGGCAAGAAGCGTACCTCGGGTATACGCTCGCTCAACTGCTCGGCCAGAATCTCGGCGACATTGGCCTTCTTCTTATGCACAAAGGGGTCGCTATGCTCATTGCTCTCATTTGCCCTGTCCAGTACGACTCCTTCAGATGCCAGGACAAGCGAGTAGTTCTTTGGATTGTGCTCCCTATCCCGTATTACGAGCCTGCTGAGCCGCTCAATATCGATAGGCACCTCCGGTATAACCAGTCGGTCAGCCCAGGTGACGACCGCTGTCTCAAGTGCGGTAAAGCCAGCATCGCGCCCAAACAGGCGAAAGATCGCCGTCTGTCTATGTGAGCTCACGGTCGAACGCACACGGTTGATAAACTCAGCAGCCCGGCTAATCGCCGTTTGAAAGCCAATGCTGTACTCCGTCCCGGGTACGTCGTTATCCATGGTCTTAGGAATTGCCCATACAGGGATTCCAGCGGCAGCGAGCTTTGCGCCATAGCTCAGCGTCCCATCACCGCCCAGGACGATCAGGCCATCTAAACCCAGGTGATCCATGTTTGCGATGACTTCTTGCGTCAGATCCACGCGCTCATGAGGCTGCTTCCCCTCACCGTATGACTTCAAGTGTTCTGGCAGGTTGGCAACCCGTGTCCCCAGCGGGCTGTAACGCGTTGAATGGAGGACGGTTCCTCCAAGACGATCAATATCGCGCGTGTTTAACCTGCTCAACGGCATGATATAGCCATTCTTCCAGCTTGCGCGATCATCTTCACGAAAAATAATTTCACTCTTATCGAGAGAACGGTTCAGAAAGGTGATTCCCTCCCAACCCGCACGAATCCCGACTACACGTATCCCCAGAGGTTCAGCACGATACACCAGCGCCTTGATTGCGACATTAAGCCCGGGCACATCCCCGCCACCGGTCAACACCCCCAATGAACGAACAGGATTTTTCACGTGTCCTGGCATAGACGGTCCTCTCCCTTTTGTACAGTGGATTTTAATTTGCTCTTCGATCAGTTCCCCGTTGAAAGAAGGAAGAATTGTGAAAATTATACCATCCTTCTACCACAGAAATTTGCTATTTTACACAAAAGTGTGCCAAAAAGGGGAGGTATGGATTGAAAATGCCTGGACTTGCGCAATGAGAGACGGTTTTATATACTGTTTTTACTGATTGATTGCTTATTTGCTGGCGGAGGTGCTTCTTTGGCATATATAAAAAGGTTTGAGAGCGTCAAGGGGTTGAGTGGGGATGAGCGCGTGCGTGTCTTTCGTTCTGCCTTTGCCGAGAGTGAGGAGAAGGGCTTGATGGAGGTGGACGCATATGCTATCATCACGCGCGACTATGTAGTGGTGTGTGATACCTTGCTTTGCCCCGAGGATATGGAGGCTGTGCTAGGTGAGGTACAGAGTGAGCTTGCGGAGCGGCAGCTCCTGGTCGTCAATAGCCATGCCGATTGGGATCATACCTGGGGCAATAATTATTTCCAGAGTCGCCATGCCGCGCCGATCATCGCCCATGCCTCCTGCCGTGAGCGTATGTTGACCAAAGAGGCACAGGAGGGCCTGGATGAGTATCAAAAACGCTTTGATTGTTTCCAGCATGTCGTACTGCGCCCGCCTATGCTGACGTTCAACGATCAGTTGACTATTGAGGGCGGCGATCTGACCCTGCAACTCTTGCATACGCCGGGGCACCAGCGGGACCAGGTCTCGCTCTGGATACCTGAGCTACGCCTCTTGCTGGCCTTCGACGCGGCGGAGTTCCCTCTGCCATCCCTGGAGAGCGCCCAGGCCGTGCCCCTTATGCTAAGCTCGCTTGAGCGCCTGAGCGCGTTGCAACCTGAGCATGTCCTCTGTGGGCATGGCAAACGCAACAGCATTGCGACGCTGACCGGGAACCTGGCCTACTTCCGCGAAATTGAGCGGCGAGCGCGCTTGCTGCTCTCGCATTCGCCTCGCCAGTTCACAGAAGACGAGCTAAAAACCGCCTCGAACCTGCTGGGCTTCTCCTTTGAGGAGGCGATTGCGGCCCTGGAGGAACCATGCGAGGATGATGAGTTTTATCGCTGGGTTCATAACCAGAATAGCCGCCATATCTTGCAATGGGTGAGCCAACAACAATAGTAAGATTAGTGGTAGATTTACGGGCTGGTATGGCCGATGTGGGCGCTTAGCTGACATGCCGCTAGGGGCTTGGGGCAGCGCGTGTTAGATTTGATGCTGGCTGTAGTTGTCGATCTGCCAGGTGCCATTCGCGAGGCGGGTCATGGTGCCCTGCCAATCATAGGTACGTGTACGGCCTACTTCGGTTGCTGTGATGATGACCTCGACGCGAAACTGGTTCGGGTTCGCGCCTGGCAAAACTTGCTTAAAGGTGATGGACTGCCTCTTCGTATTGGTGAAGCCATTCGTGAATTCTTGAAGGGATATCTTCTGCTTCTTTTGAGGACCTAACATCTGATAGGCCTGGTCAAACTGCCGCTGATTGATGTAATTATTGTATTGACTGAAGGCGTTCTTCGCATCGTCTACGGTTGGCGCGACTGGCGCCTGGACGTTTGTAACCGTGGTAGGCGTGGCGGTGGTTGGCGTTGTGGCTTGGGTGGTGCCGTCTTGTTGATGCCCACTAAACGCATAGATGCCAATACCCACTACCAAGATCAAAGCTACGCTAAGCCAGAAGACGTCCACGCTTTTGCGTTTGGGCGGTGTGCGTTGCACCGGTGGCCTGCTCCTGCCTGGCTCTCTCTGTTGGCCTCCAGGTGGCTTAGAGTTATGCGCTCGTGGAGGAACGGAGACTGGCGGCCGGCTGTTGCCTCTATTGCTGACAGGCTCATGGCGGTGCGGCGCTGCTGGACGCAGTGGGAGATCTTGCATACCCCCTACCTCGCCATGCAGGTGATGTGGAGGCCTTACGGCCTGGTGCTTGTTGGAGGAGCGCTGGCCTGGGTAAGACGGTGGTGGCTCGTAGGTAGTAGCCGCTGGACGCGACAGGGGCTGGATGGCCCGGTGAAAGTCACGCGCTAATTCGCTGGCCCGCAGATACCGATCTCCTGGGCGCTTAGCCGCTGCCTTGCTCAGGACCTGGTCCACTGCTCTGGGAATCTTAAAATGGCGCTCATACAAGGAGGGGAGCGGCTTCCGCTCGTGTTGCTCCATCAGGTCAATCTCTCTCCCTTTGAAAGGGAGATCTCCACTCAGCATCTCATAGAGAATGATGCCCAGGGCATAGATGTCCACGCTGTAGTCGAATTCGCGCGTTCGAAACATCTCTGGTGCCATGTAGGCAGGTGTGCCCAGGACAATATCCGTGCCCGTCAGTGTGACCTGGTCATAAGGGTTATTGCTGATGCGGATGCGCGAGATACCAAAATCCGCTAATACTGCCTGGTTATTTTCATCCAGCAGAATATTGCTTGGTTTGAGGTCACGATGAATAATGCCCTTGTCATGCGCATAATCGAGCGCCTCACAGATCTGTGCGAGATAGGTGCTGGTGCGCTCAAGCGAGAGAGAGCCTCGCGTTTTGAGAACTTCTTCCAGGCTGCTCTTCTCATACTGCATCACGATATAGGCTAAATCATCCTCTTCGCCATAATCATAAATGGGCACGATATGTGGATGCCTGAGCCTGGCAATGATGCGGGCTTCGCGGCGAAAGCGCTCTCGGAAGGTGGCAAAATCCTCGGCATTCTCGCGCCTGGGTGGTCGCAGTATCTTCACTGCCACAAAGCGCGGCTGTGTCGAGAGCCACTTGGCCAGGTAGATCACACTCATTCCACCCTGCCCCAGGCGCCTGGTCAACTGATAGTCACCAAGAGTTCTCCCTAATAAATCGTCCTCTGTAATCATTGCACCCACCTTTACCGTAACAAAAGCTCTTTAAAAAATTAGCTAGAGAATAAGTGAGCCTTCTTTAAAGAGCATATGTCATTTTCTCCTCTATACACGGTTTCTCTTTGCGGTTAGTAGATGTGGAATTCTACCTCTCTCCTACTAAATAAGACGTAGAATGCGCCAGATTATCCAAAAGAAGTACTGTAGAGCTAGGAAATGTTGAGATAATGTAGATTGTTTTATGTCATTCTAAGCATCCATAAATTTTCTGATAATATCCTAATCCAACATTCATCTTCTCTTTATATTCACTTGCTATACTAAGACTGTCGAAAGCTTCTCGACGAGACGATACATAATTCACAATGGTAGGTGTGATTCAGAAAGGATACTGGGCATGAGTCAACAGGTATTTGTGCAAGAAGATTTCTTTATGTATATTCCCGCATTGGATGCTTTGAGGGAGCCTGCGCTCATGACTCGCCTGGATGCGGATCACCAGTTGGAGCGAAACCAGCCCCCGCTTAATACCGAAGAGTGGGTCAAAATTCCGCTCGACGAGTCGCTCGTTGTGTATGCGCATATGTGGGATGAGAAGCAGTAGCATACGATCTGCTATTCTATTTGGGGTAATAGTGTGGGGAGCCATGGCAGCCGCAGACTGCCATGGCTCCCCACACTATTACCCCCTTTTCTTCTCACGGTCTCATACCTTCCATATTAGTGATATGATAGGAAATAGGGGGATTTTCTCTCTCAACGCACTCTAGCAAAAAGCTAAAAAGCTCTTCCCAGGTGGGATAAAAGTAGATTGGAAGGTATAGATATGAGCCAGATTGTCGTCACAAATGAGCGTATTGTGAATGCGAAGCCCGCTGATGTGTATGCTATTCTTAGTGATTATAAGCGGCGCGAGCAGTTTCTACCCGAGAACTTCCAGGACTACCGGGTGGAGAAGGGGGGACAGGGCGAGGGGACGGTCGTGCAGTATCGCCTGCACGCGGCCAATCGCGAGCGCAACTACCGTATGAAGGTCGAAGAGGTCGTGAAAGGCAAGGTCCTGCGCGAGCGTGATTATGATTCCTCGTTTGTCACCACCTGGACCGTCTCGCCTGAGAGCGGTGGCACACAGACGCGCGTGGGGGTTGCCAGCGAGTGGAGCGGTAGCAGCGGTGTTGGCGGCTTCTTTGAGCGTACCTTTGCGCCTCTTGGTCTACGCAATATCTATGGCGATGTCCTCGCTCGCTTGAACAGCCGTATCACGGGCGAGAACCTCCCCGCTGTGAATGCAAAGTCATATAAAAACCTTTACATTCTCCTGCTGGCTGTAGGCGTGATCATTGGCTTTATCATCAGCCGCAAACGCGAGAAATAAGCCCCTATCGAGGAACAGAAGGGCCGTGGGGCGAACGCGTTCGCCCCACGGCCCTTCTGTTCCTCGATAGGGTGAATGAGATGATTTTATTGAGTAACTGCGCCTTCGGAGGCGGAGGTAACGAGCTTGGCGTACTTGGCGATAACGCCGGTTTTGTAGCGTGACTCGGGTGCCTGCCAGTTCTTAAAGCGCGCGGCGATCTCCTCATCGCTGAGGTCGAGAGCGAGCAGGTTGTTGTCCGCGTCGATGGTGATGATGTCGCCATTCTGCACGATAGCGATGGGACCGCCAACCTGGGCCTCGGGAGCGATATGTCCGACGACCATACCGTGTGTGCCGCCCGAAAAGCGTCCATCGGTAATCAGGCCAACCGTCTCACCATAGCCCTGGCCAACGAGGGCCGCGGTTACCGCGAGCATCTCGCGCATGCCGGGACCGCCCTTCGGACCTTCGTAGCGGATCACAACCACGTCGCCGTGGGTGATTTTATGGTTCATGATGGCCTCAAAGGTCTCTTCCTCAGAGTTGAAGACCTTGGCGGGACCACGGTGGGTTGTGACCTTCAGGCCGGCAATCTTACAGACCGCGCCCTCGGGAGCCAGGTTGCCCTTGAGGATGACCAGGGGACCACTGGGATGTAGTGGCTGCTCAAGCGGCATGACAATCTCCTGGCCCTGTGCCAGATCGGGGGCGCTCTCCAGATTCTCCGCCAGGGTCTTACCCGTCACTGTCAGCACGTCGCCATTGATGAAGCCAGTATTCAGGAGGTATTTCAGGACGGCTTGTACGCCGCCGACTTTATCCAGGTCCGCCATAGCGAAGCGTCCGCCTGGCTTGAGGTCGGCGAGGTGAGGAACCTTCTTGCCGATGCGTGTAAAGTCGTCGATGGTCAAGGGAAGGTCCATCTGGCGCGCGATGGCGATCAGGTGGAGAACGGCGTTGGTTGAGCCACCCAGGGCCATGACCAGCGTGATCGCGTTCTCAAAGGCCGCCCTCGTCATGATCTGGCGTGGCGTCAACTGGCGCTCGATCAGGCGTACCACAGCCTGTCCCGCCTCGTAGCAATCCATGGCCTTGCGTGCAGTGACGGCGGGCGCGGATGAACTGCCGGGGAGAGACATACCTAGGGCCTCAATTGAGGAGGCCATCGTGTTGGCGGTGTACATGCCGCCGCAGGAGCCAGCGCCGGGAATGGCGTTGCACTCGATCTCCTTCAATTCTTCGCGGCTGATCTGCCCGGCGCTATATTTGCCGACCGCTTCGAAGACGCTCACGATATCGACGTCATGCCCACGACAGGTGCCGGGAAGGATGGTGCCACCATAGACAAAAATACTGGGAATGTCGAGACGCGCCAGGGCCATCAAACAGCCAGGCATATTCTTATCGCAGCCGCCAAGGGCAATAACGCCGTCAAAACGCTGCGCGTTGCTCACAAGCTCGATAGAGTCGGCGATCACCTCGCGGCTGGGAAGCGAGTATTTCATGCCCTCGGTACCCATGGAGATGCCATCGCTAACGGTGATGGTGCCGAAGATCTGGGGGGCGCCTCCGCCAACGCGTACACCTTCCTTGACCTTCTCCGCCAGGCGATTGATATGTGAGTTGCAGGGCGTAATCTCGGCCCAGGTGCTGGCGATGCCGATCATTGGCTTCTGGAAGTCCTCATCGGTAAAACCGACCGCGCGCAGCATAGAGCGGTTGGGGGCGCGTATCTCGCCCTCTGTAATGGCCTTGCTGCGGCTATTGAGTTCCCTGGAGGTCGTATGCGTAGATTTCTCGGTCTCTGACATGCTGGCAACGCATCCTTTCATGTGGATCGGCTATGACTTGCTGACCAGGAGGATAAGGTGAAGAAATACTGCGTTGTATCCAGGCTGATAGAAAAGCAGGTAGACGTATCAGCAACTCTCCTCATAGGCTGTTCACACCAGAAGGCCATCATTGGCACAAGGCAATCACTATGACATCATGGTTGCCAGGTCAGCAAAAAGATATCCGATAGATAGACAAACTGAAAAGTGCTTGGACGCGGGGTCGCGCCTTTCTCTGGATATTGCAATCTATTATAGCGCATCCAGTAAAGTATTCAAGGATAGATAAAAATATTCTGGTGGGTATGGATGTGTGGCGTGGGCAAATACCCACGCCACACATCCATACCCACCAGAATATTTAAGTGTTGTAGGCGCGAAGGCTATCCTCTCAAGGGTGAGCTGAGTTGCTGCTGGAGGGTCTCCTTGCGCAGGCGTTCTGACTCGGCCAGGCTGAGCAGGGTCTGGCGATAGTAGGCGGGGAAGGTGTTGCTGGTGAAGACGTGGAGCGCGCTACGGAAGCACCTGGAGGCCTGTTGCAGGTTATGCACACGGTCACCGCTCAGGCGCTGCTTATGCGTATAGCCCAGGCTGACGAGGGTCGAGGCGTATTCGACAAGGTAGACATCGGGATGATAGGTGCGGAGCGCCTCTTCATAACAGACAATGGCGCAATGCAGGTTACGGTCGTGCTGCTGCTCATTCTGCCAGGGAAGAGCCTGGAAGATGGCTGCCAGGCGGATATGGGTCGTGGCCCATTCCTCTGGTGTCTGGCTGGGAGAGAAGATGTGCAGGGCCTGGCGATAACAATTCTTAGCCTGGATAAGGTTCTCTGTGCGCTCACCTAACTGGCGCAGGTAGTAGCAGTCACCCCGATGCACATGGATAAGGGCAAGAGTTTCAGAGGGTGTATCAGAGGTAATGTGTTGAAGCGCCGTCTGTTGATACTCAAGGGCCTGCTCGATGTTCTGCGCGGGCTTCCCTTTGGGGCGTTTGAGCAATGCCTTGCCAAGCAAGGTCTGGAGCTTGAGCCATTCCTCGGGATGCTCCTTTAGTGTGAAGGTGCGCTGGGCTACCTGGAACGCGGTCATGGCCTGCTCAAGCATTTTATCCTGGCCACTGAAGCCATATTGCAGGTAAGCGGTTCCCAGGAGTAACTGAGTTTGGGCATGCTGGAGAGGGTAGCGCGCCGGGGTAAAGGTCTTGAGGGCCAGTTTATGCAGGACGATGGCGTCCTCAAGGGCTTTGACCTGGAGCTCCTGCGTGGCATATTGCGCGCCCGAGATGAGGAGCATGCCGATTTCGTTGCGCAGGGCCGCGCAGATCTCGGCGCGTGCCTTGGCGTCCGCCTCCGTACGCTTTAAAGCCTCCTGTAGGATCTCCGCCTGCCGCCTGCGCGTGCGTTCAGGCCGGTTGAGGAGAACCAGATAGCTGCGCTGCTCAAGGTAGACATGTAGCCAATCCGGGATATCAAGCACCAGGCCACCATAGTGATTCACATAGGCGTCGCGTACCGCCTGGCGTGTGCCACCGCGCCTGCGTACCTCCTGGAGCAGTTGCAGGTGAAATTCTAGCTGTTGCTTGAGCTCGGTATGCTCTTCTACATGAGCTCTAATCAGGCGTTCAAGCTCTTTGTCACTATGATCTTCGGTTAGAGGGAGGTGTCTTTCGAGGTAAAAACGCCCCTTATGCGTATCCTGCTGGTTGCAGTGGAGCCACTCAACAAGCTGCTGAAACAGATTGAAGCGAACAAGGTTATGTGAGTCGGTCATAATGCGATTCCCTCTTCTATCTACCAACGCGGCGTCGCCATCATTTCTCTTTGTATGACACCGCCTATCCTCTTCTCTACGAACGTTTCCCGAAGGGAGAGCATGCGTAAACCGGGCTGACCATGGAATAGGGGCTTACCCTTCTTGCTGTTTGCATGAAGAGTATCTTGCTCTAGTATAACGTATAAAAGGCCATAATGGGAATATCTTGATACAAAAATTAGGTGGAGAAGTTGAAGCGTGAGTTCGAAAAGAGCGATTATGGGATGCACCAATGAATGTGTACTGGTTCATAGTTTGTCTCTGACACTTCATTTATAATCTTCTATTTGACGTTTAGATAAACCTAAGAAAAAAGGCAGTCTTGATTGCCAAGAGCTGCCACATCACGTAATGTTCTTTCAACAAGAAAAATCAACAAGAAATGAGCATTACGTGGATGTACTTTAACACATTGACCGATTTTCGTCAGCAAGCCTACGCGTGCTTTGGTCGCGGAGCCGATGCCCTGTTCAACCTGTGTGATGCCTTGCTGAGCGAGTCCGAGGCTCGCTCGCTGATCGAATTGTCGCAAGCGCCTGCTTTCGAGCGTGGCTGGTCCAGCCTCTATCAAGGCTTGACCAATGGCAAGATTGATGAGGACGCCTTGCGCGCCGTCTGCATCCACGCCCTCTTGCAGCAACGAGGGGGCGAGGAACTCATTTGCATCAGCATTGATTGTAGTAGTGTGCCTCGGCCAGAAGCCGAAACCAGCCCAGATCGCGGCATCATCTACGTCCCCAATCTGCCTCGTGCCACCAAGCCAGTGAGTGTGGGATGGCAGTTCTCGACGGTGATGCTCTTGCCTACCGAGCCTGGCAGTTGGGTTGGCATCCTGGATCAGCGACGCGTGCGCACCGACCAAACGGCTACCGAGGTGGCTCTCATCCAGCTGCGCGAGGTGGTTCCTCACCTCAAACGTCGCGTGGTCATCCTGGCAGATCGCTGGTATGCGACGGCTGCGTTCTTGCGTGCCTGCAAGGAGTTGGGCTGCCAGGTGCTCATTCGTCTCAAGCGCAACCGCAAGCTGTATCGCAAGCCCGTGCGCAAAAGCAAGAAAGGCCGTATCCCTTTGGATGGAGCCTTGCTGCAAGGCACACGAGCAGAAACGCTGACAGGGGCCGATGAGAGCGTGAGCGCAAACGATGAGAAGGGCAGGCCTGTCCACCTCACGCGTTGGAGCGGGTTGCACTTCAAACAAGGTCGTGATGTCGAGGTGTGTGTGGTGCGTGTGGTGCGCGAGGGGGCCAAGAACAGCAAGCGCGATCCGCGTGAGAGCTGGTTTGTTCAGCTCTCGGCAGACATGCCTTTGCAGGAGGTCGCTCCCACCTACGCCCATCGCTTCTCTCATGAGCATGGCTACCGTTTCATGAAGCAAGACTTGCTCTGGACCCAGGCCCGTGTGCGCACACCCGAGCAATTCGAGCGTTGGAGTCTGTTGGTGGCGCTGGCTTTGAACCAGTTGCTGTTGGCACGTCCGCTGGGACAGGCCGTGTATCGGCCTTGGGAACCCAAGCAACGTCCGCTGACCCCCCGACAAGTTCGTCGGACAATGCCCTCGCTTTTGGTGCAGTTGGGAACGCCGACTCGGATGTGCCAAAAGCGAGGAAAATCGCCAGGACGAGCCTCTGGGTTCCATCCGCAGCCTGCTCCACGCCATGGCGTGGTCCTCAAAAGCAAGCACAAGGCCAAAACCAAGGGCTAAATGTCTTTTGAGAGTCGTCAATGTGAACATGGTTTCCTTTTTTCAGAATGTGCGAAGCACATTCTCATAGGTCCTGTTTATCTAAACACCAATGGAAGAAGATGTAAGCCACTATGTGGCGCCTTTGAAGGCAAAAAACGGAATGGCTTTGAGGTAAGAATGAGTACGCTTAATCAGTTTGTGGATGCGGCAAAGACTCTCATCAATCGCGCTGAAAAAGAGGCGCGAGCGCTGGGCGCCACTGAGTTGAAGCCAGATCATTTCTGGCTTGGTCTGCTGAGTGAGCGTGAAGGGCGCGCGGCTGAGATTTTGAGTCATTTGACGCTTGAACCCGCCAGCCTCTATGCTAATCTGCATGCCCGCTTGACCCAGGAAGAGGGGGCGCCAACGGAGGGGAAAATTGGGTTGTCCGAGCGTAGCCAGGTCGTTGTAGGGCGAACAGTACGTTTGAAGGATACGGCGCTTGGCGCCGTCATCAATCCAGAGCATTTCCTGCTAGCACTCTGGTATGAGGAGCAGAGCCAGGGGGTGAAGATGCTCCAGGAGGCAGGACTGACACTTGAGAACATGCTGAAGCTGTTAGGGCTCTCCGCTGCTGACTTGGCCTCCCTCAGACTGGAGGCTCAGGAAGTGCCGCCCGCGAAGCCTGATGAAGCTTCCAGGCGTCGTATGCGCAGGCTTAACCAGGCCCGGCGGTATTACATCCCTTTTGCCTGGTTGGGCTGGGTCATTCTTGTTTTTGTGCTGCTCCTGGTCTTTGTCGATTCATACATAGACTCCATTGGATATGTGCTGCTGGCGCTCTTTACCTCTGAGCCATTTCTCCTTGCCCAGCCACGCCCCGAGTGGTTTCCCTGGCTTGCTCTGGGAATTGTCATGCTTGGCTACGGTCTCTGGTATCTATTGTGTCTGCCATTGCACTGGGTCTATGCTACTGTGCTGCCTCGGTTGGTACGCAAGAAGGCATCGCGCTCGCTTCTTTCCTCCACGCTGCGCTGGTTGATGGCGTATAGCCTAAATCATATTTTCCAGTTGGCGCAGTTTCTGCTTTCATTTGAGGTGGTCTACGCGCTCTTTATCCTGTTCCCAGCCGCCTGGTGGCTGATGAGTACGCTCTATTTCGCGCTCTTTATCCTGGTGCGGGTCTATGTTCTGTCGCGATTTCCTATTACCCTCTTTACCAGATTAGTTCCGGTTCCAGAGGGGCCTTTGAACGAGCGGCTGTCGGCGTTGCTCAGGCGCACGGGAACGCGCGTCGTAGGCTTTTATGTGAAAGAGACGAAAGATGCCAAACCAGGGAGCACAACCCTGGCCGCCAATGCGCACCTGGTCCAATGGGGCCTGCAAAAGCGTATCGTCCTTACCGACACATTTTATCAAAAGTTTCCTCTCGATGAGCAGGAGGTGATCCTGGCGCATGAACTGGGACATCTGGTTCACCAGGACATTCTGCGGCGTGTGGGTTGGAGAACGCTTTTTAGCGGCCTCACCTTGCTCGCTTGCCAGCAGATACTGTTCGCCACGTTTCCCACAACCACGCGCCTGTACCTTTTCTTCTTGCAATTTGATGGGCAAAGTATTGCGAAAGTGGGACTCTGTTATGGTATTGGTGTCGGCTTCTTTCTGCTGCATCGTTGGCTACGGCGACGCCAGGAATATCGGGCAGACGAATATGCTTTGCAGACAACGCAGAATGTGGAGGCCTTTAAACGTTCGAAGCAGCGCCTGGCCCACTATCGTGTCTGGCCAATCAGTAATTCCCGACTCCAACGATTAACCTCAACGCATCCTACCACGCAGCAGCGCCTGGTCCACGCGGATGCCTTTGCCCAACGTCAGGCGAAAAGCCCTGCGTCTCTTGCTCCTGCCGAGGCGTGATGGCGTTTGCCCAGGGTTAGGAAGGTGGTACGGCTCGGCAGTTGCCGAGCCGTACCACCTTCTTAACCCTGAATCCGAAAACAATGAGTATGAGCAATTGGTTATATTGAAGCAATAAGAAACGTTTTGCCACGTAAAAGTTTATAAAAAAACATATAGGAATATATTGGAAATATGTACTTATAAGATACATAAAAGAGATAGCCTAATCGTCCTAATTAATAAGCCTTTACAGCTATTATATTGATTAAACGCCGCTTGTTGAATTAATATTAATTCGTACATTTACCGATATACTTGCTGTAATAATTTTTAAATAGATAGCGGCAAGGCGGGATCTTGTACAAATGGTTCTGTTTTTCTTATGTATTATTTGGGTGGAGACAAAGAAAGGCCTGAATACCTTAATGAAATCTTTCCTAATGAAACCTTTCCGTATTATTTGGGCAGTGCTTATATGTGCTGTCATTGCAGGAGGACTGATTGCATTTAATACCGTTAGTCGTGCACACGCTGATACAAGCACTTGTATCCAATATGGAGGATTCAGCCGCAGTGTTTCGTTTATCGAGGCGCAAGCGCATGGATTCTTCGCGCAGGAAGGTATCTGTGTTACCTATAATCAGGTCGCTAACTCCACGCAGCAGTGGAATAGCATCTTAGCTGGTCAGTACGATATTATTTCAACAACTGCTGATAACGTGGTGAATCAGTATGTGAATAACAATGTATCTGCTCAGGCTATCGCAGGTATTGATCAGGGGGAAGGATTGGACCTGATCGTCAATACTGCGAACGGCATTCATAGTATCGCCGACCTGAAGGGCAAGACCATTGCGGTCGATGCGCCTACAAGTGGGTATGTGTTTGCCCTGGAGAAGATTCTCTCTGCTAATGGTTTAAGCCTGCAGAATGGCGACTACTCGTTGCAGGTCATTGGTGGCTCATTGCAGCGCTACCAGGCGTTGAAAGCGGGCACCTTTAATGGCGCTCCTGTCTACGCCACCATCTTGGGGGCTCCCTTTTCAGAGCAAGCTCATTATGATGCCAATCTCGTCGATCTAGCTCCTTTCTCTGCATATGTCGGGACTTATCAGGGGCCGGTTGTCGCGGTCACTCAGAGTTATGCCCAGGCGAACTCCAGTGTTATCACAAACTTCCTCACTGCCATGATCCTTGGCCGCCAGTTTGCGGCAAATCCCGCGAACAAGGCCACTGTCATTGCCGATATTGCCAGCTCGTATAGCATTTCAACCCAGATCGCAACGGATGTCTACAACGATGCCGTCCAAAATCCTGCCACTGGTGAGAATTTTGCCGAGTTGGTAAACATCCCTGGTTTGATGAGTACCATCGACCTGCGCCAGGATTTTGGCGGTTTTAAAACGACCGTGAAAAGCGCTCAATTAGCGGTGCCATCCGGATCTTCTGTCTACAACGATCAGTACTGGATTAAGGCCTTCGTACAGGCAATGCAGCAATCGCATTAGACTGTACCCTCTTTCAAGAAAGCATGCTGTGTTTAAGACATAGCATGCTTTCTTGGAAATTAGAGTAAATTTTGACGCATATTTTATTTTTTGCACTCATTTTTAGGAGGAATAGTGTGTTTACACGTCCTTGCAAATATATGAAAAAGGCGCTAACCAGCATGCTTGTGGCTTTAATGCTCCTCGCTAGTTTGAGTGCCTGCTCACAATCCACTACTACTTTTACAGATCAAACTCCCATAAAAATTGGATATTCTACATCACTGACAGGCCAGTTCGCCAATGATGGAAAGGCGCTTCAACAGGGACTTGTCCTCTGGGCAGAGGGGGTGAACCAGAGGGGTGGCTTACTTGGTCGCCCGGTAACGCTTGTTGGCCTGGATGATGGAAGTGATCCTAAACGTGTTACAGCCAATTATCAAACATTGATTGACAAAGATCATGTAGACCTGCTCTTTGGTCCATATTCCAGTTTGCTGACTAAGCCAGCTGCTAGTGTAGCGCACCAGCATCACGCTGCCATGTTTGCGCCTACGGGAAATGCTCCAAGCATTTTCAATCTGCATTTCGACAATATCTTTGTTGTTACTCTTCCCTCAAAGCAGAACCTGCAGGCTTTTTCCTACTATATTTTATCCTTGCCTCAGAGTATGCGTCCGCAGACTGCTGCCTATGTATCGGTAAGTAGCCCGTTTACGACGCCTCAGGTGAGTGCATCAGCGAGTATTTTAGAGTCACCGGAGGGTACCCTGAAAACGGTGTATTCAAAGGTTCCCTATGAAACAAATGCCAATATTCCACAGATGGCAAAGCAGATTGCGCAATCAAAGGCTGATGTAGTTGTCCTTGGCACCAGCGGCCTTGAGGATTGCCTCAGCTTTATCAAGGAGTTTAAGGCAGAGCACTATAATCCTAAAGCGATTGTCTCGACATCGGGTCCAGAAGAAGGCTCGCAATTCCTCAATGCTCTTGGCGCTAGCACGGCTGAGGGCGTGTTTGCCCCAAATAGCGGGTGGTATGCTCACGCGGCAACCTATCAGAATACCCAGTTTGTGCAGGCGTATGTTGCCAAATATGGTGGCTCCCCAGAGGATATTAGCACAACAACTTCGGAAGCTTACTCCGCGGGACAGTTGTTGGAGCAAGCCGTGACGCAAACGCATAGCCTTGACAATGCTACCCTTATCAAGGCGCTGCACACGAATGTATTCAATAGCTTACAGGGACCGCTCCGATTTGACCCAGATGGGGGCAATACCATTGGTATTCCCACCTTGTTCCAGTGGCTGCAAGGACAATTTGTTCCGGTATATCCTTTCACCAACGCGCAAGCGAATCCAGAGTATCCCAAGAGCACCTGGTCCTAAGACTGTTCGTGTGAAAGTTTCATCATTGGATGCAGCCAGAGAGGATTAACACTGGAATGTTTACATTTATACGCAATCTACGCATCTTCCCGCGACTCTTTATCCTGTTTACAGTCATGGCTGTAATTGCAGTACTGTCTATGGTTCTGCTGGGTTCTTTTTATTTACAGGCGGAGCAGACCCATGCTCAAGCGGTAAAGACAAGCTTTGAGGCGCAGCAGATTGCGACCACTCAACAAATTAATCTACAGCGCATGAATGCCTTACTACAGGCGCGTTTCGCGCAGATTTTTGCCAGCAACAACGATCTTCTGCAAGGAGATCCATCTTTGGCAGCCTCAGGCGCTCTGATTGAGAAGGATATTGTGGCTCGTGAGACCGACTTCGATCAGACGCTAAAAAACTATAATACAACCTATAAAATCGCGTCTTCTCCCAATATGAGTGTCATTCACAATATTCTTGCTAGCGATGACGCGAATGCTCCTCTAATCACAGGTCAGCAGGCGGCTCTTGATAACGTCACAAAGACGCAGTGGAATGCATATAAGCAGTTACAGGACCAGGTTTTAGCGCAACTGAATAACAACCAAGACCTACAGTATCAACCTACTTACGCAACCCTCTTTCAGGCCAACCTTAAGTTTCAAACGTTGCAGCAGAGTTGGCAGACGGTCGTAGGTGCGGCGACAACTGTGGGGCAGGCGGTGACCGCTCTGAATAATTCAGAAATTATGCCTGTCCAGATCGCGACAGTCCTGGCTATACTGCTCATTATTGCCGTTATTGGCTTTACAGCCGCCCTTGTCAACGCGACTATTTCACGTCCCCTGCGTCAGCTTGCTACTCTGACTACCAAAATCGCGCAGGGTGATACAAGTCAGCGTGTGCATGTGGAAGGGCGAGATGAGATCCAAATGGTCGCCCTCTCGATGAATAATATGCTGAATAGCATTGTTCAGCTTATTAAAGAAGCAGAGATGCGCCATACAACGCTCCAGATGCAGGTTGAGCGCCTGATCGGAGAGGTCAGTGGCGCGGGCCAGGGCGACCTGCGCGTGCAGGCGACGGTGTCCTCAGACAGCCTGGGTGTATTGGCCTCCTTCTTCAACTATATGGTCAGCGAACTGGGTGTTCTCGTCATTAACTTCAAAACCCTGGCGAATGAGGTTGAGCGCGCAACGCTGCAGACATACGATGATATGGCGCAGCTTGTAGACAGTGCGGACGAACAAATTAAGCAAATCACCTCAGCAACCACAAACATCAGCGAGATGGCCAATACAAGCCGTGTGGTCGCTCAGCGCGTTCAGGTGCTCTCGCAAGTGGGAGGTAGGGTATACCAGACGACACAATCCGGTCGTAATGCCGTGTTGCGCACTGTCGAAGGGATGGGGCATATCAATAATGATGTGCATTTGAGTGCTACGAAGGTGCAGCAATTAGCGGAGCATTCGCAAGAGATCAGTGACATTGTGAAAATCATTTCGGGCATTGCCCACCAAACAAACCGCCTGGCGTTGGATGCCTCGATCCAGGCAGCGCTGGCTGGAGAAAATGGCAAAGCCTTCCGAGCAGTGGCAGATGATATTCGTCGTTCGGCTGAGGTCGCGAAGACGCAGACCAATAAAATCGAGCGCATCGTGAAACAGCTCCTTGAAGACATCGAGTCAGTAACCATCTCTATACAAGATACCGAAACCGAGGCTGCGACTGGTGCCCAGTTGTCAAGAGAGGCTGGTGCGGCCTTTGAGGCCATCGTTTCCGCTATTGAATATCAATCTCGTGAAATAGAGATGATCAATCAGGCAGCACAGCAACAATTACAAACCTCTAGTAGCGTCGCGCAGGTCATGCGGGGTGTTTCCTCATCGACACTACAGAGTAGTCAGAGTATCCGTGAGGAGGCTAAACGCATGGAACGCGTTGCCCAACTGGCCGAGCAACTCCTGGTCTCCGCTGAGGTCTTTAAGCTGCGTGATGATCAGGACATCTTTGCGCAAACCAATCGTGAACATATTGTGGCACAACAGGCATTTCCCCAACGTAGCTTTTAGTGAGCGTCTCTTTCAGCATTTGAGTAAAGAGGGAACATGTGGAGAAAGATGTGACGCAACAACAAGGAAGAATAACTGATAATCTTTCCAGGATTATACAGATTATTCAAGTAGAAGGTAGGACCGGAGAGCTGCGAGTGGGGCGTGGAGAAGGTATAAATGCCGAGATAGGGAGTATTGGGTTTACCAATGGGCAAATTGTTTTCGCCCAGGTGGGATCATATATAGGGCCGGATGCGCTCAATATAATGATAGGCTGGGGGAAGTGTGTATTTGTTTTTATTCCCCATCTGACTACGGGACCACTGCAACAGACCGGTCCCATTCCGAGCCAACGTGAGACTTCACCTGTGATACCTCAGCTGAGGCAATCAGCGCCTCAGCAGGGGGGGCAGCCTGCCGCCGCATCTGGCAATAACGCGTTTCCGCTGACAGCAGTTCCTAGAGCGACGATGTCAGTTATGAAGGCGATTGGAGTTATCGAGAAGGCGGGACTTCCACGCTTATATCGCCAGGTCATCTTAGCAATCGATGGTCGCCAGGCAGTTGGAGAGTTAATCAGGTCTATAAACTGTACACCTGAAGAAATGAACCAGATTTTACAGACACTGGAAGAGCTAACGATCATTCGTGTAGTAAGATGATGAGCATGTGAGAAGCCCGACCCTGCGATTGCGGCATGCCGCAATCGCAGGGTCGGGCTTCTCGCTATAGGTGCTTTTAGCGAGGACTCATGCGAATGCTACCATCCAGGCGGATAACTTCGCCGTTTAGCATAGTGTTCTCGATGATGTGCCTGGCGAGGGCTGCGTACTCGTCGGGGCGGCCCAGGCGCGAGGGGAAGGGGACCTGCTGGCCAAGCGAGATGCGGGCTGCTTCGGGAAGGCCTGCCATGAGTGGGGTATCGAAGATACCTGGGGCGATGGTCATGACGCGAATGCCCAGGCTGGCCAGCTCGCGTGCAATGGGTAGGGTCATGCCCACGATACCGCCTTTGGAGGCCGAGTAGGCGGCCTGTCCAATTTGACCGTCGAAGGCCGCGACTGAGGCGGTATTGATAATCACTCCGCGCTCACCGTCGTCTCCCACGGGCTGATTCTCGCTCATGGCCGCCGCAGCCAGGCGGATGACGTTAAAGGTGCCGATGAGGTTGACAGATATGACCTTGCTGAAGTTGGCGAGCGAGTGAATGCCGCGTTTGCTCAGGATCTTTTCCGCGATGCCGATACCTGCGCAGTTGATGGCGATATTGATCTCGCCACTGTGAGCTTGCGCAGCCTTGATCGCGGCCTGTACCTGCTCTTCATTCGTGACATCGGTTTGGCTAAATATGACCGTGCTTCCTAGCTCGCTCGCTAGAGCCTGGCCAGCTTCGGCGTTGAAGTCGAGGATCGTCACTTTAGCACCCTCGCCTGCGAGCAGGCGCACGCAGGCGGCCCCCAGACCCGAGGCTCCGCCAGTGACGATAACTCCTTTGTTGGCAATCTGCATTGTTGCTTCCTTTCCTTCCTTGGATAATAAAAAAATTTAGCGCGTTTCAGCTACTTTGCTGTGCTCAAGAAGCCAGGAATAGAGTTGTGGATCAGCATAGGCCGGGGTCCAGCTATCATGTCCGGCCTCTGGATAGATGGTCAGCTTGGTCTTTCCACCCGCTTGCTCAAGCGCGTTAATCATGGTTTGACTCGCCCTGAGAGGGACGACCGTGTCTTTGGCACCATGGAAGGCCCAGACCGGTACATCGCGCATGTTAGCTACCGTAGATGGATCACCTCCGCCACAGATGGGGACGGCAGCCGCGAAGCGCTCGGGGTGGGCCGCCACCAACGCCCAGGTACCATACCCTCCCATGCTGACGCCCGTCGCGTAGACGCGATTAGTATCGACCGAGTAGGTCTGGGCTACCTCATCTAGCAGGGCGATCAAGTCTTCCTGTTTCGCGGACCAGGAGGTGTCGTCTGGACATTGAGGCGAGATCAGAATGAAAGGGAAGCGTTCTCCTTCTTCAACCTGCCTGGGCGGACCATACTTTTTGAGCTGGTCCAGGTCGTCCCCGCGCTCACCCGCCCCATGCAAAAAGAGCAGGAGCGGCCAGCGTGTCCCCGCTAACATTTCGTAGTTATCGGGAAGATAAAGTAGGTAGCGTAGACGGACTGCATTAGTTGTGGTATCGTGCAGGGTCTCTTCCTGTTGTATGCTATGCATGAATTGGTTCTCCATAGAGAGGCTGATGTTGGAACGATCCACCTACTATGGGGCACATCGTTACCAACGGCGTTTTTTATGGATCGCTATACTGTTGCACTCTATTCTTATCATAAACGAAGACGACAGTACAAGTGGTATAGCGTCTAACGTATGAGCTGTGCCTGACGGCTTGTGCCTGAGGTACAGGAGTGCTAGACTGCCCTATAAAGCGTACGTTTGTGTACTCATTTTCTAAGGATCGAACGCGTGGAGAAGAAAGAGGAACGCATACACCTATTGGAGCGGCAGCTTCAGCGGGTACAGCGTCATATAGAACAATTAGACGCGCGTAGCAATCGCTACTCGTGGATACGGCTGTTTATTTTCTTTGGAGGCCTGGCTGTTAGCCTGGCGGTGGGCTTTTTGCTCTGGTGGCTGGGGATTATCCTGGGAGTGCTCAGCCTGCTGGCCTTTGGTGTTGCCGCGTATTACCATAGCCAGGTCGATAGAAGCTTGACACGCCACAAGGCCTGGCTCTTGATCAAATCGACGCATCTGGCGCGCGCCAGGTTGGATTGGGAGCATATACCGGCTCCCGCCCCCGCAAGCGGGCAGGAGGATCATCCCTTTGAGTTTGACCTGGATGTGACAGGGAAATACTCGCTGCATCGCCTGCTGGACATGTCCTTCTCCCGCGAGGGGAGCGAGCGCCTGCGCTCGTGGCTTCTGGCAACGGAGCCGGATCTGGAGTGTATATGGACACGCCAGGAACTGGTTGAGGAACTGCGTCCATTGAGCCGTTTCCGCGATAAGCTGGTGCTCTTCTCGCTGATCGCGACAAAAGGCAAGACAGGCCAGGTGCAGGGGCAGGAGCTTGTCGACTGGCTAAAGCGTAATCCACCCTCTAAAGGTGTGCGCCCTCTGCTATGGGCCTCGCTCGTCTTGAATGTCTTTACGCTCATAGACCTGGTGGCGAGCGTGGTCACCCATACGCCCAATCTCTGGGTGCTGACCTTCTTTGGTGGAATCTTTTTTCTCGCGCTCACGCAGAAGATACGGGGCAATATCTTCGAAGATGCGGGCTACATGAGTGACAACTTTGGTGCGCTCGGATCGGTCTTTGGCTTCCTGGAGAGCTACTCCTATGGGCGCAATCAGCACCTGGCGCGTTTATGTGCGGCCTTTCAGCAGCAGGGCGAGAATCGACCCTCACGCGTGCTACGTGGCATTGGTCGCATCTCCTCTGCGGCAGGTTTGAAGGCCAATGGGCTGCTCTGGCTGCTGGTGAACCTCTTTCTACCCTGGGATGCATACTGCGCCTATCGCCTGGGCCAGTACAAAGAGCAGATCGTCAAGTTTCTTCCTGGTTGGCTGGATACCTGGTTTGAGCTGGAGGCTTTAAACGCGCTCGCGACCTTTGCCTACCTCAATCCAGAGTATATCCTGCCCGAAGTGTTGGCGAATGATCAGCTCACACAGGAGAAGGCACCGCTCTTTAGCGCGCATTCCCTTGGGCATCCGCTTATCCAGGATCGTGTTCGTGTAACCAATGATTTCGCTTTTCATAGGCTGGGCGAAGTGGATATTCTGACAGGCTCAAATATGGCGGGCAAGAGCACCTTTTTGCGCACATTGGGCGTCAATCTCTGCCTGGCTTATGCGGGGGGACCTGTCTGTGCCAGCGCGCTGACAACGCGCCTGTTTCGTCTCTTTACCTGCATCCGCGTCAACGACTCGGTGACGGATGGCTACTCCTACTTTTACGCTGAAGTCAGGCGCCTGCGTCAGTTGCTAGATGCGTTGGAGCAGTCTTCTCCCTATCCTCTCTTCTTCTTGATCGACGAGATCTTTAAGGGCACCAATAACCGGGAGCGCCTCAGCGGTAGCCGGGCCTTTGTGCGTGCCATTGTGGGTCATGACTGCTTAGGTGCGATCTCTACCCATGACCTGGAACTGGTCCACCTGGAGGAGGCGGTTCACGACCTGAAGAACTATCACTTCCGCGAGGAGGTGGTTGAGGGGCAGATGGTCTTTGATTATAAGCTACGCACCGGCCCCTGTCCTACGACCAACGCGCTCAAGATTATGCAGATGGAGGGACTTCCCGTGGAAGAGGTTGATGTACGCTAGTTCATCATCGCGATGGCTTGGCGGATCATCTTGATATAGTTGAGGACCTCGTAACGGTCTTTGGCCTCCGGGGCCAGTTCGCGATAGGCCATCAGGTCATGCAGGGCGCGGCCATAGTGCTTAAGTTGCAGGTGAAGCAGGCCGCGCTCGCGGCGATGAACTGCGGATTGAGGATGGAGCAAGACCATGAGCTCATAGATAGCCAGGGCTGGCTCGTAGGCATCGCGCTCCAGGTAGATGCGTTTGAGGTTATTGAGCATGCGCCCCAGCATTTGCTTACGCAGGACAGGCTCAAACCAGTGATGATGTAACTTGAGTGGGCGATGGGCGATCCTGCGCACCAGCTCTATACACTCCTGCTCACTAAGCAGGCGTCCCTGGTGGAAGGCATCGATGTAGTAGGTTTCTTCGCCATACTGGCAGCGTGCGATAAAGTGATAGGGCAGGCCAATGCCCTCGATGGAGAGACCAGCGCGGCGCGCGACTTCAATATAGACAAGTGAGAGCGTAAGGGGGATTCCGGCGTGGTTATCCAGGACTTTATTGAGATAGCTATTGTCGGGATTATTGTAGTCGCTGGAGTTGCCGCAGAAGCCCTCCTCTGCAAAGATGACCTGGTTGAGAGCCTGGAGAAACTCATGTGGCTCGCGTTCGGGTGAGGTGGGCATGGCATTTAAAGGGAGGGTTGGAGAAAGGCCAAGGATTCCCCGGACCCGCCGCGCGAGGGCGTCGAGCTGTGATTGATAACATGCAATATCTATTTCTGGATACGCCAGCTTCGCAATGAGAAGGGCCGCTCCCACCAGGTCTATGGCGGCATCTTCCTGGGCGAGAAGCGATGCGAACGCAGTATAGATGCGTTGTTGTGGGCTTTCCCGCGAAAATCTCTCTGCCATACTCAGGGCATTAAAGCATACCCACTTATGGGTTGCAAGCTGGAAGGGACCTGTGTACCAGGTAGCCCTGGTACTTTCGCCTACGCCACACGACTACGTTTGACCGCATTAGAGGACTTTGATATAGCCAAGTATACCATGAAATAGCTCAGTTCTATCAGAGGCACACGCAGGCGCGAGGAGTCAAGCCCAGAATGTGCATATGTGTTAGCTCGCTGCCTTTTGATCTTGCTCTGGCTGTGAAGGTTGCTGGAGCTTCCTGGTGAGGATGTGTTGGATGGGTACGCGGGGCGCGACGGGATAGTCTTCGAGGACCGGCTTGGCATTCTCTTGATTGCCGCGCAGAAGCTCATACACCAGTGCTCCCAGCAATGCGCCCAGGCAGGGACCCACAATATAGACCCAGGAATTGGTCAGGATAGCACCACCCGCAAAGAGGGCAGGCCCCAGGCTGCGTGCGGGATTCATGCTGCCGCCAGTCAGAGAGTTGCCGAGGATGCCGCAGACGATAATTGTGAATCCAACTGTGAGTCCGCTATCGGCGCGCACAAAGCGTTTATCCGTCGCGCTTCCCATACTGACCATCATCAATACAAAGGTTAGAAGCGCTTCCAGAACGAGCGCGGCTGGCAGGCTGGTTTTCAGCATGTTCGCGCCATAATGGACCAGCTCGGCTTTGCCGGGAAAGAGTAGCATATGGGCGAAGCTGGCGCTGCATGCTCCCGCAAGCTGGGCCAGCCAGTAGGGCAGCACCAGGCGCCAGGGAAGGCGACGAGTAATGGCAAAACCCAGCGTGATTGCGGGATTGAAGACGGCGGCTGAGAGATAGCTAAAGAGGTAGATCATGGCCGCAACCGTCAGGCCGAAGGTCAAATGGACCACAAAGATGCCTGCGATATTCTCGGTATCACCGACTATGGCGCGTACCCCACAACCAAAGAAGACCAGGGCGAAGGTACCCAGGAACTCCGCGCAACTACGTCTAAATATATCTCGTTTCATAGAAAATACCTCTTTTGGATTCTGTATAGTATTAGTACGTGGAAAGAGGTCGCGGTGCATACATATCCCTGGGGATGCGTCTCTGGCTGCAATGAAAACGGGCGGATTGGCGCGGAACGAGGAGCATAACTGGAGAGTATGAGGCATGTGAGCATGTGTATACAGAGAGTATAATTTTGTGCAGGACCCTGGCACGTGACAAGCAAAACTGATAAGAGCAAGAGAAGCAGGAGGAGACGCTGTGCGAGTAGTGAAGACCGTTCTGATCAACCGTCCGGTCGAGGAGGTATTTGCCTACGTGACGGATATGTGCAAGGTCACGGAATGGACACCTGCACGCGAAATTCGCCCGGTCAATGATGTTCCCATGGGCGTTGGTGCCCGCTTTCTCCAGGCAGGTGAGTTCCTAAATCAGCGTATGGAGTTTACCACAGAGGTAACGCACTACGAGGTGCCCAGGCTGTTTGGCTTTAAAAGCCTGACTGGACCCGTGAATTTAGAGACGACGATCATCTTCGAACCAATCGAGAACGGTACGCGGGTTACCATGATGGGCGAGGGCGAACCGGGAGGAATGCTGAAATTCGCGCGTGGCCTGGTCTCCACCATGCTCGATAAGCAGATTAATGCCCAGCTTCACAAGCTCAAAAAGAACCTGGAGAAAGCATAGACTCGCAGGCTCGCCTCCGAGGAAGGTGTATGGTGAGGGGCTGGCAAAAGCCAGCCCCTCACCATACACCTTCCTCCCTGAGCGCCGCAGGCGTGGCAACAGGGAGCGTGTTATAATGACGTTGAGATTAAGACATCGTGGCTCATAGCTTGACAATGATGCAAGCGAGCAAGGGAAAGGCAGTGAGCGACTGTATGGAAAGAGTATTTGAAAGCCAACCTCTCTGGGAACCCTCGGAAGCAGTGAAGCAACAGGCCAACGTCACCCACTATATGCGCTGGTTACAGGAAAAGAAAGGGCTGCATTTTCAGACGCGCGAAGCGCTCTGGGAATGGTCCGCGAATGAGATTGAAGCCTTCTGGGGCTCTCTCTGGGAATATTTTTCACTTCAGACATCGACCCCCTATACAACTGTCTTGCGCCAACGTGTGATGCCAGGGGCACTATGGTTTCCCGGTGCGCGCCTCAATTACGCGGAACATGCCTTCCGCAACGCCACCGAGGCGCGCCCGGCCCTCCTTTTTCGCTCTGAACGGCACGAACTCGTTAGTGTCTCATGGGCGGAACTGGCGCAAAAGGTTGGCGCCATCGCCCAGGCCCTGAGGGATCTAGGCGTAAAACCTGGCGATCGCGTCGTAGGCTATATGCCTAATATCCCCGAAACAGCGATGACCTTTCTGGCATGTGCCAGCATAGGAGCGACCTGGTCAAGCTGCTCGCCCGATTTTGGCCCCAATAGTGTTATCGACCGCTTTAAGCAGATTGAGCCAAAGGTTTTATTTGCCATCGATGGATATCAATATGGTGACAAGCGTTTTGATCGCCGTCCCATTGTCGCGGAACTGCAAGAGTCGCTGCCGAGCGTAGAGCATACTGTGCTCTATTCATATCTCTTTGGCGAGCAGGGAACCCGGCCTGCGGCGTTGTCGAATACACTCTCCTGGCAGGAGCTTGCCGCGAAGCCAGCTCCCCTACAATTTGAGCAAGTCCCCTTTGATCATCCGCTGTGGATTCTCTACTCTTCGGGAACAACTGGCTTGCCCAAGCCCATCGTTCATGGCCATGGTGGTATTCTCCTGGAACACCTGAAGTGCCTGACGCTGGATAAGGATATCAAACCAGGAGATCGCTTATTCTGGTTCTCGACCACGGGCTGGATGATGTGGAACCTGCTGCTCGGTGGCCTGCTGGTAGGGGCAACAGTCCTACTCTACGATGGTAGTCCAGCCTATCCGGACATGGGAACGTTATGGCAGTTTGCCGCCGATACACAGATGACGACCTTTGGCACGAGTGCAGCTTATATTTCGAGCTGCATGAAGAGCGGTATCGAGCCGGGCCAGACCTATGATTTGCGTCACCTGCGAACTGTAGGTTCAACGGGTTCGCCGCTGACGCCCGAGGGGTTCCGCTGGGTTTATGAGCATGTCAAGTCCGACCTCTGGCTGGCCTCAGTTAGTGGTGGCACGGATGTGTGTTCCGCTTTCGTGGGTTGCTCGCCCCTGCTCCCCGTGTATGAGGGGGAGCTTCAGTGTCGTATGCTCGGCGCGAAGATTGAAGCTTTTGATGAGGCCGGAAATGCACTGATTGGTGAGGTTGGCGAGCTTGTGATTACGAATCCGCTGCCCTCCATGCCGCTCTACTTCTGGAACGATCCCAACTATGAGCGGTATCGCGAGAGCTACTTCTCGCTTTATCCCGGTGTCTGGCGCCACGGTGACTGGATCAAAATTACGCCCTCGGGCAGCGCCATTATTTATGGCCGTTCCGACTCCACGATCAACCGGCAGGGCATTCGGATGGGCAGCAGTGAGATCTATCGCGTGGTTGAGAGCCTCCCAGAGGTACTTGATAGCCTAATTATCGGCGTGGAAATGCCGGGTGGACGCTATTACATGCCGCTGTTTGTGGTCTTGCGCGAGGGCGTTGAGCTGGATGAGAGCCTGAAGGCGAGGATCAAGACGCAGCTTCGCTCAACTGTCTCGCCCCATCATGTACCCGATGAGATTCAGCAGATTCCCGAGGTGCCGCGTACCCTGAGTGGGAAAAAGCTCGAGGTGCCGATCAAGAAGCTCTTTATGGGTATCCCTGTTGAGAAGGCCGCCAGCGTGGATGCCTTGAGTAACCCCCAGGCACTGACCTACTTCGTAGACTTTGCCCAGAAGGTAGTAGCCCGGCGTGAGGATACGGCTGTATAAGCATAACTTCAAATGGTCCTCAGATGTAGTGTATTGTGGGGAGCCTGCGGCTCCCCACAATACACTACATCTCATAATCAAGGCGAGCGCCCCAGGCGCGAAGCCTGCTTTATCCCGGTTAGCGAGAAATGGGAACAGGTAAAGCGGACGCAGATGCTCATTTAGAGCCGTGTGGCGCAGGGTGATGGGAAGAACGTCCCTCTTGCTACAGACTTTTCCAGGCATTGTGCTATACTACGCGTGACGTATAGCAAAATACTTATTATTTCGGGTAGGAGGTGTGGTGCGTGCCAGTTGCCTGCGGCAACTGGCACGCACCACACCTCCTACCTGGGCGAGCGCCGCCGGCGCGAGGCGTCACGCCAAAAGTTGCCTATTGTGTTAGTTAGGGTAGAGATGGAGAAGGTATGGGTTACGAGCCAAGTTCACCAGGCCCCAATTCAGCCACAAATGGTCACGCGCGTATAAAGCGCTTTGGTGCACGCTTGCGTCCATCGGAGATAGAGCAACAGCCTTTCCAGGAGCAGGGTGTGCCGGTTCAGCGCGAGGAAACTATTCCAGGTTTCTATGAGCCATCAGGGCCGGGTATACCCCCACAGGGAATGGCGTGGCGTGGTCAGGTAGAGCCTGGATATGGAACCAGCCTTGATTCACCAGTGCCTGGCAATTATGGTTCATGGGACTTCTCACCAGAGAAGGCATTCCCGCAGGCCGCTCCTTCACCAGCACCATCGTTTCCGCCTGTTCCTGGATTTAATCTAACTCCCGAACCTCTCTATGTGCCCCAGAATATTGCTTATAGCCAAAGTGAGGCGCGCCAGCCCTCAATCAGTCCACCTCCTCTAACACCCCTGACCAGTTCTGCTGTTCCTCCCTCGCCCTGGGGTCAGAAAAAGAAGAAACCGCTGCTGCTGGGGCTGTTGCTAGGTATGCTACTGCTTGGTGGCTTGAGCTACTACATGTATAGTTACATGCACATTGCCCACCAGATAAAAACGCCAAAGGATCAGGTAGTGACGCCCACAGTCAATGCCCAGGCCACTGCCTTGGCGTCAGCCTATCCTTTTAGTAAGGACCTGGTGTTGACCGATACCCTTAAGGATAATAGCCAGAAACATGGCTGGCTGGAGGACCGCTACTGTACATTTGCTGCTGGTGCCTACCAGGCGCGTGAGCCAGAGGCAAATACCTATTATACCTGTCCTGCGCTCAAGACCGCGTTTACCAACTTTACCTATCAACTCACTATGCGGATAACGAAGGGTGAGATCGCTGGCTTAACCTTCCGTGGCGATGATGTCGGCTACAAATACTACGCCTTTATCTTTAATAGCGATGGCAGTTATACCCTACTTGTCTACACCGGGCGCAATATCCCTCCACGCTCTCTTTATACTGGTAGCAGCAGCCAGTTTAAGCCAGGTGCCGATAATCAAATTGCCGTTGCGGCTGCCGGTTCCACGCTTCGTCTCTTTGCCAATCATCAGCTTCTGGCATCGGTCGAGGATGCTACCCTGACGCAGGGCCAGATAGGTGTAGCAGTGTATACCCAGAAGAACGAGACGCAGGCGCTCTTTCGCGACGCGAAAGTTTGGAAGCTTGCCTGATTTCCAGGCTAACAAATCTTCTTTGTGTAAGTCTTTTCCTCTTCGCGCCTGCGGTGCTGGAGGGAGGAGTGTATAGTGGCCGCTTGGCTCCGCCAAGCGGCCACTATACACTCCTCCCTCGAAGATAAGCCTGTGAGCCGAGGCAGACACCAAAGGTGAATGGAACTGTCTAGATGTTAATGTTCAGGTACTTGACGATTGATTGCGAATTGGGTAGCATGAGGAAAATATTAGTGCCAGAAGTTGTTTTCTGTAGAAGAAGTGTAGCGCCTTAAGAAATACTTTGTGCTCTTCAAGAGTAAGGGGCTGATGCATGGCCGAGCGTACAGGTCAGCAGTTTGGAAATTATCGCCTGGTAAGCCTGTTGGGACAGGGGGGATTTGCCGAGGTCTACCTGGGCGAGCATATTTACCTGGATACCCAGGCCGCGATTAAAGTCTTACATGCCCAGATTGCGAGCGATGAGATCGGGCTATTTCGTGCTGAAGCGCGGACTGTGGCCCGCCTGGTTCATCCGCATGTTGTGCGTGTACTAGAGTTTGGCCTGGAGGGGACGACGCCATTTCTGGTGACCGATTATGCCCCCAATGGTTCGCTACGGGGGCGCCATCCCCGGGGAACACGTCTGCCCCTCTCCCTGGTCGTATCCTATACCCGCCAGATTGCCGAGGCGCTACAGTATGCGCATGAGCAGAAAGTCGTCCATCGCGATGTGAAGCCTGAGAATATGCTGTTAGGGCGCGAGGACCAGGTGCTTTTAAGCGATTTTGGCATCGCCCTTGTCTCGCAGAGCGCCCGCTATATGAGCACGCAGGGCTTTCAAGAACTGGCCGGCACTATCATGTATATGGCCCCAGAACAGATGCGCGCCCAGGCCCTTCCCGCCAGCGATCAGTATGCGCTGGCCGTGGTTGCCTATGAGTGGTTAACTGGGGAACGCCCCTTTACGGGAACCTTCTCTGAGATCGCGGTTAAACACACCCTGGCGCCGCCACCTGGCCTACGCGCAAAGATACCCGAGCTACCAGTAGAGGTCGAGAAGGTTGTTTTCAAGGCGCTGGCTAAAGAACCTGAGCAGCGTTACTCTTCAGTCCTGGCGTTCGCTCAAGCCCTCGCAGAGGCAGCCGGGTCTAGCGCTGATTCAGCGATTCCACGAAAAAAAAGCGTCAGGAAGGGTGAAGACACCTTCTGGGCAACCATTGATGCCTTCCTCAAAGCCCTCAAAGGCAGAGCACTCTACCCTTCCCCTGTGGCGACAAAAGGGGAAGCCGACCCAGGTACAGGCAGAAGCAAAGGAAACTACCAGGCGGGAGGATATAAGCGCCCGGACCTCGGCACCCTTACCCGCTTTGACCTCTGAATCGTCGACCGACGCGGTGACACTGCCTGTGGCGGACGAGGTTCTCGCCAGTTTGCAGGCTGACGGCGCAGGCGAGGCTGAGGGCACAGGCGAAATTATATATCCACATCCACTCCCAGCCGTGTCTGCGTCTAAAGCTGGCGTGACGCGGCGCAAGGTCTTGCTGGGTGTGGGCCTTGCTGGTGCCGCACTTGTCGGTTCGGCTGGCCTGTTGACATGGTTTGTACGCTCGTATCCTATGCCTATGCCACTCGCAACAGATGTCGAGGACAAGCCAGCGCTCCTGACCTATACCGGCCATACCTCCTATGTGTGGAGCGTGGCCTGGTCGCCTGATGGTCGGATGCTCGCCTCGGCCAGCGATGACCAGACTGTGCATGTCATAAGCGCGCTCCAGGGGACGCTACTGGCCACACCTTATAGCCGGCATACCGATAGCGTCTATAGCGTGGCCTGGTCACCTGATAGCAAGCGTCTTGCCTCGGTCAGTGCAGATCAAAGGCTTGAGACCTGGGACGCGCCGGATGGATATTATCCACGCGATTTTCGCGCGAACTCCTGGATCTGGAGTGTGGCCTGGTCGCCCGATGGTCGCTATCTGGCGTCAGGCGGAGGCGATCGCCTGGTGACAATCTGGGATGCCGTCACGGGCGGTAGTACTCTGACATACAAGGGACACAAAGGTAATATCAATGCGCTCTCCTGGTCGCCTGATGGCCGCTCTATTGCTTCGGCGAGCAGTGATCATACTACCCAGGTCTGGTCGGTTGCTGGGGGAAAGTTGGTGCGTACACATGTTGCCTATCCTATGGCGGTTACGATGCGTAGCGTGGCCTGGTCACCTGATGGCAAGCGTCTAGCGGTAGCCTGTGATAACCAGACGGTGCAGGTCTGGGATGCCTTCACAGGGGATCACCACTATGTGTACCAGGGACATACCGACCTCGTCTATAGTGTGGCCTGGTCTCATGATGGTCGTTACCTGGCCTCGGCGGGCGATGATCAAGCGGTGCAGGTCTGGGACGCGACAAATGGAGAGGTGTTGCACACATTTCGTGGGCATAGCGAGGGTGTGCGCTCGCTCTCCTGGTCGCCCGATGGAAAATATCTCGCCTCTGGCTCCTGGGACAAGACGGTCAAGGTCTGGTCGCTGAGTTAGCATACCGCGTTACGATGAACTTAACAGCTACCTGGGGACGTTTAAGGTGTTAGTGGGATAGCTTCCTTCGCGTACAACTTTTTTTGCCCCTGACAAGTACATGTATTATGTGGATTGCAGCAAAGAAAATATGAACCTGCGCATATTATGAGAAGAGTGGAGGATGGGGTGAGGAGCGCGAACTGTACAGATATAGCTACAAAGTGGCATCCCGGCTAAAAAGGCTGCATGCAAATGTTTTACCCATTGTGGGTTCTGTGACAAAAGAGAGCGGTAGAAAATGATTTCAGATGTGAGCAAAGATAATAAAGAGCATGCCTCTGATCCCCCTGGGAGGGCGGATCAGTCACGATTTCCGGTGCAACGTTTTTCGCTTATCGCGGCCATTCTCTCAACCCTGCTGATTCGTATTGCGGGCCGTACAAGCTTTGTCATCTTAGGATTTTACCTGGGCGAGCGCTTCGCTTCGGCGACGTTAGTGGCGCTGGTGCTTGAAGCATTCTATATTACCGAACTCTTGCTATCGCCCGTTGTTGGAAGCCTCTCCGATCATGCGGGCAGACGTCCATTTCTCTTATTCTCCCCTATAATGGCAACCATAGCCACGCTCTGCTTCTTGCTGGCCTCGCGCCTCTACCCGCATCCAAATGTTCATGTCTTGAATGTACACCTCGTGTTGCTGCTCGTGATCATCCTATTCGGACGCCTGCTGGAGGGTGCGACAACTGGTATGAATGTGCCCGCGACCCTGGGCTACCTGACGGATATCACGATTGGCTCAGAGCGCCTGCGTATGCGTGCGGTGACGGCCTTTGAGGTGGTGACGGTAGGCGCCATTGGCCTGGCCATCCCCTTTGCGGGAAAGGTCAGTAGTACGCTTGATACCTGGGGTTTCCTGGTTGTCGCGGCATTATATATGCTTGCGCTACTCATCATTTTCCTGGGCGTGCGCGAGAGCGTGGAAATTCAGGAACGTACCACGTCCCGGCGCTCATTCCTGGAGGGCTTTAAGGTCCTGCGCTATCGCCGAATTTCGACCTTCTTGCCCGCCTGGTTCTCGGTCAACGCCCTGGTGGGGGCATGGGCGGTACTCATCACTATCATGCTGGCTTATCCTAAACACGCGGCGGCTCTACGCCATCCAGGGCAACTCCTCTATGGCGGCTTTAGTAAGATGGAGTCATCGCTCTGGGTGGGAGGTTTTGCCCTGCTCTTCCTCTGTGGGATGGGTATATGGATGCTGTTTGTCGCGCGTTTCCGCCGTTCAACCGTGATGCTGATTGGCCTGGTGGGCCTGGGGATAGCGATAAGCGCACTAACGGTGATAAACGGATTGGGTGAGACAATGGGCGATGTCGTACCAGACCAGTCTACGGTAGTCCTGATCCTGCTAGGTATTGTCGCCCTGGGTGTGCTCTTGCTTAGTGGTTTTACTCCTGTGGCATTAATGCAGATGAGCGCCATCGCTGAGTCGATGCGTGGCAAGCGAGGAGCGGTCATGGGCCTCTACTCAGTGGTGCTGGCCATAGGACAGCTTATCGGGACCTCGCTAGGTGGACTCTTTGTCGACTGGCATGGTTTCTATGGCCTGATGCAATTCTCGCTTTTGATGGGTGTGTGCTCCTTCTTAAGTGTGCTCTATATGCGTTATCATCGCGATGATCTCTTGCAGCCACCCAAGAAAGGTTTACTTTCTTGATAGAAATTGCCTTTGTGTGACTTCTCGCGCCTGCGGCGCTCGCTCTATTAAGTTGATGTGATAGGAGATTGGCAGCCTATGGCTGCCAATCTCCTATCACATCAACTTAATAGAGATAATTTGTCAGGCCAGGCGCAGAGGTGTAAAGGCGGCAAGGAGTGTGATCAGACCCAGGCCGAGCGCGATCCAAACTAACTCCTGACGGGCGCCCAGGGGGAGGAGCAGGAGTCCCCAGAGCGCTTTCCCCACGGGTTCAATACCAAAAGTGAGCAGGCGAAACGAACTATTTACCCTCCCCAGCAATTCATCGGGAGCAAGCGAGAGTCTGTAGGAGACGACTACCACGGCATAGCAAGGCCAGAGCAGGCCGATTAGCCCCATCGCAAGGATGAGCGTCCAGGAGCCAGAACTCAACGCCAGTAGTGTACTCGCCAGCGTCCAGCCAAGCAGGGAACCGAGCATGATTGGCCCCATGCCCAGGCGCCTTTGTAGCCAGGGCGCGATGGCGCCTCCCAGGAGGCCCCCAATCCCGTTGGCGCTGATGACGATACCCAGGGTCAGCGTGTCCAGGTGAAGGGTGTCACGTGCCAGGAGAATCACCGCCAGGGTAATCCCGGCCTGCATAAAATTGATTAGCGTCGTGAGCAGAGCCATCAGGCGGAGCAGGGGCTGGCGCCAGAGAAAGCGTAGTCCTTCAAGTACATCCTGCACGAGCGATTGTGGTTGTGTCACAACACGTTGCTGCTGAAAAGGCACACGAATACCTCCCAGCGAGAGCACTGAGACAAGGTAAGAGAGGCTATCAGCCATATACGCCAGCATTGTACCTGGCAGTGTCGCGCCTGCGAACTGAATCAGCAGACCTCCAAGACTGGGGCCAACCAGTGTGGCGGTACTCTGAGTAATTTCGCTCAGCATATAGGCTGAGGGGACATCCTTGGGCGCGACTACACGTGGCAGGGCCGAGAGCTGAGCGATACCAAAGAGTACGTTGGCTGTCCCTTCGAGGAAGGCCACGACATAGAGCTGTGGTAGCGTCAGGTGACCGAGATAGAAGGCCACAGGCATAGAGGCCAGGAGGAGCCAGCGCAGCGTATCGCAGGCCAGCATGACCAGCTTGCGGTTCCAGCGATCCACCAATGCGCCCGCGGGCAAGCTAAAGAGTAGGTAGGGCAGTAACTGGATGGCGCTGAGAAAGCCAGCCTGAGCAGGTGAGTTGGTAAAGGCGAGTACAAGCAATGGGAGTGCGAAAAGTGAAACCTGGCTTCCCGTCTCGGAAACAATCTGCCCGCTCCAGAGGAGCAAGAAGGCGCGATTGCGCCATAAGCTAGCCGTGGGTTGAGGTGACCTGGCTGGCAAGGTATCGATCTGATCCATATAAAGCAAAATCCTTCATTGTGTATCCAGGGAAAAGAGTAAAAAGCTTTGTAAAGATGACTGGTCATGAAGTACACAATAAAGGGAGGAGCACGACTATGGCCAGGCGGAGCATCCTGACAGCCCTGTGCTTCTCTTGTGAGATTGAGGCAATGAATGTTTGTTTGAGTTGGACGCCGGCCAGTACTCCAACCGGCTCAGAAGGCTCAATAATGAGGCTGCACCGTGCGGTATCCTCCAACTGACTGCTAGAAAACGAGATGTTCTTCTTACATTTGTTTATAGGGATGAGTATAGCTAAATCCTTCTGGCTGGTCAATGTGAAGGGGCCTGGCGCAATAGAGAAGTTGACTTTTGTGGGGCACTGACACTAGAAACAGGGAGAATGATAAAATATTAAGCAGGTCGGTTTTCGCTCTGTGATATGACAACAAGCGGGATGTTTGTTGAAGCCAGCAACAGAGAAGAGGAGGGAGCATATGCCGCACTACTTTACGCGTGCCGAAGCTGAGGCTTTGCTGCCTGCGATCAGTGTGGAGCTAGGCAAAATCCAGGTTCACTATCGTCAGGCGCAAGGGCTAGAGAAGGATCTTGAGGAGATGCAGGTGAAGTCTATGGGCAATGGGCACCACCTGCAAGGCAAGATACTGCATGTTCAGGAGAGCTTGCTGGAGCATGTTCAGGCGCTGCAACAGGCAATGGAAGAGTTGCAGAAACTGGGCTGTGAGCTGAAGGACCCGGAAATTGGTCTAATTGATTTTTTGAGCTTGCGTAACGGTGAAGAGGTCTACCTCTGCTGGCACCTGGGTGAAGAGCATATCGACTACTGGCACACCCTGGAGGCAGGCTTCGCGGGTCGTCAACCATTTGAGGATGAGTAGTAAGAAGAAGTATGAGAGAGTTTAGTATGGCAAGTATTCAACAGGCGCTACAAGAGGGAATACAGCGTTTGCAGGTGCGCGATGGGCGCGGAGGGGAGCAGAATCCGCGCCTGGATGCCCAGGTCTTGTTGGGGCATATACTACAGGTGCCACGGGCGACGTTGTATGCCTATCCCGAGCGAGAGCTGAGCGCAGAGCAGGAGAAGCGCTTTCGCGAACTCATTGAGCGGCGCGCCCGCAACGAGCCTGTCGCGTATCTTGTTGGCGAGAAGGAATTTTATAGACGTGACTTCCAGGTGGATGCGCGCGTGCTTATTCCCCGCCCCGAGACGGAACTACTGGTGGAAGCCGCGCTCAAGGAGGCGCGCCGTCGTCTGGATGCGGGAGAGATGCCTGTTGTGGCCGACGTTGGCACCGGGAGCGGGGTTATCCCGATTACCCTGGCGCTAGAGGAGCCACGCCTGCCTGTAATCTATGCCTGCGATGTCTCGGTGGAGGCCTTAGAGGTTGCGCGTGCCAATTGCCAGCGCTATGGTGTTGAGGAGCGTGTGATCCTGTTGCAGAGCGATCTTTTGCAGGCCTTACCTCAGCCCGTAGATATGCTGCTTGCCAACCTACCGTATGTTGGCACAGACGAATTACCACAGATGGCTCCCGACGTATGGAATTATGAGCCACACCTGGCCCTTTTTAGTGGTCCAGATGGGCTAGGCTTATTGATGCGCCTGTGTCGCGAAGCCCGTCAATATGGTATGCTGAGACCTGGGGGATGGTGTGTGTTGGAAATGGGTTACCTGCATCAAGAGCCACTGACACGCCTGGTAAAGAGTTTATGGCCCGAGGCCGATGTGGCGTGTATCAGTGACTACGCTGGATTGGACCGCCACCTGGTGGTGCGACTACCCGGCAGCAACCAGGTCCCATAACTGATCGCCGTTACTGAGGCATGATCCTGGGTTATACCCCGCTTCATATATGAGACCGTCAAAAGTGATGTATTTGCGTGTTTTTATAGAAAAAAGAGTGCGTAGTAGCAATGTACCTTTGCTGTGACGCATTTAGCGGGGAGAGTCCACATGGCTCTGTTGAGAATCGTTGAGGCTCAAGTGTCATCGTTTAGTTTACCAGACCTGCTCTTAATTCTAGGAGGCGGCGCGGTCGCGTTTCTGCTTTCGTACCTCTTTACCTTTGGGGTCATCAAGTTTTGCACCCGGTTCGATTTGCTGGATCGGCCTACGAAAGAGCGCGACCGTATTCATAAGAAGCCAGTGCCACGCCTGGGCGGGGTAGCTATCTTCCTGGCCTTCGTGGTCGCCTCACTCATCTTTTACGCGTCCAACCACGAGGTGAAGCCGGATGAGATGATTCGTTTTATCTTATTGATGGCGGCCTCCCTCTTACTGGTAGCGGTCCATGCATATGACGATGTGCGTGGAATGCGTGCCCTCCATAAATTTATTGTCCAGTCGCTCGCGGTCGTGATTATCCTTGGTCCGTGGAACTGGCATTTTTATGGCATCATCCTCTTTGGCTTTAGCAATCCCTTTGGAGTCGCGGTCGAGCATCCCGGTCTCCCCTGGTATCAGCAGCCAATCATCTCTATCTTGATCCATAAGCCGGAGATTACCTGGCTAGCGATCCCAGCTGTCATCGTTACCTGGTTCTGGTTTACGGGCATGACCAATACCATCAACTTTGTAGATGGCCTGGATGGGCTGGCCACGGGTGTGGTCGGAATTACTGGCTTCTTCATTACTATCATTAGTATTTACCTTGGTCAGTACACTATTGGCCTGCTGGCGGGAATCTTCACAGGTGCAGTGCTAGGCTTTCTGCCGCACAACTGGAGCCCGGCCAAGATCTTTATGGGTGATAGCGGGGCGCAATTTCTCGGGTTTATGCTGGCGGCGCTTTCAATCATGGGCGGAGCGAAGCTGGCTCTGGCCTTGATGGTCCTGGGTGTGCCTATCCTGGATGTTGCCGTGATCATCGCTAGCCGCCTGCGCCGTGGCCAGTCGTTCGCTCAGCCCGATACGACCTCTCACCTCCACTATCGCTTGATGGCTACAGGCTTGAACGCCAAACAGATCTGTTATATCTTTTATGGCCTGACAACGGCCTTTGGCATCCTGGCCTTGAGCCTGCCAAAGGGGGTTAAGATTGTTGGCCTGCTGCTCGTTGGCGCGACGATGCTCTTCCTGACCTTCTGGCTGGACAATCTCCAGAAGCAGCGCGAGACCCTGCTCAACTCGCCACGCCCGCCTCTCTCTGACGAGCAGGAGTCTGCTAGTGGTGAGCACCCTCACGCCCGTTTGCAGACGGAGGGTTAATCTCGTAATAAAGCAGAGAAAGAAGGCTGAGGAGCTTGTACAAGCTCCTCAGCCTTCTTTCTCTGCTTTCTTCTACGCCATGACTTCGTTGGAGGTCTCATTGAGCTGGCGAATCATCTCGATTTCTTCCTCCAGCATGCGCTTAAGGAAGTGCCCGGTATAGGACTGTGGTGCCTGTGCCACCACCTCGGGTGTGCCCTGGGCGATGATGCGACCACCCCCGTCGCCCCCTTCGGGTCCCAGGTCAATGATCCAGTCCGCACACTTGATGACGTCCAGGTTATGTTCAATGACGACAATCGTGTTCCCGGTATCTACCAGGCGTTGTAGGACGCTGAGCAGGCGATCTACGTCGGCGAAGTGCAGACCGGTGGTGGGTTCGTCCAGGATGTAGAGTGTGCGTCCCGTGGCGCGGCGTGATAGCTCAGTCGCCAGCTTAATGCGCTGAGCCTCACCACCTGAAAGCGTGGTCGCGGGCTGCCCCAGGCGCATATAGCCCAGACCCACATCCTTGAGCGTCTGCATCTTGGTATGGATGGAGGGGACGTTCACGAAGAAGCCAGCGGCCTCCTCAATGGTCATATCCAGTACATCGGCGATAGTCTTGCCCTTGTAGTGGATCTCCAGGGCCTCACGGTTATAGCGCTTGCCGTTACAGACCTCGCAGGGAACATAGACATCGGGCAGGAAGTTCATCTCGATGCGTACAATGCCCTCTCCCTTACAGGCCTCACAGCGCCCACCCTTGACGTTAAATGAGAAGCGGCCAGGCATATAGCCACGCATGCGTGACTCGGGTACCTGGGCAAAGAGTTCGCGAATGCCGGTAAAGGCGTTCGTATAGGTGGCCGGGTTGGAGCGTGGTGTGCGCCCAATCGGCGACTGGTCAATATCAATGACCTTGTCCAGGTATTCAAGCCCCTCAATGGTCTCATGCTGTCCAGGGCGCTCATGGGCGCGGTGGAAGGTATGAGCCAGTTTGCGATAGAGAATATCCGTGATCAGCGTACTCTTGCCCGAGCCTGAGACGCCAGTGATAACGACGAACTTCCCAAGAGGGATATCGACGTCGACATTCTTCAGATTGTTCTCGTTTGCGCCCCTGATAGTAAGCTTATTACCGTTGCCGGGACGGCGCTCGGCGGGGATCTCGACGCGACGGCGGCGCGAGAGGTAGTCGCCGGTGAGCGAGTTGGGATTGGCCACGATCTCGTCATAGGTTCCCTCGGCCACGACATAGCCACCATGCTCGCCCGCGCCCGGCCCAATATCGATGATATGGTCGGAAGCGCGCATTGTGTCCTCGTCATGCTCAACCACCAGCAGCGTGTTGCCCAGGTTGCGCAGGCGCGTCAGGGTCTTGATCAGGCGTTCGTTATCACGCTGGTGCAGGCCGATGCTGGGTTCGTCCAGGATGTAGAGTACCCCCATCAGGCCAGAACCAATCTGGGTTGCCAGGCGAATGCGCTGGGCCTCACCGCCAGAGAGGCTGGCTGCGGCCCTGCTCAGCGTCAGGTAGTCCAGGCCGACATCGACCAGGAACTGTAGGCGGGCATGAATCTCCTTGAGCACCTGGCGCGCGATAAAGCGCTCGCGCTCAGTCAGGATCGTCGCAACGAGCTGTCCCCGCGTATCAATTTTCGCCAGGGGATCGCCAAGCAGGCTATTGCCCTGCTTGCCATTCTTCTTCGTCTTGCCATTCTTCACTGGTGCCAGGTGAATTGGCTCTCCAGGTTTGACGCCGCTCCGGCTGGCGAGTACGTCATCCTCCAATTCCTGGAAGAAGCGCTGAGTGTGCGTGATTGAGAGGCTCGTCACCTGGACGATATTATGTCCCCCCACGGTAACGGCAAGAGCCTCTGGCTTGAGGCGCGCGCCCCGGCAATCCGGACAGATGCGTGCCGTCATATAGCCTTCAATCTCTTCGCGAATACCCTCGCTATCGGTCTGCTTATAGCGCCGGTCGAGATTGGGGATGACGCCTTCGAAATGGACATTATAGGTCTTGGTCTGCCCATGCTGAGGTGTATAGCGAATGGCAAGTTGCTCAGGAATACCGTGCAGGATTTTCTGCTGAATATCTTCATTCAGGTCCTGCCAGGGCGTATTCAGATCAAAGTCATAGGCCTTGGACAGGGATTCCAGAATGGCGCTATGCCACTGGCTACCATTGACGACCTTGCTCCAGGGGGCGATGGCACCCTCAAGAATGCTGACCTCGGGATGGGTCACGATCAGTTCGGGATCGATCTCCATCTGCGTTCCCAGGCCGGTACAGGTGGGGCAGGCCCCGTGGGGGCTGTTGAAGCTGAAGGTGCGGGGAGCGATCTCCGGCAGGCTAATGCCGCAGTAGACGCAGGCTGCCTTCTCCGAGTAGAGCGTTTCCTCTCCACCAATTACAGAGACCAGCACGACCCCATTGCCGAGTTTGAGGGTCGTCTCCAGCGAATCGGTCAGGCGCTGGCGGAAGGCTGGATCAACCTCTTCATGCAGGATCGCGGGAATATCTGGCTCCGCGATATTGTCCTCGTCGCGATGGGCCTCTTTGCTGGCATTGACTTCGTAGAGCGCGGGCCGCTCGGCCACCTTCTTCAGCCCATTCTCCTCGTTCTCCTCGCGCTTCTGTTTGCGAATAACCAGGCGGTCAACTACGACCTCGATGGTGTGTTTCTTCTGTTTATCCAGGTCGATTTCGTCGCTCAGGTCGCGAATCTCGCCATCGACGCGCACGCGGACATAGCCTGAACGGCGCATCTCTTCAAAGACGTTCTTGTATTCGCCTTTACGGCCCTGAACAAGAGGGGCCAGCAGCATGATGCGTGAGCCGTCAGCCAGGCTGAGGACTGCATCCACAATCTGCTGGAGGGTCTGTTGGCTGACCTCGCGACCGCACTGGGGACAATGCTGGTGACCGATGCGTGCGTAGAGCAGGCGCAGGTAGTCATAAATTTCGGTAACGGTGCCAACTGTTGAGCGTGGGTTGTGGGTTGTGCCTTTCTGATCGATGGAGATAGCAGGCGAAAGGCCGTCGATGTGTTCAACATCGGGCTTCTCCATCTTATCCAGGAACTGGCGTGCATAGGCCGAGAGCGACTCTACATAGCGACGCTGCCCTTCCGCGAAGATGGTATCAAACGCCAAACTACTCTTCCCCGAACCCGAAAGACCTGTGATGACCACGAGCTTATCGCGCGGAATGGTCACGTTAATATTCTTTAAATTGTGCTCACGTGCACCACGAACTACTATTTTATCCTGGGGCATAACAATCCAACCGTCCGTCCCTGCAAAACGTAGAATAACTACAGTGCTTATTTTCTATGTGGGTGTGCCAACGAAAGTGCTGCCCTGAAATATTCAGGAACACCTTCTTTTGTTCTGGTATACTCTCGCCAAAGTACCGTAGAAAATACAAACAAACGTTCCATCTAACACTACTATACTGGCGGCTTTGCGTCAAGGGTTATGGGACCGGCTAGAGCGGATTCTTTTCATGCTCTCAAAGGGGAGAGTAAGAGCATTTGCGTTATTCCTCCCAATCCATCAAACCCATTCTGTACATGTGAGAATTGCTACAGGCCAAAAGGGTCACTACTAAGAGAAAACACTCTGGAGCGAGGAATTATTTCTTGGTTTATGATGTGTAATCCGTAATTCTGTCTAAATATGGCTATGTTCCTTTGATGGAAATAGATTACAATAAAAACAGCTTGTAGCAGAGTTGTCTTGGTGGGCTACAAAGATGTGGCCTGAGAAGAAGGAAGTGACTTTGGTGGAGGTACGTATGGGTGTAAAGCTGAATACTGGGAAACGCTACCGTTTTGTGCGTGAGCTGGTAGAGACGTTGGCGCTGACAGTATTGCTCTTTCTCGCGATCAACTTCGCTGTGCAGAAATTTGATGTGGTGGGCAAGAGTATGGAATCGCGGCTCCATAATCAGGAGAGCCTGATTGTCGACAAGGCGAGCTATTATGTGCGCCAGCCTGCGCGTGGGGATGTCATTGTTTTTGAGGCGCCTCCGCAACCGACTGCCGACTACATTAAGCGTATTATCGCTGTGCCAGGAGATGTGATCTCGGTCGAAAACGGGGTGCCAACCGTTGATGGTGTGCGGCTCAATGAGACATACGTTGATCCCGCCAAAGCAGGGGCCTCACCCACTGATAGACCCATACATAATCTCCTTGTCCCTCCTGGTTACTACTTTGTGATGGGGGATAATCGCGTTGACAGTTATGATTCGCGCTCGTGGGGGTTGGTCCCGCGTGCTAACATCATTGGGCGTGCGGCGCTTATTTACTGGCCGTTTAAGGCGGATAACATTGGCCTTTTGCCTGATGTCTCATCTGTCTACGCGAAGGTACACCAACCATCGGATACAATCAATGCCAGGCGCTAAGATCTTATTCCGAACCCCAACCCCCATTCGGGGCGCAGCGCCATTTGCGTGTCTAGCGCTTCCCCGTTCGGGGACCACCTAAAGGTGGCACGGCAAGCGCGCTCAGGGTTTTCGGATCAGAAGTAGCTGCGCAACCAGGAAATAGTACTGTCGGGGGGCCACGAACAGCACGACGCTACGTTTCGTGGTATCCTTCCTGTATACTATGGTGGAACTTATTGATATTATTTGAAACAGTTTAACGAGGAAAGCCCGTGGATGTAGAGCTGGATTTTGAAAAACGTTTCCGCTTAGTGCGTGAAATCATCGAAACCATCGTGTTGACCGTCTTGATGTTTCTGGTGATTCGCCTGGCAGTCCAGAACTTCAACATTGATGGTCAGAGTATGGAGCCGAACTTTCACAATCAACAATTTATTTTTGTCGACAAGTGGTCGTATCTCTTCCATCCACCCCGCCGCGGCGATGTGATTGTATTTGCCGCTCCCCCTGAACCCGACCAGGACTACATCAAGCGCGTTGTTGGCCTCCCAGGCGACGTCATCACTATTCAAGACACAACTGTATTTGTAAATGGGAAGGCATTATCTGAGACATATATCGATCCGCACCGCCAGGGGAATCCCTATGCGCCCATTGTCAATATGGTCATTCCGCAGGGCGATTATTTTGTGCTGGGAGACAATCGTGCGGGCAGCTCAGACTCGCGGGCCTGGGGTTGTGTTCCCAAGCAGAACCTCGTAGGCCAGGCCGCCTTTGTCTTCTGGCCCTTAGGGCAGGATAACTGGGGGCTGGTCAAGAACGAGAGCGGCATCTTTGACCAGGTACCTCAGCCACCCCAGGTCACGAATCCCACTATGTGTCCGGTGAAGCCGACCCCTGTTCCAGCCACCCAGATCGCCCCCTCGCAGGGTGGGCACCCCTCGCTCATCTCCCAGGCCGAACTGCCCGCCACCTTCCTGCTGCCCACCCTCCTTGGCGGCTGGTGGTACTGGCAGCAACGTGCGCAGCGCCGCTGCAATGCCAAAGAAGCAACCGAGCAGGACCAGGAAGAAGAGGTATAAAAAAATCAGCACCGCAAGGTGCTGATTTTTTTATACCTCTTCTTTAGCCGAGTTGGATGCTCATGTCTCCGTTGTTAAGGGTGATGCTCTTGATGGGGCGTTTGAGTCGGGCCTGGGCGTCGGCGAAGTGCTTATTGAGCAGTGTCGTGATGTCCTCAGAGGAGAGGACCAGGCCGATGGGTCCCTCCAGGGTGGTGTTGGTGGCAACGAGCTTCCCGTCCTGGATCTGGGGTAGGACTGAGATCGCGCTAGCGAAGCCATAGACTGTGAAGCTTAGCCGCACATAGTCGGGCGTGATCTGGGTGCTGGGATTTTGGACCGGGCTATTTGGTGGTAGGTTGAGCACGACCAGGTTGTTGAATGTATCTTGCGAGACTTTCAGGGGTGGAATAGGCACATCGATCCCAGGGGAAGTGGGGGAAGGCCGGGAATGTTTGTAATATTCGAGGCATCCGGTACCTGGTTCACGGCCCTCGTCATGGCAGTATCTAGCTCTTGCGTCGCCATATCGTGAGCATAAGGACGTATGCCGAAGGTCCAGATGGCTCCCAGGGCCAGGATCAGTATGACAAGAATAGAGAGACAGCCCAGGGTCAGGCCTGCGCGGCTACGCTTACGTGGTTGAGGCCTCTCCTGGACTGCTGCTCCTCTTGGATCTGCGTTTGGTTGCATGTTTCTCTCTCCTGCTGAATTTCTCTGATACTGTGGAAACGGAGCAGGAGGCATTGAGGGAGACATTTGCCCTGGTCTCTGGTAAGAAGTTCCTGCTTGTGGGCCTGGTACTGGCTGTTGCCAGGAGGGTTGTTGTGCTGGACCCGCGAGGAACGTCCTTTCCTCATGGGGATTGCCCGGCGATGATGGCTGCCAGGCGGGTGGCGCACTAGCTTGCACGGTGGCTCCACATTGAGGGCAGAAGCTCGCCTGCCTGTCGATTGGTGCGTTGCACTGTCGGCAATTCATATATTTCCCCCGTTTATTGAGGTTAACGCTCGCGATGCAAAATCTCGTCCATGGATTGGATGATGCGTTGACGCAGGGCCGGGTCCGCGTTAATGGCTTGCGCGACCTGGTTGATGAGGGTCTGTTCTTGCTCTAGCGAGAGGTGGTAGCCATATTGCTGGTGGACTGCGACGGCTGCGCCACGACGTACCTTTTCCTCGTCGCTAAACTGAGGAGGGGGAAGGGCCTGGGTTGCGCGCTTGCTGGTGGTGCCGGGAGGGCTTGCGCCCTGCAGGGGTTGCAGGCCCTGAGCGGCAAAGGCGATCTCGTTGCCGATCAAATGCGCTGAATGTGGTGTGGCTCGCTCTACATGGACGACAACGCTCTGACTCTCCTCTTGCAGTTGGGTAATAGTGCCCTCCAGGTAGATAACCTCTGGCGCTCCCCAGAAGACACGCTCGCCTTTATGCAGGATCATCGCTTTTCAACTCCCATCCTTTGATGCAGGTCATACAATGGCCCTTTCTGCATATACGTTTGTCACAGGGATAGGGTTTTTATGTATAGAGTGTGGTCGCGTCTTCGGCGCCTCGTCGCCGAAGACGCGACCACACTCTATACTCTTGAAAAAGGTAGTTGGCTTATTGTCGTGAGCGACAATATATGGTATCTTAGTCAAGAGCGGACGGCGGCGAGCAGTATCTTCTATTTTTTGTTAGTAGTGCGGACTGGACAGCAAACCCCTGAAGAGATCACACCGATGATAGTTCTGGCTTAAGACCATATTGTACCCTCTGTTTGAGCTATAAGTGAGGGTCGCCGAAGTAATTATTCCGATTTTTTCCCTCGAAGTGCCTCTTCGAAAACCTGAGCGCGCTTGCCGTGCCACCTTTAGGTGGTCCCCGAATGGGGGGGAGCACTAGCCACGGCAGTGACGCTGCGCCCCCGAATGGGGATTGGTTTTCGCATAAGAAGGATGAAGCCGTTGTGCCCACCTCCGGGCGCATAGCCATGTTTAAGGACATTTTCAATACGCATATGCACGAAAAAAGTTTAACGACGCTCGAATACCCCAAAATTCTGGCGAAAGTAGCGCAAGAGGCGGCGTTTTCCGCCAGTAAAGAGTTGGTCTTAGCCCTGACGCCCACGCCGGATCTGGATGAGGCGCGGCGTCGTCTGGCATATACAACTGAAGCAGTACGCTTGATCGACCTGTATCCCGATGTAGGTGTGCGGGGCGCACACGATATTCGCCCTCTCCTGGTGCGTAGCTCTCGTGAGGGTATCCTGGCGCCTTCCGACCTGGTTGAGGTTCTAGAGACGGTGCGTAGCTCACTGTATGTGGCGCGCCTGCTGGATAAGCTGGAGCCGGAGCACTATCCTCTGCTGCATACGCTGGGTTCGGATATCCCCCAGCGTCCACAGATCGTTCGTCGCATTGAGGAGACCGTGAGCGAGGAGGGCGAAGTACTGGATACCGCCAGCCCAACCTTGCGAAAACTTCGCTTTGATATTCGCGGCGCCAGTCAGCGCCTGCAAGATCGCTTGCGATCCCTGGTGGGTGAGTATGGCAAGCACCTGCAAGAGCCGATCATCACTATGCGTAATGACCGCTATGTGATTCCGGTGCGCGCCGAGAGTCGCGGCCAGGTGCGCGGCATTGTCCATGACCAATCTTCCAGCGGCGCAACAGTCTTTGTTGAGCCTATGGTCGTGGTCGAACTCAATAACCGTATCCGAGAGCTACAGGTCGAGGAGCGGCGCGAGATCGAACGCATTCTACGTGTGCTCTCCGCCGAGATCGGCCACGAGGCCGAGTCGCTCACGGTCGCAGTCGAACTGCTGGCCGAGTTTGATACCTACCTGGCAAAGTCACGCTATGCGCGTATGACGAGCGCCAGCGAGCCTATCCTGAATGCCGAAGGGCGTATCGATCTGCACAATGCGCGCCATCCTCTCCTGACCGGGAAGGTGGTGCCGACGAACTTCTACCTGGGGCGCGAGTTCCACATGGTGGTCATTACCGGTCCGAACACGGGCGGTAAAACCGTTGCTTTGAAGACCGTGGGCCTGCTAACTCTGATGGCGCAGTCTGGCATGCATATCCCGGCTGACGTGCATTCGGAGATCTCCGTCTTCGAGGATGTGCTGGCTGACATCGGCGATGAGCAGAGTATTGAGCAGAGTCTGAGTACCTTCTCCTCGCATATGAGCCGTATCATTGATATCCTGCGGCGCGTGGAGGCGGTTCAGCAACAAGACGTGCCAGACATTCATGGTCGGCTGGCGGAGACGCTGGTGAAGCGTCAGGACCATCATGTGCTGGTGCTCTTTGATGAGCTGGGCGCGGGTACCGATCCTAGCGAAGGCTCGGCCCTGGCACGGGCGATTCTCTCCTACCTGCTTGAGCGTAAGGTCTCGACGGTGGCGACCACGCACTATACCGAGCTGAAGGCTTTTGCCTATGAGCAGCCAGGCGTCGTCAATGCCTCGGTTGAGTTTAATGTGGAGACGCTCTCGCCAACCTATAAGCTGAGCATCGGTCTGCCAGGCCGTAGTAACGCCCTGGCGATTGCGACGCGGTTGGGCTTGGATGAGCCGATCATCGAGAGCAGCCGCCAGTTCCTGGGCAGCTCTGGTGTGCGTATGGAGAACCTGCTTGAGGGTCTGCAAAGTGAGCGCCAGGCGGCCTCTGACGAGCGCTATCACCTGAGCATGGAGCGGGCCGAGGCCGAATACCAGCGCAAGCAATTGCAGGAGGAGCGCCATCGCCTGGAGGAGGAGCGTGTTAAGATCATCAACCAGGCACGGGCGCAGGCGCGGCGTGAACTCGACGAGGTGCAGAACAAGCTGGCGAAGCTTCGCGCTACCGCTGATCGAGCCAGCGTCTCCCGCGAGCGCCTGAACCAGGCGCGGGACACCGCTCGCCGCCTGGAGGACAAGGTTGTGTTGGTGCCTGAGCCAGCCCAGCCGCGCAAGGAAGATCCAGCGGTTCAGCGCCTGGATGGTCCCTTGCAGGTGGGTGACACGGTCCGTGTGCTGAGCTTTGGCCAGCTTGCGGAGCTGGTTGGCCTCTCGCCCGATCATAGCTCGGCCGAGGTGCAGATGGGATCAATGCGCTTCCGCGTTGACGTGGATAACATCGAGCGTGTCAGCAAGCGCCAGGCCTCGAAGGAGCGTGAAAAGAGCGTCGTCCCTAGCGCGCCCAGCATTGTCATGCCGCGCTACGAGGATCGCCCGGCGGTCTCCATGCAGCTTGATATGCGTGGCTGGCGCGTCGAGGATGCCCTTGAGGAGCTGGAGACCTACCTGAACGATGCTACAATGGCGGGCCTCGCGCTTGTACGCATTCTGCATGGCAAGGGAACGGGAGCGCTACGCTCGGCGGTACGCCAGCAGCTCTCGCATCACCCCCTGGTGAAGTCCTTCAACTCCGCGCCTCCCCAGGAGGGCGGCGACGGCGTCACCGTCGTCAACCTCAGCGCCTAGCTTAGGAAAAACAAGCAGAAGTACGCTCTCTCGCAGCAAAGCTGCGAGAGAGCGTACTTCTGCTTGTTTTTGTGAAACATGTTCTGAATGGATAAAACTCATGCATGTCTGGTCATGAATGCGCTTTTGTGCTACGCTGTGGGGAGAATTGGAGAAGGCACGATAGCTAAAACTCGAAGTGGACCCTGATCGTGCTACAAGCATAAAGGAACGTTCTGGCGAAGAACGTTTTCTCTTTTCCCTCAGATCATTTTCAACATCATTTGTAAGCAACAAAGGAGTGTGGCTATCTTATGAGTCGTTTCGATACATTTAGAGATTATGGTGAGCGTGGCTGGAAGGTGGGCATGGGGGAACTGGGTGGCTTCCGCAAATTTATCTTACGTGGCAATGTCGTTGATCTGGCCGTTGGTATCGTAATCGGTGCCGCATTTACAGCGGTCGTCAATGGCTTAGTCAAGGATTTCTTGACGCCGTTGATTGGTATTCTCCTGAACCAGTTTGGATTTACAGCGAATTTATCGAGTGCCGCAGGAAAGTTTCAGGGGCAAACCTTTGCCTACGGCGACTTTCTTAATGCACTAATTACCTTCTTGCTTACGGCTTTGGCTCTCTACTTCTTCGTGGTGCGCCCGGTGACTGCTTTGCAGGATCGTTTTGCATCGAAGAAGGAGCCGGAGGCTCCCACCACGCGCGAGTGCCCCTACTGCCTGAGCACCATTCCCCTCAAGGCGACGCGCTGCGCGTATTGCACGGCTCAACTGCCACCATCTGAGGAGCAGCAGCAGGTTGCGGCGCGCTCTTAGCGTTTCGGGTACTTGGAGAGGAGCCTGCCTGGTTCGCTGCGCAGGCCTTTGGGGTAAAGGGAGGTGTGACGATGGCTTGGCGCAGCAGGCCATCATCACACCTCCCTTTATTCCTTACCCGGCTTGCATGTATGGGTATGCTGACGCTATACTGCATATGGAAAAGAAAACAGGAACACGATAAACGAGGAACCTGGATTTTCAGCGCGTGCTGAAGAGGGGCATGTCAAGTTGTATTATAATAATCTTGGCGGCCCCTATGTTATTGTTCATTTTGAACGCTAGTCGAATTCATAGAGACAGAGGAGATCGCTCATGTCGTCAACATCTGAGCCAATACGCCTGGAAGATCGCATTCGCGACATTCAAGACTTTCCCCAGAAGGGGGTGTTATTCAAAGATATTACCCCCATGTTGCAGGATGGACCATACTTCCGTGCGGCGATTGAGCGCCTGGCCGCGCACTATGCCGGGGCTGATATTCAGGCCGTTGTCGGTGTAGAGTCACGTGGGTTTATCTTTGGCGCCCCCCTGGCGTATCTGCTCAATTGTGGTTTCGTGCCGGTACGTAAGTTTGGTAAACTTCCGGCGGAGACTATTAACATTGAGTATGCCCTGGAGTATGGCACAAATATTGTCGAGGTGCATAAGGACGCTATCAAGCCCGGGCAGCGTGTCTTGATCGTAGACGATCTGTTGGCGACGGGTGGGACGGTAGAGGCCGCTATCGAGTTGGTTGAGAAATTAGGTGGACATATCGCGGGCGTCGCTTTCCTGGTCGAGTTGAGCTTCCTCAAGGGACGCGAGCACCTGAAAGACCACGACGTCTTCGCGCTAATCAAATACTAGACATATAAAAAGAGACTGTGCGTGATGGCTGGCCATTACGCACAGTCTCTTTTTATATACTTATTCTTCCCAGCTGTACCAGGTGGTTTTCTGGGAAAGGGGAGTTGCGCGTCGCTCCAGGCGGGGGATGGCTGGATAGCCCACGTAGAGGAAGGCTACAATATGGTCTTCGGTCTCGACCCCTAGCCAGCGTTTGACCTGGTCATTATAGGCGGCATCGCCTGTGCGCCACATGGCCGCCAGTCCCAGCTCTTCGGCGACTAGCAGCATATTCTGGACCGCTGCCGCAGTGGCTTCGACATTCTCAATATCCAGGGCCTCATCATTGCGGGGAAACTCTGAGACGACGGCGATAATCACCGGGGCGCGCAACGGCTTCAGGCGCTCTTTCTCCAGGCGTGCCTGCACCTGGGTCAGGGGAAGATCGCCTAGGCTTGAAAGCAGGGCCTCCTGCATGACCAGTCCCAGCTCTGCACGTGCCTCGCCTGCCAGCACGATAAATTTCCAGGGCTCGGTGCGGTGGTGATTGGGTGCATGGGTCGCAGCCTCTAGAATCTCCTCAATTTGTGCGCGGGTTGGCACCTGCTCGGTCATTTTGCCAATACTGCGCCGTCTTCTTATGGTTTCAATCACGCTCATAGGCTTTACAATACTCTCTATCTCTACTCTTGTCGTTGTCATAAACCTGTCTGCTTGTTTTTGCGCTTATATACATCAGATCAAAAGGCTATTGAGATATTATAATCCATTACGGCGCGCTTTGCTGATTGCCATGCCGTTTAATTGAGGCGTGCTTAGATGTAATGAAGTTGGGAACAAACTGTACCTATGCGACGTCTCTAAAGACGAGGAAACTAATGGCTTTGACTTCGGTTGAGGTGAAGGAGCATTGATATGGATACAAAAAAATGGTTTGTTCCTTTCTATGGACTTATTTGGGTGGGGGTATCTATCTGGCTCAGTGGATGTGGCAGTGTAGTAGGGCAAGGAACGCCACCTGCATGGAAGCCTGGTACCCCGACAGCTAATCCTACGCGTGTGCAAATTACACTAGACCTGGTGGGACCATCTGCGCAGACAAAGCCGGTTGTGACACTGACAAATGCACACATGGTGCGACAACTCTACAGTACTATCTATGCCTTAGAACAGATGCCAGACAATATCGCCTGTACTGCTGAACGCGGCCCTCACTATATGTTAACCTTCCTGGAAGGCGAGAGGGTAGCTGTTTCGGTGCTGGCCCAGAGAGATGGATGTCGCCCCGTCTCCATCAAAGGTGAGGCAGGAGACCGCCGAGCTTCAAATGAATTCTGGACATTACTGGATAAGGCTATTGACGTAGCGACGCCTGCCGCAAAGCCTCAGAGTGTTGCTATTCTGCATACTCTCCAGCCTGAAATGCAGGTTGAGAGCACGCAGGTTATGGATACTGTTATTGCACAACGCCTCTACAATAGCATCCTCAAACTACAACTTTTAGCTCCGTTTCCTCAGTCTACAGATCCAGGCTGTCAGGAGGAGACCTATCCCGAGTATCGCCTGGTCTTTCATACTGCTGAGCAGGTGATTTCTTCGCTAATCAATAAAAGCTGTGGCACTATTTCACTGGATGGTAATCATCTATCGCGCACCGGTACCTACAAACGCGATGCTCAATTCGATCAGCTTTTTGCGGAGATGTTGCGCCAGGCCACCTTCTCCCAGGCACGTCCCGATCAGCTAATGCTTCAGATTAATAGCAACACTGGAGATCAACAGAAGCGGGTTAAGGATGTAACACGGCTGTTGAAGCTCTACGACAAGGCGCTGACGCTCCCTACAACGCAGCCAGAGCCGAACTGCCCTTCAAGCGAAGACAAGATTGCTGGTAAAGCCAGGTATACGAGCCTGAGTTTTACGCAGTGGGATCTGCCCGTGCTCAGTGTTAGTGTCTATGAGGGAAGTTGCAAGCGTATTGACCTGGGGATGACTAGCAAGGTCCTGCGGGGCGACCAGGAGTTCTGGGATCTGCTTCACCATTTAGCGCAAGCGTAGAAGCCAGGCTAGCTGGCCCCTACAAGGATTATGGCTGAGCAATGTAGGTTATTCGAGGTCCCATTCGTTATTGGCCCAGTCGGCGTGGGGCATGCCCCTCTCGAGGGAAATGGCGCGGAGGCGCTGTGGATCGAAAGGCGTGCGCCGCAGATCTACGCTCAGGCGCTTGCCTTCGATGGTAAGGATGGCGTATTCGGCCCAGGGCGGGTTGCGGATGGCGTCCAGGGGTGAGACGCGGTCCATGGCCATGCCAACACTGCCGGGATTGAGAATGAGTTTATCGCGGTAGCGCCGCCAGAGCTGGGCGTGGGTATGTCCTCCGACCAGGATAGTGGCCGGGGTTTCGCCGAAGATGGCGTCAAGCTCCGCTTCGCTAGTGATATCGAGGATGCGCTCGCGGTAGGAGCGAGGCGAGCCATGATAGGCAAGAAGGGTATGCTGGGGCGAGAGCGGAATCAGAGCGCTGGCCTGAAAGCTGCGAATGAAGACCTTCTGCTCCTCGCTGAGTTGCTGCGCGCACCATAGACTGATGTCCTGGTCGTACTGCCCGAAGCGCGTGGTGTGCTCCTTAAGTTGTGGCGAGAGCAGCCAGTCGTCGGTATTCCCCATAATGACGGGCCAGCCCAGGGCTTTGACGCGGTCCAGAGTCTCTCCGGGTTGTGGGCCACCGGCGGCGACATCGCCCAGGCAGAGAATGTGATCTATCTGCTCACCCGCTAACTCTGCTATGACAGTCTCCAGGGCGGGGAGGTTGCCGTGAATGTCTGATAGTATAGCTAAACGCATGTCATGCCTCCTTGCAAGCAAACTAGGGTATAGTTGTGGAAACAGGTCGCCGCTGGCGACCTGTTTCCACAACTATTTACTCTGCGCCTTTGAGGACTTTGGTGTTGCCACTGTTGAGCAGGTTCTCCTCCAGCCCGAGGGAGGGGAGAATCTGCGCCTGGGCCTGGGTGTTGAGGGGCAGGCCCCAGAGCTTGATAAAGCCCAGGGCGGCGTTGTGGTCGAACTGGTCGCCACTGTCATAGGTAGCCAGGCCGTGGTCATAGAGTGAGTGCTCGGACTTGCGTCCCACTACTGTGCAGTGCCCACGCGAGAGCTTCATGCGCACGGTGCCGCTGACGAAGCGCTGGGTGCTCTGGACATAGGAGGCCAGGTCCTGGTGCAGAGCACTATACCATTGGCCGTTGTAGATGAGGCGCGCATACTCACCCGCGACAATGTCTTTAAAGCGCACCTGGTCGCGGCTGAGGGTGATGGTCTCCAACGCCTGGTGGGCGGCGTGCAGCACCACAGCGGCGGGCGCCTCGTAGATCTCGCGTGATTTGATGCCGACCAGGCGGTTCTCCACGTGATCGATGCGCCCGATGCCATAGGTCCCAGTAACCCGGTTCAGGGTCTCGACGATCTCGGCCCCCTCCTGTTCCTCGCCATTGAGTGCCACGGGAATGCCTTGCTTGAAGGTAAGCTCGACATAGGTAGGAGCTTTGGCCTCCAGGGTGTCGGGATCACTGGTCCAGGCATAGACATCGGCGGGCGGCTCGGCCCAGGGGTCTTCCAGGATGCCGCACTCGATGCTGCGGCCCCAGAGGTTCTGGTCGACCGAGTAGGGGCTGGCGCTGGTCACCGAGATGGGAATGTTATGCTCGGTGGCGTAGGCGATCTCGTTGTCACGTGTCATGCTCCACTCGCGCACGGGGGCGATGATCTTCAGGTCGGGCGCGAGGGTGTTGATGGAGACATCGAAGCGTACCTGGTCATTGCCTTTGCCGGTGCAGCCATGTGCGACGGCGACGGCACCTTCCTGGCGCGCGACCTCCACAAGCAGGCGCGCGATCAGTGGGCGGGCCAGGGCCGTGGCGAGGGGATACTGCCCCTCGTAGATAGCTCCAGCCTGGAGGGCGGGCCAGACAAAATAGCGGATGAAGTCGTTGCGACCATCGACGACCAGGGCCTTGACGGCGCCGATCTTGCGCGCGCGCTCGGCGATGGCGGAGAGGTCACGCTCATTGCCCACATCGATGGTCAGGGCGATCACATCCAGGTTGTATTTCTCTTTAATCCAGCGAATTGCGACGGAGGTATCCAGTCCTCCTGAGTAGGCGAGTACTACAGTTCCCATACTTATTCGATCTCCAGAATGGCGGTATGTGTTGGTCCGACGAGTGTTTGGATGGCCTGTTTGAAGGCCTGGGCATGTGTTTCCCAGCTTGTGTGGGCTTGAGCAAGGCGTTCCTGGGCCTGCCCAAGATTTAGATTTCCCGCGCCTCCCAGGTGGTTGCGGGCGTGCAGGCGCGCGACGAGCTGCTCCTGGCTCTCGACCGGGAAGGGGACCTTGCTGTCAAGCTGGGCGGTGACCTTTTTGCCCACTATGCGGTAGGCATCGCGGAAGGGCAGGCCCTCGGTCACCATCTCATAGGCTTGGTCGGCGGCGAAGAGTTCAAAGGTGCAGGCCGCGAGCGCCCGCTCGGCGTCGACTTCGATATGGCTCATGACCAGCTCACAGATATCCAGGCTCTCTTGTACCAGGTCGAGGGCCGCGAAGAAGGGCCCCTTGGTTTCCTGATAGTCCATATTGAAGCCCGAGGGGAGACCGCTCACAATGCCGAGAATTTGCTGCTGAAGCGCCAGCATGGTCTGCGTGCGCGCGCGCACCAGTTCCATCACGCCTAGATTGCGCTTCTGAGGCATGATGCTACTCCCGGTACAGAGTTCCTGGGGAATGCGCAGGAAGCCGTACTCAACCGTTGTGTAGAGGAGCACGTCCTGGGCCAGCTTGCTCAGGTCAAGCATGATCTGCGAGAGCACCTGGACGACCGCGGCCTCGGTCTTGCCACGGCTATTCTGAGCGTAGATGACGTTATTCTGGACGCGTGCGAAGCCGAGCGTGTCGGCGACCACCTGGCGATCAATGGGTAGGGGGACGCCGTAGCCTGCCGCTGAACCCAGCGGTGATTGATCGTTGAGCGCGTAGACGCCAGCTAACAACTGCTCGTCGTCCAGCAGCGATTCGGCGAAAGACGCGGCCCAGAGTCCCACAGAAGAGAGCATGGCGCGCTGCATATGCGTGTAGCCAGGCAAGGGCACGTCTTGATAACGCTCCGCGAATGTTAGCAGCGTGCTAGTGAGCGCGAAGAGCCTGGAGCTGACCTGGTGGAGCTGCTCCTTGCCGTAGAGGCGCATATCGACGAGCACCTGGTCGTTACGTGAGCGGGCGGTATGGATCTTCTTGCCCGCGTCCCCGGTTCTGGCCGACAGGAAGTTCTCGATGCTGGTATGCACATCCTCGTCGGAGGGGAGAATCTGGAATTGTTTCTCGGCGTCTAGTTCTAGAACGGTGCAGAGGGCCGCGTGGAGAGTCTGGTGCTCCTGCTCGCTTAACACCCCAATCTTATGCAGCATGGCGGCGTGGGCGAGCGAGCCCCAGACATCGTGGCGCACGAGGCGAGCGTCGAGGGCGCTGTTCTGCGCGGCCTCGTAACGCTCGACCTTCTCGTTCAAACTATAGCCTTTCTGCCATAGTTTTGTCACGTTTTACAATCCTTCCTGGGTAATTCCTGCCAGCTTATTGCGGCGCGCGATCAGCTCGTAAGGGAGACCGCGTAGATGCGCCGCGGGGGCGCACTCCTTCTGATTAAAGCTGGCGCTATTGATTGAACGCACATCGGGGAAGAAGAGGCCGCTGTGCGAGGAGCGCGAGACGATGTCGATATTGCCCTTGTAGAGGCTGACGACATACTCGCCGCTCACGGCCTGCTGTGTAGTACTGATAAAGGCATCGATGGCGTTCTTGAGTGGGTGGAACCATTCACCGTGGTAGACCATACTTGACCACTGGGCATCTAACTGACGTTTCAAGGGTACCTCTTCCTTGGTCAGGCAGTAAAGTTCAAGATCGCGGTGTAGCTTGAGCAGGATCTGGGCGCCGGGAGCCTCGTAGATCTCGCGCGACTTCAAGCCCATGATGCCGTCCTCGAACATGTCGATCTTGCCGATACCGTTCTCGCCGCCCAGGACATTGAGCTTCTGAATGATCTCGTCCAGGGGGAGTGCCTTGCCATCAAGCGCGACCGGGAGGCCGTGCTCCCAGGTAATCTTGAAGGTCGAGGGCTGATTAGCCGCCGTGTGAGGTGGCTTTAGCCACATCCAGATGGAGTCAGGAAGCTCGGTATCCAGGCCGATACCACCACTTGCAATGGAGCGGCACCACATTGTCTTATCATCCCCACCGGCGATCAACTCTTCGACCGGAATACCGAAGTTTTCCATTAAGAGCTGCTCTTCGCCGCGTGTCAGGTCGAAGTCACGCACAGGGACAAAGGTGGGGAGGCCGGGCGCGAAAAGGCTAAAGACATTGTGCATGCGATACTGGTCGTTCCCCTTCCCGCTAGACCCCTCCATAAGGGCGTCGCAGCCCAATTCGAGCGCCTTCTGGGCAACTTTCTTTGCGATGAGCTGGCGGGTCATTGAGGTTGAGATGGGATAGCCATTGTAGTCTGAGTTGGCCTGAATGGCTTTGGTAAGCCATTGTGAGGTAAACTCCTCGCGGGCGTCAAGCACGATAGGCGTGATGCCCAGCATCTCGGCGCGTTGGATGCCCATGTTGAGCTCTTCTTCACCCTGGCCTACATCTACGCTGATGGCGTAGAGCTTGCTGGCATGATACTTGGTTTCAGCCAGCTTGACGCAGAGTGTCGAGTCCAGGCCGCCCGAAAAGGCGAGGGCAATGGTATTTCCCTGGGGAACGTCAACGGAGTTGACTTTGTGGAGGGCCAGAGCAAGCGCGTCCTGGCTGCTGGTGGTTGTAGCCTGGGTCAGATGTGTCTGATTGTTGGTTACCATCGTGTGTACTCCTTCAAACTGAGAAAAATTTCTGGAAGGAGCGGAGATGATCCTTAAACGGCCTTCGCCCCTTCCGTCACATTTGAAGAAGGGACGAGAGCGTCAGGAAAAACTCCTGTACACACCCGTGGTGCCACCCTATTTGTCTTTCCTTCGATCTGGTAACGAGCAACGATGGAGGAATCTCATTACCCTACATCTTTGTAGCGAAGTCACGAAAGACCACTTTTCTGGTTATGTGCTGCGTGGTAACCGTCCACTCAACCTACTTACCCTTCATATCTCTCCGGGGAGGGATGCAAGTGATTTTCTTCGGTCGACCGCTCACGAAGGCGTTCGAGAAGTGCCTGGCCGTTCCGAACTTCCACTCTACTTCGGATCGCTGTTGGCTGCTGCTTCTGTACTTCTTTCGCTCAACGCGGGACAGACTCAGTATTTCTGTTACTGTTATTTATGATACAGGTCAGCCCACAAAATGTCAATGGGGAAAAAAGTGAGTGTGTGTGTGTGTGCAACTGGGGCTCTGCCCCAATTGCACACACCATACCATGAGCGCCATAGACGTGGATTAGCCGGTATTGCGCAGGCCGGCGGCGATACCGTTGATGGTGAGTAGGACGGCGCTTGTAAGGCGAGCACGCTCTAGATCCTGCTCGGTCGCGGATTCTTCCTCATCTTTGCGCAGCATAAGTGGCCCTCCGAGGACACGGAGACGCTGGATGAGTTCGACCTGGAAGTAGCTCAAGGGATCGACATAGGGATTACGCCGTTTTATCGATTCCTGGAGCACACGCGAGGTATCGAGAAGATTTTCGCCTCCGACGATGCTGATGACCAGCTTGCGCGTACGCTCATACTCCTCTTGAATTTGCTGGGAGATGCGCTGGCGTAGCGCGGGATCTTCCACAAGTGAGGTATAGCGCTGGGCGATATGCATATCGGCCTTGGAGAGCGTCATCTGCAAATTATCCAGGAAGGCGCCCAGGAAGGGCCAGTGATGATACATGTGGCGCAGCAACTCCAGGTGCTCGGGATGATCGGCAATGTATTCTTCCAGGGCGCTCCCGACTCCGTACCAGCTTGGCAGCACATAGCGGCTCTGCATCCAGGAGAAGACCCAGGGGATGGCGCGGAGCTCCTCAATGGCGCGATTTTTTGCGCGCCGTGCTGGACGCGAGCCGATGTTGAGCCAGCCCAGTTCTGAAACAGGGGTTGCTTGCTCAAAGAAGGTGATGAATGCAGGATCATTGTAGATGAGGTCACGGTAACGCGCGTGCGCCTTTGACGAGAGTTCGCGCATGACGTCTCGCCACTCTTCAGGCGCATGCGGATGGACATACTTCTCAATGATGCGCTCATCAGGGATGCTGGCACGGGCCACGCCCGCTACTACCAGTTCCATATTGCGAATGGCGATTTCGTAGAGACCGTATTTGAAGGAGAGCATCTCGCCCTGCTCGGTAATGCGGATGTGTCCATTGACGGTGCCTGGCGGTTGGCCAAGGACTGCCTCATAAATGGGGCCGCCGCCGCGTCCAATGGCGCCGCCACGCCCATGGAAGATTGTGATGCCTATGCCATGCTTACGTCCCAGCGCGGCCAGGCGTAGCTGCGCCTCATAGAGTTCCCAGCTTGAGGTGAGAATGCCGCCGTCTTTACTGCTATCGGAGTAGCCAAGCATCACCTGCTGCTGGCGCTGGCAATTGGCCAGGTAGACGCTATAAACGGGATGCGTAAAGGCCTGATCGAGGATATCGGTGCAGTTATGGAGGTCCTCGATGGTCTCGAAAAGCGGAACGATAGGTAGGTCGTCGAGGCCAAACTCCTTGCAGAAGAACTGTACTTCCAGTAGATCGCTCAGGCTGTTCGACATGCTGATGACATAGCAGCTAACGGCGCGCTTACCGTATTCATCGCGTGCCTGGCGAATAGCCTGGAAGGTGTGAATGATATGCCAGGTGTCGTCACTGAGCTTGAGTCCGGGGCGCGTCAACACGCGTGGATCCTGGAGAAGTTTTTCTAGGATGCGCAGGCGTGCTGGCTCATCCAGGGTGCGATAGTCCTCCTGACAGAGACCCGTGAGCTGAAGTAACTCGGCGACGGCATTGGCGTGTCGCGCGCTATGCTGGCGTACATCCAGGGCCACAAAGTAGAAGCCAAAGAGTTCGACCTGGCGTATCAGGTGCGCAAGGTCGCCTCGGGCCAGCTCGGTCTCGCCATCCGCCAGCAGGCTATCCTGGATCAGGCGCAGTTCCGTCAGTAGCTCTTCCGCGCTTGAGAAGGCGATGGAGGGTCTGGCTTTCTGCCTGGACTGCGGTGCAAAGGTCTGAGTATAGGGTTCGGTCGATGAGGGAGGCGTGATCGTGGCGCCCAGGCGTTTCCAGATGAAGGAGAGCTTGCGCCGGTAGGGTTCGAGGGCCGTTTGTGGACCCAGTTCTTGATCATATTGTGGTAACAGGAGCGTGTCATGCTCGATAGCCTCCTGAAGTTCTGGCGTAATACGTGTGTGCGAGAGAGACTGTGAGTATTCCTGGGCCAGGAGTTCGATGGTGTCGCGGTAGTGATTGATGATGTGTTCGCGCTGAAGGCGGAGCGCGGTATGCATGGTTTCGGGTCCGACAAAGGGATTGCCGTCCTGGTCACCGCCAATCCAGGAGCCCAGGCGTAGGAAGGGGGGAACCTGGGCCTGGGGATAAACCTCGTGCAGCAGGTCCTCAAACTCGGCATAGAGGTCGGGCAGGGCCTGGTAGAGCACTTCATCCAGGTAGTAGATGCCCATTTTGATCTCATCAATAGGCTGTGGGCGGACCCGGCGTACCGCGTCTGTGCGCCAGAGCAGGTCGATTGTGCCTTCCAGGTTGTGTTGCCAGCTTTTTTGCTGGCGCGGTGTTTTGATCTTCCCGTGGTCACGGTCCTCAAGCAGGCCCGCGATGCGGCTGGTTTTTGTGATCAGACTGCGGCGCGTGGCCTCGGTGGGATGAGCCGTAAATACCAGTTCGATGGCAAGCGAGTCGAGGAGCTGCTGAAGTGTCTCCTGGCTGAGCTGTTGCTCTTTGAAGAAGGCAATCAACGCCGCAAGCGAGCCACGCTGAGGCGTGTGGTGAGGTGTCTCCTCATAGACCTGGCGACGCCGGATGCGGTGGTATTGTTCGGCTGTATTGACCAGGTGAAAATAGACAGTAAAGGCGCGAATAACGTCAACTGCCGTGTCCAGGTCACAGGTCGCGACAATGTGTGTAATTTCCTGGTCGAGCTCATGAATTTCTGCGTGCAGGCGTTGAGCTTCTGTGTCGCTGGCATGCGCAAGAAGATCGGTGCACTCGCGCAGGCGCTTACAGGAGATGCGCAACCGTTCGACGGTATCGAAGACAGTGTATCCGCCATAGCGCTTGATGGCCTGCCCCAGTGCATCGCCCAGAGTGCGAATATCGTACCGCAGGGGAGCATCTTTTTCGCGGCGAGTTTCTTGTTCTAGCATATGGCACATCTTCCAATTCAAATACTAGCGCGGCCTCCATTGCCACTGACATGCTGGCTCGTCGTTGCGCCCTCCTCATTTTATCATACACAAGATGCGCGTATTGTGCTCCTGGGTGAAGAAGTGTGCATGGAAAAAAGACTTTGCCCTCTTTCCATGCACACTTCTTCACCAGAGGCTCATTGCGTGAGCAGAGGTAAATAAAATGCTATATAGGGAGGGGATGGATAAAATGCACAATATTTAGCGCCAGAGAGAATCTTTGTGTGGATAATAAGCACTGTTTGAAGGGCTGCGTGATTGCTGATTAGTAAGGGGCATTTGTGTAAGTTGCACATAAAGGATGGTGAGAACTTCTCGTAAAATAGCTATTTAGAAATGGAGCGCTGCTATTTATACTTATAGCAGGTAGGCGAAAGGTTACGTTTTGGCGGATTCGTACAAAGCGTACGAAAGGTGACTATCAAGGGTGATAGGCACAGCTAGGAACCATTCTCCAATCACAGGAATGGTCTGGCTCGGCGGCGAGTTGTTTCTTGTGAGGTATCGTGCTCAGATATGCTGAATTCTTAAGAGTGTCTGGAGCGCCCGGCAGGGCGAATAGAAGCAGTGTCCTTCCAGCGTTCTTCTTCCGCAGCATTCCATGAGTAGTTGGCCGAAAGGCTGTGATGGGAGAGTCCTCATTTTGAGGCTCTCCTATTTTTTTGCTTTTGGCGTGATCTCTTCGGGTCTGGCAACCGGTGAAAATGCAACTTCATCCTTCTGTCGCACGTTTCAATTACAAAGTGTGGCTATAAAGCGCAACTAAAGTGCAATCTCTGTTGGGTCCAAAACCTCAGCAGGATGACGTTTATATTATGTCAGTCCTAAAAGAGAGCGCTTTTCAAGGCTGGTATGATAGAATACGCTGTCAGAAACCTTCGCATCTCTGGAGAGAAGGGAGCAAAAAGGGTAAACTTTTGCTGTCTCTCAGGTGTGTGAATACTGGAAATAAAGAGCGGTTTGATCGCTATCCTGAAGGAGTTTAGCCAGCCTGATCTCTGATTGTACCTGGCCTAAAAAAGCATGTTCTGCATGTTTTATTAAAAAGGGGCAATGGAGCGAGGTAGGAATGGCTGTATACTCCCATGACATGCGTAAGCAGATGGTGTATAATGAAGCCGCTAATATGGGATGGATATTGTCAAGTGGAGCAAAGTATTTGCCTTTGTTCCCTTACTCTGCCTGAAGGCATGAGGGTGTCTCCACAAAGGGGTATTATGAACGGCGACATGATTGGTCACATCATCAGGGATCGCTATAAGCTTATTGACGAACGAGGAAGAGGGAGCTTTGCAACTGTCTATGTTGCTCGTGACCTCAAGAGCAATCATATTTACGCCGTAAAAGTCATGCACCTGGATCTCTCAAGCGACGAGGACTTATTGGCACGCTTTCAGCGAGAGGCGCATATTCTTTTGCATCTGAATGATCCTCACATTGTGCGCATTGTTGACTATGGCAATGATGGCAATATGCACTACATTGTGATGGATTATATAGATGGCCAGAATTTGAAGTATTATATGATCAATGATGGTTTGATGGACCCGATCCGGGCCATTGGGTATGCACGTCAAATCGCTGAGGGGTTGTGTATCGCACATAAACAGGGTGTTGTGCATCGCGACATCAAGCCGCAAAACATCCTTATTAATACAAGCAATCTTGTGAAGATCACCGATTTTGGCCTGGCGCGTGGTCGCGAAACGGTCACGTTGACTCAGTCCAATGTCTTTATGGGGACCGCTAATTATATCTCGCCAGAACAGGCTGAAAGCAGCCGTTCGGCTGATACACGCTCTGATCTATACTCAATTGCCGCGGTCTTATTTGAAATGCTTACAGGTCGCCCCCCTTTTCAGGGGGATACCGCAGTGGATATTGTGATCAAGCAGATCAATGAGAAGGTGCCCTCTATCTGTCGGCTTCGCTCGGATTTGCCGATGGAGACCGATCTCTTTATGCAGAAGGCACTCGCAAAGACACCGGATGAGCGTTATGCAACCCCCAGGAATTCATTGCGGCATTGGATCAATTGCTTGAGCGCTTGCAGGCGAGTGGCGTTGGACGTCCATCTGGCGCCGTAGCCGCAGCTTCACAGCAGAAAGAGGCCCGCCTGGTGGCGCTTGCGAATGGCCAGCCTTACGCCCTCAAGGGTGAACTGCTTGTAGTGGGGCGGCACGATCCGACACTAGGTATATATCCCGACATCGATCTGGAGCATAAGACCGTTGGGCGAAGACACGCGTATCTGCGTAGACAGCAGGGAACATATACGGTAGAGGATCTGAATGCCCTGAATAAGACGCGCCTGAATGGAGAGATTTTAACGCCGCATGAGGAGCGTAAGCTTAAGGATGGTGATATTCTCCGCTTCGGCAATGTTGAGGTACGCTTTGAATTGCGATAGTTGTTGTGTGTCGGCTGGCCTGAGTTTGTTGCACACAAGCGCGTCGCAATCGTAGGGGTGCCCGCAAGGGTGCCCGATTGAGTTCGGGTGGCAGCTGTTCGCGACTGGAGAAATGCCTGGCTCCTTGTCGCGGCGAGATTACTTCTGCCACCCCTACAATCAGAGGGGTAAAGTTATGAAAGAGGCCAAGCACATTTTTGTATTAGGGGTTACTTTGCCTGTGAACACGCCAATAATTATAATCGCCATTCTTGTTCTCGCTGTTGTTATCTTGATTGCCGCCTTCTTGCTTATTCGCAGTAGTGGCAAGAAAAAGGCTGAGGCTTCTAGCGCAAGCGACTGGCAGAGCCAGCAGCAGCCGGGCTGGGGCCAGGGCGGAGAGAACAACGCCTGGAACCAGTCACAGCCGCAGCAGCAGGGAGGTTGGGGAGCGCAACAGCCGCAACAGCAACAGAGCTGGGGCCAGGGTGGAGAGAACAACGCCTGGAACCAGTCACAGGCCCAGCCACAGCAGCAGGGAGGTTGGGGAGCGCAACAGCCGCAACAGCAACAGAACTGGGGAGCATCAGCTGCGCAGCAGCCACAGCAGCAGCAGAGTTGGGGCCAGGGTGGAGAGAACAACGCCTGGAATCAGCAGCAGCCGCAGCAGCAGGGAGGTTGGGGAGCGCAACAGCCACAGCAGCAGCCAGGCTGGGATGCCGCGCAACAGCCGCAGCAACAACAGGGTTGGGATGCTGCGCAACAGCCGCAACAGCAACAGGGTTGGGGGGCGTCAGCCGCACAACAGCCGCAGCAAGGTAACTGGGGAGCCTCCCCAGCAAGCGCAGCTCCGCAGCCTGCTAATCAGTGGGGCAATCCAGCGACCGGTGCGGGTTCACAGCCTTCCTGGAACGCGCCAGCGGCCACACAGGAGCCCTGGAATCAGGGGCAGCAGCAACAGGGGCAGGGGCAGGAAGCCTGGAACCAGGGGCAGCAACAGCCCTGGGGAGCACAGGCTCCTCAGTCGCAGTCCGCGCCTGCGTCCTTTGGTGGCTCCAATCCCTCCTGGAATCAGGCAGCATCTCAGCCACAACAGCCGCAGCAAGGGGCCTGGGGCGCTCAGCCTGGTGGGGCACCCGCGTGGCAACAGGGTGGCGCGGGACCCAATACCCCGGGGATGCAGCAGGATCAGACCGTGTTTGCCTCCGATGCCGATAGAACCGTACTTCGCCCCGGTGGCCAGGCTGGTGGCCTGGGTATGGTACGTGTCGAGGAAGGTAAAGAGCCTGGCCGTATCTACGAGGTGCGCAAGGATAGCCTGAGCATTGGCCGTAGCCGCGAGAGCGATATCTTCCTGGAAGACCTGGCTGTCTCACGTCTGCATGCCTCTATCGTGAATATGGGCAATGGCAACTATGCCTTGAAGGACGAGGGCAGCGCGAATGGCACGAAGGTCAATGGGCAACTGGTGAATAAGTACCAGACGTATCAGTTGCAGGAAGGCGATCGCATTCAGCTGGGACAGACGGTCCTGGTCTTTGCTAGGCGTTAGTCCCGCTTCTCTTGCTTGAGAGCGCGAAACATGGTACGTTGTAGTACAGCACAAAAATCTACAGAAGGAACATAGATACTGCCACGTAGGCACGAAGTGCCTCTTGTATACAAGGTGCATGTATTCCTGCGTGGCATTGCGATACAATGGAGCAAGACGATCTCATTGGAACAACGCTTGGCAACTATCGCATTCTTGCCAAGCTTGGGCAGGGAGGCATGGCCCGCGTCTATAAGGGATTTCAAGAGAACCTTGATCGCGAGGTTGCGATTAAAGTGCTTCCGCCCTGGTATGCCGCGGACCGGAGCTTTGTAGAACGTTTCAATCTAGAAGCAAAACTTGTTGCTCGCCTCTCCCATCCTAATATCGTAACAGTTCATGATGCCAGTGAATATAACGGGCATCTCTACATTGTTATGCAACTGGTGACAGGCGGGACGCTGAAGAATCGTCTTGATATGTTGCATAGTGAAGGGCTGGTAATGGATATTACCGAGGCCGTTCCTATCTTTACGCAGATCGCGAGCGCGCTCTCCTATGCACATGAGCAGGGCATTATTCACCGTGATGTCAAGCCAGTGAACGTACTCATGGATACGGATCGTCCAATTCTCTCTGACTTTGGTATTGCAAAGGTTGTTGCCGTCACGCAGAGCAACCTGACGCGTCCGGGGGCTGGCGTAGGCACGCCTGAATATATGTCGCCTGAACAGTGCCAGGGAGGTTCCGTGGATGGCCGCGCAGATATCTATGCCCTGGGTGTGATGCTCTTCGAGTCTTTGACGGGGTATACCCCATTCAGGGGCGATAACTATCCCGCCCTGGCCCATAGCCATATCTATGAGCCACCACCGCGTCCCACATCCTTCAATCCACATATCCCGGCCCCAATTGAGCATATCATTTTAACGGCCCTGGCGAAAAATCCCCAGCAGCGCTATCAACGCGCCAGCGACATGGGGGATGCACTCAGTAAAGCGCTTAGTTCACTACAAGCTGGGCCGGCAGCTAGCTATCCAGCAGCTAACGCGCCAGCGAATCCCTACTATGCTCAACCAAACGCCAGTGCCTATGTGCGACCACAGCAACCGGCTGCTCCTTCTGTGGCTGAGAGTCGCCAGGTGGCGATGTATCCCTGCCATTATTGCCAGCATTATAATAAGCCCAACATGCGCTTCTGCACGCGCTGTGGGGCGCCCATGAACCAGTGTGTCTCGTGCGGTACGATGAATCCAGCTAATAATCGCTTCTGTACGGCGTGCGGCCAACCCCTGATCGTCTAACCAACGCTGCTAAATGGTAGATTCACACAAGCTGTAGGGCCCATGCTGGCATGGACTGCGAGCGCAGCGATCTTCTCGTGCCACTTCTCTGGTGTCTTATAGCAGGCGATCACTGGGATTGGCGCGGAGCCGCTCAAGCATTTTGCGTCGCTCTTCAAGGCGTTTGTGTTGCAGCATCAGGCGTTGTTCTGCTGTTAGTGAGAGGATCGTGCGCACACGCTCAACAATAATGCTGGGCTGAGTGGGTTTGGTAATATATTCGATGGCGCCCTCTTCGATGCCCTGGAGTTGTTCAGATAAATTAACGAGGGCGCTGAGGACGAGGACGGGAATGGAGGGATTAGTCTGATGGCTATGCAGCCAGTGCAGAACGTCCCAGCCAGAAACCGGGCGCATGACCAGGTCCAGGATGATCAGGTGGGGGCGAAACTGGGGAATAAGGTTGATGGCCTCCTGCCCATTATAAGCGGCCTGCGTTGCAAAACCATTGTGCTCTAAGAAGAAACATAAAACCTGTTGAATGGCTGCCTCATCCTCGACAACCAGGATCCTGTGTTTCGCTGGAGACTCGTTCTGCATCTTTCTTGCCTCTACTCTCTCCAATCTCTATTTGGTGGTATGCTGGGCCTCGCAGCCGCAGGCTGCGAGGCCCAGCATACCACCAAATAGAAAGAAGTTGCAACGAGATTAACTATTCAAGGCATAGGTTGGGCGCGAGCGACGGAGTGGGAAACGGACCTCCGCAACTGTATACTCCGCCGTCTCCCCGCTGGTTTGCTCGCCTTGTTTGGTGCTGGCGGGACGGGTGATGGTCTCGCGTCGCAGCGCAAAGCGACCACCGAGGTCGCCAATCAGGTTCTTGATAAGGGAGAGACCCAGACCCTCGCCGCTCTCGCCAGGCTCTTCCTGTTGCTCATGCTCGGCTGATGGCCCCTTGCCGCTATCGAGTACCTGGATGGCGACATATCCATCCTCTTCCTCGAAGCCGCGAATAATGACGGTGCCGCGTGTTACTTCGGCCATGCCATGCTTAATCGCGTTAGAAACCATTTCGTTAATGACCAGGGCGAGGATGGTTACGGCCCGGGAAGGAATAACCACGGGACAGGTCTCGACCTGGAAGGAGATGCGCTTCTCGGGTGGACTAAGGTTGGCGTTAGCAACGCCCACAATCTTGCGCGCGATATCGTCGACGCGCGCCTCGCTGACATCTTCATGCGCGAGCAGGTCATGTGTGGCAGCCAGGCCTTGTACACGGTTGACGCTCTCCGCCAGAATATGGCGTACCTCGGGCGACCTGGTGCGCCGGCGCTGAAGCGAGAGAATACCCGCGACCGTGGCCAGGTTATTTTTGACGCGGTGATGTAACTCGCGCAGAAGCACCGATTTCAGTTCGAGCCCACGACGGGTCTCTTCGTAGAGGCGCGCATTCTCGATGGCGATGGCGGCCTCATTGGCGAAGGTAACGACGAGCTGCATCTGCTCAGGACTGAGAAGGTGACGATGGCTACTGTAGATGCAGATACAGCCCAGCACCTTCTGCTTAACCTTAAGTGGGACACAGAGTACCGAGTGAATCTCTGATGAGAGCGTCGGGTCATCATGAATAAAGCAATGCTCGTCGGCATGGAAGCAGTCTACCGCCATGCTGGGACGCCCGGTCTGGACGGTTCGGCCGGCACAACACTGGCCCACGCCAATCTGGAGGTTGCTCGCCTGTTCGGGATTCAGCCCATAGTGTGCCAACACATGCAGGCGTCGCCGGTCGGGATCGAGTTCAAAGATACACGAGCGCTCGGCACCTGAGAGGTGCACAGCCTGCGTGGTGATAATCTGCAATACCTCTTCCAGATTGAGAGTGGAGGCGATGATATAGGAGACGCGGTGAATGGTGGCGAGTTCGTGCACCTTGCGGCGTAGCTGCTCGTCGGTCTGCTCGTAGAGACGGCCATTCTCGATATTGATGGCGATGATGCCTGCAATTACCTCGACAAAGTTCACCTCGTCGCGGGTGAACTCGCGCGGCTCGCTTGATTGCACGCTGATGACGCCGATGAGGCGTTCGGCGGTGCCAAAGAAGATGATGGGGAGTGCCATCACGCCCCGGTAGGGGGTACTGTATGAGCGGGCCTCGGTGGCGAAGTTGGGATCGCCCAGGGCGTCGTTCGAGTGCAAGGGGCGGCCCTTATCGGCGACCCATCCACTATAGCCTTCACCCAGGCGCAGAATGAAGTGCATACCACCCAGGGGACGTGGCCCATTGGTTGCACGCAGGGTCAGGACACGTTGAAGCTCATCATAGAAGAAGATGGAGCAGAGATCGACATTCAGCTCCTCGGCAATTACCTGTGCTGTGTTTTCGAGGGTCTGGTCCAGGTCCATGGCAGAGTTGCTGTAGCCATTGACCCGCTGAAGCGCGAGGAGGCGATGCTCAAGCTGCTGCGTTAAATGTGTGGTGGTCCTGGCCTGCTGTTCCACGACATGCTGGAACCCTCGTGTGAGTGCGAGGGCGCTTTTATTGTGTAGTTGGTAGAGGTATCCAAGCGTGGTCACAAGTTCTTCGGGGTGCTCCTGAAAGATGTGCTTGATCTCGGTGGCTGCGGCATCCACAAAACTCTGGATCTCTTGCAGTCGCGTATCGAGCTTCTCATCATAGGTGACGAGTCGGCGTCCTACCTGCTCAAAGCGTGCGGTGAGGGATGACTCATCGTGATCCTGTGTGCCGATGAGCGTCTGAAAGAGCTGCCACGCGTCGTTCTCATTTTCTCGTCCTTGATGCCCATCCCATGCGTGTTGCAGGCTCATTTTTAAGCGCGGCAAGTGAGGTGCCAGTATCTGCTCTACATTAACGCCTTGTGTCACGTTTTTATCCTAGCTTCCAACTATCCCACGGTCTCTGTGGCCTGGATGTTTACTTAATCTATCACCTTTTATCAATGAGTGTATTGTAAAGGTGCTGCCTAGAGGTGTCAAGTAGACGGCGAACTGAGGCCGTCGCCTCGCATAGTTCTATTGATGATTACAAATATGATGATGCTTCGTCATATCAAATGAACACTCTTTCATAAGGGGCTACGCTTTTCGAGAGGATTTATCTATGCGATGTATGAATTGTGGTTTTCCCGTTTCTCCTTCGCGCACGAGTTGCCCGCGTTGTGGCGCCGCCATAAATCAGGGGAACGATGGTAGAGTGCAGGGTGGGCAGGGGCCAGGAACTCCTACGCCAATGGGGAACGGTATGTATCCGCCAGCTGCGGGCGCGCCAGTTGGACAGCCTGTGCCGGGACAGCAGTGGCAACAGGGACCAGGGGGAGGAGCTGGTGGGGCTAGTTATAACCCGCAAATGCAGCAACTCTTTGCCAACAATGGCCGCCCTGGCCCTCAGCCCTATGCCTCTCCTCCAGGCTTCAATGGCCCGGCCGGTTCGATGGCCTCAACAAATGTTGCTCAGCCACGAGCTCCCCAGCGCTCGTCGCGCCTGCCTTTGACCATCGCTGGTATCAGCGTATTCATCGGCGCGATCATGTTGATACTGGTGTTTGTTTTTGCGTCCGCGTTTTCGCAGACTTCGAATGATAATCACAAGACAACGGTGTTACCAAGCCCGACAAGTGCTCCCCAGCAGGTCGTGAGTGGCACAACCCCGACCCCAGATGCCCAGGCCACGCCAACGGACACGGCTCCAACCCCAACCCCCACTACAGATCCTGGGCAGTACCCCGCTTCTCAATACGTCAGCGACGCCCAGATGGCGCATTCTGTGGATATGCAGACTGCCAAGCCGACGGATACGGGCGATACCTTTCAGGCGGGACAGAAAATGTATGTGACCTTTGGACTGCCTGCGGGCAAGGGCGGGGCGGCCTGCTTGCAGTGGTATATTGGTGACCAGCAATTTGCTACCTATCCTATCGCGGTCAAGGCAACCTCTACCAGGACGTACTCCTATGCTATTACAGGTGGCAAGGGGCAAGGCCACGTGGAGATCTACTGGGCCTCCTCGACCGCCTGTAGCGATAAGCAATTGGCACAGAAAGTAAATTATACTGTGCAGTAGCTTTTGTAACGGCATACTACTCGGCCCGACGCGTACTTTAGTAGCGTCGGGCCATCATAGCTACACGTGTGCTGCGTCCATGGGCGTAGTTGCCAGGAGACGCGATAGTTGTTCGCGTTCAGGAGTGCTAAGTGGTTGCAGGGGCATGCGTGGCCGCCCGCCATAGCCGTTAAGGATCTCGAGGGCCGCTTTCAGGCCTGAGACGCCATAGGTGGTAGTTACTGCCGTATTGGCGGGAATCAGGCGCGCCTGGAGCGCGCGAGCCTCCTCCAGTTGCCCTGCCTCAAAGAGGGCTTGTACCAGGCAGACCTCGTGGGGAAAGATATTGGCCAGCGCCGCAATGGTGCCAGCAGCGCCAATCGCCAGGGAGGGTAGCAGGAAACTGGCACTCCCGGCGAAAACACTGAAGTCCGCAGGGGCCTGGGCGACGATGCTGGCCATTTTGGCGACGTTGCCGCTGCTGTCCTTGAGCCCAATGATATTTGGATGCTCGGCGAGTTGGCAAATAAGACTAACATCCATGTCGAGGCCGGCAGTGTTGGCGGGCATGTTGTAGAGCAAAATTGGTATGGGGCTGGCGTCGGCAACGGCGCGATAGTGTTTTAGTAGCGCCTGAGAATCCATACGGCTACGAAAATAAAAAGGTGGCAGGACGAGCGCAATGGTGGCGCCGGAGTGTGCCGCGAGCTGGCAATGGGCGATGGTTGTTCGTGTTGCTTGATCGCCACAACCAACTATCAGGGGAAGCGTGTCTGTGCTCTCATCCATCATCTCGCGTGCTGTGGATACGAGTTGAGCACGCTCTTCAGAGGTCACATGGGCTGCTTCTCCGTTGCTGCCTAGCAAAACATAGCCCGCGATACCGCTCTCCTGGAGGGCTCGTATATGCCTCTGCAAGGTGAAGAGGTCCAGGTTCTCCTGGGCGTCGAAAAAGGTGGGTAGCGGGGGATAGACACCATTTGGTAGTAAGGTCTGCACGGTACGCCTCCTGTGCTGAGGATGAGTGCGCGAAGCCACTCGGGACGATGAATCGAAAAAATAAATGTATCAAGCAAATACTCTATGACAGTATAAAAGACATTGTAGCATCCACAAAATTTGGCCTGGCCTGGTCCCTCATTGGTCCTGTATGGTTTTAGTGAAGAAAACCCAGGGCCATGATGCCTACAACGACGACAAACACTATGATAGCGCTAATCCAGACGAGGCGCTGGGTTTCCAATTTTTTGCGCAGCGTGCTTATACGGTGATTTTCCGCCGGGCACCACTGTGACTGCCCACAATAGGGACAGAGGGGGAAGAGTTCGTAGGGAGGGCAGCGGTCATCCCTGGTGTGATGTGGTTTGCTATAGGTATATGCGCCGATCTCGTAGCGAATTTGTTCGCTTTCAAAAATAGCCTTGCAGTGGTTACAGCGCAGCAGCAGATATTCCTGCCAGTCACGCGCGTGACATTTTGGGCAGGCCTGAGGCAGCTCTCCTTTATGACCAGAGTTGCTCCAGTGATGGTGACAGCGGTGACAGTAAAACTCATTATCCGTGGGACGGCGTGGGGCATTGCCACGTAACAGCCCCTGCTCAGCCAGGGTCAGGGCCTCGTCTGATGAGAGGGTATAACTCATTTCCCCCAGATCAACCACCATTGGCTCACCAACCCTGTAGGCGGGGAAGGCATAGTGACGCTGGCGATCTCGCCTGGCACCCGGCGAGACCTCGTGCTTATTGCTACGGGCTGCCCCCCCAGACGTGTATGCACTCCTGGCCTGTCCTGGGATGGTTGTGGAGCCGTTCCCCCGCTTGCGTTGGGCGTCATAATTCTTGCGCTCTTCAGGATCATTCAAGATCCGGTAAGCCTTCAAGAGCTCGCCCATACGCTCGTTAGCGTCCGCGCTCTTATTGCGGTCGGGGTGATATTGTAAGGCCAGCTTCTTGAAGGCTTCCTTGATCTCGGCTGATGTGGCGCTTGGGGCCACACCCAGAACCGCATAATAATCTTTCTCTGACTTCATATCTTTGTCGTTAATCTCGCTGCATGCTGGTCTGCGCGGTGGCAGGCTAAACATTTATTCCTCTATTGTATAACGGCAGAAGTCCAAAATGGTTGTAAGGAGAAAACTTTTCAGTGGATCGTACCAGAGGAAAAGAAAAGAGAGGATGAGCATTTGCTCATCCTCTCGCGGATCAACCAGGGAGAGTAGGAGGTATGTTATTTGGTGGCGATCCGATTCTGCATCTCTTCGCGCCCGCCCACAAAGTGGGAAGCGTTCTGGTGCGTGTTCTCAGGCTGGACGCGCCAGATGCGTGGCAGGACAAATTCCCACTGCTCCAGCAAGCGCTGCGCGTGGCTGCTATGCGTCTTGCGCGCGTGCCAGTCGATGACGGTGCGCAAAGCATCGCTCTCCTGGGGGTCCTGTACGCGTGCGAGTTGCGCGGCTGCCAGGTTGCAGCGCGTGGGGAAGGAGCCATCCATATCGAGCACATAGGCCACACCTGAGGACATGCCAGCGGCAAAGTTGGGTCCGGTCTCACCCAGGACCACTACCATGCCACCAGTCATATATTCACAGGCATGTGCACCCACGCCCTCGACCACCGCCAGCGCACCGCTATTGCGAACGGCGAAACGCTCGCCTGCGCGACCCGCCGCGAAGAGCTGACCGCCTGTTGCGCCATAGAGCACGGTGTTGCCGAGGATTGTGTTCTTGTGCCCTTCGTAGGCTGCCTCCGCAGGCGGGAGAATCACGATCTGGCCGCCAGTCATGCTCTTGCCAACATAATCGTTGGCCTCGCCATTGAGGATGAGACGCATGCCGGGCATGCAGAACGCGCCAAAGCTCTGGCCCGCGGCCCCATGGAAGGTGCAGGTAATGCTGTTGCGTGTCAGACCCTCGTTGCCATAGCGCCGCGCGATCTCGCCTGCCAGGACGGTGCCTACAGAGCGATCATAGTTGGCGATAGGATGCTGGGTGAGGATGCTGCGCTCGCCATCCAGGGCACTCTCAACCTCCGTTAAGAGTTCCTGTTCAACGCGAGCTGGCGCGTCGTGTGTATGCCTGCCGGGTTTGGAGCGCACGGGGAGCGAGACCAGGAGCGAGGTAAGATCGATGGCGGCATCGGGTGCGCTTTCCAGCAGTTCGGTGTGTCCGATCAGGTCTTCGAAGCGCGCGATTCCAAGCTGAGCCATGAACTCACGGACCTCTTCGGCGACCAGGGTCAGGTAGTTGACCAGGAATTGGGGCCGCCCGGTAAACTTGGCCTTCAGATCCTCGCGCTGCGTGGCAATGCCTGCTGGACAGGTGTTGAGATGGCACTGACGCGCCATGTCGCAGCCCAGAGTGACCAGGGCCGCTGTGCCGAAGCCAAACTCCTCCGCGCCCAGGAGCGCGCCAATAATCACGTCACGGCCGGTCTTGAAGCCACCGTCAACGCGCACTTTGATGCGCTTACGCAGGCCGTTGCGGACGAGCACCTGTTGTGCCTCGCTTAATCCCAGCTCCCAGGGCATGCCCGCGTGTTTGATAGATTGCAGGGGCGAAGCGCCAGTGCCACCATCATTCCCGCTGATGAGCACGTAGTCCGCGTGGCCTTTGGCAACCCCGGCGGCGATGGTGCCAACGCCCAGGCAGGAGACCAGCTTGACACCTACTTTGGCTGTTGGATTAACCTGGTGCAGGTCGTAGATGAGCTGTGCGATATCCTCAATGCTATAGATGTCGTGATGGGGTGGCGGCGAGATGAGCGAGACGCCTGGCTCGGTATGGCGTAGGCGCGCGATAAAGGGTGTGACCTTGGCAGGGGGAAGCTGTCCGCCCTCACCTGGCTTAGAACCCTGAGCCATCTTGATCTCGATCTCTTCCGCGCGTACCAGGTACTCGGTGGTGATGCCAAAGCGGGCTGAGGCTACCTGCTTGATCTTGCTGCTGACGGGATAGCCCTCCAGCGTCTCGTGATACCAGGCCGGGTCCTCGCCACCTTCGCCGGTGTTGTTGCGTCCGCCAATGCTGTTCATGGCGGCAGCGATGGTGCGATGCGTCTCAGGGCTGAGCGCGCCCACGGACATCGCGGAGACCACGAAGCGCGCGCGAATTGACTCCATCGACTCAACCTCTGCCAGAGGGATAGGTTGGCGAGTGGTAAAGCGTAGCTGGTCGCGCAGGTTGGTCGCGGGACGCTGATAGACCATACCGGTGTACTGGCGATAATCCTCTGTCAGGCCGGTCTGAGCCGCTTTCTGGAGCGCGCGAATGATGAGCGGGTTATAGGCGTGGTACTCGGCATCGCGGCGGAAGCGGAAGCGACCCATGTCGGCCAGCTTGCGCTTGCGCACGGCTGGACCCGTCGCCGGGGCCTGCTGCTCTTCTTGGATTTTCGCGACCTGCTTACGTATCTCTTCATTGACCTGGGCGAAGGAGACCTTACCGTAGCGGGCCGCCGAGTCGGTAAAGCAGCGCTCAACCAGTTCAGGAGACAGCCCCAGGATCTCAAACTGGCCTGCGCCAATGATATTGCGCAGGGTAGAGATACCCATACGGGCCATGATCTTGCACAGCCCATCCTCAATTACATGCCGGTAGCGTGCCACGGCCTCCTCAGGGGTAATATGCTCAAGGCGGCGTTCTCCAGCCAGCGCGCGTACGCTTGCCAGTGCCAGGGTGGGGACGACGGCTTCAGCGCCGTAGCCAAGCAGGACCGCGATCTGGTGTACATCGCAGACTGTGCCGGTCTCGCAAATCAGCGAGACGCGTGCGCGTAGCCCATGTTTGATCAAGGCATGGTGAACCGCGCCAACTGCGATAAGCATGGGTAGGGGTGGCTGCTCTAGAGTTGCGTCCTGGTCACTCAGGACTAAGAGGGTTGCGCCATTCTCAATGGCCGCGAGCGCCTCCTGCTCCAGGCGATCCAGCGCCATCTCGACAGTGTTGTCTGGATGGATAATATCCAGGGTGGTCTTCAGCGTTGCGGGACGCAGGTGGCTCTGGGTGGTATCGCGTAGAATGCTCAACTGCTTCTTGTCCAGGATCGGCGAGGTGAGACGGACCAGGCGTGCGTGCTCGGGAGTCTCTGTCAGCAGGCTCTGGCGAGGACCAAGGTAGCTATCCAGGGACATCACAATGCGCTCGCGGAGCGGGTCAATGGGAGGATTGGTGACCTGAGCAAAGCGCTGGCGAAAGTAATCCGAAAAGGTGCGCGAGATGGTAGAGAGCGCGGCAAGCGGGGCATCATCGCCCATGCTCCAGGTTGGCTCTTTATTCTCAGCCAGGATTGGCCTGAGCACCATTTCAACATCCTCATGCGTATAGCCAAAGAGCTGCTGATGCGTGAAGAGCGTCTCGGGATCACGGACTACCTCGTCAGACGAGGTAGCTTCCAGTTCTGTGAGATGCAGGAGATGATCTTCCAGCCATTGGTGATAGGGCTGGCGCTGCGCCAGGTCGCTCTTGACCTCGGCGTTATGCAGCACTTTATGCGCGACCAGGTCGGCAGCGATAATCTCACCGGGTCCCAGGCCACCCTTCTCGGCGATATTCTCTGGATCGCATGGGACCACGCCGGCCTCGGAGGCGACGATAAGCAAGCCATCGCGAGTCAGAGTGTAGCGTGCGGGACGCAGTCCATTGCGGTCCAGCGCGGCCCCCACGATGCGCCCATCACTAAAGACCAGGGCGGCGGGTCCATCCCAGGGTTCCACCAGACCTGCGTGATATTCACACCATGCGCGCTGAGCCTCGTCAAACTCGGTGTCCTGCTCCCAGGCAGGGGGCACAAGCATCTGCGCGCTATGTAGCAGGTCACGACCAGAATGTGTCAGAAGCTCAAGCGCGTTATCGAGCTGAGCCGAGTCGCTGCCAGTGGCGGGAATGACGGGTAGAAGGTCAGCGATCTTTTCCTGCCAGAGTGGAGATGCCAGCGCCTTCTCGCGGGCCTGCATCCAGTTCCGGTTGCCCTGAATGGTATTGATCTCACCATTATGCGCGAGCAGGCGGAAGGGCTGGGCCAGCGGCCAGGAGGGCAGGGTGTTGGTACTATAACGCTGGTGAAAGACCGCCAGCGCACTCACGTAGTCGGGATCAACCAGGTCCAGGTAGAAGCTCGCGAGCTGGTTGGGGGCCAGGAGGCCCTTATAGATGATGGTGTTGCGTGAGAGCGAGGCGATGTAGCAATCCTCAAGCTTTGCCTGTGCAAGATGCTGTTCTATAAGGCGCCGTGCGTGGTAAAGCGCTCGGTCATACGCTTCAAGATCAAGTTGTTCGGGACGAGAGATGATGACCTGGCTGATGGTTGGGGCTGAGGCGCGTGCGCGGGCTCCCAGGATGGCGTAGTTGATAGGAGGCGTGCGCCAGGTAAGCGCCGGTATGCCCACTTCTTGTAAGGTCTGCATAATGATCTGGCGACTGTGCTCATAGGCCTGGGGCGCGCGTTCCTGTTGGGGTAAAAAGAGCATGCCTACGGCGAGATCTTGAACAGAGGAAGGAGAGATGTGCTGCCGTTCTAGCTCGGCATAAAAAAGTGGCAGGGGAATTTGCGTCAGGATGCCTGCACCATCGCTTGTCTCGGCGTCAGCATCCTGTGCGCCACGATGGGTAAGGTGTGTAAGTGCTGTTAGAGCGGTTTGCACGAGGGCATGATCGGCCTCGCCGGAAAGCCGGGCGAGAAAACCGGTGCCGCATGCATCATGTTCCCAACGAGGATCATAGAGCGGATAGGTCATGTGTTGTGCGGTGTGTTTGTGCTGCATGCAGTGTCCTCCCAAATAGATAATCATGGTCTAAGAGGGTACTGGGCACCTGCGTTGGAGCCTGTGTGTAGCGACGATCAAACAGCGAACGTCGTAGTCATTGCTGTGAAGCTGTGCATAGTTCCCTTGTGAGGGGCTGGTCTGGTTTTGTAGGCGAAGGTTGAGTGCGCAAGGCTCTGACCTTGCGTATGGGCAGCACCGGAGTATGAGCAACTTAGCCCAGGGGGTAAGGCAACATCACCTTATTAGAGCAAGTATAACATAGGGCCAAGAAAGCATACAAGGGTAAGAAAAGCTTTTTCTTGCCTGGTTGGTAGAAAATAAGGAAATTGTGCCTCTGATAGGAGCATAGGGAAGAGGTTATTTGCGTCTAGGAGGGTATGGATGTGCGATGATCGTGGCGAACGCCCAGCCATCGCACATCCATACCCTCCTAGACGGGTGTTGTCAGCATCTCCTGGTAGACATCAGAGGTCTGTTTCGCGATCTGCTCCTGTGTATAGTTCTCAAGCACGCGCTGGCGACCGCGTTTGGCGAGATCTTTGTAGAGGGCGGGATCATCCAGGAGCCTGCGCACACAGGCGCTTAGCGCATCGGCGTCACCCTCCTTAAAGACCAGGCCAGCATCACCGAGTACCAGGGGAATCTCGCCTGAGCTAGAGCCAATAACCGGAGTTTCGCAGGCCATGGCCTCAATCAGGACGCGGCCAAACTGTTCCGCCCAGTTGGGGCGGCTCAGTGAGGGGAGGACATGAACGTCGATCTCCTGCATGGCGCGCGGAATTTCATAGCTGGGCAGGCTCCCCTTGAAGGTGACACGCTCGGCAATGCCCAATTCGGCAGCCTGCTTCTCCAGGACTTCGCGCATGGGGCCGACCCCGACAAAGACGACCTGGCAGTAGTCAGGAAGTTTGGGGAGGGCCTCAATCAAGGTAGGCAGGCCTTTGGCCTCGACCAGGCGCCCCACATAGCCAAGGAGGAAGGGTTCGCTCGCTTTATGCTCTCGTGGAGGCAGCGTACGCTGGTAGATGCTTGGGTCAATGCCAAACTGGCGAATGATATGCAGGCTGCCCTTGTAGCCCTTACGTCGCAAGACATCGGCGGCATCCTGGTTCCCCGCCAGGGCCGTGGTGGCGTGCTTATAGTTGTAAAGCTCCATCTGGCGGAAAGGGAGGGGATACTCGCGGTAGAGGTTCTGGAAGGCGAAGAAGAGGGGGCGCGCCTTATGCTTGACCGCCAGCCGTGTGGCGTGATAGGTGGCGAAGTTGTATGGTTCCTCGTCGATGTGGACGATATCGGGCCGCACCTCGCGCATAATCTTGCCCAGCTCTGGATAATAGTGCAGGTGGTAGCGACCATTGAAGCGCATGGGTGTCTCGATTATGCGATAGCCGCTGGTGTAGAGCCGCTCAAGGGTTAGCTTGCTACCATCATCATGAAGCCAGTAGGGAGGCGTTACCAGGGTCAGCTCGACTCCTGGGCATTTCGCCAGCTCCTCAAGCTTTTTCTGTGAGGTCCCCACAACGAGGGCCTTTGAGATCATCAGTACACGCATATATCTTTTCTCTTTTTTTTATTGGGTATGAGTGCGTTTGTAGGCCTGCTCGTAGACGTTGAGCGTCTGCGTCGCTGTCATGTGCCAGCTAAAGACTTTGGCGCGTTCAAGCGAGCGGGCGCTAAGGTCGGCGTGAAGGGTTTCATCAGTAAGGACGCGGTACATGGCATCTACAAACTCATTAAGGTTGTCTGGATCGATCAGGAGTGCGGCATCGCCCACCACCTCGGGCAGCGAGGTGCGATTGGAACATACCACCGGGGCGCCACAGCCCATGGCCTCCAGGGGATCGAGTCCAAAGCCCTCGTAGAGCGAGGGGAAGGCAAAGAGTCTGGCCCCGCTATAGATAGTAGGCTTATCTTCATCTTCGACAAAGCGGCAGATGACCTGCTTCTCGATCCCCAGCTTGCGGGCCACGGGACGTGGGTCGGGGAAGAAAGGCCCGCTCTGTTTATCGGGATTACCGGAGATAAAGAGCTGTAAATCGGGATCCCCCAGTCGCTTATAGAGCTGCGCGAAGGCGCGCACCAGTTGCGGAACGTTCTTACGCTGGTCGATTCCCCCCAGGTAGAAGATATAGCGCTCGTTGAGGCCATAGCGCGCCCTGGCCCGAGCCAGCACTTCGGGATCACGAATGGGTTGGAACTGCTCGCCAGCAGCCTGGTAAATGACGTGAATGCGCTCCTCCGGTATTTTGAGTACCTCAATAATGTCTTGCCGGGCATGCTGGGAGATCGTAATCACCTCGGTCGCGTTATGCGCGGCTCTGGCGGCCAGGTTCATATACGCCTGGACCTTCTTGTTGGGCAGGTAGGCCGGGAGACGCAAGGGAATGACGTCATGAATAGTGACAACCGTAGGCACGCGTGGCAGGAGCGGTGGCGCGAAATAGGGGACATGCATCACATCGACCCTGGCTTTGCGCGCCGCGGTCGGAGCCGTCACCTGCTCCCAAAAGATTTTGCGCAGGTTCTCGTTGCGCTGCGCGAAGGCTGGCACGGGCTGCACAACATAGGGATAGGATGAAGTCGTATTGCTAGCTGGCTGAGGCCCGAAAAGGACGTATTCATTCTGACGATCAATGGCGCTGAGCGCATCGAGCAGGTGGAACATATATTGTCCAGTCCCGGACGCGGGATGCTGGTAGAAAAGCGCGTTTATACCTATTTTCATGAAAGGGCGTCCTCGTCTGAGAAATTGGTTTTCCCCTCATAGAGGCGTTGATATACTGAGAGCATTTTACGGGCTGATTGCTCCCAGGTAAACTTTTGGGCCTGCGCATAGCCCTTCTGGCGTAGGTCATTGCGTAACTGTTCGTCACCGCTCAGGCGTGCGATGGCATGTGCAAGCTCATCGATATTATGGGGATCGACGAGGAGCGCGGCATCACCTGCGACCTCGGGAAGGGAGGAGATATTGGAGGTGATGACAGGCGCGCCACAGGCCATGGCCTCGATCGGCGGGATGCCAAAGCCCTCGAAGAACGAGGGAAAGGCGAAGATCTGCGCCATGCTATACAGGTGTACCAGCTCCAGGTCGCTCACACGGCCCAGGAAGCGCACACGCTTCTCTAGTTTGAGTTGCTGCACCAGTTCGCGTGTCTCGTCGTAGAGCCAGCCTTTCCCGCCTGCAATCGCCAGCATCGCGGGGGCCTTCTTCTGCTGGTAGAGTTGATAATACGCCTTGATCAGGCCCAGGTGATTCTTGCGTGGCTCCAGGGTTCCCACAGCCAGCAGAAAGGGGGCTTTCAGGCCAAACTTATTGCGCGTGGACTCAAGCAGCACAGGATCGGTGACGCGCTTAAAGTAGCTGCCAACGCCATTAGGAATCACGGTCAACTTTTCGCGCGGTGTCTGAAAATGTTTGATGAGTGTACGGCTGACCTCGTGCGAGACCGTAGCGATGACATCCGCCTCCTCCAGAGCCTCGGGAACAACTTTTTTTAAGTAGGCAGCCAGCGAAGGAGCGGCGTATTCGGGGTGCTCAAGAAAGGCTACATCATGAATGGTGACGACCTTGCGCGTCTTCTTGGGAAGTGGTGGTAGCACAAAGTCCGGGCCATGATAAATATCTGCGGCGCCTGTAAAGAGGGTCGCGGTGAGTGGCACGCGCCAGCGATACCAGAGAATATTGAGATAGCGGTCCGGGATGAGCACGCTGCGTCCACGCACTCGCCCTCCCTCTGGGAATGGTTGCTCCTGCGTTGGGCGCCCACTGGTCAAAAGTGTATACGCGTTGGTGGTGTCCTGGTCAAGCATCGCGTCCACCAGGCGACGGACATAGGTGCCAATGCCTGCCCCTTGCCTGATGGCCGCGGTATAGTCAATTGCAATACGCATGAACAATTCCTTTATCTTGGAGGAAAGGGTGGCCAACCCATTGGCTTGCCGCCAAGCAGGTGGAAATGCAGGTGAAGTACGGATTGTCCTGCATGAGGGCCTACATTGGTGACGAAGCGGTAGCCATCCTCCAACTTGCGCTCGTGGGCGATCTGTTTGGCGACGGTAAAGATCTGGGCCAGGACCGGACCATCGTCTGGCTCAATGTCGCTCATAGAGGCGATATGACGCGTGGGAATGACCAGGAGATGTACGGGGGCCTGGGGATGAATATCTTCAAAGGCGACGACATGATCATCCTGGTAGACAATTTTGCTCGGTATCTCGCCCGTGACAATTTTACAGAAGAGGCAATTATCCATCAAGCTTATCACCTTTCAACGTGGCACGACGCTGCTGAATACCCTAAAGGGCACAAGGCACACATCTACCTAGTGGCACGACGCTGCTAACCCCCATTCGGGGCAAGCGCACGCGTTTATATATAATGGATCACTAGACAGTACTATTCTCTATGAGTATACGCGCTATAGGCTATCCGTGGCACGCTTGTAGCAAGCGAGAGGGGGTTGCCTGCTGGCTTCCCCCTCTCGGGACCGCGTTCGCGGTAGTCGCGCACAGAATAACTCTGGCCGTTTGCTAGTTTGTCGTCTGTTCGTGGATCTCTGTTGGGACAGGGGCTTCCGCCGAGGCGGCTGGCTTTTCCTCCTCGGAGGGAGTGGAAGCTGATGTGGTGCCCTCAGGTTGTTGGGTTGCGCCTGTCTTTGGTTGCCCATTAGCTGACTGATGGTGACTCGCGTTAAAGTCGCCATGTAGTGAGGGATCGTTATACTGCGGCAGGTTCATCTCCAGGCGAATGGCTTTAATGGCCTGGTATACGACGCCTGGCTTGACCGAGAGCTTCTCCGCAAGGATTTTATGGACGCCAACGGGGGGAATGGGGAGTAGCGGCAGGTAGGCCTCTTTGATGCGCTCCAGCTCTTCATTGCTCCCTTTATAGGTTTGTACCTCCCACCAGCTCGGCATATGCTGCCGGTCGCGCAGGTCCTTTATAATTTTCTTGACTGCTTTTTTGGGGATACCTACCTCGGTGGCGATCTGGGTGCGGATACCATCATATTCCGAGGGTTTCGCGAGCTCTAGATAGCGCTGCTCAACCTTCTCCACTTGTTCGGTCGAAGGCTCAAAGGGCTGAGGCGGTGGAATCTTTTCGCGTTTGGGCTTAGTGATTGCCGCTGCGGGGCGTCCAGGCTTGCCTCTGGGAGGGCGATTGGGCATGGGACGGCCCTGTCCTGGTCGCTCGGGTCGGGGACCACGTCCCGCGCCGTTGTCATAAGGAGGACGTGGGCGCTGGCCATAGGGGCCTGGCTGGCTCTGATCGCCGCCCTGGCGATAGCCACCGGGGCCACGATTATACCCGCCTTCGCGCGGACCGCCACCTTGATACCCTTCGCGATAACCGCCTGGGCCACGATTATACCCGCCTTCGCGGTAGCCACCGGGGCCACGGCTATATCCACCCTCGCGCGGACCACCTTCACGATAGCCTCCCGGTCCACGCTGGCCACCTTCATGATAACCTCCTGGTCCGCGCTGGCCATATCCACGCTCGCCGTGATGTGCCTCGCCTGGCCCGTGCTCTTGCGGACGCGCTCCAGGAGCAGATGGGGGCGACGGTGGTGCGTTAAAGCCATTTGGCTGTTGTGTATGTTGTGTCTCGCGTGGTCCAGAGGGTAGCTGTGGTTTGGGGCGTGCTGGCTGGTCGGGCTCTGCGACCTTAATATCATCCAGGGCATCAAACCAATGACTGGTACCACTTTGCTCAGGCTTAGCTTTCGGTTTGGGTGGTGGTGGCGTCTGACGTGTTGTGCCTGGGCCAACAGGCCTGTTAGCTGGTGCGGGCGGCGCATTCTTCGCCGCTAATTTTTCTTTCCTGGCCTTCTGCGTGCAATCGGGGCAAGTTACTTCTTTAGCATTTGCCGACTGAAACCACTTGCCGCAAGTGATGCATCGCATCTTAATTTTGCTCATGCGCGAACTCCCCTGTACCATCAGAATAAAACAACGTGTCGCGTGTCGGAATGCACTTTCTATTGTAGTTGTTCGCGCAGGCTTTGTCTACCGTTGGTATTTTAGGGGCGTTTGAGCTTATGACGATGCATATCTATCAATTGATAAGCTTTATTGCATGTCAGAAAGAGAAGGCACCAGGGAGGGGCACTCTATCCCACTGGCGCCTTCTCTTTAAAGAAGCCCTGGACGTCACGCAGGTTGGATGAGCGCTGCGCGGGTGGCAGCGCGTTGAGCACGAGTTTGCCATAGCCCTTGGTATGCAGGCGCGTATCGAGGATGGCCATGACACCAGTGTCGCTACGCGTGCGTAGCAGGCGGCCAATACCCTGCTTGAGGCGCAGGACGGCCTGTGGCAAGACATAGGTCCCAAACCAGTTCTCGCCCCGGGCTTTCATCTGAGCGACGCGGGCCTCGTGGACCGGGTCGTCGGGTGGATCAAAGGGGAGCTTGTCGATGACGACAAGGGAGAGGGCATCGCCCGCGATGTCTACACCCTCCCAGAAGCTTTTCAAGCCGAAGAGAACCGAGCCCTTCTCCTCGCGGAAGCGCCGCGTGAGTTCCATGCGCGTCATCTCGCCCTGTTTGAGGCAGGGGAGGTTGAGGCTTAACAGGTGCTCTTCCATTATTTCATAGGCGAAATCGAGCATGCGCTTGCTGGAGAAGAGCAGGAAGGCACGCCCCTGCGAAAGTCTGACCAGGGAATACATCTCGCGCGCGATGGCGAGCTGGTAGTCCCCCAGGCCATCACCAAAGGTGGGCGCGGGCAGGTGGCGCGGCAGGTAGAGCAAGGAATTGCTCTCGTAGTCAAAGGCCAGGGGCAGAATGTTCTCCTGGACCTCAGGACGCTCCTCCGGTTCCAGGCCAACGCGGCGACGGAAATAGTGGAAGTTTGCCGCGCGTTCCTCGGGACTGGAGGCCGTCGGATTGACGGTCGCCAGGGTTGCCGAGGTGCAGATAACGTTGCACTTATTGAAGAGGCGCTCCTTGAGCCAACTGGTGACGTCCAGGGGCGAGGCCGAGGCCTGGAGGAGTGCGCCTCCACGTCCCCCCTCTACGCGGTCGACGTAGTAGACAAATTTGTCGGTCTCTGCGACCGAGAAGACGGTGCGCACGTTCTCGGAGAGGTTTTGAACCCGCTTGAGCAACTTGTCATAGAGTTGCCCCTCTTTCTCTGGCAGGTCCTTGGGGCGCTGTTTGCGCAGAGAGTCCGCCAGGTCTGAGAGGGCGGAGGCCAGGCGCAGGCCCTCTTCCAGTGGTTGCTCTAAGTTCATACGCCCTTTATAGCCGGGATCGGCGACCTGTTCCAGGCTCACCCACATATTCTGCGCGGCGCGGAAGGCATCATCTTGCAGGCTGACCTGGCTATGATCCTTGAGCATGCGTTGGGCCAGCAGGGTCTGTACCTGGCCCGGGCTGATGGTAATCGTAAAGGAGCGCGTGGCCTCCTCTTCAAGATGGTGGGCCTCGTCCAGGATGATCACGTCGCGCTCAGGCAGCAAGAAGCCGCCCATGGCCGCGTCCAGCAGCAGGAGCGTATGATTGACGACGATGACCTGTGCTCGCTCGGCGCGCTCGCGCATCTGGCGCACATAGCAGTCAGAGAAATAGGTACACTTACTCCAGGCGCACTGGTCGCTATCCGTGGCGATGCGACCCCGGACGTCGCCTGCTAGCTGAAAGTCCAGCGTCTCGAAGTCGCCAGTAAAGGTCGACTCGGGATCATTAACCATGTCGACCAGGCGCTGAAACTCCTTGTTTTTGGTATAAAACTGCATGCCGACGCGCTCGGTCTCCATGCGGTCGATGCAGAGATAATTATTGACCCCCTTGACCAGGGCGGCTTCAAAGGGCTGAATGTGCTTTTGCACAAAGGGAATATCTTTGTAGAAGAGCTGCTCTTGCAGGGCCTTATTAGCCGTGCTGATGATGGCAACCTTGCCGGAGCGTACGACGGGAACCAGGTAGGCCAGAGACTTACCCGTACCAGTGCCGGCCTCGATGATCGCGGGAATGTTCTGTGTGAGGGCGCGCGCCACGGTGCGCGCCATCTCGATCTGGGCCGGGCGCTCTTCATAGCCTGGCAGGCGTCGTGAAAGCACGCCGCCCTGGCAGAGATCGGCCGTAATCTGGCGATAGAGCCTGGCGGTCTCCGAACTCTCGCCTTCGCCCTCACTAAGCTGCCTGGGTTCAGGCGTACTGGCCATGGTCGTAAGCGGCAGTGAGTGGGGAATCGCGGCTGGCCTGGCCGCCTCGGCAGTTGCCTCGGCCTCGCTCTGTTTGCGCCGCGTGATGCGTAACGTTGCGGGGGCTGGCTTTTGTGCCTCGCTCTGCATGTTGACTGGTTGGAGCATTGGTGGGTTTGCTATCAGCGGTGTCCGAGCGGGCTCTTCAGGCGCGGGTTCCGGGGCCACTGGTGTCGTTGGAATAGATCTGAGAGTGGCCAGGGGCGTGGCTTCCTGGATCGGCTGGTGCATCAGGGCGCGGATATAGTTATCAGCCAATGATTGAATGCGGCCAAAGCGCTCCCGGGGCTTACGCTCAAGCGCGCGTACCAGGACATGCTCGATATAAGGTGTAATCTTAGGATTTAGCGTGCTGGGCATAGGGAAAGCGGTTTCTTCCTGCTGGCGTAGGAGTTCATCGCGTTCAGTTGCCTCATAGGGGCGGCGCCCGCAGAGCCATTCGTAGAGCATGACCGCCAGGGCGTACTGGTCGCTGGCATCGTCAGGCGTACCTCGCAAGTGTTCGGGTGCCATGTAGAGGAGGGCCCCTGGTTCAGGCGTAAAAGGAGCATCGGGCGTAGGTAGCTGAAGCGCGAAATCGGTCAGGAGAATCTCGCTATTCTCGCCCATCAGCAGGATCTCGGGACACAGATTGCCGTGAATGACATGATGAGTATGGGCGTAGCTCAGAGCCGAGGCGCTCCGCGAGATCGCCAGGCGTACTTCATCGGGAGCGTATTGTTTCCCTGGCGCAAACCGCTCGCGAATGCTCTGCCCCGCCTGGTAGTTCATGACCAGGTAGGGGTGCTCGCCATCCAGGCCCGCGTCCACAGTTCTGATAATATTGCGGTTGATCAGCTTTTTTAGCTGTTTGGCACGTGCGAGAAAGGCTTCTTGCGCCCGTGTGTCGCTGAGAGGAGCATGGAACTTCTTGATGAGGAGCGTCTTTTTGCGCTGCTGACTCAGGTAGGTGGCGCTGGTTGGCCCGGTATGAAGTGTGGTGGTGATGGGATAAGAGCCGATTTGTTGCAGCTCGACTTCGGACATGATCTCCTCGCTTCCCCCGAAATATGAACATCTGTTTGGTGCGCATGTGCAGTATAGCACAGCGAGGGACGAGGAACAATGCCGTCACCTCCTGGTTGGGCTTGTCCTCCAGCGTAGGTGAAAACTATGCCCACTTGACAGGTGCTCATATTTACAGTACTATTAGTGTATATTCTACACTAATGGACCATATGCTGACTCGCTGCCTGTTCGAAGGGAGCGCTCATTGGTGTAGAGGGTGTAACAGGAGATTGAGTGTCGAGTTTGTATAACAGTATTATACACCAGAAGACCGTAAGAAGTGAGACAGATGGAAGAGCAAAGTACAGCAAGTAATGAGCTGCAAGAAAGCGGGCATGATGAGCCTCAGGGGCGGGAGGTAGTGGCGACGAGGGAGGCCGAGGCGCATAAATATGATGCCAGCAAGTATGAGCGTCCATCGGTCACCGTGGACGTTGTCATGATGAGCCTGCGACAGAAGGATCTGCAAGTACTGCTTGTCAAGCGGCGATCATGGCCGTACGAGGGCATGTGGGCTATTCCTGGTGGCTTCGTCAATATCGACGAATCTCTGGAGGATGCGGCCAAACGTGAGTTACAAGAAGAGACGCAGGTAGAGAATGTCTACCTGGAGCAACTCTATACCTTTGGCGAGCCTGGGCGCGATCCACGTACGCGGGTCATCACCGTCGTATACTTTGCCCTGCTGGATTCGGAGCGCCTCCAGGTCAAGGCCGCGAGTGATGCTGTAGATGTTGACTGGTTTCCGGTGTATGATCTGCCGCCGTTGGCCTTCGATCATCAGCAGATTCTGGAGTACACGCTTAACCGCCTGCGTGGCAAGCTCGAATACACCACGATTGCCTTTAACCTCTTGTCAGAGCAGTTTACACTACGTGAACTGCAACGCGTCTACGAGATCATTCTGCATAAGAAGCTCGACAAGCGGAACTTTCGTAAGAAAATCCTCTCAACTGGTATTCTGGAGGACACGGGCGCGAAAAAGATGGAGGGCACGCACCGGCCTGCCCGCCTGTACCGCTTTAACCCGGCGGCTGAGCACGAGCTATAAGGTTTTTCTCTTGCGGATGTCGTGCTTGTGGGCAACCAGAGGTTGCCCACAAGCACGACATCCGCAAGAGAAAAAATGCATAGGAGGCATAGACAAGCATGGCTCAATCCACTCTTCCCGAGAACTTTATTGAACAGGCAACTCCCTTCCTGCAGGAACTTGTCAACTGGGAGCGCGATCTGCCCTCGCTTGCCTGGGGTGATTTTGTGACCGAGGCGCAAAAAGGCCGTGTGACCCTCTTTAGCGTGGATATGATCAATGGTTTCTGCCACGAGGGGGCACTGGCCAGTCCACGCGTGAAAAACATCATTCCGGCGGTCTCCGCGGCCATCAAGGGAGCCTTTGGTATTGGCGTGCGCGACTTTGTGCTGGCCCATGACTGTCATCCGGAGGATGCCCCAGAGTTCGCGAATTTTCCTCCACACTGCCAGGTAGGTACTACCGAGGCCGAGACCATTCCTGAGCTGCTGGAGCTTCCCGCCGCCGATCTCTACACGGTGATCCACAAAAACTCGCTCAATGCCTTCCACAACACCGAACTGGGGGCCTGGCTAAGCGAGCATCCCGATCTGAGCGTGGCCGTGATCGTTGGCAATTGTACCGATCTCTGTATTCACCAGATGGCCCTGCACCTGAAGCTGCACGCCAATGCCCAGCATCGCTCCCTGCGCGTGATTGTTCCCGAAAATGCCGTGCAGACTTATGATATGTCTGTAGAGACCGCGCAACAGGTTGGCGCTTTCCCGCATAATGGCGATTTTATGCACCTGCTCTTCCTCTATCATATGCAGCTCAACGGCGTTGAGGTCGTGCGCGAGATCAAATAGCCTTTCCTCGGTATGCTGGGAGCCAGGCGTGGAGAGCAATCTTATGGCGCTACTCTTGTGTGGTTTCCAGGCGTGCTGTACAATACGCCACCTGCGATGGGGTCCAGCCGATATAGTCGATGCGCGTCCCCAGGGGGGTATCAAGTAGCGTGCCCTCGACTGTGATGGGTGTGTCGCTGGCTCGATCCCAGAGTACTGGTAGGCTCGCGCTTATCTCTTGCTGGCTCTTCGTCACTGGCAGGGGATAGAGGCGGTGAACATAGGCGTCAAAGGGGTGGCTGGGAACATGCAGGACCTCGCGTCGCCAGATAAGCTGGCGCTTCTCCATTATTTCCTGGCTCTCGTCGTCCTGTTCTCCCATACTTTTCCCCTGCATGGCGTAGACAAACTGGTGCGCCTCCTGGGGGCTGAGCGTGACGCGCTCGACATAGTGGTTGCCCATGTTCAGGACCGCAAGCGCCTGAGAGCCATGATGGAGCAGGCGGCGGAGCCATGGCGCGGGATTGACCAGGTGCGCTCCCCATTCCTGGGTGACAATCGTGGCGCCGCGCCACTGGTGCCGGCTATGAAAGACCTGGAAGAAGGCCTGTTTGGCTTTAAAGTCACACTGGCACTCTTCCCAGGATGGATATCCGCGTCGTTGTACCTCGCGCCTCACATAGCCTACGAGCGTGGTCGCCATAGCGGTGGCCCCCAGCGCAAGACCGGTGAGAAGCAGGTTACTGCGTTTAGTAGCGAAATTGATCATGAGTGGGGAACCTCCAAGTGATCGAGCAGTTCAAAGAGGGAAGTGACTACGAGACAATCAATCTGGTGCGAATAGAGCTTCTGGTGCCGGTCCAGCAGGACCGGCGTGATGCCTACCGAGCGAGCTCCCAGGATATCCTGGACATAGGTGTCGCCGATATGCAGCGAGAATTCTGGAATGGAGTTGGCGCGTGCCAGCGCCTCTTCATAAAGCATGGGCGAAGGCTTGGCGTGCCTGGTGGTCGCGGAGATGAGGACGCAATCAAAGTACTGCGAGAGCCGCAGTGTGTGGAGGATGGTGTTAAGGGCTGATCCCCAGTCCGAGATGATGCCCAGGGTATATTTATGGGCTCGCAGTGCCTCCAGTACAGGCAAAACATCGTTATAGAGCTGCCAATTGCTGGGCTTGTCAAACTCTCGCGTGATGGTATGCGCAAGCTGGTAGAGCCGCTTCTCGTCATGCTCTTCGACGAAGGGGCGCAGCAAATTCATATAGTACCCGGTCCAGAAGTCGATAATACCCTGCTCACTAGCCCAGATATGGCGATTAAGGCGTTGGTGATGGTGGAAGTAACCCTCGGCCTCTTGCATTCGCTCTTTGACATCATCGATATGGATATGTAGATCGAGACTATGCCCCACATGGTGACAGATTTCGGGCGTCGAGAGGGTGGGCTGAAGGAGTGTGAAGCCCGCGTCGAAGAATACAGTACGAATAGCTTGTGGCTGCTCAATAAGCATGATAAGACCTTTACTTTCCAGGCGGCAATCATCGTGGTTGTGTGCAGTCTAGCACGCGCTAAAAGGCCGTGTCAATAAGTGCCAGTATGCTTCAAGCAACATGTGAGCGCCGCAGGCGCGAAGGAATAATAGCTTGACCATGCACTGGCGTGTATGTTACGATATATGTATGAGCTATCCAATGTCGGACCTGGTGGACTACACCCAGGTCTCATCTCCTCCAGGTAAATATCAATCGCATGATATTGCCGCATAAGCCTGGCGCTTCTGCTTATGCGGCGGAATCGTAGCGCGGGTAAAAGGGTATGCCCGTTGCCATTGTGCAACGGCTAAGCATAGCCTAGATATTCGTCTGTGTGCTGCTTTTCCTCCCCTTTGTTTTTCTCTTCATAAGCTCACTGTGTGCGCTCCCTTCTCTGCATAGGTAGTTTTCTGCCTGCCAGGTTACCCTCTGTTTTTACCATCACGGCTTTTTTCTGCCCTGTTTTTCTGTTCAGAAGGAGACACCTACCTATGTTGCTAGTCAATTTTTCCCGGGTGCGCAAAGACTATGGTGGCAATCCCGTCTTTCGCGATATCGATCTTGAAATTGTAGAGAGAGAGCGTATCGGCCTCGTCGGTGAGAATGGCAGTGGCAAGTCAACCCTCTTTAAGCTGCTTTGTGGCCGTGAAGATCCAACGTCTGGCACAATCTCTCGTAAGCGCAATTTGACCATCGGTTATCTCCAGCAGGAGATCGATGAGACTCAGCTAGAGCAGAGCGTCTTTGACGTAGTCGCGACCAGCAGCCCTGAGTTACAGACTTTATCCACGAAGATGAAGCGCCTGGAGGCACAGATGTCCAGCGTGGAGATCATGGATGATCCTGAACGGATGGAGCGCATTCTCGCTGACTATAGCGTCACGCAGGAGCGCTACGATGCGTTGGGCGGCTATACCATTGAGCATCGCGTCGAAGGAGTTCTCTGTGGCCTGGGCTTTCCTCTCTCCGAGCATAAACTGCCGGTGAAATCCTTCAGTGGAGGTGAGAAAAAGCTTATCAACCTGGCGCGCATTCTCTTGCAGATGCCGGATCTGCTCTTGCTCGACGAGCCAGATAATCATCTCGATCTACACGCCAAGGCCTGGCTGGAGCAGTATATTCGTGACTATCCCGGTACCGTACTGATCATCTCGCATGATCGCCACCTGCTAGATCGCTCGGTGAACAAGATCTATGAGCTAGAGGATGGCGAGATCTCTGTCTTTGCGGGTAACTACAGTGCCTATGTCGCCGAGCGCGAGCGGCAGCTCCAGCGCTTGCAAGAGCAGTATACCGTGGAGCAGAAGGAGATTCGCCGCCTCAAGCATAGCATGCACCGCCTCAAAGAGTGGGCGAAGATGAATCCCAAGTTCGCTGGCCGGGCCGAGTATATGGCCAAACGCGTCGAGAAGCTGAAGCAAGATGCGGTTGATAAACCCATCTTCGAGCGCGACCGCATTAAGGTCGATCTCTATGGCGAGCGGAGTGGCAAGCGCGTGTTGGAGGTCAAACAGCTTAGCAAGGAGATTGGTGGCCGTTTGCTCGTCAAGCCTTTTGACTTTACTGTCCTCTATGGCGAGCGCATCGGCATCGTGGGCCACAATGGCGCAGGCAAGACAACGCTGCTCAAGACGATGATGGACCTGCTACCTGCGACAACGGGAACGGTGAAAATTGGCGCCAGCGTCGTCACCGGCTACTACTCACAGGAGCAGGAGACACTACCCTTTGGGAGCACACCCCTGGACTTCGTGCGCCGTCTGAAAAAGCTCACCGAGGGCCAGGCCATCGCCTTCTTGAGTCGCTTCCTTCTCTCAGTGGAGGAGGTGCGAACACCTATTGGTAACCTGAGCGGGGGCAGAAGAGTCGCTTGCAGATCGCGCGCCTGATGTTACAAGAGTCCAACTTCCTACTCCTCGATGAGCCAACCAATAACCTGGATATTGCCTCAACCGAGGTCCTGGAGGAGGCGCTGCTCGATTTTGAAGGCACGGTTCTGATGGTATCGCACGACCGCTACTTCCTTGATAACATCGCCACTAAGATTCTGGAGATCGGCCTGGATGGGCAGGTGCAGGTCTATCCCGGTAACTACTCATACTATGCCGAAAAGCGTGCTGGCTAGCCATATGGCTGAGATAAGGTACAACACCACCTGTTTTCCATATGGCATAATATGGGAAACAGGTGGTGTCCCTTTCTTTCACACAAAGAAATACCTTGGAATTTGATGTGTGGTGTGATGTGGCAGGATGCCAGAGGCATCCTGCCACATCACACCACACATCAAATTCCTGCGAAGCACCATAGGTGCTGAGGAGTACTATTAAGAGGAGGCACTAAAATGAGCTATGAACTCATTGAGGTCGCGTACGAAGAACAGTTCGCGACCATTATCCTCAACAATCCAAAGCGGCGCAATGCCCTCTCCCTCAAATGTATGCAGGAGCTGACCACGGCCCTGCGGGAAGTGGGGGAAAGCCCGGCGCGTGGTGTCATCCTGGCCGCGAACGGCCCCGCCTTTAGCGCTGGCCATGACTTCGCCGATATGGCCGATGGCGACCTGGAGTTTATGCGCAAACTATTGCGGACCTGTACGACGATGATGAATACGCTTCAGGAGATTCCTCAGCCTGTGCTGGCGCGTGTGCATGCCATCGCGACCGCGGCTGGCTGCCAACTGGTGGCGAGTTGTGACCTGGCGGTGGCCTCGACGGAGGCCGCGTTCGCCACGCCGGGTGGTAGGGGTGGCTGGTTCTGCACGACACCTATGGTCGCGCTCAGTCGCAACGTCGGGCGCAAGCGTGCTCTGGAGATGCTGCTGACCGGCGATCCCATCGATGCGCAGACCGCCGCTGATTGGGGCCTGGTCAATCGCGTGGTGCTGCCTGAACAGTTAGAAGAGGAGTCGCTCCGCCTGCTAAGTGCGGCGACGCGGGGAAGCTTCTTCTCAAAGGCGCTTGGAAAACAGGCATTCTACGCCCAGATGGAGATGCCGCAACCGCTGGCTTACTCGTATGCTATGGAGGTCATGGCGGCCGCCTCGCAAATTCCTGATGCGCAGGAGGGCATGCGCGCCTTCCTGGAGAAGCGCAAACCCCAGTTTGATGAGCGGTCGTAGCCTCAAGCGTGGTCGCGTCGCATGAGCGATCACGCGACCACGAAGTAGCGACGCAGGCGTCTACGCGTAAAGGAGAGCGAGGCGCGCAGCCTGTTCTCATCGACCTTGTCACCGGGCCAGTTATAGCTGGCGATCTCTTTTCCAGCCAGCTTAAAGCTGCGCGCGAGCGACGTCGGGTCGTCGTGACGCTCTTTGAGCGAGCAGATCATTGCCTGTTGCTGGCGGTGTGGTAGCTGAATGACCAGGGTGATAAGTTTGCGCGTGCATTCTGCGATGGCCTCTTTCTGCTCAAAGATCATGACCGGGTCCAGTATACTCTCGCTCTGGCTCAGGGGTGTGTAGTCCTGGCTGACTTCATTTTGCTCATCAATGGGCAGGGGGATGACCTCCTTATGTTGCTGGCGGATGCGATTGATGGCCTCGTTGTGGGCGATGCGCCTGATGTACGCCTTGAGATTATCCACCCTGGTCTTCTGGAGCGTTTGCCATAGCTTGACACGTGTCATTTGTGCGATCTCGTCGATCTCCATATCCAGGACCTCGGCTCGCGTGGCCGAGCGGATCACCGCCTGGCGCGCCAGGGTTAGGATGTAGCTATCGTAGTCTTCCAGGATGCGTTCAATCGTGTCTAGACCTATGCCCACGGATGTCTCGGGGTTACTTAAGGTACGCATGCTCTTCTCCTTATATCGATGCTCCTCTATGGCAAGGACCGCGCGGTGTGCTTATGTGGATCTTTGATGGACAGGAATGCCTGGTGAGCCGTTATTCTCTGACCCTCAGGAGCGTGGCCAATGTGCGTTTTGTTTTCCCATGTAAATGATAGAATGGAGAGAACGCATTGAACACCGTAGATACGAGGCATACAGGGGACAAATAGAGGACATCTTCCCCTTTCTTTGAAGACGCATATTTTTTCATGAGAAGACAGTATGAATATGAATGCTCTTGTTTGGAAACGACCAGTTTCTCTGCCACCTATCACCCAGAATGAGGTACATATCTGGCGCGTACACCTGCCCTTGGTGCCCGCGCGCTACGCTGATCTCTGGCAGGTGCTCAACGAAGAGGAGCGCGAACGTGCCCGGCGCTTCCACTTTGAACGTGATCGGCAATGCTCTGTGACGGCTCGGGGTATCTTGCGTCTGCTGCTTGCCTGGTATGCCGCAGGTGAGGATGGGGCAGAACTGAAACCAGTGAGCCTGAACTTCCGCTATAATGCCTATGGCAAGCCAGAGCTACCGGGCGTGCGGCTGGCTTTTAACGTTACTCACTCAGGCGCCATGATCCTCCTGGCGTTTAGCTCGCTTCAGCCTCTAGGTGTTGACGTGGAGCACATGCGTGCGCAGAGCGACCTGGAGAGCCTGGCCCGGCACTTTTTCGCTCCTGATGAGTGTGCCGCGCTGCTGGCTCTGCCTGCCGAGCAGCGCGTTCAGGCTTTTTATAACTGCTGGACGCGCAAGGAGGCGTATATCAAGGCGCGTGGTCTGGGCCTCTCGTTGCCCCTGGACTCCTTCACCGTCTCACTCAAGCCTGGCGAGCCAGCGGCCCTCCTCGCATGCACGGATGATAAGCGTACGCCAGCCGACTGGAGCCTCTTCGCGCTCGATCCAGGTCAGGCGTACACTGGTGCCCTGGCTGTTTGCCCTGGCCCCAGCCCCTGCGTTGTACGCTGCTGGGATTGGCACTACGCTCTCTTTTAAAAGGTGGGCAAAGCGAATGGCGGACGAGAGAGAGTCGTCCGCCATTCGCTTTGTTTGATTGGTAAGAGGATGAGGGTGGGTGGTCTATGCTGATCTGCTTAATCATCATAGTGCGACATAATGGGTATCCTTTCTGCTGGCGTTCGTGTTGTAAGGGGCGTGTAGGCTCGCCAGGCCCGCCACTTGCTGACGAGACCACGCGCCCCCGAGATCTTATTCCGAAACCCAACGTCACTCACGTGTCTAGCGCTTCGCGCTCAGGGTGTCCGGATATGAAGACACTGAAAACGGACAAGGATATGAGCAGTTGTCAGTACTTGAGTGGTTCATTACACGGACGCGCTACGAAACCGGGGGGACGATGCATCATTTGCACTCTAGTTATACCGGAGAACTGATGCGCGCTGCGCTGTTTTCTTCCGTTCTCTTACTCGACGCTCTCTATAGGTGGAACTCGAAATGCGTCTCTTGTTGCGATGCAGTACGCATGTTTTCCCGTGATGGCGTCGCAAATTCTCTGGATGTTATGCTATTATCTTCTCTAAAAGCATCTGGGAATGCTCCCAATTGGAGGTAAGGCATGCAGCGGCTTGATTGGTTCGCAGACGTGAAGGCATATACCGAGCGGCTGGTGGCGATTCGTGATGTCAGCCCCAGCAAAGAGGAGAATGTTGTTGCCAGTGAGATCCTGGCCTTGTTACATAAAGATGGCCTGGAGTCGCTCTATACAGCGAGTGGCTTTGATCTGATCCAGGATGACCCTTATGGGCGCAAGAATGTCTATGCCTTCCTGCGTGGGCAGGGGCCGGAGACGCTGATCTTGCTGGGCCATTTTGACACTGTGGATACCGCCGATTATGGCGACCTGGAGCCGTTGGCCTTGCAGCCTGCGGAACTGGCGCGACATATAGATGAGCTGCTCCCTCCTGATGTTACCCTGGAGGGTGAGCGGAGCGACTGGCTCTTTGGGCGAGGTGTTGGCGATATGAAGAGTGGCGTCGCCGTCAATATTGCCTTGATGCGCCACCTGGTCGCAAACAGTCACGAGAATCCGCTCCCATTTTCGGTCCTGATGCTAGCGACTCCCGACGAAGAGAACGAGTCCGCGGGCGTTTTGCAGGCGGTGCGTTTCCTGGTGCGCTGGCGCGAGGAGCAGCAAATGCGCTATTTGGGTGTGCTCAATACCGATTATGCCTCCGCGCTCTATCCCGGTGATCCACATCGCTATGTCTATGGTGGTACGGTTGGCAAGCTCCTGCCAAGTTTTCTCTGTATCGGGCGTGAGTCGCATGTCGGCGCGCCCTTCGCCGGTCTGGACGCCAATCTGCTGATGGCCGAATTGATCCGCGATCTAAGCTTGAATGACGAGCTATGTGACACGGGCAAGGGACAGCGCACGGTTCCTCCAGTAACGCTCCACGCTACCGATCTCAAGCAGCACTATGATGTCCAGCTCCCCTTCGCGGCCTATTTCTACCTCAACGTCCTGACGCTGACCAGTGGCCCTGAGGAGTTACTACAACGCCTGCGCCGGGTCGCTCAGACGGCGCTAGAACGGCTCTTACAGCGCGTAGATGAGACAGAGCGTCGTTGGCGGAGGGACACAGGCCAGTCCGAGCACATTGAGCCTCGGCGCGGCACCATTTTGAGTTATGCGGAGCTGTATGCGGAGGTGGTGCGTCGCCTGGACGAGGCGCGCGTGCGCCAGGCGCTCGACGAGGCCTGGCAGCAGTTGCCGCCGACTTTGGATAAGCGCGAGCGCTCGCTGCATCTCGTGCAGCGGCTCTGGTCGCTGAGCAATCTACGTGGTCCTGCGGTCGTCATCTATTACGCGCCGCCTTACTATCCTCATGTCCCTGAGAGTGCGGGCCTCTTATCCGAGGCCATCGACGAGGTGGTGCATACGCATCCCGAGCAGCACCTGGCGCGGCGCGAGTTCTTCCCTCTCCTCTCCGATATCAGTTACCTTCAGCTCGATGAGCAGATGGATATTACGGCCTTAACCGCCAATATGCCGATCTGGCGCGATGACGATGAGGCGTCGCGCCCTGGTGCCTATAGCCTGCCGCTGCGCTTGATGCAGCAGCTACAGCTTCCTGTCTTCAACTGGGGCGTGCATGGGCGTGGTGCGCACCAGCGCGACGAGGCCGTCTTGATGTCCTACTCCTTTGGTGCCCTGCCCCAAATGCTCTACGAAGTCATTCAGGTCCTGGCCCAACGCCTTAAGTTGTAGGGTTCATGCTGGCATGGACCCTACAATGTGTTTAGGCCTGGGCGCTGTTTTTCGTGGCGAGTTGCCCCGTTCCTTGTTTGCGGGCTTTTCGTTTGTTGGTGAGGGTGAGCACTCCGCCAGCAATTGTGACGAGCATAAAGAAGATGGTGAGCAGAGAGCCTATTCCCAGGCTAACGGTCGCCTGCATCTGCGCCGGGTAGACCCCCTGGATGCGGAGTATGACCAGGAAATAGGACCAGAGGTAGAGGACCAGGCTGGCGACGCCAAGCGTCGTAATGATTTCGCCCGCCCAGCGTGAATGATAGATCTCTTCAGATGTATTGGACTTGGTATTCTGTGTCAGCGTGTAGAGCACGATACCAATGATGGCGAGCAGGAGGAGCACGCTGAGCCAGACCACGCCCAGGGGGAGGGTGAACCAGGCGCCATTGCTGGTAAAGTCTCCAGCCGTGATGGTAATGCCCCGCTGGCTGCCCGCCATTTGATAGCTAATGGCACCAAAGGGCAGGAAGAGAAATGTGAAGGCGGCGATGAGCGCGCCAAGGCTGGCAATAAGATAGCTGCGAGACTCAGGTCGTGTAAGCATGAGGGAAGAGTCCTTTCTGGATGACGATGAGTTGCGTTTTTTGTACTGGTATGTAGGCCCCTGTATTATAGAGAATCGGCCTTGAAAGTTCAAATGAGGCGAGCTTGCGAACCGAGATGGAGACCTGGAGAGCAGCCTGGTACGCGTTGGAACAGAGGATATGGCTGTGATACAATGTGCACGGTTCTACTTGCGCGCCATTCTCTTTGACCGCAGCTTTCTCCCGGTGCTTCTGCGGCATGCCCCATATTGATAAGTGTGCATAAGTTGGAAGGAGGTCGTATGCCAGTTCAAGGATATATTCGCTATCCCCACATTTTTCAAGACCAGATTGTGTTTGTGACTGAAGATGATTTATGGGTTGTTCGTGACGAAGGTGGGCGGGCCGAACGCTGGACCGCCGGTGTCGGCGAGGTCAGCCATCCACGTTTCTCCCCCGATGGCAAGTTTCTCGCCTTTGTGGGCCGCGAGGAGGGTCCCAGCGAGGTCTATGTAATGTCTGCGACGGGCGAGCCTGCGCGTCGCCTGACGTTCCAGGGAGCCACCTGCCGCGTGCTTGGCTGGTCGCCTGATGGTCACGAGATCCTCTACGCCAGTAACGCCGGACAGTTTACGCCTCGCTTCCAGACAATCTTTGCGATTTCGCCCGAGGGTGGCCTGCCACGCGCTCTCTCGTATGGTATGGCGAATGCTATTTCTTATGGCTCACAAGGCGGTGTCGTCCTGGGGCGCAATATCCGTGAACCTGCATACTGGAAGCGCTACCGTGGCGGCACGGTTGGGCATCTCTGGTGCGATGTGGAGGGCAATGGTACTTTCAAACGCCTGCTCGCCCTCGATGGCAATCTCGCTGATCCTTGCTGGGTTGGTGAGCGTATCTATTTCCAGTCGGACCATGAGGGCGTCGGCAACATCTATTCCTGTACGCCTGCTGGTGAGGATCTGCGCAGACACACCACTCATCATGATTTCTATGCGCGCAGCCTAGCAAGCGACGGCCAGCGCCTAGTCTATCACGCGGGAGCTGATCTCTACCTGTTTGATCCTCAGACGGAGGAGACGCGCCAGGTGAGCGTGCAGATGCCAAGTATGCGTACTCAGCGCAATCGCAAGTTCGCTACAGCTAGCCATTACCTGGATACCTATGCCCTGCATCCCCAGGGCTATGCCGCTGCCTTTACGACGCGCGGCAAGGCCTTTACGATGGGAAACTGGGAGGGATCGGTCCTCCAGCATGGTGAGCCAGACGGTGTGCGTTATCGCTTCCTGGAGTGGCTGAATGATGGTCAGCGCCTGGTTGCGGTCAGCGACGCCACGGGCGAGGAACGCCTGGTAATCTTCAATCCTGAAGATGCGAGCGAGCCACGCGTATTAGCTGAGGCTGAGTTTGGTCGCGCGGTGAATCTAGCTGTCTCCCCAACCGATGACGTGGTGGCGATCACCAATCATCGTCAGGAATTGCTCGTGGTCGACCTGGAGACTGGTAGCTTGCGTGTGCTTGATCGCAGTGAGTATGCGCGTATCGCGGGCATCTCCTGGTCACCGGATGGCAAGTGGCTGGCGTACGGCTTCGCCATCTCGGGCCAGAAAACCGCCATCAAGCTCTGTGAACTGGAGAGTGGCGCCACACACCAGGTGACCGATCCCATTCTGGAGGATGTCTCCCCTGCCTTTGATCCCGAGGGGAAGTGCCTCTACTTTATCGGTGCTCGCCACTTTACGCCCCAGCACGATAGCCACCAGTTTGAGTATAGTTTCCCCCGTGGCTCTAAGCCTTACGCGATCATGCTCAAACGTGACCAGCGTTCACCCTTCATTCCCGAGCCCAAAGCCCCTGGCGAGAAAGAGTCATCCGCGAACGCAAAGTCCGAAGAGAATGGCTCGACGCCAGACGGCAAGGCGCAGGAGAATGGCACGCTGAACGAGAAAAGCAATGGCGAGAAGGCCAAAGAGGGCGAGGAGAAGAAACCAATCACCATTGACCTGGAAGGGATTCGTGAGCGTGTGCTACCCTTCCCCGTGGGTGAGGGACGCTATACCGCCATTCGTGGCATCAAAGGCAAGGCCCTCTTCTCTTCCTGGCCAATGGAGAACACCATTCCCGATGAGCCGGACCACGCCCATCCCAAGGGTATTATTGAGAGTTACGACTTCGAGAACTACAAGACAGAGAAAATTCTAGAGGGCGTGGGCGGATTCGACCTCTCGCGTGACGCGAAAACGTTGATCTACCGCTCGCACCATCGCATGCGCGTGGTAAAAGCAGGCGAGAAGCCTAAGACGGAGAATGGCGCCTCCAATCGTGAGACTGGCTGGTTGGACCTGAACCGCATCAAGGTCTCTGTTCTGCCCGCCGCTGAGTGGCGCCAGATGTTCGCCGAGGCCTGGCGTTTGCAGCGTGAGCAGTTCTGGAACGAGGATATGTCTGGTATCGACTGGCAGGCTGTGTATGAGCAGTACGCGCCCCTGGTCGAGCGTGTCAGTTCTCGCTCAGAGCTCTCGGATCTCTTCTGGGAGCTGCAAGGCGAGCTGGGTACCTCCCATTCCTATGAGATGGGGGGCGAGTATCGCAAAGCGCCTCACTATCACCAGGGTTTCCTGGGCGTTGACTGGTCGTATGACGCGGAGAAGCAGCGCTATCTCATTACGCGCATTGTCAAGGGCGATATCGCCAATAGCCATGAGACCTCGCCACTGACCCTGCCGGGGCTGGAGGTCGCAGTTGGCGATGCCGTCCTGGCGATCAATGGCCAGCGCGTGAACTCCGAGCGCACGCCGCAGGAACTGCTCGTGAACCAGGCCCGGCACGAGGTGCAGTTGATCATAGAGGATGCGGAGACGCAGGAGATCCGTACCGTTACTGTGAAGACCTTGCGTAGCGAGTATCCTGCGCGCTATCGCGAATGGGTGGAGGAGAACCGCCGCCGTGTCCATGAACTGTCAGATGGCAAGGTCGGCTATATCCATATTCCCGATATGGGTACACATGGCTTCTCCGAGTTCCACCGTAGCTTCCTGGCGGAGTATGACGCTCCCGGCTTGCTAGTGGATGTACGCTGGAATGGTGGCGGCAACGTCTCTGGCCTGCTCTTAGAGAAGCTGGCGCGTCGTCGCATTGGCTATGACTTCCAGCGCTGGGGACAGCCAGATCCCTATCCCCAGACCTCCCCTCGTGGCCCCATGGTGGCCCTGACAAACGAGTATGCTGGCTCCGATGGTGACATCTTCAGCCATAGTTTTAAGTTGATGGGGCTTGGCCCATTGCTAGGCAAACGTACCTGGGGAGGCGTGATTGGTATTCATCCTCGTCACCGCCTGGTCGACAATACCGTGACGACCCAGGCCGAGTTCTCCTTCTGGTTCAAGGATGTGGGTTGGAATGTCGAGAACTATGGCACTGATCCCGATATCGAGGTGGATATCGCGCCTCAAGACTTTGCCCGGCAGGAAGATCCGCAGCTTGAGCGCGCGGTATCTGAAGTGCTGCGCGTGATCGACGAGTTCGAGACGCTCGAGCCCCAGCCTGACGAGCGTCCGCGTTTAAGCCGTTCTCTCCAGCTTTAATAGAGCTTATAGCAGGACGCAAACACTCCTGACCGACGCTACTGGCGTACGCGTCTACTTCCGGAAGTAGACGCGTACGCCAGTAGCGTCGTGCCATACTGGCTCCTCCCTTTCCTCTCTATATAAAAGCGCGACGCGATGGCAGAGGTTTTTCTTATACCCAAAATAAAGGAGCGAAACGGCGTTTTTTTGGTGGTAGGATGTGGTACACTGAAGAACAACAAAGCACTATTACGCTTCAAGAATCACAGTGCCAAATACCTGTTTCTTGTGTATTGGCACTGTTGACCTGTCCGTGATACGATTATAACATTGTTGTTAGTATTGCCATTTTTGGCTATATATATTATATATAGCGTTTACCTATTCTTGCCTTCTAGAGTTGGCTGCATACGCTTTACACGAGTAGTGAAAAGTATGCACTATACACCGAAGGCGAACGGCATGACCTGTCGCCAGGCTGGTCTGGCGCAAGCAAGAAAGGGGGCCTGCCTGTTCCTGATCTTTTCGCTCAAGAGCTTTGTACCCCTAACTCAGACGAAGCGTGAAACGTGTTCTTATTGCTTATATTCCTAGTATAGTAGCAAGAAGTCAGGAGTTGTCTTCTTGCCAGGAAGCATTAAACCTTGAGTAAACGTATTTCAATTTCAACGCTGGATATTGCCAACTGGGTTGATTTGCTTCAATGGAGAGTCGAGCATCAGCCTGAGCAGCGGGTCTACTCATTCCTTGCCGATGGGGAGAACGAGAAGGGGCATTTTACCCACGCCGATCTTGATCTCTACGCCCGAACAATTGGTTCACTCCTCCAATCCCATGCCGCGAGTGGAGCGCGTGCCTTATTGATCTATCCCTCTGGACTGGAGTTTATCGCCGCATTCTTTGGTTGCCTCTATAGTGGAATTATCGCTGTTCCAGTCTATCCTCCGTCCGCCACTCGCTCCGACCGCACCCTTTCCAAGTTCCGGGCCATTGCCCAGAATGTACAACCCGCTGTCATTTTGACCACTACTGCTCTCTCCGCCCGCGTCCAGGGCCTGCTAGATCAGTCACCAGAATTGCAGCATATTCCTGTGGTCTCAACTGACACCCTATCAACCGATCTGGCTCAACAGTGGTCAAAGCCTTCGGTGAATGGCGAGACGCTGGCCTTCTTCCAGTATACCTCTGGCTCGACTGGCCTGCCCAAAGGCGTGATGGTTACGCATGATAATCTGCTTCAGAACTCTGTGCTGGTTGAGCAGTATTGTCAGCATCCCGACGATGCGCATGGCGTCACCTGGCTGCCCCTCTACCATGACCTGGGTCTGATTGGCGGCATCTTGCAGCCGCTCTACGCGGGCTATGCGTCGACAATCATGTCGCCAGCCGCCTTCTTACAGCGCCCCATTCGCTGGCTGCGGGCTGTATCTCAGTATAAGGCCACGATCAGTGGTGCCCCTAACTTTGCCTATGACCTCTGTGTCAGCAAAATTTCTGATGAGCAGAAGGCCACGCTTGATCTCAGCCACTGGGAGATCGTCGCCAATGGTGCGGAACCGGTACGCTCAGAATCAATGGAGCGCTTCGCCGAGGCCTTTGCCTCCACTGGTTTCCGACGCAATTATTTCTATCCCTGCTATGGGTTGGCTGAGGCGACGCTGGTGGCCTCGGCTGGACGCAAGGGAGTTTACCCGCTGGTGCGCTCCTTTTCGGGCGAGGCCCTGGAGCAAAACCAGGCTCAGGAAGTGGCGTCTGAGGAGAAACATAGCCGCACCCTGGTTAGTATCGGCAATAGCCTGCCTATGCAGCGCCTCCTGATCGTGGATCCTGAAACCTTCACTGAGCTACCGCCTGAGCGCGTTGGTGAGATCTGGATCTCTGGTCCTAGCGTGGCTCAGGGCTACTGGCAGCGTCCAGAGGAGACGGCACAGGTTTTTCAGGCCCATCTCGCCAATGGCGAAGGCCCCTTCCTGCGTACCGGTGACCTGGCCTTTATGCATGAAGATGAGCTCTTTATCACTGGCCGTTTGAAGGATCTGATCATTATTCGTGGCAGCAACCATTATCCCCAGGATATTGAGAAGACCGTTGAACACGCACACCCAGCCATGCGCACCAATGGTAGCGCGGCCTTCTCATTGGTGGCCGTGGGCGAGGAGCGCCTGGTGATCGTGACTGAGATCGAGCGCCAGTATCTCAAAAAAGATCCCGCAGAGATCTTTACTACGCTGCGCCAGGCTATTGCCGAAGGTCATGATCTTCAGGTCTATGAGATCGTATTGCTCAAGACCGGCACCCTGCCTAAGACCTCCAGCGGGAAGGTGCAACGCCGAACCACACGTGAGAGCCTGCTCGCGAATGAACTCGACATCGTGGCACGTTGGACGCTGGAACTGCCATCAGAGGCTCCCCAGGTGAGCGAGACTGCTCCTGGCGTTTCCGAGATGCGCGAGACCGAGCCTCTCTCGGCTCCCACAAAACGTGCTGTGGAGATCGAAGCTTGGCTGCGTACTCAGGTGGCCTCGCTGCTTAACCTCCGCCCTGAGGCGGTCGATGCCCAGACGCCCTTCGCGCAGTACGGCATGGATTCTGTGCATGCCGTGACTCTCTCGGCGGATCTGGAGGATTGGCTAGGGCGTGAACTCTCACCAACCGTGGCCTATGATTATCCCAATATCGCGGCCCTGGCCCGGCACCTAGCGGGAGATGAGAAGCCGCAGACACGTGAAGAGATTCAGCCTGCCGAAACACGTGAGCGTGCACAGGAACCCATCGCGATTGTAGGTATTGGCTGTCGCTTCCCTGGTGCGGAAGGGCCTGCTGACTTCTGGCAGCTCTTGCGCGAGGGTATCGATGGGATCTCCGAGGTGCCAGCTTCGCGCTGGGACGTTGACGAGTACTACGTGGCGGAGCGCGCCGTTCCTGGCAAGATGAATACGCGCTGGGGTGGCTTCCTCAAAGAGGTCGACAAGTTTGACCCTTATTTCTTCGGTATCTCGCCGCGCGAGGCGACCGCTATGGACCCCCAGCAGCGTATCCTGCTTGAGGTGGCCTGGGAGGCCCTGGAAAACGCCGGTATTCCCGCCGAGCGCCTGGCAAACACCCAGACGGGTGTCTTTGTGGGCGTAAGCAGCAACGACTACGCGCGCCTGCAATTTAGCGATCCCACTTTGCTGGATGCTTATACAGGTACTGGTAATGCTCATAGTATTGTGGCCAACCGCCTCTCGTACCTGCTGGACCTGCGTGGACCCAGTATGGCCATCGATACGGCCTGCTCTTCGTCGCTGGTGGCGGTGCACCTGGCCTGCCAGAGCCTGCGTACTGGAGAGTCCGAGGTGGCCCTGGCGGCGGGCGTCAATCTGATTCTCACGCCTGAACTGACCATTACATTCTCGCAGGCGCATATGATGTCCGAGCATGGGCGCTGTCGCACCTTTGATAACGCGGCGGATGGCTATGTCCGTGGTGAGGGCTGTGGCGTCGTTGTGCTCAAGCCGCTCTCAGCGGCCCAGCGCGATGGCGATAACATTCTGGCCCTGATTCGCGGTTCAGCGGTCAACCAGGATGGACGCAGCAATGGCCTGACCGCGCCCAATGGCCCTTCGCAGGAGGCCGTCATTCGCCAGGCTCTGCGCAACGCGGGCGTCACGCCTGGGCAGATCAATTATATCGAAACGCATGGATCGAGTACGCCCCTGGGTGACCCCATCGAGGTCGACTCGCTCAAAAATGTGTTGATGGAGCAGCGAACTGGAGACCAGCTGTGTATTATTGGATCGGTCAAGACCAACATTGGGCATTTGGAGGCCGCGGCAGGCATCGCTGGCCTGATCAAGACTGTGCTGAGCCTGCATCATGGCGAGATCCCGCCGCATCTGCACTTCCAGCAACTGAACGAGCATATCTCGTTTAAGGGCACGACGTTTGCTATCCCGACGCAGCGTACGCCCTGGCCGGAGGCACAGCAACGCCTGGCTGGTGTAAGCGCCTTTGGCTTTGGTGGCACCAATGTGCATGTGGTGCTGGAGGGCGCTCCCGCCCAGGAGCCTGCGGCCAATGCCGTTGAGCGTGGCGCGCATATCCTGCCCCTCTCAGCGCGCAATGAGCGCGCCCTGAAAGAACTGGCTGGAAGCTATGCTACCTTCTTGAAAGAGGAGCCTGCTACTTCGCTGGCGGATATCTGCTATACTGCCGCGACGGGACGTATGCATTTTGCCCAACGCCTGGCCCTGGTAGCTACCTCTCGTGAGCAACTCAGCGCGCAGCTTTCAGCCTTTGCCGCGGGCCAAGCCATCACGGATGGTGCGACTGGTCGCGTAGCACAGGGCAGCCGTCCACAGATTGCCTTCCTCTTTACGGGCCAGGGATCACAGTATGTAGGCATGGCGCGTTCCCTCTATGAGACGCAGCCTACCTTCCGCGCAGCACTAGATCGCTGTGATCAGATTTTACGGGAGCATCTCTCGCAGCCGCTGCTCTCGGTGCTCTATCCTGACGAGGAGACCGCCTCGCCGCTGGAGGAGACCGCCTTTACGCAGCCTGCGCTCTTCGCCCTGGAGTACGCGCTCGCCGAACTGTGGCGCTCCTGGGGCATCGTACCTGATGTCGTCATGGGCCATAGTGTGGGCGAGTATGTCGCCGCCTGTGTCGCGGACGCCTTGAGCCTGGAGGATAGCCTGAAGCTGATTGCGACGCGTGGTCGCCTGATGCAGGCGCTGCCCGAACGTGGCCAGATGGTGGTCGTTTTTGCCGCCCCTGAACGGCTTGAGTCGTATTTAGAGCCGTATCGCGAGCAGGTCTCTATCGCTGCCATCAATGGCCCCTCCAATACGGTGCTCTCTGGTCGAGGCGAGGCGCTTGCAGCCATTGTTGCTCGCCTGGAGCAGGATGGCTTGAAGACGCATCCTATGACGGTCTCACATGCCTTCCACTCGCCAGTGATGGAGCCAATGCTTGACGCCTTTGAGCGTGCCGCGGGCGAGGTCCACGCCAGTCCGCTACGTATCCCACTGGTGAGTAACCTGACGGGCGAGCTCCTGCCAGTTGGCGGGGTGCTTGATGCTGGCTACTGGCGACGGCATGTGCGCGGTGCCGTGCAGTTTAACGCCGGAATGCTGACCCTGGCGGCTCAGGGCTATACGCTCTTCCTGGAACTGGGACCGAACGCGGTGCTTGGCAATATGGGTAAACGCTGCCTTCCAGATGCAGAGGCGACCTGGCTGACCTCGTTGCGCAAGGGGCAAGATGATTGGCGCATCTTGGCTCAGAGTATTGCAGCGCTCTATACGCAGGGCGCGGCCATCGATTGGAGCGGTTTCGAAGGCGACTATACGCGCCAGCGCGTTCCGCTGCCTACCTACCCCTTTGAGCGTGAGCGTTTCTGGCTGGAGCTTCCCGCCAGTCGCCCGGCTCAGCAGGCACCAGCATCTGAGCCAGTTGTTGCGCAAGAAGCGTTTCTGGCGGGACATCCCCTGCTCCGTGCGCATACTGAGCTGGTTTATCCAGCTGGCACGCATGTCTGGGAGAGTGTCCTGGACCCACGCAGCCTGTCTTTCCTGAGCGGACACCGCATCCAGGGGGCGATAGCGGCTCCGGTCTCGCTCTACATTGAGATGGCCCTGGCTGCTGCACTTGAAGCCTTTGGTGCAGGTCCACATACCCTGGCCGAGATCGAGCTCAAGAAGCTGTTGATCGTGCCGGAGCAGGGGGCGCAAAAGGTTCAGGTGGTGCTCTCCGCCACGGCGCCAGAGCAGGCCGTGTTCCATGTCTATAGTCATGCCGCCGGTCTCCCCAATCAACCTCGCCAGGACTGGACACTACACGCGTCTGGCAAGATCACCAGCGCGGTTGAACGACCAGTTGCTGAGGCTGTGACCAGGTAAGTTGAACAGGAAGGATGTCCCACCCTCCTTTTTCTTTAAAGGATAATGTGGCGCTTATGAATAGACAGAGTCACAACCAGGGGATTACGTTTGGTCTCATCTTCTTTGCTAGTAGCGAGACGACCCATGACCACGACAAATACCGCCTGGTTATCGAAAGCACAAAATATGCGGACAGCCACGACTTCTCATCGGTGTGGATCCCCGAGCGGCACTTCACCCGTGATGGCTGGCTGTATCCCAATCCCGCCATCTTACAGGCGGCATTAGCGCGTGAGACCCGGCAGATTCAACTGCGCGCCGGGAGCGTCGTGCTGCCGCTGCACAATCCACTCCGCGTCGCTGAGGAGTGGGCGATGGTCGACAATCTTTCTGGGGGTCGTGTGGGCCTCTCCATCGCCTCGGGCTGGCATCCTAATGACTTCGCACTCTTCCCCGATCATTATGAGCGGCGCAACGAGGTGATGTACGAAGGCATCGAGACGGTGCGTAAGCTCTGGCGCGGCGAGTCCGTGCAGGTCAAGGGTGGCGATGGCAAGATGGTCGATATTCGCACCTATCCCACGCCTATCCAGCCCGAGATTCCTATCTGGGTGACCGCCGCGGGCAATCCTAAAACCTTCGCTAAAGCGGGCGAAATCGGCGCCAATCTCCTGACGCATATGTATAACCAGAGCGTCGAGGAGCTGGGCGAGAAGATCAAGATCTATCGCGACGCGCGCGCCGCTCATGGCTATGACCCGCAGACCGGGCAGGTCTCGGTCATGCTGCATACCTTCATCGCGGAGAGCGAGCAGGCCGTCAATGACCTGGCCAAGGGTCCCTTCTGCGATTATTTGCGCTCGGCGGCCTATCTCCTGAACGCCGTTGCCTATAGTCGTGGGCAGAAGGTTGACCTGGCGACGCTCTCTGAGGAGGACGTCAACGAGTATCTGAGCTTTGTCTTTGAGCGCATGATCTCGACGCAGCGTGTGCTCTTCGGCACGCCCGAGAGCTGTCTCCCCCTGGTGCGCCAATTGCGGGCGGTAGGGGTCAACGAGATTGCCTGTCAACTCGATTTTGGTATAGAGACCGAAGTCGTAATGGCGAGCATGTCTCATCTCAATCGCCTGCGTGAGCTCAGCGCCGAGGAAGAGCCTCAAGGGCCAGAGCCCGAGCCCAGCTCATACACTCTTGATTGCTTTGCGCCTTCCATGCCTGCGCAAAGCAATGGGCATGCTTTTAATGGCAAATCACAGCCGAATGGTCATCATGGTGCGGCATATACCGAGGCAAGCGATGAGAGCTTGCAGGCAGTTCAGCAGCGCTGTCAGGAGGAGGTCGCGCTTGATGCCTTCTATCAGCGCCTGGAGCAGCATGGTATCGAGCTAAATGAAGACTATCGCAGCATTCGGCAGCTCTGGCGGCGCGATGGCGAGGCATTGGGGTGTGTCAGCCTCTCGCCTGCCTTCGAGTTAGAGCGTGAGCGCTACCAGGTGCATCCTGCCCTGCTCGATTCGTGTCTCCAGGTCCTTACCTCCGCTCTTCCCCAGTCTCTGGGTGCGGGCGAGGGCACGCTATACCTTCCCGTTGGCTTGCAGAGCTTCAAGATGCATGAACGTCCCGGCAAGTTTGTCTGGAGCCATGCGACCCTGGATCAGCAGATTCGCCCGGATGCGACAACCCTGGAGGGCAATGTACGTGTCTTCTCCGAGGATGGACGTCTGCTGATCGAGGCAAGGGGTATCCAGCTCCAGCGCTCGACACCTTTGGCACCACCCGCGCCCGAGGTTGATCTCTCCTCCTGGCTGTATGAGTTGCGCTGGGAGAAGCAGAGCTTTGCTCCTGGCGAGCAGACAAATTGGCCTGAGGGGCGCTCTGGCACCTGGTTGATCTTCGCGGATTGCCAGGGCGTGGGTCAACGCCTGGCACAATACTTGCAAGCGCGTGGCCAACAGTGCGCGCTTGTCCAGGTGGGAAGCCACTATGGCGAGCTTGGCTCGGGCCGTTACCAGATTCAACCCGCGCAATTGAACGATGTACAGCGAGTTATCAGCCGCGTTCAAGAGACCTTTGCGACCCCGCTGCGGGGCGTAGTGCATCTCTGGAGTCTAGACTCGATGCCAAGCGAGCAGACGACTGCGCAGACGCTTGAGCGCGATCTCGCGCTGAGCACGACCTCCGCGTTGGGTGTGATGCAATCCCTGGCACAGAATACGAGCGCACATCTCCCGCGCCTCTGGCTGGTCACGCGCGATGCTCAGGCCGTGACCTCCGATAATGCCTCGCTGGCCGTGGCGCAGTCTCCGCTCTGGGGCCTGGGGCGCACCTGCGCGATGGAGCATCCCGAGATCTGGGGGGCGCTTATCGACCTCTCTAGCCAGGAAGGCATTGAGGAGGGCGCGCAGCAGCTCTATGCGAGCCTGCTTGACACCAGTCGCGAGGACCAGGTGGCCTTCCGCCAGGGCGAGCGCTATGTCGCGCGCATGGTGCATAGCCACGACTTTGTCGCGCGCGACCTGCATATTCGAGCGCAGGGTAGCTATCTGGTGACTGGAGGCCTCTGGGGCCTGGGCTTTGAGGTTGCGCGCTGGCTGGCACAGAAGGGCGCACGTTCGCTTATTCTCGCTGGGCGCACCCAGGTACCGCCGCGCTCCGAATGGGATCGCATCCCGGCTACGGATCGCCTGGCGAGCCTCGTTCGCGGTATTCGCGAGCTAGAGGCCGAGGGCGTGACGATTCACTGTGTTCAGCTCGACGTGACGGACGAGGCGCAGCTTCGTGCCTTCCTGGCCGATCACATGCGCCAGGGCCATCCTCCCATCAAGGGTATTCTGCATGCCGCCTCTGTCTGGCAGGATGCGCAGGGACAGCCCCTGGTCAAACCGCTGATCAACCTGGATGCATCCGCCCTGGACGCGGTCTTCCGCCCCAAGGTCATCGGGAGCTGGCTCCTGCATACACTCTTTCAGGAGAGCCGCCTGGACTTCTTTGTCTCGTTCTCGTCGGGTGCCTCGCTCTTCGGCTCCGCAGCTCAGGGTAACTACGCGGCGGCGGGCGCCTTTATGGATAGCCTGGCGCATTACCAGCGCGCACAGGGCCTGCCCGCTATCAGTATCGACTGGGGCGCAGTCTCCGAGATTGGCTTTGGCGCGACCGCCGAAGGCCAGCGCGTGCATGAGTACTGGGAGAGCCATGGCATTCAGCGTATCTCGCCTCGTGATGTCCTGGCCGCCCTCGAACTGCTCATCCCGCAACAGGCCGCCCAGGTTGGCGTGCTAAAGCTCGACTGGCAACTCTTGCGTGAGTTCTATCCTCAGATTGCGGCCCTACCGCTGGTCTCCTACCTTGTTGAGAATACAAGCGAGCAGCTAGCATCGCGGACGCCGACATCAACGGGGAGTGGGATTGATGCCATCCTGCGTGCCACTGGCTCTGAGCGCCTGTCGTTGCTAGAGCAGTATCTCAGCGAGCAGGTCGCGGCTGTGCTGCGTGTTCCGGCCGAGCGTCTGGATAGCGATCAGCCACTCACAACCCTAGGCCTGGACTCGCTGATGGCTATTGAACTGAAGAACCGTATTGAGCAGGCGCTGGGGGTGCGCGTTCCGATTGTCACATTCCTCCAGGGGCCAAGCATCGCGCAGTTCGCGAGCCAGCTCCTTGAGCAGTTACCCACTGTGACCACGGTAGCTGTGGAAGCACCTTCTCAGCCGGAGGAGGCGCTCAACCAGGACCAGGCTCAGCAGTTGCTGGATCAGCTCGACGAGCTCTCCGATCAGGATGTAGATGCCTTGCTGCAACAAATGCTTGCGGAACAGGGTGAGCAACCAGCCGCAGCCCAGGCTCAGGATGCTGGTAAGATGAGTCCTCAGGAGGCGGCCGTGCTCCTGACTCAGCTCGATCAGTTGCCCGAAGACCAAATAGACTCCTTGCTCAAACAAATGGTACAGGGAGAGGAATAAAACGAATGAGTGAAGCGTCCAAGAAACTTGCAGGTCTTTCTCCCGAACAGAAACGAGCGCTTCTGGAGCGCCTGCTCCGTGAAAAAGCTGCGGCGAAGGTCGAGCCAGAGTGGGTCACGTTGTCCCAGGGACAGCGTGCCCTCTGGTTCCTCTATCGCCTCGCTCCCGAAAGCGCTGCCTATAATCTGCTCTACTCCGCGCGCATTCAAGCTGCGTTAGATATCCAGGCACTACAATCCGCCTTCCAGGAGCTGGCGCGTCGCTACCCGATCCTGACCGCGACCTATGCCACCAGGGAGGGCGAGCCTGTTCAGTATTTCCAGCGCCAGCAGGAGATTCCCATCGAGCGCATCGATGCCTCCTCCTGGTCTGAAGAGGCGCTCAAGCAGCGCCTCCTCGTAGAAGGCAATCGTCCCTTCAATCTGGAGAAGGGGCCTATCATGCGTATTCAGCTCTTCCAGCGCGCCCCCCAGGAGCATATCCTGGCGCTCACCGTGCATCATATTGCGCTGGACTTCTGGTCGCTTGATATTCTGATTGATGAACTCTATCTCCTCTATGCCACGCGGGTCGCGGGTTCACAGGCGGCGCTTCCCGCCGCAGGTCCTGCTTTTACGGAGTATGTCCGCTGGCAGTCCGAGCTGGCGAAGAGCCCAGAGGGCGAGCGCCTCTGGTCCTACTGGCAGGAGAAGCTGGCAGGCGAGCTACCACTGCTGAACCTGCCTTTGGATCGCCCCCGCCCACCGGTGCAGACCTATCGTGGCGCCTCGCATAGCTTCTCCTTCAGCGCTGACCTGACGCGCAAGTTACGCGCCCTGGCCCAGTCTGAGAAGGCTACGCTCTTTATGATCGTACTGGCGGCCTTTAAGACTCTACTCTATCGTTATAGTCACCAGGATGATGTGCTGGTGGGGACGCCCATGCTCGGTCGTAGCCGCGCCGATCTGGAGAAGATCGTCGGCTACCTGGTCAATCCAGCCGCTTTGCGCACCAGCCTGGCGGGCAACCCCAGCTTTAAAGAGCTGCTGAACCGGGTGCGCGAGACTGTTACCGAGGCCCTGGAGCACCAGGATCTCCCCTTCCCGGTCATCGTTGAGCGGTTGCAGCCCAGACGTGATCCCAGCTACTCGCCGATCTTCCAGTCGCTCTTCATCTGGGACCGCCCTCGCAAGCGCGACGAGAGTGAACTGGCCCTCCTGAGTCAGATGAGCAACAATGGGCAAAATGGCTCCCATGCGCATAATGGCGCGAATGGACATCATGCGATCGCCCTGCCCGCGCTCAAGCTTGAGCCGTATGTCATGGGTCAGCAGGGCGCACCCTTTGACCTGACCCTGACCATCTTTGAGATGGATGGTGGCCTCTCGGCCGATTTCCGCTACAACATCGATCTCTTCGATGATACGACGATCGAGCGCATGGGCGGACACTTGCTGGTGCTGTTGGAGGGTATCGTGGCTCAGCCTGAGCAGCCTATCCTCTCGCTTCCGCTGCTGACCGAGGCGGAGAAGCACCAGGTCCTGGTTGAGTGGAACGCGACCGAGGCCATCTATCCAGAGCAAGCCAGCATTCCCCAACTCTTTGAAGAGCAGGCTCAGCGCACCCCCAATGCCGAGGCGCTGGCTTATGAAGGCAGCTCATTGACCTATCGTGAGCTGAACCGACGCGCGAACCTGCTGGCACGTGAACTACGCTCGCGTGGTGTCAAACCCGATACCCTGGTCGGCGTCTGCATGGAGCGCTCCGTCGAGATGGTCGTGGCCTTGTTGGGGGTGCTGAAGGCTGGGGGAGCCTATGTCCCGATGGATCCCGCCTATCCACAGGAGCGCCTGGCCTACATGCTTGAGGATGCCGCCGTGTCAGTCCTGCTGACACAATCGGCTCTGCTTGAGCAACTGCCGCAACATAGTGCTCGGGTGCTTACACTAGATGCCAACTGGGGCGCGGGCAACGGCGGCGAGCTGGATAACCTCACGCCCGTTCTTCGCCCAGAAAACCTCATCTACATGATCTATACCTCTGGCTCGACGGGCTGGCCCAAGGGCGTTATGAACACGCATCGTGGCGTCTGCAACCGCCTGCACTGGATGCAGCAGGAGTATCGTCTGACTGCTGAGGATCGTGTGCTGCAAAAGACACCCTTCAGCTTTGATGTCTCGGTCTGGGAGTTCTTCTGGCCCCTGATCAGCGGGGCTACCCTCGTCATGGCTCGCCCCGGCGGGCAATCGGATGCGGCCTACCTGGCGAAGCTCATTCAGGAGCAGCGCATTAGCACGCTGCACTTTGTGCCCTCGATGCTACATGCCTTCTTGTTGGAGCCTGATCTAGAGGTGCGTTGTCAAAGCCTTAAGCGTGTCATCTGTAGCGGCGAGGCCCTGACCTCTGATCTACAGGAGCGCTTCTTTGCTCGCCTCAAGTCCCAACTGCATAACCTCTACGGCCCAACCGAGGCCGCGATTGATGTGACCTACTGGGCCTGCCAGCCCGGCAGCAAGGAAACGATAATTCCAATTGGCCGCCCCATTGTCAACACACAGATCTATATCCTGGACGAGGCCCAGCAGCCTGTCCCTGTAGGTGTCTCAGGCGAGCTATACATCGGTGGTGTAGGCGTCGCACGCGGCTATCACCAGCGCCCCGAGTTGAACCGCGAGAAGTTTATTCCCGATCCATTCAGCACGTCTGAGGGTGCGCGCCTCTTCCGCTCAGGCGACCTTGCGCGTTATCGCCCGGATGGCGTGATCGAGTTCCTGGGTCGTATCGATCACCAGGTCAAGGTCCGGGGCTTCCGTATCGAACTGGGCGAGATCGAGGCCGCGCTAAGCCAGCATCCAAACGTGAAAGAGGCCATTGTCATCGCACGCGAGGATATGCCTGGAAATAAGCGCCTCGTGGCCTATCTCGTCCCCGAGCAGGTGAGTGAGCATATCCCTGCTGTGAGCGACTCACTTCTGCTCTCACCTCAGGAGGCAGGCCTTACGCTTGAGGAACTGCGCACCTTCCTGGGTCAGCACCTGCCATCCTACATGGTTCCCTCGGCCTTCCTCTTCCTGAGCGCCTTGCCGCTGACACCAAATGGTAAGGTGGACCGCAAGGCCCTGCCCGCGCCCAATAGCGAGCGCCCTGAACTGGAAGAGCAGTTCGTCGCGCCCCGTAACGCAACGGAGCAGAAGCTGGCGGAGATCTGGACTGAGGTGCTGGGGCTGAGTCGTGTCGGTATCCACGACAACTACTTCGACCTGGGTGGAGCCTCCATCCAGAGCCTGGAGATTGTCGCCAGGGCCAAAGAGGCTGGCATTGATCTGCCCCTGGAGAAGCTCTTCGAGTTTCAGACCATCGCTGAACTCGCCAGCGTCCTGGGGAGTGCGCCTACTTCACAGACAACTGCACCATCTGAAACCACGGTTCAAGCCACTGCCGAGGTCGAGCTTCCTGCTGTAGAGGAGCCTATGATACCAACGCAGCCGGAACCGAAGCCAGCCCAGGCTGAGGCCTCGCCGATGCTGCTGATGAATACAGTAATCGAGAGCCTGGGTACCTACCTGCCGCCCAAGGTCGTCACCTCGGACGAGATGATCCAGGGCTGCGTCAATCCCATTCGCTTCCCCTTTGCGCGCCTGACCGGTATTAAGTCGCGCCGCATGGCGGGCGAAACTGAGTTCTCGATTGATATTGCGCGCCAGGCCGTGGCAGATTGCCTTGAACGCTCGAAGTACAATCCTGAAGATATCGATATGATCGTCAGTGGGAGCATATCGCGCTGCGATGCCCCAAACTTCAGTTTCTCCTTTGAGCCAAGCACTGCGATACGTTTGAAACATCACTTTGGCCTGAAGAACGCCATCGCCTTTGATATCGACAACGCCTGCACGGGTCTCTTCACCGCTATCAATATTGTCGATTCCTTCCTCAAGGCTGGTCTGATCCGGCGCGGTATCGCCGTAAGCGGTGAGTATATCACGCATATCGCGCTGACCGCTCAGAAGGAACTGGAGAGCTTTATGGACTCGCGCCTCCCCTGCCTGACGGTTGGTGACGCTGGCGCGGCGGTCCTCCTGGAGCGCGCTCCCAACCAGAAGGTGGGCTTCCACGAGTTCGACATGTTCTCTCTGGGTCATTACAGCCGTGACTGTATCGGTAAGGTAACAGATCGCGAGCATGGTGGCTCGATCATGTATACCGATGCCGTCAAGGTCTCGGCGGTCAACATGAAACATGCGGTGGCTCACGCGGCGAACGTCATCGCAAGCTCCGGCTGGCCCAGCGATTCCTTCCAGCATGTGATTATTCACCAGACCTCCAGCACGACGATTCGCGATGCAGCGCGCGAGATCAATAGCCACTTCGGTAAGGAGATCTGCACGCAGGAGAATGTAATCAACAACATCGCCGAGCGTGGGAATACCGCGACCACGACGCAGATGATTGCCATCGCTGACCATATTCGTTCGGGTCGTATTCAGTCAGGCGATAACGCGGTCCTGGGTATTACCGGCTCTGGTGCGACCATCGGAGCCGCCATTTATACCTTCGATAACCTGCCTGAGCGCATGCGCCGTGTCGACGCGGGCGAGAAGGTGCAGAAGGTTCCATCTGAACAGCGTCATACCGTTCCTCTCCTGCCACCAACGCGACGCGTGCGTGTGGAGAGCATTGGTACGCTGCCAGCTCAGTCTCCTGTGAAAAAAGAGGCGTTGGCCCTGGTTAATGCCGCTGCCGAGAACTGCCTGGCCGCCTCCTCATATGACCGCAAGGATATCGACCTGATGATCTATGCCGGTGTCTATCGCGACGAGTTCTTAAGTGAGCCTGCGATAGCCGCATTGAGCCAGGGTGACCTGAAGATCAACGAGGAGATCGAGAAGGTGACAGATAAGAAGACCTTTGTCTTCGACGTCTTCAATGGCTCGATTGGCCTGTTGAATGCCTGCCATACTGCGATTGGTATGATCAAGGCCCAGAAGGTCAACAACGCGCTGGTCATGGCCTCCGAGATCGAAAATAATCGCGAGTACCGGCCAGATGTGTTGCGTGGCATCGAGGAGACCGGCTCGGCCATGATCCTGGCCGAGAGTGCCGATGGACAGACGGGGTTTGGGAACTTTGTCTTCAAGTACTTTACGGATTATCTTGGAGCCATCAATTCCCATACCGAACTGCACAACGGTAAGATGACGCTCTCTGTCGCGACCGATCCCCGCCTCCAGGAATACTACCTGCAATGTATTCAGGAGACGGTGCAGGAGCTTCTGGCGCTTGAGCAACTGGACCTGGAGCGGGTAAAGGTTATCCTGCCGCCCCAGATCTCGTCCCAGTTTATTGCCGACCTGGGCAAGACACTGAATGTAAGCGCCGAGAAACTGGTCGATGTGCAGGCGGAGCACGATCTCTTTACCTCGTCGCTTCCCTACGCGCTTGAGCAGGCGCGCCAGCAGAACCTGGCACGCCCGGGCGATATCGGCCTGATCATCTCAGTTGGCGCTGGCATTCAGGTTGGTTGCGCTACGTATTATTTCTAAGCCCATACCAGCCTGGGTAAGGGGATGTGGCGGGTGGGGCAGCCTACGGCTGCCCCACCCGCCACATCCCCTTACCCAGGCGAGCGCCACAGGCGCGAGAAGCATTGTTGTTTGAGGATGGAGTATGGCTTCTAATATCGAAACTTCTTCCTGGATTATCTGTACGCAGGATACTGAGACGCGCCTGCGCCTCTTCTGTTTTCCCTATGCTGGTGGTGGTGTGGCCTTCTACCGGCGTTGGTCTACATCTCTGCCACGTGAGGTTGCGCTCTGCCCAGTTTACCTTCCTGGACGTGAGCAACGCATCGTGGAGCCAGCGTTTATCTCGCTGGAGCAGCTTGTCGCGACACTCATTGAAGTCATGCAGCCTTATTTGCATGAGCCCTTTGCCTTTTTTGGGCATAGCATGGGTGGCTTGATCGCATATGTGTTGGCGCGCTCGCTTCAAGAACAGAGCTTGCCCCTACCACGTGCTCTCTGCCTCTCAGCGATAAAAGCTCCCCATCTCCCAGCGCGTCAGGAACCGCTGCACACGCAGCCACTGCCTGGGTTCCTGCGTTCGCTCTATCGCCTGGGGGGAACGCCCCTGGCCGTGCTCCAGAACGCGGAACTGATGCGTTTAATGTTGCCGACCCTGCGTGCGGATTTTACCCTCTACGAAACCTATACTCACACCCCCTCTATCCCCCTGATCTGCCCCATTGTCGTCTATGGTGGTGTGCAGGATACGCTGGTCAGCCGCGAAGAATTAGAGGGCTGGCGGTCATATACCAGCGCCTCGTGTACTGTGCGTCAGCTTCCCGGCAATCACTTCTACCTGCATTCCGCCCAGGACCTCCTCTTGCCCCTCCTGGCCCAGGACCTCCTGGCCAGCCTCGCATAATTATGTCTTATGGAAAGCGTTCTCGTGATCAGGTGGTCATTGCCAGGTGCTCGCTTCCTTGAAGAGTGCGGAGGCAAGCAGCGCGCAGCGTGTGGCGATCTCTTTGGGTGCGTAAGGTCTTCCCTGCTCAAGCCACCAGGTGATGGCTTCCACAAACATAGTGGATACCAGGTCTGGCACAAACTCATCTGAGAATGTGTAGGCGGGGTGATTTGTCGCAGACGGTCTGCTGGGAATGCGCCCATGTTCTTTAACCATGTCTGCCAGAGACTCACGCATCTTTCTCACAAACCAGGTGCTTCCCTTCCTGCCAAGCAGCGCTCGATAGAATCGTTCGTATTGAGCGATGTGCTCGAAGAACTTCACCCAGACCTGTGGGGGACGTTCTGGCTCCATCTCTCCAACTGCGTTGAGCAAGGCACTCATAGCTTCCTCAAAGATCTGCTCCACCAGGTCGTATTTATCCTGATAATACCGGTAGAACGCAGACCGACTCACCATGGCACGTGAAGCCAACTCTTCCACGGTCAGTGCATCAAAACCACGTTCTTCAATTAACTCAAGCAAGGCATCTCGCAGCAGCTTTCGCGTGCGTCTCGCACGCAAATCATTGGAGTTCTGAGTCATTTTGCGCTCCCTGTCCTGTCTAAGACACATCTCCCAGATTGTTTCTTGTTTCCAGCTTTCGATCAGGCTACACTTGGGAAAGGACAGACTGTCCTTTCTTGATCATTTTGTCATGAACTGAGATGCTCGTCAAAATGTGGGACAGATTGTCCCAATGAGAGAGTACATGAGCGTATCCAGCAAGGAGATTTCGCATGCGTATTATACAAATCCATCAATTTGGCTCACCGGAAGTCTTAAAGGTCGAAGAGAAAGAAGAGCCACAGGTTGGACCAAACCAGGTCGTTATTGATGTACAGGTGGCTGGAGTTTGCTTCGGAGATACCATTATTCGCTCTGGAAAGTATCCTTTACCACTCCCGTTGGTACCTGGATTGGAGGTTGCTGGCCGGGTGAGTGGAGTCGGCTCAGATGGCGACCAGTCGTTGGTGGGAAAACTCGTCGTTGCACGCACCAAAAACAATACTGGTGGCTATGCGGAGCAGGCGGTCGTCGATGCTACCGATATCTTCCACATTCCGACAGGGCTGTCAATTGAGCAGGCGGTCGGAGTGTTTCTGTCGGGGCAAACAGCTGTCGGCCTGATCAAGGCGGTCAATATCACACCAGGCGAAGTTGTGTTGATCACTGCGGCGGCGGGCAGCCTTGGTTCGCAGTTAGTCCAACAGGCCAGAGCCGCTGGTGCGGGTACTGTGATTGGTGCGGCGCACGGCAAGAAGAAACTCGATCTTATCACTCAGCTTGGAGCTGACGTCGCCATAGACTACAGTGAGGACGACTGGGTGGAGCAGGTGCGCAAAGCCACGGATGGCAAAGGCGCTGATCTCGTGCTGGATGGGGTTGGGGGAAGCATTGGACACCAGGCATTCGAGGCCACGGCCAAGGGGAGCGGTCGGTTAGGAGTCTATGGGTTCTCTTCTGGTGCCTGGACCCAGATCGAGACCCGAGAACTGGCAGCACGGGGTATCACCGTCATCGCGCCTCTTACAATAGCGTTTGCCAAGCCTCCACACGAAGCACGGGTCGACGCCGAGATCGCGCTGGCTGAGGCCGAGGCTGGGCGACTGACCGCCGTAATAGGCCAAACCTACCCTCTGGAGCGTGCCGCTGAGGCCCATGCCGCCATTGAAGCCCGCCAGACAACTGGCAAAGTCTTGCTCATCCCTTGATGAGTGTGCTACCAGGCCCACGACTTCGCGCGGGCCTGGTAACAGATCTCGCACGTGAGTTGTTATTACCCAGTATGAGATAGGCAACCGCTTTCTTCCTCGCCAAAAAGAATAGTCAGGGTAAGTTTTGTTTTCTAGTACTTCTGATCCGAAACCCCTGAGCGCGCTTGTCCCCAAATGGGGGAAGCGCTAGGCACGCAAGTGACGTTGGGTTTCGGAATAAGATCTTAGCCAGTTTTACAATGAACCAGCAAAAGCGCGAGGCAAAGGAAGTTGACCCATGAAATCACCACTGACGCTGCGTTGCTATGTGCGCGAGACAGAGATGCTCTATGACTTTGAGGTGCTTCAGACCCTCTTTACGGCTCTGACGGAGCAGGGCTACTACCTCGTGGCCGAAGAGGAGTTTGAACCCTCATTTCGTGTCTGGTGGAGCACCATGTCTGCTCGCCCGTCCCGCCTCGATACTCTGCCTGCCGAGCGTCAGCGGCTCTTATTGCACTTGCGCCAGAGCGGACTCTCTGCCCAGTTGCGCTGCGAACTGGCTCTCTATCATACCCTGCGCGAGCCGCACCTGGTCTGCCGTGCCTATCACGGTGAGCACCTCTTCTCCTTTGATATCGATTTTATGCCGGGTGGGCCAACGGGAACACCCCTGGTATTGTTGAGTATTGAGCCTGAATACTTGACTGCCGCGCATGGCGAGGAGAGCGCGCGTATGCATGCGCTCTGGATTGCGGCGCTCAAGGCTCTCTATCAGCATCTCCACCCCATTTATGGCTGGGTGCACGATCTGGACTTTGATCGTCCAGGCTTTGCCTGGGCTATGGATATTGATCCCGAGCACGTAGAGGAACGGACCGCGCTCGATGCCGTCTTGCGCAATGACGCTGTCGCGGGGCATCTGCGTTTCCTCTCCCTGGCTAATATGCTTGGGCCAGAGCTGGTGGCGCACTATGGCCGTGAGCACATCTTGATGACGCCAGCCTGGCACCTTGAGCCGTTGGAGGACGGTGGTGTCCTGCTTCTGCCTGAGCCATTCTCCTGGGACTATGTGCCTGTCTGGAACGAGGCCGAGCAACACCTGGCAATCGCTCCGGGCGAGAGTATCACGGTTGCTCATCTCGCCGCGACCCTGCACTCGCATGGCCTGCTCAAGCATATCTCTGTGCCTCGGCTAGAGCAGGCGACCGCGAAGAGCTGCCTCTTTGATATCCTGGCTGTGTTGCTTCCCCAGCGTTATGTGACCCTCAAACGCCACTACCAGTATCGTGAAGAGGATTATACGCGCTTGCTGCTCCACCTGGCGCGTGTCACGAGTGGTGAATGGGAGCCTGAACAGGTAAGCACCTTCTTCCTGGCTGACGAGGCCCTGATCGAGTTTGAGTGCGCTGGTGAATCCTTCTACTGGCGCTTCCCATTGACTCAAGGGTATGCTGGCGTGGCTCCGGGCTTTCTTGAACGTCTGCGCCAGTTTGCGCGCTCGCGCCTCGCGGGTACGTTCTTGCCGTTACGTGGCAAGGGATATGGCCTGACGTACTTTTATCTCTCCGCGCGTGCCTGGAGGGAATTGGAATACATGCTGCCCAGACTTCGTAGCGGATGGCCCTCGCTCTCGGTCTTGCGCTCGCTCTTCCCCCGGCTCTCCTCCACTCATTGGCGCCAGTTGCGCGAGCATGTCGAGGCGCATACGTGGGCGGAGGAAGCAGAAGCCTGTGAAATGAGCGCATCTGGCGAGTCCTATAAGCGCACTAACCGCTCCTGTCGCGAATGCGCCACACGGCACCTGGAGCGGTGCCGCCTGGTCAGCGAGCCACTCTGGAACGTGTAGGCTGATCATCCCGTAAGCTATTAGCTCGTGGGGGGACGAATATCACCAGGCTGGCCTGGATAGCGAGTTAAGCCTGCTTTTGGCCCAAGCTCGTTGGTTGGGATATGGAGTCGCTTAGCTTTACGCTCGACCCCCAGGGTGATAAGGTCCGTTACCGTATCCAGGTCGAGTATACCGCTATTGATGACCAGGTCGTACAGGGCAGGATCATCTGGATTGCGTCGATACTGCGTTTGTAAGTAGCGCTCGCGATCATGGTCTTTCATCTGGATGCGTGCCTCGGCATCGCCCTTCCCTAGCCCTTCGCGTTGCATCACATATTGGACGCGCAGATCAAATGGCGCGACGATCCGCGCATGGAATACATCACGTCTGCCCGCCAGGAGCACCTGCGATCCTCGTCCGACGATGATGACATGCCCACGTGCTATGGCCGCCTCGACGACCTTTGTGAGTGCTTCGTGATAGATCCGTGTATTGGTGAGTACGGGTTGTGGCTCCAGCGTAAACATCGCAGGCTGTAAGACACGCATACTGCTGATGAGATAATTAACGAGTGACTCGCCTCGCTCATCATGCTCCTCTGCCTCCATCTCTGTGATATTGAGTTCCTGTGCGACGCGGACCACGATCTCATGGTCTACCAGCTCCCAGCCCAGGCGCTGCGCCAGGCGCTGCGCCACCTCACCACCTCCGCTACCATACTCACGCGAAATGGTGATGGCACGCATCTGTGCGATCTCGGAATGATTCTCTGGCATATGTTCGGCTTCTTTCTTAACGAGCTACTCTTTGTTTGACAAGCATTTCGCGACGATGTAACTCCGATTGTTCTAACCTACAAGGGCGCGTTCCTACATAAGCATGTATCTATCGTAAAACTTCTTACTATTCTATGTTCTCTTTGATTATATCTTTTTGGCTAATTGTGCTTCCTCTTCGTTATGGAGGGGGCTAGGTTCCTCTTGCTATGTTCCACTTATATCACGTTTGAGCGGTACTTTTCCGATGACAGTATGCAGCGTCCAGCGTGCCTGGAACTGTGGCGAGAGGAGTTCGATTGTGAGGTCGCGATGCCATTGCGCCAGCTCTTCCCGGGTGGCCAGGTTCCAGTGCTGGGCCAGGGGCGCGAGATAGAGCGCCATCCAATGCCAATCTCGTGCGAATAGGTGATACCCTGGTGTTCCCGCGGAAAGGTCAATAATGCTTGCCTGGTGTTGTACGTCACGCCAGCCTGCCTCGTGCAGATGCCTCACCATTTGCGCCCCAGTGCAGAGATGGCGCCCCTCTCGCTGGAGCAGTGTGCGTAGTAAGGAATACCAACGCGTGCAGGCGCTATGTGGCGTCTCAAGCTCTCCGGCTTCAATCCAGCAGATCTGGCCTTTGCCTATTCTCAAGCCTTCGCGCAGCATGGCGAGAAGCTCCTCTTCCTGGCAACGCAAGCTAGCGAAGCGCAGATGCACCAGGTCATAGAAATGGCCCCTCCGAGTTCGTATGTGGGCTGGCGATCCATTGATGAAGTGAGCATTCTCGCGCCGCTGAACTGTGCGACCCGCCAGGGCATACTGATAAAGCCCTTTGTTACTTTCAATTCCCTCAACTTGAAGGCCGGGATCGCTATGGGCCAGGTCGAGCACCCAGCGTCCTGCGCCACAGAGCATATCTAGTATGTTTTGGCACTTTTGATCGTCAATCAGTCCTGGAAGCAAGCCTTGCATATGATATTGCAGGAGCACATGCACATAGGTTTGCAGGATAATCCAGATGGTATTGGTGACAAGAGTATGTACCGCCCGGTGCTGGTTTCCTTCTCCCTGTGGGGTTTGCATCTCATCCTCCATCCGCAACTCTTCTCTGCCCTTGTTATAGTGTCTCTTTATTTTTATCTTCTGACCGCCAGGACCTGTCCTGGTGCGTCACGGTGCCCTGCCTGGCGCAGGCAGGTGCGTGTTGTTTGTAGGATGTCATGTGTGGTGAATGGCTTGGTAATATATGCTCGTGCGCCTGAGATACGAGCCATGATCCGACTCAATAAGCCGTTCCTGGCTGTAAGCATCACAATGGCCATCTGCCTGTATATCGGGAGGCTGCTGAAGTAGCAGGCAAGCGAACAGCCATCAACGATGGGGAGGCCAATGTCCAGAAAGACCAGCGCGGGTACAAACCTTCCTTTCTTCTCTAGCCAGCGAATAGCCTCCACGCCATTGCTAAAGCTCACGACATCGTAGCCTGCACGCACGAGGCAGACCTCGAGAATCTTGCGCACAATGGTGGAGTCGTCAATGACCATAATCAGATTAGGGTGTGTTCTGCCAGGTTGCATCTTTTTCTCTCCTCTCCCTTCTACCACCCTTAAGCGACGGGCCGCTCGCCTACCACGCTCACGAGATGACAGAGACCACAAAAATCCTTATCCTGGAGGTCTTCAATCAGTTCTTCATACAGATAGTCGGCCTCGAACTCCTCCAGGAGGGTATAGGTGCTCAGGAGGGGAAGGATCTTTTTATAGAACACGCTGACCTGACGCACGAAGCTATAGTGCAGATTGGTGCCATAGGAGATGTCTAGGGCATAGGAGTGTAGATGGACATTGTGATAGCCTATGGCGCGTAGCCAGGGGGCGAGGCAGTGAGTAATGCCTGTAAAGCGTTGAAAGGCAAAGTGCATCAGGCATTCGCCCATTTTCTCCACCTGCTTCGTCTTGGGATCAGTATAGAACGAATATTCGCGCTCACGCAATGCGCGCCCGATATCCATGGCAAAATCTTCAAAGGCGAAGCTATTGGTGGTTGGCATAGCCGCTTCGGTCCAGCGTAGCAGTCCACCAGGGCTACAGAAGGTTGCCACTTTTTCAAGTAGTTCTGGATAGGTTACCTCTAGCAGAGACTCGCTCAAGAAGGCTATATTGACCAGGTCGAAGCTTCCTGGTTGCAGGATCTGTTCGTCGAGCTTGTTGATATCTTGTACCTGAAACGTCACATTATGGATCTGGCTGGCCTGGGCTTGCTGCCTGGCGTAGGCTACCAGGCGTGGATTTTTATCGATCCCCATCACTTGCATATCAGGGTGCGTGCTTGCTAAGTCAATGGCCCAGGCCCCGCTCCCGCTGCCGATATCGAGTACTCGGCGTATACGTCCAAGTTGCGGAATATTTGGCAGAAGGCCGCCTATGGCATTGCGCAGCTTATAGTGTTGGAGGAGCTGGCGCGCCATCTCTACATCGTCTACTGGCGACGGCCCATCTGGGTTCAGCTCTTTGATCCGCTGTGGCCGTTGCTGGTATTCATGCTCCTGGTACATAAAAGCTTGTGTATGCATATCCCTACTTTTCCTCTCTTAACGCATCGTTATATGAGGGCGAACATCTTTTTGTTGCCTCTATAACTGTCTATACATCCCTCAGAAGGAAAAGCGGAAAGTTATTTTCAAGGGTTTTATTACAAAAAGCTTGGGTAGATAATGATGCGCTGTAAAAATGCCGCAGGCATTTTTACAGCGCATCATTATCTACCCAAGCGAAGCACCGCAGGCGCTGAGAATACTGAGAGAAAGGCTTAGCCTTTGAGACCCCCACTCACGCCCTTGACAAAGAAGCGCGAAACAAAGGTGTAAAGCAGAACCGCGGGGAGCGCATACAGCATGGCATAGGCCGCGAGCTGTCCATAATTCACCTGTCCATAGGCCCCGAAAAAGGTATAGATATGAACCGAGGCAGGTAAGAGGTCCTGATTTTGCAGGATAATGAGCGGTACAAAGAAGTTTGTCCAGGCGCCCAGAAAGCTCCAGACACCCACGACGGCGATACCCGGCGCGGCCAGTGGCAAGAGAATATGGGTGAATGAACCCAGGATAGAGGCACCATCAATCCAGGCCGCCTCCTCTAATTCCAGGGGAACGGAGTCCAAAAAGTTCTTCATAAGCCAGATACTGAAGGGGAGCGAGCTAGCGGTGAAGAAGAGGATACAGCCCAGGAGTGTATCTTGCAGGTTCAACACAACGTACATTGCGTACAGCGGTGTGACCAGGGCCAGGATTGGCAGCGCACTGGCGAAGAGAATTAAATACATGATCTGAGCTTTGAAGGGGAATTGATAACGCGAGAGGGGATATGCAGCCAGCCCGGAGAGGAGGATGACCAGTACCATAGTTGAGACGGCCATAATCAGGCTATTCATGAATGGCTGAATGACGAGGCCATTGCTGATGATATCGATATAATTGCTCAGGTTGGGAGCCGTAGGAAGCGTAAGCGTCAATTGCGCGTTGGGATTGATACTGGCAAATACGGGCCAGAGCAGCGGGATTAAGAACAACAGTCCTATCACCGTCAGGATCAGGTAGAGCAGCGAGGGAACGATAATACGGCGGATAACCATGCTCGGATCTCCTTTAGATGTCGATACGTAGGATACGGATATAGAGGAGCGAGAGGATCGCGCCTACGATAATGATCAGGAGTGCGATAGCGCTGCCATAGCCAATCTGGTAGAACTGGAAGGCCTGGCGATACTGATAGATGGTAAGCAGCTCATTATTAGTCGTGCCACCACCTGTCATCACATACACAAGCGTAAAGTCCGACAGCGTCGCAAGCGTAATGAGAAGCAAATCCGTTGCGATAGACCCCTTAATGAGAGGGAGTGTTACATGATAAATCTTGGCCCACACACCTGCGCCATCGATAGACGCCGCTTCATACATATCTTGAGGAATGCTCTCCAGGGCCGACGCATAGAGTAGCATGGAGAATGCCGTCCCTCGCCAGATGTTGGCGATAATAATCATTGGCAGGGGATATTCTTGTACCCAGGCATGTTGTGGCAGCGTCAGATTTGCTATCACCGTGTTGAGCAAACCCGGTGATAGGACGCTTTGTGGCCCACCCGCTAGAAATGCCTGCCAGATAAAGCCCGCGACGACATCCGGAATAACCCAGCAGGCAATGATAATTCCGCCCAGGATCGCGCGAAAGACGTGGTTTCGCTTCTGCATCATAAGCGCGAGCAGCAGACCCAGGAGTGCCTGGCCAATCAAGGCGGAGCCAACCAGGTAGATAATGGAGACGCGAAAGGCGTTAAGAAACTCGCCATCACTCAGGATGCGCACAAAATTTTGCAGACCCACCCACTGAGGAGCCTGCGCACCCACGCCAGTCAGGGCCATATTGGTAAACGAGGTATAGACGGCCCAGATGGCAGGGCCGAGCATAAAGATAAGAATAATCAGAAACGCAGGCGCGAGAAAAAGCAGGCTTGTGCGCAATCGCTTTCTATTGGCGCTCGTAACAACACGCTTTGGTGGGGATGCCGTGGCCTCAACTGACACGGCGGGAGTTTTTACCTGCATCGTTGCCGCTCCTCAAATACTATAGTTACCCATCTCTGTAGGCTTATGCTGTGGTGGTGAGTTGGCTTAGCCAGCTCACCACCACAGCATAAAACTTGGCGAAGCACCGCAGGTGCTGAAAGTGCTTAACCTCTCTTTTCTACCTTATCGTCGCCCGCAATACTCTTGACCGCGTTATAAAAAGCGTTCATGGCATCGCTGGAGCTTTGGCCCTGCATGACGTTCTGCATGGCCCGGTCGATCTCAACGGAGATCTTGGGATAAGCTGGGAAGCCCGGGCGGAATTGCGTAACGGCAACCAGGCCGGTGAAAAAGTCCGACAGGGGGAGATTCTTATAGTCAGCGACTTCGGCAACATCTTTGCGTGGCGTAATCTGAGATGCTTTCACATCATAGAAGGCCAGGTTATCTTTGTTGAATGCCGTTTTGATAATGTTGAATGCATCGCTCTTGTGCTTCGAGTTGGCGCTGATGGAGTAGGCCCAGCCGCCAGAGAGCGTGACATACTGAGGATCCTCGCCATTTTGTGTAGGCATCTTGGCAACCCCTAGCGTTTTCTGCCAGGCGGGCCATTCAGCGGCACCACCCTTCTGCCAGCTTCCGGGGAGCCATGAGCCATCAATATCGATTGCCAATTTGCCCTGTGGGAGGAGTTGTTGCCCAACTGTATTGGCCGCCTGGGTATTAAGGGCGATATCATTGGTGGGGCCCAGTAAGCTCGATGAACTGTAGACCTGTTTAACAAAGTCTAGCGCATCCTGGAAACCTTTGCTCGAAGCAATCCATTTGTTGGTGTCGTAATTGTAGAGTGGGTCTTTGGTGCCGTAGAGCAGCATTTCAAAGCCCTGCATGGTCGAGGCCTCGTCCATGGGGATGCCCGAATAGAGGTTTATCGGCACCACGCCTGGGACCTTGGCTTTAATCGTACGTGCGGCGGTCAGGATATCGGCCCAGGTCTTAGGCTGCCAGTCGGTGGGCAGGCCTGCCTTCTGGAAAATATCTTTGTTGTACCAGATGCCGCGTACATCGGTGCCATCCATGATGCCATAGTTCTTGTTATTGAAGGTGGTAATCTTCTGCATGCTGGGGAACCACTGTTGCTTATAATCTGGCCATGAGTTGATATAGTCATCGAGCGGCGCCAGGTAGCCAGCGGTCACATCCGAGCTAATGAGGAAGCTATCTTCGCGCACAATATCGGGGGGATTGTTTGAACGGAGCTGAAGCGCCAGTTTTGTATAGTAGCTGCCCTCATCGGCGATGATGGGTTGTAGTTGCAGCTCAATTTTGGGATTCGCGGCCTCCACCTGCTGCTTGACGCGAGTCCACCATTCCTGCTCATAGTAGGGAGGAGGTCCAAATTGCTGGTAGGCGACACGGATCACAGTTTTGCCATTATCACTGGAGCCACCACAGGCGGGCAACGCGATAAGACCTACAAGAAATAAACAGAGTACCAGTAGATGTAAATTCAGTCCTTTGAAGCGAGACTTCATGACTTTTCTCCTTTGTTCCTCTTGACAACATTGAAGGAAAAGACATCACTGTCTTGATGATGGAGCAACATTCTGGAACAGGCAAACGTCGAAGACGAAGAAAAGCTCCACATGGGTAGAGGAAAATAGACACTCCTTTCTCTGGTGAGCATGTGCTCTTAAGCACGAAACATGTGAAAGAAGAGGCTCTAGTGCCTGCTCAATAGACAGTTACCTATAGAGAGCAAGCGTTCAAATATACTTTAGTGTTGGTATTATGATAACGTTGTCTTTAAATATATGTCAAGGCAAAATGGGCCTAGACGTGCCAGGAAAATACAAAGTGATATTAACGCTTGAAGTGTGTCGTAATGTTGAAGGGTATTGAGTGAAAGTATGTCGTGGAATCGTATAAAACATGGTGAGAATCAGCCATGGTGATGACGTAGTCGGCGTTAGCTTTCGTGTATCATCAGGATATCAAATGTGGCCTGGGGGATGGCGATGATCTCCTGCGTATGCGTGCCAACTGCTGATAGCTGAGGGCAGCTAAAGCTTCCTTGCATACGATTAACATTAGGCTGGATGGCAGGCTCATCATGTATAATGGTCAGCTGGCAGCGAATGCCTGCTTGCAGTTGGAGATCCCAGGCTCCTCCTTCGTGTCCAAAATCCAGGCGTACATCGCCTCCATTGATAGGCCCTTCCAGGGTATATGTCCTGGCGCCTTCATATCCATAGAAGGCGATGATGAGGCTGTGATCCTGGTCCTGGAGGAAGATGGTAAACTCCTTCAAGCCGTGACGAAGCTTAGAGGTGAAGATATGGCTCTGCCAGGTATAGCTGCCGCTCCTGGCGCCTGTGACGTGAAAGGTTGCGCTACTACTCTGTGTACTGTGCATTCCTGTCTGAATCCAGGTAGGCGTGGCTATTGGTGCGCTTGTGTTGGTGCTGATCTCATTGCCTGGCGCGCAGCCAGTGACCAGAAAGGCACTGATGAGTAGCAAGAGGAGGCAATATTTTAGGTGCAGGAAGGTTGGAGGCCAGGATTGGGCGCGCATGCTATTGCATCCTCTCATATAGGTAAGCCACGCTGCTCACGTGAGCGTAGATATCGCTTATCGTGCTTCATTTTACCATACACGCAACGCGAACAGGTGCTGATGAAAAGGCGGTTCAGCAGTCTCTGGCGACATATGCTATACTGACGTTGGTGTTTTTACCAGCTAAACAATTCGAACAATGGAGTTACTCGTATGTCACAGAATGTACCGATAACTGTTGCGTCTGGAGATGGCATTGGACCAGAAATTATGGATGCCACTCTGAGGGTGATTAAAGCAGCAGGAGCACGCATAGATATTGAAGAGATAGAGGTTGGAGAAAAGGTCTATCTACGCGGTATCAGTGCCGGTATTGAGCCCAGTGCCTGGGAGTCGCTTAGTCGCACCAAGGTATTTTTGAAGGCCCCGATTACCACTCCCCAGGGTGGCGGCTATAAAAGCTTGAACGTTGCCGTGCGTACCGCTTTCTCCCTCTATGCAAATGTACGCCCCTGTGTCGCGTATCATCCCTTTGTCGATACCAAGCATCCTGGTATGGATGTGGTGATCGTTCGCGAGAATGAAGAGGACCTCTACAGCGGCATTGAGTACCAGCAGACGCCCAATATGATGGAGAGCCTGAAGCTCATCAGCCGTCCAGGTAGCGAAAGGATTATTCGCTATGCCTTCGAGTATGCGCGTAGCAATAATCGCAAGAAGGTCACCTGCTTTATGAAGGATAATATCATGAAGCAGTCTGACGGCCTCTTCCACAAAGTGTTTGACGAGATCGCCGCCGAGTATCCCGACATCGAAAATGAGGCCTGGATCGTCGATATCGGCGCCGCCAAACTGGCTGATACCCCCGAGGCCTTCGACGTTGTCGTGATGCCAAACCTGTATGGCGATATTCTCTCCGACGTCGCGGCCCAGATCGCGGGCTCCGTTGGCCTGGCAGGCTCTGCCAATATTGGTGAGGGCTGTGCCATGTTCGAGGCCATCCACGGGTCGGCTCCCCGCCGCGCGGGACAGAATCTCGCGAACCCTTCCGGCCTGCTCCTGGGAGCTGTATTGATGCTCGTGCACATCAATCAGCCAGAGGTTGCGACCGCTGTACATAACGCCTGGTTGCGCACGCTGGAAGATGGCATTCATACCTATGATATCTATGCTGATGGTGTGAGCAAGCAGAAGGTTGGTACGCGTGAGTTCGCCGATGCGATCATTGCGCGCCTGGGTCAGAAGCCTGAGCAATTGAAGGCCGTGAGCTACACTTCCGCGCCCGCGAAGGAGCGCAAGACGCAGGCTACAAAGGCTCAAGTTCCCACCTTCAAAGAACTGGTCGGCGTCGATGTCTACCTCGATTGGAGCAAGGGGAGCGCAGAAGAGTTAGGTAACGCCTTTAAACAGGTCAGTGGTGAGGGCCTGGAACTGAAGCTGATTACCAATCGCGGAGCCAAAGTATGGCCCAATGGCCTACCATATACCTTCTGTACCGATCACTGGCGCGCCCGTTTCCAGGCGCCTGAGATTGGCACAAAGATTGAGCATGCCCATATCATCTCACTTCTGGAGCGTGTGCATGCGGCTGGATTCGATTGTATCAAGACGGAAAACCTCTATAACTTCGACGGCAAGCCTGGCTACTCCCGCATTCCCGGCGAATAATAACTCCTAGCACAAGACTGAAAAGGATGAGATACCTATATAAGTGTCTCATCCTTTTTTCTGTATAGTGAGATGCGGAAAGATTTTCATGCCTTTTTTATATCTTACACATAGACAGTTACCTAATCACGTGCTACACTCCACTATTAGGTAACTCTGTTTCTTCCTGTTACCGATCTATATTTGCATTGGAGAGACGACAGGTATGGCACGCACCCAGATTCCGACAGCCTCCTATGATCGCTTGCTTTTGCTTGATAGCGCAGGAAGCCCACTCTCACACATCGCCATAGGCTCCCCTGAGTGGCATAAATGGTTGCAAGATGAGCAACATGCCTCCTTCGCCTATAAAAGCGATAGTGGCAACTTTACCGCTCGACGTGAGCAGCTACGCCGAGGTTGGTACTGGTATGGGTATCGCAAACGCGAGAACAAGCTCCACAAGGTTTATCTAGGGAAGTCAGAAGAACTCTCCCTTGAGCGCCTGAGCCTGGCGGCGCGTGCCCTTTCGGGACAGAGTCTGGCCCAGGAGAATCTCAAGCGTCGGCAGGTGGTGGAGGAGCTACTTACAACTATAGAACCTGGAGATAAGCGTGCTGCCCTGGATGTAAGCGATGAGGTTGCCTCGCCCCACAAAGATGATGTCGGGGGCATGGTGGCCAGCAATAAATACTATTTGCTCTCCCAACTGACGCCCCTGGTTGGGCGTGACCAGGAGGCACATGAGGTCGCTGAACTGCTTCGCGCTACGCATGTGCGATTGTTGACCCTGACGGGAACAGGAGGGATTGGGAAGACGCGCCTGAGTTTGCAGGTTGCGACTGAGCTTCTTAATACCTTTGCCGATGGCGTCTATCTCGTTCTCCTGGCGACAGTGACGGTTCCCCGCCAGGTGCCCATATTTATTGCCAATGCTCTCGGCCTGGGCGAAGCCGGTGAGGGAGCGCTTGTGGAACGCCTGTATGCCTTCTTGAAGGAGAAGCGCTTACTCCTGATCCTGGATAACTTTGAGCAGGTGATCGCCGCTGCCCCGCAACTGGTGGAGTTGCTGGCGCGTTGTCCACAAGTGAAAATTCTTGTGACTAGCCGGGCTGTCCTGCACGTGGTGGGCGAGCAGGAATATCCAGTGTTACCCCTGCCGCTTCCTGTCCAGGACCAGGTGGATACGCAAGTTCTGGCTCAATCCGCGGCGGTACAGCTTTTCGTCCAGCGAGCGCAAGCGGTGCAGCCTGGCTTTCGCCTTACGGCTGAGAATGCGGCGACTATTGCTGCTATCGCGCGCCGCCTTGATGGTTTGCCCCTGGCTATTGAATTGGCGGCAGCTCGCATGAAGGTCTTTTCTCCCCAGGCCCTGCTCCAGCGGCTGGAGAAGCGTCTTCCTCTCCTGACGAGCACCACTCAGGATGTGCCTGAGCGTCAACAAACGCTGAGCAATACCCTAGACTGGAGCTATGATCTCCTGGCGCCACGCGAACAGCGTTTATTTAAACGTCTCTCCATTTTCGCAGGCGGTTGTACGCTTCCTATGATCGAACATCTCTATGCATCGCTCGAGCAGGCGCTGGGGATCGATCAGGAACGCCCACTCTTACTGGATGACCTCACCTCTCTAATCGATAAAAGCCTGCTTTCGCGTGTGGAGCAGGAGGATCACGAGGCCCGCTTCTTTATGCTGGAGATTATTCGCGAATATGGTCTTGAGCGATTACAGCAGGAAGAGGATGTTGCAGAAGTGCAGCGTGCATACGCGTATTACTGGCAGCAGCAGGCCCTCATGTCTGAAAAGGATATGGATCGCCATCAGGATCAGGAGATGTGGCGCATTCGCCTGGAGCATAAAAACCTGCGAACCGCTCTCATCTGGTTTGCCCAACAGGGGCAGTGGGATGATGCCTTGAAGCTGGCTTCTGCCCTCTGGTGGTTCTGGTGGGCGAAGGGCTATATCGGTGAGGGACGGCGCACGCTTGAGTGGTTGCTCTCCTCGGCCAAAGATGTGAGTCCCTTCTGGTATGCCAAGGCTTTGAGTGTGACAGCACTTATGATCGTCCTCCAGGGTGAATATAAACAAGCTATTGCGCTGGCTGAAAAGAGTCGGGTGATCTTTGCGGAACTTGAGCAAGAGTTTGGGCAGGGGATGGCGCTCTGGACGATTGGCCACGCCTATGTCATGATTGGGGAGGGTGAGCAGGCGCGAACCGCGCTTGAGGCGGCAGGGGCGCTCGTGCGCAATAAAGGGCATCGCTGGGCTAATGCCGCCGTTCTTGAACGCCTGGCCTCGCTTGCGCGCGACGAGGGCGACCTGGAGCAGGCTCTCTCCCTCTGCGAGCGGAGCCTGGCGATTCATCAACAGGCGGGATCAACCTGGGGACAGGCCCGTGCGCTTTGGATGCTGGGCCTTATTCACTTCTCACGCGCCGATCTGCTTAAAAGTACCCTGGCGCTCGAAGCCTGCATTGAGCGTGCTGGTCGCGTGGGAGATCGCATCAGTATCTCCTACGCCTCTGTGCTCTTAGGTGTCCTGAAAGGTCTCTACGGCGATATGCAGGAGGGAGGCGCGCTTATTGAGCAAGGCTTACAATTGGCGCGCGACCTAGGTGACCAGCGTGGAATGTCCTGGGGCTTGACGCTGTTGGGATGGAGCTACGCCCTCCAGGGCGAATATACCCGTGCGCGTGAGTGTCAGGAGGAGAGCCTATCCTTGCTTGCTGTGACAAACTATGAATATAAATCCTTTGTCGCGTATGCGCTGGATGGCCTGGCGCTAGCGGTTGTGGGCCAGGGGTACCCAGCCTGGGCCGCGCGTCTATGGGGGGCGGCCCAGGCGGTGCGCCAGGGGGGCGTAGCGTTCCGGCTATCCCCGCTACAATCCAGAGCATTTTTAGTGAATTTGTGCAGCAGGCGCGCGCTTTGCTTGGCGAGGAACCCTTTAAACTGGCTTTTGCTGAGGGGCTGACTATGACGCCTTCACAGGTCCTCCAGGCTCGCTCACAGGCTCCTCTCTCCCTCTCTTCGACTTCTATCCCCAACAACGAAGAGTCTCACACAGCAACTCCAAACTCAACTGTCCTGGCTGGACTAACAACGCGCGAAATTGAGGTATTGCGTCTGCTGGCAACAGGGATGACCAGTGCCCAGATAGCAGAGAAGCTCGTCATTAGTATTCTCACTGTTAATACGCATGTGCGCTCTATTTATAGCAAGCTTGGTGTGACCTCGCGTAGTGCCGCAACGCGTTACGCGCTTGAGCATAAACTCTTACCTTAATGACCCCTCTCGATGACCCGGTGCGAGGACTTTACGTTGCAATTGACTAGTTAAGTATATAAGCGCTACAGAGTTTTGAGTAAGCCTGCTTTTTGAGGTCCCTCGCACCTCCTCTGACAATTACCCTGTTTTAGGGACGCCACATGAACTTACTTTGTATTACACTGTAAACACTGTTTGTTATATATGTGTGTATGAGAATATTTAGTAAGGGGTGTGCGGCGGTGGATGGATTCCGTTCTTCGTGTAGTGTTCAAAGCCCTGGGCTGGCGTATGTAAAGGATGCAGAAATGCAAAGTCAACAAAAAGATAGAAACGCCTGTATTTTGAATACTGTATCTATTTCTGAGCTTGCCGATGCATGCAAGCGGGAGTTTGACATGGTTGGGGAAAGTGGTGCCGTCTCTTTTGATAAAGCAAGTCTCGCGCTCCTCCGCCTGGCGACGATACGCGATAGCAAACAGGCCTGGCTCGCGCTTGAATATGGCTTTTGCCAGAAGCTCGTCCTCTGCCTGCGTCAGCACCCACGCTTTCAAGAGGCGCTTCGTCTACAGTCAGAGCAAGAATACATTACGCGAGCCTTTGCCCATTTTCGGCAGACAACCGTCAGCAAACAGATGGAGTTTGCTTCGCTCAGTGCAGCGTTGCGTTGCCTGGCTGTCTGCCTCAATAGCGTTATTTTCGATATGCTCCGTTCTGCTCAGCAGTCTACACGTGAGCCACAACAGGTGTTCTCATCACCAGCGGAAATCTGGCGCGTTCTCAGCCAGAAGCTGACGGAGGAGCGTGAACGTCGTCTCGCCTATCTCCTTTTCCAGTGTGGCCTTAAGCCCACTGAAATTGTTGAGCGTTGTGCGCACGAGTTCCGCGACCTCGCCGAGGTGCAGCGTCTGCGGATTAATATCCTGGATCGTCTCGCTGCGATCTCCCTCTGTTAACCTATGTAGACAACTTTCTTTTCTTTGGGATGGTGCAAGAGAGCCGTCTGAACCGCTGGGGTCCCTACCGCGGTGACAGACGGCTCTCTTGTGTTCTCCGCGCTTACCTCCACATTGTGGAGTATAATGGGGAAATAATCTTTTCGTGTTGTGGGAGGAACTTATGTCGACTGTCGCTCAACGTGTTGCCTCATTTGGCACAACCATTTTTACCGAGATCAATCAGCTTGCCCAGCAGCATTCAGCGCTCAACCTTGGTCAGGGGAAACCTGATTTTGATACGCCGCCAGAGATTGTGGAGGCAGTCGTACAGGCACTGCGCGCGGGTAATCTCAACCAGTACGCGCCCGGCGATGGAACGCCTGCGCTACGCCAGGCGGTGGCCGATCATGCCGCGCGTTTCTACCAGGTCGAGATCGATCCTCTGCGTGGCGTGGTAGTGACCTCGGGAGCGACAGAGGGTATTTTTGCGGCTATTCTGGGGCTGGTAGATCCGGGCGACGAGGTCATTGTGCTCGAACCATTTTACGACTCGTATGTTCCCAATATCCTGATGGCGCAGGCGGTACCAGTGTTTGTGCCTCTCCACCCCCCGCACTGGCAGTTTGATCCTGACGAACTGCGGGCCGCCTTCAGCAAGAAAACGCGTGCGGTGATCCTCAATACGCCCCACAATCCCACCGGGCATGTTTTCTCGCGTGAGGAATTGAGCTTTATCGCGGAGCTGTGCCTTGAGTATAATGTAACGGTGATCGCCGATGAAGTCTATGAGCATCTGACGTTCGGTGAGGCTCAGCACCTTCCCATCGCCTCGTTACCAGGAATGTTTGAGCGGACCGTGACTGTGAGCAGCTCAGGTAAGCTCTTTAGTGCGACGGGCTGGAAGATTGGCTGGGTCTATGGCCACCCAGACTTGATCGAGGGTGTGAGGCGTGCGCACCAGTTTATTACCTTCTCGGTGCATCATCCAACCCAGGAGGCCATCGCCTTTGCGCTTAACCTTCCCAACGACTACTACCAGGATTTTCGCCAGCTCTATGCCGAGAAGCGTGATCTCTTGCGCTCGGCGCTGGATGCCGCTGGCCTGCGCTACACGATACCAGATGGTACGTACTTTATCATGGCCGACTATAGCGCTCTCTTTTCTGGATCGGCCGTGGAGTTCACGCGCTACTTGATTCAGGAAGCGGGTGTTGCCTGTATCCCCCCGGACTCATTTTATAGCCCGGCGCATGCGCATCTCGCCCAGAGCTATGCGCGCTTTGCCTTCTGTAAGTCTGATGAGATGTTGCACCAGGTGCATGAACGCCTGCATCGCCTCCGTCACTAGCTAGAATAGCCCGACGCTGCTAAAGCACGCGTCTCCCCTCACAGCTCTGGCTAGATACCCAGGCCCCGCACTGGTAGCAGGGTTCCAGTGACGCCGCTACCAGTGTCCGAGATCAGAAAGAGCGCGGCTTCGATAATCTGCTCTGGATGAACCCATTGCGTTCGCAGCTCTTCCTCGCTTGGATGCATCGCCTCCAGATTAGACTGCGTGATAATAAGGCCAGGGCCAAGCGCATTGACGCGAATGTTGTGTGCCTTGCCCTCCCTGGCAAGAGTTGCCGTTAAAGCGTCTACTCCTGCCTTGGCGCAGTTATAGGCGAGCATGTTTGGGCTTGCGCTCCAGACATCGCCCGCGCGGCTAAAGTTGAGGATGGTGCCTTTCCCTTGCTGTTGAAAGATGGGCCAGGCGGCTCGACAGCAGAGAAAGGTCGCGCGCAGGTTGTTCTTGAGTTCGCCCTCCCATTGCGCGAGCGAGAGTTGTTCAAAGGGGCCAAACTGTGTCAGGCCACCTGCCAGGTTAATGAGGATGTCGATCTGCCCATAGGTATGCCGGGTCTGTGCGATGACTTTTTGTGCGCCAGTCTCGCTGGTCAGGTCCGCGGGAATGGCCAGAACCTCTGCTCCTTGTGCTCGTAGCTCTGTTGCTCGCGCCAGAACGCGCTGCTCGCTGCGCGCGCTTATGGTCAATCTCGCTCCCTCGCGTGCGCAGGCTTCGGCTAGCGCAAAGCCCATCTGCCCTTTCTGGCTAACTCCAGTAATGATAACGCTCTTCCCCTCCAGGCGCATAGTCTTGTTTCCTTTCTGTTGCCCTCTCGTATTTCTCTTGTGCTCAAGAGATACATCCAAAAGATATACCGCCCTCTCTCTATTCTACGAGACAGAGTATATCCAGGTCATATCGAGGTGCTGTGGGCGTATGGCGTGATTTTATCGTTTCTATTCGCGTTCGCGAAAGGCGTAGCGCAGAAAGAGGTGGCTCCCAACGAGCCTGACGCTCTGGAGGGTGCTCCAGAGTGGGCGCTCAGGTGCAAAATGCGCTCCCATGACAACTGCAGGACGTTGATCATTATGTATATGCCCGGCGAGCTGGGGAGCAAGTGTCAGGAAGAGTTCGTCTAGCTGGCCCTCGCTGAGAAAGACGTTGAGCAGTTGGGGACCGCCCTCGGTCAAAAAGAGCTGCCCATGACAGGCCTGCTCAACAAGGGTGAGAATGTTTTGCGCAGGAATGTTGCTTCCTTGCTTCGGTTGTACGCTTGCGAGTTGTACCCAGGAGGGAATTTTTTTGGTGCGCACATGCTTCTCTCCCTCGGGCGTGGTAATGATCAGGACCGGAACCTCTCCCCGCTGAAATAGCCCCTGGTTCAGATCGATATGACCGCTTGCGCTTACCAGAACGGTGAGTGGAGGTGCCGTTTTGCCCAGGGCTAGGCGCAGATCGCGGTACTCCTGAGCGAAGGCTGGATAAATATACTCCGCTGTCCATCTATGCCCTGGCTCATCGCGTAGTGTGCCTGCGCCAACAATGATGGCGTCTGCGGCTGCGCGTAGTACCCCCATCAATACATGATCCGAGGCCAAAAAACCACTGATTGGCCCGCCACCTGTATGCCCTTGCTCATTTAGGGAGACAACACCATCAATGGTCGAGACGAAGTTTCCAATGACATAGGGTGGTTGAGTCTTGAGCGGAAGGCGAAAGTCACCGAGCAGCGCCGCAAGAGACGCTGGCAGTGGAAGCTTATCGCCTCGCTCCTGGCTATAGAGGGGGACAAATGCCTCTGGACGTTTGTCTGTGCTCATGGGCGAATATTGGCGGTAGAGAAGAACTCAGAGCGAAGTTCAGCGTTATGTTCGTACTCACCTCTCCACGCGGTAGTGCGGGTCAAGGCTGAGCTTTCACGGACGCCGCGCATGGCCATACAGAGGTGATTGGCCTCCAGGTAGACAGCGACTCCCTGGGGCTGTAAGATCGCTTCAAGTGAACTGGCGATCTGTTGCGTGATGCGCTCCTGGACGGAGAAGCGTTTGGCGAAGACGCGTACCAGGCGCGTCAATTTGGAGAGGCCAATGATGTGCTCGTCCGCGATATAGCCTACATATGCCTGGCCAAAGAAAGGAAATGCATGATGCTCACAGAGGGAGAAGAAGTGGATTGGTCCCTCAATAACCTGGCTTAAGTGGCTGTTGGTGCCGTTAGGATGCTCGGCTGGGAAGACTTTGATCAGTTTGGGATCGCCATCATAGCCCTCGGTCGCGTCAAGCATGGCTTTAAGAAAACGTTTAGGCGTATCTTCTGTCCCTGGAGTCGAGACATTCATTCCCATCGCGTCGAATATTTCTGCCATATATCCTTCAAATGTGCGCATCTGCTCCACCGAGATATGGCGTTGTTTGAGTTCTATTGCATCTTCAAATTCAAGATCATCCAGGTCTATATTTAGCGTCATTCTAATCCTCTTTTCGCTCAGAGACGAGCCATTTCTTTTCCTACAGCCTCTAACGTTCTGACGGCCGATTTTATTCTCACTTGCCTCCTCACCACGCCTCCTCTTCTTTTTATCGACAAGTCAGAAACGCTGTCTCAGTCTGTGCCAACCTGTGACAGTAGGCGCGAGCATAGCTTATTGCCAGGTGCGCGCTTTTGCACCTCTGTGGATTGTGTTGTACTTCACTGTATTCTTGACGCTCCCTTGCCTGTGCATGGGTAGGAGATTCGGCGGCGTATTCCTCTCCCATGCTCTTTCTAGGGAACACTTCCAATTGCTCTGATTGGTAACACTCTTGTATTATCTCATATCAAAACAAGAATAGAGCGCAGCGAGCCGAGGCAAAGGGGAGAGGAGCACTGGAAATCCTTGTCCAGGCAAGAAGCCAAAAGTAAGGGGCGCACTACAAAATTCCTCTCTTACTGCCGATGTATTTTCCTAGACATCGAATGTGGCAAGTTGCATTGGCTCATGTAAGGCATGATTCTGTGCACCTGCCGTTGTCACCACGGTGAAATGTCATCTTTGCCATTCTGCGTCATGCTTCAGGTGAAGCTTTTATGTATGTTCATTCGTGTTTGTAGGCAAGGTTGTGTAACGAGATCTTTTCTTGTGTTAAGGCGAGTTGACCATGCTTTTGCGGTAGGAAACGAGATGAAAGCTGCCAGATGTTGTCAGTTGGTAATTTGTGCCAGGCTTTCACCAGTAGGCGCAGAAGGTTGCGCGCCTAAGAAGGCATGATTCCTGAACCTGCCGTGCTCTAAGGCTTCTCTTCATGCCAGCATAGCTTGCGTGTGCCTCTAAGGTTCAGTGGTTATACCAGTAGTACTACTTGCTTGCTGATTACTGGACATCGTACGCTTGCTTCCGGTACATTTATAATGCTCAGGGGGGAGTAGAGATGAGAAAGCGGTCTGTGATAGTACTTTCGGCCGTATGGCCTTCCCCGCTTACCAGGTTGCAGCGTGGATATGTGACCTTTCAGTCCTCAGGTTCGTCTAGAGTCGCATGTTTGATTTGTCTGTTTTCTTGTGCCTGGACCCGTTTTATTTGTACAAAAGAGTAATCTGTGTCCTTTGTAGTAGGGAATAAATTTAACCGTAGAAACGTATTATATATGTGGAGAGCATAATCAGGTACGTAAAAAGCCTGGTACTGTTTTGAGTAAGAGTGCTTTTCCTACACTCATATTACGAATACCATGTGTTTTTCCTGTCATTGCACTCTGCTGTTGATAAGAGAAACCCTTGACAAGAACTCCAAGCACTGGTAAAGTTCAATTAATAGATTTCTACATCTAATAATCGTTTCTTCAGGCTAACCGGTATGAAGTGAGATTTTCGCTTTGCCTGGCTAGTCTCCCTCTAGAATGATGTTGCGCTCCTCAAAGTTTATAGTGGCGCCGTATCCCTTAGCGTCTTATAGCTTTGGTAATGTAGACGACAATTTGTAATGGCAGTAATCCCTCTGCCCTGGTTTCATTCTAGACTTACTCTTTACAAATCTTCTGCATTGTTATACAATGCAGTCGACCTGTTTTCTTGTGTATATACCATCGGTAAATTTCACTGCATGCCCCTGTGCCCCAGGGTCATTTGATCCTGATGTGGGTAATGCAGGCATATCAAGTACAAAAGGAAGTGAGTAGTTTCCATGAGCAACAGTGAGCTTTTAACCGTTTCCGAGGTCGCCCGCATTCTTCGTGTCGATGACACCACCGTTCGCCGCTGGGTGAAACAGGGGGCGCTCGAGGCCGTTGTTCTGCCACACGTCAATGCTCGCCAGGCCTATCGCATTAAGCGTGAAACCCTGAATAAGGTTCTGGGTTCGAACGGTCAGATCATCGCCTAAGCCTGTTCGCGCGTTATTCGCGGCCAATTGGCTTACACGCTTCCCTGGCTCTTCCAGATGCTTCTCTCGTCAATTAGTATCGGGGCCGGGGAAGCGTTTTTTTGGGGTCTCATACGAACAAAACGCGCCACGGCTGATCAGCCGTGGCGCGTTTTGTTCGTATGATGCCAATCTCAGTTTATAAGCTAGCGAGCAGGTTGTTTAAGCGATTGACGAAATCGATAGGATCCTCGAGGGCTTCACCGCTGCTGAGCACTGATTGCTCAAAGAGCACGTTGGCCCAGTCGTTGAAGCGCTGCGTATCGCTCTCGCTCTTTATGCGGTTAATAATGGGATGCTGGGGGTTGATCTCCAAAATCTGTTTGTCATGGGGCACCTTCTGTCCCGTTGCCTCTAGCAGGCGTTTCAAGCTTGGATCGATTCCATACTGGTCAATAACCAGGCAGGCGGGCGAACTGGTCAGGCGTTGGGTAATGCGTACATCTTTGACCTTCTCTTGTAGAGTCTGTTTCAGGCGCTCCACCAGGTCTCTGGCCTCGTCCGCTGTTTTCTGTTGCTCTTCTTTCTCCTGCTCGTCGGTGAACTTGTCCAGGTCGATCTCACCCTTTGAGACGGACTGCAACTTTTTGCCTTCAAACTCGGAGAGTTCGCTGCCCAGGAAGTGATCCAGGGGATCGGAGAGCAAGAGGACCTCGATGCCTTTCTTCTTAAAGATCTCCAGCAGAGGACTGTTTTTCGCCGCGGCATGGCTCTCGGCAACCAGGTAGTAGATGTTGTCCTGCCCATCCTTCATCCTGCTGACATAGGCCTCCAGCGACACATCCTGGGTCTCGCTCTCCGCGAGGGTGCTGGAGAAGCGCTGAAGTTTGGCGAGGGTATCGCGGTTGGCCCGATCTTCAAGCAGACCCTCTTTCATGACACGCCCAAACTCGCTCCAGAAGCTGGCATACTTCTCTGGCTCATTTTTAACCATATCCGTAAGCAGGCCCAGCACCTTCTTGGTCGCGTTTGAACGGATCTGGTCAATCTGGCGGTTCTGCTGCAAGATCTCACGCGAGACATTTAGGGGCAGGTCATTTGAGTCGATCACGCCACGGATGAAACGTAGGTAGCGCGGCATGAGTTTTTCGGCATCATCCATGATGAAGACGCGCCGAACGTAGAGTTTGACGCCGTGATGAAATTCGCGTGTATACAGGTCAAAGGGGGCGTGTGCTGGAATATAGAGCAGGAGCGTATATTCTTGAGTGCCCTCCATTTTGCTGTGCAGGTAGGCCAGGGGATCGCCAAAATCGTGGGCGACATGCTGATAGAACTCGTTGTATTCCTGCTCTGTGATCTCGTTTCTGGGGCGTGTCCAGAGCGCGGAAGCGCGGTTGACGACTTCTTCCTCTGGCTCCTTTCCCTCTTCCTGCTCCTCTTTCTGCATGATAATAGGGAGCATGATGTGGTCGGAGTATTTGCGGATGATCTCACGCAGGCGGAAGCCACTCAGAAATTCATCTTCGCCCTCGCGCAGGTGTAGTGTGACCTCTGTGCCACGCGTGGCCTTCTCTACGTTCTCAATCGTGTACTCGCCCTGCCCCTCGGACTGCCAACGAACACCTTCATCGGCCGTTGCCCCCGCTCTGCGGGTTGTGAGGGTGATATTGTCGGCTACTACGAAGGCCGAATAGAAGCCAACGCCGAACTGACCGATCAGATTGGCGTCTTTCTGCTTATCTCCCGTCAGCGATTTGAAGAACTCACGCGTCCCCGATTTGGCAATCGTCCCGATATGCTCAATGACTTCCTGCCGATTCATACCAATGCCATTATCGCTGACTGTGATGGTACGGGCCTCTTTATCGTAGTCAACACGGATCTTAAATTCAGCATCGCGTTCGTAGAGCGAAGAATCGGAGAGTGCATCAAAGCGTAACCGGTCAATAGCATCCGAGGCGTTTGAGATTAATTCGCGTAAAAATATCTCTTTATGGCTATAGAGCGAATGGATCATAAGATCCAACAATTGCTTGACTTCGGCCTGAAAACCAAGCTGCTCCTTGTGAGTCTCTACTGTCATGAATAATTCCTTCCATCATCTGTATGTGGCGTGAGATATGTGGTTGGCCTTCTCTCCTATGAGGTGTGCATTCTATACGTTTATATAGCATAGGAACTATTAGAAAACCATAAGAAAACTATTAGATTTCTGTTGGAGTCTATAATTGCTTGTTTTTGTGATAGCAGAGGTATGAGCAGAGCGGCTCCAGGAGCGGCCTGCGCACCCTTTGGCATACGGCATAAGAAAAAAGAGCCACTTGCTTACTCTTCTCCCTATTAAGTTTGTTATCCTCTTCAAGAGAAAACTATCCAAATGCTTTAATGCATATTTTATTGCCTATTGTACATAGTGTTCGTATACTATGTGTCCTATTCTGTCACTTATTAGCCATGTTCATACGTATCTTTAACAGATAGCACAAAAATGGGAGCACCTGGATGCCGAAACAGCAACCATCATCAACGTCACAATCACAAACATTTCCGCAGGGAACGCTTGTCTATAATAGTAGCTCAAACTGCCTGGAACTCGATGGCCAGGAATTAAAGCGCGGGGAGAGTATCGAGATCCGTGTCTTTAGTTCCTGGATTCCGGGTCAGATCGCGATGGACACTGGCGGTTGGTACCTCTTTACCCTCGACCATGTTGGTATTCGCCTTCATACCGGTTTGCCTGCTCGCTATAGTATTACGCAGCAGGCACAATTTGCAACGCTGATGCCCTCTTCGTTTGCGCCCCCACCCTATGTGCTCATCGTCGACGACGACAAGGCATTGCTCAATGCCTTACCCCATACCGTCTCGTTGCGTATTCCAGGCATTCATGTTGAGACAGCCAACACGGCTGAACATGCGCTGCAACGTATTGAGGCACAGCGCTTTGATGCTATTGTCAGCGATATTAAGATGCCTGTGATGGATGGCTTGGCATTGCTAGCCAGGGTCCAGGAATTGCAGCCAGAGACGCCTACCCTGCTTATCACAGGCCATGGTGAGCATGACCTGGCTGTGCGTGCACTACGTGGCGGCGCCTACGACTACATCCAGAAACCAATTGACCGCGATGCCTTTATTGCGGCACTGCTACGTGCCATCCAGTCCTGCCAGCTGCGACGCCGGGTGGAGGAGCAGCAGCTCGCGCTGGAAATTCATGCTCGCTCGCTTGAGATCCAGGTGCAGCAACGCACAAATGAGCTCTTCGAGGCCAATGCGACCAAGGATAAGGTCATTAGCCTGGTTTCGCATGACCTCAAGCTTCCTGTGGCGCGTCTCAAGGAGATGACTCAGTTGATCAGGCGCAAACTCGATCATGCAGATGTGGCTGAACTGGTGAGTCGTGGCTTCGCTGACATTGAAGCCTCGTTGGGGCGCACTGAGGAACTGGTGCAGGAGCTCTTAAATACATCACGCATCGATGCGGGACAGTTTATTCTGCATTGTCAGCGCGCCAATCTGGTCGATCTCTGTGCCACCTGCCTTGAGGTTCATGCAGGTCAGCAGGGGTTGCAACTGACCTGTGACTTCCTCGGATTACCACTGGAGGCTGATATTGATGACGTGCAAATTTCCCAGGTGTTGCGTAATCTGCTCCTGACGGCTCATGTCCAGGCGACCTGGAGTGATCCTGTGACGCTAACGGTTCAGCAGGCAGGCCACGAGGCGATTATTACCATTCGTAACCTTGATGCTCAGACGCGCGCGGGTATGGATATGTATGTCTCGCGCAATATCCTGGAGCGCCATGGCGGTCATCTGGAGGTGCAAAACTTTCCTGGTGATCGTTGTACCTATTTTGTGATTCTTCCGCTCTCTCAAGAAGCCTCTCCCTCACAGGCTGATACTCTGACCCTCTTACCGCGCACACATGCTGTCTGGTCAATTCAGCCGCCTGGAGCCATGCTTGGCTCTGCGTCTGAGGATGACGATGAAGAAGATGTCGCCTTGCTCCTGGATGGCGACGACTACTCGCATATTCCCGCTTCAACGGAAGATGTTTCGGGATAGTCGTATCTTCTCTTCTACTCCCGAAACGGTCTATGCCTGCCTACAGTATCTTAAAATGAAGACACATATGCCTATGTGCCATCCGTTCAGACGGCCAGCCGTCTGGGGAGAACTGCGGCTCCCACTACTCCTCGCCCCACTTGCAAAGGGTCAGAGCTACTTTTGCGTAAAATGTTATACGCTCCGTTGATATCGGCATGAATGAGGCGTCCATCCCTGGCGCGATACCAACTGCGAGCAAGACGCTTGCCTGAGAACACCGGCTTCTCAACCGCATTGGCCTCATAGGTTGGGATGGAGTCGCCGTCCAGAAAACTGGCCTTGCTGGTGTAGCTTTCTTCCTGAAGGATGACTCTGATCCCAACCAGGTGCGCTTTGTAGGTCAACTGCTCAATGAAACGAGCATGGGGAAGCTGCAATAGAGTAGGGAGCGAGTGCCTTTTGCAAGGTCACTCGTCACCCTCTCTCAGAACCGTGCGTACAGCGTTAACCGTACACGGCTCGCCCTCTACTCATCTCTTGAAATGGCTCCTTCCAGGGAGGGTTCCAGTATTTAACCGTTTTCCCTGTTTGGAGATTTCTCCGAGTGCTTCCAATCTTCTAATCACTTAAGCGGGTAGCATCAGCACACCCTCGCTTTCGTTAATTGATAAGCTGAGTAAACTACTCCCCTTCCCCTCAGACAGGTATGGTTTCGAGGCTATCGCTAGCCACTTATCCGCCTGCCGATCCCGCTCACACGGGCTGCGGAACCCATTACAGGCCCACCTTGGGTACTGCGAGAGTTCTGTCACCATGCAGGGTCTCCCCTGTTTAGGTGATCCCGCATTTCCAGCGGCATGAGATGCGACGTGCTCCAGGTCTCCTGTTCGTTCATATTCCCTCGTACAAGGGTGCGTCAGGAAGGTTGGATAATGTTATAAATTCGTGATACACCATTACTTCCTGAACCAGCGTTTCAGCCACGTTCGCTGGCATCACCAGAAAAACCGCATGAACTAGGATTTAACCAGTTTAGGCTTAACCATACACGTCCTTGCACTGACAGATCAAGAAAGTGTGGCCTTTCCTTACGCTGCCTTGGTAGGATAGACGGCCAGCGCGTTACCTCTCGGCACGTTTCCAACCGTCCTCCCCCGAACCATGGCATGCACACTTTCTATGCACCAGGCTCTCCAGAGACCCGCATCTTTTCAATGCAACTCCCACGATGGTCTCATGACACATCCGTGTCAACCATCATTTCCTGAGTCTGGCCTCCTGTGGTACTTCGCTCAACGAATGGTTTCCCATTGGCGAACTACTATTACCACTCCGTCGCCCTGACCCTCTCGGATGGTAGGCGATCCCCAAGTTACACATCATCTTCGCTTCGTCCTTAGGCCCTCCGTACGTCGTTTCTCGTTCCCTACGAGCTGGCTCTGATGCAGGCTGTAACCACGCTGGAAACGTTCATGGTTACCATCAGACATGGGCGATGACACCGCTCCCACAGGACGCATGTATTCCGCCACGACTAGAGTTGAAGCAATCATGCCTTGACCATAGACGACCTCGCTGCCTATCTTCTGACCCTTGGTGTTAGGGTTTCAACAGACTTTTAACCCCATGCTACAGTCCCCCCAAACCTTTCGGCGGGAAGTAAGGGGCTGCGTTACTCACTTCGCCTGAGTGAGGTCGCGCTCTCGCACGACAGAAGATCATGTGCCTCTTTGGGCGCACCTCCCAACATGCTACACTCCCCCCTCCCTTTCGGGATTCAAGTCATATGACAGGGATAAGTTGGGTGTGTAGTAGGTTTTCCAACAACCTACACAGCATATGCTGTACTCATTTTCGCCGTTGATGCGGCGCACCAAACTGCTGATTGTTCCTGCGCCCCAGGTTCACATTCTGTTTCCACAAGGGATTCTTGCCAATCACCAGCGTTCCGATACCTTCGCTCACCAACAGATCAATGATCCGACGGCTGGCCGTGTGCAAATACGCGTCCACACGGCGATTGCGCTTCGTCGTCACACGATCGAGATGACGTGAGGTATATCGGTTCTCATGGGCGAGGCGTTGCTGCTGCTTGGCACGGTGTTTATTGTAGCACTGATTGAGGCTTTTGAGGGGTTTGCCACTCACCAGACGAGGCACAAAACCAGATTTGTCGCTGGTAATGGCTGCGAGCACATTGACGCCCACATCCACGGCTGCCCGAAGCTGGGGGTTGACCGCAGCCGGTTGGATCTCCTGCTCATAGACGACTTCCACCATGTAGCCATCAGCGCGTGGAACGATGCGAACCTGCGCAATGGCCTCCCAGGTAATCTGAGTCGCAATCTCGATGGGGAGCCCTGATGGCACGAGCTTGCCCGTGCGCTTGAAGGCCCTCTTGCCCAGGGCTTTTTTCTCGTAGATGAGCAGGAAGCGGCCTTTGGTCTTGTCTTGATAGCCAGGGATCTTGGGGCGCCCCGTAAAGGGAGTGGGGTCTTCGCGATAGGCCTCCATGCCTTCAAAAAAGCTGACCCAATTGTGGTGGAGTTGAATGAGGATGGCATTACTGACTTTGCGAGGCAGGGCACGATAGGCCTCATGCTGTTTCAAGCGATGAAAGATGGCTGCGTAGGGCAGGTAGGTCCCCTCGTGAATGAAGGCTTGCCGGACGTGGTAATTGGCCTGGTTGTACAGGTTTTTGGAGGCAAAGGCCGCCTGGTCAATGACGGCAAAGCGTGCATCCTGATGACGAATGAGATGTCGTTCGACCAACTGCATCTGGTGGGCTCCTGCCTTTCCAACAACACGTTCTTCGAGTCGATGTGCCTCTCTTTTGTCGTTTCATACAAGAACATTCTTTCCAACGAAACTCTACCAGAGACGCCTTCTTTTGTCAACATCTGGCATAATTGCTTGGAAACGTTTTTAACACCTCTTTTTCCTCTTGAGTTTTAAGGCTAAATATGGTACCTTCTGTATAATACAGCGCATGGCGCTCAGGGCATTGCATCATCTCCATGCCTGAGTACTGAAGGGCGTTTGTACTTGTGACAATGACGTTCACATGTTTTTACCATGGAGGTACGCTTTTGAGCCTGGCTGGCTGCTCACCATTTCCCCTGATGCGATCAGGCACACGTTTTACGTTTGCCTGGGCTCGCCTGTTCTTCTCTCCTTGCGTTTTGGTTTCCCTCCCTGGCAGGTGTCTCACTTAGTGCGTCTGTTGTTTCTGGCTGGAGGTTTTTGCTATGGCTGATGCCATTTCCCCTCAAGATGAGGGGCACTCCGTTCCCAACTCTGACGCGGTTGCGGATCAGCACACGTCTGCACATGATTGGCAGGCAATCGAGCGTGATGCCGATTTCCGTGAACTCGTACGCACCAAGCGCAATCTTATCATTCCTGCGACCATTTTCTTCCTGCTCTACTACTTCGTCTTCCTGATCGTGGTTGGTTACCTGCCCGATGTGGCGAATGCCAGCGTCATCGGCAATATTAATGTCGCCTACCTGTTCGCGCTTTCCCAGTTCTTTATGACCTGGATCTTGATGGGTATCTATGTCTGGCGTGCCGGTACGTTTGATGCATTGGTACAGCGCATTGTAGCGCGTGTGAGAGGGAACAACGAATGAACGCAAAAGAGCTCCAAACCCTTATTATGTTTGGTGTGATTGTCCTGATCACGCTTGTGATTACCTTCTGGGCCTCGCGTCGCACGCGCACGACAACGGAATTCTATGCTGCCGGACGGCGTATTAGTGGCTTCCAGAACGGCCTGGCAGTTGCGGGCGATTATATGTCGGCAGCTTCTTTTCTAGGTATCGCGGGCCTGATCGCGTTCTTTGGCTATGACGGATTTATGTATTCGGTTGGTTTCCTGGTCGCCTATCTGACGGTGCTCTTCCTTGTCGCGGAACCGCTGCGCAACACCGGCAAATTTACCATGGCCGATGTGCTCACCTTTCGCCTGCGAAATCGCTCAGTGCGTACGGTGGCTGCTATTTCAACCCTCGTTGTGACCCTCATCTATATGATCGCGCAGATGGTAGGGGCCGGTTCGCTGGTGAGCCTGCTGATCCCCAGCCTGGACTATAACTGGGCCATCATTATCGTGGGTGTGTTGATGATTGTCTATGTCATCTTCGGCGGCATGTTGGCCACGACGTGGGTACAGATCATCAAAGCTCTCTTGCTTATTGGCGGAACGATTGTGCTCTCGTTCCTGGTGCTTAGTCATTATGGCTTCTCGCTTGGCAATTTCTTTGATGCCATACACGGCGTTGTGGGCAAGTATTGCACCAATGGAGGCGTGTTGAAGGATGGTCAGTGTACCGCTGGTAGCCTGGTGACGCAGAACTATCTCATGCCGGGCTTGCGCTATCACGGTACCTATGGCCAGCTTGATCTGATCTCGCTGGGCCTGGCCCTGGTGCTGGGTACTGCTGGTCTGCCCCACATTCTGATGCGCTTCTATACTGTACCTACGGCGCGTTCCGCGCGCTCCTCTGTCGTCTGGGCAACCGTGATCATTGGCGTCTTCTATATCCTGACGACCTTCCTGGGCTTTGGGGCCGCGACGCTGGTGGGGAAGGCACATATAGCTAACCAGAATCTTGCCGCGCCCTTGCTGGCTGAGGCTGTAGGTGGAACGCTCTTCCTGGCCTTTATCGCGGCCGTGGCCTTCGCGACCATTCTGGCTGTTGTTGCGGGTCTGACGATTGCGGGTTCCTCAGCCTTCGCGCACGACATCTGGTTGAATGTGATTAAGGGGGGGCGTGAGGATGAGCGTGAGCAGGTCCTGGTCGCCAAAATTACGGCGGCTGTGATTGGCGTGCTCGCGATTATCCTGGCGATTGCGCTGCGCTATAGTAATGTGGCCTTCCTGGTTGGCCTGGCCTTCGCCGTGGCGGCGAGCGCTAATGTGCCTTCGATTATTCTCTCACTCTTCTGGCGTCGCTTTAACACGGCGGGTATGGTTGCCAGCATGCTGGTTGGCCTGATTTCGTCGGTGCTCTTGATTATTATCAGCCCGGCGATTATGGGCATCGATCCTCCGGGAACAGCCGCCACCGCCGCGCATCTCATTCAGGCCAAGGCGCTCTTCCCGCTTGAGAATCCTGGTCTGATCTCCATTCCGCTGAGTTTTATTGTCGCGATTGTGGCCTCGCTTGCCACGCGAGATGCGTCCGCGGTTGAGACCTTTAGTGAGACCAATGTCCGTGCTAACCTCGGTATTGATGCCGAAGTCTAAGTTCTATTGCTCGTTTGAGACGCCCTCTGATCTTTGTAGCGGAGGGCGTCTTTTTGTGTTCTCCTGTAAGGATGATTTGTGATACAGTATGGAGAAGAGCCGTTCCCCCTGTTTTGTGCATGTGCCCTCTTGCAATGACGCATGATCGGAGCTACATATCTGCTCGAATCGCCAGGAACGTTTCCTTACTCACGATATGACTTGCGATGTATACCAAGATGTATTGATGTAGCCTATTAACGAAGGAGTGTATGCAGAATGTCCATTATAAAGCAGGAGCTAACCAGCGATCAGTACAAACCTCGAAAAGAGGACAAATTTACCTTTGGTCTCTGGACTGTGGGTAATCAGGGGCGTGACCCCTTTGGCGACGTTGTACGCCCGGCTCTCGATCCTGTGAAGAGCGTGAAGAAGCTCTCCGAGCTTGGCGCCTGGGGCGTCAATTTTCATGACAACGACCTGGTGCCCTTCGGCGCGACCCCTGCTGAGCGTGACCGCATTGTGCGCAATTTTAAGCAGGCCCTCTCGGATTATGGGATGATTGTGCCGATGGCAACGACAAACCTCTTCTATCACCCCGTCTTCAAAGATGGTGCCTTTACGGCGGTTGATCCCGCGGTTCGTGCCTTTGCTTTGCAGAAAACGATGTCTGCCATCGACCTGGGCGCTGAGGTGGGCGCGACAACCTATGTCTTCTGGGGTGGCCGCGAAGGTGTCGATGCCGAGGCCAGCAAAGATCCCGTTGTGGCTGTGCAGCGTATGCGCGATGCGATCAATTTCTTCTGCCAATACATTATCGACCAGGGCTACAACATGCGCATTGCCCTTGAGCCCAAGCCGAACGAGCCGCGTGCAGATACCTATTTCCCCACTATTGGCCATATGCTTGCCTTTATCTATACTCTGGACCACCCTGAGATGGTTGGTGTTAACCCCGAGGTGGCTCATGAGCATATGTCTGGCCTGAACTTTGTGCACGGGATCGCCCAGGCGCTTGATGCTGGCAAACTCTTCCACATCGACCTCAACGACCAGAAGGGGCCACGTTATGACCAGGACTTCCGCTTTGGTAGCGAGAGCATTAAGAGCATGTTCTTCCTAGTGAAGCTCCTGGAGGAGAAGGGTTATGATGGCCCACGCCACTTTGATGCCCACTCTTATCGCACCGAGGACGAAGAGGGCGTATGGGACTTTGCGCTTGGTTGTATGCGCACGTATAACATGCTCAAAGCCAAGGTCCAGCAGTTTAATGCCGACGCCGAGATTCAGGCGCTCTTGCAGGACCTCAACGGTGGCGACCAGACTTATGGTGGCCTGCTCAGCGGCTATAGCAGCGAAATCGTTAAGAAGTTGAAAGAGACTCAGTTCGACGTCGATTCGCTCGCCAAACGCGGCTATCGTTATGAGAAACTCGACCAGATGACCATCGAGCTGATTCTTGGCCTCCGCTAATTTCCCCCAAGAAATAATTAAAACTTTCCTATGTATGTGGTTGCGGGCTGGCACTGCCAGCCCGCAACCACATACATAACCCAGTACGAAGTACCGCAGGTGCTGAGGCGAGACGCAAGAAATTCATTTGTATGCATCTGTTTGGTAGACTAATGAGAGATAGTTAGATGCGGATCAACGTGACTACATCTGTGGAGGCTATGCAGAAAAAAATACAGTATGCTCGTCAACGTTACAGTAAGTGGCTCGTAGAGCGTTTGCGACCAGCTTTGCTCTGGCTCTTCTCTGAGCCCGCCCGTCCCATTCGTTTCGTCTGCATTGGTGGCTCTGCTGCCCTGATTCAGCTCTGCCTGCTCGACCTCTTCTTACAACTTCACATACATGCCTGGCTGGCAAACATTGTCGCTTTTTTCCTCGCAGCTCAGTTTAACTTCCTCTTTAGTTCTTTTTTTACCTGGCGAGATCGTACCGTTTCCCGTTCTGGCAAACTGAAGCGTGGAGCGCAATTCATTAAACGGTGGTCAACATTTCACAGCTCGATTTTAGTCACCGCCTTGCTCAATCAACCGATCTTCATGTTGGCCGGAAGTGTTGTGCCCTCGCTCTGGGCTTCCGCGCTTGGTATTCTGGTTGCGGCCTGTGTCAATTTCTTTGTTATGAACCGCCTGGTCTTTCGCCAGGAGTAAACAGGGAGAGGATGTGCTGTGGAAAGGCCTACGACCTTTCCACAGCACATCCTCTCCCCTGTAGAAAGAGTGTCGCTCTAGTATGCTGTGGGAAACGCTTAGCGTTTGATCTTGAGTGTGCTCACAAAGTTGGCAGCCAGGGCCTCATAGGCGTCGGAGTAGTACTCTTCGACGCGGCCAGCGTCACACAGCGAGGTCAACGCCGAGTCAATCGGCATCTGTCCTAGCAGAGGCGCGCCCGTAACCGAAACCAGTTCCGTTGCGTTGCTGGGACCAAAGATCTCATAGCGCTCGTGATCGGGAGTCTCAAAGTAGGACATATTCTCAACGACGCCCACGATTGAGCCTTTGAGCTGCTGTACCATGTTGACACACTTCATGACGACCATGGTGGCAAGCATCTGTGGTGATGAGACAATCACAACGCCATCAAGCGGCAGTGCCTGCATAACAGTCATAGGGGCATCCGAAGTCCCAGGAGGCAGGTCGACCAGCAGGTAATCGAGCTGGCCCCAATCCACATCGCTATAGAATTGCTTGATGGCGCTCGATATCATCGGGCCGCGCCAGACGACGGGATCGCTCTCCTTTTCAAGGAACATATTCATAGACATGACTTTGATGCCACCCTTGCTGCGTAACGGCTCAATGCCTCCGCTCGCTGACTTGGTAGGTTGTCCCCTGGTACCAAACATGCGTGCAATGCTGGGGCCGGTAATATCGCCATCTAGAATACCCACGCGCTGCCCCTGTCTGCGCAGCGAGACCGCCAACAAGCCTGTGACAAGCGACTTACCTACGCCGCCCTTGCCGCTCATGATTGCGATTACTTGCTTGATTTTTCGGTCGGGATCGGACGAGAGCATGTTAAGCGGAATGCCCTTGCCCACAGGAGCCTTCTTCGGAGCCACTGAGGTCGGCTCTCCATTCGCGGCCGCATTGAGATCTTTTACCAGCAGTTCAAGTTTCTCTGGAGAGAAACGATGCGTTCTTGCCCCGCCCGCGACACTTTCACGTGCTCCAACCGCACAGGCGGTACATGGGAGACCATGACCATGAAATACCTTGACTGTTGCTGGATACCTGGTCACGACATCATGAATAACCATGTCGGCAGTAATAGTTTCCGCCATCTCTTATCCTCAATAGCGGCAATAACAGTATAGACATGTGTTTGCCGCCCTGCAATTTGTAAACTAACAAAGGTCAAAAGACACTGCTTCATAGATAAAAAAATGTAATTCCTACCTATTTACTCCGATTATTATAGCACACATCAATCCAACCGGCTATATTTCCTGTGCTCCAGGGTAGGGTTTTGAGAGGCCTCGCTTGATCCTTTTCGCTACATTGCACGCAACTATGGCTTATGTTATGATGGCTGCATCAGGTAGATAACGTGCAGCTGACACACACAGCAAAATACACAGAAAAGGAATAGCGATGGAGGCAGACACCGAAAGCTATTTTAAGCAAGTGAATCTCTTCGCAGGTCTAAGCGAAGATGAAATTCGCGAACTCTCCAGTGCAGCTCGTAAACGCTCCTTTCGCTCTGGCGAGGTCATCTTTCATCGCGATGATCCCGGACAGGTTCTCTACGTTATCAAAGAAGGGAAAGTGAAAATCTGTCTTATCAGTCCTGATGGGCAGGAGATCTCGCTTGTTGTCCTTGGTAAGGGCGAATATTTTGGCGAACAGGCTCTGCTTGATGGACTGGGACGTTCGGCCGATGCCATTGCGCTTGAAAAGATTGAGTGTTATACCTTACAGCGTAGTGATTTTCACAAAGCGATCCTCAAAAATCCAAAGATTGCGATCTCTGTGCTTGAAGTACTCTCTAAACGCCTACGCAATACTGATCAGCAAGTAGAAGATCTTATCTTCCTGGATGTATATGGGCGCGTGGCGAAGAAGCTTCTCGACCTGGCTGATGCGCATGGTATTCAGGCCAGCGATGGTGTGCGTATTGATGTCCGCCTGACGCAGCAAGAGCTTGCTTCGATGGTTGGAGCCTCTCGGGAGAGTGTGAATAAGGTGCTTGGCTATTTTACCGACAAGCAATATATTAGTACAGATCGTCACCGTATCACCATTCACCGCATTGCGGACCTGCGCCGGCGCGTTTATTAGATAATGTCATGTCTGTTTGAGACCTCGTGCTTGTGGCGCTCACTCAGGTTGGTGTATTGGTGGCAGCCTCAGGTAGCCACCAACACACCAACCTGAGCATTTGAGTACCTAGAATATGCCTATATACCTCCTGGACTTTTGGCCTACTCGTTACTGCTCCACGCGCTGAACCGTCTCGTTAATAGCTTATTTTGTTGGGAACATATCAGACATGATATTGAAAGAGAGCGTCTTTTAGGGAAATCTATGCCAACTACTAGTGAACCTAGCGTAAATACATCACAATCTCCACATGGCGGCTTACCGCAACTGACAGCCCAACAGCCTACACTGAGCACCCTGGGACGCCTGCGGGCCCTGGTAAAGGCGATGCGACTGAAACAATGGACCAAGAATGCGACTCTTTTTATTGCTATTGTGTTTGCTAGCCATCTCCTGTTAGTGGATGAGCTTGAGCGAACCATCCTGGCCTTTTTCGCGTTCTGCCTGGCCTCCAGCACTATCTATCTGCTCAATGACCTACTTGATCTTGAGCAAGATCGCCAGCACCCGGTCAAATGTAAGCGTCCCCTAGCATCGGGGCAGCTCCCCGCCTCCTGGGCTATTGTGGCTATTATCGTTCTGGTGCTGCTGTGTGCTGCTTTGTCTTTGGCAATCTTTTTCCTTCCCGTTACCAAATCTCAGGATGTTTATGCCGGGCTGGGTGGCTCGAATGTTCTCTTCTCGCTCTGTGTACTCTCTTACCTGGTGCTTATGGTTCTGTATGGCATCTGGCTAAAGCATATTGTTCTGATCGATATTTTTGTGATCGCCTGCGGCTTTGTCTTGCGTGTGATTGCGGGTGCGGTCGTGACTCCCGTTTCAATCTCCCCCTGGCTCTATATGGTGACTTGCCTGCTCTCGCTCTTCCTGGCATTGAGCAAGCGGCGCAATGAACTGGTACTTTTGCAGGGACGAGCTAGCTCCCATCGCCAGATTCTGAAGGAATATAATATTCCTATGTTGGATCAGATGATTACGGTTGTGGTTACCTGCACCCTGATGGCTTATAGCCTCTATACCATCGAGGCGCCTACTGGCCACCACAGTATCATCTTAACGGTTCCCTTTGTGCTCTATGGCATCTTTCGCTATCTCTACCTGGTCTATGTACGCAACGATGGGGGGAGCCCTGACGAGGTCCTGCTACGTGACCGCCACATGCTGATAACCGTTTTGGTGTGTGCGACAATTATTCTGCTTGTATTCTACTTACCACACTGATGGAGCTGGCTTTTGCAAACTCGTAAGATACGTAATGGCATTGTGGTCTCGCTAATATTTGCCTTCGTGGTCATGCTGGTCATCGCGTTCTACGCCGATGTTCCAAACATGCTGGCGGCATTTGCTGGCTTTCACTGGATCTACCTGCCTGTAATCCTGGGCCTGACCCTGGTGAACTATACTGGACGTTTTGTGAAGTGGAGTTATTATCTCAAGCGTCTGCGGATTGTTGCGAGACCCTCCATCAGCCTGCTCATCTTTCTCTCGGGCTTATCAATGGCTATTACACCTGGTAAGATTGGTGAACTGCTCAAATCCTATTTGCTTAGGCAATATACCGATGCACCTATTAGCCATTCGTCGCCTATTATTGTGGCTGAGCGGCTCTCTGATGGCCTGGCTATGCTGGTGCTGGCCTCTTCTGGCCTCTTGCTCTATCGCTTTGGTTTGCAGCTGATGCTTCCCCTCCTGGTCGTTGGTCTGGCTGGTGTACTGGTCATTCAGAACCGCACGCTCTCTCTGCGCCTCTTGCGCATTTGTGAGCGTCTCCCTTTTCTGGGACGCTTTGCTCAGCATTTCCAGGCCTTCTATGAGAGTGCCTATACATTATTGCAGTGGCGCCCTCTGCTTCTGGCCGTTGGCATTGGTATTGTGTCCTGGTCAGGAGAATGCCTGGCATTCTATTTTGTCTTCCGAGGTCTCGGGATTGCGGCAAGTATGGATCTGGTGCTGAAATCTACCTTTATTCTTGCCGTTTCTTCCCTGGTTGGCTCTGCCTCTGGCTTGCCTGGTGGGCTCGGTTCCGCTGATGGCAGTGTGCTGGGGCTGACCCGCCTTCTAGTAACGTCATCGTCGGCATTGGGAGGTGCAGCGACCCTGCTCATTCGTTTCTGTACTCTCTGGTTCGGGCTACTGATCGGAGTTGGTGCGCTGCTTACGCTCCGAACTGTGCCTGCGCTCAAGGCCGTTCACCGTGAACGCGCTGAGGCTGATCGTTTGCTTGACTCCCAGCCCTTTTCTATTGCTCATCAATCTAACGCCGATCTCTCATCAGTATCGGCTACTCGCGGAGAATAAATTTCCATGAAAACGTTGATTATCATTCCCACCTATAACGAGTATGAGAACCTGCGCCCTCTGCTGGAGAGCATCTTTTCCTTCGCTCCTCAGACGCACATTCTGGTTGTCGATGATAACTCACCTGACAATACTGGTAAGCTTGCGGATGAGATTAGCGCGAATGATCCTCGCGTTCATGTGCTGCATCGCGCTGGGAAGTTGGGCCTAGGCACTGCCTATATCGCGGGCTTCAAGTATGCTATTGAGCATGCCTATGATGCCGCTTTCGAGATGGACGCCGACTTCTCACATGATCCCAAGTATCTGCCAAACTTCCTGAAGGAGATCGAGAACGCCGATCTCGTCATTGGCTCGCGCTATATCCCTGGCGGCAGCACGCCTAACTGGTCGATCTCACGCCGCCTCATCAGTGGCTGTGGGAATATTTTTGCACGCTTCATGCTTGGTATTCCCGTGCAAGACTGTACCGCTGGTTATCGCTGCTATCGTCGTCGCGTGCTAGAGACGATCAATCTGGATACCATTGAGTCGCAGGGCTACGCCTTCCAGGTTGAGCTGGCTTATCGGGTGATGAAGCAAGGCTTTAAGATTGTTGAGACCCCCATTACCTTTATGGATCGCCGCGTTGGCTCCTCCAAGATGTCCAAGAACATTGTTTTTGAGGCATTCACTTTTGTTATTCGCACGCGCTTTGGTAAGCAGCAGCATACGCCTGTGATTAAGAGTGCCGTCCAGGAGAGCCAGGCCGAGCAAGAGCCGTCCCCTGTCGCTCATCAGTAGCCTTTACATCTATACTCATCAAAACGAAAATAAGGGCCGTCGCAACGGCCCTTATTTTCGTTTCTTCTTTTTCTTTTTGCCCCCGGTGTGCTGTTGCAGGCTCATTTCCTCATAGTCCCATTTTGCTTTGTCCGCTGGATTGAGTCCATAGACCTTGCGCACCTCGATGCGGTGCCTGGCTCGGGCCTCAACGTCTCTTGGCCCTGCCTTTAGCTGCATGGCTAAATGCCCCGTTGAGCGTGTTTGGCCCCCCTTTTCTCCCACGGCGTCGCGAATTTCTCCGTCATCGCTATACATCTCTACCTCACGCCCCGCCTCTCTTGCCTGGGCTGCCATCCTGATGATGACTGCGTCAGCCTTCTCTCCATAACGCGAGAAGACAATACGAATATGCTCTTCATGCTTGATCTCTTCTCGAGCCCCATTCCCATCAAAGACGACAATCAATGTGTGTTCACTGTTGCGGTATCGATTCCTCAACTGTTGAATCAGGACGCGGCGTGCGTGCTCCATGTTGTCTATGCCCAGGGATTGAAACATCGGATTCTTTTTGATGACGTTGTATCCGTCGACGAGAATATCACGGCTCATGACATTGGTGGTGCCCCTTTTATTTGAAAAATGGAGGATGTTGCAGCCAGTTCCAGAAAGCAGCTATGTATCCGCGCACATCAATGTGCAGTATCTGCCATAAAAATGTATTGACCTCCATTGAGAGCGTGGCTGCTATGATCCCTCCTACGAACAGTGCCAGCAGGATAATTCCAACGCTGAAGATGGCTTTGCGCATCCAGCTGAAGTGTTGCCTGTCTCGACGCCCCGGAAGGGTCGCGATCTCATCAAGCGCTACCTCGCCTGGCTTCTTCTCTCTGCGGGCCAGGATTGTGCTTGCTTTGAACACAGGTGGCTGTGTCGTTCTCTCATGCACGCGACCCCCATCCTCATCCACCTCTCTCCCCGAAACACTGCGTATGCGTTTCCCTCGTGTGTGCGTTGGATGTGTGGAACTGGTTTTGTTCGTCCATTCCCTATGATAGCGCCCTTCCTCTATACAGACCAGTCCCTCCTGACTATCCTCCCCCCAGGCTGCGTTTCGCTCCTGCACCTGAAGTACTAACCCTGCTTCCTGCACACAGGCGGCACACAGCGCATAGGACCGATCCCAGCAATCTGGGCAGGCAGGTCGGCGGCAGCGATAGCAGAAGCGGCTGATGTTGAGGAGCAGGTGCTCACGCTGCATGGGCGTCAGTGGCTCCCACAACTGCCATGTGCCTGTCACGGTGTAGTGCGCCGCACAAATGCTACAGGTCACCGACTTCTCGTTCCTCTGTGCCTCTGGATTTGCTTCCCTGCTCATATAGGCCTCCTGCTTATGCCGGTGTAAAGAGCACAAAAGTGTTAAAGTGTATTTTGAAAGCGAATTGGAAAGTGTAACTTGTTTTTGCCTTTATTATACGTTCTCGCTGCCCCTCCCAACATACTCAAGCAAACTTTTTGAGTTGGCGAAAAATTGCGAAAGGATTTTTTATCACATTTGCAGAATTCCCCGAAGGCCCTACGCAAGCATGAGGAACGATGATTATATGCAATCCGTGCAGATCAGCCTGATGGGGGACCCAGACCGGCTTGGACGGGTCTTCACTAACCTGCTCAGCAATGTCATCAAGTATTCCCCCAGCGCAGCGACCGTCGAGACGGGACTCTCCTCCTCCGAAGATGCGGTCGCGATCCTAGTGCAGGATCATGGTCTGGGCATCCCGCGCGAGCAGCGCGGCAAGGTTTTTGACCTGTTCTTCGGGTTACTGATCCCAAGCAGAAGGCGGTCCCTGGTCTGGGCATGGGGTTGTCCATTGTCGCGGAGATCGTCAGGTACCACGGGGGAACCATCACGGTGGACAGCGATGTCAGAAAAGGCTCAATCTTTACGGTCACCCTTCCCACGAGGCGGGCCGCCTGAACGTGGAGAGCACGCCATAGGAAGCATCCTATGCACATCATCTCTCGTCGGTGATGGCGACAGAATATGGGTGGGCACAGATAGAACCGCTATCACCAACTAGGTTTCCGCGGACGAGCGAGAGCGTCCGCTTCCCATCTGTGTACGCCCATGTTACCTCATCTGTGTCGCCAACAGAACGCACGTCTGGTTGGCTGGGGGGCTCAAAATCCGGTTCGCGATGTCGCTGGGCGAGGCCCCTGAATTTACACTATGCGTGCGCAATAGACCGAATCCTTCGCGGATTCACGCGCGAAAGAGCTCGCTGATTCCGAACATCCGCGCCCAATTCTCACGCACTCAGCGCAAAACCGTCGAACTTTCACGCTATTGACCAGAAGACGAGGACGAGGGCGATTGCAGTCCGCTCGCTCAAAGCATGAGCGGACTGCAATCGCCCTCGAAAGGATTACTTACAGTAAACGAGCGAGAAAGCTCCGCTCTTTTAAGGCGGGGATGAATCGCTCTTCCTTGTTTTGGGCGGATTGGGTAGCAAAGGTTGATATGTTGGGTCATCCCACGGCAGAAAGCTATCTACAGCACATCGTACTATTTCCGCTTCAGGTAGGTTCTCCTCTCGACTTTTGCGCTCTAGTCGTTCTACTTGTTTCTCAGCAAAGTAGATGTCCTTGCGTGCTCGTGCCATGTTATACCTTTCTTGAATACAGCACAGTTATGCTGTAAAATAGAGCAGAGCAAGCGAGAAGGAGCAAGGACGTGCTGATCTTCGAATACAAGCTGGATGGCACCAAACAGCAATATGCCGCCATTGATGAGGCTATCCGTATTGTGCAATTTATCCGCAACAAGTGCCTGCGCTTGTGGATGGACGACCACGCCACCAAAAATGAGTTGCAATGCTATTGCGCCGTTCTTGCCAAAGACTTCCCCTTTGCCTCTTACCTCAACTCCCAAGCTCGTCAGGCAAGCGCAGATCGAGCGTGGTCTGCCATTCAACGGTTTTATGGCAGTTGCAAACAGAAGAAGCCAGGGAAGAAAGGGTATCCTCGCTTTCAAAAAGATAACCGCTCTGTGGAGTACAAGGCGACAGGTTGGAAACTTGCGCCTGATGGCAGGCATATCACCTTCACGGATGGCTGTGGGATTGGGCGTTTCCGCCTGGTTGGAACACGTGACATTGAAACCTTCCCTGTGAAGCAGATCAAACGCGTCCGTCTGGTAAGGCGTGCCGATGGGTATTATTGCCAGTTTGTGGTGCAAGCAGAGCGCAAGATTGAACACGTTCCTACTGACAAACAGGTTGGGATTGATGTTGGGTTAAAAGCGTTCTATACCGATTCTGAAGGGGAAACAGTTGAGAATCCCCGCCACTATCGCAAGGCTGAAAAACGCCTCAAACGTTTGCAACGTCGTCTCTCCAAGAAGCAAAAGAAGAGTAAGAATCGCAAGAAAGCCCGTCAAGCCGTTGCGAAAGCGCATTTAAAAGTTCAAAGGCAGCGCGAAGATTTTGCCAGAAAGCAGGCAAACGCGCTTGTCTCGTCTCACGACTTGATTGCCTTTGAAGACGTGCAGATCCGCAACATGGTAAGAAACCGCCACTTTGCCAAGAGCATTCATGATGCTGGATGGGGACGGTTTCTCTTATGGGTACACTATTATGCCACGTTGCATGGCATCCCTGTTGTTGCAGTGCCGCCTCACTACACCAGTCAACAGTGTTCGGGGGGTGGCACGTTGGTGAAGAAAACGTTAAGCGTGCGTACCCATGTGTGTACGGGGTGCGGCGTTGTGCTGGATAGGGATCACAACGCCGCCGTGAACATTTTGCAAAAGGCTCTTAGTACCATCGGGCAGATGGGAACTGATGCACGTGTGAGTGCATGAAACGCTTCTGGACAGGAGGACCGCTACTACCTCTCAGCAATGGGAGTCAGCACGTCGCCTGGATGAAGGAAGAATCCCTCGTGATTTATCCGAGGGAGTGTCAAACATTTCGCTTTGGTACTACAGGCAATACTAACGCGGAGGGGTGTACCGCATCATGATAAATCCTCTGGTGAGCAGTAATGTATTCACTGGTCTTACCCAGAGGTGCACCGGTATTTAAATTGCGATCATATTTGGGGAATGCGCTGGAAGAGACTTCCAGCCCGATGCGATGCCCCTTCTTAAACAATTGCGCGGTATCCCAGCATTCGATAGTGTAATGATAGATCTTGCCGGATTCAATCAACGAGGGCTTATCCATGCCATCGCGGAAACGAGCTCGTATCAGGCCATCACATAAACGCTGCCTGAAGCCGGTCGGCCAGACATCAACCAGCTTCGCTGTAAAGTCGGTATCTACGGCAGAGGATTCCGCATAGAGTTCGAGGCGCACCGGACCTGTTACCTCCACTTCTTCCGCAAGCGGCTCGGTGACGTAAACAAGCACATCATCGCGGCGCTCCACAGCCGCGTAATCATCAGGACCACCAATCTGCGATGATGTCGGCTCGGAAATAAAAGGGACAGGACGAGCTGGATCATAACGATATTTGTCTACCGGCTCTTCACCTTCCGGCATGTGCGTAGATAACGTGCCATCTCCAAATAAGCTATTGGCATTGCCACCACTGTGCAGGTAGTAATGGGTCCATTGTGTTCGCGCCAGAGGCCATTCCTGCTCGTCGCGCCACGTATTTTCGCCCATAATAAAGATACGTACAGGAGCCTCCTGGAGCTCTTGCGGCTTCTTTTTCAGCCAACGATCAAACCAGCGTATCTCTTCGCTACGCATATCAATCAGAGAACCCAGGCCAAAATCGACCTCACCCAATTTGCTTGTTGTATTTACCGCGTGTCCCCACGGTCCCATCAGTAGACGCTGACCGGCGCGTATCTCAGGCGTTGCCCCCTTGGTAGTCATGCCGTGAAAGTTCAGCGGCGTACCAATTTCCTCGTCATCATACCAACCCGAAATGTGCAGCACGGGAACATTGATACTATCGAACTTGTTCTGGTAGCATATACGTTCCCAATACTCATCGAGCAGAGGATGCTCGATATCCTCGCGCCAGTGACGATTAGGCCGCCCCGCTCGCTCGTCCATAGTTAATAAGGGGAGATGCCAGTAGACTGACCCCCAGTCCGCTGCCTCCATCACCTGATTGACCTTGCCACTGACATAGTGCAGCCAGCATAAATGCATGGGCGAAGCTAGACCAGTCGGTGTTTCTACAAAGGGATCGGAGGGTGTCACGCCTACTATCATCGCTTTCAAGTGAGGGGGCGATTGCAAAGCCGTAAGCCACTGAATTCGGCCCGGGTAAGAGTTACCAATTGTTCCTACAGCACCGGTTGACCACGGCTGAGCCGCCAGCCACTCGATAGCATCGTACCCATCGATACCATCATTGAAATACGGCGTAAATTCACCCTCAGAATCGCCACGCCCGCGCACATCCATACCGACGAAAACATATCCGCGTTGTACGTACGCCTCAGCACGTTCTAACATCCCCGTGTTGGCCTTGACATAAGGGGTGCGCATGAGAATCACCGGCCATTGTTCGCCGGTCGGGGGGAAATATATATCAGCTGATAGGGTCACGCCGTCGCGCATTGGCACGCGCTGGTCAAAAGCAATCCGAATATTTGAGGCCATCTAAAAATTGCGCCATGCGGGGACCCCTGGCTTTAGCCATGGGGAGGAGCATGACGCACTCCTTTCTGTGTATACTCATAGCCATCGCATCGTTGCACACAACGCATATATTTGGGATGAACATCGACCTTCTCCAGTCGGAATGATGGCCGATGACGAATGGCTATCCGTCCTTCAAATGTTGCTTTGGGGGTGATGGCTTTGACCAGATCACCCGTTTGATACCCAAGAAATTTCTTTTTGCGCTCTTTGTGCTGCTTGGGGAATCCATACCTGTCAGGCACACACATTTGCCTCCTCCCATGCCCTGTCGCTTTGATGTGCAATGGGATAACTCCCTTCTGTAAAAGCACAGCAGGCGTGCTCTTGCCTACGCAAGCTGCATCGAGCCAGTGGGTTTTGGGGAGTCCTCGTGTGGTACGATTCCACTTCGTCAATCCACCGCTCCCACACTCGACAGGCAAACCGAGAGCTTTCAGCCGTTCGAGCAAAGCAAAGCGTGTGCTATTGACAGCGCTGGCATCCTTGAGTGGCTTTTTGACCTGAGCGAGAAGGCGCTTGAGCACGTCAGGTTTCTTTTGCAAGAAGACTTCGATCTCCTGAGTGCCTTTGGCCGTATTGCATGCTTGGCAAGCCAAGGTAAGATTGCTTATCCTATTCGTCCCACGACGGGCACGTGGATGGATATGCTCTACCTGAAGCGGGACATCTTGTTTGCCACAATAGGCACACGTGCGTTCCCATTTGAAGAGCAAGTATTCCCGGACCTCATAGCCTTGCAAAGTTCCTTGCTGGTATTGCACGCCTGCAATGTCGGGATTGTCCATCAGTTGCAGATCAAACTTTACCAATTCCTGACTGATGGCAGTAATGGGAGCATAGCGACACAGACGTGCTACCCACGTCAGGATATTGGCAAGCCGACTCTCTAACGATGGTGACAACCATCCTTTCTTACGCCGCCTATTCTGAAATCTTGGTTGACGGTACCGCGTTTTACGCTGCCTCCGCCCCCGGCGACTTGCACGACGGCTATCAAGGCTGTCTTTTACTTTGTGCCCACGGTGCTCAAGTTCAGCCGCAAAGACGACTTCCCCGTTAGCATCATTCACCAGGGCAATCCCCGTGGTTTTGCTGCCAGGATCGAGTTTCAAGCGCAATGGCTGTACCTCTGGCTGCTCGACAACCCGTTTGAGCACAAGCGTGAAGGGATATCTCCGAAACACGGCTGCTTTCCCCTGCCTGAGCAAGCGCCTCGCGTGTCCTGGATGCACCGGATTTAAAGGGGTATAGTCACTATCAATCACAAAAACATTGCTCACGTTGAGCCTCCTGTTTCCAGGGTAATGGTTGCCTCGACAATGATAGAGGGCGGTACTTTTCTCTGAGCACTGCATAACACCCCGCTTTGCTGTTTAACCCAGAGATTCTAGGGCTACAGGCTGGCACGCACCCGTAGGTAGGAACTTCAACACTTCACCTCTATCGTAGCCTGATAACTCCGAAGAGTCCTTGCTAAGTCTGGACAGGTCCAGGCTTGCTTTCACAAACCCCTGCCGCAGAGGCATGGGGTACCTGACTGCATATTCCTTCGTTTTACCGTTCTACGGGATACTATCTGGAAGCATCGCTTCAAACTGTTCTATAGTCCAGTCTACGTTGCTCTTTATGAGAAGTCAACCGGGAAATGTCGTAGAATCATGGTAAAAGGGAATGAGGTGAGCTATGCACTCACCTCGAATAAAGGCTAATCCAATGGCCGCTCAAGGGCCTGGAGATATCTATCGGCAGAGCGCAGCACGGCCTGATGAGCATCTTGCATCACAACGCGCCCGAACCAGGCCCCATAGAGGCGCTCAAAACGATAGGGGGCAATAGTATCGCGAATACGGTTGACCTCGTAGGCCGGTAAGGGAATCAGATTGGGATAGCTATACATGAAGGAAACCCATTGCCGGTCGGCCACAACGGTAATGATGTCGCCAGACAACAACGCCCCCTTGCCATCGAAACCGGCAGGCCAATGCAGAACAGTACCACCCCGAAAATGCCCTCCCAGGCGGATCAGCGTGAGATCTGGCTGCAGGGAATGCGTTTCGCCTGACCAGAATATGATGTGTTCGTCGGGTCGCATCACCCACTTGCGATCAGCCTCGTGTAGGTAGATCGGTGCATTGAAGTGCCTGGCCCACTCCACCATCGAACTATAGTAGTGAGGATGAGAGATGGCAATTGCCGCGATGCCACCACGCTGCTGCACTTCGGCCAACGTCTGCTCATCCAGCAGACTAATGCAGTCCCAGAGTACGTTTCCCTGCGGCGTCTGAACCAGCAAGGCGCGCTGCCCTATGGCAAAAGAAGGCTCGGTGCCAATGCCGAGAAGATTCGGCTCCTCTTCCTTGAAGACATTATGAAATCCATTGCGGGACATCTCGGCCAGCGTTGTCCATTGCTGTCCGTTGTATCCCACATATTGTCGTTGATCGTTACAGATCGGGCACGCTTCTGGCTGAGCCTCTCGCGCCGCGAATTGAGAACCACAGGTAACGCAGATCCAATGTTCCATCGTACCCCTTCCTTTCCAGAAAAGTTGCTCTGCTCCGATTAATGTAGGAAAACGTATGCAAGCATCGCCTTCCTGCGTCTTTCGTTGTTGCTGCTTCATCCGTAGGTGCCTCAAGACCAGCTGGTCTTTTTGGTCTTACCCCGCGTCCACAGCCCAGTTTCCGTCTTCGTCCGAGCCAGTACCGGAGACGGCTTGATCAACGAGCCCGATCAAGCGCAGGGCTTCCCGCAGGATATTGTGACCAGCATTGTGGTCGCGATCCTGGGGAAATTGAAAATACGAGCAGGAGGGATTCTGACACACAAAGATGCGATCCTTGAGGGTCATCTGATCCCATGTCCACCCACAGCAGTGGCAGGTCTTACTGGAAGGAAAGAAACGGTCTACCTTGATCACCTGTCCACCCCGTTGGGGGGCCTTGGCTTCCAGCAGGCGCACCAGAGTGCCCAGCGAGGCGTCGGAGAACGCGCGGGCCAGGCGTCGGTTTTTGAGCAGCCCCTTGAGATGCAGGTTCTCCACCCCGATGATTCCATAACTGTCCGCCAGCCTGGTCGAGAGCTTCTGAAGGACATCCTGGCGCAAGCACACAATCTGGTAGTGCAGCCGTGCCACCTGCCTGCGCGCTTTTTCCCGATTCTTCGATCCCGGTTTTCTGCGATGCAGACGTTTGTTGGCCTGGCGCAGCTTCTTGAGCGCGGTTTTGAGAAAGGCTTGGTTCTCGACTTGCTCTCCCGTACTCAAGGTCGCCAGGCGGTTCAGTCCGACATCGATGCCCACCGCTGCCGCTTTCTTCACCGCGATCTCCTCAGGGAGTTCGACCTGGATGCTCACGAACCACCAATCGGCTGTGCTGGTGATGCGTGCACCGAGAACTTTTCCCTGAAAACGGAGTTTCTCGGCCATATTGACCCATCCGAGTTTGGGAACCCAGAGGCGATGATCCCTGACCTCGAATTGGTCGTTGGCGAGATAGAAGCTCGGCTTGCTGCGTTTCTTGCTCTTGAACTTCGGGCGGCGAGCCTTCCCCTCGAAGAACGCCGTAAAGGCTTTGCCCAGATCGAGAAAGGGCTGGTCAGAGGCGTTCTTGGTCACATCCCAGGTCCAGGGGAATTGCTCCCGTCGGATCGCGTTGAATTGCTTCTTGAGCTTGAGGGCAGTCGGTTTCTCCCCGGCTTCATATTGCCGATTCCACTCGGCCAGCGCCCAATTCCACACGAAGCGGGCCACCCCTGCGGCACGAGCAAAGGAGTTGGCCTGTTCTGAGGTGGGATGCAGTCTGATCTTATGGGCGCGAATCATGCGGTTCTACTCTTTCTCCTACCTATTCTTCCCTTAAGTATAGAACATGCGTTCCCATCTGTCAAGAAACCCGAAAGCATGGCGTCTTGCCCATGATTGATCCCTTTTTCCCACCTTTTTGGAAACTGTTGCATTCTCTTTTTGATGACATAGATCAGTATAGAATGATGGGAAGCCCGCTGTCATTGTCCAAAAGGTGTAATTTGTCTTTCGTACAAAAGGACAGGACCTAAGCGCCAGGATCAAATTACAGCACGTACAATCTCGTGGGCAAACTGATTATCGAGGGGACCGTGTTGCACCAGCAGATGATACCACATGGCTCCATAGATCAGATCGGCCAGCGCCTCAATATTGCTATCAGACGGCAAATCGCCCCTCCCGACGCCATCACGCAACAGAGTGAGCACCGGCTGGCGTCGAGTAGCAATACATCTGGGTATTGCAGGAGGGGCAGCTCTCGCGCTCTGTTCCTCATTGGTGATACGCTAAAAAGGAGAAAGTGAGTCACCAAGAGAGGAACAGAGCCCATGCCCAAGCACCTGCAAGCGCGACCAGCGCAAGATGAACGAGAAGAACGCCAGGTGCGTAAACTGTCCAGGAGCCACCATGCCTCTGCTGATTGGAAGTTTCATGCCCAGATGATCGTCGAGAGTTGGGCAGGCAAGACGCCTCAAGAGATTGCCACCACGCTCTTATGCCATCCGAGAACCGTACGCATCCACCTGAACCGCTTCAATACGGTCATCGCATCAAAGCTCCCTTAGAGTACAGTCGTGGCGACGAGAAGGTGTGGATCTATGGAGCGCTCCGCGTCCGCGATGGCAAAGAAGTGATCAAATGTGCGCCGGCGCGCAATTCCAAGAACTACATTGAACTCCTCAAAGAGATCGAAGCGGACAATCCGACTGGCGACATCTTCATTATCGCCGATAATCTGAGTAGCCATAATAGCCTGGAAACGTGTACCTGGCTCGCAGACCATCCGCCCATCCAGCACGTCTTCATTCCCAAGGAGCCTGCTGGTTGAATCTACAAGAGGGCTGGTTGGGTCTTGTGGGCGCCTCTTCCGTCGCGATGCGTTCGCGGGCCAGAGTTTCGCCAATGCTGATGAGATTGAACGAGCGATGCAGGTGGCCACAAGACAACTCAACCACCGGGCCAAGCCGTGGATCTGGTGACGGCCTCCCAAGACCCGACGGCACCTGCGTCGCCTCTTTTGTTATCGCCTTTGACATAACACAAAAAATGTTAGGAAGCAAAAGCTTTTGCTGGTCGATCAGGTTCGTAACGCAAGGCAACGACTCCATTCTGAAAGGTCTTTGACTCCAACAGTTTCAGCGGGAATGGACGGGTGACACCAGCAAACAGCGCTTTGCCGCGCCCCAACATCGTTGGATTGATGTTGATGCGATATTCGTCAATCAGATCCAGTTGCATGAACGTCTGCGCCAGCGTGGGACTACCGAGAAGCCAGAGATCTTTCCCTGGCTGCTGTTTGATGGTGTTGATTTCTTCGGCGATGTGGTCCTTAAGCAGCACCGTATTCTGCGCGTCGTTCCATGCAATGCGCTCCAACGTTCGCGACACCACAATTTTGGTTGCCTTGTCCAGAAAGCGCGCATGTTCGAGTTCGGCTGGGGTGCTGGCAGGATTGCCCGGCACGGTGAGCCAGTAGCCAGCCATGCCTTCATAGGTTCTGCGCCCCCAGATCACGGCGTCCGTTCGGTCGTGTAATGCATGAGCATCCTGCTCCAGTTCGTGATCATACGCAATCCAGTCCAGTTCGTCGTTGGGACCTGCCGTGAAGCCATCCAGCGAGAGATGGATCAGGAAAATGACTTTTCTCATGAGTTTCTCCTTTTGTTGGTCAATATCTTCTTCAGAAAGAAGAGAACGTTTCATCGTTTTTCTTCGTGTAAAGAGTCAGCAGCAAAAGTATACCTCTGACAAAAGGAGAACGTCTTGAAGAAAATGGCCACCTCCCCTCAGGTTGGGCCACAGGGGTTGCTCTGGTCAGTGGCCCCTGCACAGAGATTTTGAGCTTATCATGCTGTTTGAGAAAGAGCAAATGCCACTGACCAGAAGCAGGGCAAACAGGGGCATACTCTTTCCCAGCCCCACCGCGCCAGACCGACTCAATATAAGGAGAGTTCGATCCTCTCCCTTCAAAAAAAGTATTCAAATCTCGGCCTCCAATGTATCAGATGAAAACAACATTCCCCCTTTCTTCTTCTTTTTTCTGCCTCCATTGTGGCACAAAATTGACATACTTCCCATCGTCTGGATCGGGATTGGTGAGGCGACACCTGCGCCGGCTCTTTTCTTATCGCCTTTGAGGAACAGAGCGGTAAGCACTCTCGTTCACTGCGCAAGAATCTGTTGTTCTCGCGCAAGAATAGGGGCCAATGCCCTGCTCCGTTCGTGCTAGAGTACGAGCAGAAGCGCTTCTTCAAAACAGAAGAAGGCACCCAGAAGATCAAGAGATTGCAAGAAAAAGAGCGCATGGTGTGCATCAGCCATGAGACGATCTGGCATCCTGTTGGTCTCCGCGTAAGCAGCATGTGAAAGAAAAGAAAAATCAGGATTGGAAGGAAAAGAGAAAGAATGCAAACACGTGTCTTTGGCAAGGCAAAGCTGATGGTCTCGGAACTGGGATTTGGCTGTATGGGCTTGACAGGCTTTTACGGACCGTCCGCCGACGAAGATGAGGCGATACGTGTGATCCACAGGGCCATCGATCTGGGCGTGACCTTTTTCGATACTGCTGAGTCATATGGGCCCTTCACGAATGAGAAACTGGTAGGGCGCGCCTTGAAGGGACGGCGCGACTCGGTGGTGATTGCCACCAAGTTCGGCTGGGAGTGGCTCTCGAATGGCGAGCGCCGACCCACTAGCCGTCCCGATCACATTGTGAAGGTCATTGATGCGTCTTTGCAGCGTTTGCAGACGGATTATATCGATCTGTACTATCAGCATCGGCTTGACCCGCAGGTGCCAATCGAAGAGACGGTCGGTGCGCTCGCAGCGCTGGTCAAGCAGGGCAAGATCCGCCATATTGGCCTCTCTGAAGTGGGGCCACAGACGATTCGCCGCGCCCACGCGGTCCATCCTCTCACGGCCTTGCAAACCGAGTACTCGTTATGGGAGCGTGGGCCAGAGGCCGAAATCCTGCCAACCTTACGCGAACTGGGGATTGGTTTTGTGGCCTACAGTCCGCTGGGACGCGGTTTCTTGACTGGTGAAATCAAAAACGTCCAGGATCTGGCGGCGAACGATTTCCGCCAGAGTGATCCTCGTTTCCAAGGAGAGAATTTTGCCAGGAATACCGAACTGGTTGAGCGGGTCAAGCAACTGGCCAGCCAGAAGGGCGTGACTCCTGGACAGATTGCTCTGGCCTGGCTCCTGCACAAAGGAAACGACATCGTGCCTATTCCCGGAACCAAGCGTCTGCGTTATCTGGAAGAGAATATCGCCGCCTCGCACATCGTGTTGAGTGCGGAAGAAGTAACACAATTGGAAGCCAGTGTTGGGCAGACTGCCGGAGACCGCTATTCTGAGGCTGCCCTGCGTTTCGTCTCCCGCGAGTAGCCAGATCTGCCAGGATCTTCCATTGCTCTCAAGGGCGTTGCTCGTCCTGGCGAGAACCCAGTCTCCTTGAGAGAAGCAGATGAGGGTTGAGAGTACCGTGATGCTCTCAACCCTCATCTGCTTCTCTCATCACTTCTCAAGAGACACGGTCATCCCTCATACGTGGCAATGCATCATCTGAGCTGACGGAACGTTCCGCGGATGTTCCCTTGCTGACATGCTGGTCATTTCACTAGATCCTGCCAAACTTCCCAAACTTCATGTGAGCACTGTTCTCAGCAAACTGGAGGTCATCAATCGCACACAAGCGGTCGCACGAAGCCCGTATCCTTCCTTCGTCTGCGTCTCTGATGCCGTGTGAGCTTCCCGCTCTTTTAGCGTAACACTGATGAGGAACAGAGCACTCGCGCTAGTTTGTTGACAAAGGATTTTATTACGCTCGATACGACAACGCGAAAAACACAGGATTTCGTGTCTTTGGCGTCATAGGTTGTCCGAAAGTTCAAGTTGGAGTGACGTTACGATAAGTTCCATCTGGTATGATATCTTATGCACCGTGACTTCCAGAAGTCGATAGTGTGCCCAAAGAGAAGCAGGTGGTCATGAAACGGGAAACGAGAGATCTGATAGGACAGGTGCAAGACGCGCTACTTGCTCTTCCGGATGCGATACTGATGGAGACGCTCACACGGTGGCTCGACCGTGCTGACGAAGAACTGGAATGCCTGGATTGGAGTGACCAGTATCGCTACGCGTGCGGGTACCGCGTCCAATCGGACGAGACGGGCACAATCTACCCCTCATTCGAGGCGTTAGACGAGGCGGAACCCGATGGATCATGCTGGTCCTGGGTTATACCATCTCTAGAGGCGGTGCGCAGCTTTCTCGTGAGCCTCCCACGAGAAGACTTTTATCACACCATTCTTCCCCTGGCGAGTGACGCGCTCAGTCAGCAGGCATACGAAGAGGGCTGGGGCTTCCCACCGTCAGTGGCCAGCGACGGCTACGATTTCATGCGCTGTCTGGCCGTCCATCTGCGCTATAAAGGGCTGGAGGGGCAAAGGCCAGAATATGGCCGCGTTTCTCTCTCCTGGCAGGCGTTCGGCAAGAGGAGGCCGATGGATCGTTCCAGCTCCGATCTCGCCCTTTGGCACCTCTGTCCTGCACGCCACCGAGCATCGCCCGCCCGCTGTACAGCGCAGGGGGCTTGGCAATAGGACGGTGACCGGATCGAGTCTTTCCCTGAAGAAAGGATCTTTATGGAGCAGAAGGACAAAGCGCTGCCATCACAACAGGGAAAAAAGCGGCAACGAGTGGATGAGTTGATCGAGCAGGCCAAGCGGAATGGCTACGTGTTCGAGGAGGCTGAGGAGACGTTTGCGGAATGGGCGCGACTCGACTATCCTGAACCGGCTGCGGTGCTCCGCCTGACCTCGAGAGTCGCACGTCGAGCAGGAAGGCCTATTTCGGTTCGGCCGGAGGTTGTATGAAGAGGATAAAAAACTCTACCGGGAGAAGGATGTCGCGACTCACCTCGCACAAGCGCTCACGGAGGCGAGAGGCCAGCTTGGCATTCCTTGCAGGTGAGCGATACTTTTCTGTGACGACTCCCCACGGCTACAAGCCTGCCTCCTATACACATTTAACAAAGTGATTTTGCAACGTGGCTGAAAAAGCTGTCTTGGAAAGAAGAGCTGACAAACAGAGATGTGAAAGCTCAAGCTTCCCGTCCCGCATCTGATGCTGGCTCCCATGTGCCATTGTTAAATGTGTATAGGAGGCAGGGCTACAAGCCGGGGGCTTCTGGAATGACTCGGCTGTGTCGTCCCACAGCTTGAAGACCATTAGCTAAGATATTCAGGCTGCCATTATGGTCGCGGTGGATGACCAGACTACACTGAGGGCATTCGTAGACCCGCACACACAGCGGCATCTGCTGGCGATGACCACAGGCTGAACAGGTCTGACTCGTGTAGGCCGGGTTCACTCGCACCACTTGCCGCCCAGCTTCCTCCGCTTTGGCTTGCAAGCGTGTGAAGAACATTGACCACGACGCATCAGCAATCGATTTCACCAGTTTGGGATGTTTCATCATACTGCGCACGACTAGGGCTTCTACCGCAACCAACCCGAACCGCTTGATGAGTTGGCAGACCTCTTGTTCAATGAAGTTTTTGCGACGGTTCCTTATTCGCTCATGGACGCGTGCCACCACCTTGCGCTTCTTCGCTCGTTGCTTGCTCCCTTTGGGCGCTTTGGAGAGCTTGCGCCCTACACGAGCGAGCGCCGCCTCTTCTGCACGCAAAAAGCGCGGATTGGCAATCCCTTCCCCGCAGGACAAATAGGCAAAGGTGTTCAGTCCAACATCAATCCCGACCGCTTCTTCAGAGACAGGGAGGAGCTTGCTGATGATTTCCTCTTCCTGCAACTCCACACTGATCGAGACAAACCATTTCCCGGTCGGAGTCCGTTTGACAATGGCCGTCTTTGGCGTCCCTTTGATGGCTCGGTGCCTCACCATCTTCACATGCCCTACTTTCGCCAGAACGAGGGTCGCCTTGCTCTTCTTGCTCGCTGGCACAATGCTGAAGCTATTGCCATATTGTTTAAAGGTCAAGGAATCGTAGCGAAAGCGTGACTTAAACCGAGGATAGCCTGGTTTTTGCCCTTCCTTCACTCGCCGAAAAAAGCCGTCAAAGGCTCGATCCACCCGTTTGACGACATCCTGGAGCACCTGCGATAGGACCTCATTCAATGCCGGGTACACTTGCTTGCAAGCGGGCAACTCTGCACATTGATGCTCATAGGAGAGGGAGATACCAGCTATACGATACGCGCTTTGGCGTTCATCAAGGGCGGCGTTGTAGACTTCGCAACACAAGCCGAGCCACGCTTCTAGCTTCTGTCTTTGCTTGCGGCTGGGATAGATGCGAAAGAGATATGTTTTTCTTGGTTTCTTTTCGGCGGCTTGGGTCCGCATGTTCAGTGACGTCTTCGCCATGCTTGTACTGCTCAATATCTTGCTTGATGATGCTCAATGGAGCACTGCCAGTCGTCCCGACGAAGGACGAAGTGACCCACAATGTCGGTTGTTTCCGTTTGAGCACGCGACTGGCAGAATGCTCTGCTTAAAGCGCATTTCGATCTCCTGGACGAGCACGTTTCGCCGAGAGATAGGGCATCAGATCACGGGAGAGTGGCAACAGGAGAACACGTTCCGATTGTTTTTGTCTGTCTCGCCCGTATCATGAAGTCTACAGCAGAAAGCGCTCTCTTGTCAAGAACATGCGTTCGCAGAACGGACTTCCCTCTTCCCCTTCCCCAAAAAGGAACGCGCCTTTCATCCCCATGGCTGAAGCACAGGGGCTTTCAGGCGCGGGGGTTGGTAAAAACCTTGTTCATAGGAGCATGATATCGCTTTGAGCGAAAAGGTGCTGATAGCTTCGGATGTTGTTGCAAAAAGCCTTTGTGCAATCGATGATTTGCCTTCGCAATTAAAAGCATCGGTTGTCCAAGGTTTTCAACCCATAGGTTGCCCGCTACGGGCAACCTATGGGTTGAGTAACAGTCTGTTATGGAGCCTGGAGAGGCAACGAGTGCTGTGCCCAGGATCAGCACCCGTTGTTGCAAGCCGTGGGAACTTGACGCGACGCTGTTCTTCATCAGACCGGCGGAGGAACGGTACTCGGATTATGAACCGCCTTACGCAACTCGTGCCACGGCGCATTTGACGCGCCTCGCTCGGGTAGTGCTGCAGGCGGTGTCGCGCTTGGTCGGAGTGTGATGGGAGTGTATTCGGGAGGATCCCTTGGGAAAGAAGGCCTCAACAGGTACGCTCACCAGCACACGCCAGTTGTTTTTTGCGACATCCTGAAAACTCGTCAAAATTCGCCGGTGAAAACGCTTGACAAGAAGCTAAGGGTCTGATATTATTATCCACGTCGAGAGGACGCGAACGAACAAGCGAAATCGAGACAATGAATGAATACCTGGAGCCGTGGTGTAGTGGCCTAACATGTCTGCCTGTCACGCAGAAGATCGCGGGTTCGAATCCCGTCGGTTCCGTCTCGCTCCCCCAGTGGGACACGCCGGCACTCATTGAGTGTCGGCGTTTTTGTGTTTACGAGGGCTTGTGCCTCATGGCCAAGCGCCGAAGCGACTCGGGGTTGACGCCGAACTGCCGAGCCACCTGCCTGAGCGACACCCCCTCGTCCAGTAAGCGGAACGCCTCTTCCCGCTGCTCGAACGAGAGCTTCTGGCTCGTCTGCCGCTCGATGCCTTCCTGCTCAACCAATCGCTGGATCGTTCCCCGCGAGGTGCCCAGAGCACTGGCGACTTTGCGGATGGACATGTCGGGCTGCTGCAAGAGCGTGATGGCCTCTTCTCGCTGTGCGGGCGAGAGGCTCGGGTGCGCGGGCGGTGGAAGATGCCTGGTGGAGAGGTTCCGTTTGGGGGGCCAGTACTCGACGCGTAACCAGAGCCCTTCCTCCCTTTGCTCCCATTTCCCCGTCTGCTGGAGACCTAACGCGAGGACGGGAAGGACGCTGGGCCGTGGGATGAGCCCGACAATGACTTGCCGCTCCAGGTCGTAGACCAGCCCTTCCACCATGAGCAGTCCCCCAACGATATCGCGTCGCTCCTCTGCCGTTGCCTCGCTCCAAGAGGCGGCTATATCTGCGAGCGCTTCCCCACGGAAAGAGAAGCCTGTCTGATGGCCTCTACGTCTCTCTCTAAGAGGACTGGGAGCGTAAACAATTCTGCGCGGATTTCCTCCATGTGAGCATCCAGGTCCTTTTCATCCAGGTAGCCTTTTGTAAATGCCGTCACGAGCCGCTTTTGCTCTGCCTCGAGTTCTGCGCGACGCTCTGCGATGCGCTTGGTGTCCTCATTGCTTGCCAGTTCCTGTGAACTGCGTTCTGCAATCATTTCGCGCCAGGTCTCAGGGAGTTCAATGCTGCGCAAGATGTCACCGAATTGATAGATGACGTTCGCAGCTTTGACTGAAAGCGATTCGGGAAGAGGGCAATCGAGTTTGCGGACCTTACTCGTCTCTTTGTAGTAGGGGATACCTTTTGGGATCATGACGCGTAAGGGGCGACGGCAGGCAGCGCACACAATGATACGGCTAAACTCATGAGGGCGGCGCTGTGCTTCTTTCGTCGGGCGGTGGATCTGGCTGTTCTTGACCTCTCTCATGCGGTTCCAAAGCTCATATGGCCACGCGGCTTGATGCTTCCCCTCGACCAAATCGCCTTCAGGTGTGAGTATAGTGCCGTGGCCGCAACCGGACCTAAACTCACATGGAAAATCAGACCGTCGGATGGCCGCTATCGTATCTTTCGTTAATAGGCGCTCCCCGAAACGGGCCGTCTTTGACAAGTAGCCTTCTAGTTCATCTGCAATGGCCCGATCAGTCCATCCAGCTGCCGTTAACTCCCCAATACGTACTAGAGCTGGAAACGTTATGGGATCGGGGCGCACGGGCATACGAGGAGGCTTCCAGGTCGAAGACGCCCCATCAGGTGCTTTCGGACATTCGGGAGGAAGGTACCCGAAGGAGGGGCTGCCATTGTGGTAGCCTTCGCGGGCACGTTCTTCCTTTCCGTCAATAGTGCGCTTGGATAGCTGGCGGAGCTCAAGCTCGTGCATCTGGATATCGAGGAGAAAACCTAAACCATCTTGCTGTGTTTTCTCCAGGTCCCATTGCCCATCGGCAGTCGCCCACCAGACATTTGCCTTGCGTAGACGAGAGAGCGACACCAACGTTAGTGCTGTATTACGCGACCAACGATCAGTCGTGTAGCATAAGACTACCTGGAATTGTTTGGCCTCTGCATCCTTGAGAAGTTGAGAAAAAACGGGACGAGCCTCAACGTCTTCATATTTTGCGCTTTGTTCGGGTTCCTCGTACCAGCGTGCAATGTTCCAGCCTACTTCCTTCGCAAACTTCGTAATCACGCGTTTCTGCGTCACAATAGTAACAGGATCTTGCATCTCGGAACTGTACCGAACGTATCCGACGGTAATACTACCTGGATTGGGTTCAGTGATGGGCTGATAAAAGCGATCGCGATGGTATTTTTTTCGAGGCATTCTTGAATTCCCTTTCTACAGTTTGTAATCGCTATTCATGTTGGAGCACACTTCGCGTTAGAGTCTCTAAAAGTTCGCTCGCGTAGGCCTCGTAATCTTAGGCGGAAAGCTATCTAGCGATCAGCTAGTCCTGTCGTTGTAGCTGCTATCTCAACCATTCTTCTTTATCTGGATAGGTCGTGATAAAGACAAGTCTGATATGTTGTCTATCGGGCAGCGTCGCACTACTGGAAAAGGAAACATACTGAACTCCAGGAAGAGATAATAAAAGGCGCTTGGCCTGGACCTGGTCCTTGCCTGCGATACTATCCCTTATCTGTTTCTGCCGTGCCTGAGTAAACTGGTAGATCCAGGCACTTGTGCCTGTTGCTTGTATGACTGTCGTTCCTTGCGCAGTGGTAGCGATATGAATGTCTCCGCTAGGTGCGTATCCTGTTCCTAGCTGATTCCTTGCTTCAGAGGTGGTTGCTTGTATGATGAGGGTTTGGAGGGCTTGCGTCTGGTATACAATGCCCGTACATGTCTCGTCGAGGGTAACGTGGATGCTTGCCGCTTCCTCTCCTAGTTGGCGGTCGGCGCTCGTCTTTTTCTGACAGTACAATGGAGTGACAAGCGTTTCGGTACTCTGGACCTGCGTTTGTAATGCTGGCATTATGCTTCGGTCAAGATCGGTTTTCAAACTCTCGGTCGCGGTGTCCAGGTCGTGCAGGGTTACGATTTGGTAGTCGCGTGTGTCCTGCCCTCCGCTAAAGGCCCCGTTGACTGCGGAGATATTGATGCGACAACAGGGGCCATAGATCGCACCCGCCTTGAGATTGCCTGCTGGCCCTGCAACCGTCGCGTGAGCGCTGACACTCGCCTGTCCAAAGGTGGGATAGCTTGCCGCGCCTATCGTTACGTCTTGATCAGTTGCGACCTGAGTTCCAGAGGCCGTGGTGACAAGGGTCCCTGCTGGTATGGTCTGCACATAGGTCGCGGCATTGAAAAATGTGATAGAGCCATGTGAGCTCTGGGCATCCTGGTGCGCTTTCCCAGTGGTTGCGACAGTTTGTGCCTGACTCATCGTAACGGTAGGTAGGAGCCTTCCTGGTATCGGGCTGTGAGTTGGGTTAATGCTTCCGATTGTTACCGTCAGGCGGGTTACTATTGTGCGTGTAACTGGTACAAGCGTCACTGTCGTGGTCGCTGTCCAGAGTGGGAACAGGTACAGCAGACAACCAACAAGAATCGCACAGGCGCATACCATAACGCTGATAGAGACAAGCAGGCGCGCGTGCTCCTTTGCCCACGCTCGCGGCTTTCTCCCTCGTGGTTCTGGTTCCTGGCCAGTAGTTGGGACACTTTCAACCGTATTGGCTGGCTCCTCTGGCTCTGCTTCCTCTCTCGGGTAAATGTGAATCTCAATGTCATATATGCGGCGTTCGTGGTCGTACTCCTGGTTGGCTTCTATGTGTGGGATGTCGTCCGTTGTGTGTGTCTGTTGGTCAAGTTCACGCAAAAGATGGTCTAAGCTGTTCTGCATCTGCTTGTCCTGCATGGATTCCCTCCAACAGGTAGGAAAGGGAAGAGCACACCATGATGAGACTCTTCCCTGAGACATTAGGCGTTGGATATGCTATCCCATGGTGCTTTGCATGTGTCGAGAGGTCCGGCGCTAAAGACTGTATAGAAGAGGACCTCTTTGTTGAGCTGGTCGAGTTGGTCAAAGAAGCTTTCTGGGGCGGATCCACGCCAACGGATGACAATATAGCCATCTCCCGACGTGTTGACTTTGCCATAGGAGACCAACACGGCTTGGATGGGGCGCTCGGCCTGGAATGCGGTTTGAAAGTTCAGGGCAAGAGTGGCTGTGATGGTCTCTCTACAGGAGACAACGACGTATTCATCCTCTCCGCTAAACGTGATGCCCAGAAGATCGTTGACGCGTTCTGTCAACATACGCATGGTTCGACGTGGTCCCCTGGGGTCGCTTTCCTGAGGGCGCGGTGGCTGTTTCGTTTGAATGGGGTTTGCTGGTGTGGCAATCACTGTTTGACCTCTTTCATAGGTGTCGAGCTAAACACGTCGTTCTCGTTCTTGAAGGCGATACTCTGCTCTCCGACCGTGACGATCATGTCCGGCTTGCCGTCTCTGTCCAGATCTTTGAATGTCACCTGTGCAGGAGCCAAGTCTTGCCCGCTTCCTAACAAGGCCATGCCTGTCTTATAAGCGTGCGCTTTGCTTGGGTCGCCTGCTGGCACTTCAATGACGGTAATCTGACCATGGAGGTTGAGCACAATGAAGTGAGATGGAGTCGCGCTTGTGTCATGATTGTGGCCGACAACGGCGTCGATCTGGTAGGTACGAGGGCGTCCATAGTGCAAATCATCTTGCCATGTCTGCCATTCCTGACTTACGATTCCAATTCCAAGCCATCCCCCAACTATCAACACGCCTGCCAGTCCTACATAAGCAGGCCAACGGGGAACATGAAACCGTCTGGACGTGCTAATGGGTAAGAGTAGTGGTTGCTGGTGCAGCCTCTGTTGCCTGGGTTGGTCGTGGACATGCACACTGACTCGGCGCATTGCCTGCGCGTCTGTCTTGGCTGGCTTATAGGTGCCTTGGCGTATCACACTGGTATGGGGGCGTGTCTCATACAAGGCATCTTCGTTGACCTGGTCTTGCGTGTCTATTTCTTCTCTCGGCGCTCTAGCAGCGCGATTTCTACGTGTGAGTGGCTGCTCTGTTTCCAAGTTTGGGTGATAGCGAGAAGGGGACATTATCTTTCTCTCCTCTCGTCGTGTGATGGCTTTGGAGTGGTGTCTTGTGCCTGTTGCTTGCGCATCGCGTACTGGTAAAACTCCTCGTTCCAGCCGCAGACGTAGCCATAGCGCCAAAGAGCCGGGCGCAAGGTGTCGTACATCGCCCATTGCAGGGCGTTCTCTACGTCCTGGGCAACGATCTCGCGCTTGGCAAAAGCCAGAGCGAGAAACTCACACCTTCCCGATTTCACGCCATTGTGAAAGGCTGCGTCAGCACAGATCAGGATGCTATCAATGCCTGCGTGTTTCGTCTCGTCTATCAGCTTGGGGGTATCCTCTGGGTGAAGACCAAACGAGGTACCGACGTGCTGACGTGAGGTGGCTTGCTTATGTACTTCCCCATAGAGGTGGGAGGTGATGCCCTTTCTGTTCTGCTTCATGCGTTTTTCTCCTCTGCCTTCCTCTTGCTGTTTACCCCAACAAGAGGAAGGCTATGCTCAGCTAGAAATGCTTTCCTGCGACGTGATCACTCGCTTCTTGTAAGGTCAGAAGTCCTGCGTTGACGTACTGAGCGACTTGAGCAATGCTGCTCTGGTCCTCGTGACACGGGCAGGAGGGGTCGGAACAAAACGGGTAGGTGAAGCTGTGGCGTTGGTTGTCATTGAGGATCACAGGAAGGAAGTTATCCCCGTAAGGAGTAGGCTCCTCAGAGCGCCTGTCCGGTGAATCAGAGGGAGTTTGTTGAATGAAAGAAGACGTTTCAAGCAAGCCTTTCACCCATCCAATGACCCAGCCGGTATTCTCATAGGTCGAAGCAGGAAAGGCGAGCAGGCGATGAACCAGGTGCTCGTAGAGGTCTTGCTCGCTCAGAGAGGGTTGCTCGTTTTGATAGGCCTGGTATCCCATCTGTACGCCGCGAAAGAAGGCAATGTTTGAAACAGTGACCGGTGCATCCATCAGATGATCAGCTCGTAATTCCGTTGAGGCTCGTTGAGACATGCACATCATCTCTTTCTTGACTGGGGAGGCTCTATGCGCTATGCTGAGCACAGAGGACTCCAGGACTCGACAAAGTTTTTGTGTGTTCTCACCGACGGGCTTTCGTGTTCCAGACGAAAGCCCGCCATTTTATTTGTTATCACCTCCTCGAATGAACAATTTCAATTAGGTTTATTTCTACTTGACCGTTAATGTACGACTTAGTTTGTCAGGTTACGACAAAGTATAATATGTGCGACAGCGTTTGTCAATCGTTGACAAGCTTTAATTGCAATGTTATTATTCAAGCATCAAATCTGTTCTCATGAGGCATTGCTTGTGGAAGATGAAAATTTTTTAACTATTGAAGAGGCATGTGCTCGCCTGAAAATTTCAAGACGTACTCTTGAGCGCTACACTACTAATGGTCGCATTAGAAGATACCGGCGCGGCGTGCGTGTCTATTACAAATCTTCTGATGTAGAGAAATTAGAGCAAGAATTAGAAGAGTATAAGCCCGAAGACTTGCAAGAAGACAAGTAAATATGCAGAGAAGGTCGTCTGAACGATTCTTCTCTTAAATATTTTAGCTCTGTTGTCTGTTCATCAGCATGACTGGTCGTAGAGCAATCTGCGTTTATTCGATTAGTTGACTTTATAAAAGTTACTTTATGTGTTTGGTTATTTGAGTTCGAAATTATACTTGGTGAGATTAAGAGTGATTTCTATGAAAGGGAGAGATCTCCATGCCAAATGCACAAGATATCGTGTTCCTCGATGGATACGCTGCCAACGGACCCTGGCCTCTTGAATTGGCAGAGGCATTTCTTGATGCTCCAAGTCCAGATCGTGCGGTGCATGCTTTTTTGCAACTGGCATCCTGGGTGAATGCGTATAATCGGGAAGAACCTGATCCTCTCAATCCTATCGATCGCCCTGGTGCTTTTAAGGTTGCTAGGCAGATAGAACAAGTATCCTCCTTAACGCGTTTTTGTACTCAAGACTTACTCGACGCACTCTTTTATTTTTATCGCCGCGATTATTGGACCAGTGGAGATGGTAGTTCCATTGTTGAGGTACTTCCCAAACTGCGTGAGATTGTGCGGGAGGTCGTACGACGTGTCCGTTCAGACCAGCCTCCTACCTTTGTTCTCCAAAATTCGCAGAATTCTTAATTAGGAGAAATCTTGTAAGTTGGTTGAATTGCCCTCTTCAATCTCTGCATAGGTTGCTCGCTTCCTGGTTCGGGTGATGAAGTTCTGATAGCGATCAAGTTGGTCGATATTGTCCCAGCCAGCGGCATCAGCGCAGAGATCGACGAGCGAGACCTGCAAGTACATCTCCCCTCGAAGCAAAGGGAAGAGCACCTGTGATACTCTTCCCTGAGACATTAGGCATTCGAACGTGCGTGCCAGGGCATAATGCAGGTATCGAGGGGGCCAGCACTGAAGGCGATGTAAAAAAACACATCCTCATCGGCGTCGAGCTTGTCAAAAAAGGCTTCTGGAACGCTACCGCACCAACGAATGACAATATAGCCGTCCTTCGAGGTCGTGATTTGCCCATAGGACACCATCATGGCTTGAAGAGGACGCTGCTCTTGAAATTTGTCTTGTAACTCTAAGGCAAGGTCGCGCGTCACATGATCAACGCATAAGAGCACCACATATTCATCCTCATGGTGAAAGGTGACGCCCATCAGCTCATTGACGCGAGCGGTGAGCGTGCGTAGGGTGCTGAGTACCCCTTTGGGGTCATCCTGGGTGTGCGGCTTCTGCTGGCTGGCTCGTAGTAGGAATGTTGGTAAGAGAATCACTGTCCTTGCTCCTTTGATGTCACGGGCCGAAATTGTCCATTCTCATTCTTGAAGGGGAGATGTCGATCTCCGACAATCACTATCATGTCCGGCTTCCCGTCCCCGTCGAGGTCTTTGAACTCAAGTTGGACCGGGGTCAAGTCCTCCGTGTTGCCAAAGAGGAGGAAGCCCGTTTGGTACGCATGAGCTTTGCTTGCGTCGCCTGCTGGCATCTCAATGACCGTAACTGATGGTGCAAGTTGAGCACACAATGAAGTGGGATGGGGTGGCGCTCATGTCGTGGTTATGCTCCACAACGGCGTCTATATGGTAGGTGCGGGGTGTCCATAGTGTAGATCATCTTGCCAAGTTTGCCATGCTTGCAATCCTGCGCAATACCGACCCATTCCCCTAGTATCGATAAGCCTCTCAATCCAGCGTATACTGCCCAACGGGGAAGCGTGAACCGTCGAGTACTAACGGGCAAGAGCGGCGCCTGATGCTTTTACTGCCTGGGCTGCTGGTGATTGTAGACATTGACGCATCAGCCGTGCTCCTCTGGTTGGGAGGAAGCTGTTGTGGGTGCCTGCGCTGGCTGGTTGTCGGTGTAGCGTCTGCTGCTGGTACTGATGCGCGTCTCATAGAGAGCGTCTTCGTCGATCTCGTCGTGTCCCCTTTCGGGGTCGTGCGTCTCGATCTCACTAACAGGCACTCTGGTAACATGTCTGGTCGGGGTGGTGGGTTGGTAATCTGCAATGTGTTCGCGATAGGGGCGTAGCATTATCGGTCCTCCCTCTCGTCGCGTGCGAACTTTGGTCAGCTTACGTTCTCCTGCTGCTACTCTTTGCTTGTCTTGTATTCAGTTGGAAATGTGCGTTGTCGCTCATAGAAAATTTCCCTATGGCAGCAAGTGCTATTACAAGTGTAGAATATGTTGATACGATAAGGCGAGATAAAACGGTGCCAGTCACATGCAATAAGATGCCACTTTGGTGCCAATCTAGAGAAAGAGTAAAAAAAACGGGAAAAAGTATCGACAGTGCTACAAGATCTGGGTACACTTGCATTAGTAATAGCAGATAATCACGAGGAAGAGAGATGGACACCGCTATGGAGCATCCACTCCGACAGCTGCGTGAACGCTTAAACCTATCGATTGATGATTTAGCGGAAGCTACTGGAGTTTCCTCCAGGACGATTCTTCGAGCTGAGCAGGGGTACGGATTGTATCCAGGATCGCGAAGATTGTTGTGTCAGTTCTTCCAGCAACCACCTGAGGCATTGGGACTGGCTCCACAACGTTCTCGAAAACGTGTTTCCGTTCCTGACCAGAGTGCTGTTGCTCCCTTAACACTTGCAAGGATTGACGATATGAAACGCCGTGAGCTGTTACGTTTGCTCAGTGTTGCTGGTAGTACTCTCGTGTTGTCATTGGAAATAGATTGGGATCGGATTGGAGCAACCTTAACTCATCCTACTTGGATTGATGAATCGACGCTTCAGGAACTGGATACGTTGAACCGCCAGTATTGGCAGGCGTACCGCGTTGCTTCACAAAAAAGTTCCATTCTCGATGATGTGCTTGCTCACCTGAACGTTCTGACCCAAGCATTACGTGACGCGCGTACAATTGCTCAACGCCGGAAGTTGTGTATCATGGCAGCCGATCTGGCGCAGTTAAGTGGTGAAATCTTTTTTGACGCCTCTTTGTATACTGAAGCCGCTCAATCATATACCTTTGCCATCTCCGCAGCAAAAGAGGCCGGAGCTCATGATCTGTGGTCCTGCGCGCTCGTTCGCCACGCGTTCCTACCCATTTACGACCAGCGTTTTCCCGAGGCATTGCCATTGCTCCAGACTGCTGAACAGGTTGCCCAGCAGGGAGATGGTACACTGGTAACGAAGCATTGGATTGCCATGGTCAGCGCTGAGGCTTACGCAGGAGCAGGCATGCTTGGAGAATGTCGCCGGGCACTTGACCAGGCTGAGGGCGTGCGTAGCGTCAAGCATGGCATGAATGGCACTTGGTTGCGTTTCGATAGCGAACGCATTCTTGAGGAGAAAGGTGCTTGCTTTGTCAAACTAGCACAACCAGAGTTGGCTGAGCCAACGCTGCAAGAGGCCCTGCAATTGCACCCCACGCCAACGAGGCGTAGGGGCATGGTGCTAACAGATCTGGCACTTGCTGCAGGTATGCGTGGTGATGTAGAGCAGGCATGTGCTTTGGGGAATGAAGTCGTTCAGATCGCTCATCTCGGCGCATCTGGCATGCTCAAGAAACGGCTTCAGGTTTTGCAAGCACAACTGGCACCTTTCTCACAGGTTCCTGCTGTCAAAGATGTGAACGCGCAAATTAGCCTGCTAGCATAGATCAATAAGAGCGTAAAGGAGGGTCAACCGTGGAGTTAGAAACGCAAGGACAATTATTCCGTGAGGCCTGGATTCAGGGTGTCCGTAAACATTTTCCTGGAACACCGAAGCCTGGATATGTAGCTCCCTGGGAAGAGATGCCTGCCTGGGAGCAACAGGCGGCTGGTATTGTGTATGGCAAAGTTCGCTCACTCATCCGGGCTGGTCGAGAGGCTCACTTAACGCCTGAGCAGGGTGGCCGCTTTATCTCTGAGGCCTGGAATGTGCAGGTGTATCGACATATCGAGCAGCCGAAACCTAGCTATGTCGCTGACTGGGAAGATTTGCCTGAATGGCAGCGCCAGACGGATAGGGATATTTTTTCAGCTATTGAGCAGGCTGTGCGTCAGGAATCTGCGCAAGTCTAGCAGCGGTTTTGGTGAGCAGGTGATTCCATCCGAGGTGCTGGGCGAAGAGGATCAGGTTCCCATCGAGCCCTTGTCTCCCTTCCTCCAGGATTCTATACGTTAGATCGCTCTACCGAAGAAAGATTGAGCCATATGTCACTTCGCTTCTGAGCAGAATAGGATTCATGGAGAGGATCGGAACAAAAAGTTGGAAGAGGATAGCACAAAAAAATCTCTTGATGAACACGCGAAGGAGAACTCTGATCTTCCTTGACAGCCTGCTCTGCTGAACAAGGCTTCTGGCTCCGCTCTTTCGCTCCCCTCTACAACCTCGTTGTGCAATTCGTGGGAAATTGGTGAATAACTGGGTAGTCTACCTGGGTTTTATCGACTACACTTGGTGTAGGCAGCTTTGTCACACACCATCAGTTAATTAACATGGTCTTTTCTTCTAGTTGATGTTCACGATCTTCATTTTGAGCAGGAATGTGTTCCTCTGTTGTAAATAGTCGTAGCATGAGCGTGTTTTCACTGCAAGAAGCCTATAATTCTTGCTTCACTTGTTCTCAGAACACTTGAGAAGAACAGAAAGAAGTTGTAGTGTAGACCCCACATTTCACGGTCAGACCACTGTCCCTCTGCTCATTTGCCCTGCCAACAGCACCCGCCAGTCAATGGACACTTCTTGGTGCATTGAGACAGAGAGATTGTTTGCTTGAAAGGACAAGACTCCATGCATTTGTGGCTCGTTCGTCATGGGCACTGTGGGAACAATTCTCCAGATAGCGATCTTACCCCTCTCGGAGAACAGCAAGCACACCAGACTGCACAGCGACTGGCAGGGAGTGGAAGCTTCACGGTCTTGAGTAGTCCGCTTGTACGAGCATTAGGGACCGCCAGCATCATTGCAGAAACGCTGGGCACTCCTGTGGAAGTATGGCCTGATCTTCGGGAAGGGTTTAGTTGGACCCATCATGCCCACAGTCGTCAAGCATTACTCCGACGTTTTCCACAGGCACTCTTGCCCGCTGGTTTCGCGGTGGACGGATGGGAATATGGCAATGATACCTACGAGTCGATGGTCCTACGTTGTCAACAGAGCTTGCACCAACTGAGAGAACGCTTTGGGGCCGACGACCAGGTAGTGGTTGTGACCCACGGCGGCTTGGCCAATTACCTGTTGCACAGCATTGTACAGCTTCCGCGACCCTCGCCTCTCTGGTTCGAGATGGATTATTGTGCCATCAGTCGGGTGTACTTTGTGCCAGAACAAGAGCGTGAGCACTGGCCCTTGTATCCTGCTGTGGAGGCGAAAATCTTGTGTGTCAACGATTGCTCACATCTTTCGCCATGAACGAGGCTTTCACGCCTCAGATTTGTGTTCCTCATGGCGAAGCGAAGAACGGAAGCGTTCCATGAACGCTCGAAACTCAGCACGTTCTGCTTCCAGGCGAGCAATGGTCAGTCCACACTGCATATGTTCTTGCAGCAGTTTGGAGTACCGCTGCTCTAGCTCAACCCGCTCTGCTTGCGCTCGCTGTTCAATCTCTGCTTGCTCTACTCGTGCCTGTCGTTTGGCTTTATCACGTTTATCGCGAGCTTCGTGCAAGAGCTCGACCAGGCGCGGGCGTTTGTAGTCGAGCAGTGGGTCGCGCGGTGATACCTTGATCGCGCTAGGAGCTTCCTGCCCCTTTCTTCTCTTTCGCTTTGAGACGCGATTAGTAACCTGATATTTTTCTTGTTCCTTCCTCAAATACGTATTGTGTTTATGGAAGAGTTGGAATGCCTCTCGACTGCGATAGTAGGCCATATACTAAGAATATGTTTGCTAAAGGGAATCTAGCCAGTCAATTTGGAGAGTCGAGCCAGCATGAGTCGACTGAGAGCCACATGGATGAATGCCTCGCTGGTATCGCAGCGACCCTCAAAGTCGCGTGAGAGGCGTCGACAGCGAGAGATCCAAGAGAACGTTCGCTCCACCACCCATCGACGGGGTTGGACCTGGAAGCGATGGGGCGTGCGCAGTTTGATGATCTGCACGCTCCAGCCAAACTGCTCTTGGATCCAATCGGCAAACGTGCCAGCGTATGCGCTATCGACCCACACATGTTTCATGCGAGGATATCGGTCAGGCCCATCGGCAAGCAAGAGCCTGCCGCCATCACGATCCTGGATGTCGGCAGCATGGACGTGCACTGTCTGCGCGAAGCCTTCGGTATCAACGAGCAGATGGCGTTTTCTGCCGAACCTTTTTTTTTCCGCATCGTAGCCGCGCTCTTCACCGCGCACCGCGCTGGTCTGGATGGTTTGGCTATCGATGCTTCCAGCAGAAGGGTCTTCCTCACGCCCCAACTCTTGGCGCAGACGTTTGCGCAAGTGACTGTGGATGCGTTCCCAGGTGCCATCGAGCTTCCAGTCACGGAAGTACTGATACACCGTCTGCCAGTTGGGCAAATCGTGAGGCATCATGCGCCACGGCTCTCCGCTGCGCAGAATGTACAGGATGCCATTGATGATCTCCCGCCGCTCAATTTCGGCTGGCCGGCCTTCGGTCGAAGGCTTGGGCACCAAGGGCTCAAGAATGGCCCATTGGGCGTCAGTAACATCACTTGGGTACGCTGGTCGATTCCGGTGGGGAAGCATCACTCTGACTCCTTCTTCTGGCTCAGTTGGTCGCTACGATCTCCTTTCTTTTCTTTCTCGACAACTTTTCCATTAGCAAACAGTTTCTAAGGAAACTTGAAGGAAAACTTCCACGTAACCACCTAAAGGTGCGGGAGTTAAAGGATCTGCTTTACGAAATATATATCCAGGTAGGCCACGAAGCTCTTGATTGATGGTAGAGGAGAGCGGTCTTGACGTCTCACCTAAAGGAGTAAGATACCCTATGACAAAGAATGCAACAGGTGTCCTGATCACTGTCGATATCGTGATCCCCCGTTTGGCCCCATCTGGCTCTGGCAGGGAGGTCGTGCTGATTCAAAGGAAAAAGGAGCCTTATCAGGGGCTATGGGCGCTACCTGGAGGACATCTTACCCCTGAAGACGCCTCATTGGAAGCCGCTGCTCAGCGAGAAGCGCAGGAAGAGACCGGGCTTGCCATTCCGCTAGACATGTTCCAGCAAGTGCATGCCTTTGAGGATTTTGAAGATCCGCGGGGGAAATATGCCTGTTTGCTCTATGTGCTTTCCAAACCGTTAGGCGCAGAAGCTCGTATTGAGGCTGGAGATGATGCTTCTCATATCCAGTGGTTTCCAGTCGACAATTTGCAGACCTTTCCCTATCTCGCTTTTAACCATATCAGATTGCTTCGTATGGCTCTTCGGCAGATGTTTACATCATCCTATCACCATGCTCTAGGAATGCAGGCAGTAGAGCTTGCCAGTGTGAGATCAAAAAGGATACTGGCATAGAGTGTACCAATACAGCCTATTGGCGTTATGAAGGGGTTGCTCTCTGTCCGCATCATATGCAGACCGTTGCTGCGCGATCCGAGAGAGCATTCATCGATGTGCCTTCGTCATCTAACGGACATACAAAGCATTGAATTATGGATAGCCTGATTTCCAGAAATTGGGCTATCTTGTTTTATAGAAAAAACTTCCTATGCATGAAGTGGATGAGCAACGAGGGCGGTGGTTCCGTTAGGCCTAAATCAGAGGTGTACAAGACTATTATCCTGGCACGCCCAAAACTTGCTACATTTCTCCCTGGGAAGAGATGCCCAGCTGGGATAGGGGCAATTGTTGCTTAACATAGATCAGAAGCCGATGTCATTGGTCAATATGGAAGAGGTAAAATCTCAAAAAAAGAAGTGGATATTACTTCTTCGTGGGAAGCTACCTGATGCCGTTTTTGGGGGCTGTCGATATTGGCGACGTTGTAGAAAAAGGCGCACAAAAAGTCGAGGCAAAGCACTCAATTTGGTAATAACCATCAGGCTGCGTTACCGGAGCGTGGGCAAAGCTGGTGAATTGCCCGTTGTAGTAGTCGGCATAGTCCGTGTCGTTCTGGTTGCCCCAGGTATAGCCATACCCACAGTCATCACACCAGCTCCCGCTGAGGCCGTTCACACTATACTGGTAGTTCCAGGTCGAGGTCACCCATTGGTCACACTGCTGCGCGAAGTCACGACCACCCGGCTCCAGCTGTGATCATCAGCTGTGCCACAGGTGGCCCCCGCCGCTTGGTGCCCGCTACAACAGGCAAAGGGATCGTTGGGGCTGCCACTGTTGGCTCCATGCGTATTGCCATGGGTCTCGTTCCAACCGATATTCTCGTGCCAACCACGCCCATTGTCTAGCGTACTGATATAGCGCCCATTATAGCTCTGCTCCCAGAGCACACACCCGCCCCCATTGGAGGTTGTCCAGGAGGGACAGCCCGCTCCCGAGGCCGCGTTAAGCCACAGATCGTCATAGCTCTGGGTCTGGGTGGTGTAGGAGACGTTGATGACGGGTGCATTGAGCGAGATCCCGTTGGTTCCCTGCTCCTGAATCTGCGTCAGGTCCAGGTAGCCCGCGGCACTCTCCTGCAACCCCGAGAGCGGATCGGTAATCGTCTGCGGCTGCGTCTGCTCGTAGGAGAAGCATTTGTGCAAGAGGTGGTCCTGCACCTGGAAAATGAACCTTCTAGGCATGAAATAAGAAAAGACCACTGACCCTCTTTCATGAAGGGCCGGTGGTCTTTTCTACTCATCAGACGCTCACTAATAAGTGCATTCTCTACTTACCACGAGATAAGAACACTCGTTGTAAGCTTTATACCAGTAGGATTCCATGCCTCTATAAAAGACGAGAGTTCATTACCTGGTACAGAATGCTCTAATATAGCATCCACTAATAGCCTATCCTCCATTATGGCAATAGTTGTTATCTCTGTTAACGGCACCAGAGCAACTCGTACATCATCTAGCACACAACTTTTTTCGTTATCCTTAGATCCTAAAGTATGTGTTGCTATATTTCTGCCTATTGGACTGGTTGCTTTCCCTTGACTTTTCAAAAATTCATTGACCGTATGAGGAGTGATTACCTCTCGAACAACTTTTTCCTCAAAAGCCAGTACAGAGGTTGGTCCTACAGAACATATCTCTACCCCTTCAGGCAAATATCGCCAAGTTGTACAAAGCAGAGAGATGTACTCAGGATCATCAATCACCACATTTGCAGTATCTACGAGAATTTGTGGTATCACTGAATTACCATGAAAGGGGGCTAAATTGATTGCCTGTATAACATGGTGCGCAAAAGCCAATGCAATAATTTGGCTCTCATTGTGTTGCTTCTCATGTCTTCCAATTAATGCGCGGGTGAGAATCCCACAGCCACCAATACTTACAACAATCCACTTAGGTTGGTGTGTTTCCAGGCTAATCTTTTCAACTGGCCCGCCTCGTCTCTGTAGAATATTCATTGCCTCCTCACTTTTAGTATGTTGCTCCAACGTAAATTTTGGCCAAAATAGTGGCAGCAAGCTTGGCAAAAGAAGAGCTTGCAAAGAAAAAGATGATGATCTATAGCTCTTGCAGAAAGTCAACCAAACAAGAGGAGATTCATCATCATGACAGAATCTACGATGAAACTGACCCAACGTTTTACCGGATGTGCGAGCCTAGCCGCACTGGGCATCAAACTACGCACCCTGGATCTGCTGGCACCGATCCGAAAGCTCGTTCAGATCCCGCAGAAGACCGTGAAAGACACGCCCTTTGAGAAACTGTCCGATGCCTTCATCAGTATCCTGGCGGGAGCCACAGGGCTGGTGGAGATCAACAGCCGCTTGAGGAGCGATCGTGCGCTGCAACACGCGTTTGGACGGACGCGCTGCGCCGAGCAATCGGTCGTCCAGGAAACGCTCTCTGCCTGTACCGCCGAGACGGTGAAGCAAATGGAGCACGCGATGAAGCTGATGTATCGCCAACACAGCCAAGGCTATCGGCATGACTACCATCGGCAATTTCAAATCCTGGATGTTGATCTCACGGGTCTGCCGTGTGGCAAAAAGGCTGCTCTGGCTACCAAAGGCTACTTTGCTGGGGCGCGCAACCGCCGTGGACGGCAATTGGGCCGTGTCCTGGCGACCCGCTACGGGGAAGTCGTCGTCGATCAACTCTTTGAGGGCCGGACCAAACTGTCCGAGGCGTTTGTGCCTCTGGTTCAAGCTGCCGAGGAGATCCTGGACCTTAATGGCGCGAAACGCGCGCGCACCCTGTTGCGGGTGGATGCTGGGGGTGGCAGCATGAACGATGTGAACTGGTCGCTCACCCAAGGCTACCAGATCCTGTGCAAGGATTACTCCGGCCAACGTGCGACTCGCCTGGCAGCTTCCGTGACCCGTTGGGTTGACGATCCCGATGAGCCGGGGCGGCAAGTGGGATGGGTCGAAGTGGAAGCGCCGGAGTATGTGCGGCCTGTGAGGCGCATCGCAGTTCGTAAGCGCAAACCTAATGGACAGTGGGGCATCGCGGTCCTGATCTGCAGCCTGCTGCCCGATGAGGTTGAAGAACTGAGTGATGGCCTGCTTGTCCACAGTCTTGATCCTGTCAAGGATCTGCTGCTTGCCCACCTGCGTCTCTACGATCAGCGTGGAGGTGGGGTCGAAACCTCGTTCAAAGGCGACAAACAGGGGGGTGCCCTCGGCAAGCGCAGCAAAAAGCGGTTTGAAGCGCAACAGATGGTTATGCTCTTGGGCAGCCTGGTCCACAATGTGCTCGTCTGGGCACAAGAGTGGTTGGTCGTAACGACCTCTGCGGTGCAGCACTACGGACCTTTGCGTTTGGTACGCGATGTTTTTCATATCAGTGGCTTTCTCCTCCTTGATGCGTGGGGGCGCGTCCGTCAGATCGGACTCAATCAGGATGCTCCGCTGGCTCCTGTCTTACTCAGCCCTTTCCAAACCTTCGTCGCTCCTGCGCATGTCGCCATTTATTTGGCCAAAACTTAGGTCCAAACAAAAAGGTTGTTTTCATCAGAATGTGAGCATTTTCCATTACGAATTGGAACTCTTGCGCTGTTAATGAACCCGGTGTGAGTCCAGTGCGACCAATGTTGAAGACAATTTCGTCAGCTGCTTCAATAGGGGGCCGCATATCTTCTATCGTCGCTGGTAGATAGGTGAGAGTTTTTCCACCGTAATTATTAATTAACTGGTCAAACAATTGAATACCAGGTCAGGAATGCGCAAGGTCATGCCCTCTCCTTGTTGTTTCCCTTCACGGCGCGACGGGTTCTTCTAATACTCTTTGATGTCGGTCGGAAATTTCGGTAGGTTAAAGCCGGCCTCGCGCGCGAATGTGGCTAGATCGACCCCAGTGTTTCCTCGTATTTGGGCGGCAGCATATGAATAGCCTGATTCCAGGTAAGCCCGCGTGATCCCCGTACATCCCCCCGTATGTTGTCGCGCGCCTTCAGATGGTACTCGTAATAGTCGCGCTGTCTTTCCCAACGTGAGGCTCTACGCGAGCAGGCGGACTGCCATCGGGAGCGGCATAACCTGGACGAGGTAAAGAGAATCCCGTCGGCTTCGTCTCGCTCCCCCAGTGGGACACGCCGACACGCATCGACTGTCGGCGCCATGTTTTTTTATGACGGCTTGTGCCTCCTGACCAAGTGCCGAAACAACTCGGGGTTGATGCCGAACTGCCGGGCCACCTGCCTCAGCGACATCCCTTCGCCCAGTAACCGGAACGCCTCTTCCGGCTGCTCGAACGAGAGTTTCTGGCTCGTCTGTCGCTCGATGCCTTGAGGAGCTGAGTGAGCCCGAGGAAGACCTCTTGTGGATTCGCCCTTCCGAACATCGAACGTTGCTCCGTCTCTCTACGCTAATCAGTTCGACGTAGGATGGACAAGCAGACCACATAGTACCAATATTGCCTCGTCGTGCGATTAGGAGGTTGGGGAATTTGGCCCGAGCACGACGACTTGTCGATGTTTTATGTCATTGCCTGCAAAGAGTTGTACCTCGTAAGTTGTCGTGTGAATACGACCAATTGGCTCTCCTTTCCTCTCTATGTAGGGCCCTATCACAGGTGTCGTGTTACGCAGAAGAAAGGATAGGCCGAGCGCCACAAGCCAGACCAGGATAGTTGTAACGACCCAGAATTGTAGACCAACCTGTGCTAACTGGAGAATGCGAGGAAGTACATCAGTCGCCGCGTGTAGCATAACTACTGTCCACAGACTGCCCGTGGATCTATTGAAGAGATGGGTGTAAATGAGTGAAAGGCCAACAGTAAGCACAAGAAAGAGTGGGTAAGGCATCGTGGCCACCTCTGGATTGATGTAGAGAGGAAGGTGCCAGAGCCCCCATATGAGACCAAGCATCAGGCCCGCTGTTACTGGCCCAGGCAGCACTGACTGCAACAAGGGTAGGGCAAATCCACGCCAACCGATCTCCTCACCTGAGTTGATAACCATGAGGTAGACATACGCCACCAGGATAAAGAGCGGCGAATTCGCAAAAAACAGGTTCGAGAAGGAACCGTGGGTGCTCAATAGAGTGACAACGAGTGCAATCATGTAGATGGTGGGCATCAGCAACAGCGCCAAAAGATACCAGCCAATGGAGAAACGCCAGATTGTATAGCGTTTGAAAAGCGCGACAACGCCTGCCTTTCCTTGTGCCCACCATACCACAATGACCGCCGACATGGCTGGCGCAAAGAGTCCCAAGATTGAGAGGGGCTGGGGAGCCATGGGATTCAACATAGCTGGTAGCCAGGCTAGCCAGGCAATCACGAAACTAAGCACGAAGAAGACGATCAACTGGACGTGTACAGGGATTTTGGCTTTGGGAGAGACAGCCTTCTCTGATATTTTAGCGTGTACCATAAAAAAACCTTTCATATTGCAATATTTATTTGCTGTAAAGAATTACGCTTAGAGCTGGTTGGAAAAGGTCACCCTTTGGCCAAACGCCGGATCATCAAGCGAGTCATAGCGAAGAAACCTTCTCCAAGCTGAAAGCTTTTTTACGCTGAAATGGATCATTAGCATCAGGCTGATCCTGGAGCGGATCTTGCCCAGAATGGGGGAGAGCGCCTGGTAGGCTCCCACTGCCGCAATGAGAAGGAACAGGCCGCAAATCACGAACGTTAGGCTTTGCGTCCAGCCCAGCAGCCCCAGTTCCAAGCCACTAATCGGCTGGCGAATAGGCGAATATCCAGGCCTGAGCAGCCCATTTATGATAAATTCTATAACGAAGATAAGAGGCGTAGCGAGAGATATCAGCGCGAAAGATATCGAGAGAATTTTTTGCCATCCCCATGTGGACCGCGTGAATGATTGCTCTTTAGATGGGAGAACCTCTTCAGAAACGTGAGACATTACGTATTCCTTCCCTCATGTTTGTCGAGTGCTGCGTATCGTTTCTATAAATATAGGTTGCTTCTGTCGCACCATTATCACTAAATTGTCGTGATTCTGTCACAAAGTGTAAATGCCACAAATCTCATGATAGAATATGCACAATTGTGCTAGTAATGAGCTCGCTCATTACTAGCACAATTGAAGGTGTATAGCGAGCGCAATAGTATTGGCTCCATGCCGTCCTCTCCTGTTTTCCTGATCGAGCAGCGTGCTTTTGTTCCTACTTATCTTCCCAGATGAAATGCTTGCGATCCATGTTCTTGTCGAACCGAGGCTGCTCCCGAAGTGGGGGAAACTCAATCTGGCTTTCGAGGTTCTGGTGCATAAATAGATGCGCTTGTTCTCTTCCGAGCAGCATTGATCACGCGTCGAACCGTCTCATGCGAGACACCATACTCCACTGCAACCTTGCGCAGTGGTTCTTGATTCTCAACAACACGGCGTACTACGTTCGCCCACTCGGAAACAGGAATTTTCCATGGTGGCGCATCTGGTCCTGGGCGTCGTTGCGATACAGGAATGCCTGTTGGAGTATCAATGGTCTGTTCAAATGGGGCATAATCTGCACTCGATTTCGGCGTAGAGACGAGAATATCATTGTGACTAGAAAATACCTTCTCGATGGGGATCAAGGCCAGGTGCGACCGGTGGTTCGTCGCCCGTCGGTTCCGTCGGTTCCGTGATCAGACCCGCAATGGCGATCCTATTGCGGGTCTGTTTTTGCTCTTCTCTTCTAGAATCTGCCACGGTCGAGTTCCCTCCTCTCCAGAGGAGTCTGCTCCAGGCTACTATGGTTCAGGGGAGATAACCTCATCTTCATCATCGTCCTTGAAGCGCTGAACTCTTTCTTCTGTTCTGATACTCCTTCAAAACGAGTCAATTCCATGTGGTAATCTTATGAGAGAGCAGGAGAGAAAAGTGCATGACAAAGAAACAACCACCATGGATGTTCGGTACACCTGGTTCAAAGCCAAATCGAGGTGGAGTACCAGAAGCCGTCAAAGCGGAAGTTAGCACAAAGGCGAATGATCTAATCGAGACGGTTTTGAAGCCACAGTATATCCAACCACCAGCTGATAATCCACAGTTCAATTATATCGTCGATCTGTATGGAAAGTGGTATCAGCGCTATTTTTATCTCTGTGCAACCTATCGTGTTCCAGATCCAGATGCCCGGGTAGCGAGTTTTGAGGTAAAATGCGCGCGTATAGAGTACTCGCGCGACAATCGCTTTCACCTCTCGTTTCCACGCCACACTGGGCAATGGGTAGAGTTGTATACGGACCTGCCATTAGATGAGTGCCTGGTATCTATCAGGGACGAGCCATTCTTTTTCCCGTAGTCGCGTAGCAATAGGCGAACCATGGCAACACCAGTAACAGGATGGTTTCTCATTCATCGCCTTCGGCGCTTCTTTTTCTTCGTTCGCTGCTGCTGCGATGGCCGTTGTTGCTGGTGTTGCGCCTGGTGCTGATGCTGCTCGGACAACAGGTGAGCGGCATACTCAGCGCGTGTGCTACTCGTATTGGGAAGTCCCTGCCGCTGACAATAGGCTTCTAGTTCGTCCACATCAACAGTCACATCAATCGGATACATACCAAGCGCCGCCATCTTTTGCTTGGTGTCCTGCAAAACCTGGTACCACTCCTGCCAGGTTGTCTCCAAATCACTGGCGTCTTCTGCCGTAGCTAAGAGTCTGGCGTATTGTTCTGGTACGTAAACAGCGACGGCTATTGCCAGAGAAGGAGCGCTCAAATCTTTCCTCATGGAGTTTGCTTCCTGTCTATCAGTCAGAAACTCAAGCGGTTTCACTGACTCCTCTTCCACCTCTCGCTTCAAGACCATTACAGCATATCACACAACATTGGACGCGGGCATTTGCTATCACACACTCGGTTTTTGCCTCATCAGAACATATCTCCCACATCTCGTCTGCTATGCTACAATAGGGCTATTCTCCCCAGACAACCTGTGAGATAGTGTTTGATTTCCATGAAATCGGCATTTTCACGAGGCGGCATGAATGGAGAATAATTGATAAAAGCAGCATGTACTTCGCAAATCTCTCCAGTTGACACGTTTGTAGACCCCATCGTGATGCACCTCATGCTCATAGACTGCAAGATGATCGCTTTCAGACACTATCTGAGAAGCAACCTGGAGAAAGGGCAATGCTTTGCTACATGAGCGTACAAAGTATACTCTGCTATGAGCAGAGAAGACAAAGTACCACGCAACAATCAAATGGAAAGTGCTTTTCTGCTTGTTTTGAGTGAAAGATAGAGAAGATCTCATGGCAGAACGGATTAAGAAAGAAGACGTTGCCCGCCGGCTGGCTACACGTATGGACACGGATGAAGCGACAGCGACAGCCTGGGTTGATGGCGTCATTGAAACATTGTATGAAGCTTTCAAAGCGGGAGAAAGCGTCACGTTGCCAGGTTTTGGCGGCTTTTTTGTCCGCCCCGAGCCGAAAAGCTGGGTTTTCAAGTTCAATCCAGGCCAGCGCTTGCGCGCGCTGTTTGGTTGGTCATCAACCCACACTGGCAAACGCTAAACGAACAGAACAGTGAAAACATTCCAGGATATACTCTCTGCATCAGAACTGCAACATACAGGTGAAAGGTGACTGAACAATGACCAGAGCAAGTTGGGTCGAACTTTGTGTGAGCAACTTCGAGCAATCCATCACGTGGTTTGAGAACGTCCTGGGTTTTCATGTTACCGCCCGCGACGCCAATGAGTATGCGGAATTGTCACGTGATGAGACCTGTATTCAACTGGCAGCAGACGATACCCCATACTTGGGAGACCGAGCGTTCACATCTTCTTCCACCAGGGCAGCGAGGCAGTGGCGTTGAGATCGTCCTTCTGGTAGAGAACATCGATGCCATCTATCATCAGGCACAACAGGCTGAGGCTGACATCGTGCACCCACTCGCCGAGTATCCCTGGCATATGCGGCAATTTTGGGTGCGTCATCCTGATGGCTACCTCCTTCGTCCGGCGCAAAAAATCCTCTCAGTCCATCCAACAATCTATCGTCGTCAGGTGGCTGACGCTTTTCAACGCGATATTCCACGTATTACGCAGGGATTGCAAGCAGTAAAAGAGGCTGCCGAGAAGTTGGCACAACAACGGGACTATCTTGGTGCGACCACCATCTATGAAACGCTGGTGACAGAAATCTTTGAGCAGTCTCACCTCTACTACGAAGAAGAAGCTGAATACGATGGCTACTATGAAGAAGAAGAGTACTATCCCGAAGAGGAAGGATTGGAGGAGTTTGTCACAGCATGTATTGAAGCGCTGGGCACCATTTTTGCGAACGAACGAACGGACCGATCGAGTGGCGCGTGAGAAGAGCATCGAGGTGTTGTTTGAGATCTACCAGCATGACTTGCATGCAGATGATGGGCACGGCCTTGATTCCAGCGCCGCTGATCAACTTGTCCGCTACACCACGCCGCTGGAACGCCACACACTCGCAACACGGATTCGCAAGATTCTGGGCGGAGAAGAAGAAGCACGCACTGGTTCACGGCGTCAAGCCTATGGAAAGCTCTGGCTGGATCTAGAAAAAGAGACAATCGACGACGAAGCCTACCTACGCATCTGTCGCGAAACCGGGCGCACTACTGACCTGATTGATCGGCTTTTGACACTTGGGCGTATTGACGAGGCGACCAGGGAGACGCGGCAGGTCGAGGATCTTGTATTCCTCGGATTGGCCGGTCTGTTCATCCAGCATAGACACGATGTCGAAGCTGAGCGTCTGGCGAAAACCCGTGTTCAGGAGAAACCGGTTCTACACCTCCTGGAATGGCTGCAAAAATACTATCGGGACAGGGGGAATCTTGGGGCCGAGCTGGAGATGGCCGAAATGGTGTTCCGCGTGCAGCCACTTCTCAACCGCTTTCGGGAGATCCGCAATATCGCCAGGAAGCTCAATCGCTGGGAGACGCTTCAACCGCAGCTCCTCGCTTTTTTGGAGCAAGGCAAGAATGTCACGCTCCTGATCCAGATTGCCTTAGACGAAGGGGACATCGATCACGCCTTGCAATTGCTGAAAGGGATGGCAAAGAAGGATAGCTACGGTTATGCCTACGAAGCTCCCGGCTATGGCTATTATAGATTCGGCAACATTGCTCTCCAGGTTGCCGGATCTGCCGAAGAGACGCGACCGCGTGAGGCCATTGAATTGTATCAGCAGCACGCTGAACGACTGACCGCTCAGCATGGTCGTCAGAATTATCAGGCAGCTAGTCAGTATCTTACGAAGATGCGTGTGTTGTACGAAAGACTTGGTGAGCATGAGGTATGGACGAGTTACATGATAGCGTTGCGTGAGCAGAACCGCAATCTGCGTGCGTTGAAAGAAGAATTGACGAACGCTGGCTTGTAAATCGATTTTCTCATAAGAAGCCGATTCAGGCTTCCTTTCTCTTCGCCAGTATCCTGCATGAGCACCTTATGAGCTTTCTGAGCGACCTTCCCCTGGCTGTTTCCGCTGCAACAGGGCAGCGTAATTAGCCTGCACGACCTGCGTGCCGGGATGCTCTGACCCCAGGGCTCGCCTCCGGATCGCCAGCGCTCGTTGGTACAGCGGCTCTGCTTTCTGGTAGTTATTCTGCATGTGGTAGAGTACTGCTAGATTGTGCAAACTGGTTGCTGTGTCGGGATGCTCCGGCCCTAGAACTCGTTCGCGGATCGCCAGCGCTCGTTGATGCAACGGCTCTGCCTCCTCGTATTTGCCCTGACTCCGGTAGAGAAGCGCCAGGTTATTTAGGCCAGCGGCCGTATCGGGATGCGTTGGTCCGAGCTTTTGCTCACTGATTGCGAGCGCTCGCTGATATAAGGGTTCTGCTTCTGCATACTTCCCCTGACCTCGATAGAGCTCTGCGAGGTTGTTTAAGCTTGTAGCTGTCCAGGAATGTTGTGGCCCCAACCGCTGTTCACAGATTACCAACGCTCGCTGAAAGAACGGCTCCGCTTCTGCGTACTTTCTCTGGTTCCGGTAAAGAGATGCCAGATTGCCCAGGCTAGCCACTACGTTGGGGTGTTCTGGCCCGAGCTGCTGCTCATAAATTGTCAGGGCGCGTCGAAATAACAGCTCCGCCTCCTCATAGTTACCTTGTTTCTGATAGAGAAGCGCCAGGTTATTCAGACTCGTCGCTGTATGAGGATGCTCTGGCCCCAGTTGTTTCTCACAGATCGCCAGCGCTCGTTGAAAGAGCGGCTCCGCTTTTGCATACTTCCCCTGGTCTTTATAGAGGACTGCCAGGTTGCCCAGACTCGCCGCCGTGTCTGGATGCTCTGGTCCCAACTGCTGCTCGCAGACCGCCAGGACTTTCTGGTATAAGGGTTCTGCTTCCGCGTACTTCCCCTGGCTCCGATAGAGACCCGTCAGGTTGTGCAAGCTTGCCGCTGTGTTGGGATGCTGTAGCCCTAACTGCTGTTCTCGAATGGTCAGGGCTCGTCGAAACGACAGCTCGGCCTCTGTGTATTTGCCTTGCCTTTGATAGAGACTTGCCAGGCCATGCAAGCTGGTCGCTGTATCGGGGTGCTGTGGCCCTAACTGCTGTTCTCGAATGGCCAGGGCTTGCTGAAAGAATGATTCTGCTTCTGCATACCTCCCCTGGCACTCATAGAGCGATGCCAAGCTGTTCAGGTTGGTCGCCGTAGCGAGATGCTCTGATCCTAATTGCTGCTCATAGACTTCCAGCACTCGTTTCAACAGGGGCTCTGCCTCTGTATACTTGCCTTGGCTCTCGAAGAGCAGGGCCAGATTGTGCAGGCTGGCCGCCGTGTCAGGATGCGTTGGTCCCAATTGCTGCTCATAAATCATCAAAGCCCGTCGAAAGAGTGGCTCTGCCTCCTCATATTTGCCTTGCTTCCAATAGAGATTTGCCAGGTTGTTCAGGATGGTTGCAGTATCTGGGTGCTCCGGGCCCTCCTGCTCGCAGATCGCGAGTGCTTGCTGGTACAATGGTTCGGCCTGTATGTACTTTCCCTGGCTTTCATAGAAACGAGCTTGAGTGTTCAGGTCGATAACAGCATCAAGGTGCTCTTCCCTCATCAAGAGATACTCCTTAAAATGGTGGATGATCCCGTCTTCTGACTGTTCCTGACATCCTTTCCTCATCCGTGCTATTTTCTACACGGCCTGAGTCAGGACGCCTCTCTCCTGTTTCCTTCCTAGACCACCCGGAGAGCAGAAGCAAGCGCTTCGCGTATGGTCGCCACCGGAATGATTTTGAGCTGTGTACGTACGTCTTCCGGTATATCAGCAATATTGGCCCGATTGCCGTGAGGAATAAGCACGGTGGTCACGCCTGCCCTATGGGCGGCGACCAATTTTTCGGCAATGCCACCTACTACAAGAATGCGCCCATCAAGTGCGATCTCACCCGTCACCGCCCATTTTTCTGGGAGAGCAATCTCGCATAGAGCTGAAACGATCCCCAGTAATATGGCAATGCCAGCAGATGGTCCACTTTTTCGGTGAGCAATTTCATCGCAGTGGATATGGATATCATGTGTAGAGAAGATTGACACATCGATTGCAAGCTCTTCAGCATGCAGCTTGACATACGATAACGCTATCTGGATGCTTTCCTTCACAACGCTGTCGTCAAAGCCGCTGAAGAGACATGCGCCTGTGCCAGGTTTGATGAGTGATACTTGCATGCCATTGACTATCCCTATGCCCGTCTCTCCCGCTATTGCCAGTATCGTACTATATCCAGGGGTCCCCTTTAATGGTGTCCGATTGCGTAGAACGGTGGGGGTCCCAAGATATTCGTGCACCTTTGAAGGGCTCATACGTTTGTGTGTGGGAGAGTCGAGCAGGTCCGCCAGGACGCGTTGCAGGAGGGTCAAGAGGGTGCGGGTGAGTCCACGAACCCCCGACTCGTAGGTATATTCTTCGATAATGCAGGCCAGCGCGGGTTTTGTAATGGAGACATGCTTCGTTGAAAGAGAGAGGGTTTTGTACAAACGTGGCAGGATGTACGATCGTGCCATGTGCAGCTTTTCTTGCAAACTATAGCCACGAAACTCGATAACATCGAAACGATCACGTAAAGAACTGGGGATAGGCTCCAATGTATTAGCGGTGGCAATAATGAGCACCTGCGAGAGATCAAATGGAAATTGTAGATAGCGGTCGGTAAACTGCGTATTTCGTACCGGATCTGTCAACTCCATCAAAATACTATAGGGATCACCGCGGTACGTTCGCCCCATTTTGTCGATCTCATCAAAGCCGAGCACAAAGCCAACTGTTTTTGCTCTCATCACCGCTTCCATAATGGCCCCAACACGCGCTCCAATATAGCCACGTTCAAGACCACCCAGAGCAACCATCTCCGCAATGCCACCACATGGAATAATCTCGACTCGTCGATCCAGCGCAGCGGCAAGAGATGTGAGGAAGGTCGTTTTGCCCGTGCCCGGTGGACCGACCAGCAGCATATTGCGCAAGGGTGGTTGGGCAGGCGGCGTCTCAGGCTTCGCTTGACTGGAAAGCTGTTTCCACCAGAGCAATGTGGCGAGTTGATCATATACCATCTGCTTCGCGTTTTCGAGCCCTGCATGTTCGCTGGCCAGAACGACGCGTGCATCAGCAAGGCTCGTCGCAGGGAGCTTAGCGTGATCGCCCCATGGGAGCGAAGCGGCAAATTGCAGGTAGGTGATGAGTCGTTCACGATCCGCACTGTTCGTCGTTGAAAATCCCAGGAGTGAAAGCTCCATGTTGAGCTTAGAACGCACATCTGGCGGAATCTCAAGTTGATCGAAACGGGCAGTCAATGATTTGGCCGGATCTTGAGCAATCTGTGTTTCCATCCACTCACGGATAAGTGCCAGCCGGACTCCGACATCAGCGGTTTGCATGGCCTGCTTGACCATATGTTCTGGGAGCGAACCGCCGAGAACGTTACACAGGTCATGGCTGAAACGCACCGGGTTGTTTTCGGCTTCAATCCTGTTTCGTGAGCCAATATGCATGACCTGGGGATCGACCCACCGACTAAAGACATCCCGGGTCTGGGCAACTTGGTCCTCAATATCAGGTGGGATAATGTCTTTGACCTCGGTTATCCATTCGCCTTCGAGCAGTGATGTGTCTGTGAAAACCTTGATTTGGATACGCCGCATTCCGGAAATACTGGCGCAAGGGCGATTACCACTTGTTCTATCACGATTCGTCCGGCAGAGGACGCCGATAATGTGTTGCTCTCTCTCGAGATCTTTCTCAAAGCCATTAGGAAGGACAAAAAAGTATCCATGGGGGCGCCGAATGGTATCGTAGGCTTGAAATTTCTCTCCATTCGATGCAGCATCTCTATACCAAAGATGCTCATACCCGGGATATGCTCTCCATCCCGAGATAATCGGAAGGCGTATCCCCGGCCCTAGTTGAGGGGTCTCGTCTGGCACTGTCTTCTCCTCTCGTCCGCTTCTCATCGTTTTCTTTTTCTTTGGTAAAAGAAGCGTGCGAACCTGGCACGTCTCTCCATGCCAGGGGCCGCCTCTATTATAGAGTTTTTCCATGGTGAATGGAAGAGAAGGAGGCCACTCACGGCTCTCCAATGCAGGAGATCGGAGGGCCTGCACATCGATGTCCTCATGATCTCATGTTTGTTTTCCAAGAAAGAGATCGAGTGCCCATCCGCCAACGATCCACTTAGGGAACCGTCAGCGTGGAAAAGAAGCTAGCAACCGGAAGGAGTTGCCAGGATTGCCAGGGACCCAATTAGTTCGTTTCGTGAGCCATATCATTCCGTTGCAAACAGTATTGCTGTTTCCCTTTTCATGGAAAAAAGTGTACCATCATCCCGCACTGTTTGTCGAGTGAAAGCCATCTGTTCCCTTCAAGGGTCCCTTCTTTCCTGAACATCTCTCTCAAGACCCTTTTCTTCTCTGAACAACCTTGACCGTGCGCCTGATTGTTTCATACGAGACACCGTAATCCGAGGCAACCTTGCGCAGTGGCTCTCGATTCTCGAGAACACGGCGAACCACGTTCGGCCATTCAGAGACGGGAATTTTCCATTGCGGTTGATCCAGGTCTGGTCGATGCTGGTAAGAAGAAACGACGACCGGATTATCAAGCGCCTGCTCAAATGGATCGCCAGATTGGGCGTATTCAGAACTTGACTTCGGGGTGTAAACCAGGATATCATCGAGGTTAGCAAATAACTTTTCAAGAGGGATTAATGCCAGGGGGCGACCGGTGGTTCGTCGCCCGTCGGTTCCGTCGGTTCCGCTGTCGCACCCGGGATTGCTATTGCTTCCCGGGTGCTTCCCTTTCCTTTCTCTTCCAATCCAGTGGCTGCTATTGAGATGTTGGTTTCTTTTCTCGTTGGTAAATCGGGCTCGGCAATGTTATTTCGGTAGTGACTCTTGAGAGAAGTGGTAACATAGAGGTCAGGAGGACTGACCATGACACCGACATCATCCCTGCCAGCATGCCCCAACCCTGCATGTGAACAGCCCCACGTCATTCGCAATGGCAGCAGCAAAGGACGACGGCGCTACCAGTGCCGTGGATGTGGCCGCTTCTTTGGGGAAACGGAAGGCACGCCGATGTATCGTCTCCATACGCCAGTAACTGAGGTGACCCAAGCGCTCCTGGTCGTGATGCGTCGGAGAAGTCTGCGGGCGGCAGAAGAGATCACGGGCCACAAGTACGAAACGATTGGCGAATGGTTGCGACGGGCAAGCGAGCATGCGGAAGCCTTGACGGCCATCCTCACGCAGGACCTGCACCTCTCGACGGTCGAAATCGACGAGTTTTGGTCCTTCGTGCACAAAAAAACGGAGCCCCCGACGAAGTTGATGCTGGTGAACGCTGGGGATGCCTCGTGCAAGATCGCCCCAGCCGCTTCATTGCCGCCTGCGCCACAGGACGCATCGGCGACGATCTCATCGAGCGAGCGGTCATCCTCACGGTAGCGCGCACGCAGGGCCGCCCATTGAACTGGTGCAGCGATGGCTGGCGGGGGTATGCCGCGATCCTCACTCGAGCCTATCGTCAGCCGGCCCGCTTGGGCCAGCGTGGTCGGCCCCCACTGGTCGTCCCCCCACATGTGCGCTTGACGCAGACCATCAAGCATCATGATGAGCATGGGAAACTGCTCTCCGTGGAGGTCCGTGCCGCCTTGGGCGAGCTGATCACCCAACCCGGAACCGTCCATATTGAGCGGGTCAATGGCATGCTCCGCGATCGGCTCAATGCCCTCACTCGCAAGACCCATGCCTTTGCCAAACGTGATGGTACCTTCGATGCCTTGATCCATCTGCAACTCTTTGAACACAACTGGATACATCCTCATCGGGCATTACGTCTTCCGAGGTCCTCAACGCCACAACGATATCAGCGCCGCACTCCTGCCATGGCCTTGGGTCTCGCCGATCATCCCTGGTCCTTCACCATGTTCTTGATGACTTCCTTACATGCCACTTCTCAATAGAGTCACTGCCCACTGGTTTCTTTGTATTCAAAAACTCCTTGCTGCGGGCTCCCCCCTTGAAAACAGTTGTCCATCTTTATAAAGCATGAGGAGCAATTTCAAATGGCCCAGAACGATCAAGAATAACCGTCATTAGAGCATGTCTAGCAGCAGAGCGGCCGTCCATGAGAATTGGTGTGTGCCATGCCCCTCCCCATTGAGAGGGTTGTAGTACTCATAAAAGCCATGCTGCTGAACGAGATCGAGGACTGATTGGCGAACACGTTGCGCGTATTCAAGAAACCCATAACGACGTAGTCCATGGTAGAGTAGCCAGTCCAGATTTATCCAGACAGGCCCACGCCAGTAACGGTTGGGCGAGAAATCGGGTGCCTGTCGGTCGTAGCTTGGTAGCGCGTAACAGGCTTCATCCAGGCCGCAGAAGGAGCGCGAGTTGAGGTAACTATACATGCGTTGAGCCCGATTTGTGTCAGGAATGCCGGCGAAAAGCGGCAGAAAGCCGGCCGCACTCTGGACGTGAATCTGTTTGTTCTCTACGAGATCAAAATCAACATAGATTCCGTGCTCCTCGTCCCAGAGCTTGCTATTTACCGCCTGGGATGTCTGTTGAGCCCACTTCTCGAAGCGTGTCGGGTCTTCTCCCACGATGCGCGCGATCTCCGCTAGGTCGCGGTCAGCCTGGCAGAGCAACGCATTGAACAGCACGTCTTGCACCAGGAACGGGCAGTCAAGGCGAATCTCTGCTTCATCGTATCCCCTGGATGAGAAGAACCTGACCAGATAGGCATAGCGATCATAATCCTCGTCGCTGGGCCTATCCGCAGCATTGACAGTTTGAGTATCGACGCGCGTATAAGCTGGAATATCTTCTGGACGCAGGCGCATACGCCGCAAGATGGTATCCCAGATGGGCGAATTATCCAGCGATTCCCAGGGATGACGAATGTAAACCAGCCCCTCCCCCTGTGGATCACGCTCTCGATGGAGGTACGCGTGCCAGGCTTGCAGCTTCGCGAACATGTCCTTCAGGAAGGCTAGCGCTCGCGAGGTGTCTTGCGCGTGACGATAGATGTGCAAGATGGCTGTCGCATGCACTGGCGGCTGTACGATCCCTGATGTCTGCTGATCTCGGGGAGCCTGTAGACTGCTCCCTGTTTCCCAAAACTCAAATGATGGAAAATATTTGATCGTCGCGTCAGGATCAAATATGATATGCGGTAACAAGCCATTGGCCCATTGTCCCTGGAAGAGAGAGCGTAGTTCCTGCTCTGCTCGTGCTTGATCATAGTGGACAGTTCCAATGGCGACGAAAGCCGAATCCCATGACCACTGGTGGTGGTAGAGAAGCGCTCCGGGCTTAGTGAAGGTCCCTGTCCAGTTCTTCCGCAATACCTCGATTGCCTGTTGAGCAAGAGGTTCATGTATAGACTTCATTGTCCTATTCCCCCTTCGCTGTCAAGGATTGTGTATCGCCTCCTGACGAAAAACTGATTCCTAGTTTAATCGCATAGACCGGATTGTGATAAATGTCGAGAAAGGCCGTGGCGGCATCCGCGAATGGGACGATAGGATCGATAATGCCTTCAGAAGTCAGGCGCTTCTTCTGAAACATGTCTACGAGAGTGCGTGTGATGCGTTGCCTATCCCAATGAGGATACTCTCTGGATGGGTTGTTCCAGACAGGCATGCTGCTGATCAATTCAAGCCGATTGTGGTGCCACTCCGCTCCGAGTTCGAGCACGGCATCTCTTCCCTTGTAGTAGCCTAACGTGACAACACGGGCGCAGTTGCGAACCGCCCGCATCGCGCCATGTAATGCGTGGTAATTACCACTAGCTTCGATGGCGATATCCGCTCCCTGCCCATCAAACAGTTCTCGCGTGATCAGGCCAATATCCTCAATAGTGGGATCGACAACGGTGGTGGCTCCAAATCCCCTGGCGAGCGCGCGTCGTTTCTCAATCGGATCAACCGCGACAATGTGGGCGCAACCACTGAGTTGAAGCATCTGGACAATGAAGAGACCAATAGCTCCCAAGCCAAAGACAACGACGTTATTGCCTAAACGCGCCCCGGAATCGCGCACTGCCGCGAAGGCGAACAATGCCGGGTCCAGGCACATAGCGTCCCATGCGCTCATGGGAGCGTGCAATAGCTCCACTTCTTCCTCTGTCTTTGTGACCAGCTCACAGGCTGGCCCATAGCAATAAGTGGTATCCCCTAAGCGCACCTTACTCACATCCTGACCAATCTCGATCACCGTCCCGACAACCATGTTGCCCACAAAGTGCTGGGTGAAGATATCTGGCTGCTCCCCCTCCTCTTTCTTGACGAAGAGTCGTCGTTGGGTATCAAAGCGCCTGTCCTGAAACGGGGATTCTCCGCTAAAGAGATGGAATTCCGTTCCATGCTTGACGGAGGCAAATGTGGTACGAATGCGTACCTCGTGTGTTTGCAGGGGAGCTTCCTGCTCTTCATGAATACGAACACTTTGAGGCTTATCGACGTAGAGACCGCGATACATGTGTAGACCTTTCTAGAACAACGAGAGCACCTTACTTCAAACCACCAGCAGCGAGTCCTTCAATGAAACGACGCTGCAAGAACAGGAACAGTACGATAACTGGGAGCATAACAATGACGCCAGCCGCGTCGGTGAGTCCCCAGTAGCGGTGAAAGGACTGCTGAAACGAAAGGAAACTTGTCGACACGGGTAGGAGCGAATTGTCTTGAATGAACGTAATAGCGTAAATGAACTCGTTCCAGGCAGCGAAGCCAGCCACGAGGCCAACAGTGAGGAAGCCAGGCAGCGAGAGTGGCATCACAACATGGAGTGCGACCTGCAATTCGTTCGCTCCATCAATACGCGCGGCCTCGCTAAAGTCACGCGGAATACTGATAAGGAAGGAGCGCAACAGCATAATCGCCAGGGGGCTATTGATTGCCCAGTAGATGATAATTAACCCTAGTAAGTTGTCCGTCAGATTGAGGGAACTCCAGAGAAAGTAGAGCGGAACCAGAAAGAGTTGAAAGGGGATGGCAAAGCAGATTACCAGGTACAGAAGAACGGCATTTCCCCCGGCAGATCCATATGAGCCAGGGCATACGCTGCCAGCCCAGCAATAATCCATATACCGATGATGGTCCCGGTGGTAATGATGACACTATTGAGCAATGTAACGCCGAGATTTCCCTGATTCCAGGCATTGACATAGTTACTTAGCAACGGCTGGAGCGGAAGGCCGATGGGATTGCTCCCTAGCTCATTATCAGATTTCAAGGAGTTAAAGAGCAAGATGAGCACTGGCCCCAGCGAGAATACCACGAGCACAATCGCGAGCAGATAATAGATGGTGCCTGCCGAATAGCCCCATATACGTTGCTGCCATTTTTTTGCGTGCGATTTCAAATCTCTACCCCCTTCCGCCGTATGAAAACGAAGATGGACGCGACGATTGCCGCTAAAACGCTCACACATAATCCCATCGCTGCTGCATAACCAGCCTCATTGAGCGCGAACGCGTTTTTGTATAGGAGGATGGTCATTACTTGAGTAGCTCCAGCCGGGCCACCCTGTGTAATGATAAAGGGATACTCAAAGACGAGCAGTGACCAGACCGTTACCAGCAAGAGGGAGAGTCCTAGCACTGGGCGAATGCCGGGTAGCGTGATATGGTAGAACTGACGCCAGCGGTTTGCGCCATCCACCCTCGCCGAGTTATAGAGTTCAGGATCAATCGCCTGCATTGCCGACAGATAGATCACGACAAGGAAGCCCCAGAAATGCCAGTTATCGACAAAGGCCACCGAGGCCAGGGCGAGCTTCTTATCCCCAAAAAAGTAGACATTATCCAACAGGTGAATGCCAAAACGATCAAGCACAAACGCCAGCCCCTGTTGTGGGTCCAGAAGCTGCTGCCAGATAGCGGCATTCACGACGCTGGCGATGACGTATGGGATGAAGTACACCGCTCGGAAGAACATCTGGAAGCGCTTGATTTGTGAGAGCAGAAAGGCTCCCACAAGTCCCATTGCGATAGGGACGGTCAGAAACATGACGACCCATAGCAGGTTATAGATCAGCGCCTGGTGAAAATCAATGTCGTGTAACAGATGCTCGAAGTTCGCTAGTCCCACGAAGTGAGCGACACCTATGCCCGACCAATCGGTAAAGGCGTAGTAGAACGTAGAGAGCGATGGCCCAAGGACAACGACAAAATTGACGAGAAAGAATGGAAGCATAAAAGCCCACGCGAGCAGCTTCCGCTTTCTACCGCGTGCGCCACGCTGGGTACGGTCGCGGCTGACGCGCTCGGAAGAGAGCGCGCCAGTGATCGACCGCGAGGCTTGACGATGAGCCTGCTTTGACAACATTAGATCCGCCCCTTTGGTATTGGTGGCACCACTCCTTGCGCCCGCTCTTTCTGGAAAGTGTCGTTCATCTGCGCGCAGAACTGCGCTGGCGTCAGATCGCCCGTGAGCACTTTATCCAGGCTCTCATAGGCAACGACTTCTGACTTAGAGGGCCAGAAGGTCCAGGTTGTGTATCCGAAATTCCCTTGAGACGCGGCCTGATTGAGTGCCAGGTAATGGTTCTTCACTCGTGGATCAATGTTCGAGGAAAAATCCGTTGCCTTGAGCGGTATGGGTGGTGGTGGATAATTGATGTCAGCTGTTTCTTGCACGGCGCGTTGTGGCGTGCTGTAGAGCCAGTCCAGGTACGTAGCCGCCGCGTCCGCCGTCTTGCTGCTGGCCTTAATGGAGAGTGTGTACCCGATCCCCAGCGCGTACAGATTGGATGGTACCCCTTCGCGCAAGGGAGGAATGGGGAACCAGTCATACTCCATATCGGAGTTTCCTTTCCCAAAATAGGACGACCAATTCGAGAAGGCCCAGCTTCCTTCTACGTCCATAGCCGCCTTCCCTTTGCCAAAGGCAGAGTCTAGCGCATCAAACTTATTGGTAAAATACTGTTGGATGCCACCACCGAACCACCCTTTTTGGAAATACTGGCGTAGAAGGGTAATAGCATCTACAAAGACCGGGTCAGTCCAGGGGATCTCACCTGTAAGCGCCTGGTAGACGGCTTGTGGTCCTGCATAGTGGTTGAAGAACATGGTCGTATACCACTCTGAACTGGGTCGACTGTCAGCGTTTCCGGCAATAAAAGGCATAATCCCCTGCCCCTGAGCTTCCTGGGCTAAGGCTTCTAGTTCGCTTCTGTTAGTTGGGACTTTCCAGCCCTTCTGACTAAAAAGCGTTTTGTTGTAGTAGATGATGAGTGTCTGATAGGAGCCAGGAAGCGAGTAAAGCTTGTTATGGATGCGTCCGGCGTCGAGCGCCCATGGAGATATTTTGTCCTTCCAATGGTATTTGTCTGCGTACGAACTAAGGTCGAGCAGCAAGTTCGCATTGATATATTGCAGGGCATACGCGGGTCCGGGGGTAGGCACGATATCGGGACCTTTGCCAGAAGAAAGAGCGATCTGAATGAGGCGATCAACATCAGCAGTTGGCTTAAAGCTGATATTGATGTTGATATTAGGATTGGCTTTATTGAAGGCATCGATATCATGCGCTTTCATATAGTTGCGCTGTTTCCCATCATCCAGCCCATACCAGTACTCGACATTTGCGCCGCTCGATTGGCCACCACAAGCGGCCAGTAGTGCTCCGGCAATGCTTGCGCCCAGGGCCGCGTTGCCGCTATCTATCAAAAAACGCCGCCGCGAGATAGGTAAATGCATGGCGCTCACTCCTTTGCTTGCGCTAAAAACCAACAGTTATGACTCGCTGATGTGTATACATCACGGTGGTTATATACATCACTTGCCATTTCCTTCTGATAAATAACAGTTTTGCCACAATAGTTTATAAAGTAACTATCTAGGTGCCTTTTCAGTACCTCTAGCGCTTCACGGGAGAAGTTCTGAGCGGCTCTCTTGCTCAGAAGGTGCAGCATGCGATGTATACATCTTGCTATATGTCATCGATGACATAGGAAGCATAACTTACTCTTCACTTATTTGTCAAGGTAATTGAAGGGAGAAATTCCAAGGAAACGGCAGGCTTCTTGACAAAAAGGGAGGGGATAAGTATGCTTTAAGTGTCATCGATATCATACAGATAATGAAGAACAGGTTTCCTTTTCTACTATGGAAAAAAGAAATGTAACGCTAAAAGACGTTGCCAGGAAGGCTGGAGTCTCTACCGCCACTGTAGCTCGTGTCCTGCACGACCAGGGGTATATCGCGGAAGAGACCCGCAAACAGGTTGAGGCGGCCATTCGGGAAACGGGCTATCGTATCAACGTTGTAGCTCAGGGATTACGGAAACAGCAAACGCTCACCATCGGCCATATCCTCCATAGCATTATGCCTAATCCGTTCTACGCGGGCGTCGCGCTTGGCGTTGAGCAGGAGGCAATGAAGCATGGCTGGAGTGTCCTGATGATTAATGTGCAAGGAGATGCACGTCGTGAACGGCTAGGGGTAGAGACGCTCATTCAGCGTCGCGTGGACGCGATTCTTTTCACCTCGGCGGTCGATGAGACCAACGTGCGCCTCGCGCTAGATGCGGGTCTCCAGGTTGTGCAAGTGCAACAACCTACCGCTATCCCCACTCATCAAGTAACGGTAGATAACTATGTTGGTTCAGCGGCGGCAGTAGAGCATCTTATCTCACTTGGACATCGACGCATTGCCTATATTGGCGCTGGCCCAACCTATGTACACCAGGACCCCGCTTTCGTTGAGTGCCTGAAATCGGTTGAGGGAGAACGGTTTTCAGGCTACCGGGATACATTACAAAAGTATCAAATCCCGGTGGACGAGCAATTGATCGCTTTTGGCCGCTACTATACTCTGGAGCATGATGACAACTCGGGTGATGGGTACACGTATACCAGGCAATTTCTGCAACTTGACAGGAGACCTACAGCGATCTTTGCTACCTGCGATATCCTGGCAACTGGAGCCTTACAGGCCATATATGAGCGCTCTCTGAGAGTTCCCGACGATATTTCAATTATCGGCTTTGACAACACATATGCACCCTATCTTACGCCGCCGCTTACCACTGTTGAACTGCCAATGACGGATATTGGAAAAGCGGCAGTGCGTATTGTGCTCGAACAGGGGCAACAAGATACTTCAACCTCTTGGGTTCAGCACCAGGTTCGACTCTCAACGCGCCTGGTTGTCCGTTCCTCCACCGGAGTCGCGCCGTCAGAACACGCGCCCACTACCCAAATTGCGCCAACAACAAATATGATGAAGGAGTAGACAAGACTATGGCTACGATACAGCAATCTTTCTCGTGGGGCGGTTTCGCCCAGCATGTAGAAGCGAACAAGTTGATTCACGCTGCGGCGGAGATTGGCCTGAGAGGTGTAGAGTTAGTTCCGCAAGAATACTGGCAGCGTATCAAGGATCATGGACTCTCCATTGTCTCTGTGGATGGTCATCGTTCTATTCAGGAAGGCCTAAATAGGCGCGAGCATCACGCACGTATTGAGCAGGAGATATATGCGAAACTTGCCCTGGCCGAGCAATGGGGGATTCGCAATCTGATCGTCTTTAGCGGCAATCGCGCGGGCCTGGATGACGAGACTGGCGCGCAGATCACTGCCGAGGGGCTACGACGAGTGGCGAAAGCCGCTGAGGATGCCGGAGTCATGCTCGTTATGGAATTGCTCAACAGCAAGGTGAATCACCGGGATTACCAGTGCGATCATGTTGCCTGGGGCGTTGAGGTGTGTCGGTTGGTCGACTCACCAGCGGTGCGCCTGCTGTACGATATCTATCATATGCAGATCATGGAAGGCGATATTATCCGTACTATTCGCGAGAACCACGCCTACTTCGCGCACTATCATACCGCAGGCAATCCGGGTCGCCACGAGATCGATGAGAGCCAGGAGCTTTATTATCCCCCTATCATCCATGCCATTCAGGAAACCGGGTATATGGGTTATATTGGTCATGAGTTTAGCCCCCTCGGTGATCCGCTCGCCTCATTAAAATATGCGTTCGACCTGTGCCAGATTTAGAGCGTAGTTACTGGCCTCAGCATGGAAACTTGCGGTGCTGTTGCCTCTCATACCATCCCGGTGATTGTGGTATTGAAACCGATCTCTATACAATTAAAATGCCTCCGCCGGGCATTAAACCGGGAAATGCCCCTGGAAATTCTCCCGACGAAATGGGAGTTTCTCTCATGCCTCGGGAAACCGCCAACCGGTATGCTTTCCATTAAGAGAAGCAGAGATGGAACTGCTTCTCTTAATGGAAAGCATTACCTGTAAAGGGGGGTATTGATTATGTCATCCACATCGTTGCAGCGCTTGAGCGGAATCGGCCTGCTCATTGGCAGCGTCCTGGCCATTGCTGGCGGCATTCTAGGCATTTTTAGCAGTAACCCGGCCAGCAGCATAGCCATTGTCGGATCTCTCACCCAGTTTATTGGAGCAACATTGGTGATTCTGGGCCTGCCCGGTATGTATGCCAGGCAGGCACAACGAGCCGGCATCCTGGGTTTAGTCGGCACCGCATTGATGATCTGCTATATTCTCATCCTGGGTACGTTCGGCAGCGCACTGAATGCTGTTCTTCTCCCGTTTATCGCAACCCATGCGCCCGCGCTCGCGCAAAGTGAGCCTCCCGGACTGGGCATCTTTTTTATGGTCGGCGGTTTGTTGGGAGCTCTGGGAGGCATCTCGCTCGGCCTGGCAACTATACGCGCCTCCATCCTGCCCCGATGGACTGGGGTTTTGCTCATGGGTAGCGTTATTCAAGTTGTCGGTGACTTTTTCCAATCGCCCATTGCTAACCTTGGTTTCATGTTGGTGATGATCGGATTTGCCTGGCTGTAGCTCTGCTGTCGTCGGAACGGCATGATGCCAGGGTACAGTCAGAGTTCTCCGCCAGTGCTACACGGGTCTAAATGGGAAGAGACCAGGCGCCTTAAGTTGATCGACTTGAGGCGTCTATATCTTACACTGTACAGAAGAATACCTCATCAGGTAGAATAGAAAAAGAACCTGGAACCTGATTTGCACTCTTTGGAGTAAGACGAGGAGGATAGGTATGCATGTCCCTACTCCATCGGCCCGGGCCAGCACACATCTCAGTCGACCAGGTACTCCTGACAGGCGTCTGCATGGTCCCTGGCTTGTCATCGCACGCATCACGTGGCTTGTCGTGGTGGGACTCGTCGTCGTGCTGTTCATCGCCAGTATTCCCACCTATGCTGCCTTCCTTCATACCCTCACGACTGGCGTCGTCGTAGACCTGAACGCAGGACAACTTACTCAACAGGGAGTGCGTGACCTTCATGCGCTGGGCCTCTCCGTCAACTTCTATGTGATCTATCATATTGTGCTCAATGCCATCTTTCTGCTTGGCTTTTTAACAGTTGGTGGTCTGCTGTTCTGGCGCAAGGTCGATGACCCTGTGGCGTTGTTTACTTCATTCGCCCTGGTTACCACTCCCTTAGGCGTCATGTTCCAGCCGGCAACGCTTCCTTTAACCTGGTCGTTTACGGTTCACAGTATTGCTTTCTTCAGCGGCATCAGCCTTAGTCTCTTTTTCTATCTGTTCCCCGGCGGCAGGTTTGCTCCAGCCTGGACACGCTGGTTCATGATCGGCTGGGTGATTCACGAAGGAATCACTGATTTCTTCCCCTTTCCCACCTTATCTTTGTTCTCGAACTTGCTATTTTTCCCTTTGTTGCTCAGTCTGGTAGCTGTGCAGGTGTACCGCTATCGAAAGGTATCCATCCCACTTCAGCGTCAGCAAACGCGCTGGGTTGTCTTCGGCTGTAGCATCGCCATTGTTGGCTTTCTTGGCGTAATTATTTCTGGGACATTTTTCCCTTCATTCTTCCATCCTGGTACCTTCGCTTACTTCGTTGGTGAGACTGCCATTCCTCTCTTCCTGCTCTGTATTCCGCTTTCTATAGGTATCGCGATCTTGCGTTCTGGCTTGTGGGACATCGACCTCGTCATCAACCGCACGCTAGTCTATGGCGGGCTTTCGACTTGCGTTATCGGCATCTATATCCTGGTGGTAGGGTATCTGAGCACGCTTTTTCGGATGAGTGATAACCTCTTCATCGCGCTGCTGGCAACCGCCCTGATTGCGATCCTCTTCCAGCCGTTGCGCGAACGCCTGCAGCGAGGGGTCAACCGCCTGATGTATGGTGAACGTGACGAGCCATACGTGGTTGTAACACGTCTCAGTCAGCGCCTGGAGGGGACGCTCGCGCCTGAAACCGTGCTGCCAACCATTGTGGAAACCGTCGCCCAGGCACTGAAACTCCCCTATGTAGCGATCTCGTTAGAGCAGGAAGGTGCATTCACTGTCGTAGCAAGCTACGGCAAGCCCATCGACGATCCCCTGTTGTTTTCACTTACCTACCATGGTGAGACCATTGGCCAGTTGCTCCTGGCTCCACGCACACCAGGAGAGGCCTTTACCACGGGAGATAGACGCTTGCTGGACGAGCTCGCGCGTCACGCGGGCCTTGCCACGCACGCGGTCCGACTTACCTCCGATCTGCAGCGTGCGCGTGAACGTCTGGTCACGGCGCGAGAAGAGGAACGTCGCCGCTTGCGCCGTGATCTGCACGATGGGTTAGGATCTGCCCTCACCAGCGTGATGTTCAAAATGGACGCGACGGATGAGCTGCTCGAGCGCGATCCTGGTACCGCACGGACATTGCTGGCAGAGGTGAGAGCACAGACACAGGCATCCATCGATGATATCCGTCGCCTCGTCTACAATCTCCGCCCACCTATCCTGGACGAGTGGGGACTGGTGGCCGCGCTCCGTGAATACGTGGCACAGTACACCCTCAAGAACGTGCTGGTCTCCCTCGATGCCCCTGAGCCGTTGCCGCTGCTACCAGCTGCCGTCGAGGTCGCCATCTACCGCATTGTGCTCGAGGCCCTGGCCAATGTTATCAAGCATGCCAGGGCCACAACCTGCGCAATTCGCCTCGACCTCTTAGATGATGTGCTAACCGCCGAAGTGCAGGATGATGGGCCTGGTCGAACTGCTGGCTGTCGTGCTGGCGTGGGTATGACCGCCATGCGCGAACGGGCCGAGGAACTGGGAGGATCATGCATTGTAGAAGATGTAGCGCCTCACGGAACACGTGTTTTCGCACGCATCCCTTTAAGGAAGGAGTGATGCTAGATGTCAGAGAGCCCTTGCGTATCCTGCTTGTTGATGACCACCCGCTTGTTCGTGAGGGCTTACGAGCGCTACTCACCTCTCTGCACGACATAACCATTGTGGGAGAAGCAGGTAATGGCGAAGAGTCAGTGACGATGGCGCTCGATCTGCAACCGGACATCATCCTGATGGACCTGTACATGCCAAAGCTCAATGGCATCGAGGCGACGCGCCGCATATTACAAACCAGTCCTCACATTGGCATCCTGGTGCTGACGATGCTTGGCGATGACGATTCCGTCTTTGGAGCCATGCGTGCAGGAGCACGCGGCTACCTGCTGAAAGGCGCCGGAAAGGCGGAGGTACTGCGTGCGATTACGGTCGTCGCTCACGGGGAGGCCATCTTTAGCCCACAGATCGCACAGCGGCTCATGCAGTATTTTGCCAATATGCGCCCAATCATCCCTGAGCAGGCTTTTCCTGACCTGACCGAGCGCGAGCGGGAGGTGCTGGCTCTCATTGTCGATGGCAAAAGCAATGCCCAGATTGCCGATGTCCTGACTTTAAGCCCAAAGACTGTGAGCAATCACATCTCCAATATCTTCAGTAAACTCCAGGTTGTTGACCGCGCTCAGGCTGTTTCCAGAGCGAAACAGGCGGGCCTGGGATGAAGGTATGAATGCCCGTCGGTTCCGTCTCGCTCCCCCAGTGGGACACGCCGACACTCATCGAGTGTCGGCGTTTTTGTGTTTACGAGGGCTTGTGCCTCATGGCCAAGCGCCGAAGCGACTCGGGGTTGACGCCGAACTGCCGAGCCACCTGCCTGAGCGATACCCCCTCGTCCAGGAACCGAAACGCCTCTTCCCGCTGCTCGAGCGAGAGCTTCTGGCTCGTCTGCCGCTCGATGCCTTCTTGCTCAACCAACCGCTGGACCGTTCCCCGCGAGATGCCCGCTTGGCCCGTGCCTTCTTCCATTGCTCCTCGCGTGTTGGCTGTCCTCAACAGTTTTGTACTCGGCTTGTTTGATCTGTTGGAGGTGCCCAATGTGGCCGGACAGATGCGCTCGTTTGATGCTCACCCGCATCAGGTCGTTCGTCTGGTCCTGGCTCGGCCCTGACTTTTACTTTGCCCTGATGTGCAGAAATAACTCTTTGGCAACTTCATGAGGTAATCCGTATAATAGAGAGGCGATATGATTGTCTGACTCTTCTCACATCAAAAGGAGCGAATTGTCCTGAACGAGCAAATATACACCATCACTTTTGATGACACAGATCAAGTCTCGCCTGCTGACGCCAATCGCTTTGCCGAGGAATTGAGACAGATGTTGCTTGATGCTTCACCTGATGTCGAAGTACAACGCAAACGCGATGATCCTCTGACACAGGACTTCGGGGGAACGCTTGTGCTGCTTGTGGGAACTCCTGCTGCTGCTGCAATTGTCACTGCCATTGGCAATTGGCTGGCACTGCGTAATAAAGCTTCCATCACGATCAAGGGAGCCAATGAAGAGATCGTGGTGCGAAACATTACAAGCAAAAAAGCGGGCGAGCTAGCAGAACTGCTGCTCAAGAAACACTAAAGAATTTTCTGAAAGAGGATAACTCGTCGGCATGGAAGCACAGGAACCCTCGCCACAAACAACCCTAGTGATTTTATTGGGTGCCAGTGCGTGGCCGTTTTATCCTGAGTTCCCAAGTTCGGAGGCGTTTGCCAATGCCGCGCGGAGGCTCAAGGCGTATTTTCTCAAGCCCAGGCCCTTTGGACTCCCTGCTGAGAATCTACTTGATCTCTTCGATTCAGACAAAAGCGCTGATGAGTTGGACGCGGCGATTGGACAATTTCTCGAGCAACGTCTGACAACCATGAAAGCCGCTGGGAACACGGGGAGAGATCTCTTGCTCTACTTTATCGGCCATGGTGGCTTTGTTGGACGCGACTCAGACTTTTTTCTGGCTATTCGCCGGACTCGCACGGAGAATCCGCGAGCATCGAGCATGCAGGTGCTGTCGTTGGCTGATACGCTGGCCGAGCGGGCACGTCATCTCCGCCGCATGATTATCCTGGATTGCTGTTTTGCTGCCGCTGCATTTCGTGACTTTCAAGCCGGAGGGCCCGACCAGGTAGCTCAACAAAAGACCATCGAGGCGTTTGAGGTAAAACGGAAAACACGCGGTTTCCCCAGCAAAGGCACAACGCTCCTCTGTTCATCTAGCCACACGTCGCCCTCTCGGCTTCTCCCCGATGGCAGTTGGACGATGTTCAGCAAGGCTTTTCTGGATACGCTGGTTGAGGGAACGGCAATACAGCAGGAATATTTGTCGTTGCGCGATGTGAAGGACAACGCAGCAGATCTGTTGCATGAGATACGGAATGCTCCCCTGCCCGTTGTCCTTTCCCCAGACCAGAGCGAAGGTGACGTGGCGGATATTCCCTTCTTCCCTAATCCCTGGTTTGAGAAGTACCAGCCCCGTAAAGCTACTGAGGAACAGGCGAGCAAAGCTCAGGATAAAGATGCCCTTGAAGCTGATGAGACGCTCATTCGTCGGGGAGAAGCTCAGCCTGTTCACAGTGCTTCTGAGTTGGAAATGCCACATTCAGGCGAAGAAAAGCAGAAAGCTGTGGATGAGCAAGTTCCCAAAGTGGAAGAGGCTCTAGAAAAACCTGCTGATCAGTCAGAAAATCAACGGTCTCTTTTGGCACGTCAGTTCTTACGGCCATCAAACAAGTCTACGGCTCCCCTCAAATTCTCTCGGCTTAGCCAGAGCCAGTCCTCGCTTAGAACTCTCAACAATCCATCTGGACCGACTCCACAACCAGTCCATGCCCCGCTTAACGTCAAAACACGCAACGAGTTCCTTAATGAAACTTTGGGTACTTGGGATGAGCCATATCTCCCCTGGTTTACTGCTTTCGCCTTGCTCGCCGGGCTGGGGATTGGTGCAGATACTATCATCAGGTCGAGTGTCCCTTACCCCTGGTTATGGTCTATGGGAACGGTACTTGTTGCTACGCTCCTTACCTATCTAACTGCCTACCGCAAGGTGGTACATATCTCTATTATGATCATCATAGCGCTGATCAGTGCCGCCGGAGCTGCAGGCCTGGCTGCCTATACCTCCTCCTTCACACATCCTTCAGAGACCAGTAATTTCTTCTTGTTGGGCTTGAGCCAGCGGGTGTGGCTCGACCGACAGTTGTACATTGGCCTAATCGTTGGAGGAGGCATGGGTCTTTTCGTCTCGGTCGTGGGGTTTCTCGATGATCTAGACGATCCATGGGAATTAATTTGGGGATCTAACCTGTGGGGATCTATTATCTGGCTCGGTCTTGCCATCTTAACCTTCCTGGTCAATTGGGTATCTCATGTCGAGTGGGGATTTGGTTTTGGCTACGGGTGGGATATTAGCTTGATGGCTGCCGAGGCCGGTATCCTCACTCCCTTGGGAATAACTTACTGGCTCACATTATGGATAAAAGGGACAAAGATAAAGGTTATCCAATAACCTGGATCATTGACGCGGCTAACCTTTGCCCTCTCCTATCATTCTCTACACATATGCGAGATAGCGCTCTTTCATCAGGTGCAGCACTTCATCTCCTGGTGTATGCCAGATCGCGTGATTAAAAATCTCGACCTCAATGGGACCGGCATCGCCCCCTCTTCAATGGCCAAACGCTGCTTCTGGGCGAACAGGCCAGCCCCCCTCCAGATGTGGCGGGAAAACCAAAACGCGGACGACGCAAGCAGAGAGCCGCACGTAATTTGCTCGATCGCCTCCTTTGTCAGATACTAGTGGTGAAATGGTAGAATGACTCATTCTCTTTCCCTTTGGCGAGCGGCAAGAACCGTACGCCTGACCGTCTCATGTGAGACGCCATATGCTTTTGCAACTTTGCGCCGTGGCTCGTGATTCTCCGTGATACGTCGTAGCATGGTCTGTCATTCAACGTGTGGAAATTTCCATCGGGGATGATGTGATCCTGGGCGTCGTTGCGATAAAGGAATGCCTATTGGATTCACAAGGACCTGTTCAAATGGGTACCAGATTGAGCATAATCAGAACTGGGTTTGGGCGTATATATCAGAATATCACCGCGACCAGCGAACAACTTCTCAATAGGGATCAAGGCCAGGTGCGACCGGTGGTTCGTCGCCCGTCGGTTCCGTTGCGACCAGTGAATTGTCACAAGCAGTTCACTGGTTTTTTGTATTCAAAAACGCCTTGAAGCAGACGTAAAATGTGCAGGAATGCCAGGCGTGGTTTGAGTGCGGCAATCATTTTCAATTCGGTGTCATAATACAATCCCTCAGGCTCCAAGAGAATCGTGACCATTTCATACCGCTCTTCGGGTGTGGCAACATCCCACAAGGCGGCCATGCCCGAGAGATGTTCACTTGCTTCTATCACCTCGTCGTAGGTGACTTCCCCTCACTTCTGGAACATCAAGTGTTTTGAGTGCGAGGGTGATAGCAGCCATTTCGCCTTCAAACTCTTCGTCCTCAATGTACCCCTCTCTGTGCTGCTTGAGTATGCGATTTTTTTGAGTCTCAGGCGCTCTTTTTCGCTCTCGGCGGTTTTCGGCGTGGCTGTATTGGCAAAAGACTTTGCCATCAGGTCGCGGCGTTTGAGGTCTCGCTAGTGCTTCGGCAACGAGAAGCTTTTGAGCAATTCGCCAAACTGAGCATGGGCCATATCGGCAGCGCATTTGAGAAGCCTTATTCCAGGAGGGAGCGCTGCCAGGTCCTGCTCCTTGATCATGTATGTGGTGCTGTCGTGCTCAATGCCCCGGTGTACAGATGAATCGATCTACTTCTTGTTGATACCTAAAGCCACAAACCGCCAATCAGTATCAGGATACCCAACCACTTGCCAAATCAGGCGATGAGCAGCGTGCCCTGTGAGCGACCCTCGTTTTGCGAGCATAGCAGCCACTTTATCGACAGCCATGGAGTAGTCTGAAAGGATTGTTTGTGCCTGTGTCCAGCACATATCTGTTATAGCCTCGCGTTGCTGCTGGTCGATATCCATCTGGGAAAGTATTTCTTTAATTCGTTCCAAATCATCTCGCTCGCTTCCTTCAGGATAGCTGACGCTATCATCCTCTTCATCCAACGCGAGATAGAAAGAGCAATAAGACGCGGTGGACAGCATCCCAGCGTAGTAGATCGTGATAAGATCAGGATTTGCGCTTTTCTCATTCCACTCTGGATGTCCATTTGCGTCTTCAATGTAGGCACTAAAACGGCAGTAGCCTCCATATCCGTCTTCACCACTCAGGAGTGCGACGGATTCGATGCATCGTCCAAGCGCGTGTCCTACGACAGCGTGCCCCGCTTCGTGATGGGCTCTGAGCACTGTGAGGGTATCTGCAAACATTTTTATCCCCCTGATGAAAATTGATAACATTCTGATTAAAGAATCAGAAATACATTACGTCTACGCCAGGAGTGTCGAGAAGATCTCGTTCCAGGGAGCCATTAGCGAGAGGTGTATCAACAACCGCCTGGCTCAAAGCCTCAGCCGCTTGCGAGTCCGTTCGCGTTCGTCTCCCTGGCCTGCGCTTTGAGGAGCACCTGAGCGATCACACGTGCCAATTCTTCTGCATCGCAGTTTGCCAGCGTGCGAGTGTACATTGCGTCGCTGGCAAAGCGCCGGGGCCATTCCAATATAGTCTGCCGAGAAGGATGATGTAACTGAGGCTTGCCCTTTTCTAGCTTCTCAGCGTAAAGATCAAAAACTTCTTTGCTCACTCAGTCATCGAAACATGTGTTGTTCCCTCATCCGCAAACTTCACAAGACAGTGACCCAGGGCAATTTTATAGGTAGCTGTAAGAGCGTGATCGCCTCCTCTCGCTGTACGGGCGAGAGGCTTGAGTGCGCACGGGGGAGCGGAGCGTGGGATGAGCCCTACGATGACTTGCCGTTCCAGGTTGTAGACCAGCCCGTCCACCATTTGCAGCATTTAACATATCGCGTTTTTAAAGAATAGTGAAGTCTTTACCCAAAAATTCCGATAGCGATCTGTGTGAGATGGGGGCGAAATTTCTGGTTGGCACGTTCAAATACCTTACCAGCATGGACGAGATACTCTGTCTCAGCGATGAACGTCTCGCCACGCCTTACCGAGAGTCGCACTGGCTCATTCTCGGATATCCAGAAACCGACTCTTACATATCCATTGGTATGTGTCGCAGGAACTTCATTTCCACGATACTCAATCTGTACCTGGGCATCTTCTGGAACATTATGAACATGGACAAAGAGGTTACGAGGAACAGTTTTGTCTATGTTGTAGCTCAGCTTCACTTCGATGGGAGGTGAAGACGGATTCGTAGGCATACTTCCTCCTTGCAGCCTTCTGGACTACCTTGTGCTATTCTCGCATACTAGAGAGGAGCATATTGATGATGTTCAGCTCCCGTGACATGAACAGATATTTGCCTGTAAATATCTTGCTACGAGCTTCACTGGCGTTTAAACTGCGGAAAACGAGAAAGGGAAATTCGTCGTATTGCTGCCCAATGGGTAGCATGCTGTCCGCGGGATAAAGCGTACGTATGTAGCGTGCCAGAAGCGTGTGAAATGGGAGTCGCAGTGGGTTTTCCTGATCTTGTGGCTCATGTTCTCCCTTGAAGTGGTCACTCATTTCTTTATGCAGCAGGAAAACGGATAATGGTAGGGCGTAGTGTTGATCGGTATGACTGCTCTCTTGTTCGTAGTGCGGAATTTTGTGATCTGCCATATCCTGTAGTGCCTTAATCAGAGCAATACCATCTTTGAGCGCACTCTGAAAGCTGGGCGGGTAGCGCGGATCTGTGCTTAAATCTTTCATTGCAGTCAAAAGATCGATACCTAATGCCCTATTCCGTTTCAGGACCTCCTCAAATTGCATCCAGTATGCTTCTTGCATCGACATGTTTACGATGGGCACGACGAGAACACTCCCGTTGACGTGTGCAATCTCTAGTGGGGGGAGCGTTAATAGCTGGTCGAAGCCCTGACGCATCCTGCGGTCAAATTCGTGTGCGAAGGTCGATATCAACGCGATGTAGTTGTGCCGTTTTATCTCATCTTCTTCTTGCGTCCGCACTGCGAGTGGACGCAGGCTGATGTGTACGTTTTCCAGGGTACGCATCAGGCTCTCCTGCACAACTGAGAGCCTTTTGTCGCTGTAGAAGCGATGGCTGAGCGTCTGTGCTTCACGTATCAAATTGCTGATGCGCGAGGTAAAAGTTTCCCCTGCAGCATACACAGATTTTCCCCCGATGGGTATCATCATGAAGTATTGGTCAATACCCAATTTCAGGTATCCCGCGATACGTGTCATCATCGAGGTTTTAAGAATGAGCAGGACGTTGAGGAGATGGATCATACTTTCGCGCACAGTGTAGGAGCGGTCGGCGCTATTGGTGTAGATGACCTGGTCGGTGAGGTAAAAGAGCAGGTGTTTTTCCTCTTGATCGCGGTACTTATCGCCACGTCCCCTATAGATTACCTGGAGGATCTCCATGAGATTTTGTTCAATTTCGAAATGAGGAATATCGATGAGAATGCGTGTAGCTTCAGGAAAAGAGAGTCCGCGACTGGCTGAAGCTGTCATGAAGACGACTTTGGCAGTCTTGCGAAACTGCGCAATATCCTTTTTGTCTTGCTCTGAGACGTTGGCGTGAATCTCAAGGTAATCAGCGTTGGGTTCAAAGTGACCTCGTGCTCTCTTGATGATCTGAATGAGCTCGGATAGGCGCTGCTTATCCTGAATGTAGACCAACTGCTGAGCAACGTTCTTGTTCTCCAGGGTGGAAAGAATGTCGGTTACGATACGTTGCTTTTTCTCTTGCTCTAGCTGTTTACTTCGCTCGGTGAATGTCGTTGTGTCGAGTTGCAGCGCATCTACGCCTACTTTATAGGTGATATGAAGCTTACTGGCTGGATAGGCGTTCGCATTAATAACTGTTGCTGGTTTGCGGAGGAAGTGAAAAGCTTCTCGGTGTAGTGGGTATGACTGATTTGAGTCTGGCGAGACCCGATGGAAGTAGATTTTATCTGGTTCGTAAGCGATATCTTCAAGGTGTTGTTTGATGATTTGGGGATCGACGATTGAAGCGTCGGCAACGATAATTTTGGTGTTGATTTGTGATGAGGTGAGTAGCTCGCGATCCTGCAAGAACGTATGTAATCCATGTAGAAATTGGACGCCGCTCTCATCGCCGGTCACTTCGTCGATCATGATGAAGAGATGCCTGATGTTCTGGCTCAGTTCCCGCAGTTTCTCCGGGATAACCTGCCCTCGGTCGTTATAGACACCTTTGAAGATGGTATTCAGGTGATGGAGCGTCGTTTTCTGCGCGTCCTTTAACCGTTTCAGCGATTGAACGGCAACCGTTGCAACGATGGCCTGTGTCTGAGGTTTCTCTAATGTCACATGGAGTGCTGTGCAGAGACTATCCAGTACGCCGCTGATCCGTTCCCCTTTGTCGATTAACAGTCCTTCCTGGATCTCTTCGAGTTGGCGGGCGCGAGCTTGTTGTCGTTGTGCCTCGTTGCTCTCAGCGTGGATGAAGGTGACATTTTTTTCTCGGAAGGTGTCGTTGCGCTGGTCCGAGTAGTAATGCACTGTTTTTTGCCCGCCGTGGTTACGAATGATCAGCGAATTCGAGGTAATCCCGAAGATGTTGGAGCAGGGGGGCTCTGTATCCGTCGTTTCGCGGAACTTCTGGATGATATCGAGATTGACCTGCTTGCGTGGACTGATATACAGAAACAGAAAGCCCTCGCCACTCTGGCGAGCCCGTTTCAGGAAGTTGACAATGGCGGTTGTTTTCCCGATACCTGGATTGCCGGTCAGAAAGAGGTAGGGGGCATTTCCTCGTAACTCTTTGCTGGTTAATAAGGCGTGCACATTGAGAATGTTCTGGTTGGTGTATTCTTCGGGCGTGAGCTCGGTGCGCAGGTTGGGGCTCAAATCCTTCTCTCTAATGGGCTCACGCGTATTTAAAAAGCCTTCAATGGTCTCGGAGTGAATGTGCCAGTGCGGGCCGTCACCGATGTCTACCAGGTGAACCAGCCTTTCTACAAAGTCCCTTTGGCCGCCGAACCCTTTGCGTGCTGCCCTTTGAACCTTACTCAGTACCGCATCACGTGCCTCGCCAATATCTTTATCGTTGGTGTGGTGTCGGTAAATCTCGGCGCATGTTTTCAGTAATGATACTTGATCCTGGTTTACCGACATGGCGTTGATGGCGCGGTCTGTATAGCCAATGATGTTGAAGAGGACTTTATCCGCTTCGGTCAGAATACCCTTGCGCAATAAAAAGGCATAAAAGTCGTCCGCATAGCTGGCTGCTTGTATTAATTTGACCGTTTCTTTATCATTGCGTTTGAAGGCTGTGAAGTAGGTTTTGAGTTGTTCTGATAAAAGGTCGTTGGTAAAGGTCTCTTTTTCGGTATCGATACTCATGTCGCTGAAGACGCTTTTGGACCGATTATAATACAGTTCTGCGCCCAGCAGGTTGCGCACGTTTTCTATGTTGCTCAAATCCCTGGCTTCGTCGAGGTGTTGGAGCGAAAAGACGGAGAGGTCGATGCAGAGGATGCGCCAGTGGCGGCCGTACTTAAGCAGGAGCAGGGTATCTGCGTTGAGGAATTTGCCTCTGCGGCCGTGCTCTTTTATCTCCGCTTCGCTCATGGAGAACTCGGTTGCTTTAAAACTTTGAAATTGTTGCATCAGGTCCCGCACCGCGGCTTTATCGTTTTTGTTGTAGATGTAGAAACTATTCTGACCGTAGAAATTGCATTGCAGATAGACGATCTCTCGAGGCATATCTTTGCGGTGGTGCGCGAACGACTGCAGGTATTCAGTAAAGAGGTTGAGGCCGGCGAGATACCCTTTGTGGGAGAAGTAAAGGATCCAACGTTGCAACTGCTCTTTGTCTATCTGGTTGATAACTCCTGTCCTCTTGTATATCTCATTCAGCAAACTCTGTTTGCGCAGGTGCTTCAGGTCGTTGGTGTAGAGGTCTTCAAAATGAGTTATAACCTTCTCGTGCTGAGTGATGGCAGCTAGAAAGCCTGTGTTGAAGCTGAGCTCAAAGATTCTCCCCAGATCCTCCCCGAAATGTTGATTCTGTTCCCGTTGTTCAGTGACGTCCCCAATAGTACGTGCGTGATGCTGTTCCATACTATAATCCTCCCTTGCAACTGCTATTTTGCGTTAACGTGCATGACTGCGCGAACAACGGTCAGGAAAGCCAGGGAGTTGAAGCGCGCTCGTCCATCGTTCATGTTGGGAAAGATTGAGAGCGCTCCGACGGATGAATCGCCGATGATGTCAGTGTAGGGGTCGAGCTTGAAACCTACTGGATTCCTTTGCTGACCGGCTTTCTCATATCGTGAAAAGTGCAGTAGGGTAATAAAATCGAGGATCTCCGCCTTCATGCTATTGGATGCTGAGGTGTTGAGCAGGTCATTCCAGATATATTGATCGTAGGTTGGATCGTTGGTATAGACGTTAATCAACGTCGCATAGGACATGACACCATTGTAGATGGCATTGGGATTGACTTTGATGCCATTGAAAAGGTTCAAAAAGATCTGTGAGCGACGTGACGGGTCGTTGCTTACCGTTGTGAGATCGCTGATATTATCTATATAAAGTGAGTCAGCGCGTAGCAGCGGCCCACTTTGTGCCGATGGCAATTTCCGGTTGATAACGTAGTACTTGTCGCAGAAGGTCGGGTAGACTTTGATGGTATCGTCAACGCTGCGCATGGCCTGGATAATATCTTTATTCATGAAGAAGAGATCCTGCTCGTCGCTATCGGATATATTGAGATTGCTGCTATAAGGCGCGCGCGCAACGTAGAGAAAATGTTGATAGCCTTGGCTATGATACTTTTTCACCTGCTCGATAATGACATCGGGGCGGCGAAAAAGATCCTGGCTGTTCTGATTGGCTGAGAATGTGTTCAGTGTACGCACGGTGACGGTGTTGTCTGAACCCCTTTCGAGTCCAATAACTTTTCCTATGACTGTGGATATATAGGAGTCGGGCGATTTGAGGTTCTCATCGCTCTTGCGGCTAGAAACAACGATAATCGCAAGCTTATTCAAGAGATGGGGGCGCTCAGGTGCGGATGATGCATCACTGGTTTCCGGCTCTTGCAATTTAAATGTATGTGGCAGGGTAGAGTAGAGCGAGTAGAGAGCATTCCCCAACTTGTATACGTTGTTTTGAATTGTATCGATATGGAACCCTTGTGAACCACTCATATAGTCCTCTCCAAGCATGTGGGCAAGTTGCTTAGAGAGTGAGTGCATAAAAGTCTCGTCGTCGTACTTGTCGCTTTTCTCATCCGGTGCCTGCTCTGCCCTGGCGTGGATACAGATGATAGGAGTGAATAGTGTTCTTTTCTGTTCGATCGGGAGACTGTCGGCGAGTATCTTAATCGCGGTGTAGGCGAGGAGCGTGTAGGTGAAACGGTACACGAAGGCTCGCGTAGAGTCCCCGTAAACGTCATGATGGCGGTAGTAGAGCGCGATGCGGCTGGTATTTTCATAAGCCTTTTTATATTTGTTGGGTGCTCCTTCGTCAATGGGGGCCAGGAATGTTGGTAAGATGTGAATGCCCTCCGTCTGCGCGTACATGGTGAATTGATCGGTTTGCTGACCGGTGGGAGAGTAGTAGATGGGCTCAAAGACCATGTTCAATGACAATTTACTCAGTGTATTGGCGCTGGGGGCATCGCTGGTGACGGCTAGGTATTTGAGCGCGTTGCGCCCGTTGCTGCTATCAAAGGTGTCTTGAAAAAAGTTCCCTTGAATAATCTGGTTGACGTCTTTTGTAAGGATGCTTTTGTCTAGCGTCAATGCCAGCGAGTATTCTTGTTGAGTGGGGCCAATGGGTGCCTGTCTCAGAAAATCAACAATTGTATCGCGCAGCACGTTGAGATTATTGCTCACTATCGGCTGAGTAACGGCTTGTTTGAGTTTTTTGATCGCAGCGATGACTTGTGCGTCGTCGTTAGAGCGGAGTGCGGGGAGGAGCTCGCTTTCAAAGTAGGCGCTTGGGCGAAAGTCTTTATTCTCCATCTCTACAAACACAAAACAGTAGAGCAGAGCTACTTTCAGTACTTTCTCATACGTAAATTTTGGCCAAAATAGTGGCAGCAAGCTTGGCAAAAGAAGAGCTTGCAAAGAAAAAGATGATGATCTATAGCTCTTGCAGAAAGTCAACCAAACAAGAGGAGATTCATCATCATGACAGAATCTACGATGAAACTGACCCAACGTTTTACCGGATGTGCGAGCCTAGCCGCACTGGGCATCAAACTACGCACCCTGGATCTGCTGGCACCGATCCGAAAGCTCGTTCAGATCCCGCAGAAGACCGTGAAAGACACGCCCTTTGAGAAACTGTCCGATGCCTTCATCAGTATCCTGGCGGGAGCCACAGGGCTGGTGGAGATCAACAGCCGCTTGAGGAGCGATCGTGCGCTGCAACACGCGTTTGGACGGACGCGCTGCGCCGAGCAATCGGTCGTCCAGGAAACGCTCTCTGCCTGTACCGCCGAGACGGTGAAGCAAATGGAGCACGCGATGAAGCTGATGTATCGCCAACACAGCCAAGGCTATCGGCATGACTACCATCGGCAATTTCAAATCCTGGATGTTGATCTCACGGGTCTGCCGTGTGGCAAAAAGGCTGCTCTGGCTACCAAAGGCTACTTTGCTGGGGCGCGCAACCGCCGTGGACGGCAATTGGGCCGTGTCCTGGCGACCCGCTACGGGGAAGTCGTCGTCGATCAACTCTTTGAGGGCCGGACCAAACTGTCCGAGGCGTTTGTGCCTCTGGTTCAAGCTGCCGAGGAGATCCTGGACCTTAATGGCGCGAAACGCGCGCGCACCCTGTTGCGGGTGGATGCTGGGGGTGGCAGCATGAACGATGTGAACTGGTCGCTCACCCAAGGCTACCAGATCCTGTGCAAGGATTACTCCGGCCAACGTGCGACTCGCCTGGCAGCTTCCGTGACCCGTTGGGTTGACGATCCCGATGAGCCGGGGCGGCAAGTGGGATGGGTCGAAGTGGAAGCGCCGGAGTATGTGCGGCCTGTGAGGCGCATCGCAGTTCGTAAGCGCAAACCTAATGGACAGTGGGGCATCGCGGTCCTGATCTGCAGCCTGCTGCCCGATGAGGTTGAAGAACTGAGTGATGGCCTGCTTGTCCACAGTCTTGATCCTGTCAAGGATCTGCTGCTTGCCCACCTGCGTCTCTACGATCAGCGTGGAGGTGGGGTCGAAACCTCGTTCAAAGGCGACAAACAGGGGGGTGCCCTCGGCAAGCGCAGCAAAAAGCGGTTTGAAGCGCAACAGATGGTTATGCTCTTGGGCAGCCTGGTCCACAATGTGCTCGTCTGGGCACAAGAGTGGTTGGTCGTAACGACCTCTGCGGTGCAGCACTACGGACCTTTGCGTTTGGTACGCGATGTTTTTCATATCAGTGGCTTTCTCCTCCTTGATGCGTGGGGGCGCGTCCGTCAGATCGGACTCAATCAGGATGCTCCGCTGGCTCCTGTCTTACTCAGCCCTTTCCAAACCTTCGTCGCTCCTGCGCATGTCGCCATTTATTTGGCCAAAACTTAGGTCATAGAAGGTGTGCTCGTTTTTCGCTGCAATTTTGCGTGCCAGGAATTCTTTGCTTGTGGGATCGAGCAAGATAGTGTTGAAGTCGAAGACGGAGCGCCCGTTACCTCCGTGATTATGGACTTGCCCGTTGAATTTTATTTTGACACCGGAGGTGAAAACTTTGGTATGCCGGTTTGTATCAGTGTTTTCTCCAAGGAAACCGTCTATCTCCGGAATAATCGGGAGCGCGTTAAAGGCATCGGCGCGCGCAAAGAGATCGCGGTAGTTGAACTCATCTTTGTTGAAGTATACTGTATATTCGCTATAGGCTTTGTCCGGCTGGCGGGTGTATGCATCTAGCCCTTGAAGGCGTCGAATGAGATTGCCCAGGAGTTGGATAGCCTTGCTCAGCTTCTGAGCGCTTTGGCTTTGCGGCTGTTTGCTCTTTTTCCACGTCTGCATACCGTGTGCTAGGTAGTGCAGATAGCGTATTCTGGCTTCACGGTGTATACGTGCCACAGATTCTTTCAGGACAATGTCCTTGAGCTGATTGAGATTCGAGTTCTCCTGGACTTGAGCGCTAGCCAGGTTCTCTCGCACATCAGCGACATCGTCTTCGTCGCAGCCATCATATTGTTCGATATAATCGTTGATGCTCTGGACAATTTGCTCAGTAAAACTGTCAATATTGGTGACCTTGAGCGTTAACTTATGCGCTTTCAGCCAAGTATCGTCCTTTGACTCCTCTTTGCTTGCGTGCAGACTGCGTTTTTCTAGCAGGTGTTCTTTTTTGAGTGGATAGGAAAGCCCGACTGCTTTGTCCTGGATAAATGCATCTATAGGCGTTCGTAGCGCCTGCGTATAGCTTTCCAGGGAGTGGTGCTTAAGTACTTTCTCCACTCGACCAAGCAACTGGGTGCGCAGCTCATTGAAGATTTTTTGTTGAAGATCGTGGCTAAATTCTGACTTCTCGTTGATATCGAGGGCATGGACTGACGCATAGCTCAGACCATCCCTGATTTCGAAGGGGTAGCGGTTGCTATCGGCAAATCTTCGCGCGACAGCGTCAGCGATTTTATCAATATCAAAGGATAGCCTATCTTTTTCAGGGAAAATGTATTCGTTGCTTTTGCTCTGATCGCTACCCTTTGTCGGTTTCTGTATTTCTTCCTGAATAGCCTGGAGAAGTTCGGCATAGTTGACAGGGGAAAGTTGCTGATCATTATATTCGATACCGCTCATATGTGTACAGCCATGCACATACCGCTGGTGTGGTGCGCACAGCACTCCCTTCTTCTATCACCTGAAAAACGTACAAACCCATAGGATCTATAAACATGAATAGACTTTAGCGTAAGAATAGCACAACAACTTGGTTTTTGCAATTTATATCTCTCTTGCACCTATATAGTAATTGCGTCTTTTTTCTTCGGCTTTAGTAGAATCTTTCTTCCCTAGACTATGCTGGCCTTATACGCTCTATCGTTTCTGAAATATATGGTAAGATAATGTCGAATGGCATGAATATCAGATATGCATAATTACAAACAAGACTGCTGAGCGAGGAGTAATCACAGCGTGGAAAGCGGACAGCCACAGATGGAGATTGGTCTACCTCACATGCCTCTAGACGAGGAAACGGCCTGGAATTGGCCGGTTGATGTTCAGACGCCTGTTGACATCACCCAGTATTATGTCTGCAAGCATAGGAAGAGCGGCCTGAGTTACTGGGTGGGGGCGGCGCGGCGTATTGGTCAAACAGCGCACGATTGGGAACAACGGCGTAAAGCGCCCATCAGCTACTTGCTGAAAGTCGGTAGCGATGCCATCCATGAACGGCTTTACTATGTGCTGGCTCGCGCTCTCAATCTCCCGCAACAGCACGTGTTCTGGGCGGTCACGCCTCCTCATCGGGATTTGGTCGCTGTAGCTATCCAGTTTGAGCGGGACGCCTTTTTTCCAAAAAGGATTGACGTGACGAACAAAACGGTCCTCTATCGCAGAAAGAGGTATGCCATTATTAATGCTGAGGACTTCTGGCGCCATGAGGTCTTGCATTACTATTGTGGAACGGGAGATATTCATCAGGCGATGGTGAAGGGGAAGGTGCTCTTTGGCATCGATGCCGCTGATTGTCGCTTTTACACCCCTTTTCTTGAGGACCGTTGGCAAAGGTTTCTCGAACACCACCAAAAGCACAATCCCGCCGGACTCCCTGTGCTTAGAGAGATGATGCACCGTATCGTTGAGCATCCAGAAGTGCCCGATCTCGTCGAACACGAATTGGCAAATGCGCCAGGACCTGTTCTGGAGCATCTCGCGCGTCTTGATCATGGTCAATACGGAGAGAACCTTCGGGCGATGCATGCGAGTCTTGTTCAAGCGCTTTCCTAATTGCAGCAGAACAAGGCTCCTTCCTGTGTCTCCACTATAGGGAAGGGTTTTTTATGTACAGTGAACCATACAATGATGCTTTTTTTCGCAGAATTTAGGGAAGCGCCTCCCCAACAGTATCGGTCGATACGACCACGGAAAGATGACGGATTTCCGTTAAGAAACGAAAAATCGTATCCGCTATGGGAACGTATTCTTGCATGGTCTCATTTCGCTCACTGGTATGGATCGGATAGCTATAAGGGTGGGTATGCCGGTAATTACTACGAAAATGGCCATCTTCAAACAAAGGTGTTGACCCACGATCCACATGCCGGTTTTGAGTTTTCTCCAGTTACTCCAAAACAGCTTGCCCAGGTTGAAGAAAGCCTGGGTTTTGAGCATCCACCTCTGCTTCGTGATCTTTACCTTCATGTTGCGAACGGCGGTTTCGGACCGGGGGATGGGCTTACTGGTATCCTGGGAGGATTCTGCTATTGGGTTTTGCATGATCCACGTTATAGAGAGATGAGCAAAGAGCGATTGCTTCGGCAATACGGTTCTCTACATATGGGGCGAATTTTTGCTATCAGAGGTGGCCTGAATACTTTGGCCCCATACCGTTTGATCTGGAGGCATATGTGCGGACGTATTCTTCTCCTCAATTGGTATGTCTTGCAGAGAGGGAGTGGCCAATGACTTTTTTCCATCTTTGTGGAGATACTGCTGGTGAGGGCGATTTTTATGTTTATGCACCGAGCAATCATGTGTATTTTGTCGAGAGTGACTTTCCAGATGAGCTCTATACTTCTACTGGACAGGCAGCAAAGCATCGGCTTCACTTACAAGCTACCATGCTAGAGGAGTAGTTTGAGCGTTGGCTTGATGGAAATCTGGAAATTCAATATTTTGATGAGAAACTGGACTCTGAAGTAACTTCACCTGACTGCTCTTGATAAACAAGAAGAGTATCTTTCAGAGAACAGAGAACGCCAAGCGGGGATAAGACCAAGCGTAACCTGTGACAGGTTTCCCCACTGAAGAGCGTAGCCAGGACTTTGAAGGGGGAGCAGCGTAACATGACACAGGCAAGCGTAAACATAAAACAACAGCAATGGGGAGAGGCATGCCAGCAGTTCAGAAAGACGACCGACCGCTTAGGAATGCCGATTGATGAAGGCATTTTTGAGACAGTAGTGGTACTCAACCTGCTAGGTGTCAAAACGCGCCAGTCGTGCGAAGGGCATCTGGAGCGTGGGAGCTTCGCGCCGTGGGTGACATTGACCACACCTGGTATAGACGAGCGGTACAGACAAGCTGCACAGGCAATGAAAGAGGCTGATCAAATACGCAAAGAAGAGAAACATAGCCTTGATACATTGCATGAAGTATACGCGCCAGCTCGGCATTTGCGAGAACAAGCCGATGCAATGCATGCCCAAGATCAGCAACGTGTGATAACCCTGCTTGAAAGCTTTTATGAGCACTGCTCTGTGTCTCACGATTGCACCTTGATTGTGTACTCTCACATCCCTGGTACAAGCATCCTGGAGAGCCAAGGAGCCAGATTACAGATCATCCGTTCTCTTGAAATACGAGAGGGCAAGTTGAAGGAGTACCAGCGAGAAATGCACAATTTCACCGCGTTTCTCAAGGAGCACTTCTTAAACAGGGCGTCTTTCGCAGATGGACGAGAAACTTATTGATTTCGTGACTGGCAACTAAACCTCAGCAAGAGCATGGGAGAAACAATGCTGCAGGATGGTCCGCCGATGGCGCAGGCGCTCTTTGGCGTGGACTAGTTCCTGGCGCAGGTGAGCAAGGTCCCGGCAACAGAGGTTTTTGAGTTCACGACGTTTGAGTAAGTTCCATACCCCTTCTTGTGGATTGAGCTCCGGCGCATAGCCGGGTAAGCGTTCCAAATGCACTCGTTTCCCCATCGGACTGGCAAGAAACTGCTTGATCACGTTCGCTCGATGAATGGGTGAGCCATCCCAAATGACGAGCAAGCGACCAGGAATCTTGCGCAGGAGCACCTGCAAAAACCGGACCACATCCACTGCTTTGTACGCTCGCTCTTGCGTTTGCATGAAGATCCGCCCGTTGGGGGTGATGCCTCCAATGGCAGAGATGTGATCGCGGGTCAGTGGGACTCGTAGTACCGGGGGTTGGCCGCGCGGGGCATACGTCCGTACCACCATCGGTAACAGGTAAAAGCCCGCTTCATCGACAAAGACTATTGTGCGCTTTTCTTGTTCGGCTTTTTTTTGAGCTGAGGCCACTGCTGGTTTTTCCAGTGGGCAATGGCTTGCTCATTGCGCTGGCTGGCTCGCACCACTGGCTTCTGCAAGCTCAGACCCATCTTACGGACCAGGTACCCACAGTGATCGGGATGGTAGCTGACCCCGAACTCTCGCTTGATGGCCACTGCCAGCCTCCGGCTCGTCCACACGTCTCCCGGAAATCCATAGGCTACTGCTCCTTTCGCCAGCACCTCTGGGAGGCGCGCTTGTTGCTCTGCTGTCAGACGGGGTGTGGCTCCTTTGGCTGGATGGGCTTTGAGACCCTCTTCTCCTTTCTCTCGTCCGCTTTTCATCCATTGGCTGATTGCTCCTTCTGTCACCCCCAGCGCCACTGCGATGTCTTTTTGTTTCCATCCTCTTTGTTTCAGTTCCCAGGCGCGTTTGCGCCGTTCTTCTCGCCAATCGGCTTTCTTTGGTGCTCCCATACCTTTTTCTCTCGGCGGGTTGCTTCCAAACTTTAGCTCTCTCTCACGAGCTCAATAATACCATCCTCTCACTCTTAAAGCCATCCTGAATGAACAATGGCAAGACAGCCTTAAAACTCGCACGTGCCACCAATTGAGAGCAAAAGTGAGAGCAAAACCGCTCAACAGACATCGAAAAAGTTAGACAAGAATAGACAACAATAATCCCATAAACCGTCTCCAAAAGCCCATAGGTGAGCTATGCAGCCATACTAAAAACCCATCAAAAGGAGTTCAACTCCTCCCACTCTACTAAATAAATTAAAGACAGGAAACATCTTTATAAAGACATTTCTTGTCTTATTTTTTACCAGCCATTTCACTTATTTATCCGTCAATTGTGATATGGTACAATTATAATTAACTGATCTACCTATATTGAAATACTACGCCATATACAACAAGGAGAAAATTTATGGTAAACGTACCTAGCTATCCAGGTGTAGAAATATTTGATGGCAGTCCAGGAAGACGCAGTGAAGACTATCTTGCATGGGTAAATGCAAATGGAGGTTGCTATGTTGCCAACGCATACAAACCAAACGCATCATACATAATTAAAGTACATAAAGCCAACTGCCGTCATATTAGTGATCCCAATAAACAGAACTATACAGAAACTGATTATTTTAAGGCATGTTCTTGTAGTTTACAAACTTTAGAGAACTGTATTGCCAACTGGCCTGGCAGAGTAGAATACTGTCCAACATGTTTGGCAAGCCATTAGAATATGGACCTATGAGTAGTTCAAACCCTCTTACCGCTGACCAGATCACAATAAAACAGGCCTCATTTTTCCTAGAAAGGGCCTGTTTTATCTTCCGCCACTTCCGACATCTATCCGCCAAGGGAAGCATCGCTATACAGCAAGTACAGCAACGTGTACAGCGACCTAGACAAATAAGAGCCAATAAACATAAATATCCATAAATAAACGGCCTTATTTTGAGCTCAAGGAGGACGAGAAGAAATGGCAAAAAACAATGAGAGGCGAATCTCTCCATCGTCACCAATGGCAAGCCATAAAAATTTATTGTGTAGTATAATAGCATCATAGCCCTTATACAGCCTGAAATGGCTTCCTGTCACGCAGTATTGTTGCAAATAAAGAGAATCCCGTCGGTTCCGCCGTTGGACCCAACAAAAGCACCAGAGTCAATCAAGACTCTGGTGCTTTTGTGTTTCCGTCACCATCGGAGTACAACAAGCGTTCCGGTGGTTTCTTCGCGTTCTGTGACGCCCTCGAGCATTCTCAAAACCAGTAAAAACGCGGGCCGCGGTGTTATAGCTGCAATGAATTGTTGTTCCACATCATAATGAAGCCCTCCTGGCTCTAAAATATGCATAACCATGTCCGTCGCATATGGGTGAACCCGCTTTCGGCTAACCCGTCATAATAGATTGCCAGGCGACCACCCAGAGGGATGACTGAGGGCAATCCAATAATGGTGTGTGGCCAGGAATAGCCAGATCCACCAAGCACAACCGCTTTATTTGCAGGATTCCAATGGTCGAGGTCTGAGGACCAGTAGACCCGTAGGCATCTGTATATTCCACAAAAGGTTCCCTGGTCGTATTCGAACCAGCGACAACTCCTACATGATTGGTAAATAAGCGCACCTCCTTCAAGTGGTAGTACAAGGCCTAATATGCGCGAAACTGCTACCAGGTGCAAATAGATTCTCATTTAACAGGTTTTCCTATTCTGCTGCGAGTTTTTGCTCGTCATTCTGCTTGTAATCGGTTTTCTCTCAGCAGAAAAGATTGAATGGTCGGGTTTAGACGCGTAACAGGCTGGCAGTATCTGCTACCAGTTTTCTGCGACGAGTCGACATAGCTCAAGCAGCTTGTAAAGCAGATCAGTACATACTACTGAGAAATTGGAAAGTAGCTACCTTGCACTTCATGATAGCTTTGCGCATATTGAGCCTACGTGCCAGCACAGCAGGTCGGTAAGCCTCTTAACAAATTATCAGCGCCGGGCAAGAACACGCTCCATGAATTGGCTGTATGGCAAGGTCAGCCCCTGGCTTTGAATGGGGTCCGGCTCGCCCGTAATGCGTGCCATTTCAGTGCGCCAGTCGGCGAGTATCGTCAGCATTTCGGCAAGCTTGTCTGGAAGATTATCGCTCAGATTTCGTTGTTCGCCAGGGTCCGACCTGAGATGGAAGAGCAGCGGATCAGCGCTGCGCTGCCGTCCGTAAAAATCAGGCAAAGGTTGCCCCTGAGTATCATCAACGATGGGTAAAATGACCTTCCAGTCAAGCATGCGCAGTGCGAGCGATGCTTGACGTGTCGACTCGGCGGAGATCACATGCGGTCGTATGGCCTCACTTGTATCATTGAGCAGCGGCATGATACTCGTTCCGGTCAGTGGATATGGCAGTGCTGGCAGCCCTACCAGATCACTAAGGGTCGGTAGGATATCTTCGGTCGAGACCAGCGCCCCGATACGCCTGGTCTGCTGACCCGGCAGTCGTAACATGAGCGCGATATGCGTTACGGCATCGTACAGGCCATGATGATCAAAGTAGAAACCGCCCTCGCCGAAGCACTCTCCATGATCGGAGAGCAACAGAAAGATGGTATTGTCCCAGTTGCCGCGCGCTTTCAGCACCCGTGTGAGACGACCCACCTGAGCATCCACCTGGCTAATCTCACCGTCATACTGCGCGACAACATAAGCATAGTCATCGGGATAACGCAGTTTCATATCGTCTAGCAATGCATCGTAGTATTCAGGGTAAATGCTTCTCACCTCAGCTATGTCAATCGGACCAGAGTTTGGTTCGTAATGCAACATATCATAGGGCGGCTGTGGTCCATAGGGCGTATGCGGCTCCCAGTAGTGCATAAAAAGAAACAGCGGGTTTCCGCTATATTCCTGAATCAAGCTCAAAGCGCGGTCGGTGAGTTGCTTGCTTTGATCGGCAAAGGGTTTGTATACGAAGCCTGAGTAGTAATCGTAGCCGCGCGCGAACCAGCTACCACGTCCGTTACCCTGCACCGCCAGGTTATCGCACGCCGCCGTGATATAGCCACGTTGTTTTAGCAATTGCGGAAGAAACAGGATACGCTCGGCGAGACGGCGCTTGCTGAGATGCGCAACAATACCGTGTCGATAGGGATGCAAGCCGGTGAAAAGCGTGGTAAATGAGGGCATGGTTGGTATGCCAGCGGCAAAAGCACGGTCGAAGACGATGCTCTCAGTAGCCAGCGCGTCAATCTCTGGCGAAGTTGCTTTGGGATAGCCGTAGCATCCCAGGTGATCCGGGCGCAATGTATCGATGGCGACCACCACGATATCGGGCTGGTTTGTAGGTTCGGGCATGGGTCAATCCCTCTTTCTAGCGTGAGAAATGGATGCGTCTTCCTTCCCGGGCCGATTGGTAAGCAGCGAGCACCATTTCGATGCATACACGCCCATCCTCCGCAGTTGCCAATGGTTCCGCTCGTCCTTGTAAGTAGTCGATCAACGGGCGTGGTACCGCTTTGATGCGCTCCGCTTGCTGGCGGTTAGCGGGTAGATCAAAGCTACTCCACTCACGCGCGCTGGCTTGATACATTTTGAGCGCAGGAGCCTCGGGTGGATGCGGCAGCCACGACGATGGTGCATCGCCATAATTTTGCACAAGCACGCCCTGGTCGCCATACACCTCGGTGGTGGCCTCGGCAGCAAGCATTGTCGAACTATTTAGCAGAATGCCCATTTCCTTCTTGGCAAAGCGATAGATGGCAATGCCGTTATCATCCAGGGCCACAGTCGTGACAATATTATCAATCTCCGCCATGACGCTGACGGGCCGCCCCAGCATCCAATAGAACCAATCAGCGGCATGCGAGGCATCGTCCATGAACATGCCCATATTCTGCACCGGGTCGATATGCCAGTTGCCAGATCGCGCAAAGCCTGGCGTGAGCAGGGCATTGATCGCGTGTCGACGGCGCACGACGGCAATCTTCCCCAAAGCCCCCTCGTCGAGCAGCGCCTTGATTTTCCGATTCACCGGATCGACACGCATCTGGTAGCACATGCTAAACTTGATGCCGTATCGCTTGACCGTAGAAATGATGGTATCGCAATCTGTCAGCGTCAATGCCATAGGTTTCTGAAGCAGCACATGTTTACCAGCTTGCGCTGCTGCAACCACGTGCACCGCGTGCTGATTGGTCGGGCTGGTGACGAAGACAGCATCGATATCTTCATGTTGCAAGAGGTCATCCAGGTTGCGCTCGTACGCGATGCCGTATTGTTGACAGCATGCCATGCCACGTTCGCTGTCCTCATCCCAGGCTGCGATCACAAGCGCATCGTCAAAGTGTTTGATGGATTCGATGTAGGCGTTGACATGTCCATGCGCGAAGCTGATGACCCCAATGCGCACGACATTATCGCTTGACATAGCCATGGAGTTTCACTCCTTTCGCCTCGTCGGTTACCTCGTTGGGTGCTCGAAGCGCCTCAGGTGCGGGAATGGTGGCTGCCTGTGCCTGTTTTCGCTTGTGTAGCGGCGTGGCTCCTGCTCCAATAAGTTCGCCGGGCCTGGGTGTGCCGATCTTCGTGCCACAAATGCCTTGCGTTTGCAGAGGATCAACTTTCCGTCCCGTCTCCGCCAGACGTCGCGCGACCCACGTATCGAGGCGTGACGCCAGTCCCTGGGCCACATCGCTGTACTGCGCAACAACATTGCGTTGTTCCTGTGGATCACTCTGAAGATCAAACAGTTCTTGCATAGGGCGGCCGTGACGGTCTGGTTCCAGCGAGTTGATGAATTTCCAGCGCTGTGTGCGCAAACCACGTTTCAACTCCCACGTCGCCTCAGAGAGGTACACCTCATCATAATTGCCATCACGCAGTCCAAAGATAGGAGGAAGCAGGCTAAGGCCCTCCATCCTATCGTGATCAAGGATGCCCGCCAGTTCAAGCATGGTGGGTGCCAAGTCGAGATTTTGCACGAAGCCGGGCACACGTTTGCCCCTGGGCATTGTACCCGGCCAGTAGAAAATGAGGGGCACGTGCACATTGCCTTCATAAAGCCCATGATGGTCGAAGTACCCCAGTTGCTCATTGAGAATTTCACCATGATCAGCGGTGATAATCACCAGCGTGTCCTGGAGTCGCGGTGCAAGCTCAGCAAAGATAGTACGCAGGTGATGATCCATATAGGCCGTCTCACCATCATAAAGATTGACCACGTATTCGGCGTCGGTCACACCCGGCATCCAGTCATGGAAGTACCATTTGAACGGCTCCCATGTCCAGGCTTCATCCATGCTGTGGTTCTCAGGATCGTAAGGGTCACGGTCTTTGGGATAGAATTTGCGCCTGTAGGCCGGGGGAGGCAGATATGGCGTGTGCGGGTCCCAGTAGTGGATAAAGAGGAAAAACGGCTCTTCCTGCTTACTCAAGCGCTGAATGACTGGCAGCGCTTTTGCGTTGACCGTCTCTGCCTTGCGCAGCACCCTCGGATCAGAGCGATCCCACGTGTAGGGAATGTACTCATCGAAGCCACGGCTGAAATGGCGGCCCATACTGTCCACAGCAACGGTTGCGTAGCCCTGTTTCTTGAGGATCTCAGGCAACAGGCGTATCCCCTCGGCAATAGGAGCACCCCCACCAATGTTGACTATGTTGTGCGTCATCGCTTCCTTCCCACTGAGCATGGTTGTGAAGCTAGGATGAGTGGGAATATTGGGCGCGTAACAACGCTCAAAGAGCACGCCGCGCCGCGCAATGCTATCGATGAACGGGCTGGTCGCTTTGGAATAGCCGTAGCATCCCAGATGGTCCGCACGCTGAGTATCCAGGGCAATCAGAACGATGTTTGGTCTCTGCATCTTGTTTACCCTTGTACCTCCTCAATCGTGCCGTGCTCCCACGAGCGTATAGCGGCTTCTATTACCTCTTGAGCTGCCAGTCCATCATCGCCCGAAGCGTCGAGCGGTCCACCGGCCTGCACCTGCTCAACAAACGTCATGATACGATTGCGGAAGGTGTCATCGAACGTCCCCATGCCTCCGCCCATAATGGGATTCGCTACCACAAGCTTGTCGGGACTATTGCGCGGGAAGAACTCCAACCGCTCGAAGACATTCTCGATGACAAAACGCCCATTACTGCCGCCTACCTCACAGCGCTCGATGGGATGAAAACGACTGGCATCGTAGCTGCCAGTGAGATGACCAACGGCACCACTGGCGAACTGCATATTTATCGAGGCATTGGACCAGATCTTGCGCCCCGGCCCCTTGTACATGAAAGCCTGGACGCGCCTTATGGGGCCGCCAAAAGTGCGCATGACATCAATGGAATGCGGGTGCAGTGCACGCATGTGAAACCAGGGGGAGCTTTCATTGGGGTTGTTAATCCACAAAGCCATATTGATAAACAGCACCTCACCCATTTTTCCCTCGGTCAATAGCTGCTTTGCCCTATCCGCCGCTGGTGTGAAGCGATGATTTAGATTGACGCCAAAACAACACGCCTTGCTCTTTGGCACAACGCACCATTTCGCGTGCATGCTCAATAGTGTTGGAGATAGGCTTCTCCACCAATACATGCTTGCGAGCAGCGAGGCATTTCATGGTTGGATCATAGTGATGACCACCGTTTTCGTGGCCAGCAGTGGCAACGCTGACGGCATCGATAGCCTCGTTGGCGAGCATCTCGTCAAGATCGTGATAGGCTTTGACCCCGTACTGGCGCGCCACAGGATCGACGCGTTCGGGCAGGATATCGCATAGGGCAACAAGTTCAACGTCCTTGTTCTGGCTGTAATAGCGTGTATGGGTCTGGCCGATATGGCCCAGTCCAATGACAGCAACTTTTAACATGATCCCTCCTCAACTGTTTGCATGACGCGATGCAGATAGCCACGGCTCTCGGCGGCAATAGCAACCATCTGCCAATCCTGGAATTTCGCACCACCAATGACCTCCAGATCAACAGGTCCTTTATAGCCTATCGCCTGCAACGCACGCACGATGGCCAACAGATCGATATTCCCTCGACCCGCAACTTGCGTGGGTGGCGGACCGATGGGGATAACTTGTTCAAGGGTATCGCGAATGTGTACAGACACAATCTTCTGCCCCAACTGCTGCACAGCCTGCACCATATCATCGCCCACGCGATAGAGGTGGCTGGCATCGTAGTTAATGCCCCAGCCTTCTAGCGGAACCGCATCCAGGGCACGCAGCGCGCTTGCCGTATTATAGATAGCCTGATTGACGTGGGCTTTGACGCCTATCTTCACGCCCAATTCTTGCGCACGGGGAGCTAGTTCGCGAATGGCTGCATGCACCACGCGCTCGTCTTCACGATTATCGCTCTTCCCTCCGTTACCCGAATTGACGATCTCGATGCCAAGTTGCGCGGCGAAGCGCAGCACCGAGAGGAAGCGCGGGATATTGTCTGGCACGGTGAGGTTCATCGCCGCCTCCATAGCGACGGCTCGTAGTCCGGCTTCCTCTACCTGTCGTTTGATCTCCTGCGCATCGTCGCGCGTGGGCACAACGTGCTCGCACATACCCGGTATGGCCGCCAACTCAACCTCCTTGAAACCGCACCAGGCTACGCGTGCCAGCGCTCCTTGCAAATCTTGCGTGGGAAATAGTACCGTGTTACAACCAAGTCTCATCAAATGCTCCTTGCTAGCCCTTCACGCCCGTCAACGTAATGCCTTGAATAAAAGTACGCTGGGCAAAGAAGAACAAAATTATGACAGGTATCACCAGCACCACGCTCACAGCCATCATTGCCCCGTATTCGGTATTATATTGACCCTGAAAGAACGAGAGGCCCAGTGACACTGTGTAGTGGTTCTGGTTACTGAGGTAGATCAGCGGCCCCAGGAAGTCGCTCCAGGATATCAGGAATTGGAAGAGCGCCACCGCAGCCAGAGCCGGTTTGGACAGGGGTAAGATGAGGCGGAAGAAAATTGACAGCTCATTCGCGCCATCGATCTTTGCCGCGTCTGATAGATCCCTGGGAATGGTTAAGAAGAACTGCCTGAGCAGGAAGATGTAGAAAGGTACCCCGAAGAACGTTGGCACAATCAGCGGTAGGTAGGTATCTACCCAGCCTATGTTGCGAAACAGAGTAAACAGGGGAACCATTGTCACGTAGAAGGGAATCATCGTCGTCCCTAAGATGATTATGAATAGCGGTGTGCGTAGAGGCCAGTCGATACGCGCAATGCCATAGGCTACAAATGAGCTGGCAAGGACTGCTCCAATCATCGAGCAGAGACAAATGACCAGTGTATTGACGATGTAGAGGGCAAATGGCAGTGCCTGCAAGCCATAGATGTAGTTCCCTAGATCGATGGTCTGGGGCAACCAGGCGATCGGAAGCGCATTCAAATCGGCTTCAGTCTTGAGGGAGCCAGTGAACATCCAGAAAAACGGCGTAATAAAGATCAAGCTCAAGATGATGAGCACCGCGTGTGTTGCTATGCGCTGCCCTACACTGAAGCGCCGATTACTGACGCTTTGACGTGTCTCGATAAGTGCCTGCTCCTCGTTTTGTTCTGGAATGTAAATGCCCTGTGCCATGACTATGCACCTCCGTAGTAAATGCGCCGGCCAACGAAACGGAATACCAGCACGGTACACACAACGATGATGATAAATAGAACCCACGCCATCGCACTGGCATAGCCTACCTTGAAGAAGCGGAACGCGTTCTGGTAGAGATAGAGACTGGAAATGAGTGTAGAACCTGCTGGTGTGCCCTCACCATTGGTCAAGACATAAGCTGGTGCAAAGTACTGGAAGGCAGCGATCAGGCCGGTCACCAGCGCGAACAGCAGGTGTGGACTCAAGAAGGGTATGGTCACATTCCAGAAGCGGCCCCATACGCCCGCTCCATCAACCCTGGAGGCGTCGTAGAGATCCTGTGGTACATCTTGCAGGCCAGCCAACATAATGATCATAAGATTACCAACTCCCCAGACGCTAATAAGGATCAGGGCGGGCTTCGACCAGTCAGGGCTGGTCAGCCAGCCAGGGCCGTTGATCCCAAAGGCGCTCAGGATGTTATTCAAAACCCCATACTGTGGATTGAGCACATAGCTCCAGACGACAGCAGATGCGACAATCGGCACAATGCTCGGTAGATAGAAAATCGTCCGGTAAACGGTGATGCCGCGTACCTTAGAATTGAGGAGAAGCGCCAGCCCGAGGGCGACGAGGATACCCAGGGGAACGGAAAAGATGAGGATGTAGAAGGTGTTATAGAGAGACAACCACCAGTTACTATCGGTGAACAGGTCGGTGAAGTTTGTCAGGCCAATCCACCTGATGGGACCAAACATCGAGTATGAGGTAAAACTGTAATATAGGGATGCGAGCAGTGGATAGGCAGTGAATCCAAGCAGACCGATGATGGCCGGTGATGTAAAGAACAGTCCCCAGAGGAAGTTACGACGCGCCTGCGGATCCCGTCGTCGAAGACGGGCACTGGACTGCTTGAGGGATGTTGCGGTCATCAATATCCTCCTTCATTGGAATTGGATAAGCACTCAGCGATGAGAAAGACCCATTAGGAATGCCAAAGAAATACCAGGGGTCGAGGGTTACGAACCGGCCTCGCGCTTGAAGCGGACCCACTCCTTCATGGTACTCTCCTTGACCGTTCTGAGTGCCTGCAACGGTGTCAACTTGCCATAGATAGCATCCGAGATTATTTGCTCAAATTGTGTAGCATAAAACCCACCCACAGGGATAGCTGGTCGGGAATGCTGTGCTGTCAGCAGCACATTGTAGTATGGGCCCATGATGGGATCTGCTTTCATACGATCGAAGACGGGAGTATTTTTGCAAGCAGGGGGGAAACCAACCGTTTCCCATTGAGCCAGCGTACCTTCAGGACTGGTTGAGACCCACTTGATAAAATCCCAGGTCTCATCTGGGTGTTTGGCCCCTTTAGGAACAAACAGGCTCCAGCCGCCAAACCAGGCCCCGGCCCCTGGTTGTGTTGCTCCTGGTCCCTGATATGGTAGCAAAGTCGCCCCTACATGCATATTGGGAGCTCCTGTCTTTAAGTCTCTGGCATTAGGGGCAACCAGTGGAGCCATACCCACTGTGCCGGCACCAAAGGGAGGTAACTGTAGATTTGGCGGGCTCACGTTCACCTTGTCTGCCCCGCCTACCGATCTGGCGTACTTTACCATCCATTCAAGGGCTTTGACCACATAGTCGTTGTCGGGGGTAACCTCTTCTTTCTCAGGATCATAGAATTCGCCGCCGAAAGCCCAGCCCCAGGTGAACATCGAATTGCTGAAGCCATAGGTTCCCCATGGAATCATGCCGATCTGTGTGACATTCCCTCCCTTGCTGCGGTTGATCCTTTGCGAGTACTCATCTACCTCATCGATGGTCTGAGGAGGTCGGTTGGGATCAAGCCCCTCCTTCTGGAACAGATCCTTATTCCAGAAGAAGGCAAAGTTAGGGTCCGCGTCCCACTGTACCTGCCAGACACGCCCTTTGTAGTTCATGTCATGCCAAGCTATTGGGAAGAAAGTGTCGGCAGTGATCCCATCACGCTGCAAATAGGGGGTGAGGTCTGTCATGATACCCAGTTCAGCCCACTGGGGTGTGCTGAAAGGAGTGAGATTGGCGATATCCGGAGGCGTTTTTCCCGCGATGGAGGTAAATAGCTTCGGATTGTCATCTCCGCCGCCACCGCTGGCAGGTGCATAGGTAATTTTCACGCCAACATCTGGCTGGGCTTTTTCATATCGTGCGGCAAGCTCGTTCCAACCGACGGCAACATTACTGCTAAAGACGCTATAAATCTCGATGACGGTCTTGCGTCCGGGGGCCGGATCTTTGCCTAACGAGGAAAGTCCCGGGGGCGTAGCACCCATAATGACATTACAACCAGACAGTGCAAGAGCAGTGGCTCCAAGACTCATCGTTTTGATGGCCTGGCGACGAGTAGTGAGAAAATTGAGACGTTCGTTTAGCGAACTGCGAACCATAATCCTCCTCCTGGTGTGAGGTAGAACTTGATCGCGCATTCTCAGCGCTCAGTTTGTTGCGCACTACGAACCAATGATACAAATACTGGTAGGCGATGAGGTGGTGAAACAGTGTTCACTGCCCTCATCGCTACGCTGTGTGTATGACTACTTTCCGCTCACGCCGTGCGGCTTGAGAGCAGCAGGGTCGATCTCGTCATTGCTGAGCTGATAGCGATTATCGGTTGAGAGACGCAGGCGATCCTGCGTGAGATTGGGAAGCGCTTTGTGGATGGTGTACGAGCGGAAGAACAGCGCATCCCCTACTCCATAGTCAGCAGTGTGCCAGTGTGCCTGAGATTCATCCACAGGGACACCATGACCACCAACAGCGCCGGGATGTTTGATACTGTGCTCAATAAAGCCGAAGTTGTGACTGCTGGGCCAGACGGCCAGCCCGCCCAGTTCACGCGGGCAAGCGCCGAGGGGCGTCCAGCACGAATAGGTTTCGACAGAACCACGGATGTAGTAGTAGTCCTGGTGTGGTGGTGTCGCGAAAGCCACCGCACCGGGAAAAGTTATGCGCCCGATGCGTCGTGGGTGCACGAAGACTTCCTCACTCAGTAATTTCTGTGCCACCCCTATAAGCGCAGAATGGCACGGAAAGTTATGGAAACTGGGGGTACGCAACACCTTGCGATAAGCAGCAGCGTATTCTGGCTGCCCCTCGGTTAGCGGCTTGTGTCCGGGCATCGCTCGCCCTTCCATCAAGTCGTAAGCCGGATCAACCCATCCTGCCGCGCTAATCACTTCCAACACAGCACGCCGTACAGTGAGTACCTCCTCCTCTGGAACGAGTCCCCGGAAAAAGAGATACCCTTGTTCGTTCATCTGCTTTCGCAGCGCTTCGGCAGCGGCGTTCGCATCAGACTCGACAAACGGCGCGTAGGTATCAAAAGTTGCAGATGTCAAATCGCTCATCGCCTGCCTTTCTGTATGCTGAAACATCGTAACATGCAGTACTGCTACTTCCATGTCTTGCCTTACACTTATCATGTGGTGCTCAAATTTCACCTACCTGCTAGCATGGTAAAACAATCATCGCTTGACAAGACACACGATCTTCAGGTAAGTATAAAAGCAAGGGTGGATCATTGTCTTGTCAATTCCAGCGGATTTCTTGGCATTTTCTCCAGAAAAGGTAGGTGCATAGCATGCAGTATCCAGATACATATCTATGGACGGAGCGAACGAGACCTCAGGAGGTTATTCCTTGCTCATTCGCGAACATGGAGCAACATCAATCCATTCCTCTTCTGCTACGACATGAGCGCTACGCTGATGGCCTAGACACCGGTCCGCACCACCATGTAGATTTCTACGCCCTCTATATCGTTCAGAACGGGCAGGGCATCCATGTGGTTAATCACCATCCCTATACGGTTGTGCCTGGAGATGTCTACATTCTTCCACCCGGAGCAACCCATGCTTATCAGCACTATCGCACACTTGAGCTCGACGCGTTTTACTTTCAACGTCATCTCTTCTCTGCTGAAGAACTAGCAGCATTACGTGCGCTACCCGGATTCTGGCGTTTACTTATCGGTGCAGAGGATACCGTTGGAGATAAGCAGCCCCGCTATGCGCACCGCTTGCACCTTTCACCAGAGCATCATCGTGCCGTGAATGCGATACTTGGAGAAATTTGCCTGGAGTATGTTGAACCAGAACTCGCCGCTGTCCTGTTGACGCACTGCCAGTTATTTCATCTACTTGTCTCTGTCACACGCGGGCAAGGACCGGTAGACGAAGAACTTCCTGCTTCCAAAGTGAGCGGGGAAACTGCCTGTAGTAAAGGCATTGCCAACGTTCTGCGCATTTGTGAGGAGCGTTTTCATGAGCCGTTGACCGTACCACAACTAGCTTCTCTACTGTTTCTCTCGCCCAGCCGCTTTAGCGAGATCTTTACACGCGAGGTCGGTGTCCCACCAGCTACGTACATACGCTCCCTACGCCTGGAACGTGCCCAGACGCTGCTGCGCACCACCTCGCTTAATATGACCGAAATCGCGCAGCGAGTTGGCTTTAGCGATGGCCCCCGCCTGGCTCGTGCCTTCCAGACTACCTTCCATCAGACGCCCACAGCCTACCGGGCAACCTTTGGATAAGTAAGACACGCCGACAAGTTGGAGGCTAACTGCCATCTTATACCTGCTTGCTCTCATCGAATGTGGCCTGGTGTGTTTGATCGGACTGGATCATCGGCGCAAAAAATTGTGCCCGGTATGCAGAGGCACTCATCCCTACCTGAGCCTTGAAGCGACGGGCAAAATGCCGTGGTTCGGGCCAACCTATTGCTGCGCCGATGGCAGCAATAGGCAGATCTGTAGTGATCAGCAAATATGTCGCCTGCTGGGTGCGCTGGCGCGCGAGATACGCTATAGGTGATATTCCGATATGTGCTGTAAACAATCTCACCAAGTAGGAACGATCAATTCCCAGGCGTTTAGACAACGTTTCCAGACTCCAGGGATAGGCAAGTTGCTTATCGAGCAGGTTTTTAGCAGAGAGCACAGTCATAGGTAACGCCCGTTTCCATGCTAGGGAAGGCTCATCGATTGCATCGCGCTCGCCCATATCTTGAGCAAGTTGGGTGAGGAAGAGGAGCAGATGCCCAAGGATGGCAGTTTTTTGTAAAACACTGTTTGTCTGTTTTGCAATGTGAATAGTGTCCAGGTGGCTCAAGCATGTAGTAGAGATCGGCTGAGCAAGATGAAAAAAATGGATACTGTGCTGTTCTACACTGGTCGCTTTTGCCACAAAGAGGTGCTGGAGCCACGCTTCTTCGCCCATCCAGGAAAGCTCGTTTTGCAGCAAGCTGCAACTAAAGCAGCAATTATAGACTTCGAGTTGCCGGCAAGCACGGTACACATGCCAGGCACCAGGGCGAAGAATGATGATGTCACCTGGCGCAAGTGATTGTTCTCCTACTAGCGATTTATGGTTCCCATACCCCGAAAGAACCAGGACGACCTCGACAAAATCATGCGAGTGAGGTTCAAAATCTCCATTCATCAGGGAAACGCGCTGTGCTATGACCGGCACACCATCATTACCGTAGAGATGCTGCCAAAGTAATGCTTTAGGCCTTCTTTGATTACTCATCATGTCACTTTCATGCCAACCAAAACTGCATGAGTTACGCATATCGTTATCGTTAAAAACGACTATAGTCGGTACTGACGTACTATGTCAATAATAGCGAAGAAGTAGACGTTTTTGCCTAACAGTTTCTTGTTATAAAACGGTATATTACTATCATAATCATACAAAAAGATCCATTCGATCGGCGCTTGAAGCGTCGTGTCGTTATCGTAGTTGCTTAAACACCTTTTTACGGACCTCATAACGGACCTCATATGTGAAGAGTAAAGGAGTTTTCACATGACAATATCTGTCTATACGACGACTGCGGAAAACCTTTCTACTGAAACTATCGAGACGTATCGCAGGCAAGGATTCGTGTCTATTCGTGGCATTATTTCGCCAGAGGAAGTGACACGATTCCGCGCCGCTACTTTGGAGACGCAGAAACGCATCAAGAACTACTCACATCACAGCAACATCTTCACGCAACTGGTCAATGTCTGGCGCGAAGATGCGGCGATACGCCAGCTTACTCTCCACCCCAACGTGGCCGCGATAGCCCAACGGTTGGCAGGCGTTCCCCTGCGTATCTGGCACGACCAGACGCTTATTAAGGAACCACACAACAATGCACCAACGGAGTTTCACCAGGATCAACCTTACTGGCCGCACGCCAACTCAACCCATGCGCTGAGTGCCTGGATCGCGCTCGTCGATGTGCCAGCCGAAAGGGGCTGCATGACCTTTATCCCCGGTTCACAGACAAAAACTGAACTCACCAGCCAGGATCTTTCTGATGCCCATGACTTGATGAGGAAGTGTCCTGACCTGGTATGGATGCAGCGCGTTACAGTCCCCTTAAAAGCGGGCGATTGCACCTTCCATCATGCTCGTATCGCCCACATGGCAACGCCAAATTTTACCGATGAGCAACGTATCGCGCACGTTGCTATCTATATGGATGCCAGCACGACGTACACCGGGAAGCGGCATGTCATCACCGATCCGCTAGGGCTACAAATGGGCCAGAAACTGGAGGGCGACTTTTTCCCAACGGTCGAGGAAATAGTCGCGCGCTAGGCAACACTCTGTGTGGTTCGTTGCCCTCCCTCAATGACTCCGCTGGAAAATTTGAAACAATGTGTTAGCAACACATACAAGGACGTCGATGGATTGCCAAGCCATAACAGGTAGCTTGCTTTTTAGCGGAGTCATCAATGGGTGGAGCATGTCTTGTTCGGTAAAACAACTTTATACCAGCAAGACCTCGACCCCCAATTGACTAATCTGGTTTACCAGGTGGAGCGGAGATTGTTTATCGGTGATAATCATGTCGAGGCGCTCTAAGGGACAGATGGTAGCTAACGCTGACGGAGAACCTTATAATGAGATGATTTGTTAGTCTTAGTGATAGACCTCACCACTCTCTTCCATTTCTCCGAATACGTTGACAATACCTCTGCTACTTACTTGCAGCCCGAACGATACGCTGGCAACAATTTTAGTGATCATCTGAATGCGGGTATTGGAGGATCCGGACCCTGGATGGTCTTGCAGTATATTCACAACAAAGAGATCGATTTCGTCCCCAATCCAAAGTACTTTGGCCCCAAACCCCAGCTCAAAAAGGTCGTTATGCCGTTCGTCAGAGAGGGCGATACGACGTATAAGCTGTATCAGAGCAACCAGGTTGATTCAGCTCCCATCCCCTCGACGCAGATTGCGAACGCTAGATCTCAGCTTGGAACACAGTTCCACCAGCAGCCCTTGCTGGATGTCTATTACTTGAGCCTGAACTACCTGGCAAAGCCGTTTGACAATATCAAGATACGTCAAGCTTTTGATCTGGCAATCAATAAAGATGCCATCGCTCATAATGTCTTTCACGATATGGTCATTCCGACGAATCATATCGTTCCATCCGGCATGCCTGGTTATAATGCCAACTTGACAGGACCACAAACCCATAATGGTACAACTAGCGATGTGCAGCTTGCCAGGCAGTTGTTTAACCAGGGCTTGAAAGAAGAAGGTCTGACCCTGGCTGACCTTCCTCCCATCACATTCACCACGGCCTCGCAAGGATCTGCGGACAAGAGAAATGAGTACTCGGCGCTCCAGCAGATGTGGAAGTCCGCACTAGGGGTCAATGTCAAGATTGATGACATAGACCTCACGCGTCTCTACTCTGAGCGCAGCGCCACGGTCAATAATCCCAATGGTCTCCAGTTGCACACATTGGATTGGATTGCGGACTATCCAGATCCTCAAAACTGGTTGACTCTGCTGTTCGACCAGGGTTCGCCCAAGAATGCCGGGAACTACGGACAGAACCATACGTCAAATGCCATTCAGCAGCAGGCGAATCAACGCCTCCTGGAGCAAGCTGACGTCAATCAAAATCTGATCGAGCGTCTCAAGCAATACAATCAAGCGGAGCAAGCACTGATCAACGATGTTGCCTGGATTCCAATTTACCAGAACACGAATGTTTTGGCACGCAAATCTTGCGTCGTTGGTATTGTTGATAATGCCCAGAATATGATTCCTCCCGCTGACTGGGGAAATATTTACATCTCAACAGCGACTCCTTGCGCTAATACCAGTCAATATCAATAGCAGAGTTGCACCTGATTCAGTAGCCTGAGCAGACAGCGAGAGGGCGAGGCAGCATTTGCCTTGCCCTCTCGCTGTCTGCTCCTCTAGAGCTCATGGTCATTCGGCTGCCGCTGGATGTCTTTCTACTCAACCAAGCGCTGGATCGTTCCCCGTGAGGTGCCAAGCGCACTGGCAATCTTCCGAATGGACATGTCGGGCTGCTGCAAAAGCGTGATGGCCTCTTCTCGCTGTGCGGGCGACAGGCTCGGGTGCACAGGGGTGGGAGATGCCTGATGGTGATGTCCCGTTTGGGCGGCCAGTACTCGGCGCGTCACCAGAGTCCTCCCTCTCTCTGCTCCCATTTCCCCGTCTGTTGGAGCCCTAACGCGAGGACGGGAAGGACACTGGGCCGCGGGATGAGTCCGACGATGACTTGCCGCTCCAGGTCGTAGACCAGCCCTTCCACCGTCAGTAGGCCCCCCACGAGATCGCGCCGCTCCTTCGGCGCTGCCTCACTCCAAGAGGCGGCCATATCTGCGAGCGCTTCCCCCGTTGAAAGAGAGGTCTGTCTGATTGTCTCTCGGCCTTGCTCTGGGAGGAGCTGAGTGAACCCGAGGAAGACCTCTTGTGGATTCGCCCTTCTGCACATCGAACGCTGCTCCGTCTCTCTACGCCAACCAGTTTGACGTAGGATGGACGAGTAGTAGGCCACGTAATACCGATATTGCCTCGTCGTGCGATTAGGCGATTGGGGAATTTGGCCCGAGCACGACGACTTGTCGATGTTTTATGTCATTGCCTGCAAATATTTCCACCTCATGGGTCGTTGTGTGAATACGGCCAATTGGCTCTCCTTTCCCCTCCATGTAGACCGAAGTCCATTCTATACCTTTGGCGGAGAGATCCATCAGCAACGAAATTTCCCATATTACGTTGAACTGCGCGACAATGTGTCCATTTTGAAATAGCAGGCGCAACGTCTTGTTCCTTCTACGATAAAAAATAGCCTATGCTTTCACCATTGTATCTTATCTTTGCCTTTTCCCTGAAATAAGAACGCCTCTTTTCTCCACCCAGACAAGAGCCCTGTTCTGGAAACACCGCTTCGGCGGAGAGAAATTCTTCGTAGTAGTAGTTCTCACCTGATGGATGCTTACATAGTAGGGGATGTCAATGTCTGTATGTGGTGGAGCAGGAAAGGGTTTCCTCATAAAGAGAGACTGCTCCTTTGGAATAATGGCTCCCTTTGCTCTGTTCGTGTCGTTACCGATAAGGGCTTATCTACTGTTTGCAAGCAGCACGAACGACACGCCTGATTGTCTCATACGAAACCCTATAATCCACTGCAACCTTGCGCAGTGGTTCTTGGTTCTCAACAATACGGCGTACCACATTTGGCCATTCCGAAACGGGAATTTTCCACTGTGGCGTGCCTGGGCCAGGGCGGCGTTGAGAAAGGGAAACCACTTCTGGATTATGAGGTGCTTGGTCAAATGGATCATCAGATTGGATATATTCAGAACTGGATTTGGGCGTATAGACGAGAATATCACGGCGACCTGAAAACAACTTGTCAATGGGGATCAAGGCCAGGTGCGACCGGTGGTTCGTCGCCCGTCGGTTCCGTTGCGACCAGTGAATTGTCACAAGCAGTTCACTGGTCTCTTTGTATTCAAAGACTCCTTGAGTCACACTCAAAATGGGCAGGAATGCTGGACGAGGTTTGAGTGCAGCAATCATTTTCAGTTTGGCATCATAGGAGAACCCCTCTGGTTCCAAGAGAATCGTGATCATCTCATACCGCTCTTCAGGTGTCGTGACATCCCACAAGGCGGCCATGCCCGGGAGGTGTTCACCAGCTTCTCTCACCTCGTCGTAGGTGACTCCCCCTACCTCTGGAACATCAAGCCTTTTGAATACGAGGGCGATTGCTACCATTTCACCATCAAACGCTTCATCCTCAATGTACCCTTCCCTGTGCTGCTTGAATATGCGATTTTTCTTAAGCCTCAACTGTAGCAGATCGATATACTTCTTGCCACACACACTGTAGAAGTCGCATACCCACATTTTAATTTATAGTGCGATAAATAAAACTATGTGAATTAATAATGATGAGTATATTACATCATATAAACTCATCCTTTGTGTATTTTATCGCTGATAAGTGGTACCATGCGGCTATATTGCAGATGGCGTGAGCTAAAGACTATTTTGAGAGTAGTATACTATCCATAGTTTCAAGAACGCCTATGCAATGGGAACGTTCTTGGACGTTTGGGAAAGGTCGCTTCCCATACTCTTCCGTCGCGACTCCATGCGGACAGTCGCTATGATGCCTTGTTATGGGAAATCCGATCGACCTGAACTTGACCATAGTGATCCATCTCTCATGAGATAGCAGATCACTCGTTTTTTAGTAGTTTGTCAAGGAGGATTTGTTTTTATGTTCGACGAGAAAAATCCCATGTTCCAGGAGTTGACCGATGAGGATCTAGATCAAGTTGCTGGCGGTTCCGGTCTGTTTGGTGGTGTCGTGGGCTCGGTCTTGAATACAGTCAACGGCACCGCATCAAATGCCACGACGACGGCGACGTCAACAAGCCTCCCTCTTGCGACTGGTGGTGCGAACGTTGGCGTGCAGACTCCAGCCGGTAGCGTGAACCTTGGTCTTGGCACTGATCTCGGCCTCTAGCAGCGCAAAGATCGATGGAATGCAGGGAAAACGTCTAGGCGTTTTCTATTTGTTCTGTCATATGATCTCTCAAATGCGGCTCTGCTCGTAGTCACTGGGAAATGCATTGCGAGCAGAGTTTCTCCAGCTGGTTGGTAAGTTGCTCGAAGCACTTACCAACTGGCGCTCATTTTACCATGTTTTCTATGACCTCTTCAAATCGTTCGATTTTTCGTGAAGATGCTTATAAGCGGCATCTTCAGAAGCAAAAACAGAGCATTATCCTACGCCTGGCGACACCTCCCGTGTGGATGTTTGCCTGGCTGCTTTTGCTCTGTTTCCTGGGAGCCAGTCTCCTGGCGTGGAGAACGCAGGTCCCAGTTTTCGTGGGAGGGCAGGGGATTTTGACGCGACAAAACTCCACACATGGAGCGATCATCGTCGCGGTGCTCTTTGTGCCAGTGAGCCAACAAAAGCAGATCCATCCCGGTCAAGCTGTCGAATTACGTGTTGGCCCAAAGGCGACTCTTTTACGCGGTGTCGTTGTGTCTCTTGAACCACGCGTGATGAGTCCTCTGGATCTACGCACTCGTTTTCAGCTTCAAGGTGAAAGCGCGTCGATGGTTGCCGAGCCTTCCGTCACGGCGGCTCTACGTCTTGATGCTCCTCTCTCAGCCAATCTCTACGCAGGGAGCACCTTTTCAGCTCGTGTCCAGGTGGGATCACAGAGTGTGCTTTCCCTGTTGCCTGGCCTCAACCAACTCGTTTCGTAGTTGGATTTTCAGTGAGAACTACAAGGTGTCAACTGTCTTGACACGTACAACCACACTACAAAGGAGAGGAGGCCACATTCCTGGCCCTGCCTTTTTTCATTACCGGGAGGATACTACGCTCATAGGGGGATGCTGCGCTTATGGAAGAACACATACCAAAGGGATATGACACCGCTCGGGCCATTTATGATGCCCATCAGACAAGCAAGAGGCAGAAAGCTGTGCAGCCTCGATTATCATTACCCAGCCATGAACAGAGGGAGAGTGGGTGTTTGCCGTGTGAGCCAGTTTCTCCGACACCCACGAGCGCTGAAACTCCCACCCATCCCATGAGGGCACTCAAAGAACTCGTGGCAGAGTCAGCACGACCTGTGGCCGCTCTTCAAACCATGGTGCTTGATCCCTCGCGCTTCTTCTCAACGAGAGAAATGCAGACACCTTCGGGGCCGCGTTTGCTTGCCTTACCTAGTCATCATAGAAGTACAGGCGTCTCGAGATCAGTTTCACTTAGCCCGCAGACTGCTAAGCACAGTACGACGCATCCGGCCATACTGTCGCTACCCAGCCGACAGAAAGAGGCCGTGCCGTCGAGGAATAGACAGCGTGTCGACGTCGCCAGTTCCTCTCAAGGTCGACCCGTTACCTCTGTGCGCTCCTCGCAGGAGCGCCAGCAACCGCCACAGGCAACGGAGAAGGCGCGCACCCAGGAACCTGCTCGTCCTCGCCGTCTGAAGCACCTCCGTCGCGTTCCTGCAATGAGACAGATGACTGCGGTTGAATGTGGAGCGGCTTGCCTGGCGATGATTCTTACCTACTATGGGTGCGCCACTCGTGTTTCGGATGTGCAGGAGCGTTGTGGTGTCGGTCGGGATGGCTTGTCCGCGCGTGCCATTGCGAAATCCGCGCGCCAGTATGGATGCAAGGTGCGTGCGGTCTCTTTAAAGGTCGAGGATTTCCGTTTTGTCTCGCTTCCAGCTATCATTCACTGGGAGTTTAATCATTTTGTGGTTGTTGAACGCTGGTCGAAGAGGTATGTTGACCTTGTTGATCCGGCCGTTGGGCGTCGACGCATCACCCACACCGAGTTTGAAGAAGGCTTCACTGGCGTCGTCCTTATGGTCGAGCCAGGACCTCAGTTTACGCGGCAATCTTCCCAGCGTTCTTTCTCTCTGGGGACGTATGCACGTTCCATGTTGTCTCTCCGCGGCATTCTCATCCAAATCATCGGGGCGTCGCTGCTGTTGCAGTTGCTTGGCCTTTGCGCCCCCCTTCTGACAGCAGTGGCGGTCGATACGATCATTCCATCCGCGAATCGAGATCTTCTCATGCTGCTTGGCGTTGGAATGCTCCTGTTGATTTTCGCGCAAGGGGTCACGAAGCTTTTGCGTGCCACATTGATTATTTATCTGCAAACACGCATTGATGTGCACATGACGCAGCACTTCTTTACCCATTTGCTCAGTTTGCCATACCGCTTTTTCCAGCTTCGCTTAAGTGGTGACTTGCTTTCCCGTATGAGCAGTAACGCTGCGATCCGCGATCTTCTCTCCAGTCAATTGGTCTCGACGGTGCTCGATAGCAGCAGTGTGCTTCTTTCTCTGATAGCCTTGATCTGGTTATCCAAATTGATTGCGGGTGTGACCGTACTCATTGGCGCGTTTCAGATTGGCTTGTTGCTGCTCACTGCCCCATCTGTGCGCAGGCTTATGCAACGCGAGCTCATGGCCCAGGGAAAAGCTCAGGGCTACTTGAATGAAACCCTGGCTGGCATCGCCACCCTCAAGGCTGCTGGCGCTGAAGAGCGCGCATTCGACCGCTGGACGAATTTGTACTTTGAGCAGATGAATATCTCCATCCGTCGCAATTATCTGGTCTCGTTGATTGGCGTCATCTTCGAATTACTTTACAATCTGTCCCCCACGCTCTTGCTCTGGATAGGAACGCTGCAAGTCATCAATGGAGCGATACCTCTTGGCACGATGTTCGCGCTCACTACGCTGGCTACCCTCTTCCTCATGCCACTCAGTTCGCTGGCGTCGAGTGGACAGAAATTGCAGATTGCTGGCGCCCACTTCGAGCGCATCGCCGATGTGCTTGAGGCCGAACCTGAGCAAGATCCACTGCAGGTGCGCACCCCGCCAACACTGACTGGTCGTATTGAGGTGAACAATGTGCGTTTCCAGTATGCACCACACACGCCGCTGATTTTGAACGATATTACGGTGAATATTGCTCCTGGGCAGCGGGTTGCGTTGGTTGGGAGAACAGGCTCAGGTAAAAGCACATTGGGGAAGTTGTTGATTGGGCTGCTCACGCCAACGCAAGGGACGATCGCGTTTGATGGAATACCGCTGCAAGAGTTGAACTATCGCGAGGTTCGCAGTCAGTTTGGAGTGGTTCTGCAAGAATCTTTCATCTTTAGCGGCTCCGTACGCGAAAACATCGCGCTCAATCATCCAGAGATGGACATGGCACAGGTGATGAGAGCGGCACAATTGGCAGCCATCCATGAGGACATCGAGAAGATGCCCATGGGGTATGAGACGGTCATGTCTGAGGGAGGAAGTTCCTTTTCCGGTGGGCAGCGCCAGCGATTGGCCCTGGCCCGTGCCCTGGCTCACCAACCAGCCGTCCTTTTATTAGATGAGGCAACGAGCGCGCTCGATGTCACGACCGAGCGCGCGGTAGAACAGAATCTCTCTCGTTTCTCCTGTACGCAGGTCGTCATTGCGCACCGCTTGAGTACCATCCGCAACGCGGATCTGATCCTGGTGCTGGATCAAGGGCGTATCGTGGAGCAGGGATCTCATGAAAGGCTCCTGCGTCGTGGAGGCTACTATGCCCAACTGATCCAGAGCCAGATTGAAAGTGGTGAGATTGAAGCCGCGTAGCATTGTTTCAATGCAGATTTCTTTCGTCAACGGCCATAACAGTCGCCCTGGCCTGGTTTCATTCCCATGTGGAGAGCCAGGCCAGCGGTGGCTCTTACCAGCGCTTTTCGGCGTACAGTTTTCCCATGAAATGCATATTTTGCAGAAGAGCAGCGCGCCCAGGCTGTAGATATCTGCCTGCGGCGTGGTTTGGGTGCGGCCATACCTTCCATCGAGAGGACCTACCATATTCTCTGCTGCTTGCGAACTACATTGATAGTGTGCCTGCTTGTTTTGTCTGACACACCATAATCGCTGGCAACTTTACGCAGCGATCAGGGTCTGCGAATTATTGCTGAGTGAGAGATACCCCAATTTGTGAGATGAGAAGAGGGAAGATGGTCTGACGTTGGGAACGCGAGCTAGGATGAGGCGCGTTCTGACACATCCATGAGGATGGTAAGAGACACCTTCGGCAGACGAAGCGCGTTCTCTGTCAGATCGCAGGTTGGGAGAAGACCTTTGGGAAAAAGTTGCGGATGTGAGTGAGGTCAAGAGGCAAGCAACTGGAGCAAACCGGGAACCGATACCCATCCATACGTGGCGAGCATAAACTCCTCTCCGCTAATCTCGCCTCGGTACGGTATTCCTCAATCAGGTGCGCACCCAACAATTCATAAAACCTTTTGGCGGGATAGTTGTCCGGAACGCTCCCACAAACAGAGATGGAACCATCTCTTGTTGAAAGTGCTCGGCGACAGCCCGTATCAGATTTCGCCCAATGCCCATGCGATGGTAATCGGGCAAGATATACATGGTTTTCAGTTCACCCTGATAGGCCTGGTAGCCAGGAGGTCGTTTTCCTGCTAATGCAGCGAGAGCATAGCCGACAACGGTGCCATGATCTTCCGCGACATAACAAAAAGGACGACGCTCTTCTTTCTTGACCATTTCTTCAAATCTCGGTAGAGCATTCTCATACGACAAGCTATAAAAAAACACCCCCATTTCCACAAGTCTGGGGGTGTTTCTCTAATTCCTACTTAGGAACGTCGCTACCTGACTCACTGACAACAATATCCTGATCGTGCATCAAAGTGCTTCAAGATCGATACGAATGTCCTTAGCAGTGGTGCCAGAAACTTTGAGTATTCGATCACCACCAGTATTACTGTTACCTGGAATCCAGTCGCCCATGTAATGGAATTGACACTCCCCCGGATACATCCAGGGGGATTCTTCCTTCATCCAGGCGACTTGCTCACTCCCATTACTGAGAGACAGTAGAGGCCCTCCTGTCCAGAAGCGTTTTATGCACTCAGAGGTGCATCAGTTTCCGTATGCCCTACGAGACTGAGAGCCTTCTGCAAAATGTTCATAGCGGCGTTGTGGTCTCTATCCAACACGATGCCGCAACCTGTGCATATGTGAGTTCGCACGCTCAAGCTCTTCTTGACGAGCGTGCCACAGGCTGAACAATTCTGACTGGTGGAGTGTGGCGGGAGAGCAATGACAGGGATACCATGTGCTGCCGCATAGTACTTGACCCAAGCCAGAAATAGCCTCCATCCAGCATCGTGTATGCTCTTTGCAAGGTGCCTATTTCTGACCATGTTGCGAATCTGCAAATCTTCAAAGGCAATCAAGTCGTGAGACGAGACGAGCGCGTTTGCCTGCTTTCTGGCAAAATCTTCACGCTGCCTTTGGACTTTCAAGTGGGCTTTTGCAACGGCTTTGCGAGCCTTCTTTCGATTCTGACTCTTCTTTTGTTTCTTAGAGAGACGACGTTGCAAACGTTTGAGGCGTTTTTCTGCTTTGCGATAGTGGCGAGGGTTCTCAACGGTGACTCCCTCAGAATCGGTAGAGAAGGCTTTCAAGCCAACATCGATACCAATCTGCTTGCCAGAGGGAAGATGCTCGATATGCCGCTCGGCCACGACGGCAAACTGGCAGTAGTAGCCATCGGCACGCCAGATGAGACGAACACGCCTGATGTCAGGGATGGGGCGGGTGGCGAGATCACGACTGCCGATCAGACGCAAGCGACCGATGTTGCATCCGTCGGTGAAGGTAATATGTTTGCCGTCCGAGTCCAGCTTCCACCCGGTCGTCTTGTACTCGACCGACCTGTTATCATGCTGAAAACGTGGATAGCCCTTCTTGCCTGGTTTCTGGTTACGGCAGTTGTCATAGAAGCGAGAGACGGCAGCCCATGCCCGATCAGCAGCCACTTGCCGAGCCTGAGAATTGAGAGAAAAAGCAAAGGGGAATTCTTTGGCAAGAACAGCGCAATAGCATTGCAGATCATTCTTGCTCGCATGCTTGTCCATCCACAAACGCAGGCACTTGTTGCGAATGAACTGCACGATACGGATAGCCTCATCAATGGCTGTATATTGAGCCTTGTTGCCATCCAGTTTGTATTCGTAGATCAGCATCCTTCTTGCTCCTTCTCGTTTCCAGTGGTATATTTTACATCACAATTGTGATGTAGTCAAGAGAGGTAGATCATGGTACGAGCACGCAAAAATATCTACTTTACTGAGAAACAGGTGGAACGATTAGAGAGAAAAAGTCGAGAGGAGAACTTACCTGAAGCGGAAATAGTACGCCGGGCTTTAGATGCCTATTTAGCATGGGATGATCCAACCTACCAGCCAACTCCACCCACGCCCCAAACAAGGAAGAGCCATTCATCCCCTGGATAAATCACAGGGGCTTTCTGGCTCGTTTTCTGTAAAAATATCGGGGCGGTCTTCAGATTTGAAAATGCTCTGCGTTCTTGCGCGAAACAGAGCCGTCTGCTGAAGCGAAAATTGCCGAATTGGAGCGTTTTTGTGGACAGTTGGCAGTGGAGAATGCCTTATTAAAAAAGTATTGGGCAAGCTCCCGTTGAGCAACGGCAAACCATACAGTAGAAATTCTGACATCCATTTTGACATCTTAGAGGTGGAGTGCCCCCAAAAAATACATACCAATGTGAGGAGATGAGAGATAATCACGAGAATACTGTGAGCGACAGCCATGCCAGCCCGCTTTTTTCCACGCCGTGCGGCGATGCGCCGAAATTGAGCAGGCAAATAGCCGTGCTTTTGGCGGGCCACAATATGAGCGGCTTGCAATAAGAGACGCCGCACCCAAGGGTTGCCCTTGCGCGTTTTGCCATTAAGCCGTTTGCCAGCACTTTCATGATTGCCCGGACAAACCCCAGTCCAAGACGCTAAATGGGCAGCGGTGGGAAACTGTTGCATGTTGATGCCAATCTCGGCAAGAATGCCACGGGCTGACCGTTCGCTCATGCCTGGAATCGAGCACAGCAAAACGACGGCTTCTTCCCATTTCTGTCCCCAACCGAAGGGGACAGAAATGGCCGCTTGCGCGAACTTCCCTCTGGCGAACTCTCGCTTGCTTTCTCCTCTGTTGGTGAGTCATCAGAGGGAAGATCGGGAGGCGTAAACCGATGCACGATTTCAGCGGTGATCCGCTCCACCGCAGCTTCCAGGTGCTCAATCTGCATGAGGTGTTCTCGCAACAGGAACCGGTGATGAGAACTGATGGCCCCCGTGAGTGCGGCCTCCAGCTCTCTCTGGCTGGCTCGCACCCGTCCCATGGCAAGTGCGGCTAAGCGAGAGGGGTCGCTCTCTCCATCGGCAATCGCGTGCAAGATCATGCGCGAAGCCTTGCCCATGATATCGGAGACCACATCCCCTAACTTGAGATTCATCCCTTCGAGCGTCTTCTGAACGCGATTGACCTCTCTGGCTCTTTCCTCCGAGAGCCGAACCCGATAGCGCGTTAACAACCGGTGCTTTCATCCCTCCCCCTAAACGGGGAGGGATGAAAGCACCGTTCCTTGTTTGGTGGAGAGGGTGGTGGGGCGCCCAAGAAACGTTCTCACGTTCCCTGACACTCCTGTATGTACCGTTTGATGACCTCTGCCGACACGTTGCCTGCTGTACCCACATACTAGCTGCTCGTCCAAAGATGTTCCTTTCCACACATCTTTTTGCATTTGGGGAACTGCTCGCGCAAGGAGCGCGATGAGTCCCCTTTGAGCACATTCGCTCTCAATGCCGGGCTGCGCACGTGGCGGAGCGCTCACAAACACATGAATGTGGTCTTCGTCCGTCGAGAGCGCCAACAGCGTGAGACCTTGCCGAGGACCTCATTCCTCCCTCAACCGTTTCGTCTCTTTTTGGATCTCCCCTGTCAAAATACGGCGGCGGTACTTGGGAATCCATACCAGATGAGAAGCAATCAAGTAGTGGGTATATCTGGTTTTACCAACTTGTAAACCACTTTCATTCATGCTACAATTGTAGCATGAAAACGGTGACAATCTACCAATTGAATCATTTATCGCCTGCCCTCTTCCAACGCCTCAAAACTTCTCAGATGGAAGCCGCACAGGTATGGAATTGCTGTATGCAAATGCATAAAGCTGTACGTCTCGCCCATCTTCCCTGGCCAGGACGAGACGAGTTGCAGAAAGCCACCAAAGGGCGTTTTGCCTTGCAGAGCCAATCGGTGCAGATGATCGTTGCCGCCTTCCTTGCCACCATTGATATCACCCGCCAGCTCCGTCAAACGCATCCCCAGATGAAGATGAAGTACCCCTGGCGAACCAAACGTTTTTATCCGGTCAAGTGGCCTGCTCAGGCAGTGAGCAAAGAAAACGGGCGCGTTGTTTTGCCTATGGGCAGAGGACGCCCATCCCTGGTCTTGCCCCTTGAACTGCCCGAACACAGTGGGGCGTGCAGTCTGGTTTGGAACAATGGCTTTGAGCTGCATATCTGCGTGGAAATTCCACAGGCAGAGCAGGCTTCTGGCACCGTTGAGGCAACCATCGATTTGGGCGAGATCCACCTGGCTGCCGTGACTACGAACACAGGTCAGGCTCTGATCGTCACCGGACGCGGTATCCGTTCGCTCAAACACCTGAGAAGCAAACAGCTCGGCAAGATGGCGAAAAAGCAATCGAGGTGCCAAAAGTCTTCTCGTCGTTGGAAAAAGGTGCAGCGAGCCAAACACAAGCAATGTCGTCGTGCAGAACGTCGCATACGTGACCTGCGACACAAAGCCACCCGCAAGGTGATAGACTTTTGTGTGCACCATCAGGTAGGCACGCTCTTTCTTGGCAATCCTCATGGTGTTCGCAACAAGAACAATGGGAGACACCACAATCAGCGTATGGCCTTGTGGGAATACGGGAAAGACAGAGCGTATCTCACGCACAAGGCCAAAGCGGCCCACATCATGAGCTTCACTGGCTCGGAACGAGGAACAAGCAGCCAGTGTCCTAGATGTGGGCATACACACAAGCCCAAAGGCAGACAGTGGGCGTGTCGCGCTTGCCAGTTCTCCGGGCATCGGGATCTGGTTGGCTCGATCAATATGCATCGGCTTGCCTTTGGCGAGCAAGTAAACTTTCCTCGTTCGTTTACGTATCTCCGTCCTGGCTTGTCCAGGTCAAGGAGTAGTAGGGCAGACACGCCCCAACGTTGTCTGAGCAAGGAACTGGCCCAACCACGTATCGCGGATACGGTCTCCTGGGAGACAGGCCAAACCGGTAACGTTGCTTAGAAGCCCGTCCCGTTTACGGGACGTGGAGTGTCACTGGGTATTTTGTGCCTTGACATACTTCTATTCGCTCCTCTACAATTTGAGCAGGTGTGGCACTGACTTATGTGACCTACCTGAAAAATTCTGTAGCGAGAATAGAAGAGCATGGTGGATTATTCAGGACGAACTATAGATAATTATCATCTTCTGCGACAGTTAGGAAAGGGAAGTTTTGGTGAAGTCTATCTCGCTGAACATATCCACCACAAAAAGCTGTTTGCGGTCAAAATTTTGCGAGCACGGTTGAACAAGGACAATTTACGAAGCTTCCTCAATGAGGCTCGTGCTTTTCGCCTGGATCATCCTCACATTATGCGCATCAGAGACTTTGGCCTCGATGAAGATCTCCCATTTATTGTCATGGACTACATTTCTGGGGGGACGCTCCGCCAGTTACATCCACCAGGCATCCCACTTCCGCTTAAAACGATAGTTTCCTATGTGAACCAGGTTGGCGCTGCGCTCCAATTCGCTCATGATGATGGATTGGTTCACCGTGACGTGAAGCCGGAAAATATGCTCATTGATTCCCGGGGAAAAATTCTGTTGAGTGACTTTGGGATTGTGACCTCTTCACATAGCTGGAATCCCTCTCACACCTCGGGCGTGGCCGGAACGCCAGTCTATATGGCACCAGAGCAAATACAGGCCAGGCCTGTGCGAGCGAGTGATCAGTACGCACTTGCTACAATCGTGTACGAATGGTTGGTTGGTGTGCCTCCCTTCCTGGGCACTATGGCAGAACTGGCTGTCAAACATTTGACTGTATTTCCCCCTGGTTTACGCGAACAAGACCCCACTATTCCCCTTGAAGTAGAGCAGGTGGTGATGAAGGCGCTGGCAAAAGATCCTGGGCAACGTTTCGCTAGCGTAGGCGAGTTTGCAGAGGCTTTAGAGAAAGCCAGTAAACCACCATTGGGGACGACGCTCCTTGTCCTCGACACGCATATTGATCTGATAACATCTCTTGCCTGGTCCCCCAATGGCCTCTATCTTGCCTCAAGCAACGGAAAAACTGTTGCCCTTTGGGATCCCGAGACCAGTCAACTCCTTGCCACTTATACAGGGCATCGTCGTGACGTCACAGCCGTTGCCTGGTCGCCTGACGGTACCTGTCTTGCTTCCGCAAGTAGTGACAGGACCGTCCAGATATGGGAGGCTATGACCAGAAAGCCCGTACGAATGTATCAGGAACATACTGATGATGTCTTTGCTGTTGCCTGGTCACCTGATGGCACTTATCTTGCTTCTGCTGGTAGCGATCGATCCGTACGTGTGTGGGAGCCAACTACTGGTAAGACGCTCTCTACGTATGATGGACATATTGACGATATTTTAGCCGTTGCGTGGTCCCCCAAAGGGAAGCTTCTTGCCTCTGCGAGCTATGACACCACTGTGCATGTCCATGATATTCTCAGCGGTAGGCAGGTATTGACCTATGGGGGCCGTGCCGGTATCTACGCGCTGGCGTGGTCCCCCGATGGCGCGCTGCTTGCCTCTGCAAGTTATGATCAAACAGTCCAGGTACGCGAGGTACCGAGCGGACGCTTAGTTCAGGAGTATCAGGGCCATACAGCTGGCATATTTGCGTTGGTGTGGTCCCCTAACGGGTCCTTTATTGCCTCGGGCGATGATGAGAAAACTATCCATATCTGGGAGGCCTCGACCGGAAAGCTTGTGCATATCTATCGAGGGCACATGCGCGGCGTACGCTCCCTTGCCTGGTCACCTGATGTTTCTCCCATCAACGCCCGTATTGCCTCTGGCGGTTTGGATCGCGTAATCCTGATATGGCAGGCATCATAACACCCTTGGAGACCGATTCATCTCCTACGATCTCTTCTCTGTGGACTCTTCCTTTTGCGAAAGAGGCCCTTCTTGCCGGACCTTGGGACTGGCATCTGCGTAGCAACAGAGGGGGGTGGAGATGATGTGCTCCCAGGGAGCATATCATCCCATGGATGCTCCGCCTCAATGTACTTTATCCCTTGTAGGGCAAGCACATTGGTTGGTGACTGGGCTAGCACTTGTTTCCATTGGTGCTGGGCCTCCATCAAATCATGTAATTCGAAACACGCCAGCGCCAGGGCATTACGGGCCTCGATATCCTTCGGGCACCAGTACACCACCGCCGCAAAGAGATCGCGTGCCTGCTCAAAAGAACCATTACGCGCCTTGAGGAGTCCAGCATTAAAGAGCTGCGCTGGATATTGAAGCAACCGTACATAGCTTTGCAGCGGTGTTCCACAACGCCTGCATTCTTGTGCGCGTGCATCATTCTCGGCCTGGCAGCTACTTTCGGGGCATGATACTTTCATTTCGCAACCCTCCTGTGTGGCATTGTGTTTATTGATTGGAGAATGCTCCAAACTAGGAGGTATGGTCCTCTACCAACTTGCCATCGTCTCCATCTTCTTGGGAGTTGACCAAAACGTTCTTTATCTGTTGGAGACGTACCCAGGCTTGATTGGCCCGATGCTGTACCAACAGAGGATTGGTCTGGATATCCCGTGCTGCCGCATTGAGTTGATTCTTGATGAGGATGATTTCGTTCTGAAAATCTTTCCGTTTCCTCCCGGTGGCAATTTGATCAATTTCTGTCGCCTCCACAAGGATACTATGGATATAGCTTGCCGCCTTTTCAGATTCTGAGAGAGTATTTTCACTTTTCACTGCCTTGGCATACAAAAGCGCTAGATGATCACGCAGGGCATAGAGTGAAACAAGTGCATTTGTATATCTAGTCTGGTCTCCAGCTTGGAATGCCTGATCGCCTTGTATTTGTTGAGCCTCGATTGCCTTGCTGATTTCTCGGCTATTATAGCCTTGCTGGGTAATTCCTGAATAGGTAGATAGTGCTTCAACAAAATTTTTGAGATTGAGACACTCCCCCACAACCTTCTCAAACACGTCTCGTGGAGGTTCAATTGAGCTCTGAGTGGGAGCAATGCTTGCAACTAGCTCCTCCAACTCCTCAAAATCATGAACAGCCTGTTCAAGATCCTCTTTCTCAACAGCAGCCTCGTAGCTCTCTTTTGCCTTTTTATATTGTTCTTCAACACGACTCTTCTTCTGAGTGTGCAGTGTTGTTGTCAATTTTTGAAATGACTCATCGAGAGCCTCTACTTCAGTGGCAGTCGGCGGCTTTCGCTCTGGTGGAGGCTCGATCTGCGTCTCAAAGGTTTTCTTGCCAATTGTGCCTTTGATAGTTATGCCTGCCAGTTCGTCGACGTGAAGCGTAAAGTGAACGGGGGTTCCTTTCGCCAGAGTGGGAAGGTCCTCAATGACAATTTCTTTGACCATTTTCTTCTGTTGGTATAAAGGTAAGCGGAGTCGCTGCGTATTGCCGGGGTGATAAAAGACGTCATCTTGGCTGGCAGGTAAGGTGCTCAGCGCCTTGATGAGTTCCTTCCTATATGGTTTGCCATCGCGGCTGACTTCTAGAGAGAGAGCTTTGGAGAGCAAGGCGGTTCCACTAGAACCACCAGTTGGGCGTAACGCATCCTTGCTCTGGCTTATAGAGTGATTCACGGTCGCGATCAGGGTATCGCTACCGCTAAAAATCTCAAACGTGAGTAGATTCTCGGCTGAAGTTTGTAACGGGACACGTGTAAAGCCGAAAGAATTGCCTCTTTTCAACGCTTGCTCATCCTCAAAGCCTAGATCTGGAATGGTGAGCCGGATGTATCCATCGGTAAGATCGAGGTCAGGGGCAAGCGCCTCAACTCGCCCTCCAATGGTGACTTGTCTGGCGGCGGTGACGCTAATCCCACGGAAGAGTACACGTACGGAGCGCTGTGCATCATAGTTGATTACTCCGCCGGTGGCAGAGGCGCGAATCGCGGCTCCTAAAGCTACAATGGTGTCGACCTTCTTATAAACAGGCTCAGTACATTTTGCTCGGGGTTCAGAGGCCGTTGGATCAGCGCAAAATGTCTGGCGCACGAGCTCTCGTACCAACGGAATATGTGTCGTTCCGCCTGCGAGAATGATGGCATCGATATCGGCCAGGGTAATACCGGCCTTTTTCTGCGCGAGCTCCAGGGCCTGGTAGCAATAGGGGATGGTTCTTGCGATAAGGGGCCGCATGAGTGCCTCGATTTCGTCGCGCTCAAATGGGATATCAATGTTGACGGGCTGTCCCTGCTTATCATAGAGACTTGACTGACTGCGTAATATGAACTCATCTGATGTAGAAAGCGCCTTCTTCACGCCCTCAGCCAGGAGTCTGAGCTTTTCAAAGCGGTGGCGATCCTCAGGGTCATTTTTTATGTCCAGGTCGAGAGCATACTCTTCACTTAATAGGCGTTGACGCAATTCTTCGGCCAGTATACTATCAATGTCATCACCACCCAGCCGGTTGTTTCCACTAATACCTAGAACCTCAAATGCTCCCTCAATACTACGCAGGATGGAGACGTCAAAGGTACCTCCACCAAAATCGTAGACCAGGAAGACTCCATTCTGTACCTGGTTTTGCCAGCAGTAGTAGCTTGCGGCAGCGGTTGGCTCATGCAATAACTCCAACACTTGAAATCCAGCCATCTCAGCGGCCTTGCGTGTTGCCTCTATCTGAGGCTGGTCAAAATAGGCGGGCACAGTCACAATAGCGCGATCAACGATCCATTCTGCGCTCTCACTGGAAAAACGCGCTACATCTTCTTCAATTTGCTGTTTCATTTCGCTTAGTATCAGCGAAGATACCTGCTCCGGTGTCAGTTGTTCATCCCCTAGGCGTACCGATGTTTGTTTGCCCATGACGCGTTTGACCGATCTAATGGGTTCAGGCGTCGTCCCGATGCGCTGAAAAGCTTTGGCGCCAACAATTTTTTGTAGGCTCCGGGGATCCTTCCAGACACAACTTGGCGTGGTCTCTCGCTTTGTTTTAGGATCTTTATGCAACACTATATCTGTATCGGTGGGGTTCATTATGGCGACCGCGCTATTGGTGGTGCCCAGGTCGATACCGATCGCTTTACTGATTTGTTGCCTGGCCATTCTCTTTATGCTCCTCGTATGAACGTGCGACTGCATGATGGTTGCCATCTCTTGGCTCGGACTCAAGTGGTGCCCCCATCACGACCCGTCCGGCTCGAACCAGTACGGGACCTTGGTGAGCCTGGAGCATGCGTATGATGGGTTCATAGACGTCTATGACTATCTCTTCAGTCAGATGTTGCTGGTGTCGCCAGTGCTCAATTTCCACAAAATCGGCGACCTCTTCATATGATTTGCCGAGCGGAAATTCTATCTCAATACCAGCAGATGTCAGGGCTTCAAGCATCTGATCTTTAATGATGCAGAGAGACTTATAGAGGCGTGGCAATGTCTCCTGCCTCCCTTGTAGACGACTGCCCTGGTCAGAGCTGGAAAAAGACGATGAAGAGCGCTGCAAAAGCATTTCTAGCTGAGCCACTAGTACAGCCTGTTCCGCCAGGGCCGCAAAACTGGTTTGAAATGCTTCTGCCTCGGCCCGGCGACCCTCGGTGAGGGAGGCATAATGGACACGTAATAAGGCCGCTACCTCTGCAGCTGGTGAAAGCAACTCGTATTCCAGAGGGAGTGCCTCACGCTCTTTAAAAATGCTCCAATCAGGTAAGTTACCCGCAGATGACATCCCATTCCTCCAACGGCAACGTATATCTGGGCACAAATGGTGAGCTATGAAGCAAGGGTTCCGGGTCGGCTTCCGCTATGGTTATTTCGCTCTCCAAAAGCTGCTGAAGCAGTTCCGCCGCATTCACATCTTCTACGCTCAGAGGGGGGGTTCCCTGCGCTAACGTTGCCAGGGTCACGGGCTTTCTTCGATGCCTACGTATAAAAGCCTCCCACTCTTCGTCTTCATACTGCGCCTCAGGGAACTCAAATAGCTCGTATGCCAGGCGAGTACGTACATTGGTCTTTAATTGTTCAGTTGCCCAGCGGAAGAGCATCTCCTCTTCTTTTGATTCAGCAAGTTGGTACAGTTCCTCTCCACGAGCGACGATCTCCGCCAGGGTTGCCCGCGTTGACAGCCGAAGGATATGAAAAGGATTTGGTTTCTCAGGTGTGATCATTTTTTGGTCTCTTTCTCAGATGAAAGATGTTTATTTAACTGATCAAGCTGTGTCTTTGCCAGGTTATTCGCACTATTAAACTCCAGCGCTTCTTCTAAAAGGCCCCTTGCGAAAATGAGCATTGCCCTGGCCAGGTGATTTTCTGTAGAGGCATTTTTCCCCTCTTCTACATGCTTGAGTGCCATCTGCGTCAGGACCGTAGAAAGCTGTTGTGTGATCATCTTGTTATTTTCGTGCTCTGTATCCAACTCCAGGGCTTGTCTCAAGTATTTATCCGCCTTCTCAAGCTGACCCAGATTGGTGCAAGTGATACCATGCTGATAATATGCAGTTATGTGGAGTTGACGCGCCCTTTTACTCAGGCGCGATGTTGAGGGCACTCGCGCTATATTCTGAAGGGCCTGGTCAAAGAAATTCTTGGTCAGTGCCTCCTCTGCCTCCTTGAGCAGACGCGCATTGTCCTCTTCGGGTACAAGCTCTTCCATCTCCTGGATGAGTTGCTGCGTAGCAGGGTTCTGAGGATTGAGGATAGCAGCTTGCTTTCCACGGCTTAGGGCCTCTGTGTAACGTCCCTCTGAGGCAAGCCAGCGTCCATGGCGGAGACAAATTGTGGCGTGTTCTGCCTGGAGCCCCGATGGACTCTGTATAAGCGGTTCCGCCTCGTCAATAGCCTGGTACGCTCGTTCAAACTCCCCCTTTTCTGCGTAGGCATGCAGATCCCGTTTGAGCTGTACAAGCGCCTGAATGCGCGCATCTTCCAGCATTTCATCTGAATTGGTGTAACCCGGGCTCCGGGATAGCGATGCTTCGTAATCTCGTATGGCAAGCAGAGAATTATCGCGCACGTAGCCGCGGTAGTTCAAGTGTCTCGCGAGTGCCTGGTTCTCGGGCGCATAGGCATTTTTCTTTTCGCAGAGAGGAAGCAAACGGTCTGCTATCGCGCTGGCCCGCATCACGATTCGCTGCATTTCTTGTTTGCCCATGTTGAGGTACAGATCGTAACTCCAATCGTTGTACCAATCGAGGCATGCTACCAGGACGCGCGTAATGGGAACATCAAGCAAGATAAAAGTCTCAAGCAGATCAATGCCTCCCGAGTAGTTTTGGCGGATACCTGAGGGAAGGCTTTTAATCTCCTCGGCGTTCTGGAGAGCCTTCTCAGCGTCCATCAGCAGCGATGCTCCCCATTCATTGAGTAACTTGCTTGCCTGACTGCTAACGTACTGTATTCTGCGATTATCGATATCTATCGCATAAGGAAGCCCATATGTACTGAGGGAAGAGCATAACTGTTGTTCTCCTGACCGGCAGAGGTCAAGGCAACGCGAGTGGGTTCGCGCCCGCTGGTAGTTTCCGGTCGCGAAATCCTTCTTCCCGCTTGTGCTGTGAAAAGTGAGGATGGTATCGAGTGCATCATGCCACACCTCCTCCTGTTGGAATGGGTCCAGGGTAGAACGCCCTCCCTGTTCATTTATTCCCCGCATCAACGCAAAGTAGTACCAGAAGGTTTCTGAACTTAGCAGCAGGACCCAGAGAGCCGTGCTTACCTCCCAGTCCCTTTCTGCGTCCTCCTGTCTGGCAAGCTTTGCCAGGGCCACTTCTCTATAGAGAACGCTGATGAGGTGCATAAAAGGCACTTCCGCCTGATGCTCTTGCAGTGCCAGGCCCCATTCGTGCTTTATCTGTTCGTGATCATCGTTCACAAGTGCTGTGGCAAGTTGGGGATGCTGCCCAATGACCTGGCCTATAGCGTGGTATCGCCCCGGTACAACCTCTACATCATCGAAGCCTGGAAAGAGGAACGCAAGCAAGCGCATGGTTGCGGCCCGTAATTCGATTTTGCGTGCTCGCTCCAGTAACATCTGTTTCGTTTCGGTCCCATTTGGCTTTGCTCCTGCCCAATGGGCAGCTTGCCGTAAATACCTGGAAGCTTCAAGATATTCCCTTTCAGCGAGCGCCGTAACCGCTTGGTGGCTTAAGAAGCGAAAGCACTCCTGCTGCCAGCTAGCTGTCTGTTGGTTATCATCTGCGTCGCGCAGTGCCTGTTCCCATAGACGAGAGGCTGATGCTGTTTCACCAAGCACTGCCGCAACTCGTGCCAGCGAGGCTGCCTGTTCGCGCGATTGTCTTGAATGTGATAGATCGGTAAGAATTTTGGGAATGAAGGCGGGGACGCTGCCTTTATTGAGCGCATAGATGGTCAATAAAGGAAGAACACGTTCTATATAAAAGGGGGCCAGGCTCTTTCGCGCCTGCTGGCGGAGAAGCGCTTCGTAGCCCTGTTCTGCCTTCCCGCTGTTGAAAGCCAGCACCATACTCAGGCTTTTACTAAACTGCGCTCGTTCCGGTGAGGTTTCTCCGGGTGAGACGTCGTGAGATGGGTTAATGTGTCCATGTAAGAGGTCAGCCAGTATGGAGCAAACGCGACCGAGCCAGGTGTCATTGGGTACGATTGTACGTAGAATGGTGCTGGCTTCCTCGCGTTGGCTGTTGTGGCTGTAGATAAAGGCAAGCAAGATCTGCAATTGCCTGTTGTCTGGATCTTGCAGTATGCGCTGAGCCACATCCTGTCGTAGTGCCCGGCACTGTTGCCCATCGGCATTCATATAGAGAATGTGTAGCGCTGCCGCCACTCCTATCTGGCATGCGATCCGAATTTTCGGGTGTTTCCTGCTCTGTGCCGCTAGTTGCTCCAGGAATGGAAGCAATATACGTGCCTGTTCTCTTTGCTTTCCCTCGCTAACCATATGGGCAATTGCTTGAGCGAGTTCGCAGAGAGCTACTGGCTCTAAGTGTTCCACAGCCTCCAGTACTGTTTGCAGTTCCGTAACAGCACTAGCGACGTCATGGAAGCTTCCATACCATAGAAGACCCAATGCTACATACCACATGAGCCATGGTTCTCGCTGTGCAGGTGTCAGTGCTCGGTAGGCGTGCCAGAGCTTTGGGTAGGTTTCAGCCCGCTGCTCAGAGAAGGCAATAAAATGAGCGCACCATGAAAGTACTTCACTATTACCTGGTAGTGTTTGTCTACCTTGATCTAACGCTTTCCGCCATGCCATCGCTGCCTGGGTACGGTATCTTTGAAGCTGTTCCTGTGGTAGGACACTTTGTGTGGTTTTGTACAAATAGAGATGGCCTAGAACGTAGTAGGCTTTAGCCAGACCCTCTTCAGCCAGACGTTCATTGAGCTCGATAGCTCTATCCAGCTGTCCCTCGCGTCCCTCCACATATGCCTGAAGCAAGCGTATTTTGCTATCGTGCCGCCCGGGAAAGACCTCATTCAGGTGGTGCTTTCCCGTATTGAGTTTGCCCTCGCGCAAAAAAAGAACTGCCAGGAGAAGCCGCGCTTGATGGTGAGAGAGCGTCAGTGCTGCTTTTTCCAGGAGAGTGATCCCCTGAGCCTGGTCCTGCCAGCGTAACGCCTGTACTCCCCGCCAGAAGAACTGATCGGCAAGAGGCAAGCGCGCGAAGAGGGGGTGTGCAATCAATCGATTCGTTACCTCCTGCTCCCCGCTACGTACTGAGCAGGCCAACCTTGTGCGTAGCACCTCTATCTCCTCAACGAGGTACGTTGTTTCTACTTCCCTCAGGTGGGTACCGGAAAAGCCTTCCCTTGCTAGGGCGAGGCGTATCTCTATAATATGTGCACGCGAATGCTGTTCAGGATTTCTCTTCATTTCTGTGAGAAGTTCCTGCATCTGTTGTTGTTGCTCCAGGGCGGGATCTATCTCCAGGAGCAGGCAGGCGACTGTCCAGCGCCCTGACCAGTTCGCAAGTGCCCGAAGGCAACGTACCGCGCTCTCGCGATTGCCAGAGAGGATTTCTGCCCAGGCTGCATAGTAGCCCCATTGAGGATATTCTGGATACTTTTCGGCAAGGGGTGAAAGCAGATGAGCCGCCTGCTGGATATCGCCGTTTAGCAAGCATATGCGTCCAAGGGTTGCCTCAACTATATCGCCGATATAGATGTGTAAATGTAGCTCTTTGAGGCGAGCAGCATCTTCAACAGAGCATGGCAACGGGCCAGGGAGAACGCTTGTGTCGAGCCATTCAATGATTGTGCATAGCTGAAATAGTCCCGCGATCACGGGGTCTTGCATATACTCCGAGTTTGGGAAATGATCCTTCACCTCGCCATATCTGCCAAGTTGGATCCAGGAAGCCAGCTGCCCAATACGGGCGGTCCTATCGTTAGGGTCTGCAACCAGGGCACTGCTAAAATACGTACTCGCTTCAGCGGGTGAATCCTCAATAAGTAAACTGTAGAGCCCTTGGGTAGTACGCATGTGAGGAACTAAAATATGAAGGGGGACCAGGCGCTCTGTGATTTGAAATATGCGTTTGAGCTGGGTATGTTCCACAGAAAAGTCGAGATTACACAAACGGGTAAGTAACGCTAAGATGGTCGATTCAGCATACACCTGGGGTGTTGATTGAACATGGTCTATGTATATGTCGAGGACATCATCCTCAAGCACCTCGTTTCGAGCTAATGCATGAGCACAGTAAACTCTCTCCTCACGGTTTGTGGAAGGGTTGCGATATGTGAGAGCAAACAGCTTACACGCCTGAACAGGTTGGTTACGTGCTTCGTAGGCCCGGGCAACTCGTAACCATATATCGGCGGGGCGTACTCCATTGAGCTCCTCAGGGCTGCTTGTGACAAGCATATTGCCCATATCTTCTACCGCTGCCAGGTCATCCTCGCTTAAGTGAGGCAGGCGGCTCTGATCAAGAAGCGTTTCTAGGAAGGGAAGCCATAAATGGATGGATTTAATTGGCGAGTGATGCATTTGTTTTCGTACTTTGCGCAAAAGCACCAGAGCGACCGAAGGATCAGGTTCCGCTAGTGCCTGCTCCCATTGCTTCTTGAGACGCCCCTCACTTGTAAATTTATCCCAAAAAGATGTCTTTGGTTCCATACGCGTGTAACTTTCCAGAATCTTTCTGCCGTACCTGCATAAGTATATCTTATTTTAGCGAATCACATCTATGAACTACATCACAGCTTATGGCTTCTGGGAGGTTTAATAGCAGGTGCCATCATTCGGTTATCTGCTGTGTATAAGGTGCCCCTTGTAGAATATCGTCTGCATATGAGCCTGCGCGGTCGTGATTGGCTCCCCACACATCAGCATACCTTTTTCCTCAAGGCAGGGGCTTGACCCTACTGCTACATTCCTCAAAGGCGGTAACAGGCAGGAAGTCAAAGCCTTGTTGTCAAACGGCATGAGCAATGGAAGCAGAACTCTGGGTTGGTCGTAGTCCAACCCGGAGTCCAGTTGGGCTTGTGGGACTTCCACGGCTTTCAACGGACGTAGCTGAACGCTGGCTGCGTGGACAATGCAATACTTGTCCATGAAATCAGCAACTATGCATGTCAACGATCATGCGCATGATCTGTTTTAGTTTTGTTTGTAGATGGTTTTGTGCTTTATTCTCGGTACAAGGTCACCAAGCTCTTCTGTACTATTAGCACCTTGTGTTCTCCGTCAAACGTCATAGCCAATTCATATAGGGCAGGTGATCCAGACATAGCCGGAATCTCTTGGAGCAGTTCAACGCCAGGCACTATTTCACTTGACGAAACAAAGGTGAGGTTGCCACAAATGTTACGGAAGGTCATAGATCGATGGAATACGAGCATGTATGTTTCCGGCTTCTGCTCCATCGTGCCTCTCTCCTGAACAATTATAGGACAACTGTTATTGTTGGTCTTAAACAAGATAGAAAACATGTTCTAACATGATTTCTACTTAAAACATGGGTAGATAGTATGTCCGTTCATCCGTTTGTCAGCCTTCACAAGCACGCTATGTTTCTATTTTTTTTAAAATGCGTTACAATTATTAAGGCTAAAGCACAATTCATGTGTTACAGAATGACACTTCGCTTTATTACAGATGTGACGCGTGTACCTGTGATGTAAGGATTCCTTACACCCTGGGTAAAGAATAGGAGAAAGCGAGACGTTTGTCAAGTCTTTCCAATATTTCTGTCACTTTTAGTATTTTGTGATGTAAATGAGAGAAATATTTTATAAATCACTTTACATTCTTTGACATGTACGTATAGATTTAGTTTTATTGTATTAAAACAGGAGAAAAATATTGCAAAAAGAGCGCGAGCAACGTGTTCCAATTGAGGTGCAAAAGCTAGCTGAGGAAATGCTCCACTTGTTTAAGATATCTAAGGAGAAAGGCATTACAACTGAGATGTTGGGACAGAAATGTCGTACGAATCGTCAGTGGGTTTCTAATCTCCGGTCTATTTTCAGGAACATTGACAATGGTATATTAGAACCATTGCCAGGATGGCCTGCCATTGTTACAGTAGTAGTTGCTATGACCCCGGATGATGAACTGGCGTATGGAACCCACTTGAAGTGGATACTAACTGAACTGAGCGTGATGTACGACGCGGCAGAAGAAGCTCATCCACATAAATATGGCTCCATCACCGCCACACGTGAGGCCATCAAAAAATCGTCAAAGAAAGCCCTGGATCCAGCCTCAAATGCGGTGCTGGTTAATGAGGTCCAGGCTTTAGACGCTAATGTGCGACGACGAGAGCTATCAAAGCAGGCGCAATCGGATGCGAGGCAAGCTGCACAAGAAAAAAAACGCTAGAAGCCTATGGCCTTGCCTTATCACGGGGTCCTGACATTTTTCCCCGAAATTCCCGCTATATAATAGGGACTGTATTCCAGGATGGCAGCGAGATTATATCCCCTGTGTTGGCTACTTGGGACATCTGTTGACAAAATCGAAAAAAACTCCAGGATACGCTCCCGTCTTCCACATTGCATTCAATCGCAGCGATCTCCCTGAGCGCCTGAGTGTCGGTCTGTGGGCACGCCAACGATGAATCGTGGGCTTCCAGCCCATGCTTACATGGACCCTATATGCATGCAACTTTTTTCTTCTCTGGACTTTGTGAGTACGCCAATTAGTAGCGGCTCCAGCCTAAAAGGCGCAGATCGGTGCCATCGGAGATATCCGCAAAGTAGGTTGGGTCCCCTGTATCGAGGGAGCCATAGTACATCTTACGATTAGCGCTATGAGGATCGGCCTCCTGGAGCGCAAAGAGTTGCCCATCTTGCGAGACATTTGACCAGGCATATTGAGAAAAGGGGCAGAGTGACTGACCACCAGTTGTATCGCTGGAGAGGCGTGTGAGGTTCGTACCATCGGTATTCATCCGCCAGAGACCATTCTGGCTGGTATCTCCGCTGCCGTTCTCGACCATGAGTAGCAGCGTTGTGGGAGAGATGGCGCGTAGCATGGTAATAGCCTGATCCAGATGCGCGATGACCTGGGAGGTACCGCCCGTTGAGGGCTGAACGGTGATTGTCGTTGGTCCAACGGGAGCGTGCCCATCGCTGGTGCCGCAGTTGGCAACGTAGAGTTTTGTGCTATCGTAGCTTGCATCAAAGCTACCGCAATTCCAGTTCTGACTAAGCAGCTTTTGCAGGTTGCTATCGTGCTGATTGGGGCCCCGTGTAATATCCAGGGTATAGAGATCGTTGTGAGTAGCACCCGAGTTTGGGATGAAAGAAGACAAAAGGACGCGATTATTATCTAACCAGGTCATAGGTCTATAGGCCAGGGCCATTTGTGATTGGAGGATCATCTGGAGCGTGCCTGTGCCCATAGTATATAGGTAGAGCAGTGGCTTGCCTCCACTACCAGGGTACTGATTGAAGACGAGCTTCTGCCCGTCGTAGGAGAGCTGCATCTCAGCTAGCTGGTTGCCACTAGGGGCACAGTACAGCGTTTGTTGTTCCTGTCCATCCACTCGTAGGAGGCGGAGTTGGCTTATCCCATTTTTGTTCAAGATATAGACAACCCATTGCCCATTCTGCGTGACCTGTCCCTCATTGATATGGATGTTTGGTTCACCCAGGATGGGAGTCGCTTTAACTGTATTGTCGGCATCGCGACGTTTTAGCGTTCCCTGCGTTGGTGCGCTGTCTGGTCCTTCATTCACAATGTAGATAAGCTGGCGATGGCTACCTTGCGTAACAGGATGGAGTGTTGCGGGACGGGCTACATTCCCTGTCGGACAGTCAGTGGTAATGGCAGCCGCGGCTGGCTGGAGTAGCGTTTTTGAAGGTGTTTGGGTTGACCTAGCACTTGCGGGTGTATTTATTGCGACCTGGGGTTTGGGGGGAGATGCTGCATGATTATTGAGGTAGCCAGTATTGTAGAGGAGGGCAAAGACACTGGCAGTCAATGCTATACCAATTAAGGTGTAGGTAAACGCGGTGACGCGATTCGTTGCTCGCGCCGCGGGAGGAGGAGTTGAATATGTCGATGGAGGATATGAAGCGAGGATTGTTGGGGCGAAGGTGGTCTGCTTCTGCGTAGGGACGATTCCCTGCGGCATAGGGAGAGAGTGGCTTGTTGGAGCAGTATAGTAACTCGTGCCTGTAGGTTTTGGACCCATAGGTTCAGGGGAGGTGGGCGTGGTGGAGAGTTGCGTCTGGAAAGGACTGGCTGGTAGCCTGGAGTCATTGACTATGGTAGAAGGCACATCAGTGAGCGTCGGGGCAGCAGAATCTGGTTTTACTGCCTCATTGAGAGCGGTGCGAAATGCAGCGGCCGACTGGAAGCGGTACACAGGATCTTTTGCCAGAGCTTGGAGCACAACACGCTCAAGTATTGGCGTGATAGTAGGGTTGAGGGCACTCAAAGGACGTGGTTGCTCGCTGAGATGCTTTACCAGGAGTGTCATAGAGTCGTTAGCATGAAAGGGGCGCTGCCCGGTGAGTATTTCATAGAGCACTATACCGAGCGAGTAGATATCGCTCGTTTTATCGGGCCGGCTCTGAATCTGCTCCGGTGCCATATAATCAGGTGTGCCCTTAATGGCAAAGCTATCCGTGCGTGTGACATCATTCGTTAGGGGTTTGTTGTTTGTGTGCTCTACACTCTTGACGAGGCCGAAATCGGAGAGCATAAGCGTCTCTTCATTTTTGAAGAGGATATTGCCAGGTTTAATATCGCGGTGGATCAGACCTTGTTGATGAGCATATTCTAGTGCATTAAGGATTTGATGGATAAAGAAGAGTGCTTGCTCAAGAGGAAGCGGCCCCTGGTGTTTATGTAGATAGTCTCGAAGAGAGCCTCCAGGCATATAGGGCATAACCAGGTAGGCGTAAGTATCTTGCTCGCCATACTCATACACTGGGAGGATATGGGGGTGGTCCAGGAGCGCCAGAACGCGTGCCTCTCGCGTAAAATGAGCAAGGAATTCTGCTGTATTAGATGCCTGAGGGTTGGGTTCAAAGACTTTTACCGCAACCTGGCGATGTAGATGAATGTCTTCAGCTAGATAAACGGTCGCGGTACCACCCCGACCCAGTTCGCTTAACAGGCGATAGTGACCTAATATTGCTTCTAGCATGCTGTTACTTCCAGTTAATAGATAAAATTTAACTACGTCAATTCGCGCTTAGTATAGCACATAGGTATTTAGCATAAAAGAAAGAGATGCAGTTGTGCACCTTACTATAGCTATTTATTATGCGCAGATAACAAACAAAAACTCACAGCAAACTCGCCGTGGAGGCGCAGTATACCTCGCAAGCCTGCCCCAAATGTGGCTACACGCATGAGGACAATCGCCCGAACAAGGGACTGGTCTTCCATCATAAGAACCGCGCCATGCGGGGACCCCTGGCTTGAGACATGAGGAGGAGCATGGCGCACTCCTTTCTTTTTTTGCTATTTGGCATAAATACGACATACATGGTATAATTTGTGCATGAATAGAATGGTGCGGATTCAACTTCAACTGAATACAGAACAGTCCTAAGTCTTGCAGGAAACGTTGGTGCAGTTTACCGTTGCCTACAATCAGGTGTGTGTCTATGGTTGGCAGCATCGCGAGAAGAACGGTGTCAGGCTTCATCATGCCACCTACTACGAGACGAAATCTTTGTGTCCTGGTCTGGCGAGTGACTTGCTCATTCAGGCTCGGGTCAAAGCCACCGAAACGCTTCGCAGTGCTTTCACCTGGAAAGCCAGGAAGGAAGCGTCCTATCCGAAAAAGGTTGCTAAAGCATAGAAACAGGGGAAACCCGTTCCCCTCTTCAAGCCTGTTCGTTGTCCTTCCTCTGAGCAGTGTGCGGTTCGTTACAATGCTCACACCTACTCCCTCAATTGGGAAACACAAACGATTCGCGTTTCGACCACGCAAGGCAAAATGACTCTTCCCTTTACCGTTCCTCATTTCAGTGAGCGATATCGTGGGTGGAAATTGCTACTGCTGACCTGATCCACCGCAAAGGGAAATGGTGGCTGCATGTCGTGGTCAATGTTCCCGAACCTGTTGTTCAAGCCAATGACACGGTTGTTGGTGTGGACTTGGGCTTGAATCGTCCTGCTGTGACTTCCAACCGTCACTTCCTTGGCTCTCGCCACTGGAAAGAGGTTGACCGCCGTACTTTCCGTCTCCGTCGCAAACTTCAGTCCAAAGGAACCACGTCTGCCAAACGGCATCTCAAAAAGCTGTCGCGTAAGCAGATGCTTTTCCACCGGGACTGTGACCATGTTCTCTCCAAACGCATCGTGCAAAGCGTACCCCCTGGAGCAACAATTGTGCTTGAGAACTTGACCAATATTCGAGAAGGAGTCCGACATCGCAAAGGTGAAGGACAACGTAAGCTGCATTCCTGGTCCTTTGCGCAGTTGTACGGCTTCATTGTCTACAAGGGGCAAGAACAGGGAATTGTGGTTGAACGCATTGACCCGCGTCATACCTCGCAAACCTGTTCTCGTTGTGGGCATCAAGCACGCAACAATCGGCGTTCTCAATGGGAGGCGAAAGCCTTTGTAATCGGGAGCAGTGGCGTTTGTTTTCATGCAGTTCCTTTCACACATTGTTCAGTTCTGTTACCAAGTTGACAATACCATCTAGATAGTTGCTTCAAGACCTCGAGAAAACTAGCGTTATCATACTTGTACTGTTTTATACTATAAAGAGGTCTGTCGCTGTCAAAATGTCATTATCTCCATCGAATCGTTGCGATTCTGCTGGCGTTATTGTCTCAAATTGCTTTCCCAATACCGCTCGTAGCTGTTCTCCATGCTGGTAGACGTACTCTTGCAAGAGAGGGAGAATACAGATGTGCAAGGAATAAGAAGAGGGGAAGTGGACAAGGCTAGCGAGTACTTCTCAGGCATCTGGGCGCGAGGTAGGAAACGCTTGTGTGTACTCATCCAAGGAGGTGTCAAGTGTCAATCAATTCTGATACTCGATTGCAGAACCTGCCACCCGAAATTCAAACCTACTCCCTGCAAATGGTTCAGTTACTTCATAACTATTTGCAAGGGAATTTATTAGGGGTCTACATAGTCGGTTCCGCAGCATTAGGAGGGTTTATTGCTGGTAGAAGCGATATCGATATACAAGGGGTATGCGCACGACAACTCAGCCAGGGCGAAAAGGAACAGATTACTTCCTTACTTGCCCACCCATCCTTACCATGTCCAACGCGAGGATGTGAATTTGTTCTCTACAGTAGAGAGAAAGTAACTATCCCCTCTCCAGCTGCCGGATTTGAAGTGAATCTCAATTCTGGTCCCCAAATGCACTTTCATGTCACCTATGATCCAAAGGATGAATCATTTCACTGGTTTCTCCTCGATCGATCAATTGCACGAGAACATGGTATCAGCATTTTTGGCCCAGATGCCCACGAACTCTTTGGGGTCATTCCGAGAGCGTGGCTACTCAATGCTCTTCTCACTTCATTGCGCTGGCATACAGACCATGATGAGGCTGGCTATTCCAGTATCCTCAATGCATGTCGAGGGTGGCGATTTGCTGAAGAGAATCACTGGTCATCAAAAGTAGATGCGATTGAGTGGGCCAAAGCACGTGTTGCTGATGGTGAGCTGCTTACGCAAGCCCTCGCTTTACGTGCCGGAACATGTGACAAAACATTAGATCAAAAGAAGGTAAAACAGTTTCTCAACAGAATCAGAGAGAGAATAGAACAAGTCCAACAGGTTGATACTCTCCCGCATACATAACGGGGGATGCTTCTTTCATCAGCACTCGATTTCGACTTATACATGAGGATGTCATTGCGATCGACAAACACCTTCTCAATGGGGATCAAGGCCAGGGGCGACCGGTGGTTCATCGCCCGTCGGTTCCGTTGCGACCAGTGAATTGTCACAAGCAGTTCACTGGTTTCTTTGTGTTCAAAGACGCCTTGAAGCAGACGGAAAATGGGCAGGAATGCCGGGCGGGGTTTGAGCGCGGCAATCATGTTCCATTCGGGATCATAGGAGAACCCCTCTGGCTCCAAGAGAATGGTGACCATTTCATATCGCTCTTCAAGGGTTGCAACATCCCACAAGGCGGCCATGCCTGGCGGCTGCTCCTCACTGGCTTAGGACGATCGACGATGATGCTTTCGATGGTCGGTTGTACCAGTTTCATATCGTGGCGATTGGCGCCCTCAATCGCCAGACCGATTGGCACACCGTGTCCCTCGGTGAGCAGGCTGCGTTTGGCCCCGCTCTTGCCCCGATCGGTGGGATGGGGGCCGGTTTTCTCGCCGCCTAGCGGAGCTTTGACCATCGCTCCATCCATTGAGAGCCAATCCCAGTCCAGCTCATGCACCTCATCAAATTGCTCAATCCCTGCTTGCCGCAATTTGAGAAAGACCCCTATTTTTACCCACTCCTGAAAGCGATCGTGTGCCGTCGAATGGGTGCACAGTTCGGTCTGATCCAGGGCTCGCCATTGACAGCCAGTTCGTAGCACATAGAAAATTGCGTCGGTACTGCTTCCACTACCTCAGATTGTCACAGAAGATAGCGAGGATTGTAGAAAGTGGAAGTAGGCGGTATCCAAAACGCTGTGTGGCGAGAAAATCATGGTCATATTCCTGTTCTTTTGCTCCTTTGTTTGCCCTCTTCTTTCAAGCTTTTTTTCGCTCTCAAGAGGGTTGGGCCGCTTCATTCCTGCGCAGTTGCTGGCGATATCTGCGGATTTTCGCGACATTCCCACAACCTGTCGTCGTACACCAGCGACGTCGATGATTTTTTGTACGGTCAACAAAGAGCCAACTGCAAGTGGCACTCGCGCATTCGCGCACCAGGCTTCGTTCCGAGGAGGTGAGGAGTTCGGCAGCCGATCGCACGATGGGCCCAAACATCTGGTCGAGCGCACGCGAGTCACTGGACCACTCCCACCTGAAACCATCCGCGACTGGAATGATGCGCCCCCGGCTATCGCTTTGCCAAGTTCGGCATTCAGGATAGTCAGATCAGTCTCCATTGGCTGTATATCCGTTGCGACAGCGGCAAAGATACGATAGACGGCTTCTCTGAGCATGCGGGCGCCTTCGAGCACTGCAACGGCTTCGGCAGGATGCGACTCCGCTTTGTGGAGAAGATCGGTTGCATGGTCTTCAGTTATGGAGCCCGCCTGTTGACTCCAGGCCACAAGATCGTTATAGCCACATAAGTATTCCCGTGTCACTCCGCCACGTAGCCCGTCAAGCGTGTTGGCAAAATCCAGGCACATCTGCCCACCAATGAATGCAAAGGGCCTCCTGGTTGTTTCGCTGGTGCTCATCACATCACTCTCTTCTGCTCATTCTTTTTTTGTAACCCTCTAAATTGCACTTGACAAGTTACCGGTGCTTTCTTACAATGTAACCATCTATTTGTATTTTAAATGGTTACCAACATTTGTCAAGGGAGAGATCACCATGGGAAAGCACCCGTTCACCGTGCATGTTCCCCAAGCGGTTCTCGATGACCTGAAGGATCGCCTGGCGCGCACCCGCTGGCCCGATGAGGTGGGGGGAGCAGGATGGGACTATGGCACGAACCTGCACTATCTGAAGACCCTTGTAGACTATTGGCAGCACGACTTTGACTGGCGGGCCCAGGAAGAAAAACTCAACCAGTTTGCTCACTTTCGCGCTGATATTGACGGTTTTGGCATCCACTTCATTCATGAGCGAGGCCGGGGACCGAACCCACTGCCCCTTCTTCTTACTCATGGCTGGCCCGGCTCGTTTTTCGAGATGCTCAAGCTGATCCCTCTGTTGACTGATCCAGAGGGGCATGGCGGCGATCCAGCTGACGCGTTCGATGTGATTGTGCCATCATTGCCAGGGTTTGGTTTCTCCGACCGCCCCACAGTTCGCGGGGTGGCAACAGCGCAAACTGCTGAACTGTGGGCTCGTTTGATGCGGGATGTGCTTGACTACTCTCGTTTTGCCGCAGCTGGCGGGGACATTGGTTCGGGCGTCACCCAGCGCCTGGCTCTGGCTCATCCTGGCCTGCTCGTAGGCATTCATCTTACCTATCTCGGGGCAAACGTACCGCTCCCTGAGCAGCCCGACCTGTCGGAAGCGGAGCAGCGCTATTTGCATGCGGTTCAGCAATGGTCGTTGGAGGAAGGAGCCTATTCAAGGCTACACGCTACGAAACCACAAACGCTGGCCTATGGCTTGAACGACTCACCAGTTGGCCTGGCAGCGTGGATTACCGAAAAATTCCGCACATGGAGCGACTGCGATGGGGAGGTTGAGCGGCGTTTCAGCAAAGATGAGTTGCTGACCAATATCATGCTCTACTGGGTCCCGGAAACCATTGCTTCCTCGGTGCGCATGTATTACGAGAATGCTCATACTTTGTCGAGGCTTCAACCAGGGCAACGCATTACCGTTCCAGCAGGGGTGGCCCTTTTCCCAAAAGAGATCATCATACCTCCGCGTGAATGGGCGGAGCGCCTCCTCTTCGTGCAACGCTGGACAGAGATGCCACGAGGCGGTCATTTCTCAGCCATGGAGGAGCCTGAGCTGTTGGCTGAGGAATTGCAAGCATTCTTTCGTCCACTCCGCGCGGTGTCAGCCCAGCAAACTAATTAAACGAGCAAGGAGGCAAAGAAGGTTTTCGTGCAGAATCATGGCTCTTCCGACGCTGTGACGAACTATCCTGCTGTTGCTGAACCACTGGAGACGTCGGTTCAGCAACACCTGGAGCGCGTCTCTGGCGCAACCGACACTTTACTTACACTTTTCTGGCTCGGCCAGATCCTCTCGGGGTTGGGGAACGCGTTCGCGATTAGTTGATGGCTTCATGAGAATACTGTTGCCAGGAGTTCGCCACAAATCGAGCACACTCCTCCATTGCGCCAGGCAGATCGCTACCACTTTCCTCATCGGCACAGAGCCATCCGGCATATCCGATCTCATGAAGTGCTGCAAATACAGGAGCAAAATCGATGTTGCCCTGACCAAGCACCTTGAATGCGCTATCGGTAATATCTTTGAGATGCACATTATCAAGCACATGACGATAATCGCGAAGCACCCCGGCGATATCGTTGATGCCAGACTTGATCAGGTGTGCGGTATCCACGGTAAGTTTGACAGACTGATCGTTTACAGCGTCAAAGAATACCTCAAAATCCTCGCAATACATGACCGGCTGGTTATAGTGATGATGGAGTGACAAAACCGTTCTGTATTGCTGAGCTTCCTTCCCCAACTCTGAGAGGACCTGCGCAAAACCCTTGATGTCGCCCCTCGATAGACCCTGTCTTGGCTGAGCGTGACAAAAGATAATTCGTTCTGTTCCAACGGTCTGCGCAAATTTGAATAGGCTGCGCAGCGAAGCAATCCCTGTTTCATCCAACAACCCTCCAGTGATCAATCCGGAGGCAATGGCCGGAGCATCTTTCCCCCACTGTTCCACAAAGCGTGCTGGATCACCGACATACTCGCGATACTGGCCGTTTTTGAGTTGCAACCCTTGATAGCCGAAGGAATGGTATCGTGAGAAGAGTACCTGTTGTTCAACTGTATTATCGGTTGGTTTGGAAAATGCCATCTTCATGCTGGTACTCCTTCATTGAATACAACGGCACGCCTCTCCTCAGCAGAACGATAGGCACTATCTAACAGCGCAACTGTTTTTAAGTTATCACGTCCACTATTTTCCGATTCTTTGCCCTGTTCCAAGGCAGTCAGAAACAGATCTAAACCTGTAAAAGTTGCTTCAGGCTTGTGTGAGCCACGGTATGGATTTTCCCATTGCTTTTGTGGTCTGCTACGATCATCCAATTTATAAAGACTGGTTCCAGCATAATTGAGTATGATCGCACCTGTTTCACCAAGCACGAACGTCTCTGTTTTCGAAACAGGAGAAGAAAAACTCTCTATATAAGAAACCAGTGCGCCTTTTTTGAAATTGACAAACGTATTGGCCTCAGTCTCTCCTACACATTGGATCGCAGGTGATGAACGTGTTTCAGAGACAAGGGAAACAGCCTCATCATCCAGTAGGTGCCGGAAGCCATCAAACCAGTGAACACCCATCACTGCCATCGCATGCCTTTTCAACTGCGTTCTCCACCCGACATCCTGGCGAAACATCAAATCCTGGTGTATCACGTTTACTACCCGCCCTATCTCCCCATCGGTTACAAGGCCGCGCGCTACATCGAATGGATAGTGATAGCGGAAATTCTGGTTAACGGCGAGGCTAACGTGAGCTTGAGCGCATGTATTGACCATATGTTGCGCATCAGCATATGAATCGGCAAATGGTTTCTCGACAAACACATGCTTCCCCGCAGAAGCAAGCGTATCGACAACCTGGCGGCGTACATTCGTTGGCGTACATACTACGCCAATCTCCCACTCTGCTTTGGCGATCATCTCTTCCAATGAGGTAAACCCTTGCGCGACCTCGTATTTCTTACATATGTTATTCATACGTTCAGCATCTGTATCGCACACCGCTACCACTCGGATGCGCTCAGGATGAGGTAGATAGGCATCAAAATGCATGCGAGAAATATTCCCACAGCCAACAATAGCGATATTGAACTGTTTCATCGTTTATCCAAGCTCCTTCCTGGTTACTGAGGCATAAGATCTCAGCTAACGATACTGGAGAGTGGGGGCACATAAATAGTGCCCTTAAGCCGTCAACAATCGAGTCATGCCTAATTGCGCACATTATTGCTATCAACACTTATAAGCGTTATTTATGCAATCTCGTCACCTTCAAAATTATCGGTGCGTCGATCTGGAGCAGAGAAAGAGACTATTGCCACTAATGGCTCGGCACTGGTACACTTTGCCCAATGTTTTACCCCTCTAGGGATGCGAATCACCATACCAGAAGCCAGGTGAAATAACTCGTCCCCTAACTTATGATCACACTCACCAGATATAACATAGAGCAATTCTTCACAATTAGGATGAGAGTGCAGAGGATTGCGTTTACCCGGCTGAATCGTCACTACACCTAACGTCTGCTCTGCTTCAGGCATCTGCGCAGCTCCTACCAGCCATGCGAGATGCCCCCAGCTCATTTGATTGACATTTTCTTGCTCCGCCACGCTCCTGATTACATCATGTTTATTCAACTACTTGTACTCCTCTCATAACGGCAATCGCTCAAAAGCAACCTGATCATTGTAATCTAACCGCATCAACAGCATTATGAGGGCTTATCTGCCACGGTCTCAGACGCTTCGATCAGGGCTACTACAGAACGACGCACGCCCTCTATATGCTCTTCCATTAGCTGCGCTGCCAGTTCACCATCGCGTGCTTCCAGCGCGGCAAGGATACGGGGACGTTCGATAGCCGTTCGCGTGACAACCTGCAGATCGCGATTAGCCCCCATGCGCACGATCTGGATCTGACGTTGTAGGCGGCCAAGCGCTTCCAACAAGATTTCATTATCAGAGAGCTGCGCGATGGCATTATGAAAGCGCTGGTCTGCGACACTATAACTAACCATGTCGCCCTGTTCCAGCACCTCTTGCGTCTCGTTGAGAATAAAGCGCAACTGCATCAAGGTCTCTTCAGTGAGCCGGGAAACTGCCAGACGAACAGCCAGTCCTTCAAGCGTTTTACGCACTTGATACAGATCGTTCACCTGCTTGGCCGTGAACGTACGCACAAAGTTTCCACGATAAGGACGACGCTCAACAAGACCCTCCTCAACGAGAGTGGCAATGGCCTCGCGCAAAGGGGTTCGACTTACCGACAGGTCATTCGCAAGAGTACGCTCATCAAGTTGAGCACCTGCGGGAATAGCTCCCGAGGCTATCAGTTCGCGAACTTTATAGTAGATACGCCGATTGAGCGGATTGTGCTCCAGTTTGTTCTTCAACGCTCTATTCTCCATTTTTAAAGAGACCTGTACTCTCTATGGGAAGTATTGGCTTGGTATATTGTATATTGTATATTTATTGTACCCGGGAAACAGTACTCTGGCAAGTGTGTTCTCGATGAAGCGATACAGGAAAGGGAATCAAATAGCATGGCAACAGTTGTACTACTTGGTACTCTTGATACACAAGGACTTGAGTACGAGCACTTACTTATGAGGTAAAACTCGTTGCGCATCCCGTGGGCAGATCCGAAGAGTCGATCATGATATTTGCAGTTCATAGAGCAATGCAGCCGTAAGTAGTTCATCCACCACAGTCAATGTCGGTCAATGTCAGGTTCATTAACCTCGCGCTCAGCGCGATAGCAGCGCCAAAGCTCTTCTACATATGGCAGCACCACGCCCCCGGTTATTGTCGCCACGACCTTGCTTGTCAAGTTGGGCACGCCTGATCGTCTCATACGAAACACCATAATCCTCGGCTACCTTCCGCAGAGACTCCTGGTTCTCAATAATACGGCGTACCACATTTGGCCATTCCGAAACGGGAATTTTCCACTGTGGCGTGTCCAGACTTGGGCGGCGTTGAGAGAGAGAAACCACTCCTGGATTCTCACGTGCCTGGTCAAATGGGGTACCAGATTGGGCATAATCAGCACTTGGTTTCGGCGTATAGACGAGAATATCACTGCGACCAGAAAACAACATCTCAATGGGGATCAAGGCCAGGGGCGACCGGTGGTTCGCCGCCCGTCGGTTCGCTGTTGGACCCAAGAAAAGCGCCAGAGTTAATCAAGACTCTGGCGCTTTTGTGTTTCCGTCACCGTTGGAGTACAATAAGTGTTCCGGCGGTTTCTTCGCGTTCTATGATTTCCTTCATTATCCCTGTCGGTTTTAGGATAAGCTCTTATTGCTTAAATTGCACCAGCAAGGCCCCCATTGCAGGTACGGTCAATGTTACCTGTCCTTGATTGGCAATTGTATCCCCTACGATTTCATCTTTGTGCTGCGCATCAAATTGCCAGATCGTTCCTTTCCCGCCAGAGAGTAATGCTGAGAGGTTCACGTGCATTCTTATGCTCTCTTTTTTTCCCTGATTCGTCACAAGAAAATAGGTCGTTTCTTGTGCATCCTTCGTCGTTATCGCGAACAAATTGGGATTGTTGACGGTGCTTCGATAGGTCAGGCGGCATCCTTGTAGGGCGCGAATCGCCATCCGCATCGCGTAATAATCGATTCGTTTCGTTCCGTTTGCACTGATCAGGCCAAAGGGAGTGTGACCATAATCATACAATGAGAAGATGTTACTTCCATACACATAGTCTTCCCCCGGTTGTGAACCGCGCATCAGGTTATTCATGAGGGTGATCCCCATTGGAGGGGAGTCGTATTTGTTGTTGGTGGCGTAACTGCCCCACTCGGAGATCCAGACTGGGTCATCGGGCCGCCCAAGAGCGTTTAACCATCTATGGGCTTGCCTCACATACGCACTCATATCCTGATTATAGTCGTGTATGTCCAGGCGGTCAAATAGATCAGTGGCTTTTTGAAGCATGGCATAGGGCCAATCGCTTCCAGTGTTGGTTGCCGGGGCATAGATGTGGTAGGTGCGTCCTGGGAGATATGTTTTATAGACAAAATCAATGGCATCATGCGTGTATTGTAACAACGTGACATACTGGTCCTGGGTGCCAGCCCAGCCCTGCGAGAGCAGGTTGGGTTCATTATGCATCTCAAAATCGTCAACGTGATAGTTATTGCGTACATTGAGCCAATAGACGGTTGCAAACACGTGCTCCCACCATTCATTCCAATCCGCTTGCGTCTTTGGAGGATTGGGGGACCAGGAAGGGTTGTGTTTATCATCTCGATTTCGTAACGTTAGAATGGGATGAATACCCGCGGCTTGCAAGTCCTCAAAAATGGTACGGGCGTTGCCGTGCCAGAGGGGCTGATCATGTGTCCACCAGTAGTCACTGCCATCAGGTGGGTTAGTCATAGCCGTATCCCATGCAGCCCAATTGATGATATTGGGGTTGGCCTTGATCTGATCGATGGTTGGCGTTCCGTAACTGGAGCTATCGTTTTGGGCTTCCCAGCGAGGCATGCCACCATAAATATGATAAGAGTTAATCCCTAGATCTTTGAGATCTGAGATCTGGAAACGGCTACTGCCCTCTACCGCACCAATAGAACAGGTGCTGTGGCCCCAAGGCGTCCCATTGACAGTAATGGTAGATACCGAAGGATCAACGACGGGGGGCGCGGTTGGCGTCATCGCTTGTTGTACGTCCGGTTTGGTCGGAAATGGAACACAGGCAGTCAGTAGCAACAGAATCCCTTGCAGTTTTAACAGATTGTACCAAAAAGAGGCTTTCACGAGCTATCCCTTTTCTCGACTCTTCTCTTCTCCCTTGATCTTATCGGGGTACGAAGAGATTCCCTATTTCAGATGCATGAATTTGAAGGTCAATGAGCAGGCAAAGCGTGACACAAAATCCCTGCCACAGCGACCCCTTTATGGCGAACACTGTTGCTCCCAGGCCATAATATCGATTGTCGTGAATGTGTCCGATAATGCTTATCCATATTAATGCAGTATAAAAGAAGATATTCACTGTCGCGAACCACTGATAGGTATGTCCTTTCCCGCCTGGGAGCATCAAAGCGCAGAGGCAGGTAAGGAGAACAATCAATGTGTAGGGGAGGAGCACGCGATTTGGTAACGGTTTGATCTGGTTGCGTCCTTTTGGAGTCACACGGAATGAAAGCTCTCTCTTAAGTAGGGTACTGACTATCGCATGTAAAACGCCCATAAGCGTCCAGGGCCAACAGATCATGGGAAAGAGCCAGGTCTCCCAACTCAGTACCTTGGCATTGATTGGACGGAACCATCCCTGGTATTGAATCCAGAAGACAATCAGTAAACAACTGGCGGTCGTTCCTGTAAAATGCAGGAGGAAATCGAGGTAGTTCACATTGGCTAATGGTGTTTGGATTGCCAGCGCAAGGAGAGGTAGGAGACAGATAAGAAGCATATTGATACATGATAATGGATACCATAACTGCGCAAAGAGGAACTGCGCTCGTAATTTCAACGGTAAGTTGTTCCAATGGCGCGGTGTTAATGTCAGCAGTAACTTGGTGAGACTCCGGCTCCATTGAAACTCCTGTGTTACGCTATCAGCAAGGCATTCAGCGCCATCACCGTGCGCAAAGGCATTGAACGCAAATGCGCCGCGCCACCCATAGGCATTAAACAGGAACGTAGTCGAATGATCTTCAGCTAATTCAGGGCCCAGTCCTCCAATGTCTTTGAGCGCCTGCGTTCGCACTGCGTAATGGCTGCCGATACAGAGGGGAGCAAAGCCATTGCTGTAGCCTGCCTGCATGGCACCATGCAAGCCTCCTTCGGCATAGAGCCGCGCTCGGGCAGGCCAGGAGGAGGCTGCATTCGCGTCACAAATGCTTGGCGCCGCGACATACCCAATAGCTGGATCACCAAAAGGGGTGATCATATTGAGAAGGTAGGTCGGTTCTGGTACATGATCTGCATCAAGTTGTACCACAAAGTCGTAGAGACGATAACCACAGGTATCATAAAAGTACGAGAGATTTCCCTCTTTGCTCTTTTGGCGGCGCGGCCATATGGTATTCTGATATCCCGGCATATTTTTGCGACAGGATATCCATATCCCATGGGCAATACACCATGCCACAATCTCCTCTGATGGATCTTCATCTGCCAGCCATACATCAAAGGTGCGGGGAAATGTCTGCGCCTTCATGGCAGCCAGCGTCTTTTCAACGACAGACCAGGGTTCCGATGGTGCTTTGGTGACAACCATTGCAATCTTCCCAGGAGGCACTGGCAACGACATATCTGGTTGACGCATGCGCGAGACAAAAAAGAAATAGTAGCCAGGGAGGAGGGTTGACCAGAGCAGGACCAGACTGTTTAAGATCATTCCAAAGGGCGTGACAACATGTTCTGGGCGGAGCCACCACGTCCAGAAGAAGACCAGGGAGCAGAGCCAGATACCAATCAACAGCAGGTAGATACGTTTCTGCTGCGTATTCATGATCGCTGTGGTATAAGAGACATACTTACGGCCCACTTGCTGGAGGTGGGTCTCCTCAAATACCCTTGGTGTCTGGGGTGCTACTTGATGATGAGCTGGCTTCACAGAACGGCGTTTCTGTTCTCGATGAGAGAAGGCATTTGAAGCCTTAGGGAGACGGAGGGTGTTAATAAGCTCTATAGTCACACTTGGTATGCGATGTGTCTCTGATGCCTCTACCTCGTTGTGTGGACGTTGTTGTTCCCTGACTGACTCATCAACTTGCATGGCAGCTTTTTTGTTCCGAGGGGGTAGCATGAATTGGCGTTTTCCTCGTGTGCTCTCTTGCGATTGCACATATAACGCAGTTGGCTCGTCAGGAGGAGGGAAGGGAAAGACAGTATTCATTGTATCACGGACCTTTTCACAAGAAAATACTAGAGTATCAAGCAATTTCCCGAAGGGGTCAAAAAAGAAAAGATTCATACATTAATGTGCTTCAATGAGAAGAGCATTGCCTTTGTGAGAGAAGCTAAATGTAACGGAGTAGAGAGAATAAGGCATACATCGATGTTTTTTGTAATTTGTACGAGGTACGAATATCTTTCCTTCTCATTTTCATATAGCTATTATTAAGTATATAACATTGATGATAGTATAATCGATAGTTCGAAGAAATGGAGTGTTTCTAGGTAGAATATCTTCCTGATCGGGAATCTCATCAGACTTTACGAATAAAATGACCATGTTCCCATGGAAGAAACCGATCACAGGCGGTAGAACTCGCGCCCATTTCACGGGAGCAGGCATTCCATGGAATGCCTGCTCGTAAGATATACACGACGGTAGCAAACATCTCTTGATCATCGGCTGCTGGTCGCCCTTCTTTGGGATGGGGAGGATGAGCAGGAATCAGAGGGCGGACACCTTATAAAAATCCCCTGCATACTAGGGTAGGAAAATCTCTGGCCTTTCCTATCTATACTAGCATCCAGAAAGAACAATGCGTCTGATAGTTTCATAAGAAACATCATACTCTATTGCAACTTTGCGCAGTGGTTCTTGGTTCTCAACAATACGGCGTACCACATTCGGCCATTCTGAAACGGGAATTCAGCAATAGAATGATGTATCCAGGGGGAAACTGGTCGCATACCCCTCGCGCCATTCCAACCTCTCCCCAAACTTCAACATCTCACTTTGTTCTGGTTCACCAATATATTTATCTCTGCAAATAAATTGACAATACCTGTTGCCCGTGTCTGGGGCAAGGCCAAGAAAACTACTAAAGTAGATACTACTATACCTCTTCTCATCAGTACTATTTGGTTACCCTTGCATCATGAAAGCAATCGTATATGCTATATTTTATCTGTACAATTTATGAACATATTCTCATGTTTTGCTTGCTGGCGAATGAATGTGCTCCATGCCCTCTTCGTCCTGAGACGAGCTTTTATTTCGAACCACTTTAGTATGATGAGGTTTTGCTAGATGGATCAAATATTTCATGAGTATCAACTTGTGACAGCACTTGCCAGGAAGACAGCGAGTACTCTCTACCTCGCCCAGTCCATTACCGATCCTAATGAAAAGGTCATTATTAAGTTCTTTCACACTCTTGATTCCAACGTTGAGCAAGAGCGTTTCCAGAATGAAATCGACCAGATCTCCCAATTGCGCCATTCCTTTATTCTCCCTCTTCTCGAAGCTGGGATCGATGAAGAGCGCCCGTATTTGATAAGCGCATATGCATCTGGGAACTCATTACGTCATCGTATGATGGCCTTCACTCCTGACCCCTTCCCTTTTGACAAAGCAGTCGCTACGCTTGTACGAGTGGGACAGGCTCTTGCATATGCTCATACGCAAAATATCATGCATGCAAACATCAAACCTGAAAATATTTTCTTCAATATCCAGGAAGAGGCACTACTGGCCGACTTTACGCCTTTGAGCCTCATAGAAATGTATTTATCTACCTCTCGGATTGATCTCTTGCATGTGCATTCTGTGCCGCCCGAACAATTTGAAGGTATCTATAGCAAGCAGAGCGATCAATATGCACTTGGATATCTGGCCTATGAACTGCTGACCGGTCAATCCCCTTTTCCTCCTGGAGACTCAACGACAGAAGAGACTTCGAAGTCTCCCACCCCACTCACTCACATTGTCCCAGAACTCCCTCAGCATGTCGATGTAGCGGTGCTCAAAGCATTGGCAAAAGACCCGCTTGAACGTCATGAGAGCATTCAAGCTTTTCTCGAAGCACTCACGGCTTCTTCTTGGGATAGGATCATGACCACATTCCCATTAGCGACGATGTCATCCTCAACTGGAAATGTGTCTCAGATTCCATCCATGAGCTTCGATGGCGAGAGTCTTGCGCCCTCAGAGAGTGAAGTCACGGCAAAACGTCCCGCTTTGGGGAGAACACCTACTCCTTCACCTCCTCAAAGCAGAAAAAGAGTTGCAATAGGGGTGGGGGCAGCCCTTGTTCTGGCATGTTTCCTGCTCCTGGGTATGGGAGTTCTGCCTCGCTTGCTTCTCTCGTCAGACGTATCAAAGCAGAGCTATCACCAAGGAATACCAACCCCGTCAGCAGGCTCAGCTACAACGACAGCGGCACAGGTGACACCTACCCCTCAATCATCACCTCAACCAACTGTGACCGCTACTCAGACTACACCATCACCTACGGTAGCGCCGCCTACCGTCGCGCCATCGCCTACCGTCGCGCCATCGCCTACTGTGGCGCCATCACCACCATCCCAACCCAAGCCAACGCCCAGGCCGACATCAGTTCCAACCCCCACTCCAACTCCTTGTCGATGTCTCCTCCTTTGTTCGTGTTGACCGTTTCGACAGAAAGGGTGTGTAAAGAGAGGAGGTAAAATGCCTAAACCAGGCATTTTACCTCCTCTCTTTACACACCCCGATCAGCGGACACCATGTTTACCTGCTCTATGTCAGAGATAATCAGCCGAGGATGTGTGAGAACATGCTCCTCTGCCGTTCTCGACCATGAGTAGCAGCGTTGTGGGAGAGATGGCGCGTAGCATGGTAAAGGCCTGATCCAGATTTAGGTAGTGCTCTTCTCAGAACTGCTCGGTCTAGCTGCTGTCGCCCTCACGTTGAAGCGCACCATTGATCGTCGATCTTTCTTTGCTTTCTCTGATTCGTCTGTGAGCGCGGAAGGCAGCCACATCGTGGGCCGTGTCCTCTGCGATCAAGTCGGCGTTGATTGCGGCTCCGGCCTTCAGGCCTGTGGCGGCTGCGGTGATGACCTGAGCGAGTGGGTCGGAGACGTTGCCTGCGACCCACACCCCCGCAACAGTGGTGGCACCGTTGGCATCGGCGGGAACGTAGCTGCCGAAGACGGAACCGGCGATCTCCAGGTCGGTTGTTCCCAGCCCCAAGGTGCTGAGTACCTCGGCGCGTGCTGCGAAACGGGGCGAGACCACGACAGCCTGGCGTGGAACAAACTCGCCGGAGCGTAGCCGTACCCCGGTGAGTCGGTCGCCGTGGACTTCAAGGGCCGAGACCTCACCTTCGACGACCGTGATGCCACGGGCAGCCAGTTGCTCGGCTTGCTCTTGGGACAGGGCGGGCGAGGTATGCTGAAACAGGATCACGTTAGCGCTCCACTGTCGGAACAGCAGTGCCCCGTGAACTGCCATCGGCCCAGTGCCAAGAATGCCGAGAGCCTGATCACGTACTTCCCAGCCGTGACAATACGGGCAGTGCAGCACGTCACGCCCCCACCGCTCGACTACCCCCAGTATGTCGGGCAACTCGTCAACCAGCCCGGTCGTCACCAGGAGCCGCCGTGCATGGACGCTGCCCCCATGGGGCAGTGCCACCCGGAAGCCGACGTGGTCGCCCTGGCTATTCAAACGCTCGACCGCGGCGACATCACCAGCAATGATCTGACCTCCGTAACTGATCACCTCGGCGCGACCAGCGGCCAACAGTTCCGAGGGCGTCATTCCGTCGCGCGATAGGTAATTGTGTACATGAGCGGCCAAAGCGTTGCGGGGCTGGCCGCCATCCACCACTAGCACCGAACGTCGCGCACGCACAAGCGCTAACGCTCCACTCAATCCAGCGGCTCCCCCTCCGACAACCACCACATCGTACCTTTCGCCTCGGCCCAAGGCTGCTGTATCAACCATCGTTTCCCTCTCTTTTTTAATCGTAGACTTTAGAGACTCACAAAATCCAGAATAAGCATAAAAAAAACAGGCCTCATCCTTGTCAGGAGTGTGTGCGTTCTCATGATCTATACCTCCAATATATTCGACCAATGGGCATTCTTTTCAAGAAATGCAATCAACTGGTCAACCAATTCAACCAGCTCAGGACAAGGCGAGCATGGAAACCTGTTATTCCACTGCCGATCATGGCCCAGCCAACAGTCATCGGATCAACGCCGTCTTAAAAGTCATTGTAGACTCTTAATATCTACAATGAAGCCAAAAAAACACGCAGGTGCGTTCACACAAGCGCATTCACATCGCCTACTTGTCCAACCAATTCAACGAGCTTTCGCTCTTTAAGATACGCTTCCATCTGCTGTTCTGCCTGCGTCATCACCCCCTGAATTAAGCACCCTTGATGATCTTCACCGTCATCACAATGAAACAGGGAGGCTGTCCCTTCAATGGCGTGAATCACTTCTAAGAAAGAAAGATCTGCTTTGTTTCTCGTCAGCTTGTATCCTCCGTTGATTCCAGGAGTAGAGGAGATTATGCCCGCCTTCACAAGCTTGGTCAAAATCTTGGAGAGATACGTTGGGGAAAGCCCTTGAAGTTCTGCCAATTGCTGGACACCGATGGTTGTTCCTTGAGGGAGTGCCACCATATACAGCATGGTATGGAGCGCATAATTGGTCGCTTGTGAATACTTCACACCTCTTCCCTTTCTATTGCAGACTCATTGAGTCCATAATAGATCTTTCAGAGGATGATGTCAAGCTTCTCAATCTCTAATGGTCTCTTTTGTGTATTTTATCGCTGATAAGTGGTACCATGCGACTATATATGTTCCAGGAGTTGACCGATGAGGATCTAGATCAAGCTGCTGGCGGTTCCGGTCTGTTTGGTGGTGTCGTGGGCTCGGTCTTGAATACAGTCAACGGCACCGCATCAAATGCCACGACGACGGCGACGTCAACAAGCCTCCCTCTTGCGACTGGTGGTGCGAACGTTGGCGTGCAGACTCCAGCCGGTAGCGTGAACCTTGGTCTTGGCACTGATCTCGGCCTCTAGCAGCGCAAAGATCGATGGAACGCAGGGAAAACGTCTAGGCGTTTTCTATTTGCTCTGTCATATGATCTCTCAAATGCGGCTCTGCTCGTAGTCACTGGGAAATGCATTGCGAGCAGAGTTTCTCCAGCCGGTTGGTAAGTTGCTCGAAGCACTTACCAACTGGCGCTCATTTTACCATGTTTTCTATGACCTCTTCAAATCGTTCGATTTTTCGTGAAGATGCTTATAAGCGGCATCTTCAGAAGCAAAAACAGAGCATTATCCTACGCCTGGCGACACCTCCCGTGTGGATGTTTGCCTGGCTGCTTTTGCTCTGTTTCCTGGGAGCCAGTCTCCTGGCGTGGAGAACGCAGGTCCCAGTTTTCGTGGGAGGGCAGGGGATTTTGACGCGACAAAACTCCACACATGGAGCGATCATCGTCGCGGTGCTCTTTGTGCCAGTGAGCCAACAAAAGCAAATCCATCCCGGTCAAGCTGTCGAATTACGTGTTGGCCCAAAGGCGGCTTCTTTACGCGGTATCGTTGCGTCTCTTGAACCACGCGTGATGAGTCCTCTGGATCTACGCACTCGTTTTCAGCTTCAAGGTGAAAGCGCGTCGATGGTTGCCGAGCCTTCCGTCACGGCGGCTCTACGTCTTGATGCTCCTCTCTCAGCCAATCTCTACGCAGGGAGCACCTTTTCAGCTCGTGTCCAGGTGGGATCACAGAGTGTGCTTTCCCTGTTGCCTGGCCTCAACCAACTCGTTTCGTAGTTGGATTAACCCAATACCAACTGTTTCTCTCTGTACGACCACTTCAAGGGTGAGTAGGCCATTTCCTATGCGCCTTTTTTCACTACCGGGAGGATACTATACTCATAGGGGGATGCTGTGCTTATGGAAGAACACACACCAAAGGGATAGTTGTCCCGGAACGCTCCCACAAACAGAGATGGAACCATCTCTTGTTGAAAGTGCTCGGCGACAGCCCGTATCAGATTCCGCCCAATGCCCATGCGATGGTAATCGGGCAAGATATACATGGTTTTCAGTTCACCCTGATAGGCCTGGTAGCTAGGAGGTCGTTTTCCTGCTAATGCAGCGAGAGCATAGCCGACAACGGTGCCATTGAACCTCATGGACTGCTTGCTCACGCGAGAGCGTTGTTGCCGCGCTGGCGTGGGGGGGGCGGCCTTCAACACCGCTTTTATCGAGCGCCTCAATGCCACCTTCCGTCAACGCCTGGCGAATTTGACTCGTCGCTCTCGTCATGCCGCTCATCGTCTCAAGACGCTTGGGATGGGCATGTACCTGATCGGATACACCTATAATTTCTGTTTTGTGTATCATGAGTTGAGAAAACCTTCACATCTGGGTTTTCCCTTGACCTCTGCTATGGTTGCTGGACTCATTGATTACGTCTGGAGTGTGGTTGAACTCTTGAGTTTTCGCATCGCTGTTCTTTTGCTCCTTTGCCCTGGGTTGAGCCAAAGAGACGAGGCAAACCTAAGAAGCCCGTTGTTTCGGACAAGGATATGCGCCAATGCGCCCTGTTTCGTTTGCGAAAGGGGAACTTATGCTCCTCCACCGCTTAGTGGAGCCCTACCGACAAGAATGCCCCCTTGCTCTTCACTTTACGCATAAAACAGGCCAGATAAGTGAAATACAGCAAATGAATCATTGAAGAAAAACTGACCGGAAAGTGACCGGTGTCTGTCCTGGGAAATGGCTGGCTTTTCTTCTACACTCTTGACCGTAAGAGGTGGTTTTACCATCTTAGTTGTTTTACAGGCAAGGAGAAACATGTCATGCGAAACGCTTTGAAAATATTGCTGTGCGGTGCACTTCTTATGGCAGCACTGTTCTCATTCAGCGCCTTTACCTCTGTACCTTCAGCACATGCCGCGACAACAGGGATGAATCCTCATGCCATGCCAGCAGGGTTTAATGGGCATGTCGTATCAAATACCACGATGTCACCTTCCTATACCTGCCCATTACCGGTGATCTACGTGATAGCCCGTGGGAAAGATGTCCGCGAGCAGGGCAAAATCGTCCTCGAACTCGTTGCCTCCTGGCAGCTTTAAGGCATTAAAGTCGGCAAAGGGGATACGCAGGTACTCAGCCTGTCCACCGGTATAGGGTCCCATCGCTACGTAGCCATATGCGCCTCCGGCGAAACCGGGATTAACCGTCAGACAGTAACCTGTATAGCCACGCTCACAGTTCTTGCAGAAACCACAGGCTACATTGAAGAGGAGCTACCACGCGATCACCCTTTTTGAGCGTAACCACAGCGGAGCCTATCTCTTCCACAATACCCATATTCTCGTGTCCAAAGACAATACTAGGCTTGGCTGCGGTACGTCCCTCGTACATATGTAGATCGGAGCCGCAAATGCATGTCGAGGTAATGCGAATAATCACATCATTGGGATGCTGAATCTTGGGATCATGGACCTGCTCAACCTCAACATTGAAGGGTCCTTTATAGACAACAGCTCGCATAAAACCTCCTCCGGTCACTGAACACCTGTCTCGCCAGAGAGACACACGCCCTTGAATGCTTGACTACTTCAAGCACCAATAAAAACCAGTCCAAAGCACCGAGGAAAGAACAGCCATGACTAACCTTCGACCATGTCCAACAAGGCAAAGGGAGAGCTTATCCGCCAACATCTATTTTTAGTATACGTCGCAACGAACAAGTTATTTTCCCTCTTCCTCTCTCTGTTCATGAGCTTCATCATGCCACACGTTCTTTCCTAGAGCAATTTGGCGTCTATCCATTCATGCATGTATGGGGACATGTGCTCCTGGAACGTGAGCAACACTGTGAAATTCGCCACCGGAACCATCTTTGCACGCTTCGAGGAAGAGGAGCGATCAGGCACATGTCCGCCTCGCCTTCTGTATGTGGGGCGAGGCGGACATGCCTGGGTTGATATTGAAGAGATTTCTGTGGAATTAACTCCCCATATGATAATTTTTCCCTGATGTTCCCCCAGCAGGAGCAACTTTGGGTGTCACAGTGAGTGTCTCACAAGCAATTGATCCCCCCGTTACAAACACGCTACCACTGTACATGGATTGATGAAGTGTCGTGCCTGTAGGTGCAGTGGCGACCGGAAAGGCCGAGACTGCACGATTGTTGGCAATCGAGGCGGAGATGTAGTCCCCGGTCATATAGCCGTATTCCGTGCTTGCCCACCAGGTTGCGGTCGTTGGGCCTGCCAGGGTCTGGTGCTGGCTCCAGGTCGTACCACCATTGGTGGACATTGCCAAGCCCACATAGATCTGGCAGGTCGCGGCAGCGCAACTCCCTGCATTGGCCCAATAATAGTAGGTTACAGCCAGGTGCGCTTTGCTGCCTGCTGTATTGCTATCGACAGCCAGGGCCGCCGTGATATGTTCGACATCGCTGCCGATCGCATCGAGGGGGATGCGTTGCAAAGGCGTCCAGGTGATGCCGTCAGTCGAGGTAGTGAGAACAATATCGTCAGTGGAATCGCCGGTTTCATTGGCAAGACAGTTCGCCTCAAAGTAGCAGCCCGCCCAGACAAGGTAGACCTTTCCTGATGCATCAATTTTTGCGGAGGGCAGGGATCCTCCTCGATAGAATGGAGCTGCCGTGCCGGAGTAGGTGGAAGGGGAGACCTTGACCAGATCAGTCCAGGTCGCACCGCCATCGGTTGATCGATAGGAATAGATGCCATCGGCTCCCGTTGTCAGATCATAGCCATAGATGGGGACAATGACATTGCCACTGGGTTGCACAACCGGCTGCCCGCCCAGAGCGGAGAAGGATTGGCTCGCTGGGCTCACTGGCTGCGACCAGGTGAGGCCTCCATCATTGGAGGAACTCATGAGAATCTGGCCATCCGCATTCCCATTATCCCATTCCTCATAACAGCGACCATAATACGCGCTTGTTGGATGATTGTCGCAGACAATCCAGTCCTTATCGAAGTAATCACTTGAGCCAGTAGCGGCGACGAGCACCGGATTGCTCCAGGTGAGCCCATTGGAAGAGCGACTGACCACCACAGCGGTACTCCCTGAAGAGCCCTGGAATTGGGTTTTCGCGGCCAGGACAGAGAGCAGCCAGATATGATGGGCCTGATCATAGACCACGACTGGATTACTGGCTCGAGCATAGGAACCGTCAGCAGCAACCGTCAGGCCAGATAATGTGCCTCTTTTCCAGGTCAAGCCAGCATCAAAGGAAGTTGCCCAGCTAATCCCCGAAGCCCCGCCGTAGGTGGCAAAGCGTCCACTCTGGAACGCGGCGACAACGGTTGAGCCGTAAGAGAACGTACTTGGCTCAACCTGCGTTTGATGCTGCGAGGTGGGATTGGTGAAAAGATCGCTGCTGATCTGCTGCGCAACGGGAGAAGCCGCCAGTGCATGTATCGGGCGCAGGGCTGCAAAACTCAGACCCGCGATGAGCATGAGTGTCGTGACAATCAGGAACGGTATATGATCTTTACGAGGGAGAGACACGAAGTGCATTGGTTCCATCCTTTTCTCTTGAAGAATTCCCATAGAGCCACAGTTATCCTGGGGCGCGGCTCTATCCTGCGGTAGGTAGGAGGGAGTAGTCGCCACATGGGTTTATGAGATGCAGCGGCACTGCAAATGAGCGCTCACCACCATCCACCTATTACATAATCGCACAGGCAGCCTTTTTGTGACATTTTTGAGTACTCAGTCTCTGGAAACACTCTTTTTCTCGGCTTGAGCAGCAGTTGAACGCCTTGTCATGACCGAGAGCATGGTCTCTCGGCTAGCTTGCCATCTTTCCTCTGTAGTGACTTTCTGTCCAGGCCCTCAAAAGCTAAGATGAGGTCTCACGCGTCATCTCATACACTTGGTGTCCCGAGGTAAAGAAAGCGCCACTCTTCCATCATGTTCTTCAAAAAAAAGACGTTGCGTCAGCTACCACTTTCTCGCTTTGTCTATGTTTCTGGTACGTTGAGTGAGAACTGCGCACTCTTTTCGCTTGCTGTTCTACTGGATGCGTCTGGAAAGTGCCTCACCTGCTGGTCGTTTCTCGACAATACGCCACAGAAGAGCGATGCAATCAAGAAGGGATTGTTCTTCAAAGGTATCGGTCAGAAACTTGTAGAGCACAGCCTCCTCTGCACTGGCACGGACCACCATCTCTTCCCCTTTTTCGGTCAATGTCAGCTCTATCATACGACCGTTCGTTGTCGATGGGATGCGTTTGACGAAACCTGCCTCGACCAATCCATTGACTAATCGGCTAGGACTGCCCCTCTCGCAGATAAGCAAATTTCCAAGCGCAATCAGTGACAATGGCTGATGTACCTGAAGCACATGTAGCACCTCAGCCTGCGATGGGGTAAGATCAAGGGGGCGTAGCACCTCTGTTAATATCCGCTCGCCCTCCCGTTGCGCTGCAAGTATGAGATAACGTAATTCCTCAGCAGGTTGCATGTGTTTCTCTTCTCCTTTCTCCATTGATTTTTCTTCGATTGCTGGCTTCTATGCTCATTCAGCGTTCACAGGAAGAGCCGCTCGACGTGTGGCCAAACGCTGTAGAGAGTCAGGATCATGACTGGGAAGGTAGATCGTTGGTGTAGATTGCATATATGTAAGAATCTGACGCGCGGTTTCTCGATAGACCGCGATATTTGAAGTCACGCCATCAACCGATTGTTCGAGCATTAATTGCTCATTATATGATGTATCACCCGCAAAAAAGAGGGCGTGTTCATCTTCCTGCACCACGACCGAGTAATGTCCAACCGTATGCTCTCTCTACTCTTTGTGTCTACTTCGATTGATGATCTGTCATTGATGTTACATCATTTATTTTGCGCTGTCAAGAGGGATCGACTGGAGAAATGGGAGTTATACAGATTTTGCCAGCAGAATGTTGAGATTTACAACTTCACCAAACGGCGGCACGGAAGCCCCGGCGTTCACACCCTGTCTTTTACCCACATTTTACAATTAGATTTTGTGGAACAGCACAGGAGGCCAACTCCCCCTGTTGAGTGTTTCACAAACACATGTATAGCGATTGGCTTGTGAAGCTCCTCCAAAAAGATGTGGGTAAAAGACAGGCATCAATGACCGGGGCTTTCTCGCCACGTCCTCTGTAAAGGCCGCTGTCTGCAGACCACGAAACCGCTGATCTTTGTATTTCACCGTTCCATAGCCACATCCAGGTTCGTACTCTGCGAACTCATTGCGCATCCCGTGGGCAGATCCAGGTTTCAGGTCATTTACCATCTGGCGGTCACGATTGACTGGAAAAGTGGCGCGCCGAAAGGGAGTTGTGATGGGAAGTTAGGAAGGCTCCGCAATTCGCGCGTCCGAGTGCCACAGCAGAGACACCATAACTAGCATCAAAGCCTATCACATCCCTCAAATTCTGTCTATCATCAATATAGAAGTTCTCTTGGGAAGGGTGACCATAAAGGTCGATCCTTTCCCGACTTCGCTCTCCACCGTGATGGTTCCCCCATGATGCTTGACGATCTCTGCCACAATGTAGAGCCCCATTCCCAGTCCCGGGATCGCTTTCTGTTTGGGACCAGTAGCCCGATAGAACCGCTCAAAGATTTTGTCGCGCTGCTCTCGCGGGATACCCAGGCCATGATCGTGCACACGGATCGTGATGGTCTCTGGGGAGGCCTCGAGGTCCATCTCGACGGTCTCTGCACTGGGAGAATACTTGATGGCATTGCTAAGCAGGTTGGTGAAGACCTGTCCAAGCCGATCTCGATCCGCCATCAGGCTGGCCTGAACGGCGCCACGCACCAGGATGCGATGGCTGGGATGCGTTTGCTGCATAGTCTCGGCGATCTCCCGCAGCAACGCGTCGAGATCCACCGGCCCCTGCCGATACTCCAGTCTGCCCGCCTGAATCTTGGAGACATCCAGCAACTCTTCCACGAGCCGGGTGAGTGTGTTGATCTGGGTCTCCATGCTGGAAAAGGTTATGTCAAGATCGTAGCTGCCTTGCTTTGTCAGTTTCCTTTTCAGCAGAGCGGTCTGAAGTTTCAAGGCCGCGATCGGGTTCCTCAGTTCATGGCTGGCCATATTGATAAAGTCATCTTTGCGTTGATCGAGCTCCTTGCGGGCTGAATTATCCAGTACAAAGACGATGCCCCGGGACAAATTGGCTTGTAATGCGACGCGTCCTACAATCACTGGGAGGCGGCTGCCATCTTTACACACGTATTCTTTCTCATAGGGCGTTACATACTGGTGGTCGGCCAGTTCCTGCTGAGACTGCTGGATACGAAGATATTCTGGAGGTGTCATGCGCACCCAGTTTATGTTCCCGGCATGCAGATCTTCGCGTGTATAGCCGGTCATGCGCAGAAAGGTGTCGTTGGCATCCACAATCTGCTCACCTTCAATGATAGTGATCCCGATAATGCTGGAGTTCATCAGAGTGCTCGCCCGCTCCTGGCTCTGGCGTAAGGCTTGCTCAATACGTTTCTGGTCTTCTATGTCAGTGGCGGTGCCAAACCACTTGACGATCTGGCCTGCTTCATCACGCACCGGCATGGCACGGGCTAAGAACCAGCGATAGGCTCCCGTCTGGCTATTTCTGAGACGCTGTTCGTGCTCATACATTTCTCCCGTGCCCAGGGCATGCTGCAAGAGCGCTCGGTTGCCTTCACGATCATCGGGATGGAGGAACTGGAAATGAGCCCATTTGTCGCTTTGTGCTTGCTCAAGCGTGAGTCCGCTGTAGTCACGCCAGCGCTGGTTCGTGTACTCGAACTGGCCGTCGGGGCGTCTCGTCCACACGAGCTGTGGCACCGTTTCGGCCAGCACGCGCCAGTTCTGCTCGCTTTCTTTGAGCTGCTGCTCCGCTCGTTTCTGCTCGTCGATGTTGGTGGCGGTGCCAAACCACTTGACGATCTGGCCTGCTTCATCACGCACCGGCATGGCACGGACTAAGAACCAGCGATACGCTCCTGTGTGACCATCCTTCAGACGGTGTTCGCTCTCAAAGGGTTTACCTGTTTGGAGGGTATGCTGCCGTAGAAGCATAACCCGTACAGCATCCTTAGGATCCAAGAACTGCCGCCATCCATAGCCGCACAGTTGCTCAAAAGCGGCCTGTGTATACGCACAATAGCGCTGATTACAGTAGTCAAGACGGCCATCTGGGCGAGTGGTCCACACGAGTTGTGGTACTGTTTCGGACAGCACGCGCCAGTTCTGCTCGCTTTCTTTGAGCTGCTGCTCCGCTCGTTTCTGCTCGTCGATATCGGTGTAGGTGCCAACCCAGTGCAGGATCGCACCCTGTGCATTTCTCTGCGGCACGCCTCGGGCAAGAAACCAGCGATACGATCCGCTGGTGCCGTCTTGCAAACGGTGTTCCACTTCATAGGGCTCGCCTGCCTGGATAGAGATCTGCCACGCCGCCTGTACCCGTTGCCGGTCATCAGGATGCACACCCACCAGCCAGCCATCTCCTTTGACCTGTTCGAGGGTCATCACCAAATAGTCAATCAAGCGTTGATTATTGTGGGTGACAGATCCGTCAGGTCTTGCGATCCAGACCAACTGAGGAAGAGCATCAACCAGGGCTTGAATTTCTCCTTCGGCTCGCTTGCGCGCGGTGATATCGCTTCCGACATAGACCAGGTACGCGACGTGGTGGTCCCCGTCCCTGTGGGGAGTAATCGTCACCTCAAGGTGAAGGTCCATGTCTTTTCTGGGGTGAACCAGGGTCTCGAACCGCACGGTTTCTCCCCTGCTGGCGCGTGCGATGGCTTCGCGTAATTGGTCTTGACTGGCGGGATAAAAGGACCACCAGGGGGTGTCAGCAAACGGTTTGCCGATCACCTCCTCGCGTCGGATCTGCGCATCTTCTAGAGGGGCCTCATTGATTTCCAACAAGATCCCCTCGGGCGTGAGAAATCCGACCCCGACATACATGTCCTCCAGGATATCAGTGGCGGGATATCCGTCTGGGGAAAACGTCTCCCGGCGAGGCAAAGGTTCTCTTTTCTCGTGAAAATGCAACGCCAGCCCCCCAACGGTCGGGGCGAGCTGCACGTGCAGCCAGGTCCGGGTCACGGGAGAAACATACTCCACTTCGGTGGGTTCTTGGGTCTGTCTGGCCGTGAGCACGGCCTGGTAGAGCGAGGTGCTCACTAGCTGGTGAGCACCTCTCCAGAAGCTGTTTCCGACAAGTGCCTCTGGTGGTGCTTCCGTCATGGTCTGCGTACTCGCATTGGCATACACAACCGTCGCGGCGTCATCAATGAGAAACAAGGCTCCGGGAAGCGTCTCAAGAAGCGTGAGGAGCGTCTCACAAGACGCAGGAGTGAGACGCCTGGTCTGCTTGGTATTCAACATAGCGCGGTACATCTCCCTTTCACGTGTCCCCATCCCTGGTGGCGAAGATGCATCCCTACTCTAACCCCCAAGATGTCTAGAAGAACGCGTTCTCTCTCTCCACCCTTCCCTCTCCGTAGACCCAGTGCGGGTGTTCGCTGCTACGAAATGCCCGCCTGGCGGGCAATATATGTGGATACACTCTAAACGAGAGAAAAAGATCATTCAAACGGCTTTCGTTTGAGTACAGAAGGAAACATACGGGTATAGTTGACAGCTTAAATGTTGGTCCGAAGGAGGCGTGGAAGGCAGAGCAGTGAAGATCGGCCTGATCTCTCGCCCGAAATGCCATCTATTCATATCTCATATCGGCTACGCGGGCTCTTTATAGTAACGAACCCTCGCACTGGGCCTACCAGTACTTTGTTGACATGGGATTTCGTCTCACTTTAAACTCATCAGAGACGGATGATCCGACCTCAAATTGCTCAGGACAGAGACTCGAAATTAGGAGTGGTTTCCCAAATCCACAAACTACCGGTAAATGGCGGTTGAATATCTGTCGGACAAGACATAAAATTTCGCCTCTCTGTTGACCTGGTATTTACTGGCGATATTGTATAAGGAGCATGCTTGCAAGCTGGCGTGCAGTTTGCGCGGCATTCACATTCTTCCGCGTTAACGCTGTGGCAATAGCGCCATCCATCAGCAGACAAATCTGTGAAGCAACGCGGTCAATGTCAGCCAAGGTCGCCGCCTGAGCTAACTGCTTCACGTAGTCATGGACCAGTTGTTTATGTTCATTCACGATGTCATGCACAGAACGTTGCTCATCGTTAAATTCGGCGGCAGCATTGATGAAACCACAGCCATGAAAATCGGAAGAGTGAAACCACTCGTCGAGCGCATCAAAGATAGCAAGAATGCGGTCTTCAGGTGTAGCACCGATGCGATTCACCGCCTCTTCTAACCAGGCTCGCCAGCGAACATCCCGCTTTTGTAAGTAGGCTATAACCAGATGGTCCTTTGAGGGAAAATACTTATAGAGGCTCATCTTGGCAACACGGGACTCTTTCACGATGCGATCTATTCCTGTTGCGTGAATACCTTCCTGATAGAATAACCTTGACACGGTATCGATGATACGCTCGTATGGTGTTAACTCATGGTTATTCATGAGACCCCTTTCTGCTAAAAAAACAGGCTCGTCTGTTTATTACTACTCTTGGCAACAGACAGACTTGTCTGTCTGTTGCCAAGAGTATACAGACGAGTCTGTCTGTTGTCAAGAGTAGAACAGGTCACTTGTCGGGGCTCTCCAATGCTAAAAAAACGCACAGGAACCAGATACTCATGGTTTGCGCAACGAGATTCAACTCAGCAGTGGATTGACTTGAGAGCATTCTTCAGCATTCTCCTGTTTTCATAGGCCGAGGTATCTCTGATCCTTGCGAGAAAAAAGCGAGAGCATTGAATCAGTCGAAGAAGCCGCTTCAGCTAAAGATGTCTTATGTGTTTGGCTATTTGATTTCTACATTTTAAAAATGCTATTAAGGCCCATTGACTAAAGTAGGAAGAAGAAATCTCCACAGAAAAAACGCTTTAGCTTTATTTCCTCAAGAGACTAACGATGACCTCCTCAAAAAAAGATGGTATGGGAAATACACAGCAAGAAATAACAGCGACAGATAGAAGCACAATACAAGATGTTTTTCAAACGGCTGTTAATCAGTCATCAGAGTACTTGCATACCGGTCCCACATATGCATCCTCTAAAGAGGAGAAACTTGAGGCCTGTCTGATTGCCTCTCGATCTCGTTCTGGGAGGGTCGGGAGCGTAAACAATTCTGAGCGGATACCCTCCATGTGAGCGCCCAGGTCCTTTTCATCCAGGTAGCCCTCGGTAAAAGCCGTCACGAGCCGCTTCTGCTCTGCCTCGAACTCGGCGCGACGCTCTGCGATGCACCTGGCGTCCTCGTTGTCTGCTATTTCCTGTGTACAGCTGTCTGCATGAGCGGCTCCTATCGGTTGCTGTCCTTTTCCTTCATCCCTTGCAGTCCTCTTCTTTTGTGTGTATACTATTAACTACTAAAGTGGTTAATAAATTTGGAGAGTGTTATGGATACGCTGCAACTGCTACAGCAGATAGGTTTGACAAAGTATGAGGCGGAGGCGTACGCGACGCTTGTCCAGTACGACTCAATGACGGGATACGAGCTTGGCAAGCAGTCGCATGTGCCGCTCTCGCGTATCTACGAGATCCTCGAGCGGCTGGTGGAGAAGGGGTTGGTGCTCGTGCAACCTGGAGAGCCGCCGCGCTACCGTGCACAAGAGCCAGAGTACTTTCTGGGGCAAGTGCGCGCGACGATGGAATATACCCTCGATACGCTCGCGGCTTCCCTGACGCTGCTGCACTCCAGGCAACCCAGCGATGAGTTCTGGGTGGTCCGTGGCCAGCGCGCTACGCTTGAGCGTGTGCACCGTCTACTCGGCGAGGCGCGAGAGAACGTAGACCTGGTCATGCCGGCGACGCATCTCGCAGAGATGCAAGAAGATCTGTGGCAGGCTCAGGAGCGCGGCTGTCATGTCTACCAGTCCTCGACCACTACCATGAGCGCGCCCGATAGCGTGCTGGTTTTGTGTGACCAGCGCCTGGCTCTGGTAGGTACGCTGAGTTCACAGGCCATCGTCACCTCCAATCCGGCACTTACACTCACGCTACGAGGCTACTTCGAGTACCAGCGTCTGACAAACAATAACGCGCGCTCTGACATTGTGTCGCGCGAGCGGGGAATTGCCTGGCTGGCGTGGGAAGAGCGCAAGCAGCGTCTGCTCTGGAACGTCAAGAGTGCGCCGTCTGGTGCGGCTCAACGCTAAAGATCTGAAAGGATTCGACCTATGGATTACGATATTCGTGACATCGCCCTGGCTGCTCAAGGAAAGCGGCGTATTGCCTGGGCCCAACAGCATATGCCCGTCCTGAGTCAGCTCAGCGCCGAGTTCGCCTCCGAGCGCTCTTTCGCAGGCAAGCGCATTGCGGCGGCTCTGCACATTACAACGGAGACGGCAGCTTTACTGATGGCCTTGCGCGCCGGTGGGGCAGAAGTAGCGCTCTGCGCCTCCAATCCGCTCTCCACGCGTGACGATGTTTGTGCGGCGCTCGTAGAAGAAGGGATTGCAGTGTACGCTTTCTATGATGAGGACCTGGAGACCTACGGTCGTCATATCGAACGTGCATTGGCCTGCGATCCTCACCTCGTTATGGATGATGGTGCGGACCTGATCGTCGCGCTTCACCAGAAGCCCTCGTGTGGGGCAACCGTTGCCGCAATTGAGGAGACGACAACAGGAGTGGTGCGCGCTCGCGCCCTGGCGGAGCAGAAGCTTCTGCGCTTCCCCGTTGTCGCTGTGAATGACGCGCCAACGAAGCACTACTTCGATAATCGCTACGGAACCGGGCAGAACACGATTGACGGCATCTTGCGCGCGACCAATACGCTCCTGGCAGGCGCGACGCTGGTAGTCGCAGGCTATGGCTGGTGTGGGCGTGGCGTGGCGGCGCGAGCGCGTGGCATGGGCGCTCGCGTTGTCGTGTGTGAGGTCAACGCGACGCGGGCACTTGAGGCAGTGATGGACGGCTTCCAGGTGCTGCCCATGCTTCAGGCGGCGGAGCAGGGCGACATCTTTGTCACGGTGACCGGCATGGCGGGAGTCATTCGGAACGAGCACTTCCAGAGCATGAAGGACGGAGCTATTCTGGCGAACTCGGGACACTTCAACGTCGAGATTGATATCGCGACCCTTGCAGACATCGCCAGCGAGCGGTCACAGATCCGCGAGCATCTTGAGGAGTATCGCCTGCCAGATGGGCGCAAGCTCTATCTGCTGGCCCAGGGGCGACTCGTGGGCCAGGTGGCAGCGGAAGCCAGCCCAGCGGCCATCATGGACCTCAGCTTCGCCGACCAGGCGCTCTGCACGCGCTATCTCCTGCAGGAGTACGAGCACCTGACACCTGATGTGCACGATGTGCCAGCCGAGATCGACGAGCGCGTCGCGGCGCTAAAACTGCGAGCGCTGGGCATTGAGCTGGATAGCCTGAATGAGCAACAGCAAGCTTACGCGCGCTCCTGGCAGTCGGGGACAGTGGCGTAAGCTATGCGCGTCTTACTTACCGGAAGCTCAGGGCTACTTGGTAGCGTCATCGCTCAGGAGTTGACGGCACGGCAACACGAGGTCTACGGTATCGATCTGAGACCGGGACCTTGGACAGGGGAGCTTGTTAACATTGGCAACCGTGAGGCGCACTTCCGACTGGCTCTAGTGGTGGTTCCCCTGGACTTTTGGGCAGGCGTGCTCCAGCTCAAGGTATAGCGGAACGGTTTGGCTGATAGAGGAGCTGTTGATGATCCATTTCTAAGCGTTTTAAATGACAAAAATCGTAGTGACCGGTGATTCGTCGCCCGTCGGTTCCGTTCCAAGAATACAGCGAAACATCAGAGCCAACTAAGACTCTGGTGTTTCTGTTTTTTAGCGTTCCGATCGCTTGAAAGAACGCCTCAACGTTTCATAACTTACTCCAAGCTGCTTAGCCACCGCACGCTGAGACACCGCAGCTTCTAGCAACCCCTTAGCCTCTTCCCGTTGAGCAGGGGACAAGCCTGGATGGGCAGGCGGTACGTGCCTTCGCGTTAGATCGAGCTTAGCTTCTCAAGCAAGTCCACCCGACCCTTTGAAAAGGGAAGAAAAGTTTTACCCTGTTACGTTTTGCGAGATTCGACCGTTTACCTCATTGATAAACTCATATGTATATAATATCTGATGATATGGAGTCATGGAAGCATGGAACAATCTGCTGCTGATGAAGATACAATCAAATTAATTGCTGTCAAGCCTTCTCCAGAAGACGCTGGTGGCGTCAGTCGTACACCAGCATCAGCGGTTACCTGGCTTGTGCAGAATTGGGAAATATTTCCAATCATCCTGGTGGCTGCGTTTTTGCGCTTTTTTGCGATAGGCAATGTGACCTTCGCGGACGATGAGGCGGTCATATTTCAGATGGCTCGTGACGCGGTCACGCGGGGATGGCTGCCGATTGCAGGAAATCAGGCATCATTGGGGAGTATGCACCCTCCATTGGATATCTATCTGTTTATGCTGCCCGCAGCCATCAGTGCCAATCCAGTTGGGGGAGAAATCCTGGTGGCGTTGTTTAACAGCGCGGCTGTGTTGCTGACCTATCTGTGGGCAAGGCGGTACTATGGCCGCTTGGCGGGGACAATTGCGGCGGCGTTGTATGCAACATCTGTCGGGGTCTGGACATATAGCCGTAATATCTGGTCACCCAATTTTGTGCCGTTTTTTGTGGTGGTATTTCTGTTTTTGCTCTTTCGAGGGGTCCAGGAGCGACGCAGCGGATGGTTTGGGCCAGCAGTCGTCATGCTGGGGATATTGTATCAGCTCCATGAAAGTTCGCTGTTGTTGCTTGCTCCGCTGGCAGTCGCACTGTTGTTTGCTTTTCGCACCTTGCGCTGGCGCGATCTTTTTATCGGGATATGCGGGTTATTGATAGTCTTTGCTCCTTACCTCTTCTGGGAATTTCACGCGCAATTTACCGATCTGACTCAGTTGGGAAAGCAGTCACAACATTCTGTTATCAATTTTGATGTTATACGCGTTTATGCTTTTTTCTTGCATCCTACCCTCTATTATCCCTATACTGATGCAAGTGTAAGATCCGCCGAAAATCATATTCTTGTGGCAAATGCCAATTCTATTGTTCTTACGACGCCACTGCGCCATTTGCAGCGCTTCTTGAAAGGAGCTTTCGTTCTTGTTCTTTTTCTCTTTGTGGGAAGTCTCCTGATACTCGGCTGGCAAACCCTTTTTTCTCAACAGAGAAGTAGGGCAACACAAGATGGAGTAGCGACGCCTCCTAAAAAAGGGCTGAAGAGGTGGTGGGATGAGCTTTACGCGACTCCTTATAGACAGGGACTCCTTCTGCTCCTTGTCTGGCAGCTCGTTCCCCTTATTATGCTGACTCGTCACTCGATTGGTATCTTTACACATTATCTGTTGTTTCTCCTCCCAGGCCCTTTCCTGCTGATTGCGCTGGGCGTGGTGAAAAGTATCGAGTTGGTACAGCGGATGCGTCCCGCGTGGGGCACATGGGCACGCGATGCCATGGCTGGCATCGCGGCCCTGGTTATTCTGGCACAACTCATCGGCAGCAGTGCTGCGCTCATCGATCAGACCGCAGGTAACTTCGATGGCAGAGAGGTTTTCCCCTATTTTAACGATGCCAATTCGTTGCAACACGCATTGCAAGATGCCGATCAACTGGCCCAACAGCGGCATATTGGGCGTATCTACGTCACGACTTCCTATACAATAGATAGCGGGATGAGATATCTCGCAGAGCAGGTAAAAACGCCCATTGAATTGAATGATATCTGGCATTGTTTTATTTTACCTGATCTCAGCGCTGGTCCCGTGGTCTTCCTTGCTCAGCCCAATAACCAGCTCATAGATACGCTTCTCAGCACCTATACACAGGCCACGCTGATCGATCAGCCCCAACGGTTGAGTGGAGCTCCTTTCAAACTGTATATTCTTACCGCGAAAGCTGTACCAGAGCCAGTTGCTCATACTTTCGCTCAGGGATTGCAATTGCTCTCTCCTGACGCTCAGCTTCTGCAAAGCCCCACAGCCAAATTACAATGGTTGACAACCCGCTGGAGAATAACGGAGACGCAAAAACCAGCATCCCGCACCACCTATGGGTACACATTCCAGCTTCAAGGAAAGCAGATGGATAGCATCAATTGTACGCCAACTGCGACATGGGCTGGAGATCAGCTTTTTGCATACCAGGATGCGGCCACACGCGGTAGCCCAACTCCTGCACACATTAGCATCAGCGCATATAAGTTTATCGCGCAACCATATCTGGTCCATGCTGGTCCATTGACATTCACTACAGGTGCCAAGGTGAATACACCCCACCAACTGTTTCTGACCACAGATCAGCATAGCAGCATTCTCCTGCCTGTCTCACAATAATGGGAGTTCTCCTGATGGGGCAAGGTAAAGCGTCAATACTGGTGAGAGAGCGCCCGTAGCCCGTCGGTTCCGTAGCGACCAGTGAACTGTCACAAGCAGTCCACTGGTTTCTTTTTGTTCAAAGACTCCTTCAAGCAGACGTAAAATAGGCAGGAATGCCGGGCGGGGTTTGAGAGCAGCAATAATTTTCAATGTGGAGGAATGTGCTGGAACGATTTCTTGCAATTCTTACATTGTCGTCATCTGTTTTCTCTCCTTTTCCCAGTAGTAATATTGAAGCCTCTCCTAGATCAATTAATCTCAATTGTCCAACGATCGCCTGCACGTATTTTTTTGTGGTCATGGCCTCTCCCGTTTCATCTCCTCTTGTTGTATGCGTCTGTTCTCATGCGTTTCTGCCTTCTCTCTTCTGAACAATAGTCTTCTTGAGCACCATGGTTGTGGGTCCAGACGTCCCGTTGTATAGCTCGTTCTCTTGTTTCATCAGGAGCCTCCTTTGGTTCCTCCTTTTTACCTTGATGGTTATGTGCCGCTTTGGTTCGTACGTGTGGTTTCTGTGCCTGCGTTCTTCGTATTGCCGGCGTAAATCAAGCCCGACAAGCGATTGGATCACCTCTTCATAGGTGTGCTGGGTTCCGGGAACACATGCATAGACACCATATTTCAGCTGCGCTTTTTGCAAACGCTGTACTTCTTGACGATCGCTTTCAACAGATCCAAAGGTTGGATAACAGCAGGGTACAGATTCCATATCTTTGATCTTCCTCTGTCTTACTCCGTGAGAAAAATGCCGATCACGCTCGAACTCATGAGGTGATTCACGCGTTCCTGACTCTGGCGCAAAGCGCCTCCGTCCGTTTCTGCTTATCAATATTGGTGCAGGTGCCAAACCATTGGGCGATCTGCCCCGCTTCATTCCGCAGAGGCACGCCGCGTGATAAGAATGACGCCAAAACGTGGTGTCGTGCTTCAAGTAGGCCTAGCGTTTCTCCTGATCTGCTCTCTTCTGACTGTCGGAGTATACCTCGGTGAAGAACGTCGCTGAAGGCGGGCGCTGATTTTCTCTCCATCCTTCCTGAAAAGAGGAAAGCCTACTCATTTCTCTTGAGACGAATGCGAAAAGATATTGGACAGACAACACAGAGCCCATGTACAAAGACGATATTGACCTTTCCTGCTGTATGCTTCGCTGAAAAAATGCCCATAGAGCTGAAAATCCTTCCTTTTTTGAAAACAGGATTCTTCCCCTTTTGACAGGTCGACTTGTCGTCATACGCCAAACAACGCAGTGAGGATGGCTGGCAACGCTCCCAGGATACCCGCCTCACTGCATGTTCTCTCCTTTTCTGTCCTGCACTTGCCTTCTCTTCAGGCGTCAGGGTCACCAAAGGAAGAAGGTTCAGTGCTTTTACGCACGCTTGGCTCGCACTACCACTCATTGACCTTCTGGTGAAACTCATGCTGCGAAGCTGGAGCAATGGCCACATTCGACGGCTGCTCGCCCAACGCCTGAACGAATGCCTTGCTAAGCTCGCGATTCCCGCCAGTCACCAACGTAACTGATCCGTGAATAGCCATTGGTCGTTTCCGTTCGATCAGGAGAAATCGCTGTTCGCCAGCTCTTGTCTTTCCCTCACTGTTCACTTTTCTCAAAAGAGCTGAAGAGGGCAACCACCTCACTCGTCGTGAGAATGGCATGAGCAAACGTCGGTCCGTTGATCTCGTGCGCTGCATGCATAGCTTTTTGGCTAGAAGCTGCGGTCGCATCTGTGACCAGGGTCACATGGTACCCGAGTTCCATGCCAAAGCGACCAGTCGCTTCGATACAGGTGTTGGCGATCATGCCAATGAGCACCAGGCGTTGGATGCCATGTTGCTTGACATGTAGAGGCACACGCATCCTGACACGAATACTCGTTCTCCCTTCTCCAGGATAATCAGAGGACCAACCGGCTGAGAGGAAGTATAGATCTGTATCCCTTCCCGCAGGTCATCATCCCACTGCATCGTCATGAAGGCGAATATCCCGTCTTGTTCTTCTTCGTTGGCTTCTTATTCCTGGTTTCTTCCTGGAGCCCGTTGCTGCGCCTCCGCAATCTGCTCCGAATGCATCTTGCTTGCCAATGTGTCATCCTCCTTGACAGAAGCATCGAAATTGGTTTATACTTCAACTATCAAAGGCAGAGGTGAAGCATGAAGCATGAACTCAATCTTGGTGTACGGACATGGCTGCATCTTAACCGTGTCAGGTTTAAGGTAGAAAAACGCCTTATAAGACATCTGGAACACTATGACCTCACACCTGCGCAATTCGCGGTGCTGGCCCATCTCCAGGCGTTTCCTGACATCTCGCAGCAAAGATTGGCCGATCTGCTGTTTGTAACGAAAGGAAACATTGTCGGATTGCTCAACCGTTTGGAGGGTCGCGGTTTCGTCCAGCGACGGTCTGACCCGGAGGATGGCCGCATGCATGTGGTCTCTTTGACAGAACGGGGGAGTGCACTGGCCGCACAGGTGGTCCCAGAGCAGGAGAAGTTGGTTGCTGAGTATATGGCGTTCATCCCGCCCGAAGATCAACGTGACCTTCATCAATTGTTACACACCCTTGATCGGAATCTAGAGCCCGACTAAGTTTTTTTTGACAAACTAGTTTAACTATAAACGAATTTAGCAAAAACTGTGTATCCAGTGCTAACTGAACAGAAAGAACGTCTGGAGCAAAGAGAAACTTTCCCTGGGGAAAGGTCCTTTGTTACTGATTGGTAAAGGAGTTAGAGACATGGGCAAATCTCAAGTGATACCGAATACAGAATTTAGTTATCTTGCGCCTCGGGAGCGCGTGGCGAAAACCGCTGAGGCCCTCACTGCCAATGGTATGCAGACCTTTGTGGTCGCTAACGCTAAGGAGGCACGCAAGAAGGTTTTCGAGCTGATCCCCAGTGGCGCTGAGGTTTTCAATGCAACATCTCACACCCTTGATCAGATTGGAGTTGCTGCTGAGGTCGAATCATCCGGTCACTATGATGCTGTGCGTACTCGCCTGATTGAGCTCGATCAGGAGGGACAGAAGCGTGCTAAACGTCAGTTGGGTGCTGCCCCTGAAGTACTTGTTGCCAGTGTCCACGCTATCACAGAGCAAGGTCAGTTGATGATCGCGTCAATGAGCGGAAGCCAACTGGGAGCTGGTGTGTCTGGCGCCGCGAAAGTTATCTACGTGGTCGGTACACAGAAGCTGGTGGCAAACCTCAACGAGGGCATCCGCCGCATTTATGAATACACGCTGCCACTTGAAGATGAGCGGGCTTTCAATGCCTATGGTGTCAATAGCGCGGTGAACAAACTGCTGATCATCAATCGGGAAATTTTCCCTGGGCGCATTTCTATCATTCTGGTCAATGAGAACCTTGGCTTCTAGATCCATCTAGCATAGCCCTGTTTAACCTGTTATCTCTATAAGCTATTGACATATCGTACTCATGACATGTTGACAGATTATAGGGATCCGATGAAGGCGCCAGCGCCCAATGAGGAGGTCTGACATGCTTGACGATGAAATGGCTGCCGGAGGGACCCATCGATGACAGCTATCGCTTTGCCGCATAAGCGGCTGCCACAGATTGCCGTGCTCGGGGCGGGTCACGTCGGCCCAGTCATCGCACGAGTCGCGATAGAGGCGGACTACAATGTGTCGATCGCGGGTTCGGGTGACCCTGAGAAGATCGAGCTGATCGCGCAGGTGCTGGCCCTAGGGGCCGAGCCACGACGGGCAGCAGACGCTGTCGAGGAGGCGGGCATTGTCGTGCTGGCGATTCCGCTTCACAAGTTCACGACGCTGGACCCTGACCTGCTGGATGGCAAGCTTGTTGTCGACGTGATGAACTACTGGCCGCCTGTCGACGGCGTGCAGGAGTTGTTCGAGGATCATCGATACAGTAGCAGCGAGGTTGTCCAACGTCGGCTCGCGAAGTCAACGGTCGTCAAGACCCTCAACCACATTGGCTACCACGAGCTCGAAGGCGAGCGCCGACCAAAGGACTCGCCGGAACGCCGCGCGCTTGGGGTTGCTGGCGACGATCCACACACGGTGGACATGGTGGCGGAATTCATCGAGCACATTGGCTACGACGCTGTACAGTTCGACCATCTGAGCGCGGGTCGCCTGCTCGAACCAGGAGGCCCTGTCTTTGGGGCGTCGTTGCACCGAACCGAGTTTGAGCTGGCTGTCCGCGCCCAGATAATGTAGGCCAGCATCGGCTCGCTCAGATCCATGCTATCAGATACTAGAAGGAAAACATAGACATGACAGAAACGCCGTCCAGTATTGCACCCGTGCAGTTTCCATTTACCTTTGGCCTCGACACCTTCGGCGATTTCATAAACGACGAGGAGGACTGCACACTCTCGCACGCTCAGATAATCCGGCACCTTGTCGAACATGGGGTTCTTGCCGACCAGGTCGGCCTGGATTTCTTCGGGATTGGCGAACACCACACTGATGACTTTCCGCTGTCGGCTGGCGACGTGGTGCTCGGCGCAGTCGCTGCGCTCACCTCCCACATCCATCTCGGGTCAGCCGTCACGGTATTGAGCTCAGACGATCCGGTTCGGGTGTTTCAGCGCTACTCCACGCTCAATGCCATCTCCAGCGGGCGGGCAGAGGTCATCCTTGGACGAGGCTCCAGCATCGACTCGTTTCCTCTCTTCGGCTACGATCTTGCCGACTACGAGGAACTCTTCGAGGAGAAGGCCAGCCTCTTCGCCGAGATCGTCAAGGGCGGTCCCGTCACTTGGGAGGGCAAGACCCGCGCGCCGCTCTATAACCAGGATATTGTGCCGCATACCGAATTCGAACCGTTTCCGGTGTGGATCGGTGTTGGCGGAAGCCCTCAGTCGGTCATCCGCGCCGCACGCCTTGGCTTTCGGCTGATGCTCGCTATCATCGGCGGATCTCCATTGCGCTTCGCGCCTTTCTCACAACTGTTCCAGCAGGCCCTGGAGCGTTTCGGGCGTGCTCCGTTGCCGGTGGGCGTGCACTCGCCGGGTCATGTCGCCGCGACCGACGAGCAGGCCCGCGAAGAGTTCTGGCCGCGCTACCTGGAGGTCATCACCAGATACAGCAGGATCCGCGGATTCGCCATTCCGACCAGGGAATCCTTTCTTCGTGAGGTTGGGCCGGGGGGAGCGCTCTACGTGGGGGCGCCAGAGACCGTCGCTCAGAAAATTGCAGCCAATCTCACCGCGCTCGGCGCGAGTCACTTCGACCTGAAATACGGGATGGGAGGTCTCACGCAACGAGCCCTCATGACCAATATCGAGCTTTACGGCACACAAGTGGTCCCTCGCGTTCGCGAACTCCTGGTGGAAGCGCAAGGTTACCGTTCTCACTGACACTACCATGCTATGTTTCAAGGCATCGGACGTTGAGCAACCTCCTTCCGCCAGGTGGGATTGGCCTTGATCGAGGTAGCGCTTTGATTGGAGTAACGCTTTGTGTCTTCACGCACACTTTTGTTATACGATTCCCAATCATCAAGATGTCCAATAAGCAGGTGATGGGTACGGCCCTTGATTTCGCACAGAGTGATCAAGTTATTCGGGTCAAGTTCGAGTTCCGGGTAGAGATGGAAGGGTTTGATATGGTGAACCTGTAATCCCTTTCCCCGGTGACCACAAACCACACAGGCTGGCTCGTGGCTGAGATGCTCATGAGCTACTCTGGGCCATTCGGGGCTGCGAGCTTTGCCATACTGATTAGCAATTCTGGCACCAGGGTCTTTTTGCCAGGACGGAATGCGTCCATTTACCTTCGGAATATCTTTCTTTTTGATCGGAGTGTGTTTCCGTGCTGGAGCATGACCCCTGGCAGAGCTACCGCCTCGTCTACGCCGGGTATATTGTCCAATATTAATAAAGGCGAGTACAAAAATTAGAAGCACAACGATCACTAGCGCAGCTGCTAGAAATGGATCCCCTACCGAAATGTGCATATTTTCTCTTTTCCCGCTATGAGCAAAAACGTTCAAAGTATGCTTGCTAAAAATGTTCTCTGCTGATAAGTTCTTAAAAAGAATATATGATTGTATGAGAAAAAACAATCCTTTAAGGTTTGTGGCTCTCCAATATGCATTATGTTGAGAAAGCAACCCCGATCTGCCCATTCTTGTGCACGTGAGTGCTCAAAGGCATGCATTGCCAAGAGCACAGGCCCGGAAGGGTTGGCACAAGAGGAAGGACGCAGATCTGCATCCTTCCTCTTGTGCTTGGAAAAATGAACGCTTGCGCTCTTTTTGTCTTCTCTTATTTCTCTGCCAGGCGATGCAAAATCTTGCAATACGCACCCGGCCCGCGCCGGAAGCTGCTCAGGCGGAAAAACTCGTTGGGGGCATGGATTTGCTCGTCCATCAGTCCCCAAGCGAAGCCGACCGTATAGGCTCCCAGGTGGCTGAGAAAGAGTTCGCAGACGGGAATGCTGCCGCCCGCGCGAGTGTAGTAGGGCTCTTTGCCATAGATTTCTCGCAGCACGTCGGCTGCTGCCTGGTTGCCCCAGTGATCGGCGGGGATCAGGTAGGGTCGGGCGGTGCCGGGTAGGGCGTGGACGGTGATCTGGACGCCGGGAAGTGTGTATTTCTTGATGTGTCGAGTGAGCAACTCGACAATGGTGGTAGGCTCCTGGTTGGCGACCAGGCGGCAGGTAATTTTGGCATGCGCCTCAGCAGGCAGTACGGTTTTGACGCCTTCGCCCTGGAAGCCACCCCAGATGCCGTTAATCTCCAGCGTGGGCCGGGCCGCAAGATGCTCCTGGGGAGTGTAACCAGGCTCGGCGAGGAGAGCGGTCACGCCGATCCGCTCCTGATAGTCCTGTGTATCGAAGGGAATGGCGGCGATGGCCGCGCGATCCTCGGTGGAGAGCGGGAGGACGTTGTCGTAGAAGCCTTCTACTAGAATGGTGCCCTCGGGGCTGCGCAGGGAGGCGAGCAGAGCAGTCAGGGCGTGAATGGGATTGGGCACGGCCCCGCCATAGATGCCGGAGTGTAGATCGCTTTTCGCGCCGTGCACATCGATCTGGATACCGGCCAGTCCTTTACAGGCTAGTAACAGTGAGGGCTGATCTTCGCCATACTGGACGCCATCGGAACTGAGCACTAGATCGCATGCCAGCAGATCGCGATGGCTGGCTACAAAGGCGGGCAACTGCGGACTGCCAATCTCCTCCTGTCCCTCCAGGAAGAATTTGACGTTAAGCGGTAGCGCCCCTTCGGTCTTGAGCAGCGCCTCGACGCCCAGGATAGGGGTGAACATGTTTCCTTTATCATCCGATGCGCCGCGAGCATAGACGCGATCGTCGATAATCGTTGGCTCAAAAGGCGGGTGGGTCCAGAGTTCCAGCGGGTCTACTGGCTGGGTATCGAAATGGCCGTAGATGAGCACCGTTGGCTTGCCAGGGGCATGGAGCCATTCTCCGTAGACAACCGGGTGGCCCCCTGTAGGGAAGATTTGCACCTGTTCCAGACCGGCGGTTGTTAGACGTTGGGCTACCCATTGAGCGGCTCGCTGCACGTCACCGGCGTGGGAAGGCAGCGACGAAATACTGGGAATGCTGAGAAATTGCAGCAGCTCGTCCTGGTGGCGGAACTGCTGCTCTGCAAGGTATGTTTCCCATGTCATCGTGGTGGATTCTCCATTTCTAAGGGCAGGCGAGCTACCTGTCGCGAAATATCTTCTACAATATACTATCAGCCTGGTTGATCTCGCTCCGCATCGCACGTTTCGAATCCGGTACGCTTCTTTGCGCTGAGCTTCAGTATATCCCCCCATGCTCCCTTGCAGCAAGCATTGCCGTCGATAATCATGGCCTTCGACCAGCGGGCTCAGGACCACAAGTGATGACCACCGCTCGGAATCACCACGGGACCCGATGGTGCGCTCTGGTTCACGGAGTTTGGCGGGAACAAGGTCGGAAGCATCACCCCTGCTGGTGTCATTACCGAGTTCCCCGCCCTCGCGGCAGCCCGGGGCCATTTCTCATTATCATAGGGGCTGATGGTGCGCTCTGGTTCACGGAGTCGAAAATAAAGGGTGACAAGATCGGGCGTATCACGACCTGTGGTTTTGTTGCTGCGTTCACTGTTCCCACGCCCGGCTCGGTACCACATGGGATTGCCTCGGGGTTTGATACTGCCAATCTGGTTTACGGGGTTGAACGGGAACCAGATCGGACGGCTGAGGATCTTCTGATGCAGTGAGTCAGGAGAGGGAGAAGGTGGAGACGTTGTCAAATGGCAAGCGTTCTTGCTCTTGACGCACGCAGGCAGCAAATGTCAACGCCGCCGTGGATCTGAGCCGAAATGGGGCTGACCATCCCAGACCAATACTCTCTTCAAAAAACAAAAATGATGAGCGCCGACGAAACAACGCCGACGATGAATCATGTTTCAATAGCGATTCCCAAAAAGCTGTCCCAAGAAGGACCGTTTAACCCTCTTTAAGGGTGAAGATCATTTTATGATCCTCACTGAATGCCCCTCAGGGAAAGGGCGTGAAACAAGTTGCTTTTCACCCCTTGTAAAGCAACTTCTCTAGATGAAAGGAATCACTTCGATGAAGTCTTTAGAAAAGTTTCTCTCAGAGAAGAGAGAGGTTACTATTCATACGCTTGCAAGTTACATCAAGCAATATATTCAAGAACAGTGTCCGCTTCTGTTACAGGAACACCGGGAGGAATTGCTACGTACTTTCGACCAGGCCGGGGAACGTGCCTATGGGGTGTTTGCAAGAATGCTCTTCCTTCCTATCCAGGAGCAGCTCACACAAGCAGGGTTTGTCTGTGATCCCAACTATCCAGGCGATTTTAGCACGAGTTCGATCGAGTATTGGGGGCCTCCAGAGGAAAGGGATCGCTGTTATTGGACCGTAGTGAGAACGGTGCAAGGGATAACATTAGGCACCATTATCACACGTGTATTCCATGATCATACGCAGTTCCGCATCCCTCTTCCTCCTGCCACCTTTACATTAGAGGAGACTGAGACTGATACGATTGTCGAAGCGCTCTCTCATGCTTCTGTACGACTGCAACAGGCTGAGTTGCTTCAAGGGAAATGGGCTCCTGGGCAAGAGCGACCTGAATGGGAGTATAGTATCGAGATCGGGTTGGCTGATTATGTAGATTCCAGGAGTGCAGAGATCACTGGAACGTTACTTGACAGAGCGCTTTCCCTTTGGGGGCGCAATGGTTGGGAACTCGTCACGATCGTTCCCCAGCAGGAACGCTTGATCGCCTTTTTCAAGCGTCCCGCTAAAGGAAACTAAGTACTACAGTTCCACAATATATGCCCAAGGAACAGGACCTGGCAGCAATCCTTCTAGGAAGAAGACCTCTCGGATGTGGTTCCAGAGGCCTACTTTGCCCCAGAGGTAGAAGTGATAGGCTACCCTCTCCCAGAGGCCGAATTGCTCTGGAAGTTCGCGCTATGGTGAGCTAGTGCGTACAATCCCAAGTAGAGGTCCCTGGGAACCCACGAAAATATACAGGAAGGATTTTCGTGGGTTCCCAGGGACCTCTACTTGAATCCTTTCTTCATGCTGGCCCGTGGCGATTCGATGCGTGGGGTTGGCATTGGAGGTGGAAAATATGTTAGTGCAAGTGATCCGAAGTGTGAGGCGGTGCTTACCAATCTCTCGCGCACCGAGAACGCCGCATTCGCCTGAGATCGGACAAGAATTGCGGGATCTATGTATGCTGCTGCTCTTCAATGAATACCGAGAAACAAAGCTGGAGTGGTAGGTCCAGCCACCGAAGAGTTCACGCCTGCGTCAAGATGCACGACATCACGTTCTTGCTAAGACCCACTCGAAGCTTTTTTTCCACAAATCCGCTGGCACTTCTTCTGCGAGGGTCTCTACAAGGTCGGACAGACGCACGCTTTGTAACTTCTTTCGCCATTCCTGATCTGCCTCCTGCATGACGCGGGCGATGGGACAAGGCTTCGTCTCGCAATAATCTGCATCTCGGCAGGGATTGTTCTTTCTAATTTCGCTGCACACAAAGGTTGATCTCTTCCCCTCTACTGCCTCGACGATATCCAGAAAGGTAATCTCGGTTGGTGCCTTTGCCAATCGATACCCTCCAGTAGGACCCAACGTGCTTTCAACAATTGAAGCCTGCGATAAGCTTTGTAAGGCTTTCGATAAATACTCCTTTGGAATACCGTGGAACTCCGCCAAGTCCTTGGTCGCCAAGTAACGATTTGCTGGAAGCCCGGCGAGTATGGCACAGCAATGCAGCACCCACTCGACTTGACTTTTTAACATCATCGGTTTGACCCCTATTTTCTCTATTTCAACGCAGCGTCGACCGAGCCTGCTACTATCTTGAATTGATTGTGTATGTGATGATAGACATGAACGAGCTCACGGGCTCGCAAACCGACGCGATAGTTGCTTCCCTGGCGTTCCATAATGTGTTGTTCGGCTTCGTGCATGCCTTCCGCGACGATTTTAGGCAGTTGTTCCAGTAGGCTTGCCATTGGTGTCTGTTTCCTCTCGTTCTCTTCATGGCAAGGGCATACCAGGTTGCTTTGCCCGTGCCGTGGCAGACAAGGTGGTCTTGTTCCAGCAAGAGCAGAAAACGGGAAGGTGGCGCTTCTGTTGCTGCAAGGCGTACATGAAAAACAGAAGCCAGAGCTACCAATTCGGGGCCCTGGTGCGGATAGTGCCTTGGTCTGACGCAACGTCACCTAGTAAGTCTTCTTTGTGTACTTTGGGCAGGCTGCCCTCCAGGTCGAGTCTATTATATCCTACCTTTCTCAACTCTATCAAACTAGAGCAAGCGCAGACCACTGAAGCGATAATCGCTGTCATAATCATCTTCGAGAATCCAGGCATTAGCTTGCTTCGCCCATTGCAGGAGGGCAACGCGTTGCGCCAGATGCATGGTTATACCCGAAGGGAATTGATGCGATGGAGTGACGTAGGCCAGGTGAGCTTGTGGGTAGCGCTTTTGCCCAATTTTAACATTGATCCTTGCGATATCACAGGGATAGGAGCCAGTTGCGCGCCCGCGTTGAGGAGCGCGTGTTGTGCATTAATTGAGGGCAAGATCTGCTGTGTTTTGAAGTGCGTGTTGTCTTTTTGCCATGCTTGAAAAGAAAGCCTCCAGCAAATGATACCATGCAATTTGCAAAAATGACTCTTGAAAGGACTCTCTTTCTAGACTATGCTTCCTACAAAGGTCAGCACACATTCTGACTGCAAGACTTCTTATTGGTAGAGATTGCTGAGAACGTGAGGAGGGTAAGCAAAGTGAAGGAGAAGGCATTTGTCGCTCTGGAGTGTCAGTGGACCGGGAATGCCTTGCACAGAATTCGACATTTACAGCAGGAGCAAGTCATCTATGGTCCCTACGCTCTCATTCCTGACACTGTTCAGACGTATGAAGAGGCAATTCAATCTCTCGTGGCAGAGAACTTACGTCAGCAATATGAAACACGACGGGAGAGGAGGAAATTGAACACTGAGAGGTGATGCCTAGGCTCAAATACTTGGCTTCAGATAGAAAACACCTTACTCTCTTCCAACCACAGCAAATCTCTGCAACAGAGCCAAAAACTGCTTGCAATAGCCTCTTGGGCATGATCGGCTGGACTGCTTACGGTCCGGACTCCTATGAACACAGGGATGCGGCTTTTGCCTTTGAAAAAAGATCCCTTAGCAGTCGACCGCTTGACGGGTCCTATATTAAGGATATACAATATCCTTAATATAGGAAGAGAGGGAGTGATTGCTCTGTCTTCCCGTGTCTCTTCCCATTCAGCAATCGCCTGAGCTTTTTAAACAGCTCAAGGCATTCAGCAGCGCGGTAAAGGAAAGCACGATTGCAGAGACAATCCGGGATCGTGTTGCGATCAGGGCTTTGCACATCAATAGTTGTATAGTCTGCAAGGATATGCACATCGAACTAGCGAGCCTTTGATTGGTAACAGAGGGGATGATGATCTTCTATGGAAAATACATAGAATACTTATTCAAGTCTTTCCAACGCGCATCAGAATATATGTTTAGACAGCACAAGCCCGACGTACGGGCTACGAAGGAGGAGGTTCAGTATGAAGATTGTAGTTATTGGCGGCAGTGGACTCATCGGGAAAAAGTTTGTGAACAAGCTTCGTGAGCTTGGCCATCAGGCCGTGGCGGCATCACCTAGCACAGGCGTCAACACCATCACTGGTGAGGGGTTAGCTCAAGCGCTTGTCGGCGCTCAGGTGGTTGTCGACGTGGCGAACGCGCCTTCGTGGGAGGACAAGGCAGTTTTAGAGTTCTTCGAGACATCAGGTCGCAATCTCCTGGCCGCAGAAGCGGCCGCTGGTGTGGGACATCACGTTGCCCTGTCGGTTGTCGGCACCGACCGTCTTCCCGAGAATGGGTACTACCGAGCGAAGGTGGCCCAAGAAAACCTGATCAAGGCTTCGAAGGTACCCTATACCATCCTTCGCTCAACGCAGTTCTTCGAGTTTGTCGGCGGCATTGCCCAAGAGGCTAGCGATGGACAAACTATTCGCTTGTCGCCTGCATTTATACAGCCGATCTTGTCGGATGACGTTGTGGCTGCACTGGCCGACGTCACACTCGAGGCGCCTGTGAACGGTATAGTTGAAGTGGGTGGTCCCGAAAAGATACATCTCGATGAACTCGTGCGCCGATTTTTGAGCGCGAACAAAGACACACGTCAGGTGATCACAGACGTTCATGCACGCTTCTACGGCTCAGAGTTGGAGGATTACTCCCTCATCCCAGGCGACAACGCGCGGATCGCCCCGACGCGTTTCGAGGATTGGCTCAGCCGCTCTGTATCTCAAAGGTAAGTCAGTAAGGCAGGATCAACGCCCAGACTCAACAAACCTCATCAACACCTTATACACATATGTGATTCCTCTCTCTTAGATGAAAACAAGCAGAAGAAGAGCTTTCTCAAGCTCAACGAGCGGGAGAGTTTGACTTCTTTCGTCCAAAGAAAACAAATCACATATGTACATAGGGGGTGTGATGAGGTTTCTAGCTTAATGCCTCCGGCAGACCGCCAATAAACTGCCTGTGTTTGCGAGGAAGGGTGTTCGCTTATTCTCACATCTATCAATTCTGTTTCGAGATATCAGAGCAGGGAAGCAACTTCCTTACAGGGATGGGACCACATGAAAGGGATAGCTACTGCGTGATGTTGAATGGAAAACAGACCAGACATCTCACTCTTCCACTCTGGAAGGCGCTCATCAAGCATGTTGATGGGCAGAAACGAGCTGAGCAGCAGCTCAAAGCCAGCGAGGAGAACTTTCGCGTCCTTGCCGAGACAGTGCCACAATTCGTGTGGACTGCCCAACCCGACGGCTCGCACGAGTACACGAACCAGCGCTGGTGTGGCTACACCGGGTTCACGCCTGAATGTGTACAGAGATGGGACCATCTCCAGTTCCTCCACCCCGATGATCGTGCAAGGAATCAGGCTCTCTGGCGGCATGCTCTGGACACAGGAGAAAGATTTGAGTGCGAAGGACGTCTCAGAAATGGTCAGACCGGAGTCTATCGCTGGGTCTTGACTCGTGCCATGCCGGTACGCGATGAAGCAGGCCAGATCATCAAGTGGTTTGGCACCTGTACCGATATTGAGGACCAGAAACGCATAGAGGAAGCCTTGCGTCAGAGTCAGGAACGTGTAAACGCCCTGATGAACTCCAACATCATCGGGATCAATGTCATCGAAGGGGAGCAGATCGTGGACGCCAACGACACCTTCCTGCGCATGACTGGTTATACCCGCGAAGACCTGCGGGCTGGGCGCATAAACGTGATGCACATGACAGCTCCAGAAGATCGGGCACAGACCCAACAGGCCCATCAGGAACTGGCTGTCCGGCAGGTTCTGACCCCCTATGCGAAAGAGTACATCTGTCAAGATGGCAGTCGCCTTCCAGTGCTCGTGGGTGGAGTCGTCTTACAGCATGATCCGCTCCAGGCCATTGGCTTTGTGCTGGATAACTCGGCCCACAAGGAACTGGAGCAGCGCAAAGATCACTTTCTGGGGATGGCCAGCCATGAACTCAAGACACCAATCGCGTCCTTAATGCTCCAAACGCAGCTGTTGCGAAAACAACTGGCAAAGCAAGACATTCACAACGCAGATAGAGCGCTTTCCCGGATGGAGTCTCAACTCAATGCCGTCACCCGACTGATTGGAGAGTTGCTCGACCTCTCCAAAATTCAGGCGGGCAAGCTGGAGCATGCCCAGGAAACGGTGGACCTGGGAGACGTGCTTCAGGAGGTCATTGAGATCGTGCAACAGACGCAGACAACCCATGCCATCGTCGTGCATCATTCCGAGCATCCTCCTCTTCTGATTGGGAATAAGGACCGCCTCGGCCAAGTGCTCCTGAACCTGATCAGCAACGCGATCAAATATTCCCCGGGAGCCAACACGATAGAGGTTGCTATTGAGACCTCCGAAGAATCCGTGATCCTTAGTGTGTGTGATCATGGCATCGGCATTCCACGAGAACAGCGCGAGAGAATCTTTGGGCGTTTCTATCGGGCAGTCGCTCCATATCAGCATACCTTTCCCGGCTTAGGAATGGGCTTGCATATTGCCTCGGAGATCGTCAAGCACCATAGGGGAACCATCACGGTAGAGAGCGAAATGGGAAAAGGATCGACCTTTCATGTGATGCTTCCCCGGAAAAGTCCATGAGGAACGCATATGTGCGCTTTTCAACAACATGCATGTAGTGATATCTCTATCGTCAAAAGTATTCTCATTGTCGAAGATGACCCCATTCTTGGCGATCTCCTGCTGGAAGCGCTCCAGGAGGAAACGACCTGTCAAGGGCATCTTGCCCCAAGCGGCGAGATGGCGCTGAATATGCTTTCAACGATCACGCCTGAGTTGTTTCTGCTAGACTATCATCTCCCTGGGATGAATGGGCTGGAACTCGCCGACCAACTGCAGTATCGAGGAGGAGGCGATCAGAGACCCATTCTCCTCATGAGTGCCAGTTTGCCACAAGAAAACGGCGCCCTGGATCACCTCATAACGCTCCAGAAGCCCTTTGACTTGGATAAACTCCTGCAATTGATTGCAGAACTTCTTGCATCATAAGGACAATGGTTCTTTGCCAGAAAGGGAGGTATTGTGACACTCCGCTTGGGCTAAAGCCCAATGGCTTCTTGCTTCAACGGGAGCGGTGACTCACTCCCATGAGGTTGCCCCGCTGCCTCAGGCGACCGGTGGTTCGTCGCCCGTCGGTTCCGCCGCAAGCAAAGAGCAAAAGCACCAGAGTCTTGATTGACTCTGGTGCTTTTGCGTTGCCGTCATCACCAGACAGGCACCTTTGCCCGCGACTGGATTCTGGAGAACCAGGGCAGACTCCTCAGCCTCTCGGCTATGCGGCGCAAGGACGCTGAGCACCCTATCGAAGAGGTCAGGCGCAGGACGCGCAAGATGCTCTAGCCCTCAAGCATCTCAAAGGTGACGTCACGGAACCAGACCTGGCCTATCGCTCGCCTTTGTAGCGTGATGCCTCCTTCTTTCCAGTATGCCAGGAGACATTGCGCCAGTGGAATTTAGGCAACCAGCGATTCGGCTTTCCTTCAACAGCATCGGCGATCAATCCACCTAGTACTGGCGCAAATTTGAACCCATGCCCACTGTCTCCTGTCGCTACAGTGAGGCCTGCGCATTGAGGGTGACGATCAATCCAGAAGTCACCATCGGGCGTGTCAACGTAGAGGCAACGACGGGTACTCACGATAGGTGCGTCTTGTAGCGCGGGGAAAGTAGCAGCCAGGAACGTTCGTAACTGTTCTATATCACTGCTGATCACGACTCGCTCATCCTGCTCAGGATGAAGCACCTGTCCTACTCCGTGATTCCCTATTTTGATGACTCCTTCACGTGGATGAAGAGGGAAGCCATACCAGCCAGTGCGACCAATATCGGCAGTAAAAACGACAAAATTCGGTGGGGTAAAAAGATTGGGATCGGTTGGCTTGAGGTGAAATACAGGATGTCCAGTCGCCTTCACGAAGTGAGTGAGGTCTGGAACAAGGAGAGAGGACCATGCCCCAGAGGCAACTACAATATGCTCAGCATGAAAGGTACTTCCAGTATAAGTACGCACGCCCTGCACATGTTGATTCTCTTTGAGCAAGGCTTCGACCTTTTGGCCTGGATACAGGTCGACTCCTTGGGTCTGGGTAAGCCGGGCCAGGGCAGCTATCACGCGACCGCTTTCCGCATAGCCTCCCTGGGCATGAAAGAAACCATCGACGAAGGCCCCAGCTTTCCAGGCCGGAAAGCGGTGTGTGATAGTATCCTCTGTGAGACGCTCAGGAGTATGTCCCCGTTTGCGTAGCAGATGATAGCTTTCGTACTCGAACTCGCCAGGTGACATAGGTGCGCGCGTCAGCATAGTTACACCGACGTCATGGAAGAGCGTCTCACCTAACATCTCATTCCATTGAAGCCAGCCCTGGTATGCCTGTTCCGCCAGTTCCATATATGCTTCATCCGAACCATATTCCATGCGCACAATTTTACTAATGTCTGTAGAAGCGGCTAAGGGATGTGGCAGAGGGCCGGGGTCAATAACAGCAACACGATATCCACGCCTCTTCATTTCCAGGGCAGTCGTCAAGCCGAAAACGCCAGCGCCGACCACAAGAAGATCATATGCATTCTCTGTAAGCATCTATAAATCCTATCCTTAGTTAATGGGAGTGCGTCCTTCATGCGCTCCTGTTGCTATTCCCCATTCCAAAAGTATAGCATAGGCTGGCTGCTCTCCATGTTGCATAAGCGCGCACTTACAAAAGCCGCGGCGAGAAAGCCCCGGTCATTGATGCTTGATTCCTACCCATATCTTTTTGAATGGTCTTTACAAGCCAATCATTATGGAAGCGTTTGTGAAACACTCAACATGAGGAGTTGGCCTCTTGTGCTGTTCCACCTATCTAGCGCAAGTAGTGGCTTGTCAGCGAATGCGTCGCATTGAGCAAATCTCGTGGCGTACCCTCAAAGATGACTGAGCCTCCCTTATTGCCACCCCCAGGACCCATGTCAATGATCCAATCGGCGTTGCGAATCACATCCAGATGGTGTTCAATCACAATCACGGTATTGCCACCATCGACCAGCCGGTTCATAATAGTAAGTAGGTGCCCAATATCCGATAAGTGCAGGCCGGTCGTTGGCTCATCCATAACGTAGATACTGCCTTGCTTATGGAGTTCGCTGGCCAACTTCAAGCGCTGGCATTCGCCGCCAGAGAGGGTGCTCAAGGGCTGGCCGAGGGTCAGATAGTCCAATCCAACATCGCTCATCGCCTGGAGCTTTGACTGCACATCTTTGATTGTGAAAAACGCGAGCGCCTGTTGGATGGTCATGCTCAGGACATCTGTAATGGTTTTCCCATTGAAGATGTAGCCCAGCACTTCATCCTTAAAGCGCTTCCCGCCACACACCTCGCAAGGAAGTTTGACCCCCTCAAGAAAGCCCAGATCATTGTAGGTAACGCCAAGTCCTTTGCAATTGGAGCAGGCTCCCTTCGAGTTGAAACTGAACAGACCAGCGTCGACGCGGTTGACCGCCGCAAAGGCTTTGCGTACATCATCCATGATGCCGGTATAGGTAGCCGGGTTAGAACGGCTGGAGATGCCTACTGGCGACTGGTCAATTACCACGGCCTCCGGATGCTGGCGGAGGAATGCCTCATTGATCAACGAACTCTTGCCCGAACCAGCCACGCCAGTGACGACCGTCAAGACGCCGGCGGGAATATCTACACTGACATCCTTCAGATTATTCGCTCTGGCATGGACAATCGGCAAGGTTCCACGGGACTGCCGGAACGTCTCCTTGAGCGGCCTTTGAAACTGCAAATGGTTGCCAGTGAGAGTGTCTGCTTTGAGCAGGCCTGCAAAGTCGCCCTCATACACTACCTGACCTCCTTCGCTCCCGGCGCGCGGCCCCATATCCACAAGGTAATCCGCGATTTTCATGACATCGGGGTCATGCTCTACCACGATCACTGTATTACCCTTATCTCGTAAGTTCTCCAGTTGCTCGTTCAAACGGTGAACATCGCGCGGGTGTAAGCCGACACTGGGTTCGTCAAAAATATACATGACATCTACCAGGCTCCCGTTGAGGTGCTTGACCATCTTCACACGTTGTGATTCACCGCCCGAGAGAGTGTCAGTTGGGCGATCCAGGCTCAGATACTCCAGACCAATATCCACCAGGTGCTGCAACCGTTCCGTCAGCGTGCGGATGACAGGGGTTGCCGCTGGCTCTTCAATGGTCTGTATCACCCCTACCAGCTCACCAACCTCCATCGCTGACAGTTCGGCAATGGTATACCCATTGATCTTGCAATTGAGCGCCGCTTGATTGAGTCGCGTGCCCTTGCAAAGCGGGCAGGGACCGAGTCTCAAGAGTGGTTCGACCTGTTGTCGGGTGCGCTCGGAGAGGGTTTGAATATCCCTGGTGATAAATTTACGATTAAATTTGAAGAGTAAGCCCTCGTAGGTTGCGTTCATTTCTTTGTTACCAATGGCTAGCTTGTACTTTCGCGGTTCGCTGTTGAGCAACAGGTCCATTTCCTCAGGAGTGTAGTCGGCCAGTTGCTTGTCATTGTCAAATAAGCCAGAGCGAATATAAAGATCGCGTTCCCAGCCAGCCAATCCTGGAGCGATGACAGCCCCCTCATTCAATGACTTGGTCATATCGACAAGCGCCTCCGGGCCTATCCCTATCTTGCGGCCAAGACCATTACACTCCAGACACATCCCTTGAGGGTCGTTGAAGGAAAACGCATTGGCATAGCCCACGTGTGGTGTACCGATGCGCGAAAAGAGCAGGCGTAGCACAGGCGCAATATCGGTGACCGTTCCTACTGTCGAGTGCGATCCACCACCCAGGCGTTTCTGGTCCACAATTACAGCCATGCTCAGATTCTCAATCGCATCGGTGTCCGGGAGGGGGTAGCGCGGCAGAAAGTTGCGAATGAACATACTGAAATTCTCAAATAAGAGTCGTTGCGCTTCTTGAGCAATAGTGTCAAATACCACGGATGATTTTCCTGAACCAGATACTCCGGTAAAGATGATGATTTTGCGCTTGGGTAGCCGTAACGAGACCTCTTGGAGGTTGTTCTCGCGTGCACCACGAATTTCAATATATTCTTGAGACATAGTCATAGAAGCTTCCTCTTATATTGCTAGAATAGTGACAGCTATAGTTTGCAACTAGGAGGTGTTTGAGCCTTGATGCCAGCAATCCTTCGCACTGACGTTTCCGCTCTTTCCGCACAGACAATCAGTATAGCAGAGATGGAGAGGCAAAACTTCTCCTTTCTTGCGATTTTTCAGGAAATATAGTTATTGGCCTACCTCAGCTTAGAGGCCGTTCCATTCTATGGGGGTGAGGAGTATCGCGATCCTCTTTAGTCTAAAACAACATACCTGCCATCTTCTGTCAGGTTTCCGGCAGGTTCGGGTGTCAAGTTGACAATAGGGTTACATATAGAGATGAGAGGCAAAAGGCTTCCGGGCATCGCGATAAAAATGCCCAGAAGCCTTCCAGGATGGGGCGAGGAGAAGGTTGGGTTACTTGGCGGCTACCTGGTCTACGAACTTCCAGGTATCTTTGCCGTTGACATTAGTAACTTGCCAGACGGAGATGACCTTATTGGTCGTATCGCCGTTTTCGGTGAAGTTGTGGTGGCCGGTAACACCGTTATAATCTGTTTTTTGCATCGCTGCGATGACGGCCTCACGGAAAGATTTGCTGCCGGCGGCATCATTGGAGTCTTTAGGTGTTTGAGCACCGTCGGCGAGGGCTCGTTTGATCGCTTGCAGCAGGATATTCATACAGTCGTAGCCAGCGGCGCTATATGCTCCATAATCGCTCTCGCCATATATGCGATTATAGCGTGTGATAAAGTCTTTCGCCGAGGGGAGTACGGTTTCATTCACCTTGGCGATGGTGGCGAAGGTTGGACCACCCGTTGAGCCGACGACCTGGGCGAAGACAGGGTTTTCGATGCCATCGCCACCACCAAAGGCCAGGCTAGCGGTTCCAGAGTCGTTGAGCAGTTGTTGGCGTAACTGGGTACCACCCTGACTATCGGTGCCGCCGTAGAATACCAGGTCGGGTTTAGCGCTTTTAATATTAGCAATGGTGCCACCATAGTCATTGCTCTTCTGTTTGCTTTCGCGGTTCCCTACGAGTTGCCCTCCCAGTTTTTGCCACTCGTTGCTAAAGATGTTTGCCAGTCCGACACCATAGACCGTCGTATCGTCTATAACGTAGACTTTCCTATAGTTTCTTTTCTGGTACAGGTAATCCGCCAGGACTGATCCCTGGTGATCGTCCGTCGTCGCGATGCGGAAATAGGTTACCTTTCCGGTTGGGCGCAGTATGGGCACCTTATCCTGTGCCCCAGTGCAGTTAACCGCCGGTCCGCGTTGCGTCAGACAGGTATTGGTGTTGGAAGGGCTAATTAAGGTAATGGGGGCTTGATTAGCAATGGGCATCTCCGCCTGTGCTACTGAACTATTAAATGGCCCTACTATGCCTGCCACGAGGGCATCATTAATCAGCGCGGTAACATTATTCTTTCCCATATCAGGATCAAAGGTTCCCTGAGCTCCAACGTCGTCTTTGGGAACAAAGACGATGTTATATCCAGGGATCAGATGCTGCGCATTTGCTTCCTGGACTGCCATCTCTGCGCCATCTTGCGCGGGCTTGCCATTGGGGGTATCCTGTCCCGACACCGGAAAATCAGTGGCTACTTTGATGGTTGTGGAGCCTTTGCCGCCTTTTTGACTTCCCGTGGCGACTGCGGGTCCGCAGGCGGTGAGGAGCAGGAGCAGTATCCCAAGACTCACTATTGTAGTACTTTTCCAGATACTGGTATGCGACCGCTGCCGTTGTCTGCCGATTCTCATATTGCCTTTGCCTCCTTTAAAAGTAAGGATCAAAAATCAATTATGATCATTACTTCTGAGTATAAAAAGAGTAAGAGGCGTTGTCAAGGTATATAAGTGCGATGTCATCCATGATTTGGTATTGTCACCTTACCAAGATCCCCGCGAATGCTTTTTGACAGCGCACAGGGTCTTCCCTCGGTCTTGGTCATGGAAGACTCGGCCAGGGTCTTCCATGTGGGTACATCCATTCAGGACGCGCTGGATCTGGCACTGGTGCCCGGGTAGAGGCGCAGACGGGTTCGGTTCAATCTCACGTACCGTTCCTTTAGAACTGCTGAGACTGCTCTATCATCGGAGGCTGTTCTTGCTGGTTATCCGAAGTTGGAGATGAGAGCGCGCGATAGCCTCGCTTCAGCATAGCGCCTATGCCCCCAAGCAGAATCAAGGTGAAGATCGACAGCGAAACGAAGAGCAATGGCCCATAGCTTCCAAAGAATTGAGCCTGTGGCATCACTTTGAAGAAGAGAGCCCCTAAAGGGGTATTGTACATGTGTGTCCATGTATATATATTCCAGACGACTGTGCCGGACAAGGAGATAATGAGCGTGATTGTCACTACGGACGCATAGCGGAAAACGCGGCGCAGAAATGGCTTTTGTAGCTCATCGGTTTCGATAGCGAGGAGAAGAGCACCAAAGCCCAGGAAGGGAAGCAGACAAGCCCCAAAGGAGTAAAGAAAGATTTGAAGCGGAGAATAGATGCTGCCAACCCAGTCGGCACTATTCTGGAAGAAACGAATCAAGAAGAAGCTTAGTGCCGGGAGAAGCACCACTACTGCGACCATAGTGAGCAGCCCCTTTTGCCTCGCTCTTATAGTCTGCCATCCTTTTATGAGGCCAAGAAACAATCCGCTACAAGCAATTTCAAGCACTAAGACTGTAGAAAGCTCCGAGAATATGTCGCGTATCGGGCCAAAAGGCTCATTGTTGGTTGGTATCAGGACAGCCATAGGCGATGACTGCAATAGCGGGAAGACCAACAGAGGCAGAAGGACGCTGGCAAGTGTACCAAGAAGCAACAGCTTACGTCTGGTTGGCGGCGCGCTTCTCAGGATGCGAGTGAGAAAGAATATATTCGCGACGAATAATAAGATGAACTCAATGTACAGCGCATAGACGGCAATATTGTTGCTCATGAACCCCGGATCACTCCATAAGTTGGGATCAGCGACCTTGAACGCTACAATGAGTGGAAATCTATTCAAGGCATGCGAGTCGCTCCCAATAGGAACCCCTGTTGCTGTATATGCCCCAATAATGCTTTCATATGGTATCGAGAGCGATTGCCAGATGAACAGAGCGGCGGTGAAAACGGCCAGGAGAGCTATAAAGGCCCTGGTGGTCAGCCTGACATCCTGGAGAGAGAAGGCGCTTCGCTGGCTGCGGTAGTGTGGATCGAGCCGTGCATCAATGGCCCCGAGCAGCAGATCAAAGATGGTCAAAGGGGTGATCGTGTGCTGTTCGAGGACGGCGAGCATCTCCTCTTCATAGCGCTCGCGCCAGGCGCGTGGGTAGAGGCGCAGGAAAGTTCGGTTCAATCTCATATACCTTTCCTTTCGTTGGTGATCGTGAGGGTGTGCATCAATACGTTCATTGTAAAAGCTGGCGGAGCGACGAGACTGCCTTAAGGTGTCCTCTCCAGCGGGTGTGAGAGCGTAGGGGCGCAGGTGTTGCTCCAGCACGAGCGGCTCAATCCAGCCCTGGTGTTCCAGGGAAGCCAGGATACGGTAGAACGTGCCGGGTTCCGGTAGCGTTAGGATCTCCTGCTCAAGCTCCGCTAACAGGTCTAAGGTGTGCTTGGGCGCGTCCTCAAGGCAGGAGAGAATGCGCGAAGCAAGTTGCGCGTAGCCGATGGGTAACCGTGCCTGTTGAGACATCATCAGGGTACCTCTTCTCTCATGATTGAGTGTTAGGTGGTCGAGAGGCGCTGCGAACTAACGGCGACGATGCGACTCATCGTCGCGATCTGCTCGCGCAGGGCGGTCACCCCAGCGGCTGTAATGCGATAGGGACGACGCCGCTCCTCTGGGGGGAGCGGTACGATCCAGCCCTGGCGTTCGAGGCGCGCGAGTGCGCCATAGAGCGTACCAGGTTCGAGTTTGGTGCCGCTGAACGCGGCGATGTCCTCCATCATGGCGTACCCATGTTTGGGTCCGCTTGCCAAACTGGACAGGATGAGAAGCGAGGGGTCAGAATAGCGACCCAACTCGAAGGGGTCTTTCTCTCTGGGCATGGTTCAACCTCATAGTTATTTATACAGTGAGACTTTATATCGTGAAACTTACTAAGCCTGAATGAATAATAGCATACGTGGAGGGGAATTGCAAATTGCTCTACAACAACGGTGGTGCGCCTGGGCGCATGACGGTTCGAAGGTGTGCCAGAGCCAAGGTTCCGCCTGTCATTTACCAAAAAAAAACAACAGAGAAGGATCTCTATTTAGAGATTCTTCTCTGTTGTTACAGAATTGAATAGAATTACCGGCCTCCAGGTTATTTTGTGGAGATCCAGACGCACATCTCACCAGCCTGGCGATGATCCCAGACATAATAGGGAATAGCAGTGAGCGTATGCGCATGAGATTGTGGAGGGGTCGTTTTATACAATGTATCCGACCAATCCTCGCTCTCTACAACGGTCGCCGGACCCTCAATCACGGTTACCCCACCTAAAAACTCAGGCTCAAAGCGGCTCTCCAATGTAGCCGTTTCAGGTAGGCGGATATGATGTAGTGGCACCGCATTATCTGCACCTTCCAGACAATATACCAGGGGACCACGTTGCAAGGCGACTCGATTACTATTCTCACGTATATCTGGATGCCCATAGACTCGCATCACCGGCATCGCCAGATTAAGTACTATCTGATCACCACTCTGCCAGCGGCGCTCAATTCGTACATACCCCTTTTGCAAATGGTCATCAAGCACAATAGCTTCACCATTGAGAGAAAGTTGTGCAGCCTGACACCAACCAGGAATACGCAAGTTCAGGCCAAAATCAGCAGGCTCATCAAGGGTCATCTCCAGGCTGATCGCACCATCCCAGGGATACTTCGTTTCCTGCTTCACTTTCACGTTGTGCCCACCAACAGAAAGCTCACCTGTTCCTTGAATATATAAATGCGTAAAAATGTCTGTATCGCTCACCGTGTAGACATACTGACCCAACGACATCAATGTACGTGCTATATTTGGTGGACAACAGGCACACTTGAACCATCCTACACGGTGATGATCACCTTTGCTCTCCAGGGGATTAACATAAAAATATTTGCTTCCATCAAGCGAAATACCACTTAACATCCCGTTATATAATGCTCGTTCAAGCAGATCAGCATAGCGGCTATCCGCATCCAGTTGGAGCAAGCGGTAGTTCCACATGGCCAGACCAATTGAGGCGCAAGATTCGGCATACGCAGTCAGATTCGGCAGGTCGTAATCTTTCGTGAAACCCTCGTTCTTCGCTGTCGAACCTATACCTCCGGTGATATAGAGCCGCTTGCTCACAAGATGATGCCAGAGACGCTCACCTGTCTGAAATAACGACTCATCGTACCTCTCCTTGACCAGGTCAGCGATAGCGCTATAGAGATACATTGCACGCACAGCATGTCCAACAACCTCTCTCTGCTCTCGTAGAGGCACATGTGATTGATTGTATTCATACGTCTGCGCCCAAAAATCGCGCGGATCATCCCCGCGCAAACGTGCTTCTTCATCAAAATAATGCGGCTGTTTGCCACGCTCATCAACAAAGTACTGGCTCAAATTCAGATACCGCTTCTCTCCGGTAACACGATAGAGTTTGACTAATGCCAGTTCGATCTCTGGATGCCCGCTGTATCCCCGCTTCTTGCCTTCTTCAAGCCCGAAGGTCCTATCAAGGTAATCAGCGTAACGACTCACAATATCCAGTAATGAGCGCTTACCCGTTCCCTGGAAATGAGCTACGCCAGCCTCTATCAGGTGGCCCGCACAATAGAGCTCATGCAGGTCCCGCATATTTGACCAGCGCTTCTCCGGCTCGACTTCTGTAAACCAGATGTTGAGGTAGCCATCTGGCTGTTGAATAGAGCGTATAAACTCAATAGTCTTATCAAGCAACGTATCCAGTTGAGCATCTGGATGGGTCGCCAGACTTAAACTTGCTGCCTCAACCCACTTTGTAATATCTGTCTCCCAGAAAACATAGGGGATGGGATGCATTCCCCTCTTCCAACCCCGCTTCTCTGAATCAAAATAGTTATTCAGCTTCATTTGCTCATACATCATTGGCAAGGTGTTTTTACGCACTCTCTGCAAACGTGGTGCCCAGAATGTATCCTCAATCGTTACCGTTGTATGCGCGACAGCATTGGAACCCCGCCTTGCATCTGCTTGCTGAGTTGATGTTGGAGAAGATGATGTCATTGCCTATTCCTTTCACAATACTTATCGTACCAGTCACCGGGGAGAGGTGTCTTATACATGTCAGCTTTGCCCTATCCCACATTATTCTTTCACTGCGCCAGCTACCAGGCCAGAGGTAATATAACGCTGTCCGAAGATAAAAACCAGAATAATTGGCAATGCCGCAACGACCGAAACCGCCATCAGATCATTCCAACGTACCCCATATTCTCCGATGAACTTATAAATGCCCAACGTTAAAGGGCGCTTGTTATCATCAGAAATCAATGTCAGCGGGAAAAGAAAGTCGCTCCAGCCCATCAAAAAGGTGAGAGCACCAACCGTCAATATGCCAGGTCGCGAGAGCGGCATAATTATTCGGTAGAACGCCCCCCATAAACTACACCCATCAATAAAGGCTGCATCTTCTAGATCACGCGGCAAGCTTAAAAAATAGGGGCGCATCACGAGCGTTGCAAACGGTAAGGTACGCGTCGTAACCGCCAGGATTACCGCCGGAATAGAGTTCACCAGGCCGATTTGCGAAAAGATCACAAACAACGGTAGAGCCAGCATGATACTGGGAAACATCTGTACAACCAGAAAGGCCAGTAGCATCCCCTGTTTTCCCTTTACTGGGAGCCGGGCCAATCCATAGGCCATTGGTGCTCCTAGCACCAAACTCAATAGCATTGTGCCAAGCGCAATCTGAAGACTATTGCCCATATAGCGCCATATATCCGTGTTCTGGATAAAGTTGGAGATATAAGGGCTCCAATCAACCTGGTGGGGAAAAAACGTCGGTGGCGTGCTGAACAGCTCTGTCGTATTTTTGAGTGAACTGACAATGACCCAGTATAAAGGGAAGATCATTACGACCGTAAAGAAAATCCCTAACACTGTCAGCATAATTGTATTCCAGGATTTGCGATTGAGAGGAGGCTTATTCGCAGCACGATAAGCTTTTTGTGTAGTCATCATCAAGCAATCTCCTCTCGTCTCAGCAAGAACAGATAGATAGCGCTTACGCCCAGTAAGAGCAGGAACATCAACGTAGCAACAGCCGCTCCTGAGCCAAGATCAAACTGGCCGAAGGCAATACGATAGGCATACAATGGCATTGCTTCAGTCGTATTGACCGGGCCGCCGCCAGTAAGGACATAAATCAGGTCAAACACATTCAATGTATAGATGAACCCGAGCATCAAAACTGTCAGGCTGGTTGAACGCATCAATGGCAGCGTAATATGCAAGAAACGCCCCAATCCATTTGCTCCATCAACAACCGCCGCCTCATACAGGGTCGCCGAAATTCCCTGCAACCCAGCTAAAAGCAACGACATGTTAAAGGGAATACCAATCCAGATATTCGCAATGACTACGGCCCATAGGGCCAGGTTTGGGTTCGTAAGCCAGTCAATAGGCGAGGAGACCACATGCAAACTTTGCAAGACGTAGTTCACAATGCCCGAGTCACTCTGAAACATCCATTTGAAGATCGTGGCACTTACAATCACCGGCAACATCCAGGCAATCATCACTGAACCACGCATCACACCAACCAGGGGGATACGCCGATTAAATAATAACGCCATCGCGAAGCCGATAATATATTGAAAAACCAGTGAGGCAATGGTAAAGATCAGTGAGACGACCAGAGAAGAGCGAAAATTTGGGTCAGAGATCACTGTATGATAATTATCCAGGCCAACAAATGGCGTAATACCAGTTAATAGGCTACCAACGTTCACCTGCTCAAAGCTATAGACAACCATGGTGATAACCGGATACACCAGAAAAAGAAGTAGGAACAGGGTCGCTGGCACTAAGAAGAGATAAGGGCCTAGCATTTTGTTTATTCTCCGCCGCCTCACTGAACGCTGAGTCTCTGTCTTCGCCGCTTGTGGAGGGGTATTGACAAGTGTAGACACGGGAAACTTCCTCCTTACTGTGACCTGCAAAGCCCAAGAGAACGAGTAAACGCACTCTCTTGCGAAGAGAAATACGTCTACTCTTTCTTCTACAACGCGTGATCACTAGGACGGTAGTAAAGGCTTTACAGATTGACTGGCTGCTTGAAGAGCTGCTGAGGCGGACTTCTGTCCACTAATTGCTGCCTGGAACGCTTGTTGCACGTAATTTGAGATCTTTGGGTAGTTCGGGCCATACGCACGAGGCTTAGCTGTCGTAAGCGCCTTAACAAATACGGCTTGTTTGGGGTCCTGGATGAATGCGGAGTCTGTGCCCAGATCTAAACGACTCGGTAGTGTTCCGTTGCCCAGCAGACATTTCTTGAGAACAGATAGTTCCTGTGTCCACTTGATAAACTCCCATGCTTCGGCCTGGTGCTGGCTGGTTGCAGTGATAGTCCAGTTCTCACCGCCCAGAATAGATGCTGCTTGCTTGTTTTTTGGTAGAGGAACAACGTCCCAGTTAAACTTGGCATTCGAGCGAGCAGCAGGAAGGTTCCAGGGGCCATTAATACACAATGCAGATTTGCCAGCGGTCCACTGCGTCATCGCGTCCTGCTGTGTCCAGTTCAAAGCATCCATTGAGAGCAGTCTCTCTTTGGTCAGATCGACCAGGAATTGCAAGGCGGTCGTAGCCTCAGGACTATCCAGCGAGTTCAGATCTGCACCTGCTTCCCACAGGAACGGCAAGAACTGGAATGTCCCCTCTTCACTTTGTACCAGAGACATCGATAGCCCATAGACACCTTTGGTGGTCAACTTCTTCGTCGCATCATGCAGTTCATCCCAATTTGTAGGCGGGTTGACACCGGCCTTCTTCAGCATATCCGCGTTATAATAGAGCGCCAGGCAATTACTATTATTTGGAATGCCGTAGTTTTTATTTTTCCAGGTTGTTGATGTCCAGGGACCAGTAATATATTCGTTTCCCTGCCCCCACGAGGAGATTTGTGAGGTTAAATCTGCCAGAATGCCCATCGAAGAGAATGCCTGGTGATCAGGATTGTCAATAACCAAGATGTCAGGAAGCTGGCGGGCGGCTGCCCCCTGAATAATTTTCTGTTTGAGGTCAGCGAAAGGAATGGCCGTGCGCTGAATCTTCACATTTGGCTTGGCTTTGGAGTAATCGGCCAGGAGCTGTAGATATCCAGCCCCAGGAGGGTTGAAATAATCCCAGATGGTCAACGTCACGGGTCCGGAATCGGCACTACCACTAGCGCCACCACATGCCTCAAGAAGCGTAATTGCGGCGCTCGTGCTGATACCCAGGGCCGCCGTTTTTGCCATAAAAGCTCGACGGCTCATTCGTCCGGTACGAACTTCGGTCATCATGTCTTTCCAGGGTTCTTGTTGTTTGTGGGTCATCTATGACCTCCTTATAAATGATGAAAATACTAAAACTCTCTCAGAGATACATCATCCTCTTCCATTGAGGAACATTGTCATCATTCAGACCAACCAACCATAACGAGAGAACGTCTGACCACTTCCATACGAAATTCGTTGCCAATCAAGCGATCATACAACGAAAGCTGTCTCCATGAACTCCTTCCTGTGCTGATTACCTCCATTCTTGCTCACTACCCCGGCTGTGAGGGATCACTTGAACCGCGTAAAATCAAGCTACAGGGAAGACGCACAATACCAGAGCGTTGCTCACCAGCAAACAACGCTAGCAAGCTTTCACCCACATAACGTCCCACCTGTGCAAGATTCATATCTACAGTTGTTAACGGCGGTCGAGTTGCACATGCCATGGGTTCCCAATTGTCAAAACCTACGACAGACACATCGGTTGGAACACGTAAACCGCGCGCTTGTAATGCCTCCATAGCGCCTCTTGCCAACTGGTCACTACCACAAAAAAGCGCGTCAATCGAAGGATCTTGATCAAAGAGAAAGTTCGTTGCGGTATATCCCCAGCTTTCCTGCCAGGGGCCCGATAGGACACGATGGTGGGGCAGCGCAATATCATGCTCAGCAAGCACCTGGCGCATGGCCCCTTCACGTAAACGGACCGCTTCAAAATAACTGGGGCCTGTAATATGGGCAAATTGACGCCGTCCCAGGCTTACAAGATGTTCAGTTGCGAGTCTCGCACCTTGAGCATCATCGGGTAAGACGCACAAAGCGTTGGGATCTTCGACATGGGTAAAGGCATAGACAACAGGTATTCCTGTCCTCCCTATGCTTATGGGCGGGCGCGAATCTTCACGCCGGGCAGATACCACGATCCCATCAACTTTGCGCGCCAGTAAATGCTGCAAATGCTGTTGTTCGCGACTCTGATCGCGTGAATTACAGAGCATCGCTGAAACCGGACGTGTCCCAAAGGCGTCTTCAATCCCCATCAAGAGGGGAATACTAAAACGTCCATAGTTGTCGGTTGTTAATACGCCAACCATGACACCTTGATTTGCTGAAACATCCTCTTGGAGGCTAAAAAAACGAAAACCCAGACGCCTGGCTTCAGAACGTACACGTTCTCGCGTTTCCAGGCTTAATCTCCCCCTCCCATTTATTGCTTTAGAGGCTGTCCCTAATGTCACGCCAGCGGCATCTGCAACATCACGCAAGGTAACGTTCTGCCTTGGCTGTGATGATAGATCAAAGAATTGTTTGTCCGGTTCAGACACCATCTAGCTATTTTCCTTGAACTGCATACACACTACGAGGAAACTTTTCACTCACAAATGCAAATATATAACCCTTCGAATCGAAGAATACCTAATCTGCACCATAAAGTCAAGCATGTTTCCCACCAAAAACGAAAAAAACAGTGCAATTACCAAAATTTGCAAGCAGACAATGACTCCAACAAGGAAAACTTTCCTGCATTTGAGGAAAACAAGATGCCGCGAGCATTATCACCATCGGCGTCAACGGTCCTTCTCACACATACCTTATCAGGTCTAGCGAGCCTGATCGTTCTCGGGATGGTGCTCACACTGCTGCTCATTCTTATGGCTTTGCCAGAACTCAGAAGAGCATCTGGCAAGGTGGGCTCTCATGGAGTATGCTTGTGGGAAACAAACCTTTTCAAACAGACTAAGGAAGGATCATCGATGAACTGCCCATATGCTACTTCCTCAATGACGAAAGAACCACGGAAGAAAACCACCCTTGGGTATCCGGACCTTGCGCTCTTCTGCCTGCAAACGGCTTTGTAACGGTCGACTGTGTAGGTATTGACGGCTTGTGCCTCATAACCAATCGCCGAAGCGACTTAGGGTTCATGCTGAACTGCCGAGCCACCTGCCTCAGCGACATGCCCTCGTCCAGGAACTGGAAAGCATCTTCCGCTGTTCGAGCGGGCGTCTCTGGCTCGTTTGTCGCTCGATGCCTTTCTACTCAACCAGTCGCTGAATTGTTTCCCGAAATGTGCCCAACATACTCGCGACTGTCCTAATAGATAGCTGAGGACATCGGCGAAGCTAGAAGGTGACTTGGCATGGTCTCCAAATAGAGAGCGCCCAACCCGCCAGTATTAGCGGACCTCGACGACCATTTCCACTTCGACCGGGGCGCCAGCAGGCAGTTCCGCGACGCCAAGAGCGGCACGGGCATGTTTCCCCGTCTCCCCAAAGATTTCTTCAAGAAGGGTAGAGGCACCGTTGATGACGCGTGGCTGTTCCGTAAAACCCTCCGCCGAGGCGACATACCCATTCAGCTTGACAATGCGCACTATAGCATCCAGCGAACCCGTCAGGCCACGTACCTCGGCTAAGCAGTTGAGCACCGCCAGGCGGGCTGCCTCCTGCCCCTGCTCAATCGAGACCTCGCGCCCCAATTTGCCTTGTATTGTCAACTTACCCGCCACAGTCGGGGTCTGACCAGAGGCAAAAATGAGCTTGCCCACCTGAACGGCGGGAACATAGCTAAAGGCCGGCTTAGGTAGTTCCGGCATAGTGAGACCTAATTCTTTTACTCGTTCTTCAAAAGACATTGTATGCTTCCTTTCCTCGTGCTTGTCAAAAATAGAGATAATTAAGCAAGGGTACCCTTACATGTTGCCTTCTTTTCAGGGGGGAGTGGAAACCAGTGTTTTGGTTACTGCCTTCGCCCACGTGCCGCAACGTGCCAAATAGCCTTGACAATCCCTCCCTGTGTCACAAGGACTTCATCCGACAGATTGACCGCCGTACAAACGTGATTTGGGAAAAACAGTAGTTTGTCGCCAATTTCAGGGCTAAAACCCGGGGCAAGGCGTACTGTACCATGCTCCTCGTTCATACGAATCACCACCCCGTTCTGACCGTCTATTGTGGCACCATATCCCTCCAAGCCTACATTGGCGGGGATGACATCGCCACAAAAGGTTTTCGACCCGGCATCGATGATCGCCAGGTCGGGTGCCGGACGGCTAACCACTGTTACTAGAATGGAGAGCGCGAGCTCATCTGGTGCGCTCGTTCCCACTTGCGTGGTCATGCGATCAAAAAAGACGTAGGTTCCCGGACGTACCTCGGTAATGCCTGGTACCTCGGCGGCCGATGACGCAGTCGGCGTTGAACCCACACTGATCTCTTGAATCGGGATACCAGCATGACGCAGCCGTTCAGCGATCGCAACCATCATCTCTCCCTCCATACGGCCTAAGATCTGTGGGTCTCTACTGGACGCCTCGGGGAAAGAGGCTCCGCGAAAGGTAAAAATGCCATCCAGGCTCAAACCTGGAGCGTCCAGCACCTGGCGACACAGCTTTCCTGCGGCCTCCTGCCCCACTCCCGTACGACCCAGGCCTGAGTCGATCTCTACGCGTACCAGGAGCGTGGAACCAATCTGGCTGGCGGCCTCAGAGAGTTGTTGTACCCCTTTCTCGCTCTCGACGCCCACAATCAGGCGACAATGTTGAGCCAGTCGCGCCGCGTGCTGCGCTTTTTCGGGTCCTATGATGGGGTATGCGACAAAGATATCCTCGATGCCTGCGTCGGCGAAGACTTCTGCCTCGCTTAATTTGGCCGCGGTAATTCCTCCCGCCCCCGCCTGTAGTTGCATCTTTGCGATTTCTAACGTTTTATGCGTCTTGATATGGGGCCGCAAACGTACCCCGGCCTTCGCGGCGCTATCGGCATAGCGGCGGATATTCTTCTCTAATCGCGCAATGTCGACAAGCAAAGCTGGTGTATCCACCTCTGTGATAGAGCGACCAATCATCGACATCCACGTCTCCTTTCTGATACTATTCCACGACGTATGCTTCTCCATGAGCTGGGGCTATCAACTGTCCAGGTCGGTGCGGCGTGAGTTGCTTTTCTCGTACAACTATCTGACCTGAGACAATAACGGCCGAAATCCCCTCAGGATACACACGGGGCTGCTCATAGGTAGCGAGATCACTAATGGTTTCGGGATCAAAGATCACGAGATCGGCGATCTTGCCCACTGCAATCATACCGCGATCCGCAAGACGAAAACGCTCCGCGGGCAGAGCCGTCACCTTGCGCACAGCCTCTTCCAACGCCAGGCTCCGCGTCTCACGGACGTAGCGCTTAAAAAAACGGGGAAAGGTGCCATACAGCCTGGGGTGAGGACGTCCCGAGCGAAGAGGCAAACCATCCGAGCCAATCATCGAGAAGGGCGCTCGCACCACCTCATCTACATCACGTTCATCCATATGGAAGATGAGAATGGTCATCTGTCCCTGCTCTTCTACGATCAGGTGAAAGAAGGCCTCCTCCGGCGCCATACCCAGGGTCTCAGCCACCTCTGCCATGTTCAAGCCCTCAAGCGACCGCAAACGCTCCTGGCGCACCGTTGAGACAAATACACGATCCCAGCCGTTCGCGCCAACCTGGTTCTCCCAGCCCTCAATACCATGCGCGAAATCACGACAGACCTGGCGCCGCGTCTCTGGCTCACGTAATCGCTTGAGCATCGTTGCAAGGCCGCCTTCTTGCAACCAGGGCGGGAGAAGTTGCGTGCCCAGCGTCGATCCTGCGTTGTATGGATAGACATCGATGGTCATATCCAGGCCGCGTGCACGTGCATCCGAAATAAGATCCAATGCCTGCTGAATACTGCCCCAGTTATTGCGCCCGGTTATCTTCAAGTGGCTGATATGCACCGCGACCTCTGCGCGCTCAGCGATGGTCAGCATCTCTGTAAGGGAGCTTAGAAGTTGGTCACCTTCGCCACGCATATGTGAGGTCACCACGCCGCCATAACGGCCTACTACAGACGCAAGTCGTATAAGCTCGGATGTGGATGTATACATGCCAGGCACATACATCAAGCCCAGGGACATCCCGGCCGCGCCCGCCTCCATCGCTTCACTCACCAACCCTTCCTGCGTGGTCATCTCCTGCTCCGTAGCATCACGTGGCTCAAAGCCCATGACTGCCACACGCACGGGGCCATGTCCAAACAGGGGACGTACATGCTGCCCTAGCGCCACACTGCGCAACGTCTCAAATAAAGCCTCCGTTGTATACCAGTTCCATGGGTGCGTGTCCTCCCCTAGCACAGGGGCCGAATAGTTTTTCACCGCGTCCGCGTGCGTGGGAGCCAGAGGAGCCAGGCTGAAGCCACAATTGCCGGTTATAACGGTGGTGATGCCCTGCTGGACCTTCATCGGGACCACACCCTCTCTCAGCACCGTCAGGTCATCATGTGTGTGTGCATCAATAAAGCCAGGTGCGACAACCTGCCCTCCGGCGTCAAGCACGTGATGTGCCTCCGAGACAAGCTGAGAACCAAGCGCGACGATACGCTCACCGATGATGCCGATATCGCCTAGAAAGGCTGGAAAGCCTGTGCCATCGACGATACGAGCATTCCTGATACAAAGATCGTACATTTGTATTTACCGATCTACCATTTTTCTGCGTTCTTGAGGAATACCTTTTCTGCTCTTTCTCTCCAGGTGAGCGAAAAGGCAAAGAAGAAATTACACAGCTCTATGCAGCGTACCATATGAACCGCTACTTTGCCTACCTAACGCATTCTGGGTGTGTGGAAATGAGAAGAGGTGCCTGTCAACGCCGTTGACAGGCACCTCTTCTCATTTCATTTTGTTCCTAGCTGGGCGACCTGCTCGGAGAAGTGGCAGGCGGCGTAGTGCTCGCGCCCCTTTTTGACCTCGAAGGCCGGCTCTACCTCGCGGCAGATATCCTGGGCCATAGGGCAGCGTGTGTGGAAGCGACAACCCTTGGGGATGTTGATCGGGCTGGGTAGGTCGCCGGAGAGGATGATGCGCTTACGCTGCTTCTCGATCTGGGGACTGGGAATTGGTACCGCTGAGAGCAAGGCCCGGGTATAGGGATGTTGAGGCGCCGCGTAGAGTTCATCTCTATCCGAGATCTCGACGATCTTGCCCAGGTACATGACGGCGATGCGGTCGGCAACGTGTCGGACCACGCTCAGGTCATGCGAGACGAAGAGATAAGTCAGGGAGAACTGGCGCTGTAGGCTTTGGAGGAGGTTGAGCACCTGGGCGCGTACAGAGACGTCCAGGGCTGAGACTGGCTCGTCGGCGATAATAAAATCGGGGTTGATCGCCAGCGCGCGCGCTACGGCGATACGTTGGCGCTGCCCACCGCTGAACTCATGGGGATAGCGATCATAGTATTCTGGACGCAGGCCCACCACGCGCAGCAGTTCAAGGACGCGCTCATGGACATCTCTTCCCTCAGCGACCCCGTGGATGTGCATTGGCTCTCCGATTAGTGAGCCGATGGTGAAACGTGGATTGAGCGAGGCATAGGGGTCCTGAAAGACCATCTGAATGCGCTGGCGCACCTTGCGTAGCTCTTCCCCCTCTAAACTGGCCAGGTTCTGCCCATCGAAGATGATCTGGCCTGCGGTTGGCTTATAGAGGCGTACCAGGGTTCTGGCGATGGTCGTCTTCCCGAGCCACTTTCGCCGACCAGGCCCAGCGTCTGCCCGCGCACAATGCTGAAGCTGACATCGTCGACTGCACGTATATCTCCAACCTTGCGCTGGAAGACCAGGCCCCTGGTCAGGGGAAAGTAGGTCTTGAGGCCCTGCACCTCCAGGAGCGTCTGACTCCCTACGGCTGTTTCTGTCATGATTTTCCCCTTTAGCTTGAATGCAGAACTTTCTTGATGCTTTCCTGGCCCAGGCGGCGCATGGCTTCAGTGCGTGCTTCCTGTCTACGGGCCGCGTATGCCTTCTCCTTTGGATCAGTGATATCGGGCCAGCAGGCCTTATGGTGCGCAGTGTTTCCAGGTATGGCCTCCAGGGGCGGCATCTCGCGACACTTTGGCCGGGCGTAGAGGCAACGCGGCATAAAGGGGCAGCCCGTGGGGGGATGCAGCAGGTCAGGCGGCGCGCCCTCGATGGTTTTTAACTCTACCTGGCGCGCTTCATCCAACCTGGGGACAGAGGCCAGCAGACCAAGTGTATAGGGGTGGCGTGGATTGGCAAAAATTTCGTCGGTTGGCCCCTCTTCAACGACTTTTCCCGCGTACATGACGATGACGCGGTCGGTCATGCCCGCGACAACCCCCAGATCATGCGTGATAAGCATCAGGGCTGTCTGAAACTCTGTGCATATCTGGCTGATGAGTTCCAGAATCTGGGCCTGTACGGTGACATCCAGGGCTGTGGTTGGCTCATCGGCGATGAGCAGGCGCGGGTTGCAGGCCAGGGCTATAGCGATCATGACGCGCTGGCGCATGCCGCCGCTGAACTGGTGAGGATAGGCGTTGAGGCGCTCCGCCGCCGCTGGAATGCCAACCTGTTCCAGTAGGGTAATCGCGCGCTTGCGTGCCTCGCCCTGCGAGACTTTGAGGTGAATACGCAATGCCTCGATAATCTGGTTGCCAATGTTCATTGTGGGATTAAGACAGGTCATGGGATCCTGAAAGATCATACTGATCTGGGCACCGCGTATCTTACGCATCTCGCTCTCAGGCACGCTGAGCAGGTCGTCGTCCGCAAAGATGATGCTGCCATCGGCATACTTTCCAGGCGGTTGGGGAATCAGGCGCATGATTGAGAGTGCAGTGACGCTCTTGCCGCAGCCACTCTCGCCGACGATGGCCACCTTCTCGCCGGGCCGAATGCCAAAGTTGACGCCATCGACGGCATGCACATCGCCCTGTTTCGTCTTGAAATAGGTCTTGAGATTCTGGACATCTAAGAGATACTCACTCATGGTTGCTTCCCTTTTTCGCTACTAGCGCTCAGTCATATGGGGGTCGAGAGCATCGCGCAGGCCATCGCCCACTAGATTGCAGCTCAGGACGGTCAGGAAGATCAGAATGCCGGGAATAAACACTAGCTTAGGATCGATATCAAGCTGTCCCTGTCCGTCGTTGATAAGTGTGCCCCAGCTGGGGAAGGGGACCTTGACGCCAAAGCCAAAGAAGCTGAGAACTGATTCTAAGATGATGTTATTGCCTACTTGCAGGGTCGCGTTCACGATAATCGGACCGATGGCATTGGGCAAGATATGGCGAAACATCAGGCGGAAGTCACCGGCGCCAATCATGCGCGCCGCCATCACATATTCGCGCTCTTTCAAGGCCAGAAACTCGCCACGCACCAGGCGAGCAGCCGTGGTCCAACCAAAGACCGCGATAAGCGTGATAATGCTCAGCGTTGATCCATTAGTAAACGAGGCCGAAAGCACGAACAGCAGGAGGTAGGTGGGAACTGAGAGGAAGACGTCGGTCACGCGCATAAGGATATTGTCGATCCAGCCGCCATAGAAGCCAGCCAGCGCGCCAATAGTGGTGCCAAGGATGATCGCGGCCAGCATGGAGGATAGTCCCACCAGTAGCGAGACCTGGCCGCCAATCGCCGCGCGCGCGAAGAGGTCGCGTCCCAGGTCATCCGCGCCAAGGGGATATTGCCACGAGGGCGCGGCCGAGGGATCGGTCAGGGCGGGCTGTGTCGCGTTGTTATGCCCGGTGATGATGGGTCCCACAAAGCAGAAGAGGAAGAGCAGGATCAGGCAGCAGGCGCCAACAGTTGCCGCGCGGTTGCGCACAAAGCGATCAAAGATGATGCGTGCCTGGCTACGCCGCTTGCGCGCAAGCTCTGGTGTGACATCGAGCAGGGGTTCTAGCTCGTCTTCTGGTGTCATGTCGAGTTGTTTGGGTGTCTCCATACAAATACCTCCTCATGCGTAGCGTATGCGCGGGTCCATCACGGCATAGAGGATATCCGCTAGCAGATTAAAGAGAACCACAAAGACCGCGCTCAGTATCAGAATCGCCAGTAAGACGGGATAATCGCGGTGCTCTGCCGAGTCCAGGAAGAGTCTTCCCATGCCGGGCCAGGCGAAGACGCTCTCGGTAATCGCCGCGCCGCCGGCGACCGAGCCAAAGTCGATGGCGACAACCGTAATCAGCGGGATAACCGCGTTGCGCAACGCGTGCCTCCGCAGAAGCGGAATAGGGGGGAGTCCCTTGGCGCGGGCGGTGCGGATATAATCCTGGCGCGTGACTTCAAGCATACTTGAGCGCATATAGCGGCTCCAGCGCGCGGTAAAGGTCAGGGCCAGGACGGTCATGGGCAGAATGAGGTGAATGAGATGGTCGATCAAACCATTAAAAAAGTCATAGGTGTAGCCTGCGGTCGCGTCTCCCGATGGGGGCAGCCAGCCAAGCCAACGTGAGAAAACCTCCTGCATGAGCAGGCCAAGTAAGAAGATAGGGAGCGAGATACCTACATAGGTCAGCGTCGTCACAAGATAATCTGTCAGTCTCCCCTGACGCGTCGCGGAGAGCGTTCCCAGCACTATGGCGATGATGAGAGCCAGCAGCAGGGCCAGGGAGAAGAGCTCCAACGTCGATGGGAAGTGGTCGAGAATGACGGAGGAGACGGTCTGGTTGGTGAAGAATGAGTAGCCAAAGTTACCGTGCAGCGCGCTCACCAGCCATTTAAGATACTGGATAGGTACCGGGTCATCTAATCCCAGGCTGGCGCGTAAGGCCTGGCGTCCCGCTTCATCCAGGTTCGGATTATAGAGCACCTCTTCGGGTCCACCCGGCAGGAGGTGGATAAGGGTGAACATAAAGATGGAGAGCAGGAAAAGGAGTGGAAGCGCTTGAAGCAAGCGCCTAATCACATATCGTCCCATAGAGATCTCCAGTACTGCTAGAGGTACGTGGACAACTAACGTGTATAGTGTAACATAGCCACCAGGATGGGGGTACTTCAATGATGCTTTATTACCCCTGGGTAGTGCAGGTGGTGGTTCTCCAGACCTTCGCCTGGAAAACCACCACCTTGCGCTCAAGCTATTTCGCGTTATGCGCGCTCTTTGACTAGGCGGGACACTTGCCGTTGTCGCACCACCACTGTGCTACGCCAACAGTCTCGGAGTTGGCGAAGGGTCCCGGCTTATAGTTGTGTGTGCCCTTCTTATGGATTTCAAGATCGATCAGGTTGTAGAGGCCGATAAACGGTAACTTGTCCAGCATCGCCTGGTGAATCTGGTTAAAGACCTGCTGGCGCTGCGTGGGATCGGATATGGCCTGCTCTTTCTGGAAGAGCTGATCAAGGTCGTTATCGCAGAAGAAGTTCAGATTCTGCCCATGGGGTGGAATCTGATTGCAGGCGAAAGAGGCCGCATCATCAGGATCATAGGTATAGGAGCTCGCCCACTCCGCCAGGTCATACTTTCCAGGTTGCCCACCATTGAGGAAGGGACCGAAGAAGGTGCTACCGGGATAGTTGGTGATGTCCAGCTTGATACCGATCTTGGCGAAATCGGCCTGGATCAAGGCCTGGTCTTTCTCGCGCCAGCGGTTGTTGGCCGTGGTTGAATACTGGAACTCCAACCGTTGCCCACCCTTCTGACGTACGTTATCGCTGCCTAGCTTCCAGCCAGCATCATCGAGTACTTTGTTGGCGCCCGCGATATCAAACGGTGGGCACTGTAAGTCTTGCTGATAGCCAGGATGATAGGCGGGGCCGTGATCGGTACACAGGGGAATGGCCTGTCCCAGGCGTGCGACCTTCTGTAATTGCACACGGTCAATAGCCATCGCCATCGCTTTGCGCACATTAAGGTCTTTAAAGATGGGATTATTGGAGTTAATGTGCAAGCCCTCATAGCTTGCAGACGGGTTAGTCACGATTTCGTAGTTTGAAAGGGCCTGATAGGATGGCGTCTTGGTGACGTCCAGGAACCAGGCCGAGTCGGCGGTGCCAGCCTGGAGATCCTTCAGGATGGTATCCTGACTGGGAACGGCGCGGAAGACGATTTCATCCAGGTAGGGTAGCCCCTGGGAGGCCAGGTAGTAGTTGTCGTTGCGCACGACGGTATAGTGATCTCCAGGCTTGCTCTCCTTCATTTTGAAGGGGCCGCTGGTTACCTGGGGATCGAGCCCCTCAGTCTTTTTAATATCCGCCGGGTTCATGCTCTCGAAATGATGCTTGGGTAGGGGGGCGAGAGAGCCATCGGTCCAGGACGCGATAAAGGGGGCAAAGGGCTTTGAGAGGTGAAACGTGATCGAGAGCTTATCAGAAGAGACCTCTGCGGACTCGATCAGGCGGACGGCGACGGTGCTGGCAGCCGCAAAGCTCGGATTACTCCAGGTCTTCCAGCTAAAATACACATCGTCGGCGTTCAGTGGCTGTCCATCGGACCATTTCAAGCCAGGCTTGAGGGTGAACTTCCAGGTTTTGAGGTCAGCGCTGATGCCGCCGTTCTGCTGTGTCGGTAGTTCGGCAGCGAGCGCGGGACGAATCTGTCCTGAAGCATCACCTTCGAAGAGCGCGGAGTAGAGGGTTCCATTCACTATGGTCGCGAACGTCTGCACTGACGCATTAGGAATGAGTGCGTCTGGTTCGTTGAACAAATCGTCAACCCAGATACCACCACGCTGGGGTTTACTCGTATTGCTGGTAGTCGGCGTCCCCTGAGGGGCGCAGGCGCTGGCGAAGAGCATCAGCACCGAGGAGAGCGCGACAAGTATCGTCAGGAAGCGTGAACCAGGTCGTTTGACCATTTGATCCTCCTTGCAGATAAGGGCGAACAGGCAGCGTGTTGAGATTGGCTGTATAAGCATGTTCCCTCGTGCTTATTTTTACACTACCTCTTCAACAGTTTGAAAATGCGTTTCCTTTGCCGCTGGCTTGCTTGGGGATATATACGTAGCATAACATACAAACGAGTCTTTATTGAAGCCTAGTTTGTATTTGCCATATACTACGCAAACTATCCGTTAATCCTCACAAGGAAGAGCTAATAGTAGTCAGTTGCCGAAGCGATTTATTTGTGTCCATCGATGTTGTCCAGGAGCAGGCTGGCGCAGAGGAGGGCATGCTGGCGTTGCTGGGGCGAGAGGGTCGAGAACGTCAGTGTGCGCAAGGCGTTGTGAAGGAGCGCAATAAAGTATTCGCTCATATCGTCATTGCTGAGCCTATCCAGGTGGCGAACCATACGGCGAATGTGGATGACGGTGAGGTAGGCCTTGCGTAGGGCGGCATTCTCTGTCTGGAAGGTAGCTTCAGCCTGTGCTAACTGGGTGAAACGTGTGATGCGGCAGAGCACCTCCTCCATGTGCAGGCGTTCCTCCAGCGAGGCTGCGCGCGAGGTCAGTAATTGGAAGCGTATGACAGAGTCAAGCATCGCCAGGTCGCGTAGGTAATGTCCCTGACCTGTGCTACAGAAATCAATCAGCCATGCCCGGTGCTCCTCGTCAATGAGAATGTTATGCTGGTTGAGATCGCCATGTGTCGTGCTGATATAGGTGGAGCGCCGGAAGGGGCGTGTTGCTGCGGGCAGCGGATCGGTGAAGGTGCGCTCATCGTCGAGGGCGCGTAACGAGAAGCGCTGTTTAGGGTGAGGTATAATCAGGCCATCCAGGGTCTCCTCCAGCGGACGCGAGGCCTCACCAAAGGTCTGGTTGTAGTTTTCGGTGAGATCACAGAGCTGCTGGCGTCCCAAATTCGCGTACCAGGATTTACAGGTATCGAAAAAGAGGTTATCGAGAACTTGCTGGATGGCCTCGCTGCCTGCCTTCTGGTAGAAGGTGCCAAAATCTTCCAATCGCTCATTCGCCGTTCCGAGCAAAGAATAGATGATTCCTCCCAGTAAGGGCGTGTAGCGTACACTCTGGACCATCGTGTTACGTCCGCCACCAATAAAGGGGAGCACATAGGTATTAAAGTTGGTGTTCTCCTTCTCGATCTTCTGCGTTGCGCCAAATTTAGTGACCACGACGCGTGCCCCACCATATGGATTAAAAGGCTGCACAAGCATGACCCCTGTGCCACTAAAACCCGGGGCCAGCGGCCTGACCAGAACACTGTTCGCTGTGCTAAAAAGGCGGCAAAGAAGATCTGCCAGTTCTTCACGTACCTGCTGATAGCGCTGGGTGCCGGGGCGAATCCGTTCACGCTGGATATCGATGTGTGAGAGCACCTGTTCTTCGGCTTCGAGTGGCTCCCAGTGGATTTCTAGTTCCAGGTTGATCTTTTTTAGTGCTTCGCGTACGCATGTTAGTAGTTTATCGGGACTGAAACGATCCTTGGGTAGAAAGTCTGCTGCCTTGTGATCATGAAAGGCCTCGTGTACATGGTCGAAGGTGCCGTGTGCCGAGAGAATCACAATTTGCAGTGCGTCATTGAGGCTGTACTGGCTCAAGATCTTGAGCATGGCGACGCCTTCAAAGTTGCTGATATCCGATGAGTTCATGCGCAAGTCGAGAATGAGCAGGTGGAAAAAGGTGTCCTGTAGCTTTTGGAAAGCCGCGTCAATGGTGGCCGCGCTGTCGACCAGGTAATTCTCGGCCTGCAAGATCTCTGTAAGCTCTTCACGCCATTGAGGCAGGTCATCCACAATGAGTATGCGTCCATGCCGCTGCTGTGCCATTGTCCAGTACTCCTCTCTTTGCCAGAATTGATTACGCGTCACGCTCTCTACCTCTTAGACGATGTGTCACCGCGTTTCTTGAAAAAGCCATTGTCCTTTTCTACTCCTTTGGTAGCAGCAGCGTAAAGGTGACGCCAGGGCCATCGGGGTTGTCTTCAAACCAGAGATACCCATGCTGGCGCAAGGCGTTGCGGCGGGCGCTCCAGAGACCAAAGCCCGAGCTGCCTTTGGTGGAGTAGAACAGGCTAAAGACCTTGTTCTTGATGTGTGGCTCGATGCCCTTGCCGTTATCACGAACCTGGATGGCAACCTTATCTTTCTGGTTATAGGCACGCAAGCTCAAGCGTCCAGCGGGTTGCTGCTGCATGGCCTCTATCGCATTATTGATTAGGTTACGCAGGATGTCATGTACGAGAGCTTCGCGCACATGCACATGGCCAGCATCTGGCGCGATATCCTGGTATACCTCGATATGGGCCGGGATATGACTCTGGAGGATGGCGTTCTCAAGGAGCGTACGCGGTGAGATAGAGATTTTTTCGTCGGCAGCACCGGGACCCGGATCTGTGATCACTTCTTTGAGTTCTGTGCTCAGGTCAAGAACCGTACGTACCGACTTCTCCGTCTTGTCGAGCTTACTTTCTATAATTTCATCACGCATATGATGATAGTTTAGGCGTCGTTTTATGCTGGAAATATAGGTTTCGACCAGGCCAAGATCATTGCCCAGGCGATGGGTCAACTCGAAGGCTGATTGCCCGATCAGACTCACCTCCTCGGCGGCCCTGGCGCGCTGTTCGGACTCTAACCGGGCCTGGGACACTTCCAGGCGATAAATGGTACTCCCAAGCTGCTGAGCCAGGCTATCATAGAATTCGATATCGGTCTTGCCAAAGTGTCCCGCCTCACGATGGACCAGGGTGAGTGTGCCATACAGGCGTCTGTCGAAGCGAATGGGGAGGAGGAGCATGGCCTGACCATCTCTGGGTTCTGGCTGCGAGGTGGATGTATAGGCTTGCTTGCCGATAATGATCTTCTCATGATGTTTGAGGATCGACTGATAGTGCTGCTCAGCGGTGCTGATGGGTCCATGTTCATGTAGGATGCCTGGTGCGGAGAAGCGCAGACGCTGGAGTGCATCAGCGTGCTCATCATAGCGGCACAGCTCAACATAGCTCTGGCTATAGTGTTCCGCTAGTTGAAAAACGATCTGGTATCCTTGCTCAAGCTGGCTGATATCGTTGAGTTCCCCCAATTCGCGACTGGCGCGATACAGTAGGGCGAAGTGTTGTTTCTCCTTCTCTGCCTCCTGGTAAAGCTCGGCGTTGCGTAAGGCGACAATCGCCAGGTCGGCCAGTCCCTGGAGCAGGCGCTCATCGCTCTCATCAAAGGCCTGTTCTTCTGGACTCTCGATATTGAGCACACCTTTGAGCTCACCATTGACGAGCATCGGCACGGCCAGCTCTGAGCGCGTATCCTGAATGTAGCGCAGATAGATCTCTTTCCAGCCTGGCTGTGAGGGATCGATATTCAACAGTTGCCTGGTGCGGGCAACCTGTCCGACGATGCCTTCGTTCACGCTATGTTCCCTTCCTTTCTTATCTGGTAAGACGCCACGCTCGGCAGCCATCCAGAGGACTTGCTCTTCGCGATCATAGAGCATGAGGCAGCCCGTACGCGATTTGTTTTGCATAAGTTCGAGCGCTTTATCGAGGATAAGCGCAAAGACACGCTTCGTTTCTAGCTGGCTGGTAAGCTCCTTGCTAATGGCGTAGAGTGCCTGCCGTTCGTTGGCGAGGCGCTTCTCTCGCTCATAAGCCTGGGCTTTGGTAATGGCCAGTACGGCCTGTCCGGCCAGCGTCTCCAGAAATTCCTGGTCTTCCTGGTGAAATGCGCCGATACGCGTGCTTTCAAAATTGAGCACACCAATGGCTTGCTCGCCATTGAGAAGGGGAATATCTAATTCGGAGTTGGTATCAGGCACCTTATTGATATAGAGGCTGCTCCAGGGAGTATCGCTATGCACGTTATCAACGCGCACTGAACGTTTGTAGTGAATAGCCCAATTGGTCAGGCCGCGCCCCTCAGAGAAGGGGATTTTAAAGGGTTGCTTTAGAACGGCATGGGTCCCATAGGCGGCTTTGGCCTCAAGTGTTTGTTTCTTGCGATCATAGAGCATGATACATGCCCCTTCGACGGGGACATAGGTAAGGGCCTGGTGTAAGAGCGTCTCCAGAAGCGCCTCCAGGTCGAGTGTGCTATTCAGCTCTTTATCAATGCGTTGTAAGATTTCTAGCTCGCGTACCCGGCGTTGTAGGAGACTATTGAAGGTCTGCGCGTTGCGGATCGCAATGGCGGCAAAGTGGGCCAGGCCTTCAATCAGCAGCTTTTGCGACCGGTCGAAATATTGGCTTTGCTCGTAGAAGATGAAGAGGACGCCAACCGCTTCCACGTCCACGCGTAAGGGCACAATGGCCAGTGATTTGATGCCTTCCTGGACCAGGAGGAGCCGAACTCTTTTGAGTAGTGGCTCGCGGGTCGAGCTACATGTAGGTTCAAAAAGGGTATGGGGATGGAAGGTCATATGCTCGGTCACCTGTTCTTGCCAGTCTCTCACCAGGGGTTCATGCTTGAGGATATGAGATGGTTCGCCGCTCAGGAGGCGCTCTGGTGGTGTTGGATCATAGGTCGTGCCGACCAGGGTGGGCTTCAGGACAACGCGTTTGGCTCCGCTTGCGATCTGGATGCGCTCGATGATCTCTCTAAGGGGATAATGGAGCTGGCTGGTGAGCAGGCGACCTGCCTCATTAAGCTGTGTCAGACTATCATAAAGGCGGATATTATTGATAGCCATGAGGATATGGTTGCCCAGGACTTGCAGAATAGCCATATCTTCATGTGTGTAGGCATATGGGTGGGGATGCTGGACGGAGAGCACACCCAGGGGAATCTCCCCCAGTAGCAGGGGGATGAAGATAAAGGATTCCTTGGGCAAGGTGCCACGCACCGGAGCGATATGAAAAGGGAGCTGCTGAGCCTGGCTACTGAGATGCTCGACCAGGACGGGGCGACGTGTTTGTAAGACATACTTGCTGGCCCCGCTGGGTGGGCGATCTCCTTCACGAATCGCATTCCCCTCATCGATGCCATAGAGGTCACGCGTATGCGTTGGGGCCTGGTAGATAGCTAGCATCAGGGCATGGCGAGCATCGAGCAGATTATTTAAGAGTGGGTAGAGGGTAGGAAGCAGGGTATCAATGGATATAACCTCCTGGTTGATAACCTGCCCAATATGCGTCGCCTCGCGGTAACGTTGCAGCATCCATGTCTCTTGTAAGACAAACGTTGCCAGCCTGGAAAATTGCTTCAATAGCTCCTCTTCGGGAGAAGTTGATGGGGATAATTCACGGAAGGCCAGGGTGAGCATCGCAAAAGGAGGATGACCTGGTCGATTGCTCAGTGCAAAAGAGATCAAGGAATGTACCTGCTCTGCCCGTGTATAGTCGGAGTGATAGAAAGGCCTTGCCTGCAAGTCTGAGACATAAAGGATTTCTGGCTGTATCTCCTGAACCTCTCGCGAGAGGAAGGGGGCTATGGTCTCTTCGCGAAGGATATGCGCGCGCGGCGCGGCAGGCGACGAGTCTCTCTGCTGGCTCTCGGCGTAGAGCGCGCGTGCGTAGTGAAACGCCCCTGTGACGGGATGATAGGCGGTCAGAATGCAGATATCAGGTGTAAAGAGGGCGCGCGCCTGCTCTGCTATGTGCAGGAGCGCTTCAGCGAGATTCCCGCGCTCATATATCTCAGCCGTGAGCCGCTGCGCAAGCTGAGCAAGGGTGATTGAGGAGAATGGGGAGCGCATAGTATATTCCTCCACCTGAAAATAGAATACGTTAGATGTTCTTGCAAATATATTGTAGTATTGAGTGTACTTTGTTATGCTAACAAAAACAATTGTTTTGTAGCTAGCTCCTGTTTTGAAGATACTCTAAGCACGTTGGTGGGAGAACCCCATATATGGGACAGGTAGGGGACATCTAGGGGACGTCGTTCGCTTTTTTTTAGAATGCCAGGACCATTTGTATCAAAGGGATTTGCATGGAAAAGCGAGTACACTGGTACGAAAATCTGAGGCGTGAGCGCAAGCTACGCGGATTATCCCAGAGCGAGGTCGCGACTGCGCTCCAATGTGATACAAAAACTGTAGGGCGTTGGGAGCGAGGAGAGGCTTTTCCCAGTCCGTATTATGTCCAGCGGCTGACCCATTTTTTTCAGAAAGACGCGCTAACTCTGGGCCTGTTTGAGGATATTCCGGTACCTGAGACGGGAGAAGCATTGCCGCAGTTGCAGGCAGCCACTCTACAACCAGCGGGGCCAGCACCTGCGATGCATACCGAGCCGCGCCTGGAGATTATACCTTGTCATGAAGAGTGGAGCGAGGCTCCCTATGTTGAGGAGTTCTTTGGCCGGGATGTGGAACAAGAGCTCCTCAGAGGTTGGATACTTGAGGAGGGCTGCCGAATCGTAGCGTTTCTGGGGATGGGCGGCGCGGGAAAAACTACCTTCGCGCGCGTTATAGCTGAGCAGCTCAAAAGTGCCTTCTCATCTGTCCACTGGTTCTCTCTCCAGAATGCGCCTACCCCTGAAACCTATATACGCGCCTGCCTGCAACACCTGGAGGCGCTGACCCCCACGGAGACCCTGTCATTTGAAGCCTCCCTTGCTCGCCTGTTGCAGTGCTGTGCCGAGAAGCGCTGCCTCTTGATTCTCGATAACATGGAGTCGATCCTTCAGGGAGGCGAGCAGGCCGGGCGCTATCGCGTGGGCTATGAGGCGTATGGCCAACTCCTGACCCACCTCGGTACTCATCCTCATCAGAGCTGTTTGTTGCTAACTAGTCGCGAGAAGCCGAAGGAGATTACACGCCTGGAGGGGGGGAGCGCTCGCGTGCGCTCACTTGTGTTGCCAGCGCTGGGAGTGGCCGAGAGCCAGCAGCTATTGCAGGAGAAGGAACTGACTGGCTCAGATGCCGAATGGGAGGCACTTCTACGGTTGTACGCAGGCAATCCCCTGGCGCTCAAGCTCGTCTCGGCCTCCATTCGTGAACTCTTTGATGGCTCTATTGGCGAATTTCTCCGTGAGGGCGAGGCCGTCTTTGGAGATATTTCGGTGCTTCTGGAGCAGCAATTTCATCGCCTCTCCAGTCTGGAGCAGGACCTGCTCCAATGGTTGGCGATTGAGCGCGAACCCGTAAGTCTCCAGACCTTGAGTGACGACCTGGTCATCCCAGTTGCGAAAGGGGCGCTTCTGGACGCGCTCAATTCCCTGCGGCGGCGTTCGATGGTGGAGATAAGCGTCGAGCACCGTTTTACCTTGCAGCCCGTGATTATGGAGTTTATGATCGAACGCCTGGTAGAGCTGCTGTTTGTGGGCCTGCGTGCGGGCGAACTGGCGGGATGTAGCGGCTACGCGGTACTGAAGGCGCAGGCCAGCGACTATGTCCGCGAGAGCCAGGTGCGACTGATTGTCCAGCCATTGCTCAAGAAGTTGCTAGCAGCATTAGGGCATACGCATTGTGAGCGTCATTTGCGCACCTTACTTGATCGCCTGCGTGAGGGGGAGGGTCTGGAGAGTGGCTATGGAGCTGGGAACATTGTGAACCTACTTGTGACATTAAATGCGAACCTGCAGGGGCTGGATTGCTCCTCACTCACCATTCGCCAGGCTTATCTGCAAGGCAACGACTTTGCCTTTGTGAACCTGGCGCACGCCACGCTCTTGAACTGTGCACTCAACGATTCCTTTGCCTGGATACTGTGCCTGGCGATCAGCCAGGATGGACGCTTGCTGGCGGCAGGCACCACTGTCGGGACCATACGTGTCTGGAGGACTGATGACGCCACACCTGTTCTGACCTGTAGTGGGCATAGCGAGGAGATACGCTCGCTGGCCTTTAGCCCGGACGGTCGCTACCTGGCGAGTGGGAGCGAGGACCATACGGTGCGTCTCTGGGAGGTCGAGAGTGGAGCCTGTCAGCATATCTTACATGGGCATCGCGACCAGGTGCGCACCGTTGCCTTTAGCCCAGATGGACGCTATGTAGCCAGCGCGGGTGAAGATCGGCTCATTTATCTATGGGATGCCTTTTCCGGGCATGTAGCGAGCGTACTGGATGGGCATAGCCAGAGGGTGCGCTCCCTGGTCTTCCATCCCAGCCTGCCATTGCTGGCCTCAACTGGAGATGAGACGACAGTACGTTTGTGGGATTATGAGCAAAGTGCGCATATCGCGACCCTGGCTGGGCCGAGCCAGGCAGTGCGCGTCGTGGCCTTCAGCCCCGACGGACGCTTACTGGCGGCTGGAAGCGAAGACCACACGATTCGGCTCTGGCGAACGGAGGATTACGAGCAAGTTGCGGTATTGCAGGGCCAGGGGAGCCGCGTTCGTACCATGCATTTTAGTGCCGATAGTACCTTGTTGGCGAGCGCGGGCGACGATCAGATGCTGAATCTCTGGGATATGACAAGCCATCAACGCATCCACCAGGTACATGCTCACGGGAGTCGCATTTGGTCCGTAGTGTTTGTTCCCAATACCACACAACTCATCAGTACCAGCGAGGATGACACAATCCGTTGGTGGGACCGGCGGAGTATGCTCTGTTTGCGTACCTTACGCGGTTATACCGACCTGTTGAAGGCGCTGGCCTATAGTCCAGATGGGCGCCTGCTATTGAGTGGAAGCGAGGACCGCACTCTTCGCCTCTGGGAGGTAGAGACCGGGCGTAGTCTGCGTGCGCTACGCGGGCATCAGAATCGCGTTCGCACCGTTGCCTATAGTCAGGATGGCTTTACTATTGCCAGCGGAAGCGAGGATGAGACAGTTCGTCTCTGGGACGCGCGCACGGGGCACTGTCTTCGTATCTTACGTGGACACACACACCTGGTCCGCTCAGTAGTCTTCAGCGCCGATGGCTCCTTGCTTGCCAGTGGCAGCCATGATTTGACGGTATGCGTCTGGGAAGTCGCTACTGGCCAGTTGCTCAGACGCATAGAGGGCATCACTGGGTATATCTGGAAGGTCGCCTTTCATCCAGTCACCAGGCAGCTTGCCTGTGGCACTGACGATCCCGTAATTCGCTTATGGAACAGCGAGACGGGCGAGGTGGTGCGCGAATTTACCGGTCATACCCATCGTATCTGGGCTATAGAGTTTAGTCCAGATGGGCGCTACCTGGCCAGCTGTAGTGACGATCTAACGCTGCGGGTATGGGACGTAGCGAGCGGAGCCTGTCTGCATATCATGGATGGCCATACTGGCTGGGTACGCACGCTGGCCTTTCACCCTGATGGCACGCTGCTCGCCACGGGCAGCCATGACCAGACTATTCGCCTCTGGGAGGTGCAGACGGGGCGCTGCCTGGCGGTGTGGCGCGGACATGAAGGCTGGATCTGGTCGGTAACCTTTCGTCCCGATGGGGCGCAGTTAGCTAGTTGCAGCGATGATGGCACAATCAAGCTCTGGGACGTGGCGAGTGGTGCCTGCACGCGCACTCTACGCAGCACACGGACCTACGAAGGCACAAACATTTACGGCGTCATTGGCCTTTCAGAGGCACAACGCGAGGCACTCCACTTCCTCGGAGCCATCGAAGAGCAGATCTGACCGGGTGCGGGATGTGCAGGTGCTGAGAGCACCCTGCTGGAACCAACGAGGGCCGTTCAAACGTGCTATTATTGCGACTTGCTACGTGTAATATACATCGTTTGCAATATCTGATGGGAGAGAAAGGCCTAGTTCTATGTCTATCGAGAAAAAAGAGACGCTACCAGAGGTTATCGCCGCCGAGTTTGAGAGTATACGTGATGATGAGGAGGCGCGGGCTATCTACGCACGTGTGTTGGGATTGGGCCTTGTCGCGGGCCTGCGCTCAATGACACCCTTTACACTGCTTGACTGGACCAGGGATCGCGATCCTGAGCCGAAGAATGGCCTGGAGGAGCTACTGGCCTCGCCCGCGACCCGCGTGGTCACCAGCTTTCTCGCCACCGGCGAAATAGTAGGCGATAAGCTCCCCATGACCCCCTCACGTACCGAGCCAGCCCCCCTGATTGGTCGCCTGGGCATTGGCGCGCTGACCGGTCTGTTGCTCAGTCGCCGCTATGGTAAATCGCTCTGGCTAGGTGCGGCTCTGGGGGCTGCAGGTGCCGGCGTTGGCACCTTCGCGGGCTATAATGTACGCTCGTGGCTCACCAAAAACACCTTTTTGCCCGACCCGATTGTCGCCCTGCTAGAGGATGGCCTGGCTCTGGGCCTTGGTTACCTCGCAGTGAAAGAATAAACAGTATTACTAAAGAGAAAGCCGCGCTATGCCTCCTGGGGCACAGCGCGGCTTTCTCTTTAGTAATACTTGACTTATATTATCAAGTGTATCAGCTCGACATTAGATCACAAATTTTGTGGGGAAACTTGATATTTGCGCGATACTCTGGGTATACTTTTAGGCAAGGTAGAGAATGCCTGGTTTAAAAGAAGCTGTATTTTCTGGGAAGGAATATGGAGCTAATGACAACGACCGCAGAGCATCGATCCGATCGATCCGTAAAGGGAACAAGAACGTCAGCCTATGCGCGCCCGCGCGTGGTGGGCATAAAAACCGAGGTCTCCCTGATTACTGGTGGGCAGGTACGCTATGTAAACCTGGATAGTGCGGCGAGCACACCACCACTGGTCAAGGTACGCCAGGCCGTCGATGACTTCCTCCCGTGGTATTCAAGCGTACACCGGGGGGCGGGCTATAAGTCGCGCCTCTCGACCCACCTCTACGAGCATGCACGCGATGCCGTGATGCGCTTCGTTGGCACGACGCCAAAGACGCACGTGGTGGTATTTGTACGCAACACAACCGAAGCCTTGAATCTCCTGGCTCACCGGACCTTGCTGGAAGATGATGAGCTTATTTTGACGACGAAGATGGAGCACCACTCCAATCTCCTGCCCTGGTTTCGCAAGAAGCATGAGATAGTGCAGCTTACCGAGGATGGCCGTATCGACATGGCGGACCTGGAGCAGCGCCTGTACCAGCATGAGGGGAAGGTCAAGCTGATTACCATCAGTGCCGCCTCGAATGTAACGGGCCTAGTCAATGATGTCCACCAGGTGGCACGCCTGGCCCACGCGCATGGCGCGAAGATCGCCGTCGACGCCGCCCAGTTGACTCCACATCGACGCATTTCGATGGGAGCATACGGAACTGCTGATAGTATCGATATCGTGGCCTTCTCCGGGCATAAGCTCTACTCTCCCTACGGCGCGGGCGCGCTGGTAGTTCCCGCTACCCTCTTCGCCGATGGCGACCCCATGCTCGTGGGTGGCGGTACTGCCTGCCTGGTGACAAGTTCGGGCATTAAGTGGGCCACGGGTCCCGATCTAGAGGAAGCAGGCTCGCCAAATGTGCTTGGCGTAGTGGCGATGGCTGCCGCTCTGGAAGAACTGATGCGCTTTGGCATGGAGCGCGTGGCGGAACATGAGCGTGAACTGACACGCTATGCCATCCAGCGTTTGCAGGGTGTGCCAGGCCTTACCCTGCGCGGCCCTGCGTGGGAATCGGTGCTGGCAGGTGAAGAGGATCGCCTGGGCGTCTTCTGCTTCACCATGGAGGGACAAAGCTATGGGAAAGTCGCCGCGGTGCTGGCGAACGAGTGGGGCGTCGGCGTGAGGAGTGGCTGTTTTTGCGCGCATCTCTACGTGGCGCACCTGCTGGGTATCTCCGAGGAGGATGCCTCAGAGGCGCGTGAACGCTTACTCACAGGTCTCCCTGTCGAATTGCCAGGGATGGTGCGTGCCAGCCTGGGCCTGGCGAATAGCAAGGATGATATCGACCGCCTGGCATCCGGCCTGATGGCCATCGCTCGCGGCGAGATCCGCGCTCAGTATGCGCATAATGAACATGGCGACCTGGAGCCAGTTGGCGATAAGCATGCCTTCGAAGCCCACGGCATGAGCTTCCTCGCTTAGTATATGACAAGTCAATGGCCCCCACAGAGCCGTAGGGGCCATGCTGGTATGGCCTTAAGCCGAGATGGGTCACGGCGTAGGTCTGGCAATCGTGATGATATTTCTGTGTCTGTCGATGACAAGAATGTTTTGGTTATCGCTCCAGTAGAGTGTTGCTCCACCATAGCCCGGTTCTGGCCCGGGTACGGAACCCAGCAATTTTCTTGTCATTGTATCCCAAAAGTAAATAATGTTTTGCTGGTCAACTGCAGCTAGAGCGCGCCCATCGGGTGACCAGGCCAGGTCAGAGAAAATAGATCTCGGTTCGCTAGCAATAGGATTGAAGGTAAATGTCTGTTTAGTTGTGGGTGACCAGAGACTCAGCGGTCCTGCATAGGGCGCGGCTGCGATCCATTTTCCATCGGGTGACCAGCGTACGACAGCATCGTTGTGGTCGGGAGGATTACTCTGGGCCTGAGGAAGCGTATATGTATAGGTGGGCTGGTGGGCGACTTCTATTTCCCAGTCTTGCAGCATATTGTGCGTATTGTTGGTTGCCAACCTTTTACTATCAGGTGACCAATCAAGTCCGAGTATGGCCTCGTGGGGTGTTATATAGTTGGCTATCACTTGCTTGGTTGGGGGATAAAGTAATTGAAAATGTGTTACCTGGCTTTCTCCATCTTTCTGTGCCATTGCCAGGTATTTGCCATTGGGGGACCATGCCAGGTGAGTGACTACTTCGTTCGCGGAGCTATACGCATTTGGCTCTACAATTTGCGTTTGTTGCTGCTGCTGCCAATCCCAGACCGTGATACTGCCATCACCAACAGCGGTAGCAAAACGCTGGCTATCAGGCGACCAGGCAGGACGGACCTGAGGTATGATATCTGCTTTCCCAGCCCAGATGGTGTGTTTTGTATGCATGTTCCAGATGAGAAAGATGTCTGAAGCAATACTTACGCATGTGTGTCCATCAGGAGCTATGGTGCTGGAATAGATAATCGCGGGATTGTTGAGAACGTTTTCTGGAATCGCAGTTTCTTGTGCTTTAAGGGATGAGATAAGATTTTGAATACCGCCAATAGTCGCACCGCCAGCGATTGTGACAACGCTCAAGGTCAGACCTCCGGCGACAACGGCGCGCCGCGAGAAGCGACGCCCCGGCTGCGGTGACTTTACGTTGGGCGTTTGAATCTGCACCTGAACTTGACCTGTTCCTGGTGCTCTACGTGCCCCACCAGGCATACCCAGCGGTTGCGTTGGCGTATGAGGGCGAGTTTGCTGGTTGCTGCCAAGGATAAGAGACGCGGTACTAATGCCCTGGCTGCGCGCGATGCGCAGGATTTCGTGGTAAACCTCGGCGATGGTGGAGGGGCGCTCAGCGATATTGAGGCGCACCATACGGTCAACGAGAGTCGCTAGTTCAGTAACGCCTGCCTGTCTATAAGCGTATGAGGGGGAGAACTTAAAGGGATTCTCCGCAGGGTCCTCACCTGAGAGCAGGTGATGCAGGAGCGCGCCGAGACTATAGATATCCGAGGCGGGTGTTGTCTGAGCCTTGCCATATTGCTCGGGTGCGGCATAGCCAGGGGAGCCAAAAGGGATGGTATCTCTGGTCTGGCCTGGTTTGAAATGGCGGGCGATGCCAAAGTCGATTAAATAGAGTTGGCCCGACGGGCTGCGCATAATGTTGGAGGGTTTAAGATCGCGAAAGATAACTGGAGGTTGGCGCGTGTGCAGGTAGCTCAGCACATCGCAGAGTTGTAGCGCGATTGAGAAGATCTCTTCAAACGCCAGGAGAGGTGCTGGCTGAACTGAATGCCCAGGTGTCTCCTGGCTCTCAAGATAGCTTTCAAGCGTCTGGCCATCGATAAAATCCATGACCAGGTACCAGTGCTCGGGATCGGTAAAGTGATCATAGACGCGTGGTAGGTGAGTGTGCGTCAATTGTGAGAGGAGGCTCACCTCGCGATTAAAGGCGTCCGTTGCCTCGATGGCCTGCTGGGGAGTAAGGTTGCGCAGGTTGATCTGCTTTAGCGCACGGACAGTATTCTGCTCCTGGGTATCAAACACTTTATAGACCGCGCCAAAGCCACCCAGGCCGACCTGCGCCAGAATGAGATAGCGCTCTCCAACGAGAAAAGGCGTCTTCTCCTCGCTCTCAGGTGGCGTTAATTGGCGTTGGCAGGCGAAGCAGGTGGCGTCTTGCAGAGAATTGCCTGCTCCGCAATGAGCGCAGTAGAGCGTTTCTAAGGCCATCGTTGATATCCTTGTATTGGCGTGGGCTGGCTACCTGGTAAATAAGGAAAAGAGGTAGATCGCGGAGGGAGAAAATCCCCTTATATAGTATAGACGCGCATTGGTGGTTTTTGTTACATCAATTTTGTGTTCAAGTAGGAAATTTTAACGGCACACGCATGTTAGCGCAGAACCTGGCCTATGTGGAGCAAGCCTGGCGTGGTGATGTACAGGTTTAGCGTAGAGCGAAGATGATTGTTCAGGTATCTCAGAACGCTATACTGAATGTGGAATGGGGTTGAGCCGGGGATAAGGAGCTATTTTTTAGAATCGATGAATGGATGGAAATTGATGCATGGATCAGAACATAGGCATAGGGTGCGCTGACCTCGTGAGCGCGATGGAGCGCTGGTACGATAGCGGAACCAAGGCCCCGCTTGAGCAGGTACATGCCTGGATGGCCTCAGATTGCCGTGACGCGCAGGGCTATCTCTGGGACTGCCTCTTTGAGCACCCTGGACGCCTGGAAGCGCCAGATATCTCTGAGATCGTCGCGTTTGGCTCATGTTACCTGGAGCGCTGTGTCGTCGAGAATAGTGAGACGCTTTATGCCGATGGACGCTTCTCTGCGTGCGATACGCTGCGTGCCTGGTTCCAGCGTGCCTGGAACAAGCGAGAGGAGCAGAGCACAACTATTGTCGTGCTACGAGATCTGCTGGCACGTTTGTGTTGCCGAGGCGACGAGCAGATAACCGATGTAGTTATGACTGCTGTTCTTGAGCATCTTTTTATCCAGCCAGAGATCCGCGAGTTTTTTCGTGCCTGGGAACAGGAGCCTATGTTGGCGAGTGTCTATAGAGACGCTCTTACCCTAAGTGATACCTGGGATGTTTTTGAAGAGGGCAGATAACGTCGCTTTCTTGCTGGATATCACGCACGTTGTTACTCTTTTGCCGCCAGGCAGTTGTAATAAATACAAGCTAGCATAGCAGCCGAAGCCAAAAACTTCTTCGTGTGACAGTACCAGAAAATGCTATCACTCACTACAAAAGTGGAATTCTGTATTCATATATTTCTATGTGAAATTGTATGCAAAGCGTTGCCTGGTATGTGGGGGAAGGCATGTGAAGTGGCTGCAAAGCATGGAAAAGGAAAGGTGAAATGCGCTTAATTACCTGGCTTATTTATCGTTTTATGGGCCGCAAGGTTGGTCGTATCGTCTCTGGTAGTATTATGACCCTGCTGGGCCTTCTCTGTCTGGTCGTGAGTCCATTTGCTGATAGCGATGCCTCAAAGACAGTTATCGCCGGCCTGGTCTGCCTGGCGTTCGGTATACTTCTTCTGGTATTAGGTATACGTGATACTGGTGGTTCTAGCTTTGGTAGGAGCACCTTTAGTGCGCGCAAAGCCTCGGGAGTGCAGGGCCAGCCCCAGTATGGTCAGCAGGTGCCACCCCAGCAGTATGGCCAGCCCCAGTATGGTCAGCAGGTGCCACCCCAGCAGTATGGCCAGCCAGCCCCCTATGGACAACAGGCTCCTTACGGCCAGCCAGCCCCCTATGGGCAGCAGCAGCCAAACCAGGCATATGGCCAGCCGCCACAGTACCCGGCGCAGAATAGTCCCTACGCGCAGGAGTATCAGAACCCCCAGCAGTATCCTCCGCAGCGCTAATAAGGAAAGCATAAGCCAGGAGCGACAGGCATAGAGTGCCTGTCGCTCCTGCTTTTTTCTTTCTCACATCGTGGGGTAGTGGGCCTGGGGCTGTTCTTGCTGATCAGAGTGTGAGGGAGAGGAAACGGGATAGGTCAGTCCGCCCTCTTCATAGGTTGCCTGCCGCGGTTGAGCCGCCTGGTAGCCCTGTTCATAGGAACGCGGGGAAGGATTGGGAGTGCTTCGCTGCCTCCTGGGCTGATAATAGACACGTGTTTGGGGCCTATTGGCTTGAAAGAGGGGGAGCCGCCGCAGGGAGGCCAGGATGCTCTTGCCGTTTGTCCCTAGCAGGATGGTCATGCCCAGAGGAATGAAGATCCATAGGCAATACACGATCTCCGCGCCGGGAAGTTTGCTCAGCGCCACAGCGAAGCCAATGCCCGCTATCCAGTTCGCGAAAAAGAGAAAGACATAGAAGATGGTCGCGCGCCGGGGCGCGGCTCCGATTACTAGAGTTCCCAGGCCAAGATAAAGCGTCATCAAACAGGCCGTTAGAAAAGGTGGAAAAATGGCGGTGACGAGCGAAGCGATGGGAATACCAATAATGACAAGCGCACAGGCCAGAAGGAATGCGCGAAAGCGACGATAGCGACGTACTGGCACCGACATTGATCTACTCCTGATAAATTCTGCCTTGTCTCTAGAAGATTAAAATACTTACACGAAGTATACGTTCCAGGAGAGAGAGAAGTTTGTTTCACTGAAGCAGATGAGAAAAAAGAGCGATATCTTTGACTTATTGCGTCCTCAAACGTTTATATCATTGTGTGTCAATTTTATTCTGGCATTATGAGAGATCATCTTCTAGAAGTAGGTGTTCTATGTCCGGATATGTCCTTTCGACCGGGCCATTGAAGCGCCTGGGGAATACACCCAGGGTTCATACTATCTTCAACACGTTTATGTGTTTTGTTGTTGGTGCGGGCTTGTGGCTGCCTGTGTTGGGGATCTGGCAGGGCTTTTTCTACGCGCCCAGCCTGTTGGCAACGGATCGTGCTCAGGCGGAGCAGATCTATGGCAACGCGCTTGGGATGACGCTCTTCCCTCTGATCGCTGATTTCTTCGTCTTCCTGGCGGTTGGCGTGTTTATGACCGCCTGGAGCCGCTCCCGCGCGGAGCGGCTCGCGTATCGCCTTCTCCTGGGTTTCGCAGTTAGCATTCCCGCGCTTGTGTTTGTGTTGCTGGTCCTTTTCGCTCTTAAAGTTGGTATGTAGTTAGCTACTCAGCACTTCTCGCCACTACGTAGCTCGCAGGATAAGAGTGTGTGGTGATGACCTGGCAGAGCCAGGTCATCACCACACACTCTTATCCCATTAAAGCACCGCAGGTGCTGAGATGGAATTACTTGCTATCCGTGTAGGTGATGGGCACGTCGCCTATCTTTGTCGCACGTAGCTTCTGGTCGTAGCTGATCTTGGACGCACCAACATTGTTTGCCAGGTTCTGGCTATTATAAGTGACCTTCTCATCGCCAATGCGCGCCACGCGCTGAGGGATGTCTTTATCAAACTCAATCTTGGTTGAGCCAACGCTTGTAATTTTGCCCTCGTCATACGTTACAGCCAGCTTGCCAAGTTTCGTGATACGCCCTTCATCATCGTAGCTCATCTTCATATCCCCGACTTGTGTCAGGCGCCCTTGAGTATAGATCACCTTGTCTTTCCCGATGGTATGCATGTTGTAGCGGAGCAGGCGTAGCACGAACAGGTATTGTGTTGCCGTCTGTGCGTCATGAATCGGCTTGCCGCTGGTGGCCTGGATACCAGTGGCTCCAGTGTTGGTGCTACTCCCACAGGCGGTAAATGGTAGCAGCAAGAGGCTGAGGCAGAGTGTGCATAGAGGCAGGCAGATAGATATTGGACGCGGCATAGCATTCCTCTCTCAAGAGCTGTCACAATAGCCCTGTTTTTTATTCTCTACGTTGCTGTTACCATTATAGTAATTGCCTCCTATTGGTGGATGTGTGTCCTGGCAGCCAGGACGCACATCCACCAATATACTCATATAGCATCTATAGCATCGCAACTTAGAAAGAACACGAGCCAACGCTCAGGTTTGCCAGTGAACAAGCTAGAGAAGGTGTAAATAGTTATTTAAACATGGAAAAGTATATTAATTATACAGAATGATTATAATGCATATATACGTTTGCTTTAGGCAAAGTAATACTTGTGAAATACATCTCTCTTACTGGTTGGTCACCTATTGTTTGTGTTGTTTGTGTGGAAAGGGATGTGTCTACGATGTCTTTACAGCTCTCTTCTGAGCCGAAGTATGCCCCCCTACCCGCGTATGCGGCCGATCTCCTTCACGCTTCACTGTATACCGCCGAAGATGTACAGCGCTTACTAGAACGCGAACTATTGATTCAAGATGCATGGGGTGGAGGACCGTTGCCAGCCTCTTTTTTTCCGGGTGACGCATTGCACGTCGTGGATATTGGTTGTGGTGCGGGCACCTGGCTGAAGTCCATGCGCCAGGCATACCCCCACATGCACCTGGTAGGCGTTGATCGAGATGCGTCCGCCATTAGTGCGGCGCGAATGCTGAATGCTTGCTATACAGATGTGCGCCTGTATCAATGTGATGCACATAGCATGGGTGTGAGTGAGTGTGAGAACGCCAGCTACGACCTGATACACCTGCGCTTCCTGGCACCTGATAGCGCGCCTCATCAGTATGCCGCTCTACTGCGCGAGGCTGAGCGCCTCTGTCGCTATGGTGGGCTGATTACTGTCTGTGAGATCGAGTTGCCCATCAGCGACTGCAATGCCTTGAACCAGTTGATGCACCTGTTGCAGCAGGCGCTAGAGCGAGATGATCGCGCCTTTACTCCTGAGACCTCGCATCAATTGGGCATTATGTCCTGGACCCAACGCTGCTTACAGGCGTTTAACTGCAAACCGGTACAGGAAGAAAAGTTCTATATCCCGTGTTCTTACGGGAGCAAGGGATATTTGCTCTTCTGCCAGTATCTAGAACAGATCATACACTGTATCAAGCCCCTACTCATCTGCACCCAGACCATTGCCTTAGAAGAGCTAGATGAGTTGGAGCACGAGGTGCGCTGTGAGGTCGCGAGCCAGAAATTTTATGGCCTCTGCCCACTATACGTACAGTCCTGGCGCCGTCTCTCCCCCCAATCCCACTAATGATGTAGTTCTTAAAAAAGAGCATGGGCGAGCGCGAAACATACGGTTTCGCGCTCGCCCATGCTCTTTTTGTATGAGAAGTATCACAATGTAAGAATGTTTATAGCAAGTGGTTTATACTAGAACAAGAAATATTTTTAAGAAAGCGCGCTTTGAGCGCAGCAAAGGAAGGAGCGCGACGTGAAACTAGACTTGGATGCTCGCCTGGTTGGTTCTGGCGCGAGCGTGATTAGTGCCATAGAGGCGCATGCCGCGGGCGAACCGCTGCGCATCATTACTGGTGGCTTGCCTGAGTTGCCAGGTAGAACGTTGTTGGAGCGCAGGCGTAATTTCGCGCGCCACTTTGACTGCCTGCGGAAGGCGCTGGTCTGGGAGCCGCGAGGGCATCACGAGATGTATGGTTGTGTCCTGGTTCCTCCCGGTGACTCCGAGGCCGATATGGGCGTGTTCTTCCTGCATAACGAGGGATATAGCACCATGTGTGGCCATGGCGTTATCGCGCTAGTGACTGCCCTGGTCGAGACGGGCGCGATTGAGTGTAAGGGACAGCAGACACCAGTAACCCTGGAGACGCCCGCGGGTCTGATCCGTGCGACCGCGCACCTCAATGGGCAGCACTATGTCGACCATGTCTCATTTGTGAACGTTCCCTCCTTTGTCTATGCGCGTGATGTCCGCGTAGTGATTCCCCAGATTGGTGAGGTGGTGGTGGATGTGGCCTATGGCGGGGCTTTTTATGCCATTGCCTCGGTCGAACAGGTGGGCCTGCGCGTCCTGCCGCAATGCGTGAGTGAACTGGTTGAGGTAGGCGAAGCAATCAAGCATGCAGTTAACGGCAAGTTGCGGGTGGAACATCCATTGGAAGACGAGTTAAGTTTCCTCTATGGAACAATTCTTGTGGATCTGCCAGAGAAGCTCAATCATCATAGCCGCAACGTATGCATCTTTGCGGATGCAGAGGTTGATCGCTCGCCTACTGGGACGGGCCTCTCTGCGCGCCTGGCACTGTTAGATGCTCAAGGACAATTGCAGGAAGAGGAAGCGATCACGGTAGAGAGTATCCTTGGCGCGGAGAGCGCCTTTCGCGGGCGTATCGTTGGACGGACCAAAGTGGGTCCATTCAATGCCATCGTACCTGAGGTCAGCGGCAAGGCCTTTATTATTGGGCGCCATGAGTTTATCTTGAACCCACGAGATAAAATTGGGCGAGGGTTTTTCATGAATTAGGTCGGCCCCGTAAACCACCCATTGCGGCCAGGCCCGCTCCCAGCAGGAGGGCCAGTACCAGAAAGCCGAAGGTGTACAGGAAGGTATCGCGAATAGTGGTAAACTTCACAGCGTCAAGCAAGGTTGGGCTGGCACTGCCGTAGGATTGGGTAATCGAGGGCAGCGTCTCTGCAAAGAGAATGACCGCGCTCACAACCAGGTCGCAGATCCCAAGCACCAGTCCAGCCAGCAGACCTGTGAGGGCCGAGGCGCGAATATTGCCTCCACTGTGTCGGGCAATCATATAGCCCGCATAGAAGTAGATAAAGCCAGCGATGCAGAGAACGGGAAGATAGATTGTGGCATTGGTAATAAAGCTCACCATTGACCAGGGAAAATAAATGACATTCATCAGGCTGGTCATAAGGTGGACGGGAAAGCTAGTGAGACGTGCGAGAATAGTTACCATGAGATCGAGTCCAACCAGGATGAGGCCAAAGAACATGCCTCGTTTGAAAATCAGCCTCTCAACCTGCTGTGAATTATATCCATTGTCGGGACTATGCGCGCTGCGTTGCATAGGGACCTGCCTCCACGTCGTGATAGCGATAATGGTTTTTTTGCGCAAGCACAAAATATATAGGGTGATTATAGCGGGAGCAAAGGCGTTCGACAAGCATCTCTTGAGTATGGCAAAATCAGAGAGATTGTGTGGTGGTTAGAGCTATGGTATACTATGGAAACGCCAGGAATGGTAACTACGCCTGAAGGCCTCCTTTTGCGATATAAGGAAGTTGTCACTTCGTGCTTGCGTCGTTTGGTATACTGAATGACGATAGGTAACGGTTGCATCCTGGTTGGGAAGAAATTATGAACACGCTGTGTTTATAATAGTGAAGAAGATTCCCAAAAGTACTACTTGTTAGGAAACCTGAGCGCGGAGCGCTAGCCACGGTAGTGGCGCTGCGCCCCCGAATGGGGGCTGGTTTCCGCATAAGGGGCAAAAGACACCAAGCGAAAGGGGTTTATACACAATGCCAAAGAAGGGTGAACTTTCAAAAACCGCTCGTGCCTCGCTGGCGAACAGAGAGACCGTCAACCACCTGACCACTCGCGTTTGCGATCAGTGTGGTGAGCGCATCATGCTTGCTGAGCTACAGCCAGTCAAGGTTCTTGGCACGGGCATGAAGTATTACCATAAAGAGCACTTCAAGGTCGGCTAGTCGCTGCCCTGTCTCAAAAAGCCACAAGCCCCCATTGTTTGGGGCTTGCTTATTTTTGGTGAGTGGTGAGGTTGACCGGGGAGAGGTGTACCGCACCATTATAGTGGGAGCATGGTCGCCGTTGTGTGTAGAAAGGCAGAGTGCTGTTATGGCACAACAGATCGAGATGAAGGATAGCAGGCAGGAGCAGAAGCAAGAGGAGACGGAGACTCCGGGTTCGCAGGTCAAGGTTGCCTTTCAGGGGGAGCGAGGAGCCTTTGGCTATGAGGCCTCGCGCACCTATTTTGGTGCTGGAGGGAAAAGACATCTTCCGGGAACTGAGGTGGAGCCGGTGCCCTATCGGGCGTTTGCCGATGTCTTTCGTGCGGTGGCTGCGGGCGAGGTCGATTTTGGCCTGGTGCCTGTGGAGAACTCGCAGGCTGGAAGCATCAACGATGTCTACGATCTCTTGCGTCAGCATGACCTGTTTGTGATCGGTGAGATCTCTCACCCGGTCAATCACTGCTTGCTCTGCCTGCCAGGACAGCGAATTGAGGATATCCATCGCGTTATCTCGCATCCACAGGCGTTGGCCCAGAGTGATGCCTTCCTGCGCGAACTGGGTGTGGAGATTGTCGCCACCTATGATACCGCGGGAAGCGCCAAGATGGTACGCGAGGAGCAACTTCAGGGGGTAGCGGCCGTCGCAGGTAGTGGTGCAGCCGAACTCTATGAATTAGATATTCTGGCGAGTGATATTCAGACTATTAAGGATAACTACACGCGATTTATCGCCCTGGGACGCGAGCCTGCGCCGCGTAGTGGCGCACCAGCCAAGACGATGATCGTTATGGCCACGGCACACCAGCCTGGCTCGCTCTACCACTGCCTGGGGATGTTGGCGGAGCAACAGATCAACCTCTTGAAGCTCGAGTCTCGCCCATCGCGCCAGCGACCCTGGGAGTACGTCTTCTATCTCGACTTTGAGGGGCATCGCGAGGATGTCCGTGTAAGAAGAGCCCTGGCGGACCTGGCAGGTCATACGCTTTTCTGTAAAGTGTTAGGCTCCTTCGACAAGAATATGTAATCCAGTCAAATAACTGTGGGGAGGAGGGAGGTGTCCCATGGCAACCGCCATAGGACACCTCCCTCCTCCCCACAGTTATTGTACTTAAAGGCTAATCCCACTTATCCCATTTGAGCCATCCCAGGGCGTTGTACATCTGAGTGGCCCAGATGTTCCAGGAGTGGTAGCCCTTCTGGAGATCGAAGTGGTAAGGGATTTTGAGTTGATCCAGCTGTTTCATAAAGCCGAGCGTATCGCTGTAATAAGGCTGGTCTTTGGTGGCCGCGCCCAGGTAGATATGCAGTTTCTTCGCGCGTGGTGTATACAGGATAGTATATGCCGGGCTATTATTGAGGCGGTAGGTGGGATCGTTTCCCCAGACAGAGCCTTCGGCATAGTAGTAGCCACCGAGTGAAATGAATGTGCCGAAGATATCGGGATGATGAATTGCGATATTGGCCGCACCAAAGCCTCCCATTGAGAGGCCCCCAATAGCCCGGTGTGAAGAATCTGGGATGGTGCGATAGTGCTGATCGACATAGTTGACCAGGTCGGTAGCGATATATTTCTCAATCGGTTGTTTCTGGTCATAGCTATTTCCCCATTCACTGGTTCTACCAGGACGGCCATTTCCATCGGGCATAACCAGAATAAGCTCGGGGATTTTGCCAGTAGTGATCAAGGTATCAGTGGACTGGCCTGCCTTGCCACCAGTGAGCCAGTCGACATCTTTGCCAGGTGACCCATGAAGAAGGTAGAGGACCGGGTAATGCCGTGTTTTACCCTGCAAGGTGTTATAGGATGGAGGCAGGTAGACCTCGAAGGGTTTTGCCGCACCAAGCGCCTTGCTTTTCACATAGTCTTGTTTGATCGAACTCACCCCGATTGATTTATCCGCATTTTTATCACCGTTTTTCAAGGCAGTAATATGGGGAGCCGTATGTAAGCCAACATCGGGCGAGAAGATGAAGAGATCGCCTGAGCGGAGCGCTAAGAACAGAATCAGCACAATGGCAATCGCCCCTGCCCAATGGCTGAGCGAGCGTCCCAGGTTTGTGTGCGCAAAAAGGCTGGGGTGTGTAGCGGTTTCATCTATATTGAAGGCGCTACGCTGGCGGCGGGCTTCCCAGCGCAGCCAGAGAAGCATGAACCCCCGTTGGAATGTATGCAGGGGAGGATCGATTACGCTCTCGCTCGTAGCGATACCAACCGCCGAGCCAATGAAGGCACTGAGCAGGGCCAGGGCAAACATAATGAGAGAGGTATTAAAAAGGGCATTAGCTTGAAGTGGCTCGAGATGTCCACCAGGATCATATACTGGTTGTAGCTCTAAATGAATGAATCCTTTCAGGTATCCCAGGTAGAAGACGATAGCGGCTCCCAGAATAGCGGAGGTCTTACGGCGACCAACCAGAGCACTAATCAAGGCCACAAACGCGGTCATAACGAGGGCCGCGATGAGCTGTGAGCGTAAGGGATCGAGGCCCATATCGATGATGGAAGAGGCCATCGTTCCCAGAGTTGCATTGGTAAAGAGGAAGAGGCCACTGAGCAGAGCCGCGATTAGTGAAGCAGTGTAGCGCAACAGTGGTAGTAGCTCTATACGTTTAAAAAGCTTGCGCAAGCGTGGTTGCAACTTGTTCATAGCATGCTTTCTCACCCCCTGTGACCCAGTCAAAACTTCAGGTATTGAGCAATGGGGTTGGTTGTATAAGTATTTGGCCAGATGGCTGCCTATACAGTATACATACCTCAAGATTGAAGGAAGATTAAAACGGGGCCAATATCCAAAAGTACCTTTGCCTTGAGGCCCTCTTGTGGTACAAAAGTGGCCTCGAAGTAAATGTCTTTCCCTTTTATAGTAACGCCGTAATGCCACAAAGCACAAAGAGTTGCAGAGAGGTAGAGGTGGGTATGGGGTGCAGACATTTGCCGTGCCCATGCTCCCCTACCTCTACTTGTATTGGTGTCTACCAGGAGATGCCGAAGCCATGGAGAACCATTTGGAGCGCGATGAGACTGAGCACCGGGATAAAAATCTTGCGCAGGGTGGTATTTTTCATGAGTGGAAGGATGCGGGCGCCCACAAAGGACCCGGCCAGAATGCCGAGTGCGACGGGGGCTGCGATAAGTGGATGTACATCGCCGCGTGCGAAGTAGATACTCGCGCTAGCGGCGCCAGTGACGCCGATCATAAAGTTACTGGTCGTGGTCGAAACCTTCATGGGGATGCGCATAATCGTATCCATGGCCAGGACCTTAAAGACGCCACTACCAATGCCGAGCAGGCCCGAGAGGCATCCGGCGACACACATCACGAGAAAGCCCCAGCCTGTATTCGTCACTTCATAGGCGACTTCTTCTCCCAGGCGTTTGTCGGGATAGCTGCTGGCGAGCGAGAGCGCAGTTGCCAGGCGATCATTCTTCACATTTTGAGGTAGCTCTTCGCCCAGTTTGACAAGGATGGGTAGTAGTGAGATCAGCAGGACAATGCCAAAGATAATATAGAGTAGTTGGGGCGCAACAATGGTTGCCAGGAGTGCGCCTACAATCGCGCCTGAGACCGTGGCCGTCTCCAGGAACATACCAACGCGGATATTCGAGAGGCGGTCGCGTACATAAGCGGCGGCCGATCCGCTGGAGGTGGCAATAATCGCGATCACACTCGCGCCGACCGCATATTGGATTGGTAGACCAAAGGCCAGGGAGAGCATGGGGACAATCAAGATTCCACCTCCCAGCCCAAGCAGGGAGCCCATGAGTCCAGCTAGAATCGAGCCAGAGAAGATAAGCAGGATGGTTGTCAGGGTGAGTGTCATTAGGCGCCCCCTTTCCCCAGGAGCATTCCCAGAATCAGCAGCGCCAGGACGATACAGGTGATAATGACATAGCGATAATCGCGCTCCAGGTAGAAGGCCAGAATCGAGAAGGCCACACGTAGTATCGGCGTCGCAATGAGAATGACCAGGCCCAGCATGATTACTGCCAGGGGTTGCAGCCTGAGCAAGCCAGCGAAGAATTGATCCAGGGTATGCGGAAAGTTTGTGAGCGATTGATTTGTCAGCGCTCCCGGCTGTAGAAGTGTGAGCAAGAGACCGATGATGATAATGATAGAGCTAACGATCACGCCAATCTGTAGCAGCCAGCTAATCATATCGTTGGTGCGTGTGCTCGCGTTGAAGTGGGCAGATGGAGGTGGAGCTGACTCCAGGGACGCTGCCACGCTGCCCGCCTCTGGATTTTTTGCCTCTTCAGCAGAGGATTCATGATGATGAGATGACATAAGAACTTTTTTCTACCCCTCATAGAAGATGTGTGCTTGCTTCACATCCATGCAGAGAATGATCAATATCCTTTATGAATAGTGGCGAAGTCACTAACATAAATTGGCTTCCTTGTTCTCTATTTTAGAGCCGTGGAGTGGCAAAGTCCAATACAGGTTCGCTATACAATTAATAACCAGGAGGAATATATAAGTGTGAAAGCATTCGCTGGCAGCACTTGATCTTCACCCAACAGCTATACGCCAGGCGTATATAAGATAGAGCGCCCTGTAGTTGTAATGTCGAAGAGATCTGATGGCAGATGGGAAGTATGGTAATACAGGCATAAAGTTGATCCACAAAATGTTATTACTAGTAAGTTTTAGAAATGCCAATCACAACTAGAAAGGTTGGCCTGTGTACCTATGATGAATAAAGCAAAGCGAAACTGGGGACGTCCCTCCTGGAAACAGATGTTACTTGGTGGTGTCGTGGGTGGTGGCATAGGCGTACTAGGAGCCATTGCTGGTGTTGGTCTCTATATTGTCGATACCCTGATTCGGCCAAAGCAGCAAACAAATTTTATTGAGCAGTATACATTTAGCCCCTTTGAGGTCAATTTACCCGCGGAAGAAGTCACATTCCCGCCTTTGTATGGCGACTACGAGGTGAGTGGATGGTTTGTGCCTTCACCAGGGGCGACCACGACGATTCTTATCTGTCCTGGCTATCGCGGGAGGCGCTCGGATCTATTAGGAACCTGCGTCAATCTCTGGCGGGCGGGACATAATATCCTGGCCTTCGAGTATTATGGACACGGGGAGGTGGTGGGGAAGCCGGTGACGCTGGGCTATCGTGAGATCAACGATTTTCTCGGGGCGGTGGCCTATGCGAAGCAGCGCGTGCCAGAGACACGCCTGGGAGCGGTAGGCTATTCTATGGGGGCTGCGGTCGCGCTTATGGCCGCTGCGCGTGCGCCTGAGATTGAGGCCGTAGTCGCAGATAGCCCCTTTGCTACGCATCGTAGCCCCATTGACTATGCCGTACGCCGCACTCTGCATCTCCCCTTCTTCCTCTTCGATTGGATGACGGATATGATTCTCTGGTGGCGTGCGGGATATCACTTCAACCAGGTCGAACCCTTGCGCGATATCGGGCGTATCGCGCCGCGTCCTGTGCTGATTATTCATGGCCTGAAGGATTCTATTGTTAATCCCAATGATGCCCCTCTCCTCTACAAGGCCGCGGGCAATCCCAAAGAGCTCTGGCTCCTGCCTGATGCCGACCACTGCGGAGCGTACTTTGAGGACCGAGTGGCGTACGTCAATAAGCTTGTGAACTTCTTCAATCTCTACTTGAAGGAAATGCCGGCTCCCATTCCCTTGCCAGAGCGCAAAGAGAGCCAGGCAGCAGATTCTGACGGGCACCACTTTTCAGAGGCAGGCTAAAAAACGATCAGATGGAGCGTCCAGGGCCGGACGCTCCATCTCCTTAGAGGCAAACTGTCTGTGCGAACTCAGGCATCGGCATAGTCGAGAGTGAGCACCATGCCATCTCTGGCGGCGCGGGTGTTGGGAAAGACACTACGCGCCAATTTTTCGGCTCGCGTCGTATCATTCACCTTTGGGCTAAAGTGGGTGAGCACCAGTTGATGCGCGCCAGCATCCCTGGCGATGCCGGCCGACTCGGAGGCGACCATATGCGCGTTCGAACGAGCTAGTGGCAGATCGTCAAGTGTATCATACATACTCTCGCATACCAGCAGGTCGACATCGTGTGCCAGCTCGCTAAGCGTGCTCTGGGGTCGGGTGTCGGTGATATAGGCCAGAGAGATCCCGCGCCTGGCGGCGCCCAGGACGTCTTGTGGAGTGAAGGTACGCTCATTGTAGCTGACTGTCTCGCCGGTTTGTAGGCGCTTCCAGAACTGGACAGGGATATCGAGGGCGCGTGCCTGCTCGACCTGGAAGGCTGGTTGACGTTGTAGCTCGACGCGATACGCCAGGCAGGGAATGCCATGGAACGCGGGCGCGCAGGAGGCCTGGAGATTGCCAGGAAGCTGAAAATGTTCGCCACCCTTGAGTTCATGGATGTGAATGGGGAAAGGGAGTTCAGCGGCGATGCGGCGCAGGCCCTCGACGACATACGAGGTCCCCGCCGGGCCATAGATATCAAGCGGCTCCGTACGTCCGGCATGGGCGACCATAAAAAGGACGCCTGGGAGTCCCGCGACATGATCGGCATGCATATGCGAGAAACAGATTGCCCCAAGCTGGCGAAATCCCCAACCAAGCGTTTTCCAGGGGATCTGTGTTCCCTCCCCACAGTCAAAGAGTGTGAGGTGAGACCCGCTACGCACAAGCATGCAGGAGAGCCAGCGGTTGGGAAGTGGCATCATGCCGCAGGTTCCAAGGAGACAAATATCTAACATAAAAAGACCTCTAGAATAGTCACTTGTCGTTCTGATACATCCACGCAAGGGCAATAATGACGCAGGAAAAAGCCCCTGTAACGGTCAAGGCTATGCTAATGACAAGAAACGGAAAGCCGCTAAAGATGGTGAGAAAGCTCGCGAAGCCGACCCAGAAAAGCGCAAATACAATAATGAGGTAATGCCATGCCTGCCATTTTCGCATTTCCTTGCCTTTCGTCTCAGCCTGCCATTGTGTCCCTACCAGGTTTGGCTTATAGTATATCAGTTGTGTGTGGCCGGGACTATAGTTTCGGTCACTATGCGGCGGCTTGCCAGGAAATATGAGTCGCGTTCAGCCGTATTGAAAGATATATTGTTGCAGGACGCGAGAAGAGGAGCAGCGAATGGCGTTACAGGTCATTAATCGTTATCATCCCCAGCGTCGCAGGCTGATGCAGCGGGGTGTCGACCAGGGACAGGCCCGTGCGATTGATGAGATAGAACTGTTGGGCGAGGAGCAGCTAAGGCCCCTGGCTCTTTTGAGCCTGCGTATGTTGTTGGTGAGTGGCCTGGGTTTTCTCGTGTTTAATATCGCAGTTTATGCTCTATTTGCGGCCCAGCATGGGCAAAATGGGGCATGGTGGCAGGGTTTGACCTTCTGGAACGTCATATTATGGGTAGTCATCAATATTGTCGGTTATGTAGTGATCCTGCCTATTCATGAAGCCATCCATGGGCTGGCGATTCTCTTTTGGGGAGGCCGACCCTATTTTGGCGCGAAACTGCCGCTGGCCCTTTACTGTGGTGCACGCAGTCAGCTTTTCTCACGCCAGCAATATCGCGTGATCGCGCTCGCACCCCTGGTCGTTATTACCCTGCTCGGCGTATTGCTTATCGCCTGGCAGCCGGGATGGGCCAGCTATCTTCAACTGGCGCTCAGCGGCAACTTCGCGGGCGCCGCCGGAGATGTGCTGGTGGTCGCGCGCATGCAGAAATTGCCAGCGGATGTGTTGCTAGAGGATACGGAGACAGGCTATCGCGCCTGGCAGATTCTCGAAGAGAACGAGAAAAGCCAGAATAACTAGAAAAACTAAACAACTAGAAAAGAATTACCAATGCCCGAGTTACCAGAAGTTGAATATACCGCCAGACAGTTGCAAGCCTCTATCGTTGGTGCGACCATCCGTGAGGCGCAGGTCTTCTGGGAGCGTATCATTGCACACCCGCTTCCAGAAGATTTCTGCGCCCAGGTAAGCGGCCGTACCATTGAGGGCGTCAGGAGGCGTGGCAAGTTCTTGTTGCTTGACCTTAGTGGTGAGGGATTGCTTATCAGTCATCGCCGGATGACTGGGAACTTCCTGCTCCTAGAACCCGGCTGGACGCTGGATACAAGCCTACGTGAGCGCGATGTCCAGGCCTGGAGCACACGCGGTCCCAGCTTTACGCTTAAGGCTGATAGCTCCCAGGCGTATAGCTCGGAGATGAACTATTGCCGGGTGTGCTTTATCCTGGAAGATGGGCGCAACTTGCTCTTCACAGACCCGCGCAAATTCGGGCGCGTCTCGCTCTGGCAGCGTTCTCAGGAAGAGGAGGCGCTCAGGGGGCTGGGACCTGAGCCATTGAGCGAGGCCTTTAGCATTGAGGGACTGGCCCAGGCGCTTGCTCATCGCCGGAGTCCGATCAAGCAGGTGTTGCTGGATCAGACCGTGATCGCGGGCGTCGGCAATATCTATGCCGACGAAGCGCTTTTTCATGCCAGGATTCACCCACGTCGCGCTGCTAACAGTCTGACATCGCAGGAGATTGCCAGCCTGCACGAGGCGGTAGTGTCAGTCCTGCTCAAAGGTATTGAACATGGTGGAACCTCGTTTAGTTCCTACCGTGATCTCTGGGGCGAGGCAGGCGATAATTATAACCATGTGCATGTCTACAAACAGGCTGGTAAACCCTGCACACGTTGTGGTACGCTAATTGAGCGTATCGTTGTCGCCCAGCGCAGCACGCACTTTTGCCCTGTCTGTCAGGTCCTCACTCAGGAGTAAAAAATGCTGGCGCGCAGGTCAGGGTCTCCTGCCCAAGGGTAAAGACAACATCGGCTGTCGCGGGTATGCCCACTGGTTGACGCCCTAACAGGGGGAGGTTAAAGCTGACATAGCCGCCAGTATCGCTGGTTGGATGTTGTGTAAGGACAACATCGCCATAGCGAAAATGGACCGTCGCGGTCGCAGCCATACCAGCCACGCCCGCCACATCATGCGTCAGGCGAGCATAGATAGTGATGGTACCGGAAGACGCGGGCGCGTTATTTGAAGCCCAGGCGCCGCAGCGATAGGTGGGACTGGTCGTGGCGAGCGTATCTTGTTGAAAGTCCTGGTTAATGGTCATGGTATGGGTTTGTTCCGCGTCGGCTGACGAAGTCACCGTAGCACTACAGGCGACGAGGCAGGGCAGGCTGCAGAACAACAGCGTTAGACTTGCCAGAAACCAGGCCCTGGCTGAGTGAAGAAATAGCATAGTAATCTGTCTCACGCAAAAAAGAGCTAATCCGGAGCACATGCCGGAAGGCCGGCGGCAGTGGAGGGTGAGGGGGAAGGATTGTTTATCTCCACATCATCCACATATCATCCACCACCTGAAGCGTCTGAACACAACATAGTATAGCATAGCGCAGACGAGGAAGAAAGTGCTTTTTAGAGTCGGAGGCAGTAGAGAAAGGAGAGCGGTACATGTCCTGAAGGCGTGAAGGCCTTGGAGCAGCTAAGCTTCTTAGATAAAGAATTGCTTCTTTTCAACGTTTTTAAATAAGAATGTACTACTGTTGGCTTGCTGATTGTGATTGGCTGTGTTACACTGTAAATGTTGCACGACAGTCACATCATTACCACTATGGGAAAACATTAGATCCATGTTTTTTTTAGGCATGGAGCACATGTTCTCTCTGGTGTGAGTAAGCCAGGGAACCCAGGTGATTTGAGTGAATCGTGAAATTGAAGAACAACTCGACTTATTAGGTCAATTGCTCAGTGATGTACAGGATGGGCAGCGTGACAAGGACGCGGCACACATGGCTGAGCAGGTGGCACCGTTGAAGCAGATCAACGAGGCGCCACAAGGAACACAGGACTCAGTACACTGCGATGTCTCATCTGTGATGGAGACCCGTCCTGATGCTGGACGAGAGAGACGCAAGGGTGCCCCTGAGGTTATATTTGGCGAGACCAAAGAGACCGAGCAAATTCTTGCCATGGCGCGTGGATTACTGGCAGGAACGGGGCGGGCGATTATTAGTAGGATGCCTGCGCGCTCACTGGAGGCCGTACGGTCGGCTTTCGAGCACTATGAAATGCGCTATCAGGAGGCATCACATATGATGGTGATTTATGCTCCTGAGTATAACAAGCGCGTCACGGGTGGCAAGGTGGGAGTGATTAGCGCGGGGACATCCGACATTCCTGTTGCGGAAGAGGCCGCGATGATTACCGAGGAGATGGGCTGTCGGGTGACACGCATCTATGATGTAGGTGTGGCGGGATTGCATCGGTTGATCGAGCCTTTGCGCGCGTTGCTGGCGGAAGATGTAGATGCGATTCTTGTAGTAGCTGGTATGGATGGTGCGTTACCATCTGTCATAGCTGGCCTGGCTCCTGTACCGGTTATCGGAGTGCCGACATCAGTGGGCTATGGTATGGGTGGCAAGGGTGTGGCGGCGCTATTATCGATGTTGCAGACGTGTGCGCCTGGCTTGACCGTGGTAAATATTGATAATGGCGTGGGCGCTGGCATTACGGCAGGGATGATCGCCAATCGCGTGGCACATGCGCGTGGACAACGTTCGCAGTAGGATGATACGGGGTGTTCTGATCTAGGGTGTCTCACCGCAATGTAGTTGGGAGAATGTGGTAAAGAAGTTAAAGAGAGGCGGGACTTTCCATGGCAAATAACAAGCGTGGACCTGAACCTGGATCACAAAAAGCCAAGCATGGCGGACAGGCCGTGCGCGAAAAGTATGGCCCCGAGTTCTACTCGAAAATTGGGAAGAAGGGTGGCGAGACGGTCAAAGAGAAACGCGGCCCACAGTTTTATGCTGAGATTGGGAAAAAAGGTGGTGAATCCACCAAACGTCAGCAAGGTTCGGAATTTTACTCGAAGATTGGGAAAAAGGGGGGAGAGAAAGGGCGTTCTTCCACTAATGCTGCTGACGCTAAGGAATAGCCGAGGCGTATGAGGGACGTTGTGTGTTCTCTCTTCTCTGCTCGCGTATCTAGCGTGCCACATAGCGCTGCCACAGTATCGCCATAGATGTAGAAGCGTCAAGCAGAAGCGGAGCAATTCAAGCTTGAATTGCTCCGCTTCTGCTTGACGCTTGTTTATTCGTGGCGTTTGAGGAAGGGAGGGACATCAATGATGTCCTCGTCATCGGCATCGCCAGCGTATCTGCGTAGCTCCTGCCGGCGTCCCAGACCACGCAGGCCGCGTAAATCATTCAAGCTGCGCTGTGTCCGTTGCTCCGGAGCTGGTTGCCCTGGCTGTCCCGACCGTATGGGTTGTCCCGGGGCTGGTTGCCTGGAGGGCATGGGACGCTGGTCAGCGGCGTTGGGCAGGGATGGCATCCGTGGCGATGTTGAACTGGCCTGTCTTCGTTCAGGGAGCTGCGTTCCTCGCTGTTGCTGAGCTGTCCGAGAAGGCGGCTTGGGCGCGGTAGGGGCCGCTGGTGGCTGATAAGGAGGCGTGTTTTGCACCACCTGTCCTGTTCCCGTAAGGGAGTTTGAGCGCGCAGCGGTATGCCCGAGACGGACTGCCTGGAGACGCGCGGTCGGAATCTCCTCCATACCAGCAGCGATCAGCGTCACACGAATGGTATCGCGGAGGGTGGGATCAATAACCGCGCCAAAGGTGATATCAGCGGCATCATCGATGGCGGCGCCAATGCGTTCAGCGACCTCATTGATCTCGAAGAGGGTCATATCTTCGCCACCACTGATATTGAAAAGCACGCGTTTCGCGCCACGGATAGTCACATTCAGGAAGCCACCCGCGATGGCCTCTTCGGCGGCAAGTTGTGCCCGGTTACGCCCCTGACCCTGTCCAATGCTCATCAACGCAGTTCCCGCCTCATGCAAGACGCTGCGCACATCGGCAAAATCAACGTTGACCATGCCAGGCACGTTAATGACCTCGGCGATACCCTGAACGCCCTGGCGTAGCACATCGTCAGCCACTTTAAAAGCATCCGAGAGGCTATAGTCACGCGCGACCGTGGTCAGGAGGCGATCATTGGGAACGGTGATAAGGGCGTCAACCTCTTTACTGAGTTCAGCCAGGCCCTGATCAGCGATGCGACGGCGGCGTGTCCCCTCGAAGGAGAATGGCAGGGTAACGATACCAATGGTGAGCGCGCCAATTTTTTTTGCAATGGAAGCGACGATGGGGGCCGCGCCCGTGCCAGTACCACCGCCCATGCCGGCGGCGATAAATACCATATCGGCCTCACCCAGGGCTGCGCGAATTTCGGCTGCGCTCTCGGTCGCGGCACGCATGCCTACTGCGGAGTTGCCGCCTGCGCCCAGGCCCTTAGTGTGATGCTGTCCCAAACAAATACGCTCTGACGCTTGCGAGAGCGCCAGTACCTGGGCATCTGTATTTAAGGCCATATAGCGTACGCCGCGTACATTGGTATTGATCATACGGTTAATAGCATTCATACCACCGCCACCAACACCAACGACCACAATATCAACATCATACTCAGGATCTACCGTGCCAAAGTAAGATGAGGAGGAGGAGGCAGGATTCTCGTCGGTGTCACGCCGCTCCCATTCAGCACGCGTAGGCTCATCGTGCTGCTGGAATTGTTTGTCCTGGACCTCGTGGTGCAGGACAGCCCACTGGTCTGCTTGTTCCTGATTATTACCTGGTTGGGCCTTAGCCGTCCCTTGCCTCTGGACGGGGTCTCGCCTCTGCGAGTCGTGGAATAATGGCTGCATGCACACCCCCATTTCCTCTCATCGGAACTACGGCACAGGACTCTCGCCTTCAGATAGGGTGAGCAGGTGCCGGTTGATTAGATGTTTTTGCCTTGCGCCAGAGATAGGTCAGATGCATGTCTGACCTATAAAACAAGCCCCAATCCACAATAGAGAAGAAGAGACACTAAAAAAACATACTAGTCGTATTGTATCAAGAGTGTCAAGTATATGCTTAAGTGTTTGAAGACATGCCAATATGGCTGGGGTTGCTTGCCTCTCTATATAAATAACGAATGAGAAGACGAAAAAGGTGATACGACTTTTCGCTGACGAAGTTCTTGGGGTGGGGAAAGAGGCAAAAGGCGAGGAAGGAAAATATATATCAGGAAGAGGGGTGAGCAGGAGGCTTATACCCCATGTGTCCCTCTTCCTGGACAAAGGACAATATCAGGATAACGCCTTCTCTTCTGAGGTTGCAAGGGCGTGTGTAATCATTCGAATGACGCTCCCAATATCCATGGGCTTGCGTAGCTGATAGATGCCACGTTTGCCTAATTCTTCAACCGGGAGGGTCGCGCTCATCATAATAGTCGGGATATTGTGCAATGCATGATACTCTTGTAAACGGTCATACAATTCAAGCCCATTAATGCCTGGCAGGCGATAATCGAGAAGCAGCAAGCAGGGGTCGATACGAGGAGCCTCTTCCAATGCTTTTAGACCGTTATCAATCAGTCTAGTGGTATAGGGGGTCTCCTCTTCGATGAGTTGCTGTAAGAACTGACCAATATCGGCGTCATCTTCGACAATCAAAATGGTCGTATTCTGTGGGCCCTTTGCCGCTGGTGGAAAAACATCCCCTGGCATGACAAACTCCTTTTGCAATGGATGAGATTAAACGCCAAGTGTATACGTTTTTCTTAACGAATATACGTTGGGTTCGGTGACGCTACACAATATTTTTCATATGTGCCCTGGTGAGAGCTGTTGCAGAGCAGATACGCCTTCTACTAATAGACGTAGCCTGTCCGCAAAAATAGTAGTTTCGTCTTCCCTGATATATGCATAGAAGTAGGCAGGTGCTAGGCATAACAGCCGGATTTGGCTATCGCTCTACCATCATTGTAGTCCTCTGATATATAGACATTGGATATATCAGGAAAGAAAGCTTTTTTACAACAGTGTCGTACCTCTACTACTGACATTCGACAAAAAAATTGGAAAAAACAAAAAAATTCATAGCTCCCCTCTCAAGTTATGCAAGACACTGAGAAGGGAAGGTTCCCAAAACGATAGCAAGTATTGTATCACCTGCATCGAAATTTGTGTATGCTTGCTGCCAAGAGTACAGGGCCTTCCCACTTTCTTCTGGCTCTTATCTCCGCTCGCGTAGCGAGCCATCGGGGAAGGGGCGTGCAGGGAAAACGGCAAAGCCGTTTTCCCTGCACGCCCCTTCCCCCTTCTTCAAAAGAAAAGTTTCCCATAGGGAGGATGCTTTACTGGTAGCCAGAGAGTTCGTGTGGTACAACATGTGGTTATAGAGGCAAAAAAAAGAGTGATTCGGGGTTAATGTATGACAACAACGCAAGGCAAAAATGTGACGACCTCTTTTCTGGTTAATAAACGCATCGCCTCGGCGATGCAAGAGGCACTGTATGGCGCGCAGGGGCTGGCGCTTTTAAAACATGTTCTTAATGATGAACCAGGGCAGGCCTTCTTACACCTACTACGGCTTTTAGCAGGTGCCGAGCAGGTGCCTATGCAGGTTGCTTCGGCCTATAGCGAGGTCTTTTACGCATTGGCTGCATCAGAGCATGTGTATATAACAACAGAACTGTCAGATGCCTGGCAGGCCCACATGGTGGGCCGCTTGCTTGAGGATGAAAATCCCTGGACGGCTCAGGTCGAGCGGCAGGGGCGCGCATGGCTGGGGAGTCAGGCGCGGATTTCGGCTACGCTGCATCGCCAGGCCGCGCGTGAGTTGAAGGCGCTACAGCGACTCTTCGCCCTCTCGGCTGAGGTGGTGTGGAAAGCAGTGCAAAGCGTGGTGGGTGAGACGATGCCCGTGTTACGCGATGCCTGGGAACCCTGGCTTGACCTGGGAACAGTTCAGGAGTCAGGGCATAAGAGTGTGCGAGCCGCTCTTATGCACCAGATTGCTGAGCTGGCGGACTGGAGTGAACTGGCGGACATGCTGGAAATGCATTGGGCGCGCCAGGGGACAGGCGCGCTGGCTCGCTATGCTGTCCTACGCTGGCAGGGAAATACGCAGACCCTTGAAGGAATTGCTCATCCCGACGCTATTCATCTCGACAATTTTGTAGGCTATGAGCGGGAACTGCGCAAACTCAAGGCAAATACTGAGCGTTTTCTCGCCGGTATGCCGGCACATGATGCCCTGCTTTATGGGCCGCCAGGGACGGGGAAGTCATCGAGCGTAAAGGCGCTGATCAATACCTACACCGACCAGGGGCTGCGCCTGGTCGAGGTGCGCAGGGAGTATATTGGTGATCTGCCGCAGATCGTGGCGCAATTGCGCCAGCGCGCGCCGAGCTATCTTGTGTTTATTGATGATCTCTCCTTTGAAGAGCATGAAACCGAGTATAAAGTATTAAAGATGCTCCTTGAAGGGACGGCAGAGGCTCGTCCACAAAATGTACTCATCTACGCGACGACCAATCGGCTTAACCTGGTACGCGAGCTACATACTGATCGTAGTAAACCCACTGAAGAGGTAAACTGGCGCGACACGATGGATGAGAAGCAATCGCTAGTGCATCGCTTTGGCTTGCGGATCACATTTAGCGCACCCAGCCAGGAGCAGTATCTACAGATTGCTCAGGGGTTAGCGCAGCAGCGAGGGCTAGAGCTTGAGGAAGAGGAGCTGCGTAGCCGGGCTTTGCAGTGGGAGCGCCAACGGGTTGGCCGTTCTGGTCGCCTGGCCCGTCAATTTGTCGATGAATTAGAGGCCGAGATCGGCAGGTAGGCATGGAGAGGCCAGTACATGTACTGTACTGGCCGTGTCACGACAACAATTCCAATGGCGTCACCCCAGCAGCGAGCAAGACTGATTAAGAGGACTGGCGCAGGATAATTACGCCCTGCGAGATCATTGTCTGCAAGATGCCGCGCATATCCTGGGGTGAGAGTGTGAGCATAGTCGCGATTTTATCAATGGTCATGTTGCCATTGGCGAGCATATAAATTTGACGCCACTTGCGCGGCCAGCGTGAGAGTTCGGTAAAGGGGATCTCTCTGGCGCGCAGGGGGTAGATCTGTGTCGCCTGTGGTGGGCGTATCGCTGGCAAGGGCCGTGTCACGCGTGGCTCCATTGCTGGGACCTGGGGCCTTGCTTGCGCAGGAGCGGGCAGGTGAAGAGCGGGAATGGGGCGGGTCGTGCGGTCAGGCGAAGAGGATTTAATGGCGGGATGGGAGGGAGCAGGGGTCTCCGGGTCCTGGTAAGACTTGAGTGACCAGCTAAGGGAGGTGGATTGCTCAATCAGGTCCTGGGCCTCTTTCCCAGTCATAAGGACCTGCCCATCTTTCCCGGCAATGTAACAGGTCTTAATCTCTCCCTGGTAGATGGAGAGCACGATACGGCATGGCTCCTGAATGTGCCCAATACCTGCGGGCAAGGTGGCGTAGCCCCAGCCGTTGTAGCTATAGTCGCGTAACATGCGGTTGAGTGCAGTGAGAGTAACGGTATACACCTGTAACCCCTTGGTATTGTTTTTTGAAGTAGCCAAAGAACACGGAATAGCACCCTGATAAAAGGGATGGGAACATCCTAACCGTTCAGGATATTTGGTGATAATAAAGGCCGAATTGAGTCATTGATTTGTGTAAAGGAAGGAAATGCCTGAGCAATAATAACATGTATAGCGGCGCACGTCAATACGCTCCGAGAGCCAAACTAGATCTACGCGTGCATCAAGATATACGTTGATAATACTTAATACAAAAAAGTGCATTTGTAGAAGGGCATAAAAAAAACGCACCCAGAGGGACTCGAACCCCCGACACTCGATTCCGAAGATCGATGCTCTAATCCGCTGAGCTATGGGTGCTTGTAGCACCTATAAACTACCATACCCTGGTTGTAATGTCAATTCCTTGCGGCTAAATTTTCAGAGCTTCACAAAAGTTGCGTTTTGCATGTATTTATTTTCATGCAAGTTACTCCCCCTCAAACTCTAGAGTTTTATATGATGAGAACGAAAATATTTCTATCCATCGTTTGAACAAAGTCCTATATGTAAACTTGCAATGTTAGTGCTGGGCCGGGATGGTAGGGAACTTCCTTCGCTGTATAACCTCCTGTAGATAACAAATATTGCCTCACGCTGGCACTGGCAGAAAGATGTGGAAAGGGTTGTTTATGACTATATTGCGCAAATATAAGAAGTTGTTACTCGTTTGCTCCCTCTTGCTGATTGTGCTGGCCGGGTTAGCATTTGTAATGGTGCGTTCCAATCAGGCCGGGGCGCAGGGAGCGTCGGTCCTGACCAGGCATTATCTCTATGTCGTTCCCGATGAGGGCATAGATGTCTACGATATCGACCGCGCGCATGCGTTTGTCAGACATATTGATCTGCCCATGCTCAAAAGTGGGCGGGGTGTGGTTGCCGATCCATTGACCGCTAGCCTCTTCATCAGTTATGGTGGTAATGGTGGCGCGCATGGCAACGGTTCACTGCTGAAATATGATTTGCTGCATGATAGGGTGGTATGGACGAAAAGCTACGACTTCGGTATCGATAGCATGGCGATTACCCCTGATGGCAAGTCGATTTATATGCCGGGTGGTTCTAACCAGTATCAGGGGTTCTGGCATGTATTGCGCGCTCGTGATGGAGCGGTTCTCCAGGCGATTCAGGTTGGTGGCGGAGCTGCGGGTCATAACACGGTTGTGGGCCTGAGTGGGAAGTATGCCTATCTGGGCGCGCTGAACAACAATCAACTCTATGTGGTGGATACCGCGAGCAACAAGGTTGTGAAGAAGGTGGGACCACTCAAAGATGGCGTCAGGCCCTTTACCGTGAACAACAAGGAGACGCTGGTCTTTACAACCGCCTCCCATTTCCTTGGTTTTGAGGTGAGCGATTTGCAGACGGGCCAGTTGCTCTATAGCGTTCCAGCCGAGGGCTTTGTAGATGGGCTGCATATGTCGGCACCCAGCCACGGTATCTCTCTCTCCCCCGATGAGAAAGAGGTGTATATTGTTGATGCCCCCAATAGCTATGTGCATGTCTTTGACGTAAGTGGTCTCCCCGAACGTGCCCCCCGTAAGGTTGCTGATATCAAATTAACAGCTTTCCAGGGCGAAGAGACGCCCTGCGTGTATGATTGTTTGCGCGAGGGCTGGGTGCTGCATAGCCGTGATGGTCGCTATGTCTATGTTGGCGACTCCGGCGACGTCATTGATACGGCGACGCGAGCCGTCGTGAAACATCTTCCTGACTTGATGAATACACGCAAGTACCTGGAGATCGATTGGCGTAACGGTATCCCGGTCTTTACAACCAGTCGCCAGGGGCTAGGCTACGCGTTTTAGGCGTTCCAGCGGTAATGTGTTTCTCTGGAGAGGACCTGGTAGACGAACTCCAGCCTCCATATGTCAAGGTAGAGCAGAATCAGGTTTCCTCTCCAGAGCTTGTCGGCTATGACAGATGATTATTTTGTATACAGTGCCTCGTTTATGCAACCGAAGATGCTTGCTCAAGGGGATAGGCCGAGAAACGCGCCAGGCGAAAACGCTCCAGGGGGATAGAGGGGGCTTGCTGATAGAGCAAGGCGCCAAGAATTTCTCCCAGTAGTGGGCCAAATTTAAAGCCATGCCCTGTGAGTCCAGTTGCAAAGACAATGCGTGCGTCGCGTGGGTGGTAGTCGAGAATAAAATCTTCGTCGGGGCTGACATCGTACATGCATGTATCAATATGGGCCAGGCGCGCGTCTTGCAGGGTTGGGAGCAGGTTTTGTACTTTTTGTGCTATCTGCGCGACAATACTCTGTTCAATAGTGGGTGGCATATCCGGATCAATTGGGGTGCCAAAGGCGTGGGAAGTGGCCTTTAACCAGGTGGAACTATAGCCCCTGGTGCTAGTGGTATGCAAGGGAAAACCATAGAGATCATTCGCGATAAAAGCTGGAAATGTGTGGAGCGCAAAGGCTGTGCTAGGAACATCGGTAAAGTAGAGCACATACTGGCGTGTCGTTGTAATGGGCAGGCGTAGGTCACCAAGGATATGCTGAATCCAGGGACCAGTCGTTAAGGCGACCCTTTCGGTCAGCAGGTCGTGCCCATTCTCTAATAGCAGACGAATAGGCAGGCGTGAATTTTCATTGATGATGTGTGTCACACGGCAGTTACCAATGATCTTACCACCCATGTCGAGAATAAGTTGTTTGAGGGTTTGTAGGCAGGTTGATGCATGCAGCAGGCCCGCATCAACGTTATAGGTGAAGCGGTCATATCCTTGTGTATTGAATTGAGGAAAGAGCATATGGCAGTCCTCTTGTGAGAGGAGATCAATGGGGATGCCCTGCTCCTGGAGTACGTGGTAGGCGGGGAGCGTATAGTTGTCCTCTTCCTGCCCCAGCACAAGGACGCCAGTTCGCGTATAGAGGGTGGCGCGACTGTGACGTTCCAGGCGTCTCCAGGCTTGTAAGCTCTGCTGAACCATACGTGGATAGAGGGTGTCTGATCCATATTCAAAGCGCAGCAGGCGTGATGGGCCGCGAGACGTGGCGCGCGCGTGGTCGACAGCATGTTGCTCTAAAACATAGACATCCTTAATACCTGCGCGTAATAAGGCGTATGCGGTTGCCAGTCCTACAATGCCTGCTCCTATAATGGCCACATTTGCATGTTGCACGATATATTTGCCTCCTGGGAAAATAGCTGTAACATAGAATAATACGATTATAACAAAATATTTGTATATTATCAATGAATTAATGCGTGTTATCATTTGCAGTGTTGTTTGTAAATATGTAAGTGTTTTTAGTATATATTGTAAGCAATATGTCATAACTTTGTGCATGCTATATCAGAGGAAAAGTATGGTGTTATGCTCTACAAATTACATCCCTGCCAGGGAGATGTGATAAACGTTATCTACAAATAGCTCCCTGAATGAAGCTTGCGCACTCTGTAAATGATGCCAGAGAAGAGACAACTCTTGTTCCAAATGATATGATAAGGCAACAATTGATCTGGGAGTGCTGGTTACTGAAGACGTATGCTTCTGCTCGGAAACGAATGACATAGTATTTGTAGATTGAGAATGAGAGACATATGGTACACGAAGAATTGCGATCACTGGTTGGCACCGATGTACGTATCGCGATAGAGGAGGCGTCTCGCATACAGGGTAAGCCCGAACTGCCTTCATCGAAGTATTTCACCTTGCGTTATGTGCTGGCGGCCGCGCTTGCTAAAGGCACAAGCATGGTTTACTATCCCGCTCAGAGCGACGATAGTGAGGCCCTTTTTCGTGGCTGCCGGGCCTTGGGTGCTCAATTAGACTGGGTGGATGCGGAGGAGACCATATTACGTGTGCAGGGTGTAGGCTATCCGCAGGCCGCAGACGCCGTCACCTTGAATGTGGGGAACGCGGGCGCCGTCCTGCGTTTATTGCTGGGTCTGGGCGCCTGTCTACCCGAAATTACCTTTGTAACCGATCACCCGCAGTCTCTGGGGAAACGCCCCAATCGCGAGCTACTGGAGGCATTGAGTACGCTGGGTGCAACGTATCAGGCGGAGGGAGCAGAGGGATGCCTCCCCATCACCTTGCGGAGAAGCGCTCTACATGGTGGCAAGGTGCGTATTTCGGGTGCGCGTAGCTCGCAGTATATCAGCGCCTTGCTCTTTCTGGCCCCGCTTCTTCCAGAGGGTCTGGAGATCGAGATTATTGATGGCTTAAAATCACAGCCCTTTGTGCGCTCCACCTTGCAGGTATTGCACGAGGCTGGCATCCAGTTTGAGCACTCGGCTGACTTGAGTCATCTATCGGTTCCAGGCAAGCAGCAGTATCAAGCGCGAGAGTATATCTTACCAGGCGATTATCCTTCCGCGGCGGCGCTGATCTCAGCCTGCATAAGCGCGACTGATCCAGCAAGTGAACTGGTATTAAACCGCTTGAAGCCCGGAGACGAGATTGGCAATGCCCTGCTGGCGGCTTACCAGGCTATGGGTGCCCAGTTGGATATCGCTGGCGAGCAGGTGACGGTACGGGGAGGAGCTACCCTCCAGGGGGTTCGCGTGGATGGTGATCGCATCATTGACTGTATCCCGGTGCTGGTTGCCGCGGCCTGTTTTGCCCAGGGGGAGAGTGTCTTCTACAATATCGAGACATTGCATTACAAAGAGTCAGACCGTATTGACGATCTGTGTGCAGAGCTACGGCGTGCGGGCTGCGATGTCACACCTCAGCGTGACGCAATTATTGTACGTGGTCGGCCGCAAGGGATTGAGGGAGGTGTGACCGTGGATGGACACAATGACCATCGTCTCCTGATGGCCCTGGCAATTGTAGGCATGCGTTGTCGTCAGGGCCTGGCTCTGACTGGTAGCGAGCATATTGCCAAGAGCTATCCCCATTTCTTCGCGCAGCTTAAAGAACTGGGCGTACCTGTAAAACTTGCCTAATTGGGCCTCTCTGGTGAGAGGCTGGAAAAATATGAGTTATGATGATACAATAGCCTGCGATCAGGTAATGACGAGGCGATTGAGGCATGACTGAAGATCCATCTAAAGATCCGTGGTCATGGACCCCGGTTTGAAAACCGGGGCTTGTAGCAATCCGAGCGATTGATGCAAGCCCCGCCATTTTCCGACCGCAACATGAGCAGACTTGGCCCGAAAGGGCTCCGTTGGGGGCGAATACAACAATAGGTACCGGTGGGTGCGCGGCCAGCCCACCGCTCTACGGCCAGTGGTTAAACAGATCGAGGGTACGCTCAGTGCCTCTGGCAAACAAACCGCTTCCAACATTGTCGAGGCCACCATTACCCGCGCAAGCGGAGGTTCCGCAAGGGGCACAAGGAGTTGATATGTCTCACGTTTTCGTCGTGGATACCAACAAGCAGCCACTTGCCCCGGTCCATCCTGGGCATGCCCGCCTGCTCTTAAAGCAGGGCCGCGCCGCTGTGTGGCGACGCTATCCCTTCACCTTGATTTTGAAATGCGCTGTGCCTGCGAAGGTGCCGCAACCGTTGCGGCTCAAGATCGATCCAGGGAGCAAGACCACCGGCCTCGCTCTTGTTAACGACGAGAGTGGCGCGGTCGTCTTTGCCGCAGATCTGGCCCACCGGGGGCAGCAGATCAAGAAGGGCCTCGACACCCGAAGAGGAGCCCGGCGGGAACGCCGCCAACGCAAGACCCGCTACCGCGCTCCCCGCTGGCGGAATCGCAGGCGAGAGCAGGGCTGGTTGCCACCCTCGCTCTTGAGCCGCATCCGCAACGTTGTCACCTGGGTCGAGCGCTTGCGCCGCCTGGCTCCTATCCAGGCGATCAGCATGGAGCTGGTCCGGTTCGATATGCAAGCAATGGAGAACCCGGAAATCAGCGGCTTGGAGTACCAGCAGGGCACCCTCGCAGGCTACGAGACCCGCGAATACTTGCTAGAGAAGTGGCAGCGGAAATGCGCCTATTGCGGGAAAGAAGGTGTTCCTCTCCAGGTGGAACATATCGTGCCACGCGCGAGGGGGGGCAGCAACCGCGTGAGCAACTTGACGCTCGCGTGCGAACCCTGCAACACGAAGAAAGGCACTCTGGATCTCCCTGCGTTCCTGAAGAAGAAGCCCGATGTGTTGAAACGCATCCAGGCGCAGGCCAAAGCCTCCTTGAAGGATGCTGCCGCCGTCAACGCCACACGCTTCGCGTTGCTAGAACGGTTGAAAGCGGTGGGCCTGCCGATCGAGTGTGGCAGCGGGGGACGCACCAAATACAACCGCGTCATGCGCAACCTGCCGAAAACCCACTGGCTCGATGCTGCATGCGTGGGGGCCAGTACGCCCGGAGTCTTGCAGGTAGCAGGAGTGCATCCCTTGCTCATCGAGGCGTGCGGGCATGGGTGTCGGCGCATGCGCAACGTCAATAAGATTGGTCTCCCTTGTTCTGCTCCCAAAGGGCCGAAAAAAGTACAGGGCTTCCAGACGGGCGATATCACCAGGGCCATCGTCACGACGGGCAAAAAGCAGGGGATCTATGTGGGCCGAGTCCTGGTGCGCGCTACGGGCTCGTTTGATATCACCACCCGGCATGCGCGTATTGCCGGCCTGGATGTGCGCTTTTTCAGCCACCTCCACCGTTCAGATGGCTATAGCTACGCGACAGGAGAAGGCTATGCAAATCCCCCCGCCCAATCCACCCCGAAATAAGGAACGGCCATTCCTGCTTCAAAGACGGGGCATCCTGGCCCGGCCTGGTGATGACAGCGAAAGGAATTGAATTGTGTATAAGTTTAAAGGCTTTGATAGCGCGGAGTGTGGCGACAGCATGTCCGCACTGGAAGCGATGATCAATGCCTGGATGGAAGCCGAGCATCCACGCATTCGTCATGTTTGTCAGAGTATGCGTGGTGAGCATATTTTACTCAGCTTCGTCTATGAGGATGCACGGCTGTTGGAGCAACGGGTCGCAGCCAGCGCGCAGACTGGAATCACAGGTGGCTTCCCCCGTATTTACGACGAGGATCTTATGGACGAGCGTCCGACAAGCCCTCGTATTCCGGCGACACCACCTCCCATGCATTAGCTCCGGGTTGATGCTTTTTAAAATAGTAAATCCGACTGTAACCGAGGTAAAATAAAGGATCAGCATGCCAGTTCCACATTTGCTTTACAGTACTCCAGATGGAGAGATTCGCGAAGAGACACGGCTACAGGCGCTTGCCTTTGGTGGCAAGCCATTGGAAGCCAGAGACTTAATACCCTTGCCAGACGGAGTGACGCTTTCGATGATGCCGGATCGTCTCGCGGTTGGACTCAAGAAGACTGGTGAGCGACAGGTGCTGGCAGCGAACAGAGGTTGGGCCGTAGCGGCTCTCTTGCCCATTGGATATACGCGTACCCTGTTGCCAGAATATGAAAAGGTACCGGGGACCGAGCCTCTGCCCTTCTTTGGCTATAGTGCTGTTGCCTCCATAAATGGCGAACTTTACGTAGCCGCCGTCAAGACGGATGACCCCCATAAGTGGCACCCTCGTTCGTTTCCGCGCAAGAAGCTAGAGCACGCGGTAAATGCCAAACTTGAGGCCTTCCCCGAAAACCGCGTCGTGCGCCAGCATGCGCATTGCGCCCTGGATTACTCCTGTCCCACCGCCAGTAACCTGTTCCTTGAGCGCTGGGAGATGGCTATCGCCGTGTCGCCCGGATGTAACGCGCGCTGTATTGGGTGTATCTCTAAACAGGAAGAAGAGGACCTGATTTCGCCTCAGGACCGTCTGGACTTTATTCCCACGGTTGAGGAGATTGTAGAGGTTGCGGTCCCTCACCTGGAGAGTGCCGAAGAGGCCATTGTCAGCTTTGGGCAGGGCTGTGAGGGCGAACCTCTCATGCAGTGGAAGCGGATCGAGCGTGCCATTACGGCGATGCGCGCACAAACGAAGCAGGGCGTCATTAATATCAACACGAATGGTAGTAATCCCCGCTGGTTGCAGCGCTTATATGACGCGGGCCTGGATACGATTCGTGTCAGCACCATCTCCGGGCATCCCGAAACCTACACCGCCTATTATCGCCCCATCGGCTATCGCTTTGAGGATGTCAAAGAATCGCTGAAGCGTGCTCATGAAGAGGGGCTGTATACCTCGATCAACCTGCTCTGTTTCCCAGGGATGATCGATCGTGAACGCGAGATCGAGGCGCTCCTGAACCTTGCGCGTGAGACGGGCCTGCGCCTGATCCAACTGCGCAACCTCAATATTGATCCAGAGGTCCTGCTTCCACGTATGCCTGCCCTGGACAGCATGGGGAAGGCGCTAGGAATGAATGCCTTCATTGAAACCCTTCGGCGCGAGATTCCAGAGGTCGCGCTTGGCAATTTCACGCGTCCCATCCAGCGAGCCCAGGCACAGCCTTCAGAGCTGTAGTCATGTATAGAAAGGGGAGTGTGGTGGCCTGCTGGCTCCAACAGCAGGCCACCACACTCCCCTTTCTATACATGATGATTATTCTGTAGCAGTGGATGTGGCACCGTGCCATTTGCCGTGAAGGCGGAGCATGCGGCGGGCGGCGGCGGCGACAGACTCAACGCCAAGCTGCGTCAGGCAGTCGTGTGTCGCGCAACCTTCGGGCGTGCCGAGCTGATGCCCACGATAGAAGCAGGGCATACAGGGGAGATCGAGGTGGACAATCGTAGCCAGGTCTTGCCTATCGCCGGTGTAGGGTCCCCAGGCCTTATAGTTGGTCAAGCCAAAGATGGCGACCACGGGCGTTTCCACGGCGGTCGCCAGGTGGGCCAGGCCCGCGTCATTGCCGATAAAGAGGTCCGCTAGCTCCAGCACAGCGGTTGCAACCTTAATATTGCCCTTCCCCGCCAGGCTACGCACCGGAGCGCTCGAGTGAAGCTGGTTCATAATCTGTTGATGTAGCTCGACTTCTTCAGGCCCTCCAACTAGCAGCAACTGACCCCCGGTCTCTTTGTACAGCGTGTCGGCAAGCTGGGCGAAGCGCTCTGGTGCCCAGCGACGCGCCGTGCTATAGCCACCGCTTCCCGGATGCATGGCGATAATTGGATGGGGTGCCGCCTCAGGCACGCTTGCGCCATAGACTAGCTCATGGGCTGCTTCGCGTTCAGCTTCGTTGAGCGGAATTTCGAGCTTTGGTGTGTGTGCCGTCGCGCCAACCGCAGCCGCGACCGCCATATTGTATTCCGCTTCATGCATAGCGCCAAAGCCATCGTCCTTGACCCGAACATTGAGAAACCAGCCATGCCCATTGTCGAGACCAACGCGCCACTTCGCGCCCGTGGCTCGCATCAAGGCCTGGTGTTTTAGGCGCCCAAAGCGCAGTGTCAGGTGGTGGAAGAGCAGAACCGCGTCATAATGCCCCTCGCGCAAAGGTTTGAAGATATCCGCGAGGCGCTTTAAATTGCTTGGATGCTTGATGATCTGTTGTGGATAGTCGAAGAGATATTTATCCAGCACGATAATGTTATCAATCACAGGCCAGCCCTTCAGGAGGCTCGCGGAATCGGGAGTGACCAGCAAGTCGATACGTGCCCGGGGGTAGCTCTCGCGTAGAGCACGTAGGGCCGGAGTCGCGAGGAGCAGGTCGCCGAGGCCCGCCAGCTTCACGACCAGGATGTGTGCATCTGGAGCCAGGGTGACGGATGAGTGTATTGGCTCAGTGGTCTCGTGTGTTCGTGCATTGTTCATGCCAGGCTCCGCTTATAAAAAGATTTCTGCCCCAGCGTACGAAAGCCAATACGCTGGTAGAGACGTTTGCTCTGCTCTGTTGGAGAGAGGGTCGCGACGTGATAACCCAGGCGCTCTGCCTCATTAAGGACATGAAGCATCATGCTGGCGGCAACGCCCTGGCGACGTGCCTCGGGCAGCGTGCCAATGCCATAAATACCTGCCACACCATGGGAGAGCAAGAGCGAGGCGCTAGCAACCACGTGACCATCAAGCGAGCCAGTAAAGTGGCGCCAGGCATGGCCTGGGCCGAAACCAGAGGCGAGATACGTCTGGTAGTAGAGCTTTATCCTATCCGTCGTTGACTCAAAGGCGATCTGTTCAACATCGCAGAGCTGTTGTAGTTCCTGCGCATTGCTGACTTCCTGAATGGCTAAGGTTGGCGATGGAATTACGTTCTGTTCACGTGCGGATAGTGAGAGTGTCATAATGGCATTGTCGTAGACATGGGTAAAGCTCTGGGCCAATAATGACTCTTTCAGGTGCGCTGGCTGTGAGGCTAGATAAAGTGTCCAGCCGAAGCTTCTGGCCTGGCGTTTCGTATAGTACTCAATGAGAGCCTGGATGCGTTGCTCGATGTATGCCGGGTCGCCTGATGTGAAGCGCGAACGCAAGACGCCATTCAGCGTAGGCGTGACCGCGAACCAGAGCAGTTCCGCATCCTCTCGCAGTTCCGCACCATGAATAACGCGTCCAAAGCAGGCCATTTCTTCGGCGAAGTTCGCGGATACCGAGGCTGGCAGAGAGGAATCGTTGGTGCGTATTGGCTGGTGTTGTTGGCTCATGCGTTTCCTCCCTGAAGAGACTGGCTGGACTCCTGCGTATGTATCCGAGCGCCCTCCAGTTTGCTAAGGACGGCGGAGTGTACCTGTTCGGGCGAAATATCCTTCATACACTGCGTCGTATGGAAGCGGCAGTTGGCAGGCCCTTTGGCGAAGTAGCAGGGGCTACACCAGATGTCGCTGCGTAGCACTGTGGCGTGAGGACTCACTGGGCCGCTCATCTGGGGATCGGTTGGGCCATGAATGGCGATTAACTCTGAGCCAACGGCGGCGGCAATATGCATGGGGCCACTATCGCCAGAGATGACGATATCAGCGCGCTTAAGCAGGGCCGCCAGTTGAGGCAGATTGGTCTTGCCAGCAAAATTATACATATGCGCGCGCGTGCGTTTGAGCACGGCCTCAATTAATGGCTGATCCTTAGGGGCCCCGGTCAGGACGACGTTCATGCCATCCTCGTTTACCAGGCGCTCTATGAGGCGCGCCCAGTAGGGGATCGGCCAGCGTTTTGCATAGCCATTGTGTGAGCTAACCTGGCAGGCAACCAGCGGTTTCTGTGGATCTATGCCCTCCACCTGGAGCAGGTCGGCGACCTCTTGCTCACTCTTTGGCGTGACATGCAGGGTGGGTACACGCGACTCCTGGTCAAGGGTAGCGCCACAGGCATGTAGCAACTCCATACAGTAATCGACTTCGTGTTTCCGCTCTCCCTCGGCCCAGTGACGGCCAGGGACACTCTCTGTCATAAAACCGGGATAGCCCTCCGCGCCAAAGCCAACGCGTCGCGGCGCACGACTGAGCACAGAGAGGATACTGGCCCAGGGACCAGAGACGCTAACGGCCAGGTCATAGTCTCGTTCGCGCATCTGCTGGCGTAGGGCTTGGGCCTCGCGCCAGTTGCGTGTTTGCAGCAAGGCTTTGGGGCGGCGCCAGATATTGGGATCATAGGTTAGAAGTTGCGTGATATCGGGATCTCCGCGCACAATGGATGCGCTAGAAGGAATGGCCAGCAGGTCGATCTCTGCCTCCGGGTAGGTCCGCTTCAACTGGCGCACCACAGTCATAGACATAACCAGGTCGCCAATAAGATCGACGCGGATGACCAGAATGCGTTTGGGATGGAACGTCTGAGGCGAGAGAGGTGGTTGTGCTTGCCCAAAAGCACGCAGCTTGAGATAGGCTCCCACACCTCCCAGGGCCAGAGAAATGCCACCTAGCAAGAGGTGCCGGCTGGTATGGACGACCGCGTTGCGCAGCTTGCGCTGAGCGTCGGGTCGTGTTGGGTAACCGTACTCATCGAGATCTTGTATTGTTGGATCGACTACTGTCTGTGTCATACTACCATCCCGGATTATGAGCTGTTTGCCGCGGCGATCCTGCGGCAGGGTGGGGTCTCCTCCCTGCATTATAGAGAGCTAAAGAGAAAGATGCAAACTTTTGACCGAAACGCATATATTTGGGGAACGTAGTGTGGGAGGCCCTGGCCTCCGCAGACTGCCAGGGCCTTCCACACTACATCAACACTTAGCGGACCTCTGATTCAAAGCGGTTATGGATCTGGAGAGTGCTCTGGCCATCATCGGTAATATGCTTCACGGCGAGCGAGATGCGATTATCCTCATTCAGCGCGTTCCAGTAGAAGCTGAGGACCTCTTCTGGTGCTCCCTGGCAGGGAAGGAGGAGGGGATCGCCTGTAAAACTAGGCAGAGGCGTGCCAGGACTCATATAGGTCGTGAGTCCATAGCCATAGCCAGGGACGGGCGTGGCAGGATGGTAGGTGTAGCGGTCGGTAAGCTCTGGATTCGTCTGATTGGCTTTGAGAATGCTCAGAGTGATGGAGCCTGGCTGCTGCCGCAGATCGATCATACCGCTGATGCGAGGTGTAAAGTGTGGGGCATCCGGTTCACGCTCACGCGTCGCCAGGGCCGCGTCAAAGGATAGCCCCGCCTGGAGGGACTGGTACAGCGTGCGCGTCTGGTCCCCATTGCTGACGAGGTAGATTCCAGGAAGTTCGAGCATGGCCTCATAGATGATCAGGCTGGGATCGGCGACAAGGCTGACGTCAACCGGCTCCGTCTTCAAAACGTTCCCTGACACAGTGAAGCGTCGGTTACGGCTCTGTTCGCTGCGACCCATGATCCAGTACACGATAATCCAGCCATGATCATCTGAGGCGCGACCAAGGACGAGTCCACGCCCTGGATAGGGATTGCTGCGCACATGCTTTACGAAGGCATTGGTGGCGATAGTGTTGGCATCTATCATAAAGTGTATAAAACTCCTTCAAGCGGCCTTGCGGCATGGTTTAATGGGGGTTATGTTCTCAGTATAGAACATGGAGGGAGAAGTGCGCCAACCAGGGGAGCATGGGCTACCCAGATTAGCGCACGTCTAGCATGCGGCTCAAGAACGCGAAGAAGTATTATGCGCGTCGTTTACGGGAGAGAGGATATTTCTGGCGAGCGCGAGCACGCTCTCTTCAGACACTACGCGTACGCAAGGGTGCTGGGGAAGCTCTTCATCTGTAAAGTCCAGCCGTCCGCATGGGATGCTTGGGCAGCCGGGACAGCGCTGGGTTGAAGTGATAATGCGGTGACGCGCAGGAGCGCCCCAGGGGCCAAAGATGCGGCTATCGGTTGGACCAAAGATGCGTATGCTTGGCACATCTTGCGTGACTGCGAGGTGCAGGGGACCATTATCCACGCCCATCACGAGGCTGGCGCGTTGCAGCAACGCAGCAAGCTGTCCCACACTGCTATCGCTGACGCAGAGCGGTTGTGTGACCATCCTCTCAGCGACCTCTTCCAGCAAGGGACGCTCCTTTGGTGTCCCGGTCAAGACAAAGCGAAGCGAAGGATAAGAGGCCTGGAGCTGATTGGCGCAGGTCGCCCAGGCTTCCGAGCGCCAGAGCTTGACAGCGCCGCCGGTGCCGGGGTGAATGATCACGACAGGCGCCTCAGGCGCGATTCCGGCATCATGCAGCGTCTGAGCCACCCACTGCCGCTCTTGCTCCGTTGTCTCAAAGCGAAGTGGATAGCGTTCCGGCGTGAAAGGCGTCTCCAGGGGAGCTTGTCCAAGAGCTTGTAGGCCCGCACTGGCCAGCTCCAGGTTATAGAAGGTTGAGTGCTGATGCTCAGGAAAAGGGAGTGTGCATGAGAGGAATGGTGTCGCAGGCGGGAGCGCGTAGCCAACACGGCGGGGAATACCCGCCAGGTAGACGAGGGCCGCGCCCCACCAGAAGTCGGGCCGCAGGTTGATCGCGACATCGTAGTTGCCAGCGCGTAGCTGCTTTGCCAGTTTGAATAGAAGCATGTAAGGCGCGAGTGGATGCTGGGAGGCGCGCTGAAAGCCTGGAAAAGCGCAGGGAATGAGTTCATCCAGGGATGGGTGGCGCTCGACAATCGCGCTGGACCAGGGGCCGACCATCATAGTGATATGTGCCTCGGGGAGTTGCGCGCGTAGCGCATCCAGGACGGGCGTCGCCAGCACCATATCGCCCAGGTGGTCTGGGCGCAGTAGCAGAATACGCGGTTTCTCTCCTGGTTGTTTACGTGCTCGCTGGATGCGAGGCCAGCCCAGGAGATGGACCAGGAGGAGAATCAGCGTGCGTAGAGCCAGTTTCATGGGCGCACCTCGTGATCGCTGTTGCTAGGAACCAGGCGCTGAACTGCTTCCCAGACATCCTCTACCGTGATCGCTTGCATACAGGTGCAATTCTGACACTCGCGCATCTTGCCCAGGAAGAAGCAGGGCTGACGCGTGGGATGCTTCCACAGGCCGATATGCCTGGGATCATTGGTGGGATAGGGGCCATACTCCTCGGGACTGGTTGGTCCAAAGATGCCTATGACGGGAATATCGACGGCGGCGGCCAGGTGCATGGGACTGCTATCGTTGCCAATGTAGAGCGAGCAAGCTTCGAGTTGTGCTGCCAACTCGCCAATGCTGGTCTTGCCAGCCAGGTCCAGGACGCTGCCCGTAGGCACCTCCAGGCCTTCCAGCAATTGCTGGGTCAGTGGAGCATCGCCAGGACCGCCAATAAGCAGGACACGCGCGCCCAGATCCCATATCAGTTTCTGCACCAGGGCACGATAGCGCTCAAGGGGCCAGCGCTTGGCCGTCAGATCCATGCCGGGATTACTGCCACCCCCGACAAAGACGGCGATCTGTGTTCCCTGGTAGTGTTGCGCCGTTTGGCGCTCCTGGGGCGTAGGCACAAAGCGCATGCGTGGCTGCTCAATAGGAAGCTTTAGCGCACGCGCCAGGTCGAGGTAGATATCGGCTTCGTGCTGCAAGTGTTCAGGCGAGGATGAGACTGGAACACGATCTGTGAGGGAGAAGCCACGCCCCTTGCTATCTGGTCCAACACGTCTTGGCACGCCCGCGAGCCAGGGGAGCAGGGTCAGCATCGGCGAGCGATCAAGCACGAAGGCCATATCAAAGTGCGAGACCCGCAGGCGACGGGCAAAGGACCTATATTCGCGCAGGCTGTAGCGACCAGGAATGCCAACAGAGCCACAGTCAATGACCTCGTTCACAGCTGGATGGTGCTCGGGGATGACTTTTGACCAGGAACCCGCCACATAGGTGATATGTGCTTCAGGATAAGCTCGGTGTAGCACCTCCAGCAGAGGCGTGGTCATGATCACGTCACCCAGACAGCAAGGTTTGATAATGACAATGGAGCGTGGATGTTTTTTGGCGCGTTGCACGAAAGGAGCGCGAAATAAATCGAGAAGCGCAAATGGGAAGCGCAGAAGCGTGCAAAGCGCACTGATAATATGCTGACGCAGGGCTGGAAACCTCCAACTTCTCTCTATTGACACATGTCGTTATTGAACATGTTCTCTTGTTACCGCAATGGCATTATTGTAACAGATTTCTGCTCACTGGAGAGAGAAGTTGGGACCGGTGTGGTCGGGAAGGCGCTAGAAGAAGCTTGCCTCTGTTCCTTGTGGATAGATGGCGCGTGTCAGGTAGACTTCGTAGCCTTGCGCCAACAACTGTTGATAGACCTGGGAAGCGTTGCTCAATTGTGCGAAGGGTGCGAAGAGTGTGGGACCGCTGCCAGAGAGAAAGACATGGGCCGTACCCGCCCGGAGCATACCTTCACGAGCCTGCGCGACTTCAGGATAGCGTTCAAGCACGCCACGCTGGAGGCTATTATGTAGATCTGAAAGCTGGAAATTGCTCTTGTGCGCGAGCGCGTCCTGTATTTTGCGGCTACTGGCGCCATCGCTATAGTCGGCAGGGGAGAGATTGCGAAAGACCAGGGCAGTCGAGACGCTGATAGCTGGCTTGAGCAGAATGAGCCAGCGCATAGCCTGTGGCCAGTGAGGGGCAAGAGGCGTGATGCGCTCGCCGCGTCCCTCGCATAGGGCCAGGCCACCGGCCAGGAAGAAGGGTACATCTGAACCCAGGGCAGCCGCGATTTCATGCAACTCAGCCATTGAAAGTGGCAGATCCCAGCCCTCTTTCAGCAGGAGCAGCGTCGCGGCGGCATTGCTGCTTCCACCACCCAGGCCAGCCGCCACGGGAACGCGCTTCTGGTGCTCAATGACAAAACCATGCTCCAATGAGAGGCGCTGACGCACGGCCTGCACGGCACGCACAATCAGATTCTCTGCCGTGCTCAATTCTGGTCGTGAGCAGATAATCTCGACTCGCGGTTCCTCAATTTCGCTGACACAGATGGTATCGTAAATATCTAGTGTTTGCATCAGCGTGACAAGCTCATGAAAGCCATCCGCGCGCCGTCCCAGGACATCGAGGGTTAGATTAATTTTGGCGTATGATTGAACGAAGCGCGTCCGCCCAGGCGTCGAGCCGGTGTAGCCTGTTGATTGTGATGTGGTATATGCGTTTCCCATGCCTGCATTGTGCCTTGAACGCCTGTGATTGTCAAGCTTTTTTGCTGCGCTCGCCCAGGCATCGCAAAAATGAGGTGTTTTATCGTTCTCTCATTTAGAAGCGCAAGCGCACAGGCAAGCAGCATTTGCTATAGTGGATAGCCTAGAAATCCCCTTTGATGAGATGAAACGAGCGAGGTTATGATATACTCTGACATAAACATGTATTGATGGCTTGTGTAGAGCTTCGCGTAGAATGCCTATTTCTGGAGTTTGATGTCAATGGATATTACCGTCGCCTATTTCCATCCTTTATTTCACCCTGAGATGGTTAAACGTGATTTTGAGCAGATTCGTGCGGCTGGGGCAAATAGTATTGTCTATGCCGTTCACGAAGAAGAGGAGCAGCGCTGGGGAAAGGATCTGGAGCGAGGGTTACGACAGGCACAGGATGCTGGTCTCAAAATCATCCTTAGCCTTGGGCGCTATGGCAATCTTTTTGCAGGCCCCTCACATATGCCAAGCTGGTACACCTTTCGGCATCCACAATCGCGTGTGCAGGATCGGCATGGGCGTCACCACGGGATGACCTGTTACAATCATGAGCCCTTCCGCTCCTGGCTCCTGGGGGAGATCGAATTTTACCTGAAGAATTACCCTATTAGTGGCCTGCTGATCGATGAGCCGCGCGGCCCCGAGATTACCTGTTATTGCCCGGTATGTCGTGCGCTCTGCCCAGATATTACCGATCTGGAACACTTTCGGCGCCGCTCCATGGTGGACTTCTTTGGCGAGCTGTTTGAATCCGTGAAGCGCATAAACTCCAGGATCACGACGACCATTGTGCTCTTGCCCCAGGACCTGGAATTGATGGAGGAGTTGGCGACTATTCCTGAGCTTGATACGATGGGCTGCCATCTCTTCTGGCAATTATTGGGGGAGGATGTCGCGAAGGTTGAGGAATGGGGGCGCAAGCTCGTTGAACTGACCAGGAGGCAGGAGAAGCGCAGTCAGCTCTGGTTACAGAACTATAACCTGCGGGAAGCGGAGGAGCCAGAGCTGGAGGCCGCCTTTAAGAAATTATGTAGCGCCGATCCAGACGAGATCGCCTGCTATTACTATTGGCGCAACAATGAACGCCCTGAGCAGGTCTGGGAAACGACCAGGGGCCTCCTACGGCGTATTCCGCGCAAGCAACTCTTCTGGCGGCAATCCACGCTCTCACGTGTCCCCGCTATCGCCCTGCCTGACGAGAAGCCCGTCGATACAGGCAGTAAATGAGTCCCATTGCAAATTGAGGATCTGTAGGGTCCAAGCTGGCTTGGACCCTACAATTTGTTTGCGGTGCTTCGTATAGGGTAATGTGTTGATGGCAGGCTGGCGTTGAGCTAGCCTGCCATCAACACATTACTACCCTGCGAGCCACGTAGTGGCGAGAAGTCGCTTTTTTATTTAGCTAGCGTTGAAGCGAGAACGGTGAGGAGGAATCCCCCTTCTCCTCGTGAAGCTTCTCCAGGAGGGCGCGGAGCGCTTTTACCTGCTCCTGGGTGGTCTCCAGGCTCTTATCTGCCTCCAGCACCACACCCTGGACATTGAGGGCCTTGAGGGTGCGGGTATCGTTCTCATTGAGGCGCCCACCGACACGAATGAAGGCAGGATGCTGGACGGACCCACGAACGGTATTGTAATGGAGAATATCCTCGATGCTCAGGGAGCCAAATGGCTTCTCGATATCGAAGTCCAGGAGAATCGCGGCAATGCCATCGAGTCCAGACAGGTTACGAATAGTAAAGTATGGTGAGACATCGCCCGAGCGGAGCGGCGACATAATATTTTGGACGGGGAGGATGACGACCTTCTCTACATCTTTGGACTCCTGAGCCAGGAGGTGTGCTGGCGCATTTAATGGCAGCGTGATGTAATTGAAGCCCTGCTCTTTGATACTGGTAATAGCTTCGCTATTGAGCGATTCGCCATTGCCAGCCAGGTGCAGCCCGAGGACTATATCCTCCTGGTAGGAGCGTGCTGCGTCAAGCTCTTGCTTTAGTGCGGAGAGAGCAGCGCTATCTTTGCCGTTCCATTGAAAAAGCAGCCCATCGGCACCGGCTTTGAGCGCTGCTTCCGCGCTGCCCGCGCTAACCGTGGGAAACTCGACGACGATGGCGGCGGCGTGCGCCTTGGATTCGGCTCTGCTTTTGCCCAAAAAGCCCATCCCGCTACCACTTCGCGCCCGGCGTGCCTGCGTAAACAAATCATGCAGTTTAGCCATATCCTGTACGTGTCTCCTTATCGTTTCACAGCCACCTCCTGGTGGCCAGTGCGATGCAATAGAGTAGAAAACGGTTCTGATCAAACTGGATGTTGTGTGCATTATAGCACGTTTTCGCGAGGCCCGGCAGGAGCCTCTTATGGGTTGCGTCTTGTGCGAAGATAATAGCAGGATGGTAGTGGGAGAGGAGGGAGAGCAGAGTAAACAAACGCTAAAGGAGTCAAATCGTGATATACGAACAGATGATGGAGGCGACGGAAGCTATTCAAGCTCGTGCGCTCCAGAAGCCCCTGGTGGGCTTGATTTTGGGGTCCGGGCTAGGAGATCTGGCGACAGAGATTGAGAACGCCGTAGCGTTGCCCTACGAAGAAATACCCCACTTTGCGCGCTCGACTGTGGCTGGCCATGCAGGCCAATTACTCATTGGGACCCTGGCAGGCGTGCCTGTGGTTATCATGCAGGGGCGCTTTCACCTCTACGAGGGCTATAACGCGACCCAGATCACGCTGCCTGTACGTGTCATGCACCAGTTGGGGGCGCAGACCCTGATCGTCACCAATGCCGCCGGTGGAGTCAATCCCGAGTATAAGCCTGGTGATGTCATGTTGATGAGCGACCATATCTTCTTACCGGGCATGGTGGGGATGAGTCCCCTGGTTGGACCCAATGATGAGCGCTTTGGCGTGCGCTTCCCGGCGGTGGCCAACGCTTACAACGCGGAGTTACGAGCGCTAGCACGTGAGGCGGCGCAGGATGTTCCGGGCCTGTGCCTACATGAGGGCGTCTATACCATGGTTGTAGGTCCACAGTTTGAGAGCAAGGCCGAGTTGCGCTTCCTGCGCCTGATTGGTTCGGATGCTGTGGGCATGTCGACGGTGCCCGAGGCCGTAATCGCTCGGCATATGGAGATGCGTGTCCTGGGCATGAGCCTGATTACGAATACTGCGACAGGCGACGAGCAAGAAGAGGTCGATCATGTAAGCGTGCTGGAAGTCGCGAACTTCGCACGTCCGAAATTCGCCGCCCTGGCACGAGGAATTTTGCGTAGGCTCGCCCTGCTGTAAGCGGTTAGGCTATCGTGACCTGCTTATAGCTCCAGTTGAAGCGCTTTCCCTTCCAGTCAACAACGTAGACAAGATAGTATGTACCAGGTTGGACCGATGTACTGACCTGGTACTGCCAGCTGGCGGTCCCATCGTTATGACATGGCTGTAGCGATTGTGCGTTGCTGGAGAAGACCAGGGCGCCCTGCTCCTCATTGGGAATTGGCTGTTCCAGATTATCGAGGTTCTTAAGAAGTGCATAGCTATCTTTGGTCAAGGCCTTGTTGGTCTCATCTGGATTTTTGGTAAGCCAGAGTTTGCATGTAATCTCAGGGGCTTTGAGTACCTCCCCTTGACATTTATTTGCTCCTTTGGAGCCTTTGGTCACAGCCTGGAGTGATGCTGTGTAGAGGGTTGTTCCGTCAGGTTTTTGCGTAGGCTGGTCGACGTTTGCTGTTGGGCACCCCAGGCTCGTTGCCGCCACATCGACTATAGGCTGTGTCGTTGGGGAGGAGGTGGGAGTCTTTGTTTTTGTCGCAACCGGAGATTGTTTGGTAATATTCGTTGTGGGTGGTGTGCTTTTGGGTGGGCGATTCATGGCGTTGAATGTGAAGCCAGAAAGCAGGCCTGTGATGGCAAACAGCAAGAGGGCGGTGGTGATTACTGTCTGGGAACGGCTCTTGGTACGGAGCGTATCTGTGGTTGGTAGATTGTTGCGATCATATTGTTGCATGCTGCAAGCGCTCTCTTCTTCTCATGAAATACTCTATGCGTATATCTAAATAGTTCGTTGATCCGTATTCATGATACCATGCTGGCGAGAAGGGGATTATAAAACAGGACTAAGCGTAGCCCAAAATGGGGACGTACTTCTGATCCGAAACCCTGAGCGCGAAGCGCTAATCACGGCAGTGACGTTGGGTTACGGAATAAGATCATACTCATGAGAATGTGAAGCTGGCGGCATTTATAGGGGGAAGCAAGGTGGCTCTGCTCGTTTGTGTGCTCAGGCGTGAGCCGCTTTCACTGTGAAATAGAGCCAGGTCCAGTTGGCGTAGGTGCCATCCCAGTCTGTTAGCACAACGAGGTAGTAGGTCCCGGGCTTTACCTCGGGCGAGACGCCAAATTTCCAGGTTCCCTGTCCCTGACCATTGCTTGCTTGCACCTGGGGCGTGGTGGCGTCGAACTGGAGCCCGTTGGCGATCTCATGCGTAAGAGGAGACTGGAGCTTGTTGAGGTCTGACCAGGTAGATGCAGGAATATCGATGCGTTTGTTACTGGGAACTTTTGTCAGCCAGAGCCTGAAGGTAATGCCTTTCTGATGGATGGCATTCCCGGATTTGGTACATGTGCCAGATTTATCGACGGCATGCGCTGAAAGCGTATACGCAACCTCGCCGTTGGCTACGCCCTGGTAGACGCCTTGATCGATCAAGGGGCAGTTGAGCGGAATTTTGTTGACGGGCGTGGTATGGGTGCTGGTCGCCGTAATGTGGGTAGTGGCGGCCATAGCTTGTGGGCTTTTTTGTGGGCCTTTGAGGTGCTGGAAGATGCCCACGGTCATACCAAGGATCAGTCCTGAGAGCGCGAAGAGGAGCATAGCGATAATGATGACACCCACCACGCTTCCACCTTGTGTGTACGGCGAGCGTGGATTGATTGTATGAGTGGGTGACAGATAACTGGCCTGTCCCCTTGAAGATGTTTTAAATGACGATGCGGGCATGTGGCGTGTATGCTCTTTCTTGTGTCTTTCTGACCGATATATTTTCTTATCATACCATGCTTTAGTGAAGATGACATATGATTTCTGGCGCGATAGGCCAAATTGGTAGTTTTGAGTGATCCAGATAGTCTGCGTCGCGAAAGAGAGGCCGACCGGCGTCATGGGGGAGAACCGGTCGGCCTACCCAGTGTAGGGGGTGTGGGGAAGTGCTGGGTAGAGGGACCCTCTCTGTCAAAAGAGAACGTGGGCCTCTCTCAATTTGGGGCGATATTTTTGCGGAATGAGCGACAGAGAGTATGGTAGAATATGGAAATGGAAGGATCATTGAGAGCGAGACCTGGATATGCGTATCAATCCATGACGCTCGACAAAGGAGTCTGAAAATGGGTTTTCATCCCTTAGAACTTGCGGTCCTGGCCGTGGTCGTGCTGGCTATCTTTGGCCCAAAGACCCTCTCTTCGTTTATGCATGGTGCTGGTAAAACCGCAGGTCAGGCCAAGCAGGCTAAAGATAAGTTTATGGCCGAAGTGCCGGTCGAGGACTTTTCAAAACTGAAAGACCAGGTGAATGCGGTCTCCAACCCTGGCAAGGCCGTGCAGAAATTGTTGCTTGAAGAGAAAAAAGCTGAATAGCGACGTTCCCGGGACAGGAAAGGGATGGTTGTGATGGCAGAACTGGCTTCTATGAAATGTGAGGCGTGCCGTGCGGAGTCGCCTCGTGCCACCGCCGAGGAGATCAGCACGTATATGACTGACATTCCCGGCTGGAAGACTGTTGAGCATGAGGGCGTGCTGCACCTGGAGCGCCGGTACAAGGTCAAAGATTTTGCCACCGCCCTGGAATTGACAAACAAGATAGGGGCCTTGGCAGAGCAAGAGGGACATCATCCTGCCATTACGCTCCAGTGGGGCCTGGTGGATGTGGCATGGTGGACGCATGCCATTCGCGGCCTGCATCGCAATGACTTTATTATGGCCGCCAAAACTGAAGAACTTTTTAAGGCTTTGTCGTGAAGATATGAAATTGTAGGGTCCATGCTGGCATGGACTCTGAGCGCAGCGACGCTCCCAGCGATTGGGGTTGGCCTGCGGGCCGGGCGAGTCCATGCCAGCATGGACCCTACATTATTAGACGCGAAAGAGGCCCCGGCGAGTGGCGGGTCCCTGCCCGGAGAGGCTAATGACGTCTACGCTCTTGTTGCGTGCCTCTGGTTGCAGAAGAGCCTGTACCAGGACTTCTGCGGCGTCCTGGCGCGAAATCATACCATCGGTTGGCAGGGGATGGGGAGCCACAAAGATATCTTCGCCGCCTGGTTCGTTGTTCAGGCCTCCCGGGTGGACAATGGTATAGGTCAGACCGCTCGCGATTAAAGCTTGCTCGGCCTTATATTTGGCGCGGAGAACCCGGGTCAGGGGAGGGATGCGTTCGGGCTTGTTGGTGCTCATGGAAGAGCAAAGCACTACTTGCTGGATACCCGTTGCTTTCGCTGCCGTGATAAGATACATAACAGAGGTGTACTCGCTCTCCTCGATAAGCTCCAGGTCGCTCATCGAGCGGGTGCCAATGGTGCTAATAATCGCGCTGACCCCCTGCATCGCATCCTCCAGCGTCTCCTCGTTGAGGTGTTCGCTGATAACAATTTCTGTATTGGATGAGTTCAGGCCCGCCGCTTTTTGTGCGCTACGAACGACAGCGCGGACGGGAATATGTTTTGCCTGGAGGGAGGCCACCACCTGGCGCCCTGTCTCGCCGTTGGCCCCCAGTACCAGGACACGTCCAGTAAATTCTGCCATGGATGGTGTACCGCTCCTTACGAAACATGTTTCTATGTGTCTATTGTATAGCGCGGTACTATCCTGGAATGTCGCGTGTGGTTAGCGTTCGAGAAGCGCCACGGCCTGGCAGGCGATGCCTTCGCGTCGTCCGACAAAGCCCAGGCCATCGGTGGTGGCGGCCTTCACACTGACCTGGCCAATATCCAGGCGCAGGTGTTTGGCGATGTGTTCACGCATGGCCAGGGAGTGCCCCGCGAGCTTTGGGCGCTGGGCAATAATCATCACATCAATGTTGCTGATTTTCCACTGGTGCTGCTCTAATAGGTCGCGGGTATATTCCAGGAAAACGGTGCTGGGTTGATCCTTCCAGCGAGGATCTTCGGAGGGGAAGTGTTGCCCGATATCGCCAAGTGCCGCGGCCCCCATTAGCGCGTTGACCACGCTGTGCAGAACGGCATCCGCGTCTGAATGGCCGGCCAGGCCATACTCATAAGGGATCTGGACGCCTCCCAGGATGAGGGGGCGGTCGGGCACGAAGGCGTGTACATCATAGCCAGTACCAATACGCATTGTCATCGTGTTTGTCCTTTGATAAAAACTTCCGCAAAGAGGAGATCCTCCTGGGTGGTAATCTTGATGTTGGTGTACGAGCCGGGAAAGACGGCCACTGCATGCCCCAGGCGTTCAAGCAAGGTTGCATCATCCGTCATATCCTCCTGTGCGAGCGGCGTATGATGGGCCTGGTGAATGAGGGGAAAGGCAAAGACCTGGGGGGTCTGTACGGCCCACAAGAGTGCGCGGTCAGGCGTCTCAGTAATAATACCCTTGCGTACCTGTTTGATGGTATCTTTCACTGGAACGGCGGCAATGGCCGCCTGGTGTTCTTGCGCAGCCTGGAGGCCCGCGGCCAGAATCTCCTGCGTCACAAAGGGTCGCGCGGCATCATGGATCATGACCCAGCGGCAGGTGGGAACCTGTCGTGCCAGCTCGTCGAGTCCATGCCGAACTGAGTCCTGGCGGCGAGCGCCACCGGGAACGACCGCGATAATTTTCTGCCACTGTTCGCGCTGACAAAGGTCGTCCACATCGGCAAGGCGCTCCGCGTTGGTCACGATCACAATGGTATCTATGAGAGGCGAAGCCTGGAAGGTATCGATGGTATGAGCCAGGGTCACGCGGCCCGCAAGCGAGAGCCAGAGCTTATCTCGGCCCTGCATGCGCCGGCTGGAACCCGCGGCCACAATAACGGCGGCTGACGTTTCTTGCATAGTGCTATGAGGAGCTATTCCTCGGCCTTTCTCCGTAGTGAGCGTGTGCTAGCGTCTCTCCGTGTTCCCTACCACCTGGAATGGGACGAGATGATAGGTGCTCAACGGGTCAAAAAGAAGGCACCCGCAGAGGGGTGCCGACCAGGGTTTTCAGTCTTGTGGAGGTGTGCCTTGCGCTGAAGGCGCACGCCTTATTGCATTTGTCGTTGTTTGGTTGGCGACTGAATGGATGTCGTGGTGGCTCCACTCTGTGGCTGTGGCTTGGGGTGAGCGAAGATCATGCGTCCCGCAACCGTTTGCAGAACGCGGGTGACGGTTACCTCAATGGTCATGTTCATATATGAGCGACCGTTCTCAACCACAATCATGGTGCCGTCATCGAGATAGCCAACACCCTGCCCAAGCTCTTTGCCATCCTGCATAATTTTAATGTGAATATCTTCTCCTGGCAAGAGCACAGGTTTGATAGCATTCGCCAGCTCATTGATATTGAGGACTTTAATTCCCTGTAGTTCCGCCACGCGGTTGAGGTTAAAGTCATTGGTGATGATGGGGCAGTGAAGTTCTTTGGCCATCTTGACTAGCTTACCATCTACATCGGCGATGCCCTCGATATCTGTATCAACGATCTCAATCGGCACGGTCGCATCTTTCTGCAAGCGGTTGAGAATCTCCAGGCCACGGCGCCCGCGATTGCGGCGCATGGTGTCGGCGGAGTCGGCGATGCGCTGGAGTTCATTGAGTACAAAGCGCGGAACCGTCAGGGTGCCGCTGATGAAGCCAGTCTGGCTAATGTCGGCGATACGACCATCGATGATCGTGCTGGTGTCGAGCAGGATGGGAGACTGCACTCCTATCTGGAGACCGCGGTCCTTATCGCGTTTACTCTCCCGCTTGCTCTCGCGCTCACTCTCGCGCTCTTCGTCACGCTCACGCCGGCGGAGCAGAGAGCTTTGGAAGAGGCTGGCGATGTCGTTCTTGCGCATGACAGCAATCGCTACGCCCAGGTAGCCGAAGAGGACGGCTCCCACGAAGGGCAGGATATGTCCCACAGGCTCAGGCAGGCTGGTGAGTGGAATTGCCAGCAGGGCCGAGATGATCAGGCCAACCGTCAGGCCGATGGCGGCAGCTACCAGGTCGCTGGCGGCGGTTTTGCGGATCTTGTCGCGCATCCACACGTAGGGGATCACTGTCAAGTAGGGAGTAAGAATAAAGGCGATAATACCGACGATGACAGCGATGACAGCGATCCATTGCCAGCCAATAAGTGTGCGTGGTGGCACATGCGTGAGCTGGTAGGCGTAGTAACTGACTACTGCCCCAATTGCTATGAGGCAGCCAATAATGCGTGATAAAGTGTTAACGAACATCCCTGCATCCTCCGTCGCAGTGCACGGTAAAGTGCATAAAGTAAGTATGCGCTCAAATAGCAGTGTTCTGCATGCCCGTGCAGGTAACGGCGGTGATAAAAACAAAAAGAATAAGTGCGAAAAATGTTGCCTATTCCTGCGACACACGAGTGCATGTTTACAAGCTAGCAGAAAAATGCCTATTGAGCAACGAAAACAACGTATTGATTACGCAGTATACATGTTTTCTGTACAGGTATCAACAACCATGCGAAGACTTGCCTTTCTCCCGTTGAGAATAGTGACACAGCAAGACACCTAGAAGACCTGCATGCGTAATAGAGAGATCATGTGATTGCTCTATTACTAGTGTAGTGCAATCTCCAACGCTACCGCAAGACTACTTGCAGTAAGCACTTGAAAGTCACCGGGTAGTCCTGCCTCTTCTAGTTCGGCGCGGACGCGTGCGCCTTTGCCGACTGCGCTAGGAACGATACAGCGTTTAAAGCCAAGTTTGGCTGCCTCACGGACGCGCATTGCCAGGCGGCTCACGGCTCGTAATTCTCCTGAGAGTCCGACTTCGCCGATCAGAACCATATCGGAAGGGACATTCTTCTCGCGATAACTCGACGCAATGGCCGCGGCCACGCCGAGGTCGATGGAAGGCTCCTCCAGATTAAAACCACCGATGACGTTGGCATAAACATCATGGCTGCCGACCGCCAGCCCGACGCGTTTGGTCAGGACAGCCAGGAGCATCAGGAGGCGATTATGATCAATGCCATTGGTAGTGCAGCGGGCATTGCCGAAATTGCTGGGAGTAACGAGGGCCTGTACCTCAACGAGCAGTGGGCGTGTTCCCTCCATGCTCACCACAATAGCCGAGCCGGTGGCATCCGCGTCGCGATCAGCCAGGAAGACGGCCGAGGGATTGGAAACCTCTACCATGCCCTCGCCCTGCATCTCGAAGACGCCAACTTCGTGGGTAGCGCCAAAGCGGTTTTTTACACCACGCAGCAAACGGTAGGAGTGATAGCGTTCGCCTTCCAGGTAAAGCACGGCATCCGCGATGTGTTCAAGCGCCTTGGGGCCAGCAACGGTCCCTTCTTTTGTTACGTGCCCGATGATGAAAACGGGGACATGGCTGCTCTTGGCAAGCTGCATGAGCTGCAAGGTACATTCGCGCACCTGGCTAATGCTACCAGGGGCGGCGGTGAGATGGCTGGCAATCAGTGTCTGAATTGAATCGACAATTAGTAGTGATGGTTTGAGGCGATGCACAGCTTCTGTAATCGTGTCCAACTCAATGGAAGCCAGGAGGTAGAGGCGTTCACCTGCGATCTCCAGGCGTTCCGCGCGCATCTTCACCTGTTCGACTGATTCTTCGCCCGAGACATAGAGAACTGGCCCGACCTGTTGAGCAATCGCGCCTGAGACCTGGAGTAAAAGTGTTGATTTACCAATACCAGGTTCGCCACCAATGAGAATGACAGAGCCTGGAACGAGACCACTTCCTAGCACGCGATCCATTTCTGGATAGCCCACGGAGATGCGGGGCTGACTAAGGGGTTGGATCTCGGGAAGGACAACTGGCACGTTGGTGCCTTGGGTGAGTGGGGCATGCGTGAGGAGAGCCTGGCGACGTTGTTGGGTCGCGTTCTGGCTCGGTGAGGCCTCTGCAACCTCTTCCAGCGTATTCCATGCACCACAATCGGGGCATTTCCCCATCCACTTATTCTGTTCACCACCACATTGCTGACAGACGTATTTTGTGCGTACTTTTGCCATATTAACGCTTTGAATGTTATAGGCGAGAGAAAATACAAGGGCTGCCTGAAGAATCGTCAGGCAGAGAGACCTGTCCCGTTCGCGAAAAGCAAGCGGAACAAGTCTTAGTCTTACGTCGACAAGAAGAAATGTGAGGCATGTTGTTGCATGCCCCACGGACTTGTCTCCTAGGATTCGGAACCGGAAGGATTACCTTCACTACCAGCCGAGAGCGCGGCCTCGGGAGCTGCGGGAGGCGGCAATTGCTCGATGCGATTGCGAACTTGTAGATCAAGATCGCCATCCACAATGCTTGCCTCGATCAGGTCACCAGGATGGAACTTACCCTGGAGCAGACCTTCCGCCAGCGGATCTTCGACCATACGCTGAATGGTGCGGCGCAACGGGCGAGCACCATACTGTGGATCGAAGCCCTTCTCAATCAAGAAGTCCTTCGCAGGCTGCGGTACGACTAGTTCAACCTGCTGCTCGGTCAGCTGTGTGCGGACGCGGTTGAGCAGGAGATCGACGATCGAGTACATTTCCTCCATCCGCAGGGAATGGAAGACGATGACCTCGTCGATACGGTTTAGGAACTCAGGTTTGAAGGTATTGCGTAGTTCGCCGAGCACCTTCCCCTTCATGGAATCGTATTCGGCCTGGTTGGCCTTCGCCTTGTCCTTCGACTGGCGGAAGCCCATGGACGCTTCCTTGTTTAGCAAGGAGGCACCGACGTTCGATGTCATGATGATGATAGTGTTACGGAAGTCTACAGTGCGTCCCTTGGCGTCTGTCAGCTTACCATCTTCAAGGATCTGAAGCAGCATGTTGAAGACATCGGGGTGAGCCTTCTCGATTTCGTCGAGCAGGATCACACTATAGGACTTACGACGCACAGCCTCGGTGAGCTGACCTCCCTCTTCATAGCCGACATATCCAGGAGGGGCACCAACCAGGCGAGCCGCGGCATGGCGCTCCATGAACTCTGACATGTCAATTTTGATCAGGGCCTCTTCGCTGCCGAACATAAACTCGGCAAGCGTACGAGCAAGCTCAGTTTTACCAACGCCGGTGGGACCCATGAAAATGAAGGAACCAATCGGACGTTTGGGATCTTTCAGGCCGGCGCGTGCGCGGCGGACGGCGCGCGAGATTTTCTCGATAGCCTCGTTCTGACCGATAACGCGGGAGTGGAGCGCCTCTTCCATTTGGAGTAAGCGCTGAGACTCTTCCTGTGCGATGCGCATTACCGGGATCCCGGTCCACATCGACACGATCTGAGCGATCTCTTCCTCGCCAACAGTCGGCTTATCGGAGCCGCGCTCTTTCTGCCAACCGGACTCAAGCTTCGCGATACGCTCACGCAGCTTCACCTCGCGGTCGCGCAGTTCGGCAGCCAGTTCATACTCTTGCTGCTGAATAGCGGCTTCTTTCTCGCGTAGGACCGATTCCAGACCTTTCATGGCTTCTTTAAGATTGAGAGGAGCGAGTGAGTTTTGCATACGCACACGGCTGGCTGCCTCGTCGATCAGATCGATAGCCTTGTCAGGCATAAAGCGGTCGGTAATATAGCGACTGGCCATTTCGGTTGCGGCTCTGAGGGCCTCATCGGTGATAATCAGGCGATGGTGCTGCTCATAGCGTTCGCGGATACCCTTGAGGATCTCAATGGTTTCCTCAACCGAAGGCTCACGGATGATAACTTCCTGGAAGCGGCGCTGAAGTGCGGCGTCGCGCTCGATGTACTTGCGATACTCGTCGAGCGTGGTGGCACCGATACACTGCAACTCACCACGTGAGAGGGCGGGTTTGAGAATGTTGGCTGCATCGACCGCGCCTTCAGCGGCACCGGCACCGACCAGGGTATGCACCTCGTCGATAAAGATGATGCAGTCGCGACTATTGCGAATTTCCTCAATAATTTTCTTGAGGCGTTCCTCAAACTCACCGCGATATTTAGTACCAGCGACCAGCGAGCCAACATCAAGTGTCAGCAGGCGTTTATTGGCGAGGGTCTCAGGAACCTCACCAGACACCAGGCGTTGGGCCAGCCCTTCCACGATTGCCGTTTTACCAACACCCGGTTCACCAATAAGCGCGGGATTGTTTTTATTGCGGCGGGAGAGAATCTGGATGACGCGTTCAATTTCCTGGTGGCGACCAATGACCGGGTCGAGCGTGCCAGCACGAGCGGCCGCAGTCAGGTCAATGCCCATCTGGTCGATGGTAGGTGTTTTCGAATGTTTAGCATCCCGTTCATGGGGAGGATTAGATTGGCTAAGCACCTGAATGGTCTGAGTGCGGACCTTTTCAAGGTTGACACCCAGGCTCTCCAGAACGCCTGCGGCAATGCCTTCGCCTTCACGAACCAACCCGAGCAGGAGATGTTCTGTACCGATATAATGGTGATTTAGGCGACGAGCCTCATCGACAGCCAGTTCGATGACCTTCTTCGCACGAGGCGTCAGGCCGATCTCGCCGAGCACGATGCGGTCTCCGCGCCCAATAATAAATTCAACGGCGCTACGAACTTTGTTCAGTTCGACACCGAGATTTGCCAATACTTTGGCAGCAACACCCTCTCCTTCACGCACAAGGCCGAGTAGAAGATGTTCTGTACCGATATAGTTGTGTTGGAAGCGCTGGGCTTCCTCTTGAGCGAGACTCAGAACTTTTCTGGCGCGCTCTGTGAATTTATCAAACCTATCTCTATCGTTCACCTGTTTGTCACCCCCCTTTCAGTGGCAGAGGGTGGAACCGAGCCCTCTGTGTCGCTCAGGTAAACCGTGTGATTCATCATACAACACCCAACATACAGCGTCAAGGATAACAACCGTAGCCTCCCGTCTGTCGTTATACGTCTATACGTCTCATACTGCTTACTGAGAAACAATCGACCTCTTAACCAATTCCTATAGTAGAGGAACGCGTCCTGAAGAAGTTGTCTGCTTCATTGGTTCAGGTGCGCGGCCTTTGTCGCGTGTGCGCGACAAAAGCGAGAGAGAAAAACTGGTTCAAAAAAGCCTCCCTCTGTGTGAATGCCTCAGCCACTCCTGCGTAGGATTGGGATGGTTACCGGGTGATAAGCAGGGAAATGGAACAACTGAGATAGGCACGTGGTCTGGAAATGGAACACTGTTCTTGCCAGCGCCCGGTGTGTAAAGAGGGAGACAGATTGCTAAGGTGCAAGTGACGCAAGTGAGATCAACTCTCTTGTACTCTGACCAAAATTGAAGTGTGCCCAGTTTTATCTTCCCCCCACCACCTCGACGTTGGAAAGAATTCCTTGAACCTCTCGAACCCTTTTAAAAGGATTGCGAAAACTGACACTATTAACTGCGCATTTCATCATACTACACGGAATTTGGCGCGTCAAGAAGGCCCAAAAGTGCTATGTGTGCAACGTTTAAAAAGGGTAGCTACATGTAAATGCGGTCAATATAACAAGGAACCTCCCAACTACCTCGCGTATGCGATAGGTAGTGGGGAGGTAGAAACTTTATGGTGCGAGCCACAGCTATGCTGGTCGTGGCTCGCACCAGAGCGCTGCTCTTATTCAGCAGGCTCAGTCTCGTCCTTGGCGCGCTGGCGAGCTGCGGCGCGGAAGGCCTCAGCCATCGCGGTCGTCTCGCCCTCGTCCTCCGCCTTGCTTTCGGCGCCACGCTCACGTTGAGGAGCGCGCTCACGCTTGCGCTCTTCCGTGGGGGCCGCGCTCTCAAGGGAGGGCGTGGTGGACTCCAGGGAAGGCATGGGCTCACGCGTGGCCGAAGCGGCAGTTGAAGCAGCCTCTTCCGTGGTGGCGGCGCTTGCCTCTGGCTGCTGTTGCTCAGCACCCTCTGGCTCTAGCTCGTCTACCTGGCGCAGGCTCAACCCGAGGCGACGGCGCTCGGGATCAATGCGCAGGATGCGAAGCTGCAACTGGGCGCCTTCCTGCAAGATCGACTTAGGATCAGTGCCGGGAGCCAGCTCAGAGTGGTGGATCAGGCCCTCGATGCCATCTTCAATGCGCGCAAACGCACCGAAGGGAGCGATCTTGGTGACTGTGCCATTGACGAGCTGACCAGGCGTGTAGCGCTGCTCAACCGTGGTCCAGGGATCGACCTCTGCGCGCTTGATCGAGAGGGCAATTTTCTTGCGCTCCTTATCAACGCTGAGGACCTGTACCTCGACCTCCTGGCCGACATGCAGTACTTCGCTTGGATGATTGACGCGGCTCCAGGCCAACTGGCTGATGTGGACCAGTCCGTCTGCACCACCCAGATCGACGAAGGCACCGAAGTTGGCCAGATTGCTGACCACACCCTTGCGTACTTCGCCGGGCTTAAGCTCCTCAAGAAGCTCTTCGCGGCGACGCTGGCGCCATTCCTGAACGGCCATACGCTCAGAAAGGATCAAGCGGTTGCGCGCGCGATTGATCTCGATAATCTTGAGCTGGAGCTCTTTGTCTTTCATCGCCTGCAACTTGGCAGCGGTCTCTTGATTCTCGCCGCCAGCTGCGACCTCTTCCCGTTTGAGGTTGAGGATCTGAGAGATAGGCACGAAACCACGGATGCCGTTCACGTCAACAATCAAGCCGCCCTTGTTAAAGTCAATGACTTTGGCTTTGAGAAGCTCGCCGTTTTTGAACTGCTCTTCCGCGATGCGCCACTGGCGCTCGGTGTTGGCTCGCTTGAGCGAGAGGACTGCATGTCCCTCCGACGTCTCTGGCTGAATAACATAGACCAGAACTTTGTCGTCGTTGTGCAGCTCCTCAAAGGAGCCATAACCACTGGAGGGCAGCTCTCGCGTGGAGAGAACGCCTTCTGACTTCAAGCCGATATCAACCAGGATCTCATCCTGATCGATACGCACGATAACACCTTCAACGACATCGCCTCGTTTGATACCGATTGTCATTGGCGAGGACGCCAGCAAGGCTTCCATGTCATTCTGGTTGAAGTCTTCCACGTCTTCGTGCGTAATGCTTGGATTGTTGTTTTCTACTTGAGGATCATTGCCTTCGATCATCGTCTGTACCCGCCCGCTGTTAGGATTTTCCGCTGGCATTGTCGAAAGGTCGCCGTGCTTTTCTACTTGCATGGGTGAAACCCCCTTCGATCCACGGTTTTTGCCCGTTTCAGAGGGACACTCCAGCCCAGTTTCTCGTTTTGTGCATGCGGTAAAAAATGCTTTATGCTGCCTTATGCTTGTCTTCATGTTTGCTGGCACATGGCCAGAATGAGTTGTGAAAACGAGATGGACCTTCAGTTTTTATGCCTGGGGAGTGTGCCATCGGAATTGGGTTTATCGGAGGAGATGCTTAGGCGGTAGTCGTTTCGGCCATCAATACAGCTTCTGGCTAGCCAGAATATCTGTCGCGACCTGTTGCTTTGCTCTACAGAACGGTGATACGAAACGATACGCACAGGCAAGGTAGGCCCTAGTTAAGACACAGAAACGCGCCTGGACAAAGCATACCCCCACTCGATGTTGTAATTATACCAAAAGCTGTCCTTGAATGCAAGACAATACGCGGCCTTTTCGCAATGCTCTCCGATGTTTTTCTATCTTTCACATTGTATCATAATAATGCAAGCCCCTTTCATTGTGACAAGCCGGATCTCATAAAGGCCATCCGTTCCTCACTCATCATGAAAAGTTTTCGCCTCGCAAGCTCGCCTCAATGATCTCAATGGTAAGATAGTGGACGTGTGCGGCGCTCAGGAGCAGGGGTATGCTAAAATAGAGATATGGATGGAAGAGTTCTACAGGAGCGCACCCTGCTCCTTACACACCTGCGCACCTGCCTGGAGGCGCCTGAACACGCTCATTTCTTAGATGATCAATTGGAAGGTCATCAGCCGGGGGCGCGCCAGGCGGCGGTCTTGCTTGTCTTGTTCGAACATGAAGGCGAGCTTTCACTGCTTTTTATTCGTCGTGCCAGCACGCTCCGCGCGCACAGCGGCGAGATTGCCTTTCCCGGAGGAAGCGCCGAATCTCAAGATGCTTCGCCCGTTGAAACCGCTCTACGCGAGGCTTGGGAAGAGATTGGTCTCGCGCCTGAACGCGTTGAGATTCTGGGCGCCATGCCACCGGTCTTTACAGTGGTCAGTAACTTTTTGATTGTGCCTGTGGTCGGCTATCTTCACCAGGGACCTGGCGAGTTACGGCTTCAGGAGAGCGAGGTGGCCGAATTGATCGTCGCGCCCTTGCGTGCCCTGGCCGATCCCGCCATCCAGCGCGTGGAGCACTGGACGCGTGGAGAGAAGACACGCGCTGTCTACTTTTTTGATTACGGAGCGTATTGTATATGGGGCGCGACAGGACGTATCCTGGCCGCGTTGCTCTCGATCCTGGATACTCACGATGCCGGATCGTCCTTTTAGGAAAGCCAGGAAAGCTACCAAATAGTTCTATTACTCTTGCTAATCCCTCTGTTTTGACTACAATTAATAATGTAATGCGATGGCTTGTAGTGCGTTCGTCGTACGATGTCTCTTGACGTAGTGCCTCTCCGAAAACCTGAGCGCATAAGCGCTAGTCGCGAGAGCGACGTTGGTTTTCGCATAAGAAGGCAGGTTGGTCTGTAGCACCCCAAGTGGAGAAGACAGTGACATTGCCAACGTCCGATACCCAGTTTGCACAACTTTGGCCGCAGAGACTCCCCATTCAATCACACTCGATGCCTGTTGATACCTCTTCAACCTATCCTCCTTTTCTCCTCACCCCCACTCTCTGTGTGCCCAAAGCGAACGTGCAACTGGCCGATACGTTGCTTCACTCTCGCTGGATGCTACCCCAAAAGCGCGAAATGCTCACTACGCTAGGCGTTGTTTCCTCTTATGCCGAGCACTACGCGAGTAGTAGCTCCTTGGTACAGCCAGGACAAAAAAGCGTTGTGCACGCGATGTTTTCCTCATATATAATGCGTTCTTTTCGCCTCCTGTCGCAGCTGGAGAGCGGACATTTTTGTCGTATTGATATACCAGGCTTGTAAAGCTACTATCTTACTCTAGAAATTGCATATAGTCGAAGAGAAGAGAGAGAAGCGCTATCGCTGCAAAATAACAATTGAAAAAATCAGGCCGAGGCGTATAAGCAGAATATCACATATCCGCTGTTGCGCACGTACCTGCCAGGAGGGTTTAGGTCTCTCTTGCGCTGGAGAAGGAGCGTGTGCCCTGAAAAAGGAAGCCCCTTTCGCGTTCCTTTGAGGAGTCACTCAAGGGGCTGATGCTTACTTATGCCTGAGCGGCGGGGATGCCATGGAGCGTTCGGGCGTGACGAATGGCTTTGATAATGGCGCGTGCGAGCGTCTGGGCTGCGGCAGCTCCTATAATGCTGACGCGCTGCGCTGCTTGCGCTGAAGGGAGCCGTGGTGTGTCGCGTGGACCAAGCGCCAGGGCGTAGATGGCGTCGCCATCAAACATGGTGTGCACCGGACGTATGACCTGGGCCATACCATCGTGCGCCATTTGCGCGACTTTGGTACACTCCGCTTTGTTCAGCGAGGCCGTGGTTGCAATCGCGGCTATCGTCGTGTTACTAAAGGGATTGGCGGCAAGTGTGTCAGTTCCCAGGAGTTCTCGTGTGCCTGCAATGACCTGCTGCGTCTCTGGATCATGAATATTGCCCAGCGCGTTGACTACGACCAGGGCTGCTACAAGCGTGCCATCGGGCAGTCGTGTGCTCGCTGATCCCAGGCCACCTTTCATCGCGAGCAGGGGGCTGACCAGCTTGCCTACGGTCGCCCCAGTTCCTGCGCCTACATTTCCCTGGATAACTGGGTCGCTGCTGGCTTGCAGACAGGCGCGGTAGCCTGCCTCTGCGTCTGGACGAATATGTGATGAGCCGAAGGCGAGATCAAATATGGCGGCTGCGGGGACAATCGGCACCCGTGCGACCCCTGTATCTACGCCTCTGTGTTGCTCCTCAAGATAGCGCATTACGCCAGCTACTGCTTGTAGCCCGAAGGCACTTCCGCCCGTGAGGAGGATGGCGTGAACCTCATCCACCATATGAATTGGATTGAGGAGATCCGTCTCGTGGGTGGCGGGAGCACTGCCCCGTACGTCGACGCCGCCTACGGCGTCACTATCGCAGAGAAGAACGGTACACCCTGTCCCTGCCATGAGATCTGTGTCATGTCCGACGCGGATGCCGGGGATATCGGTGATGTCGTCATGCATAAATACTGCTCCATCCTGTGCGCAGATGCTTCTTCCCAAAAAATATAAGAAACGGATTCGATAGATTGAGACATGCCTATTATACAAGCAAAAGACCCTCCCAGGTATACCCTGGGAGGGTCTTTTTGCGTACGAGCATGAGCGTGGGAGGGGCGCTGTTTAGAGCTTCTCGCTGGTTGCGGCTCGCTGTAGGCGCTCAATGGCCTGTTTGACCGTTTCGCGCTGGTTATAGACCGAGGAGCCGGCGACGAGGAGGTTGGCTCCCGCCTTGACAACGCTTGCCGCGGTCTTCTCAGAGATACCACCATCGACCTCGATATCGCAGGAGAGGTGACGCTCGGCCAGCATCCGGCGTAGCTCAACGATTTTGGGCAAGGTTTCAGGGATAAGCTCCTGACCTCCAAAGCCGGGATTAATCGTCATAATAAGTACCATATCGAGCAGCGAGAGCATGTCCTTTAAGAGAAAAACGGGCGTGGAGGGATTAAGCGCGACACCGACCTTTTTTCCTGCGGCTTTGATGTGTTGGATGACGCGGTGTAGGTGCGGGCAGACCTCCTGGTGCACAATAATGACGTCAGCGCCTGCCTGGGCGAAGGTCTGAATATAGTCCTGAGGATTGGTGATCATCAGGTGGGCTTCCAGGGGCAAGCTGGTGCTGCGGCGGACCGCCTCGACCACCAGGGGACCCATCGTGATGTTGGGCACAAAATGCCCATCCATTACATCGATCTGGATACGCCCGGCCCCACCCCTTTCGGCGTCGCGGACCTGCTCCCCAAGGCGGGTAAAGTCGGCGGAGAGGATGGAAGGAACGATCTCGACCATGCTTCTTTTTCCTTCTTTCTTACGCCTTATGCGTGAGTTGTGAGGCCGCCGCGGTATCGAAGAGCCAGGTCACATCACCCTGTGTGGGCTGGACTAGCTGCGCTGGGTACTCGTCGGGGTTGCGTGCCCCTTCAATGACTTCTTTGACGGCTTCTGCCTTATCCTGGCCCGTGACCAGGAAGAGCACATGGCGCGGAGCCTGCAAGACAGGAGGCGTAAGGGTCAGGCGCGCAGGGGGGGGCTTGGGCACGCTCACAGGCATGACCAGGCGCTCACGCTCCTGGAGTGAGGGCTGGTGTGGGAAGAGGGAGGCGGTATGGGCCTCGGGCCCCATGCCTAAGAGAATCAGGTCAAAGGCGGGGGTACCAGAGGTGCCAAAGACGCGGCGCATCTCCTCAGTATAGGCTTGAGAGGCTGCGTCGCGATCCTTCTCCTCGGCGTACATACGGTGAATCTGGCTGGCGGGAATGGGAACTTTGCTCAGCATGGTGTCCATCGCCAGGCGGTAGCAGCTATCCTCGCTCTCGGGCGGGACGCAACGCTCGTCAGACCAGAAAATATCGACCAGGTTCCAATCAATCTGGCTGGTGTAGGGTTCGGCGGCGAGCAGTTTATAAAGTGCTTTAGGGGTATTGCCGCCAGAGAGCGCAAAGGTGAAGCGCCCATGTGAGACGATGGCTTCTTGCGCGACTTGAATAACGTAGCGAGCCGCTGCCTGGCTGAGTGTGTCCAGGCTTGAGTAGACGGAGATATGTCTATTTTGCATGTTTGTTTCTCTCCTACAAAGCTGACTGAGTAGTACACGATGTGTAATTTTTTAGCATGGCGCGTGACATCTCACGCCTGCGGCGCTCGCCCTGGTATGTGGTGAGGTGCAGTCTGGCAGCCAGTGGCTGCCAGACTGCACCTCACCACATACCAGACGTGCCTGTTGTTATTCTACAAGAAGTCTATAGACTTCATTGAGCGCGGCCTCAAAGAGGCGATCATGTCCCAGAATCTCTAGCTCATCGTGCAGCAAGGTGCTGGCTATACGCGAGGAACTTTGCCCCAGGCTAACGGTGCGTTGATGGCGTGTGCCTTCGGGAAGCTCGACCGAGGTGATCGCATATTCCGCGCCATCGGCGCGATCAATGGCAAAGGTCGCGTGTTTATCATCGAGGGCACTTAAGATACGGACCAGGCAGAGTGAGCCAGGTGTGAGCGCGGGTTCAACACGAGGGCGAATGGTAATACTGCCACGCCCACTATGAACCAGGAGTTCATCTGTGCCTGGTAATTGGAGCTTGCCCGTGGCGTGTGAGGTATGCCAGGAATGCTCGCCCGTCTCTGGATGATGCTGGTTCCGTTCATTGGCGGTATCGATCTGCCAGTTCAGGCTCTTGAGTAGCCAGGCGGAAAAGAGGAGAGCGCGCGTCGTATTGACGGTAGGAGTTGTGGGACTGCTGCCGTTGGCGCCAGTGGTGTCCCTGGTGGGTGAGATGGCGTGCTCAATCTCTATTTGATAGATGCCGCTCAAGTAGTCTTGATAGGTGGGCACATCGAAAAATTGCGCGACCAGTTGACGCCAGGGCGTGATGCGTCCCCAATTAAGATCGCTGAGTGCCCAGCTGGGGTTCTCCGCCGTATCTGCAAGATACGCTGCTAGGCGAGCCAGGCTATTCTCTGGCTGAAGGAAGCTTTCGGAGTCGACAATGACGCGATTGCTTGTCTGAGCCAGGCGCGAAAAGAGGGTCTCATCACGGGGCGGATCCTGGAGCCACCACAGATAAATGGGAAGCTCTGGTTTGAGTAAGGGCTGGATGATCGTAGCTGCAGAGCGAAGAGCGGACCTACTGAGCATGATCGTAATCTGTTCAAAGTTGTGGCGCATGATATCGGAGATGATTGGAAACGAGCGGAGGGTCACCCACGTGCTGACCTCGGTGGGTGAACTCTCGCTGGTATCAAGGATGAGCAGTATGACGCGCGCGATATGGGTACTACAGAGATCGCGAAGAAGTGAGCTAGCGCGCTGTGCTGTGGCTATGTCTGGTGCACAGATGACAAAATTGAGGACACTGGCACGCACATTCACGTTCTGGCTAATGCGCACGTTGTCGGCGGACAGGTGCCAGAGTGAGGTGAGAATCTCCTCGGCTTCTTCTATGCGTACCGGTTTACCTGCCCAGGGGAGATGCACGCCTGGATTTTCAAAGGATGCCTTCGTCATTCCCGTTCCCCTTCATCAAAGTGAACTTCATTGTTCATGTGGACTGCGTTGTGCTACATCTTTTATCGCTACAAACTCAGCATACAGGCTGTTATAATCAGGGACGGCGCCAGCGGAAGCCATCGCGCCAGATGAACTCATCGGAGCCCTGTGGTCCCCACGTACCAGACTCATAGGTATGAATGGTGGCAGGTGACTCGTTCTTCCAGGCATCAAGAATACCCTGTACAAAGGTCCAGGCGGCCTCTACCTCGTCGCGGCGGGTGAAGAGGGTTGAGTCGCCGAGCATGGCATCAAGCAAGAGGCGCTCGTAGGCCTCGGGCTGCTCGCGTACAAAGGATGAGCCATAGAAGAAGTCCATATTGACCGAGCGAATCTGCTGATCGGTACCTGGTACCTTGGCACCGAATTTCAAGGAGATGCCTTCATCTGGCTGTATGCGCAGCGTCAAAACGTTTGGTTCGACCTGCCCCTGAGCATCATTCTGCTTAAAGATCATCAGAGGTGGCTGCTTAAATTGAATGGCGATCTCTGTGACACGCTTGGGAAGGTGTTTTCCTGTTCTCAGGTAGAAGGGAACGCCTGCCCAGCGCCAGTTGTCAATGAACAATTTCATGGCAACATAGGTCTCGGTGGAGGACTCTGGTGAGACACCGTTCTCACTCAGGTAGCCGCCGACCTGATGTCCACCGACATAGCCAGCCGTGTATTGTGCGCGTATCGTGTTTTGGAGAGCCTCGCGGCCAGAGAGCGGCTGAAGCGCGTGGAGCACTTTCACCTTTTCATCGCGGACCGCGTTGGCGTCAAAGGCAATGGGGGGTTCCATGGCTACCAGCGTCAGCAACTGGAGCATATGGTTTTGAATCATATCGCGGATGGCGCCTGACTCTTCGTAGTAGCCACCGCGACCCTCAATGCCAATATTCTCAGCAACAGTAATCTGGACATGATCGATATAGCGCCGGTTCCAGATGGGTTCGAAGATGCCATTGGCCAGGCGGAAGACCAGGATATTCTGGACGGTCTCTTTCCCCAGGTAGTGGTCAATGCGATAGATCTGATCCTCTTTAAAGACCTTACCGATCTGGCGGTTCAACTCGCGAGCGGAAGGGAGATCATGACCAAAGGGTTTCTCGACAATGATGCGTGTCCACCCTTTACGGTTGCGGTTGAGACCAACGGCCCCCAGGTTCTGAATAATGGTAGGATACTGGCTGGGTGGCGTGGATAGGTAGAAGATGCGATTGCCACTGGTGCCCCGCTCCTGGTCAAGGCGGTTGAGTAGTGCCGCGAGTTTCTCATAGCCTTCTGGCTCGTGGAAGTCGGATTGCAGGTAGAAGATGCCATTGGAGAAGCTCTCCCAGACCTGCTCGTTTACTGGCTTCTGACGAGAAAACTCGTTGATAGAGTCGAGCGCCTGTTTGCGAAAGACCTCATCATTGTAAGGACGGCGTGCGAATGCCACGACAGAAAAGCCTGCGGGCAGGGGATGTTCCAGAGCCAGGTTATAGAGCGCTGGCAGCAACTTGCGGTGAGTCAGGTCGCCGGTAGCGCCGAAGATGACCATCACGCATGGTTCTGGACTCTGTTTAATGCGTAGCCCCTCGCGAAAGGGGTTGGGCGCTTCGACTACGCTACGCTGAGGCATGAGTGTAATCTCCTCATTCAAGAATGTGTAATCTAAGACATGTAATCTAAGATCGTGTTGTCAAACTCTGGTAACGCCGGTCTCCTGGTGCTTGTTAGTCCAGCAGATAGTTCGTCTCTACAAGAAGTATAACCCCTCATGGTAGCATCTGGCTACCTGCCATGGAGAAAAGAACCGGTGATAAGCGAACTGATGTAGTGAAATACTTTAGTATATACCCGCGCGAGGTGCGCCTGAATTTCTGTGCTTGTTCTTCAAGAAAGTCTATGAAGAAACGCAGCAGAACAGGGCAGGGATAATGTATCCCTACCCTGGCGCCTGGAAGGCGTCTATTGGTGCCTGTGCAGGCCTCTAGTCAGCAACCTGCTCTTTGAGTGCCTGCTTTTTGCTCTTAATACCAGCGAAGAGCTGGTGGAAAGAGTCAATGAACTTCTGGACCCCTTCGTCCTGCAACTGCTTGGTGACCTGGTCGTAGTGGATACCATTCTTCTCCAGCTCATCAAGCGTCTTCTTCGCGCCCTTGATATCGTTCTCAATGGTGTTTTTGACGATACCATGGTCGCGGAAGTTCTTGATGGTGTCAAGAGGCATGGTGTCAACCGTATCAGGGCCAATCAGTTCCTCGGCATAGAGGACATCGCGGTAGGCCGGGTTCTTGGTGCTGGTGCTGGCCCACAGCGGACGCTGCACATGCGCGCCCGCATGCTTCAACGTCTCGAAGCGAGGGGTGTTGAAGAAGCGTTTGAAGTCCTGGTAGACGAGACGCGCGTTGGCGATAGCGGCCTTGCCCTCAAGCTCTTTGAGCGAGGCAGCGCCACCAGCCTTGATCTTGTCCTCGAGCAGCTTGTCGACCAGCGTATCAACGCGGCTGACAAAGAAGCTGGCGACCGAGGCGATGTGGCTGATATCCTTACCCTCGCTGTTGCGCTCCTCGAGTGCGCGCACATAGGCATCGACGACATCAGCATAGGACTGCAACGAGAAGATCAAGGTGATGTTGACGTTGATGCCTTTGCGTAGGGTCTCATAGATGGCGGGAATGCCAGCCGGGGTCGCGGGGATCTTGATCATCAGGTTGGGGCGCTCGACCATATTCCAGAAGCGTTCAGCCTCTTTAATCGTGCCCTCGGTGTCGTTGGCGAGCTCTGGGGAGACTTCCAGGCTGACATAGCCATCCTTGCCCTCGGTGCGATCATAGATAGGTCGTAGCAGGTCGGCAACGGTGCGGATGTCCTGAATCACCAGGTCCTCGTAGATCTCGTTGGAGCTTTTGCCCTCTTTGATGAGCTGCTGCATCTGCTCGTCATAGGCATGACCGGCGCTAATGGATTTCTCAAAAATGGTCGGGTTGGCGGTAACACCAAGGATGCCATCTTCTTTCAGCATTCTCGCGAACTCGCCAGAAGCGATCTGGGCACGGTCGATATTGTCGTACCAGACGCTCTGTCCCTGGTCTTGTAACTGTACCAGTGGATTGGCCATTACGTTCTTCTCCTTATATGATGGATGTACGCTTGTAAGTACACATCTTCGTTAAGCTTGTATCTGTTGCCCTCTAAATCGTACTACCAAAGGCAACCCATTTGTCAAGTAGATATAACAGGTATTTGAAGGTCAGAGGGAGAGGTGTTCTCCCCTCGCCTTCAGAGATGTGCCAGGAGCGAAGGCTGACCATAGTACTCTTGTACCTGACCGTGGTTCCTGGCCCTTCTCTTTCTCTCTGCGACTAAAGCAGATTTTTTGCCTTGGCAGTGACATTCTCTACGGTGAAGCCAAACTTCTCGTAGAGGACGCTGAACGGAGCCGAGGCACCGTAGTGATCCAGGGTGACGGTATCACCATCCAGACCGACGTAGCGCTCCCAACCGAAGGGAGATGCAGCCTCGATTGCGATACGAGCCCGTACACTCTTAGGCAGGACACTCTCTTTATACTCGGCGCTCTGTTTCTCAAAGAGTTCGCGGCTGGGCATACTTACTACACGAACGGCGATGCCCTCTTGTCGCAGCTTTTCTGCTGAGCTAAGGGCCAGGGCCAGCTCGGAGCCGGTCGCGATCAGGATAATTTGTGGTGTCGTCTCGCTATCGCTGATGACATAGGCACCTTTGACCACATTGGCCGCGCTGGCATGCGTGGTGCGATCCACGGTGGGCAGGTTCTGGCGTGAGAGCACGATGGCAACCGGACCCTCAATGGTGATGGCGTTGCGCCAGGCCTCGGCTGTCTCGTTCGCGTCACCCGGGCGGATGACGGTCAGGCCAGGGATGGCGCGCAGAGCCGCCAGCTGCTCGATAGGCTGGTGGGTAGGACCGTCCTCGCCGACGCCAATGCTGTCATGGGTATAGACATAGATGGCCTTCTGGCGCATGATTGCGGCCAGGCGGATGGGTGGGCGCATGTACTCAGAGAAGATGAGGAAGGTCGCGCCAAAGGGAATGAGGCCGCCGTAGAGTGCCATACCATTGAGGATCGCACCCATGGCATGCTCACGGATACCAAAGTGCATATTGCGACCGTTCTCGTCAGCCGTGAAATCGCCCAGGTCCTTCATATAGGTATTGGTGGAAGGCGCTAGGTCGGCGGAGCCACCGATCAGGTTAGGCAGCTTAGGCGCGATCGCGTTGATGGTCTTGCCTGAGGCAACGCGGCTGGCCAGGGCCTCGCCCGCTTTGAAGGTCGGGATTTCGCTGTCCCAGCCCTCGGGAAGCTTGCCGTCCTGCTCCTGCTGCCACTGTTGGGCCAGCTCGGGATAGGCGTTGGCATAGGCCGCGAACTGCTCCTGCCAGGCCAACTCCTGCTGCGCGCCACGCTCAACGGCCTGGCGGAAATAGGCCACGGCCTCTTCTGGCTCGTAGAAGGGCTCCTCAGAGGCCCAGCCAAGGTTGCGCTTGGTCAGGATAACCTCCTGCGCGCCCAGAGGCGAACCATGGGCCGACTCTTTGTCCTGCTTATTGGGGCTACCATAGCCGATGTGCGTGCGAGTGACAACGATTGAGGGACGCTCATCGGCCTGGGCGGCCTCGATGGCCTGGCTCACGGCCTCTAGGTCGTTGACGTCGGCAATGTGCTGCACATGCCAGCCGTAGCTCTCGAAGCGTGCACCAACATTTTCTGTGAAGGCCAGGCTGGTGTCGCCCTCGATGGTAATCTTGTTGTCGTCGTAGAAGTAGATGAGCTTACCCAGCTTCAGGTGACCAGCGATAGAAGCTGCCTCGGAGGTGATACCCTCCATCAGGTCCCCATCGCTACAGATGGTGTAGATGTAGTGGTCAAGCAGTGTATGGTCAGGGCGGTTGTAGCGGCTGGCCTGGAAGCGTTGTGCGATTGCCATACCGACACCATTGACGAAGCCTTGACCCAGGGGACCGGTCGTGGTCTCAACGCCGGGAACGTGGTGGTATTCGGGATGACCAGGCGTGCGGCTACCCCACTGGCGGAAATTTTTCAGTTCTTCAAGGGGCAGATCATAGCCTGTCAGGTGCAGCATGCTGTAGAGCAGCATGGATGCGTGGCCCGCGGAGAGAATGAAGCGGTCACGGTTGAACCAGTGTGGATTGCGCGGATTGTGGCGCATGTATTTGGTCCAGAGCAGATAGGTGAGTGGCGCGAGCGCCATGGCGGTGCCGGGATGTCCGGAGTTGGCTTTCTGTACACCATCCATAGCAAGAGTACGAATAGTATTGATGCAAAGGTCCTCAAGTTGCTTTGGCTGTACTGGTGATTGCTGTTGCGTTGTCATTAATCCTCCAACAAAGAGATTTTATTTATTGTAAATCGTACACTATCGCCAACCTCTTTAATGATATCACAGATGGGTTCAAGATGGTAGATGAGTAATGTACGTTTCGCAGTTGCTCTCGCGCCTGCGGCGCGCAGGGATAGGGTGTATATGCATATGGCGCGAGCAATGCCCGCGCCATATGCATATACACCCTATTTATGAATCACGTTGTGCTTTTTGTTGTAGTTCATAGAGCTTACTGATAGCCTCTATGGGCGTTAGCTCATCAACCTTCATAGTTTTTAGCTCATCAATGAGCGGGTGTGGCTCGGACGCCAGCAGCGTCATCTGCCAGGCGGCGGGCATTGCCATATCGCGCATGGCCTTGCGGCGCGCCTTGGCATCTCCCTGGCGTTCAAGCTCGGCGAGGATCTCTTCTGCGCGGTGGAGAACGGGCCGGGGAATGCCAGCAAGCTGGGCTACGTGAATGCCATAGCTGCGATCCGCGCCTCCAGGCACAATCTTGCGCAGGAAAATGACCTTGCCATCTTCCTCGGCCACGGCTACGTTGAGGCAGCGAATGCGTGGGAGCAGTTTACTGACCTCGACCAGTTCATGATAATGCGTGGCGAAGAAGGTGCGTGCGCCACAGCGCTTATTATTATGCAGATACTCCACGATGGCGCGCGCGATGGCCAGGCCATCATAGGTACTGGTGCCGCGCCCGATCTCATCGAGGATCAGCAGGCTGCGTGGCGTGGCGTGATGCAGGATATTGGCGGTCTCGACCATCTCGACCATAAAGGTGCTCTGGCCCGTGGCCAGATCGTCCTGGGCGCCGATACGGGTAAAAATGCGATCCACAATGCCAATGGTGGCCGACTCGGCCGGGACATAGGAGCCAATCTGAGCCATCAAGGTAATCAACGCCACCTGGCGCAGGTAGGTTGATTTACCCGCCATATTGGGGCCCGTGATGATGGCGATCTGGGCCTCGTGATTTGAGATATCGGTATCATTTGGAATAAACGGGGTATCCGTCTGTGCCTGCTCAACAACGGGGTGACGCCCGGCCACAATATGGATAGTGTCGTCCTCGTTGAGCTGGGGGCGACAATAGTCACTTTTGGCCGCGACCTCTGCCAGGCTCAGAAAAACGTCGATCTCAGCGATGGCGTGGGCGGTGTCCAGGATGCGTTCAGCGGCATGGATCGCAATATCCGAGCGCAATTGCGTAAAGAACTCGTTCTCCATCTTATTGATGCGGTCCTGCGCGTTCAGGATCAGCGTCTCGTACTCTTTGAGATCGGGGGTGATATAGCGCTCGCTATTGGTGAGTGTCTGGCGGCGAATATATTCAGTGGGCGCGCGATTCAGGTTGGCATTGGTGATCTCGATAAAGTAGCCATAGGCTTTATTGAAGCCGACACGCAGATTTGAGATACCCGTGCGTTTGCGCTCGCGCTGCTCCAGTTCGGTAATCCATTGTCGGCCATTCTGTGATGCCTCTTTGAGCTTGTCCAGTTCGGCGCTAAAACCCGCACGGATGATACCGCCTTCGTTGATACTGACGGGTGGCTCTTCGATAATGGCCTTTTCAATGAGCTCGATGATATCATTGTTCTCGGCGAGGCGATCAACCAGGCGTACAAGGGAGGGCGCGTTCTCGCTCGCGGTTTCATCGAGGCAGGTGCGAACCTCGGCGGCGGCGCGCAGGCCCGTCGCGAGGGCCACTAGGTCGCGTGGGTTGGCGATACGCTGGCGAACGCGGTTGATCAGGCGCTCCAGATCGCCTGCGCGTTTGAGTGCCTCTCCCAGGCGCGCCTGGAGCAGGGTATCGGTGAGGAGTTCGCTAATCGTCTGCTGGCGCAGTTGTAGGGTAGGAATATCCAGCAGGGGCTGTCCGATCCAGCGCCGTAGCAGGCGTCCTCCCATCGGCGAACGCGTCTTATCCAGCACCCAGAGTAGCGAGCCTTTGACCGAGTTCAGGCGTCCTGTCTCAAAGAGTTCCAGGTTGCGGCGGGTGTAAGGATCGAGGGTCATAAAGTTATTGGTCGAGTAGGTCTCCAGCGCAATCAGGTGTTGGAGCAGGCCCTTCTGAGTCTCCTGCACATAGGAGAGGACGGCACCCGCGGCCCGGACGGCCAGGGGTAGATGGGCGCAGCCAAAGCCTTCAAGCGAGGAGACCTCAAACTGCTTGAGCAGGCGGTGACGGGCATCGTCTTCGGCGAAGTAGCGTGAGTCATAGGGGGTGACATGCCCGGCCAGGCCAGAGAGCAGTTTGACGAGGGGTGCATAATCCTCTTCTTCATCCTCTTCTGCCTCCAGGTCGGGAATATCCGCGTTGGCGTTCCCGTTGCTCCCCAACTTTGTAACCTGCTTCTCGCTCATGACGGTGGCCAGCCAGCGTTTCTTGCGATTGCCCAGGCGGCTATAGTGGGCCTCGACCAGCACCTCGGCGGGACTGACGCGTGAGATCTCCTGTTGGATGGCTAGCTCAGGCTCAGGTGTGGCAAATTGTGTGACCGCGAACTCGCCCGTTGTAATGTCGATATACGCGATACCAATGGCACCTCGACCGGGGACGACCGCGGCCAGAAAATTATTGCGTTTCGCGGCCAGCATGGAGGGGTCGATGACGGTGCCAGGCGTGACAATGCGAACCACTTCACGCTCAACCAGCCCCTTCGAGAGGGCGGGATCGCTCACCTGTTCGCAGATTGCCACGCGGTACCCCTTGCCAACGAGCCGGGCAATATAGCCGTCGGCTGCGTGATGAGGAATACCTGCCATGGGGGATTTCTGTCCACGCCCAAAGTCGCGCCGAGTCAGGGCGATCTCCAGTTCGCGGGCGACGATCTCGGCGTCATCATCAAACATTTCGTAGAAGTCGCCCATGCGGAAGAAAAGGATGGCGTCCGGATTTTGGCGTTTAATATTCAGATATTGTGCGCGTACTGGACTCTGGCTGTTGGTCTCATTCGCGAACTCTTCAAATAACACTTGCTTTTTCCCTCCTGTGATCACGTGTCTCAGTATAATTCTATTCTGTGCATGCGTCAATTTGGTGGAAGAAGAGTAGGAAAGGCAGAGCCCTTATGCGAGAAGAGCTTTCACGCCTGCGGCGCTCAAGGGTACAGGGTGTGGTGGCAGATGACCTGGCAAAGCCAGGTCATCTGCCACCACACCCTGTACCCGAGGTGAGCTTGCGAGCCGAGGCAAGGGCGAAAGAGAAATTGGGAATTCCTGCTAATAATGGCTATACCACTTGTAACTCGCGCCAGTTGGATTATAATATTGGTATATTTGATTAAGGAGGGCATCGTGTTCTACCTTGTACTAGTGATGATCGTGCTTGCGGGTGGTGTGATAACGCTCGTTGCGGTCCAGAACCTGAGTAATACAACGCAACTCGAGGTCTTGATCTGGCAAGCGCCAGCGCTGCCAGCAGGGCTTTTGATTCTGGGTGCGTTTATCCTCGGTGCGCTCTTGTTATACCTTTCGAGCGTGGGGTCTGCCATCTCTGATCGCAAGCAGATCCGAAAACTGAGCCAACGAGTCAAAGAGCTGGAACAGAAGCAAGCGCAGCCGCCTCAGCCTCCTCAGGCGCCCAGCGCGATGATGCCGCCCCAGGGGCCTGCTGGCTCTGGTCCAACTCCTATACAGATGCAGCCAACCGCGCCAATAATGCAGATGCCGGGCATGTCTGGTCCATTAAAGAGCTAATATGTTGTGTCGGGCTTGTCCCTGGCTCTGTTTACGTATTCCAGATCTGCCCGAGCACTTTCCGAACGAGGACTGGCAACCCCTTCTCGCTGGTCCCCGTAACCTCTTCTTGGGGCTTTTCAGGTGCTAGATTTTTTTTATTTTCGCTATCTGTAGTATATTTCTGTATGGCTTGCTTACCAGGCTCCTCGACCATCCTGGTCTCTCTAGTCCCTTCAGGCTCGCTGGGGTTTGTGAGGGCTGTGGGCGCGTTATGTTGCATTTCTGCGCCAGTATTCGGCAGATGCCCGGGCTGGAGAGGGATGGTTGGCTCATCTTCGATAGCAACCGGTGCTGGCGACTCAACTTTGCCCTGTACCTCTTCCTCTCCCTGTACCTCATCTTCTTGAGGTTTTCGTGGAGACGCCTCAGCGCCTGGTTCGGCGCTGGCGACTTCCGGGGATGTGCTCTCCCGGGGCTTGCGACGTGGCACCAGTTCAATCGTGTCCTCTTCATCTAGCCCCGTCACCTCTTGCTCCTCTATAGCATGTTCATTGGGCGAAGGTATGTGCGTCTCAGGTGTCTCTGTAGAAACCTGCTCATTCTGGTCAGCGCCTTCGCCTGGCTCCGGAGTCATGGGACGAGTATCGATCTCGTCCAGGGCTAGTTCTAATTCTGGCTCGTTTACCAGTGACTCTTCCGCTGGCACTATGGCGTGCTCTGCAGTGGCATGTGGCAGCGTCTGCATGTCTTCAATAGGAATTGGTACCTCTCCCTCCAATGGGGGGAGTTCCTGGGTAGTGCGCCTGGTTGCCCGGATTTCCGCTATAGGAGACTCCACTGTAGGCTGCTCCTGTATCGGGGCAGTGGTGGTCTCTTCGCTCGCTACAGGCGATGTTGTCGTTTCGGTCATCTCTGCTTGTTCGGGCGCGGGAGCGATGCTCTCCTGGTGCGCGTGCTGCGGCTCTTCAAGACTGTCGTCATCGCTCATGAGCTTCTGTAAAAGCTCTTCCGCGGTAGGCACAATCGCCAGGTCATTCTCCTCCTGGGCGACGGGCTGGAGAACCTGGGAGGACTGTAGATCCTGCGAGGCCTCTTCATCGTTCATGGAGTCGAGCCAGTCATAGGCTCCTTCGAGGGCGTTCTCGCACCAGCGGGTGTAGTCACCGCGAATAAGGTCCAGCTTTTCACAGCGCTCTAAAAGTTGCGCGGTATGGTCGAGCCAGGTGTCGCCTCGATCAAGCATCTGATCCAGCAGATGCAGATTCTCGACGCCACTGGCTTGCAGGCGCGCAAGGGTTGCCAACGCGATGGGAGAGGGCTGGACCGACTCAGTAAGCGATGCATTATCCGCGATCTGTTGCTGGAGCCAGGCGATTTCCTGTTGCACCAGGGCCTGGCGCTGTTGGAGCGTCCAGAGCTGGTAGGAGTGCGTAAATTGCTCAACCTGCGCGGGATCCAGGCGCGCGAAGAGCGTCACCAGGGCCTCAGGCAGTGCTACTGGCTTGCCGATATGTTCCATTTCGGCGTGTGTGTGCTCACGCTTCTCCTGGCTGGCAGCCAGCCTGCTATCGGGTTTATTCATACCCTTCCAGCCTCCTCTCCTGACCAGGTTTTGATGAGGTATCACGGCGCCAGCGCTTCGCCCAGCGCTGAATGGACTGGTTGACCCGATCTGCCTGCTGATCGACCAGGAGTTCGTCAGACTCTTCAGCGGGCGCTGTGGAGTTGAGTTCTAGCTGGTTCTGGCTAGCTTCCTCTACTGGTGTGCCAAAGATCGCCGACGCTTTGGAGGCGTCAGGGCGCTGACTGGGGATCGCTGTTTTCTCCGGCGTTGCAGGAGGAGCTGGGGATATGGGCCCGTCCCAGATGGCGACTGAGGGAGCATCAGGGGCACGTTGAAGTGGTTGCCTGGCTGTGGGGGCCTCTTCATTCCTGGCCTCGGACCTGGCGCTGGCCTGCTCACTGGCTGTTACCGCGTGTGCTTCTTCTGTCCTGGGTGCATGGGGAACCGTCTCGCCCTGTTGCTCGATCACAGCAAGCGCTTGTTCGCGCTGATGCTCGGACAAGAGCGCTTTCACCAGTGTATTTGTGTAAATTGGCTCATGATGCTCTGTCAGCGCTTGCTCAAGCGCATGTGCCTGCTCTTCGAGTTGCTGCAAGACTTGCTGTTGCAGTTTTAATTGCACCTGCAACTGCTGATTCACTTCTCTATAGTAAAGCCATTGCCGGTATTGCCCCATAAAACGTGTGCCCCACAGAGAAAATATGGATGTGTTTATTGTGTGATGGAGACGCTTCTCTCCACAATGGCAGTATAGCACCAGGGGAAGCGAGAAACAAGCAGCGTGTTTGCGTAAACACTTTGAGGCCCGTAGTGGATGGTCCTGGTTGACTATGCCAGTCAACCAGGACCATCCACTACGGGCCTCAAAGCAATCTGTGCACGAGGTTTAGTAGTGTTAGGTTCCTCCGTCGCGTTGAAGTGCAGTGTTATGCGAGATGCGCAGGAGGATACCAATAATGATGTAGTTCGCCAGTACCGAGCTACCTCCCTGGCTTAAGAAGGGAAGTGGAATACCGGTCAGGGGCATGAGTTTTAAGTTGCCAGCGATAATGACCAGGGTCTGGACAGCAAAAATGGTGGTCAGGCCGGCTGCCAGGAGTTGCGAGAACGTATCGGTGGCCTGCGTGGCGATGCGATACCCACGATGAATGACCAGGAGGTAGATGCCTAGAATGGCGAAGAGACCCATCAGGCCAATCTCTTCTCCCAGCCCTGAGAACATCAGGTCGGACTCGACGACAGGAATGAAGCCTTGGCCGGCTGGATGTCCCAGGCCAATTCCAGCCCCGAAGAGTCCTCCGCTGCTCAAACCCATCAGGCCTTGCAAGATCTGATAGCCTGCATTGTCGGCGAAGTCGCTATCTTTCTGGGTCCAGTGCTGCCAGTTCACGACATCGAAGCTCACAACGGCGAAGCGATTGCGGACATAGCTTAGCAGTATATAGCCGACAAACCCGAGTACGATAAAGGCGCCAAAGGCTGAGAGCACGTAGGTCAGGCGTCCACTGGCGAGATAGACCAGCGAGAGGAAGGTGCTGTAGATGAGCAGGGCCAGGCCCAGGTCGCTTGCAATCAGGAAGATGAGCAGGGCCAGGCCGAGCATCGTCAGCAAGGGACCGAGCTGGCGGAGTGGTGGTAGGCGTAGCTTGCCCAGGCGTAAGTAGCCCTGCGCCAGGATATCGCGGTTATCATTGAGATAGGCGGCGAAGAAGATCACCAGGGCGATCTTAAGTAGCTCGGAGGGTTGTAAGCCCGTGCCGGCGACCGCCAGCGTATCGCGCGTGGGGCCACCACCATGGCTGCGAATACCATTGATCAAGGCTGGGAGTGCCAGGACGAAGCTGACCACGGCCCAGGTGTACTTATAGCGCCCGAGCCACGTAACGTCGCGGAGCACGGCTAGCACAATACAACAAAGGGCCATGCCAATGATTACCCAGCGCAACTGGAGTGAACCTAGCGAATCAATTGGATGAGGGTAAAGATCGGGGCCGATGCGTGTGGCGAAAAGCACACCGATACCGCTGAGGAGACCGACGAGGGGGAGTAAAACCTGGTCAGCTTTGCGGAAGAAGATATTGAGCACGGCGTGCACGCCCAGCAGGGCCGCGATCAGGCCCAGAACTGGAATCAACCCCTGAAGCGGGGGGAGTGTTTTGGTGCTAAAGGGAGCATTGGCATCAAGCGCGGCCTGTTTGAGCGAGTTGGCCAGAAGTAGCTGAGTCATGATCAGGATAATGATCAAGCTGGGAATGATCAGCAGGCCTAATTCTCGCCAACGGTAGCGTGACAATGTCCCGGGTGCTTGGCTTGCCATCCTCGATTAACACCTCTCTATCTTGTAAGCATTTACAGTCGTACGGCTCGTTGATTACTGGGTGAGTTTGAATTGAATATAACCAACGCTCACAATATCGCCTGGGCGGGCTGGAAGAGCTTCGCGGGCAGGTTGGCTATTGACGTAGGTGCCATTGGAGCTACCTGCGTCCTGGACGTACCAGGAGCCGTTACGGAACCAGACGCGGCTATGTTCCGCGGAGACAACTGGATCCGAGATCTGAATAGTATTGGTTGGGCCACGACCAATCGTGGTCTGTGGCTCCAGGGCAAAGCGTGTGCCCGGCATCAGGTTGCTAGGACCGCTATTGACGACCACAAGATGCCCAATGGTTTTGGCGCGAGCGGCGCCGCCATCTTCACCGGTGGCTGATTTGCGCAGGTCGCGTGTAATGGCCAGGACAACCTGCATCAAGAAGAGATACAGCAGGATGACCAGGAGAATACGTAAGATGAATAAGAACGAATCAATTTGTAATGGCATGGGGCCGAGGCTCACCTTCTCTCAAAGTAAAAGTCGTAGCTACCAATGGTAAAGTAATCACCATTGCGCAGCATATGTTGCCGCATATGCGGGGTCCCATTAATAGTAATGCCATTGGTACTGCCGAGATCAAAGATCGAAAAATGGCCATTCTGGAACTTGATCTGGGCATGATAGCGCGAGACGCGTTTATCTTCGACAATAATATCGTTACTTAGCTGGCGACCAATATTGACGATTGGCTTTTCGATGCGGTAGATCTGCTGATTGGCCTGCGGTAGCCGGATTGTGAGCCAGGCCTGTGGCATAGGTGGCTGGGCTACCTGTGGCGCGGGCGATGCGGAAGGCTGCTGAGGAAAATTTGGATTACTTCCCGAGGCGGGTGGGTTGGATGGCGCGGACGAAATGCCAGGCAACTGCTGCCCCTGGGGAAGAGCGGCACGGATTTGCGCGAGTTGTTCCGCGCTCAGAGCCTGGGTAGCCATTGCGCCACCGGCCTGTCCATCAGCAGTCTCGGTCTCGATGCGTACATCGCTGACGCCCAGGTCGCTTGCGGCATGTAGGCGAATCACTGGCATGGTACGCAAAGTATAGCGGCGATGACGTGCAAACTCTACCAGGTGGTTCTGCCAATCGCGGACCAGCATTGCCTGGGTGGGTGTAAACTGTTGATGATCTTTGATACTCAGGTAGATGTCATAGACGTTGGGCGCAAGGCGTCGCCCCTCGCCCTGAAGGAGGGTATTGTCTTCCATGGCTCGCTCAAGATGGCGCTGTAACTCTACCGGCTCGAGGCGAGACGGAAAGAGGCGAGCGAACGGGCGCTCAATCATGCGCTGCATGAACGATTCAAATTTATTCAGCGGGTTCTGGCGAGCTTTCAATTGCTCACACTCCTGAGAGCTAAAATGTGTCGCGCTTGCTGGCTATCAGCTTCAATCTGTGCCTTTAAGGCCTCTATTCCGGGAAAGCGCTGCTCACCACGCAAGCGGGCAATAAATTCTATCACAATATAGGCGTCGTATAAATCAAGCTTAGCATCGAGTAGATGCGCTTCAACAAGACGCTCTTTACCATTAAACGTTGGACGAATGCCAATATTGACTACACCGTTATAAACGGGGGAAATTGCCTGCCCGTCACTTTCTGGGCCTTCTTGCTTGGATATAAACACACGCGCCGCGTAGACCCCATTGGCGGGCAAGAGTTTATGGGGATCAGGACGGACGTTTGCTGTCGGGAAGCCGAGGACGCGCCCGCGCTGATCGCCATGAACGACGATGCCGCCCACCTGTACCGGGTGCCCGAGGAGCCGGTTGGCCTCCTCGACCTGGCCCTCGCTTACTAGCGTACGAATGCGTGTGCTACTAATGCGCTCCTGTCCTGCCTCTTCCAGGGAGACCGACTGAACCTCAATGCCATGGCGTTGCCCATAGTCTTGCAGGAAAGCGACATTTCCTGTCCGATTATGCCCGAGGCTAAAGTTGGAGCCGACGACCATGCCACGAATCTGAAAGCGCTGGCAGAGCTGATCCATAAAGTCTTCCGCGCTCAAGGCCGCCACCTCAGGGGTAAAATTGATAACGATAGTATCCTGAATATATCCGCTCTGGTGCGCGATTTGCAGTTTTTCTTCCAGGGTCGTCAAGTATTGGACATAAATATCTGGCCGCAGGACCATAAGGACATGTGGCGTAAAGGTCACGAGCACTGGTTTGCTGTGAAGCTGTTCGGCGAGCGAATGCAGCCTCTGCAACAGGTGCTGGTGTCCACGATGTATGCCATCAAAGTTGCCGATGGTCACGACAATCGGCTCTGAATTAGTGAGTGTTGTTGTGTAGTTCATAGATGTATGTGTGTATGTGAGAGTATTTCTGAGAATTGCGTATAGGCATGCATCTGCCTTTGATGCATAGTATAACTATAGTACCACAGCCCATTTTTATCAGCAATAATATTAGCCATTGCGCCTACATTGTGGCTACGTTGTGCCTACAAAAAATACGCTCCTTACGAGGCTGAGCGCCTTTTTCGTAGTCCCCTGGTAGTTACAAGGCCCTAGTGCGTGCTGGTGGCAAAGACCTTTTTAGGATGCCAATACTGGCGCTGGTCGTCCCATTGCGCAATCGCCAGAAATTGACCCTCTTCGCTATATATACGTGCCAGCGTGGAAGCGGGTTGTGGGGCCTGGACAGATGTCTTGATGGGATTGCCATGCAGAACCTGGGTGACCTGTTCGGTACTCAGGGTAAGCGCGGGATACTGGCGAAGAGCGGCGTCGGCTGGAAAGAGGTATTGTGTGACGCTTTCGTCTGCAATGGCGCTCTCCAATTGGTTAAGGGTAATGCTCTCAGCGAGGGCAAAGGGACCACTGCGTGTGCGGATCAGTCCTCCCAGGTGGGCGCCCGTTCCTACATGTTCACCCAGATCATAAGCAAGCGAGCGAATATACGTACCCTTGCTACACACCACCGCTAGTGTCAGGCGTGGAGCCTCCCAGGCCAGGATCTCCAGTTGCGAGATCGTAATGGGGCGAGGTGCCAGCTCGATCTCACTCCCGGCGCGTGCCAGCTTATAGGCCGGCTGTCCCTGAATTTTGATCGCGGAATAGCGAGGAGGTTGCTGCATCTGCTCTCCGAGGAAGGCCGGTAACGCTTGCTCAAGCTGCTCTTGCGTGAGTGAAGTCGCGTCATGTGTGCGTAGGACGGCGCCCTCGGTATCATAGGTATCGGTCACGACGCCAAAGATAATCTCTGCCTGGTACGCCTTGCCGCTCTCGCTAAGATACTCCGCGACGCGCGTGCCCAGTCCCACGCAGATAGGAAGCACGCCGCTGGCGGCCGGGTCGAGCGTCCCGGCGTGCCCGACACGCCTCTGCTTGAGCAACTTGCGCACGCGTGCCACGACATCATGCGAGGTCATGCCAAGCGGCTTATTGATATTGAGAATTCCGTCCATTGATACCTCTTGTCGTTTTAGGAGTGAGTTGTGTCTGTTGCGTCTAGACTGGCCAGGCGCTGGCATTCCTCGGCTAGCTGCGCGACAATTTCGGGCATGGCCTCCGCCAGGGGGCGATTTACCGTGGCTCCGGCGGCTCTTGGATGACCGCCGCCGCCTAGACGCATGCAGAAGGCTGCAGCATCGAATGGCTCATAGGTTCGTAGGCTAATGCGCGTGGTCTGTGGCTCGCCATAGGCTTTGAAGAAGGCTGCCACTACGACGCCCTCGACATCGCGTAAGGTGCCAACACAGCTATCATCCATATCCGCAGTAGCACCAGCGGTGATCAGGGTTGCATCGTCGGCGTAGGACCAGATGAGCTGGCCCTCGCACGCTGTCTGGGCCTGTTTAAAAACCTCTGCCTGTAGGCGCAGCTTGGCTAGGGGATGGGTGCGGAAAAGGGGTTTAACCGTCGTTTCCGCGTTAGCACCCGCGCGGATTGTGACCGCGGCGGATTCCATCGTGCGCGCGGAGGTGTTGGAGTACTGGAACGAGCCAGTATCGGTGATCATGCCTGTTAGCAGGCATTGGGCGGCCTCTCCGGTGAGGGGGAGGTGTGCCTGCTGCTGAAAGAGTACCAGTAGCTCGGCCGTCGCGGCGGAGGATGTGTCAATAATATTTACCTGCCCACAGCCAGTACTGCTCACGTGATGATCCATGTTCAGGATAGGCACATGTGTCAGGAAGTCCCTGTGTTGTTCAGCCAGTGCGCCAAAGCGATAGAGTTCGCCGGCATCCAGGGCGATCACCAGGTCAAATTGCTCATCCCCAAGCGTGGTCTGAAAGCGTTCATGACCAGGCAGAAAATGAAACGATGGTGGTACCACGTCGGCGCAGACTGGCACGCAGTATTTGCCTAGCTGGTCCAGCATATGGGCCAGGCCGAGGGCGGAGCCAAGGCAGTCCCCATCTGGTCGCTCATGCGCAAGAATGGCGATGCGCCGCGCGGGCTGGATCATCGCCATGGCTTGCTGGACCAGGAGGCCATCAAGCTCCTGGGTCAAAGTAGGATTCAGGTAGGTCTGGCTCATGCTTCCTCGTTCGTTGATGATGTTGGTTGTGAGGAGTCCTCCTGGTTGACCTTGTTAATGAGGGCCAGGATGCGTGCGCCCTCGGCAATGGAGTGATCAAGTTTAAAGACCAGGTCTGGCATATAGCGCAAGGTAATGCGCTCAGCCAGTTCACGGCGCAAGAAGCCTGAGGCGTTCTTCAGGCCCTGCATTGTTGCGACCTGTTCCTCTTCGGTTCCCATGACGCTGACCATAACCTTGGCATGGCGCAGGTCGCCGCTGACTTCAACATGGGTGATGCTGGCGAAGCCAACACGGGGATCTTTGACGCGTGTCCGCATCAGATCGCTAAGTTCGGCGGCGATCAATTCGCCCAATTTCTCTTGACGATGTGGGTTAGCCATAATCTCGTCCCATCCTCTTCGCTACACACGGATGATCTAGTGGAAAAGGGCAGAAGCGTAGTATGGCCTGGTGTGACAGACATGCTACGCTTCCGCAATCCTCTATATTTCTTATGCGCCGGGCATGACGCGCTCTTGCGCAAAGGCCTCGATGATATCGCCGACCTCGATAGCGGTGAAGTCCTCAAGGATAATACCGCACTCATAGCCGGTCAGTACCTCGCGCACATCGTCTTTACCACGACGGAGCGAGTCCACCTTGCCTTCATAGACCTTGTCCTTCTTGCGCAGGACGCGGGCCTGTGAGGAGCGCATGATCCTACCGTCGGTGATACGACAACCAGCGATAATGGTGTTACGACCAGCCTTAAAGGTTTGCATGACCTCGGCATGACCCCCGATTACCTCGCGGTACTCAGGCTCAAGCATACCGGTCAGGGCAGCCTGGATATCGTCAATCAGCTTGTAGATGACGTTGTAGTAGCGGATATCGACGTGCTCTTTTTGCGCTTCGCGCTGAGCCGCGCCATCGGCCTTGACATTGAAGGCGATGACGATGGCGCCGGAGGCCGAGGCCAGGTGGACATCGGTCTCGCTGACGTTACCAATACCCTCGTGAATCAGGCGAACCTTCAGGTTGTCCTCGCCCAGTTTGGAGAGCGAGCCCTTGATGGCCTCTGCGGATCCCTGTACGTCGCTCTTGAGCACGACGTTGAGTTCCTTTACAGTGCCTTCCTGCATCTGGGTGTAGAGCGTATCCAGGCTTACCTGGCCAAGATGGGTGTTCTCCTGGCGACGGCGCTCCTGCTCAGTCTGGGCATTCTGGCGAGCAGTCTTATCGTCAACGACCACCTCCAGGCGGTCACCGGCCTGTGGTACCTCTGGCAAACCAAGGATGCTGACTGGTGTGCTGGGTGGCGCCTTTTGCACGCGCTTGCCACGATCATTGAACATGGCGCGTACTTTACCGGCGATAGGCCCAACCACGATAGTGTCGCCCATTTTGAGTGTTCCCTGCTGGACGAGGACGGTGGCCGAAGGACCACTGCTCTTCTCCAGTTTGGCCTCAATGATGACGCCAGTCGCAGGCACGTTGGGATTGGCCTTCAGGTCCTGCAGCTCAGCGACGAGCAGGATATAGTCGAGAAGCTCATCAATGCCCTCGCCCTTCTTGGCGGAGATGGGGACACAGATGATCTCGCCACCGAACTCTTCGATCAGTACGTCGTTCTCAACCAACTGCTGCTTGACGCGATCTGGATTGGCGTTGGGTCGGTCAATCTTATTAAGCGCGATAATGAGTGGCATCTTGGCGGCACGCGCATGGTCGATTGCCTCGCGTGTCTGCGGCATGACACCATCATCGGCTGCGACCACGATAATGGCGACGTGGGCCACTTGTGCTCCACGAGCACGCATGGCGGTAAAGGCCTCGTGACCGGGAGTATCCAGGAAGGTAATCTTCTTATCGTTGACCTCAACCTGGTAGGCGCCGATATGCTGGGTAATACCTCCAGCCTCGCCTGCGGCGACTTTCGTCTTCCGGATGGTGTCGAGCAAGGAAGTTTTACCATGGTCAACGTGACCCATGATCGTCACCACTGGTGGTGTGATAACCATGCCCTGATCGTCGCGAGAAGCCTGCTGTGCCTCGCTGGCGGATAGGGTTTTGCGTGCGCCTGTTGCCGCCGCGACCTCGCTCTGGGTGGGTTCAAATCCCAGATCAGTTGCAACCTGGGACGCTTTCTCGTACTCCACGACCTGGTTGATGCTGGCGAAGACACTCTGTTTGATCAACTGGCGAATGATCTCATTGGGTGTGACGTCGAGTAACTCAGCAAGATCTTTTACGATGATCTGCGGTGGAATGGTAACGGGTCCAGTGACCTTTTCCTTGACCGCAGCCGTGCGACGCTCAGTCGTTCGCTGTGCATGTCCATTGTTGCTTCTAGAGCGTGATCCACCCGAGGGGCGAGAGGGGCGTGATGGTCCTCCCGTGCCAGCGGGACGGTGTGGCGCTGTACCACCACCAGGCCTGGCTGGTGGACCCTTATGAACGGGTGCTCTTCCGCGCTCAGGCGTGCTGCGCTCACTTACGGTACGTTCACTTGTGCGTTCGGCACGCTCGCGGTCACGGTCGCGTCCACGGTCGCGCTCAGGGCGTTCTGTGACCGGGGTAGCACTGCCAGGGTGGAGGCTATCCTGAGGAGGACGGTAGGGACCACCTGCTGAGCCTGGGCCACCGGGTCTGCTACCTGGACCACCTGGTCTGCCACCCGGGCCACCACTGTAACCGCCGGGTCTGCCGCCCGGGCCACCGCTATAGCCGCCGGGTCTGCCACCTGGGCCACCGCTGTAACCGCCGGGCCTGCCGCCTGAAGGACCCTGGTGTGAGCCTGGGCCACCGCTGTAACCGCCGGGTCTGCCGCCTGAAGGACCCTGGTGTGAGCCTGGGCCACCGCTGTAACCGCCGGGTCTGCCGCCTGAAGGACCCTGGTGTGAGCCTGGGCCACCCGCTGGTCTATAACCACCGCCGCGATTCGGAGGACCTTGCCGTGTGGCGGGACCGCCTGGTGAAGTGGGCGGATGCTCCCTATCACCCTGTGGATGGGGCCCTGTTTGGGTAGGAGGAGATGTACGACGCCGAGGAGCTGCTTTCTGTTCTTGTTCCTGTTCCTGGCTGCCTGGTGTAGGGCTTTCGGACCGAGAGCCGCCACTAGTTCTTTGCCTACCTGGCGCCGCAGGGGCGTTAGGTGTAGATTGAGTTGTCTGTTGTTGATTGGCTGGTTTGGCCTGCTCGGTCCCATCTGTGAAATCAGATGCGTCTCTCATGAAGAAGACTCCCTTTCTATCATCTGATGCGTCTAAAGACGCTGGAAATCTCTCTTCACAGCCATAAAAAAGGTCTGTCGCCCTTCCCTGGAATGTGTCGAGAAGTGGGTGACAGACCCTCGTTGGTGCAGTGCCAGGCATGTTTCAGTCCGCGCTCTCTAACGTTTAGAGAGGCTATGCTTATTTAATCATAGCTATTTCGCTCCGCAAACATTCACTGTTACAACTGCCCTGTAGACGAGGGGCTGTGTCTCTATTAAGAGTAGAGATAAAACAACACATTGTTTAATCCCCATCCGGCCACCGACCTGGTCGGATGTTCGTATTGAAACCCTCTTTCTGCCGTTAGCGGCATTGAGAGGGACGATAAGAGTAAAGGCGGTAAAAGTAATAATTTACAAGCGCAAGCGCATGCTGTTTCATATGATGCACAAAACAGCCTGTTGTCGAAATTCAACTGCTCTAGTATAGCCTACTCTACAGATCCTTGCAAATGCCAGGCACCTCTACAGGACTTCTTGAGGCCCTATGTATAGAGATGCTTGATATGTGGAAACGAGGGTAGTGAGAAAAAACTTTTTGCATCCTTCTCACTTGTCTATCGACAAATGTAGAAGAAAAGTATCCTGACTCACCGCCCGCTTCCTAATACAGACGTATCACGCTTTGGGTTCTGCAACCTTTTTGCGTGTCGCCTGTGCTGGTACGCTTACTGGTAGATCTTCTGGCAGCGTGGCGATAAACGCTTCGAGGCCAGCCAGATCTTCCTGCGGGATGGCATCAATCTTCAAAACCTGTTCGAGTCGCCTGCTTTTGATCGCTTGTTTCCAGCAAGAGAGGCGTGCGCAGAGATAGGCTCCGCGCCCCGACTTCTTGCCGGTTGCATCGACGGAGACATGCCCGTCAGGCGTGCGTACTACCCTGAGCAGCTCCCGCTTCGATTTATTCTCGTGGCAGGAGACACACGTACGCAAAGGGATATGCTTTTGTGGTTTCTGTTGTTTGGCCTTTGTCATACGATGACTGTGTACCCCCTTCTTTAGTATACGACCTGCTTCTTATGTGGAAACCAACCCCCGAATGGGGGCGCGGCGCCACTGCCGTGGCTAGCGCTTCGCCCCCATTCGGGGGCAAGCGCTCAGGTTTCCTAATAGGCACTTACCTGTTCCCACGTGAACGGCGTCCCGAGCGCTCATGGCGTGAGACGCTGGTGATCTGTTCCTCTGGCTCTTCGTAGATTTCACCTTCTACGGGTTTGACGACATCAACGCGCCAGCCGGTGAGCTTTGCAGCCAGGCGGGCATTCTGTCCATCTTTACCAATCGCCAGCGAGAGTTGGCGCTCAGGCACGGTGACAATCGCAGTATGATCTGAGTCGCGTAACTCAACTTTCAGTGGCTTCACCGGACTCAACGCGTTCGCTACAAATGAGGCTGTGTCCGGGCTCCACTGGATAATGTCAATCTTCTCATCATTGAGTTCACGTACGATATTGCTGATGCGTTGTCCGCGTACGCCAACGCAGGAGCCAATGGGATCGAGGCCCTCCTGGCGTGCGTAGACAGCGACTTTTGCTCGGCTGCCTGGCTCGCGTGCGATGGCTTTAATCTCCACGGACCCGTCGTAGATTTCAGGGACTTCATTCTCGAAGAGACGACGCAGCAGGTCCCGATGGGTACGCGAGACCAGGATCTGGAGCATCCGGCCCTGTATGCGGCGTACATCATAGATGTAGATGCGCAAGCGTTGCTTCATGCGATAGTGCTCGCCGGGAATGGTCTCCGAGATGGGCATCAAGCCTTCGACTTTATCAACTTTATCCAGGTCGAAGTCGACTACCCAGCCACGCTGTTCCTCGCGGGTCAGGGTGCCCAGGCGAATCTCACCTACCCAGCCCTTCACCTGTTCATAGAGGTGCTCATGTTCTGCTTCGCGGATGCGCTGAAGAATGACTTGCTTAGCGGTCTGCGTGGGGATGCGCGAAAAGATGAACGATGAATCTACGTCGAGCAATTGTCCGAGGGCCGCATTTGGAACGAGACGCTGCGCCTCCGCCAGAGAGATCTCCTCGTTAGAATCATTTACCTGGGCCACAACACGCTTCGACGCCCACACATGGACTTCACCATTCTTGTCGACCTCGATGCGTACATTCTCACCACCACCGAAGCTTTTACGATATGCTGCGAGGAGGGCGTTCGCTACGGTTTCCATTACCACTTCGCGGGGTAGCCCCTTCTCGGCAATTAATTGTGCGATAGCCGCCTGAAATTCGCTCCTCATATGCCTTGCTCCTCCCGCTGGTGCCCAGTTACACTCAACTCAATTTTATGTGTGCAAAAGAAAACGTCTCTAGCAGACAGAAAAGTGGGGAAAATACCCACTTTTCGCAAAAAAAATCTCAGTTCTGTCTGTATTATATCATGCTGATTGAGCTTTGCCTAGTATTAAGACGCAAGCTCAATAGGACGCCTCAGCGCCCTGAAATTGTTTATTCTATATCCATAGCTTATATTATACTCTAAACTTGTTGTTGCTGAAAAGATGATATTTGTGATGTATGTATTCATATTTTTAAACGTATGAGTGGGGACCTTTATTCCCGTCTCTCCTCTGGATGTGCCAAAAGAATACTCCTTTCTTGTGATATACTCGCTAATAGCGAACTATTGTCTCTATTTTGCACAAAGGAGTACTCTGTCATGGCTGTGTCTCATGTCAGTGAAGACGAAAAGGCACTGATTGAAGCAATTCGTGAGATCGCTCAGGAGCGTGTGGCGCCCCGGGCGGCTGAAATAGATCACTCTGGCGAGTTTCCCTGGGATATGAAGGAGCTACTGGCCTCCCATGATATCCTGGCGATGCCCTTCCCCGAAGAGTACGGTGGCATTGGCGCCAGCGAACTGGCGATCTCGATGGCGGTTGAGGAACTCTCGCGCTGTTGTGCCACAACCGGCCTGATCCTGGCGGTTCAGCAACTCGGCTCGATGCCGATTCTGCTGGCTGGCAATGACGAACAGAAGCGCAAATATTTTCCCCGGCTGGCAAGCGGTGAGTGGCTGGCGGCCTTTGGTTTGACCGAGGCTGGCTCTGGCTCGGATGCCGCCGCGATGCAGACCTTTGCCGTGCGCAAGGGCGATAAGTATATCCTCAATGGTTCTAAGCGCTTTATCACTAATGGTGGCCTGGCCCAGGTCAACTCCATCTTCGCGATTACTGATCCTCAGGCAGGTACTCGTGGCATCAGTGCCTTTATCGTCGAGAAGGACTTCCCCGGTTTCTCTGTTGGGCGCATCGAAGATAAGATGGGTATTAAGGGTTCGCAGACGGCTGAGCTGATCTTTGAGAACTGTGAGGTTCCAGTCGAGAACCTGCTGGGAGGGGAAGGCGAAGGCTTCAAGATCGCCATGCGTACTCTGGACCGCACACGCATCGGTATCGGCGCCCAGGCCCTTGGCATCGCGCAGGGGGCCCTGGACCTGGCCGTAGCCTATGCCAAACAGCGTGTGCAGTTCAAAAAGCCGATCGCTGAGAATCAGGGCATCCAGTTTATGCTGGCGGATATGGCGACCAAGGTTGAGGCGGCGCGCCTGCTGGTCTATCATGCCTCGGAACTGGTGGATGATGGCGATGAACAGTTTAGCAAGTACTCCTCCATGGCGAAGATGTTTGCCTCGGACGCGGCTATGGATGTCACAAACGACGCGATCCAGGTTCTGGGTGGCTATGGATACATGAAGGAGTATCCCGCGGAGCGCATGCTGCGTGATGCCAAGATCACCCAGATTTATGAGGGCACCAATCAGATCCAGCGCCTGGTAATCGCGCGAGCCTTATTGTCCGAACGAAATTCGTAAGTTTAGGAGTGGTGGCCCGGACGCTACATGCGTACGCGTCTACTTCTGGCAGTAGACGCGTACGCATGTAGCGTCGTTCAGAGGAGGAGCTGGGATCATGTCTTCCTTTAATTTCGACATGCTGGCATCTATTTATGATGCAACGCGAGGCTATCCACGCGATGTGGCGTTACGTATCGCTCAGACCCTCGACGAGGCGTCCTCCGCGGGTCCGCAGACGCGCTTTCTGGAGATCGGCGTGGGAACCGGGCGTATCGCGCTCCCCCTGGCAAACCTGGGACGTGACCTCACAGGTATCGATATCTCTGAGCGTATGCTGGCACAGCTTGAGCATAAATTGCAGGCCGAGGACTGGCAGGAAGAACGGCTTGCCTGGGGAGAGTTGCCAGACGAGCAGGGCCAGCCGCAACCGGCATGGGGGAAGCGTTTCCAGCGCACTGAGCCAGATGCTCATATGCGCATTGCTGTTGCAGACGTCCATCACCTGCCTTTTGCAGCGGCTTCCTTCGAGGTTATTGTCGCGGTCCATGTCTTGCACCTGGTGGATGATTGGCGCCAGGTGTTGCAGGAGGTCAGGCGCGTAGCGACACCTGACGGTATGTTTCTCCATTGCGGCGACGAACATGGCCCCTCAGATGTTCAGGAGGTGCGCGCCCAATGGCGACGTGTCCTTGCGGAGCTTGGCTATGATGAGCAGCGCCTCTATCAACCCTCTGATGCCGATCTACAACTCGCCTGCGCCGAGTTTGGTTGGCAGGCTGAGCGCTGGATAGCCCTGACATGGGAACGGGTTATTACGCCGCGCCAGGTCCTGGAGGGTATCTTGCAGCGCAACTGGTCAAGTATGCGCCGCGTTCCCGATGCGGTCTTTCAGGAAGGGTGTCTCCGGCTTGAGCAGTGGGCTTACGCCTACTTTGGCGCGGGCATCGACACGGTGCGCAAGCAGGAGCAACGTTTCATCATTACCCGCTATAGTGCTCAACTCCAGGACCAGTAATGGAGCTTCTGCTACTGATCGGCTTGCAGGGCTCCGGAAAGAGCACCTTCTACCGCACGCGTTTTGCCTCTTCGCACGCATATGTCAGCAAAGATCTCTTGCGCAACAATCGCCGCCCAGCACGTCGCCAACTCCAGCAGGTGGAGGATGCGCTGCGGCAGGGTCAATTAGTGGTTGTGGACAATACCAATTCCTCACGTGCCGAGCGCAGTGAACTGATTGAACTTGGCAAGCGTCTGGGTGCACGCGTCATTGGCTACTATTTTGAGACAGATGTGACCAGGAGCCGTGAGCGCAACGCTCGACGCGAAGGGCGTCAGCGCGTCCCCGATGTCGCCATCTTCGCCACCCTCAAGCGCCTGGAGCGTCCCGACTATAGCGAAGGCTTCGACGAACTCTTCTTCGTCCGCAACAATGACGATGATGGCTTTGACATCTTCCCCTGGCAAACTACCTAGCGCATTTTTATCTGAGTCAAACTGAAAATAATGGCATCTCCTCCTCTTCTCCTCTAAGATCTTCTTCCGAAACCCAACGTTACTTGCGTGACCAGCGCTCCGCGCTCAGAGTTTTCGGAGAAGAAGTAAGTCTCTCTTCGTCTCTTGTTTCCAGAGCGTGACGTTTTGTCCGATGTGGCGTTTCTTTGGAAGAGAAAATTTCAAATACGGACTGCGCAGGGAAATTGATGAATTATCAGATCGATCTACCCGAATCTGAGAGAGACCCGTTTGAGTTGCTATATCGCAGGCATGCGCCGCGACTACTTGCCTATATACGGGGAAACCTCTCATCACCTCAAGATACGGAGGACTTATTGATGGATATTTTTGTCTCCGCGCTAGATCACCAGGAGCTTCTCCTGCAAGCAAACTACGCGGTGCAAACGACATGGTTGCGCCGGGTCGCGCGTAATAAGCTGGTGGATTACTATCGTCGTCAAAAGCGGCACCCAGTTGTGCCACTCGATGAACATATTGATGATCTCTTCTATGACGGGCCAGAGCCTGAGCAGAGCGCCCTCCGCCACGAAGAATATACCTGGTTGCGCACTCATCTCAAGGATCTCTCGGAGCCACAGCAAGAGATCCTTGGCTTGCGTTTCGCGGCTGGTCTGCGTTGTGTCGAGATAGCACATCTGCTCAAGAAACGTGATGGAACGGTGCGCATGCTCCTGGCTCGTGCATTGAACGCACTGCGTGTGCGCTATGAGCAGCAGTGGGAGGAGCAATAGCTATGAACGATCAGGAATACTTTCGCGCTGAAACGGTGGACGAGCAGATTGACTACCTTGGGCAGGCCAGGTTCACGCAGTCGGCAAATAGCCAAGTTGTTGAGCACATTCAAGACTTTTATGCCGATGATGCTCGTATTATTGATAATGTCTGGCAACTTCTGAAGCAACGTCGAGAAGCGGCGAGCCAGCTTCATAGCTCATCCTTACCTACTATGGAGGAGGCTTCTATGATCAATACACTGGAAAGTGTGCCGACCAGAAACGAGCGACCACGCCTACCTGAGAAACACCTCCGCAAACTTAAACACTTTATCATGGCAGGGCTCCAGGTGGCGGTGCTGTTGCTAATCATTGGTGGTAGCCTGGCTATCTTCAACTTAGCGGGCAAGAATCAACAGAGCGGGACGACCAGTGGCGGCTCAATAGCTGATACTTATGTCAACGCGTTCACTGGGGTCTACCGCCTCGACAGCAAGAGTGGGGCCGTACGCTGGCACTACGATCCCAATCCTTCACACTCTCCAGAGGGAGCCTCCTCGGGTTGGGCAGCACCTGTCTTTTTCCAGGGGAATATCTACGCAGGCGTCTATAATGGTAAGGATCACTACCTGGTCGCGCTAGATGCTCGCACAGGCCGAGTGCGCTGGCGCAAACCTGCATGGGTTCGAGCCATCGTGGAGGGTGATAATGCACTTTACGTCAACACGCAGGATACAGGTGACCATGTTACGACGCAGGCCATCAAAGCGGACGGCTCGCTGCTCTGGTCTTACTCATCTGATACTGATCCCTGTACGTTTTACGGCACTATACAGAAGGTCGCGCCAAAGATGCTCTATTGTGTGGAAAGCCATGAGTTTTTTGCCCTGGATACGAACAATGGGAAACAACTCTGGAAGATGCCTGCATCGAAGCCTGATGAGATATATACAAAGCCAAGCATCGTCGATGGTAGGCTGTACATCTGCATCTTGACTGGCTCGGTCAGCACGCCGGGACCCGAACATATTGAAGCCTACGATGCCACGAACGGTAAGCCGCTCTGGAAGACTCAGCCGGTGCAGAAGCAGCTCTTCGGCTTCACGGCAACGAACGAGAAGGTCTACATCGGCTCGCTTGAGGGTGACCTCGCTGTCCTTGATGCTCGCACTGGTCAGCAACTCTGGATACGTCATACCGAGGGCGCGCTCTACGCCAATCCAGTAGTCGATGGCAATACGGTGATCGTCGGAGCGACGGCCCTCTCCAAGGATGCCCATCCTGGCCCTCTGCCTCAGGCAACGATTATCGCTTACGATACGCAATCAGGGGCTATTCGCTGGAAGAAGTTCGTGGACGACTTTATGGGACCAATAGATTCTACGCCAGTCATTAACGGCACGTATTACTATAATGGGAGCCACACGGTAGGATCACTGAAGGTGAGCGACGGTAGCGAGGCTCGCAGCATCACTATTAGTGGAATTTTTAATGACTTCCCTGCAATGAGTATTGTTGAGAAATAAGGGAAAGCCTGACTGCTTCTCATGGCAACCATGAGAAGCAGTCAGGCCAGATGGTATTAGAGAAGATTTTAAGAAGGGGAAGTGCTGTGGGGTGGCGGCCCCGAAGGCCGCCACCCCACAGCACTTCCCCTTCTTAAATCAAGAATCTTTGGCTTTGGCCAGGACTTTGTCGATGCGCCTGCCATCCATGTCGACGATCTCGAAGGTGTAGCCATCGATCTCGACCTTGTCGCCAACGGCTGGAATGCTTCCGATATGGGTCAGGATCATGCCTGCCAGCGTCTTGTAGTTGAGGTGCGTCTCCTCAGGAACGGCTGGCATACCCAGTTTCTCGCGTACGTGTTGCTGGTCGGCCATGGCATTAATGAGCCAGCTACCATCTTCGCGCTGGGTAAAATCGACCTCCTCGGGTTGATCGTACTCGTCATGGATCTCGCCTACTAGCTCTTCCAACACATCTTCCAGCGTCACCAGGCCCGTGACCTGGCTATACTCATCGATCACGATTGCCAGGTGCACGCCCTTGCGGCGGAAAACGGTGAGCAGGTCATCGACATACTGGTATTCAAAGATAAAGAAAGGTGGGCGAGCTAGCTTGACCAGGTCCACCTGTCCATCTTCGGCACGCTTGCGCAGCAGATCCTTGGCATAGAGCACGCCGACGATATTATCCAGGGAGTCTTCGTAGAGCGGGAGGCGCGTGTAGCCAGAGCTAAGGAAGGTCTCGATGACCTGTTCGAGTGGTGTGCCAACTTCAATTGCCACTATCTCTGTGCGTGGCATCATAATCGTATTGACGGCCCGATCCGAGAAGCGGAAGAGGCGGCTGATAAACTCCTCTTCGTCCCTCTCTACATTGCCGCTGACCGCGCCCTCGCGCGCCAGGTAGACAATATCCTCTTCAGTCACCTCCTGCTTCCGCGTCTTATGCTGGCCGATCAGGCGCAGCACCAGGTTGGCCGAGATGGTCAGAAAGCCAACCACCGGGCGCGCGAAGGCTGCCAGCTTCGTCATAAAGGGAGCAGCCGTGTTGGCGATGTTTTCGGCTGATTGCAGGGCGATGCGCTTGGGCACGAGTTCGCCAATCAGCAACGAGAAATAGGTGATGAGGAGCACAACAATTACCAGGGAGACGGTATCGGCGTAGGGACCGATATAGGGAACCGTCTTGAGCCAAGTGCTCAGGATTGCGCTAATGCTCGCGCCACCATAAGCCGCTGAAAGCGTGCTAATAAGGGTAATGCCGATCTGGACCGTCGCCAGGAAGCGCTCAGGGTCCTCTGCCAGGTCCAGGGCCTGTTTGGCGCTTTTCTTGCCGGCGTCGGCCTGTTGCTGAAGGCGACTACGGCGTGCCGAGACGATAGCAATCTCCGAGGCGGCAAAGAAGGCATTCGCCAGGATGAGCACAAAGATAATAAGGACTTCAACTACGGGAAAACCAGACATAAGCGTTCTTTATCCTTTTGATCTCTATCAAAAACGTGCAAAACGTGGTGGAGTCAGTATCCCTGAGTTTTTTCTAGATCTGATCTCTATTCTAACATAGACACGTCTGAGCGCATACAAAAAGATCCGCCCGCAGAGCTGCGAACGGATCCCGATAGGTGGTACATACCAGCCTTGAACGCAAGCGCTCCAGGCTATTTTACGGCTGGTTGTTTACTTTCGATGGCCTGGGCCACGATCTCAGAGATATCTTCGATCTTGAGCTTCTCCTCGGCCTCGACGCCTTTGACGCCATCCTCAAACATGGTAATACAGAATGGACAGGCGGCGGCTACGACTTCGGAATTGGTCTCTAATGCCTCATTGATGCGGGTCTGGTTGACGCGTTTGCCGACCTTCTCCTCCATCCAGGCACGCCCACCACCACCACCACAACAGAAGCTCTTGTTGCGGTTGCGTTCCATCTCGTTGATGCCGTTGCTATTCAGCACCGTCAGCACGCGCCGTGGCTCATTGTAGGTGTCGTTGTAACGGCCAATGTAGCAGGGATCATGATAGGTCAGCTTGCGCTGGTCGAAGCCCTCGGGCAGCTCAAGCTTGCCATCAGAGATCAGCTGGTCGATAAAGACTGTGTGGTGAACCACTTCGTAGTCGCCACCGAGCTGTGGGTACTCGTTCAACATGGTGTTGAAGCAGTGCGGGCAGGCGGTCAGGATCGTGCGATGCTTCTGCTCGCCTGTACCATCGGCGCTAGCAGACCTGTTGAAGCCATAGCCATTGAGGGTCTCGATGTTCTGCATGGCCTGCATCTGCCACAGGTATTCGTTACCGATGCGGCGCGCGGGATCGCCCGTGCAGGACTCCTCGGGACCAAGGATGGCAAAATTGACCTTAGCGGCCAGCAGGATCTTGGCGACCGAAGTTGCGACCTTCTTATTGCGCTGATCGAAGGAACCCATGCAGCCAACCCAGTAGAGGACGTCCGCGTCGGGATTCTCCGAGAGCAGGGGAATGCCCAGGCCCGCAGCCCACTCGGCGCGCTTATCGTTGCTGATCTCCCAGGGGTTGCCATTGCGTTCGATGTTATTAAAGAGCGAGGTGACTTCTTGCGGGAACTCACTCTCCTCCATGACCAGGCTACGGCGCATATCGACAATCTTGGGCACATGTTCAATCGAGACGGGACAGATCTCCATACAGGCCATACAGGTCGTACAGGACCAGAGGGCCTCCTGGGAGATGATGCCGCCAACCATAGGCTCGTGGTGAGCCTCTTTCTCCTCGACAGTCTTATCTGCCTTGACGCCCGCGATCCCCAGTTTGCTGTAGAGTGAGTCCTGCCCCAGGATCTCACCGCTACGTACAAAGAGGGCCTCTTTCACGCCCAGGATGATCTCTTTCGGGTAGAGCGGTTTGCCGGTATTGGTGGCTGGGCAGACGGTGTTACAGCGTCCGCACTCGGTACAGGCATAGCCATCGAGCAACTGCTTCCAGGTGAACTGCTCCACCTTAGAGACACCATAGTCGTCGCGCTCCTCCAGATTCTCCAGCAGTGGGAGGGCACCCTTGGGCTTGTAGTTCTGGAAGAAGACGTTAAAAGGCGTCGCCAGCAGGTGCAGGTGCTTGGAGCGCGGTAGATAGATCAGGAAGCTGAGCACGACCGCGATATGCAGCCACCAGGAAACGCGGTACGCAAGCGTACTACCATTGACCCCAAGAGGAGTGAAAATGGGGCTAAAAAAGGCCGCCAAGGGTGTCCAGGCGTGGCCACCAGTCGCCACATAATTAAAGCACTCGACCAGGGTCAGGGTCAGAACGACCAGGAAGATCAGGCCCAGGATGATAAAGCCATCCCAGGGACCATGCAAGGCGCTCTGGAGCTGTTTGGGCTTAAAGACGGCACGGCGAATGGCAAAGACCACCAGCGCCAGCGTTACGAAAACGATAAAGAAATCGAGGACGCTCGCGAAAATAGGGCTATCACCTAAGAACGGGATCGAGATGTTGTAGGCGTTCACGATCAGTTCGAGCAGGCCGAACTGGATAATGATAAAGCCCCAGAACGTAAAGAAGTGGGCAATACCAGGGATGGGATCGCGCAGTACGCCGCTCTGTCCAAGCACTACCTTGAAGATCGAACCGATGCGCTCATTAATGTGGTCGGTACGATGTTCGGGTTGAGCCTTGGCCAGCAGGGTCACGAGTTCGCCAGCGCGTAGGGCAAAGAGTCCGAGCGCGGCCAGGAACAACACGGAAAAGATGAGTGCGCCTATCCATCCCCCGGTTGGTGAAATCGGTGGGGGGGTCATTAGTCGAACCTCCGTCTAGTATATGGACGGGCGGTTGCCATAATGTCGAACGAGAATAGCACCGTTCGGACAAGAGAACCGCTCACCGTTGAGCGAGGGCGCCTCAAGTGAGGCACCCTGACATCAACCGTCTCGGAGAGAGACGTGTGCAATAAGCATTTGCAATAAGCATTTAGGCCTTGCGGCGCTTCACTTCCTCTGTAAGCTGCGGCAGGATGGTCAGTGCATCACCAATCACGCCGAGGTCAGCAACAGAGAAGATGGGCGCGTTTTCATCCTTATTGATTGCGATGATGTACTTTGAACCCTTCATACCAGCGAGGTGCTGGATGGCGCCACTGATGCCGGCGGCGACATAGAGTGTGGGTTTTACCGTCTTACCCGTCTGACCGATCTGGTAGCTATAGGGGAGCCAGCCAGCATCAACGATAGCACGTGTCGCGCCCGGAGCGCCCTGGAGAGCCTTCGCCAGCGCTTCAACTAGCTGGAAGTTCTCGGCTTTGCCCAGGCCACGACCACCGCTGACGATGACGCTGGCATCTTCCAGAGCCGGACCCTCGCTAGCAACATCGACGCTATCGACGATCTTAATGGCTTGCGCGGCACTATTGATCGAGACAGAGAGCGTCTCAACTTCGGGCGTGCGACCATCAAACTGCTCAACGGCGAAAGCCTTGGGGCGCGTCAGGACAATGCCGGTACCCTGGTGAGGATGGGTGGCCGTGACGACGTTCTCGCCGCCCCAGGGAACGGTGACCTGAAGCTCCTCGCCAGTAAATGCCAGGTCGGTCGCATCGGTAATTAGGCCCAGGTTATTGCGCACCATCAGGCGAGCGGCGATATCGCGTAGCTCGTAGGTGGTGGCCAGGAGCAGCAAGCGTGGCTGATGGTCGTTGAGCAGAGCGCTCAATGTATCCACGGCTGGAAGCGTCAGATAATTGTCGTAGGTTGCATCCGCGTGGATATAAACCTTCTCCGCGCCGTAGGCACCCAGGGTAGGGGCGACCTCCGCCGCGGCGGCGCCAAGCACGACTGCTTCGGCGCGACCCAGTTTCGCGGCTTTACCAAGCACCTCAAGCGAGGAGCGCGCAGGCTGGCCATTCTCCAGCTCAATGAGTACCCAAATTGTATTCGACATCTTGCAATCCTCCCTGAGCACTAGAGCAACTGGTAGCGCTGCAAAAATTCAGCGATACGCTGTGCCGCGCTGCCATCATCTTTGATTACCTGACCGGCGGCGCGTGCCTCAACCTTACCAATCGTAAGCACACGCTCACGTGCGCCGGCCTCGCCTACTTGTGCAGGCTCGATGCCCAGGTCCGCGATGGTGAGTTTGGTGAAAGGCTTCTTTTTCGCGCCCATGATACCTTTCATGGTCGGATAGATGGCTTCAAAGGAGCCGCTGGCGATGGTGACGACAGCAGGGAGGGAGCTTTCAACGGTTTTATAGCCAGTGGGAACGACGCGTTTGATGACGGCCTTGCTGCCCTCGACCTGAATCTCGCGTGCGAAGGTCAACTGGGGAAGGCCCAGGAACTCAGCCATGGCCCCAGGGACCATGCCGGTATAGCCATCGGTGCTCTCGGTTGAGCAGAAGATAAGGTCCGCGCCCTCTTTCTTGATCGCGGCGGCCAGCACGCGTGCGGTTGCCAGGGCGTCGGAACCAGCCAGGGCGGGATCAGTCACCAGGATCGCGCGGTCGGCGCCCATCGCGAGTGCGCGGCGCATGCCTTCCTGAGCCGACTCGGGACCCATGCTCAGCGCGATGACCTCGCTACTGCCGAGGGTATCGCGGAGCTTAATTGCGGCAGAGATTGTGCTCTCATCACCGGGATCGAGCACGAGAGAAACACCAGTGCGCACAAGACGCTTTGTATTAGGATCAAGCTTACTGACAGTGGTGTTTGGATCGGGTACCTGTTTAATACAGACGATGATCTTCATTGTATATATCCACCTCGCCTATTGATGATGTGTGACGTGGAGAAAAGAAAACTCCCTTGTTTCCTTTGGCTATCCTATTGTACCTGTCGCAAAAAGCGAGTGTCAACGTTGCTAGCTAACGATGACGCCTGCCAACCTCCTTGAATAAGCTCGGCCACTCCTTCCGGATGCCTGCCAGATTTGCATATAGCCAAAAGCATAGCACGCCTGGCACATTTCTGCAAAAAATATAGAGTGTGTGCGTGGACAACGGCTCTGTCGTTGCCCACGCACACACTCTATTCTAAGCGCCGCAGGCGCGAGAGGTAGGAGGCTGTTAACTAAGGGTGCGTTGACGGCGTACCAGGAGGGCAGTGGTGACGGCAACGAGGCCGGCGATACAGAGGGGAGTGCCAATAGCGGCGCCCTGTGTGCGCCAGAGCACGACGCCGATGATTTCGAGCAGCAACCCACCCACGAAGAGCACCGTAATACCAAGTGAAGAGCTTTCAAATGAGGTCCGCACCTTCTGGCGTGCATAGCTGGGACTCTCGTGTGGCGTCGAACTGTCTTCTGTCGCGGTATCCTGGGTAGTATCCTCGCTCTTGCCGGTTGTCTCGCTCAGCAACGCGTAGAGACGCTCGATATGGCGGCGCGAGGTGCGCATGTAGATCTTGCGTGTGCCATCGCTGACTAGAAGTTCGCGGAAGAGTGGCTCATAGTTCTTCTGGCGGAGTGAAACCTGGGTGAGATTGGCTAGGGGAAGCGAATCAAGGAAGAGATGTTCACGCGGGAAGCTCTTCGTATAGTAGCCAATGATGCGTTGATTGGTGAGCACCAGTTCGCAGGCGGTACTGTAATTGACTTCACCGTTATCCCAGAAGCCGGGGGCGGAGAAGAGCACGACCTCGCCTTCTTGCAGGTGTTGCTGAATATTTTTAGGTCCCTTGACGCCTGTAGGCGCCTGACGTCTCTCCTGTGACACTCTCGGCTCACTCTCTTTCTGTCTCGGCTGGCGGCTATCATTTGGTTACACGGCGCAATTATAGCATATCTCAAGGAGGGAATATAGCATGACCGATTCTAGACTCAGCGATGGAAGCAGACAGATGACTATCCGCCCGGCGCGTGTGGAGGATGCTCCAGGGCTTACGCGCGTGCATGTTGATAGCTGGCGCACAACCTATCAAGGCGTGGTGCCCGATGCCTACCTGGCAGCGCTCTCCTATGAGCGGCGTGAACAGATGTGGCACACGATCTTGCAGATGGAGCAAGGAGATGATGCAGCCTCTTTCACTTGTATAGCTGAAGATGAAACCGGCAGGGTTGTAGCCTTCGTGAATGGAGGTAGGAAGCGTACGGGTATCTCAGGCTATGATGGCGAACTCTATGCCATCTATTTGCTTGCTGAGATGCAGGGGCGAGGCCTGGGACGGCGTCTCGTGGGTACTCTGGTAGAGCAATTTGTGCGCCAGGGAATGACATCAATGGCAGTCGTTGTTCTGGCTGATAATTCGGCGCGCTATTTTTATGAAGCGCTGGGAGCCACGCTATTGTGCGAGCAGGAAGATGAGATTGGAGGCAAGAGGCTTACAGAACTGGTCTATGGCTGGTCTGATATTCGTCCCCTCTTGCTCTCATAAGTTTCTTCTGCTTCGGTTTGTCGCTTGCTAGCCTGGCGCCTACAATATGACAGGACATGCTTTTTTATGGCATGATGTGTGCTGGTAGATAGAAACAGGAGAACAAGGGGCATCTTATGGGAGATTTACTGGCCGCGCGTGCCCAGATGGGCACCTCGCTGGCTTTTCATATCATCTTCTCTGTCCTGGGCGTTGGCCTGCCACTGCTGCTATGTATCGCCGAAGGCCTGGCGCTGAAGACAAAGAACCAGACCTGGATGCTGCTCACGCGGCGCTGGGCGAAGGCCGCGGCGATTCTATTCGCTATTGGCGCGGTCTCAGGCACGATTCTTTCCTTTGAATTGGGATTGCTCTGGCCAACATATATTGAATTCGCTGGCCGGGTGGTTGGTTTACCCTTCATGCTAGAGGGTTTTGCCTTCTTTCTGGAGGCGATCTTTCTGGGCCTCTACCTCTATGGCTGGGCTCAGCTCTCGCCACGAGCACACTGGCTCTGCTCCTTCCCCATCTGGATTAGTGGCCTGGCCTCGGCCTGGTTTATTGTCAGCGCGAACTCCTGGATGAATACTCCCGCTGGCTTTGTCTTTAAAAATGGGCAGGTCGTGGATATTCGTCCTTTTCAGGCCATCTTTAATCCCAGCACGCCCTATCAGACCGTGCATATGATGCTGGCATCCTATGTGGCAACTGGTTTTGCGGTCGCCGCCGTCTATGGCTGGGCCATGCTGCGAGGGAAGCGCGATGACTACCATCGCAAGGGCTTGATGCTAGGGATGCTGATGGCGGTCGTTGCCGTTCCACTCCAGATTGTCAGTGGCGACTTTAACGCACGCTTTCTCGCCAATTACCAGCCAACCAAGTTCGCGGCTATGGAGGCGGTCTTTAAGACCCAGGATGGTGCGCCGATCACAATTGGTGGCCTGGTAGACCCGAGCACAGGCGAGGTGCGCTATGCGCTGGAAATTCCCAGGGGCCTGAGCCTGCTAGCCTATGCTAACCCTGACGCCAAAGTGAAGGGCTTGGAGCAAATTCCGCGTGATGACTGGCCAAATGTGCCCCTGGTACATCTCTCCTTTGATGGCATGGTGAGTTCGGGCTTCTTTATGCTCTTTATCGCCTTTGTCTACTGGCTGTTCTTCTTCCTCAGGAGGCGTAAGGCCCCTGAACATAAGCTCTTGTTGTGGGGAATCGTTGTTTCAGGTGTGCTAGGCTTCCTGGCGGTGGAACTGGGATGGATGGTCACTGAGCTTGGTCGACAACCATGGACGATCTATGGCTTCTTGCGTACACGGGACGCGGCCACAACCGCACCCTGGTTGAACGAGAGCTTTTTGGCCTTCACAGGTATCTATATACTGCTAGGTGTAGCACTGGTCTGGCTCCTCTTACGTGTGGCGCGCACGCCGATGCCGCGGCTGGTGCCGCAGGAGCAAGCTCAGAGAGCGGGGGTATAAGTATGGATGTAGCGTTAGCGGCATTGATTGTGCTCTGGTGGGCCTTGATTACCTACGCGGTGCTGGGGGGAGCCGACTTTGGCGCGGGAGTGTGGAATCTCGTTGCCTTTGGCCGCAGCAGGCAGAGGCAGCGCGAGCTTATTCATCACGCGCTGGGTCCCGTCTGGGAGGCAAACCATGTCTGGCTCATCTTCCTGATTGTGGGACTGTTTACCATCTTTCCCGCTGCCTTTGCAGCTCTGAGCATCGCGCTCTTCCTCCCACTTACCTTTGCGCTGATTGGTATTGTCTTGCGAGGAGCTGCCTTTATCTATCGCTACTACGCGACGGATGCCGAAGGCACGTTTGCCAGCAGCTGGGAGACGGTCTTTAGTGTGGCAAGCCTGCTCACACCATTTACCCTGGGACTAAGCGCCGCCGCGGTCGCCAGCGGGAAGCTATTGCCAGCATCCGGGAAGCCGGACGCCACCTATATGGCTTCGTGGTTGAGCCCTTTCGCGCTCGTCATTGGCTTGATGGCGATAGCCCTCTGCTCGACGCTGGCCGCGGTCTACCTGGCCGTTGAAGCCAGCTCGGCCCATGATGATGAGTTGGCCGGCTTCTATCGAAATAGTGCCTTGATAGTAGGCGCGATTACGGCGGTTCTTGGCGCCCTAGGCTTGGCATTGTCTACTGTATATGCTCCCTTGCTGTGGAATGGTATGCTCACACGCGCATGGCCTGTCGTCATCGCGACGATGCTCATTGGGTTGGGAACCGCTGCCGCGCTCTTCTTTCGGCGCTATCGAATCGCGCGTGTGGTCATAATTACTGAGGCTGCTTTCTTGTTGAGTTCATGGGGTCTGTCACAGTATCCGTATATTCTACCACCGCACTACACTATTGATGGCTCGTCCAACGAGGCTTACGTGATTGAGGTGGCGCTGATCTGTGTGCTCGCGGGGATGGTGCTCCTTGTTCCCTCGCTCTACTACCTTTTCTCGGTCTTCAAACTGCCCTATCCTGCTCCAGGTATCCGCCGTGAAGATAAAAAGCCAGTGTAAGGGTATGGTGACCGAATGGCAAAGCCATTCGGTCACCATACCCTTACACTGACTAAATCACGTCGTGGCGAGAGGCTTATTGAAACGTTTGGGCGACGGCATCGGGGATAACGATGACATCATGTCCATAGCTGGCCACCTGATTGGCGCCAAACATGTGATGGTGCCCGCTGAGTTTCTCGCGTAGGCCACCGGCCAGTTCAAAACCGGCCAGGCGCACCTGTGTTGGGTCAACAACATCCAGTAGGATATTGCCAATGGTTCCTACAACGGTGCCGCCTTCGCTCAGGACACGATACTGGTTCAGGACACTTGCCAGGGGTAGGGTTGCCAGGTGGCTGCCCTTCTCTTCTTTGGCCAGGTTCTTCTCGCTGTCAAAGGTAATGGCATCGACACCAATGGCTTTGATATGCGCGAGAGGAAGCGCGTGATGTCCAAACAGGCCAGTCTTTACCTGGAAAGCGTAAATAGCGCTTGTCTGTGGCTCGAAGTAAAAATCTTCTATGGTTCCCACTTTCTTGCCTGTATCCAGAGATACTGCCGCTATGCCCTTTAACTCAGTCCATTTCCTGATATTTGCTGGGGTTTGCATGCGCCTCCTCCTTGCGGTGGTGCTCTAGAATACCATGGAGAAAGGGTCCGTTTGCTCTATTCATGTGGAAGACAAAACGGACCCAGTACTTACACGAAGCTTCTAGTGTGAAGGCTTCAGGAGTTTATGGAACAGGCCGAAGAGCAGGAACGTAGGGGGCCATTGACCAACAAAGAGGCTCCAATCACGTTTTTTGGTAGAAAACAGAAACGCCGAAGCTACAATAGAGATGAGCGCTGCCCAGTACCAGACCTCTTCCGAGACCTGGTCTGTGACGCGAAAGTATTGATCATGGGCGTCTTTAGGAACGCTCTTAATGGTGTGTTTCTCGTGTGAAGTGCCAAAATCTATATTTGCCATTGCTGAATCTCCGTTTCTTGAATCTCTGTCTGTCGATAACATCAGTGTGAGAGAAGGAGACAACGGTGAAGCGTTTGTCTCATGATGCTTCCTCTCCGCGTTTGTGTCTTGTCACCAGGCTTTGCCTGTATCACTGTATGCACACAAAACCTTTGACTTCAGCTTATGTAAGAGTTACTATCTTTAGTATAGAGATGTTTAACAAAGGCATGACATAGATCTAGCCTCCTCAGGCTTGTATCTATCGGTCTACATAGAGGGTGTTCTGCCCACTGTGACCATACAAACAAAGATACAGAACGGGTTAAAACGGCATTATGAGTGAAAACATTGTTCAACCATCTGTAGGGAGCAAGCAGCCCGGCTGGAAATACTGGTTAAAGACTGCGCGCCTCTTTACCCTGGTGGCGACGGTAAGCCCACTGCTGGTTGGGACGGCTATTGCTGGATATGAGCGGACCTTTCATCCCCTCATCTTCCTGACAACCTTTGTCTCCTGCCTCTTCTTGCAGATTGGCACTAACTATTTTAACGAATACTTTGATTATGCCTATGGATTGGATCATGAGGGGTCTCTGGGGGCTTCGACTGTGATCTTCCGTAACGAGATGAGCGCTGGTCAGGTGCTTGGTGGTGCTATCGGCTGCTTTGTCATCGCGGCCCTCCTGGGGATTCTGCTCGTGTTTCTGGTTGGCCCAGAAATCCTCCTCTTTGGTCTGACTGGTCTCTTAATCGCGTACTTCTATAGCGCTCGCCCCTTCAAGTTAGCCAGTCGCGGCCTGGGCGATATCATGGTTTATATCGCCATGGGCCTCTTGATGACCTGGGGTGCCTACTATGTCCAGATTCAGCACTGGTCCTGGCCGGCCTTTGCAGCCAGCATCCCTGTTGGTTTCCTGATCATGGCCATCATGAACATGAATAATGTACGTGACTACCAGGATGACCTGGCGGTCAACAAGAAGACGCTCCCAGTGCGTTTTGGCCTAAATTTTGGGAAGCGTTATCATGCCACCTTGCTTATGGGGAGCTATGTGACCACAGTCCTGTTTGTGCTGGTTGGCCTGTTGCCTATTACCAGCCTGATTGTATTGGTCACCTTCCCACTGGCTTTTAGCAATGTACGCTCGGTTTTACAAGCAACAGACCGCAAAGTCTTTATGCTAGGAATTAAGCGGACTGCGATGTTGAATCTGCAATTTGGGGTTGTGCTGACCCTGGGGATTCTGCTCGCTATCTTGATCTCTGGAAGGATCAGTCTCTAGAGCGAGGGCGTATTCTGAGGTAAATAAAGGGAGGTGTAGGAGGGAGACCCTCCTACACCTCCCTTTATTTACCTCAGCTATTCAACTGGCGGAGATAGCTGGTTTCGTTATAGCGCGCCAGGTGGACTGAATCGCCCGTGATATGGAGTTCGGTCATGCTGGCGTTATTAACGCTGAGGCGGCGACTGGCCGAGAGGGACATCTCCAGGAGATGGCCTACAAGCAGGCGAATGACCGTTTTATGCGATACCAGAAGTAGCGTTTGCCCGCTATGTTTCAGCAGGAGTTCGGTCAAGCAGGGGACGGTACGGGCCAGGACGGCCTGCTGTGTCTCGCCGCCAGGCGGATTGACCATCCAGGAGCCTCGATCCCAGGCCGCAAGTTCCGCTGGGTAGTGCTGTTTCAGCTGTTCACGTGGGAGGTTTTCCCAGCGCCCAAAATCCATCTCGCGCAGGGCGAGCCGTGTCTGGATTGGCAGGTTGAGCAGGTTGGCGCTGGGAATGGCAGTCTGCTGTGCGCGCTGCTGGGGACTACAATAGATAGCGTCAATGGCTTCATCTCGCAGGCTCTCGGCCAGTGCTCTAGCCTGGAGCAGACCTGTATCGGTCAGGGGGAGTTCGGTGGTCCCACAACAAACATCATCGCGACTGGCGCTTGTCTGTCCATGACGAACAATGAGCAGGCGTGTGGTGGGGAGGTTGGGATAAATGTGGCTGGCCATGCAGGCTTCTATATCCTCTTTTCTCTTTATATGCGCGTGGCGAGAAAACCACGAGGTCTTCAGCCTCGTGGATGAATCGCCAGACCGCCCCTTGTTCTTGTGAGCAAGAGACGATCCATTGACTCAAAAAACGCTGCCCGAAAGCAGGTGATGCGTATCTCTTCGCTACCACGCCCTTTTCAGGTGGCGCGGCAGCCACGAAGAGAATCCGGCTTCATCTCGACAAGGTTCAAAAGGCTTTTTGCACCTGGATCACCGGACCTTCCCTCAGTCCTCCTTAAACCCAGGCGACAGAGCAGCGGTCTGATGCGTCAACCACTGGCGTCATGACCTAGCGAACGTAGCTCTCATTTCTGGGGCTGAGTCTGGTGAACTCAGGCTTCCGAAGAAGCTACTCAACTGAAGACACGAACTTCCGAAGAAGCCGCTGTGTCTTCAGCTCAGCGGTAGTTCACTTGCATATCTATGAAGTGCTGGCTACAGCATATCATATTCCTTCTTGCTTCGCGCTTGCGGCACTCAGGGATAAAATAAGAAAAAGTTGCTATGGATGGGCAGACTTCGCCTGCCCATCCATAGCAACTTTTTCTTATTTTAGGGGAGAGTTTGTGAGGCCAGGAAGATGAGGGCGCAACTGAGCAGTGTCACGAGGGAGGCGAGCAGGTCGAAGCGCGCCCAGGTTAGCTGGCGGCGTCGGCTCCTTCTCCAGCCACGATGAAAACCGTAGCAGCGTGCCTCCATGGCGGTGCTGAGCGCTTCGGCTCGTTTGAAGCCGCTGAGAAAGAGGGGGACGAGTAGGGGGGCGATTTTGCGCGCCCGTTGCAGAAAATTGCCCTGGTCAAAACGCACACCACGCGCGGCCTGGGCTTTAATCAGGCGCTCTATTTCGCCGGTGAAAATGGGTACGAATTTGAGCGCGATGATAAAGACCATCACGAGCGTATTGGTGGGAATACCTATGCGCTGGAGTGGAGAGAGAAGCGCCTCCATACCATCGGTCAGGTCGACGAGCGATGTGGTGAAGAGCGACATCGAGAAGAGATAGTAGAGAAAAAGCACGCGCAGAATGACCAGGACGCTTGTATGTAGGCCTTCAAGCGAGATGCTCAGCATCCCCCAATGCCAGTACATTGTCTCTTGCTGGCCCGTGTAGAAGAGCACCTGAAGCACGAAAATAAAGGCAAGAAAGCCCAGGAAGGGGCGGAAGCCGCGCAGCACATAACGTGTAGAGATGCGCGAGAGAATCTGTATCAGAATGCAGAAGAGCAAGAGGCCCGCGAAGGCTGAGAAGCTTTTAATGAGTGAGGTAACGATAATAAGCAGGATGAGGCATAGGAGCTTGCCACGCGGGTCCATACGCGTCAGAGGCGAGTGATTATTGATGAATTGACCAAAGGTGATGGTGCGCGAGATTTCAATCATGATCGTTGCCCTCCACTACGTATTCTAAGCTCCTCATGCTGTACTATGGCCTCTTCCAGTTCGTCGAGCGTAAAAACGGTGGTTGGGAATTCGGGATAGTGCTCGCGCAAGACCAGGGCAATGCGGACCGCCTCCGGTAACTCTATTCCAAGCTTCACAAGCTCATTAGCGCGCGCGAGGATCCCGCGTGGTGCACCTGAAAAGGCGAGTTGTCCCCGGTCCAACACATGAATGGTGTCTGCGAGGTCCACGACCTCTTCCAGGCTACTAGAGGCATAGATAATCGTCATCTGCTGGGTCTGTTTCAAGTGTTCAATGAGGGCCAGCAATTCTCGCCGTCCACGCGGATCGAGTCCCGCTGTCGGCTCATCGAAGATAATCACAGCGGGCTGCAGAGCCAGGACACCGGCGATGGCGACGCGCCGTTTCTCGCCTCCACTCAGGGCGTAGGTATAGCGTGTGCGAAAGTCTTCATAGAGTAGCCCAACATCCTCTAACGCCGTTTGCACCAGCCGCCGCGACTCGGCGAAAGAGGCTCCCTTCCGTAATGGGCCGAAAGAGACATCCTTACCCACCGTCTCCTCAAAGATTTGTGACTCGGGAGACTGAAAAACGACGCCAACTGAGGTGCGCAAGCGTTCGCGATCAAAGGATGGGGCCGTCACATCTTCTCCCCGAAAGAAGAGCGTCCCTGGCGCGGCTTTAATCAGTCCAGCCAGGATATCGACCACAGTTGATTTGCCGGAGCGGGTTGGTCCCACCAGGGCGGTAATCTGGTGTTCTGGAATAGTGAGCGATAGACCACGCAGGGCTTCTGTGGCGAAGGGCGTATCGCGCAGGTAGGTATGACGCACATCTTTTAATTCGAAGAGTTCGAAGAGCATAGATCCGCCTTTAGTTGTTCGGGAGTGAGAATGACGTCAGAGAGGTGTTGCCAGCCACGGGCGCGCAGGCGCTCTCCTAGCCGCGTGACCATGGGAACATCCAACCCAAGGGTTTCTAGCTGATCAGCATGTGAGAAGATCTCACTGGGCGAGCCATCCAGCAGAATCTCTCCCTGGTGCATGACGAGGACACGCTGGAAGGCTGTAACCTCGTGCATAAAATGCGTGATATGGATGACGGCCATGCCCCGTTCGCGTGCCAGGCGTTGCTCCGTGGCGAGGAGCGAGCGTACCAGGTGACCTGGCAGCATCGTGGTAGGTTCATCGAGCAAGAGGTAGCGTGGGCGCATTGCCAGTACGCCAGCAATGGCGACTTGCTGTTTCTGCCCTACAGAGAGGTCGCTAATGGGAAGCTGCGCTGAGGCACCCAGCTCCAGGCTGGAGAGCGCCTCCTGCACTCGCTCCTCAATCTCGTGGCGAGGGAGACCTAGATTCTCTGGTCCAAAGGCAATATCGTCGATGACGGTATTGGCGACGAGTTGATCATCGGGATTCTGGAAAATAACGCCGACGCGCTGGCGAATGGTCCATAGGTCCTCACCACGCGCGGTTGTGGAGATATCATCAACGCGTACCTCGCCCTGGGTTGGATGGAGAATCGCGGCGAGCAGGCGTGTGAGCGTGCTCTTGCCTGAGCCATTGTGACCGATGATCGCCACAGTCTCGCCTGGCTGGATGAGCAAGTTAATATTGCGCAACGCAGGAGGGGTTGAGACCTCCTGCGTATTGTAGTGAAAGGTAACGTTTTGAACTTCAAGCATAGTGTTTATCTGGTTTATCTGTAAGTAGGGAGTGGAAGCGCAATAGTCCCGGTGTCCTTACGCGCCGCATATCTCCCCGGCGCTAATAGGGAAGTTCCTCACGAGCCTTGGTCTCCGGAGCATGCACGAGGCGTTGCTGAACGATAGCATAGCTGCGTGCCACCGCTTCGGCGAAGATGGCTGAGATAATCGCCTCGGCGATAACCTGGGGCAGGAAGCTTGCCAGGATAACGCCATTGGCGGGGATATAGCCCCTGATCATGCCCATGGAGATTACCAGGACCGAATTCGTCAGTGAGCCGATGGCACCCGCGCTGATAGCCGCCACGTCGAAGCTGAAGCGTTTGAGCGCGGCGAAGGTTGCCCAGGCGGTCAGGCCGATAAAGATACGGGGTAGGATCGCAACAGTCGGGTCCTTAAAGAGCGGGCTAGAGGCATGTAGGAGGCTCATCAGACCAAAAATAAAGCCTGTAAGCAGGCCGACGATTGGGCCGCCGACGATGCCGCCAATAATAGTAGGAATATGACCTGTTGTCGCGTTACCAGAGACATTGGGAACCGGGATAAAGCCGATGCCAGGGATGAGGGTGATACATACCGTAAGGCCAGCAAGCATCGCAGCAATGACGATTCGCTCGGTCGTCAGTTTCCATGGATGTGTGGGATCCATGCTTTGTGTCTTCTGTTCAACTTTGCTCAAGCGAACACTCCTTCGTGTTGGATCTATGTTTCTCTGCTCGCGCGCGAGCTAAACGTAGATCAAGGTAAAAATAGCTAGAGAAGCCGGATGCATTCGTGGATATGGATCTATTGTTGAAATATACCCGGCAATTCCTATGACTGTCAAGAATATTCATAGAAGATGTTAGGGGAGGACCTGGACTCCGTGAGGCCCACCAATGAGGGCCTGTTGAGCCATGCCGAGAAAGAGGCCTGTCTCGACGATACCGACAACATGGTGTAACTGTTCGTCCAGGGCTGCGGGATCAAGAATGCCATCCGCGAAGGTGCAGTCGAGAATAACGTTATGGTTATCAGTAATGAAAGGCGTGGTGTTGCCACCGCGAAGCTTGACCGTTGCCCCAAGGTTGGTCAACTTGCGTGAGACCAGGGGGGCGGCGAAGGGAATGGCTTCAATGGGCAAAGCGAAGCTTTGTCCCAGGCGTTGCACGAGCTTGAGCTGATCGGCGATGACAACAAAGCGCCGCGATGCGGAAGCCACGATCTTCTCGCGCAGGAGCGCCCCTCCCCCGCCTTTGACGAGGTTAAGCTGGGAGTCGATTTCATCAGCCCCATCTATATAAATATCCAGTGAGGGATGAGTGGCGAAATCGGTGATAGGAATATGGAGGCTTTGTGCCAGTTCCTGCGACGCGAGCGAGGAGGAAATGGTACCCGCGATGTGTAACCCCTGTTGCATGCGCCTGGCAAGTGCCTGAATGAAGAAGGCCGCCGTTGAACCGGTACCCAGACCTACTAACATGCCATCCTCAACTAACTGAGCTGCCGCCTCGCTTGCAGCCTGTTTCCACGCGTCACGATTTATTTCCTGACCAGTCATAAGAGCATCTCCAAAAAATAAACGAAATTATTCAAGAGGAGGGTTTACTATGAAAAACGCTCCCCTGTAGGGGAGTATAACACGCTGGAAAAGGTGCATCAAACCGTGAGCGTGAATGGGACTTCCCGCGCCCAATTCGCGAAATTATTGCCATCCATAGTGCATCGTGATACACTCACAGAGATAGCTTTTTAGAGAAGAATATCGCATTTAAGCAGTAGCGCAAGGGCCAAGAGCCTTGCGAGAGATGTCATACGCGTATTGAAGACTTGCGTATTGCAATTTGCTGAAGGAAAAATAAACACCTGTTTTGTAACGCAGCCGGTAGCCTTTCATAAGCCGCAGTTGCCAGGCTGCGGTTAAACACGTCTGAAAGCAGAAAAAAGCGTCCAATGAGAGAGCAGAACAGGGCAGGTCTGTTGTAGGTGGTAGAATAATGTCAAGTATATCGCGCATATTTGTGATTGAAGATGATGAGCATATTGGCCAGCAGCTCGTAAATGCCTTGCGCAACGACGGCTATGGCGTCTGGGGCGTCACCAATGGTGGTGACGCCGTACGTGCGTTATGGGCCGATGAGTATGACGTGGTGATATGCGATCTCGACGCACCTGGCATAGAGGGATTTGAATTGCTGCAATGGTTGAGGGCATATCATCCCAATACGCGTACAGTATTATTGGGCGGCATAAAAGCGGAGAAGATGCGTACGCAGGCATTAGAGAATGGTGCTGTGAGCTACCTGGAGAAACCGCTAGATGTGCGCTTGCTGCGAGAAGAGCTGCGGCGTATGCAGGATGATACTGGTTTTACCGTTGACCTGGATTCCTTTGATCTGCTGGATGTGATTCAAATCATTACGATGAGCCGCAAGAATATCGCGCTGCTGGTGAATACGGGCTTGGAGGAGCGGGGACTCCTGCGCTTTCAGAATGGTGAGCTTGTATGGGCGGAGTACGGTTTCTTGCGAGGCGAGGAGGCGTTTTTTGCGCTCGCTGCTCATAAGAATGGTACAGTGATTCATCAGCCCTGGAATGGGCAGGTGATTCCTAATGTGAAGCAGCCGTTATCACGTTTGATTATGCAGGCCCTCCAGTATCGTACCAAGTATGGACAGGGGGAGATGCCCCAGCCGACGGGCGCTCAGCCAGTGCTCAATGCTCTCTCCTTTGATGATATTGATGATACCCCCTTTGGCATGGTGGCTACGACAGAGGGAGCCTCAGGACAGATACCAGTACAGCCCTCGGGCGCTTTCCCCGCCACCAATGGTATGTATGATCTCTCGGGCCAGGTCCCGGTCATAGGTGGTATGCCACAACCATCGGGACAACTTCCAGCGCCCAATATCGCTGGTGTAATGCCTGGGCAGTTCTCCGTTCCTGAAACCTCCGGCAGCATGTCCGACATATGGCCCACGCCTGGCTCCCCTTCCGGGTCGATGCCAGTTGTAGGGAATATGCCATTTATGCCTGAGACAGACCAGGATTTTGGAATTTCTACGCCGCTGGGGCAGATGAATCAGACGCCAGCGAGTGGCATTCACTCCGCTCTCTCACAGGGGCTAAACGCTGGGAGCGGAAGTTTCCCCGCGCAGCCACTGGGTCAACCAGTGCCTGAGAGTGGACTACGTGATGTAATTTTTGGACCCGCAATTACACAGCAGGATGAGGGTGGTGTTGGGATGAGTGATGAGGCACAGAAGGAGTGGTGGGAGCGCACAGGCGAATTGCCGCGCCTGGATGAAGCTACGATGCGCGAGTGGAGCAAGGGACAGGTAGCAAACACGAATGGCTTGCGGCCAGCCGCGCAAGCTGAAGCGGGCAATGATGGGCAGGCTCAACTTTTTGCCCCACAACCATCGATGCAGGTGCCCCAGGATATCTTGGCGCAGCAGCCCCTGCCATCATGGTTAACGGATCAGCCCACCGCTTCAAATTTACCGGTTATTCGGCTAGGTATGACGGAGCCAGGACAGGTAAGTTCACCAGCTCAGGGCGGTGAGTGGAGTGACCCTTACCAGGCCGGTGGTTCGGGTCCAGTCTATGGATCTAGCGGACTGTATCCCCTGCAACAGGGGAGTGGTATGCAACCAGCGGTCAGGTCTGAAACCGTCAATGAGGTGGGGGGAGAGACGATGCGCCGGCCCGCAATCACCAATAATCATTTGCAATCCTTCCAGGCGCGTAATACAAGTAGCCCGTTGCCTATCAATAATTCCATACCCGGCGTGGAAAGCGCCCAGGCTGACCAGAGCCAGAATCGCGATGCCTTTAACTATCCTGCCCTCATCACGGCTCTTCAGACGTTGGGCTACTCAGTCAAGGGTTTTGTCGCGGCAGCCGTGGTAAGCATGGAGGGATCCCCACTGGCACAGATCTCCGTTGATGATAGCGATGTCACACCCCTATGTGCTCCGCTAAGCGCGATGATGAAGAGTGCCCAGCAGGGAGCAGAGCTAGGTGGCTGGGGGCATGCGAGGATGTGTTGCTCCGCAATGCTGGACGATATATAATGGCGCGCATAGTGGGTAGCAGACGATCAGCCTTTTTAGTAGTCATTACTACTCATGAGGCAAACCCCGCGGAGAGCCTGAGTATTGTTGCAAATATCGAGAGCGCGGTGAATGCTGCATTATAGGCGGTGTGGTGCCCCTGGCTGCCGCAGGCGCGAGGGCCCAAGTACCTAATTGGCACATGATGTTATCTAGCAGGAGCGAAGGAATAGTTATGAGCGGAAGCAAGAGTATAGAGCAGACACCAGAGAAATCCCAGGAAGAGAAGGAGAATAATCGCTTCTCCTTTATGGTAGGAATTGGTATCGGAATCGCTATCATTATCTTGTTATCGATTGCCTCTCTGGCCTGGAACTGGTAACAAGCTCTCCCTGGCGTGATCGGATGAACCTGGCTCCTCAGCCCTGTTCGGTGTTGAGGAGCTTTTTGAGTTGGTCTAGATTTAGCTCTCCTGAATTGGGGAGATGAGGAGGCGTAGGCGGATTGGGGGTTAATTGATCCGTTGTGCGCCTGGTAGACGGCGTGCTGTTGCCTTCAATTGGTGTCTCTGAGAACGTCGCAGGCTTGGATGCGCGTTTTCTTAACTGCTGTAGTTGTAACTCGAGGTTTGACGTTGTCTTCGGTTGGGGATTGGCCGCCTGTTGCTGGCGCTGAACCTGCGCACGAGCGCGTATCTCTTCTTCGCTAGAAGATGTAGGGCTGGATGTACCATCCACTGCTGACTCGCGCTGTTTATTGAGAGCCTCAAGGACGCGTTGTTGAATAAGGGCGTTGCGTTTACGCGTCTCCAGTGTCTCGAGCGTGGTCTGGACCTCGGCTATTTTCCCTTCAAGCTGGCGCAGGGCCGAGCGAAGCATCGAGACGAGGCGATCCTGGTTTTGTTTCAGGTTAAGGAAGTGCTCTGCCTGACGTGTAAGGTCGTTATAATGCACAAGCGCGTCGCGCGCTGCTTCATCGTTATGTTGCTGTACCGCTTGCTCCGCCTTATGGAGCCAGCTTTCTGCCGTGGCCTCACATTCTTGTTGGCGTTTTTGTAGCTTTATCCCCTCTGCGATAGCGGTCGCGACCTGCGTTTTAACTTGCACAAGTTGATTGCGCATATCGAGATGAAGTTGTTTGAGCGCTTTCTCGGGATCGTCAGCGTTCTCCACAACCACATTGAGATTTGCCCGTAGCAGGGTGAGCACTCGCTCCAGCAGATTCATAAGCTTCTCTCCCGATATTGTGATATAGACAGCGGCAGTGCCAGCAGGCGCAGATGAGTACTGTTATGTATAGACGTATAGAGCTGATAGTGCAGCTCTATGTTTCATTACGAAACAGATGAAATGGGCGCTTCGAAAAGATGACCTTTGGGAAGGGAGAGGCGGGAAAGGGCATGAGATTATTCTCGTCTGCCCTTTGCCCGCCGTAATCCAGGTGACTATGACTCTTTCGAGCTATCTCCACTGGTAACCTCAACCGTCCCGTTGACCTTGGCTCCATTGGGAGCACTGCCGTTCTGGTCCGAGAGGCCTGGAACGTGGCTCATGAGATCGCCGATACGAGTACCGCTTAGCAGTTCGAAGAGCGCGGGTACCTGGGCCGCCATATTGACGATATCCCCGGTCAGGCGGCTGGCGCCCACACCATCTGAACTACCATTGGAGCCGGTCGAGACAATTGTGACCTTGTCGACCTTGCTCAGAGGCTCGGCGATGGCACGTACTACTTCCGGCATGTTGGAGAGCAGTTTGTCGAGTACAGCTGCCTGGTTGTACTCGTGGAAGGCTGCGGCCTTGACCTTCATGGCGTCGGCTTCCGCTTCACCCTTGGCACGAATGACCTCGGCTTCGGCGAGACCTTTGGCGCGAGTAATCTCGGCCTCGGCGAGACCACGAGCGCGTGAGGCGTCGGCCTCAGCCTGGCCTTTGGCGCGTGCGGCCTCAGCCTGACCTTGAGCCTCGAGAATCTGGCGCAGACGGTCGGCTTCGGCAACCGTCTCAACGCGGCGGCGCTCGGCCTCAGCAGCTTTCTGAATCGTTGCTTGCAGCTCGAGTTCGCGGCGTTGAATTTCAGCCTGCTGCACTTTGATCTGGGCCTGTTTCTCAACCTCGGTAACCTTGACGGCCTCGGCGACGACCTGCTGCTGCGTCATGTTGGATTGGACATCATAGGATTTGTCTGCCGCGGCCTGCTGGCGTTTGACCTCGGCCTCGAAGGAAGCCTTTTTCATCGACAGGTTACGTTGTGATTCAGCCTGGAGGGCGAGAGACTCGGCTTCGGCTTTCACGCGCTCCTGGTCGGCCTGGGCGCGGGCAACGGCTGCCTCACGTGAGGCGCTGGCTTGCTGGATCTGCGTATCGCGTTGGGCCAGGGCGGAGGCGATATCGGCCTCTTTACGGATGCGCGCGATCTGTGGGCGACCCATATTGGTGATGTAGTCGTTCTCGTCGCGTACATCTTTAATCGTGAACGAGATGACTTCAAGACCCATCTTATCCATATCGGGGCTGACGGTGCGCAGCATCTTGCCGCCGACGCTCTCTGGATCTTTCACCAGGTCCTCGACCGTCAACTGACCGACAATACCACGCAGGTGACCCTCCATTACCAGGCGAATCAGGTTCTCGCGATCCTCGCGGGTCTTGCTGAGGAATTGCTCGGCGGCGGTCTTAATGCTCTGCTCATCCGAGCGTACCTTAATCTGGGTTACGGCTTCGACATTGACGGCCACGCCCTGAGTGGTATAGAGCGCCTGGGTAGGTGCAACATCGAAGGACATCAACTCCAGTGAGAAATCCTGTGCACGCTGGAAAAGCGGCACGACTAACCTGGCTCCTCCGGTGATGACATCTGTTCCATTGGTGCCATAGACGATCAGGGCTTGGTTAGGACCAACCTTGCGCATGAGGCCGCCAATAACTCGTAAAAGAATAAGAATTACTACAACGAGGACAACAGCCCCAATGGCAACAGTAAGTGTGAGGTCCATTAGTCCTTACTCCTTTTGCATATTTTGACGCATAACATAAGTATCTTGTGCTTCTAAATTGTTGAGAAGAGCCTGTAACTCATCTACTTCACCTGTATCGAGCTTATCACCCTCTTGCTCAATGAAGTGTTCCCAGGTGTCAACCTCGGCGATTCCACGCTGGTAGTTGAGCACAACAATCTCTTGCCCACGCTCCAGACGTCTGCCATCCAGGGTACGGGCGGGTATGCTCTTGCGATGCCCCCCAGGTGAAACATAGATGATCTCGCCGAGATTATTGCTAGGAATAGTCTTGTTGACCTTTCCTACCAACCCCGTTCGCTCCGAGATATCCTGTACAGTCGAAGCTTCACTTTGCCCAATTAAGCGATCAAGCAGGCTAATAATAAGAACTGCTACAATGAAGCCGCCAACGACAGCCCCAATGATAGTGAATGGAAGCGCTAGATTAGTGGCATTATGAAACATGTAGCCAAAGAAGCCAAACCAGAGCAGAAAGAGCACAATCGCGGTTGGATTGAAGAGGGAGAGAAGCGAAAAGTGATGACCAGCATCGCTGCTCTGGGTCCCCGTGTGTTGACCATTCGCCGCATGTGTTCCTCCATTGCTGTGGATGGCCGGGGCATGTGCGGCATGAAAGGGATCGCTCACATGGGTCTGGAAGCCATGTACCAGGCCATGTCCTACGCCATGTCCCACTCCCGCATCGTGCCCAACTGCCGCGTGTCCGTGTCCAAAGTGGCCAAGGAAGGCTACAGCGAGCAGGAAGAGAAGCCCAAAGAGAAAACAGAAAAGAAAGACAAGTGAGAGCGGATCAGTTGCTAGCATAGCACGGCTCCTTTATCTCCAGGTAGACCACATTTCCGGTTCGTTCCTGCTGGCGCCCGGTCGAAAGCTTCGACCAGGCTAATAGCTGTAGCGACCATGCCAGCAAGGCCGCTCGCAAGCGCGATAGAAAGATAAAAGGGAAATGGTGTAATACCCAGCAATGTCAGCCAGGGAAAGAGCTTGTCCGAATAAAGCGCGATTGCGCCAACTAGAAGCGCACCTAACAGCAGGACCGAAGGGACCAGAACCGGGTGGCGCTGCAAGAGAGGATTACGGGCCAGGGGCAGTCCATGCACCTGAACATTCTGTAGTCCGGTTTGACGCATATGCACGATGATAAGACCTTTTCCTTTCTCGCGGCTACCATATGAGCACGTTCTATCTCCAACCTGAATCCGCTTCGGGTGCGACGATGGTGCATGCCTTGTAGACGCGTTACGCTGGACATCTATTAACTAAGACGTAAGTTCGCCGGAAAGATACAATGGTTATAGTACTTCTTCGTTCCCAAATTCTTCAAAATAGGCGGCGATTTGATCATTCTCTGTAACAGGCTCCGCGTTGCTGGTTAAGGCTTCGGCGACGGCCCCGAGTTCCTCAAGTGAGAGCGTGGCCAGGCGTTGAAAGAGCGCCAGGTAGCGCCGGGGATCGGATGTGCTGGCGAGAAACTGCAAAAAGCCTGACAATTCAGGTTCAGAGCGCCACTCCGCAGCACTGGCATCCAGCCAGGTGCTCAAGCGATCATTTCCGGTGTCAAGCGAGGTCAACAGGTCGGTGCTAAAGTCGGGCGGATCATCGACAAGGTAACCGGGATGGACATTGAAAAAGCGCGAGAGCAGGTCGCGACTCGATGCAGTCAGGTGCAGGCGCTTACCGCTCTCGAGCTGAGAGAAATAGGCCTGGCTGATGCTCGCGTCAAGCTCTTCCTGCATCGCTTTAACGACTTCCATCTGCGTCATGGGGCGATTATAACCGCGCAACTCGCCTTCGACGGCGCGCAAGTGTTTGATTTTTTCGGCTAGTTTCATTCTGATATACACAATCAATAATAACTATTTGTTATAAGGAGTATAGCTGTTTGCAATTGTATTTGTCAAGAGGGAAAGCTCAAGAAGGGGAAATTTGTCGGATTCTGCCTGCGGAGACGCGATATAACCTTGTTTGTATGTGCTAATCTTAGGATAAAGTGCCTACGCCTTTTTAAGCTTTGCTTGCACAAGAGATTATAACTTACTGGTTGGTAAATGAGTATACAAAAAGCCTAAAAGTAGTATTTTTGTATACAGAACCCTCTTAAAAACACGTAGGGTCCAAGCTAGATTGGACTTTTCCTGCCCACGGGATACGCTCAACCAGTGGGGCCAAGGCCATGCCAGCATGGTTCCTACAAATTACCTGGCAATCAGGCGGTTTGTTAAAAGGGTGTAGGCCTTTCTTGAGGTTAGGGAAGGCAACAGGCGCATAAAAAAGGAAAGGCTTGCTTGGTTTGGGGGTATAAGCAAGCCCTGGATCCTGGTAGAAATGACCTGTCAAAGCCTGTGACTCACTCTGTCAGGACATAGCTATACTATACAGGGCATTTCTCAAGAAAAGTTCAGAACTATGTAAAGTTTTTTCTATATTTTGATAGATTTTGGGGGCATAAGAAGGGGAGGGTGGAGGAGATTGACACCTGTTCAATCTCCTCCACCCTCCCCTTCTTATGAATCTTATTGGTGAGGTGGGTGGAGGCTGAGCGTGCCTTCAGCCAGGGTTTCGATGTGTTTGCGCTCGAAGAGCATGGGATGGTGGCGCACATCAAGCCACATCTGGATGAAGTCGTCATAGTGGGGACTGTTGGGATGTCCCGATTGGCCTGGGGCATGCCCTGAGAGCGAGTGGGTCAGGTCGGACAGGTCTAGAATCTGGCGATAGGATGGTACGGTAATGACCGTATCGGGATTTTGGGGCGAGACGGCGCCCATATTAACTGTGTCTATGTCGCCACCAACGGCAAAAGGGCCACGATTAAAGGTTTTCTCCAGCGCCCTGACGCTACCAAGGGGATGGTTATAGGTCATGCGATGGACGGAGCCATATTGCCAGTTGAGGATGTTTTCGCCACGGCGATCCCGTAGTTCGCCAAGCGTGGCCTCAAAGGCGGCGCGTAGGGCTGCCTCCCAGGTGCGAGGACCATTGCGCATCACGCTGTCGGTGAACCAATCGTCGTTATGCTCCTTGAGCAGGCGGATGAGTAGGGGGCGCTCGCGGCTGGCGTAGCCGTTCATGGTCGCGAGGATGGTCGCGCCTACGCCCAGGTAGCTGTTGAGTAACTCCTGGTCGTCTCCGATAAGCACATCAAGCACAATGCGCGCAATTTTGCGCAGGAAGGTGGTGTAGATGGCTGCTCCGATGCTGTCGGGAGAGAGGACATGGTTCCAGGTGCGTAGAATGTCCTGTGCGGCGCGCTCATGAGGTGTTCGTGGCTCGATCTGTAAGATGTAGGGTACAATCTCTTCCGCAGGAATAGAGTACCGATCGGCCTGGATGCCTGCCATGTCGCTGGGCGAGAGCTTGCCGCCGCTAGTGAGCAGGTCGCGAATACGCTGGGCGCGATAGCCATTGAGCCACTCATTGCTGATATAGTAAGGATAGTTGTCGTCGATGACGCGGTTGTTTGCCGTGGCGATAAAGTGCTGGTCGGGATTAAAGGTTTGTGGAAGCCCCTCGAAGGGAATGTAGCCTTGCCACTCATATTCGCCAGTCCATCCTGGTGAAGGCAAGAGCGCCTGCTGGTCTCCAGGACGAATAGGGATCGCGCCAGCCATGATATAGCCGATGTTGCCCTGGCGGTCGGCGTAGACAAAGTTTTGCGGCGGTACATCCCAATCGCGCAGGGCATCACGAAACTCATCCCAGTTGCTGGCGCGATTTATCTTTTGTACTGACCAGGCGATATTGCACTGCTCAAGGCCCGTCCAGCGAATGGCGATGGGAAGCTCACTTGCTTCACTCTTGCCTGAGTCGAGAGCCGGAAGATGGGTAATGATGGGGCCGTGACGGGTCACGCGGACATCTTCGACCACGGTGTCCGCGCCCTTGACTTTGATGACCTCGCGGTAGATCTTCGCCTCTTCCCATTTACCCTGGTATTCATACTGGTGCGGGTTACCGGGATTAAATTTCTCGACATAGAGGTCCTGCACGTCAGAGACGGCATTGGTGACGCCCCAGGCGATATCGCGGTTATGCCCGATGACCACTCCGGGCGCGCCGGGGAAGGTGGCGCCCACGACATCGATATCACCGGCGTTGAGGTGGCATTCAAACCAGATGGAGGGCGCGGCCTGCCCCAGGTGTGGGTCGTTACAGAGAATAGGCGAGCCAGTTGTTGTCATGGTGCCATCTACGACCCAGTTATTGCTACCACCCAGCATACCGAAGCCTGCGAGTTCCTTCAGGCGCTCATACTGGTCGAGGAGTCCCGCATTGATGCCCTGGTATGCCACGCCAGGTGGAATGATGAGTGGGTGTGAAGGATCATAGCCTGCTTCGAGCTTGGCCGCACGCTCGACGCCGATTTTCGCGATCAGGCGCGCACGGGTAAGCTCGGTTTCCCAGTTGCCGCTGAGGTTCCAACCAATCATCTTCCCCCATTGGAGTGAGTCGGCCTGGGTCCAGGGGGCGGGCTTGAAGCGTAGGATCGAAAACTCGACAGGCAGGCGATGCTGGTGGTTCTGGATGAAGGTATTGATGCCCAGTACATAGGCATCGAGTATGCGCTTCATATGGGGAGTGAGTTGCTGTACAGACTCGATTGCGGAGCGGTGCATGCCTAGCCGACGGCTAAAGCGGTCGGCTTCAAGCGCGATGGGACCAAAAATCTCAGCCAGGCGTCCCGAGCCGATGCGTCGATTTAGTTCCAACTGCCAGAGCCGCTCCTGGGCATGGATATAGCCCTGAGCGAAATACAGGTCATCCTCATTCTGAGCATAGATATGGGGAACACCGTAGTGATCGGTAATGATCTCAACCTGCTCATGCAGTTCTGAGAGGTGCAGGGTGCCTTGCTTCTGTGGAAGAGAGCGTCGTGAGAGGAGCCTGAAGGTGCCAGCGGCAAAGCCAGAGAGATCACCAGCGGTCTGTAGGGGTTTGCGCCACCAGGGTGCCATGTCGTGCCCTCCTTGTATGTTTAGCAGGTAGGTAGGCGCTACACATAAACCTGCGAAAAGCTTATGTGTAGCGCCTGCACAAATTTTGTATGATGCATAAAAATAGCAGCAGGGTACATATTTGTGCCCTTACTGCTATTCTACCTCATAGGGTGCTTGCCTGTCCTGCTTGAAGAGTAGAACGACGCTACTTGCGTACGCGTCTACTTCTGGAAGTAGACGCGTACGCAAGTAGCGTCACTCCCTAGGCCAGTTCGGTACCCCTGGGGGTATCGCGGACCTCGAAGCCCAGGGCCTTTAACTCATCGCGGAGTTGGTCGGAGCGCTTCCAGTTCTTGGAGGCCCGTGCTTCGTCGCGCTGGCGTACGATCTCCTTGACCTCGTCGCTGATCTCGAGTGGTTTCTTGGGCTCGACAGTATCAAGCCTCAGGCCAAGCACACGATCAAAATCGAGCACGAGATGGCGGCGTTCGGCTGGCTCTATCTTCGCGTTGCGCACGGTCTCACGCGTCAGCACCAAGGCGGTCGGCAGATCGAGATCGTTGTTGATCGCCTCGCGGAAGGCATCGCGAAGGCGCTGGGCCTCCTCTGACCAGTTCGCTGTTTGCTCGGTGATGGGCAGTTCGGCCAGGTCATCGCGCAGGTTGTTCAGCGCGTTCTGCGCGGCCTGAATCGAGTCATCAGTATAGTTAATCTTGGAGCGATAGTGGGCGGTCAGCATGAGGTAGCGGAAGGCCATGGGATCAATGCCCTCCTCTTTGAGCGTGCTGACAAGCAAGACATTGCCCCTGGAGCGCGACATCTTGATGCCATCATCGCCATTCTCGTTGCTGGCCTTCATCTTGCGGTTGCCAATGATGAGAAACTCACCATGAACCCAGTATTTGACCGGCTCTTTGCCGAAGGTACCCTGGCTCTGCGCGATCTCGTCCTCGTGGTGGGGGAACATCAGATCGAGTCCGCCCGTATGGATATCGAACTGCTCGCCCAGGTACCTGGTTGCCATAGCGGAGCACTCGATGTGCCAGCCGGGGAAACCAGAACCCCAGGGGCTATCCCAGTTCATCTGGCGGCCTTCGTCACCCTTCTTCCAGAGGGCGAAATCCTCGGGAGAGCGCTTATCCTCCGCAACCTCCATCTGTTCGCGACCATGGCCGCCGGCGCGCAGGTTCTCTACTGTGTTGCCGGAGAGCTTGCCGTACTCGGGAAACTGCGCCACATCGTAGTAGACATTACCGTCCGCGATATAGGCCAGGCCCTTCTCAACCAGTGCCTGCGTCATCTCCAGCATTTCGCCGATGTGGTCGGTCGCCTTGGGACTGAGGTGAGGTGGCAGGATATTGAGTTCAGCGGCATCACGCATATATTGCTCGGTGTAGTGCTGAGCGATATCATAGGCCGAGCGCCCAGTTGTGCGTGCCTCGTACTCAAGCTTATCCTCACCGCTCTCTACATCATCGTTTTGTAGATGCCCTACATCGGTGATGTTGCGCACCAGGTAGACATCGTAGCCATTGTATTCAAGCATGCGGCGCAGCCAGTCGGTCATCATAAAGGTGCGGAAGTTTCCGACGTGGATATCTTTATAGACGGTAGGGCCGCACGAGTAGATGCCCACGCGGGGTGGGTTGAGTGGCTGAAAGAGTTCACGTTTACGGGTCAGAGTGTTGTATATATACACTGGTTTGTCAGTAATGGTCGACATGAGCTTTATGGTCCTCCTCTTGCGTGTATGGGCGGTATATAGTTTACCAGACGCTTTGTCTCTCTGCTAGCGGGTCCTATAGCAGATTACTATTGCTGGCGAGCATATGCAAATGCGCATAAAAGATTGCGAAAACGGGAAGTGAGAGGAGTAGCTCAGGCGGGGACGTGCGGAGAGAAAGAAAGGCTCTAGAGAGTGTTCTTGCTGGTCAATGCATTACACAGAGAGGCAGCACGTCATTACGTCCACGGAGGGCTGAGCTACAGAATGAAGGGCGGCCTCCGTGAACGCAGCGACAGGCGCAAGAATGAATTTGTTGGCGCTGCTGCGTATATGCGTGCACGATGAAAAACTCCAGGTCGTGATGTTTCTATATGCGTGTAGTATATCATATCGGCACAGGACTGTATAGCATAAAGGGTGGCAGCTAGCGGCCTGTCTGCGCGCGCTGGCGCGCCAGCAGAAAGAACATGAGTGCGATAACCAGCGAGGCGATGCCAGTAATAATATGAGACACGTGATAGTCGAGGAGAAAGAGTACAAACCAGCCCAGCGCAACGATCGACCAGGCAAGGGAACTGATATACCAATTGTTAAGCCAGCGGGCGAGCCAGGACCTGGTACGAGACATGTGACAAATCTCCCTTCGTCGCTAACAAGAGCTGCTGATTTTGAAGCAACGTATGTGCGTATGATACTACAAACTTCATTATAAATGATAGGCACATAAACCGTCATTTGCCAGTGAATTTTGTGTACAGCGTATCTTTGAGGTTCTGGTAAGTAGGATAGTAGACCCTGGCAGTCGCAGGCTGCCAGGGTCTACTATCCTACTTACCAAGGCGAGCGCCGCAGGCGCGAGGGGTTATGTTAAGCCTGGGGATCAACCTCGTTGTCGGAGAGCACATTCAGGCTGGAGGCCTGTCGCTGACGCTGACCCTGAATAAGCTGTGCGATGAAGACCAGGGCTACAACAGCGATGGGCGCTCCACACCAGGCCCCCATGGAGCCAAAGTAGTAGAGCGAGAGAGCTGGCACGAGGAGTAGTGAGATGGCCAGGCCATAGCAATACATGCGGAACTGAGGAAAGATGAGCATAAGGAGCATTGCGAGATAGAGAAAAGCATAGGAAAGGATCGTTAGGAACTCCAGACTCAGGCCAAAAAAGCCCAGTGTGGTATTAGGACTTAGCAGGCTAGAGGTATGCATAGCGATAGCAAATGCATTTTGTCCAACAATGAATAGTAAGATGGGAACCAGGCCAACGCCAATACCAATTACCAGTTTAGGATTAATGCGCTGGCGTGCGTAGGTGAGCAGGTTCAGCATGGGGGAATGCTCCTTTCCTTGTCACTTTACTGGTTCTTGCTATTTCAGTATAAGCGCCACAAAAAGAGGAGGGCTGATCATAGGTACATTTCCTGTTAAGGAGTGTGATAAGCCCTGGCAGCCGCAGGCTGCCAGGGCTTATCACACTCCTTAACAGGGCGAGCGCTATAGGCGCGAGAGCGAGATCAGGCCAGGTGGGTATAGAACTGGCCGTGGAAGCCGTAGGGGATATGATGAGGGACCTCTGCGCGTGCGATCTCTTCAAAGGTATGCGCGTCCAGGACGAGTAAGAATGAATTACCCTTGTGGGCGTTGAGAACGACTGAGAGGATGACTCCATCGTCTTCGGCTCGCGCATCGGGAGTAGGTGTAAAGACAGGTTCGCCAGGATAACAACCGCTCTCCTCCCAGATGTGGGCTGTGCGCTCTTTGAGGTCGACACGTAGCAGGCGATTGGTAAAGACATCTGGCTGCTCTTTATTGATGCTTACTCCATAGGCCACGCCGTAGTCATGGGTATTGTACTGGCGATAGTTGATCGTAGGAAGCTCAAGTGGGTGTGGTGTCAGTACCTCGTAGCTGGCGCTCTCCCCGCGTAGAGGAAGGTGATAACGGCGCAGCTCGCCACTACCATTCTTATCGACTTCAGAGCCAAGCCCAAAGCTACGCAGATGATCGAGGTAGAGCGCGTTGATATTACCCGGATCGGGATAGGCTGAGAGATCGACGAGCACCTCATCACCCTGCTCAAAGGCATTCACATGATGGAAGGTGAAGAATGCCTCAGTATGATAGCGCCCCACAATGCTGCCGTCACGCTTGCTCATCACGATAAATTGTGTTCCCTCCTCGGGTCGCCACGTATAGTTCTCGATGAAGGGCTTACCACTGCTGAGCACCTCCAGCGGATTGACGCGATAGGGAAATTCCGCAATAACCACGTAATTCTCGGTCATGCCAAAGCTATGAATATAGGCCGGTTCCATAACGGGATAGGAGCCGATCTCGTAGCGCCTCTTCGAACCCCTGGGCAAGCCAAAGACACGGAACTGGCTGGGCATAAAGAATTCGGTCATATAGCTAATGGTGGCTTGCTGCGTGAAGTCGTAGTGAGGGTGAGCGCAGCCATGATGGCCCTTGAGATCATCTTCAAAGTAGATGACGCCCAGCGTATCAAGTGTTTCGGGGTTGAAGGCGATGGGGAGCGGCGTCTCGGTCAGGGCAGCAAACTCGCCCGCGATCTTGTTGATGCTGACATTGGCATTGACGGAGGCGGTCATTGAGCCTTTAAAGATTGATTTGCAGGGATCGGTGGCAAACATACTAAAGGTGATGCGCCCCTCCTCTATGGATGTCTTATAGACATCGCTTTGCAAGAACTTATTTGCGTAGGAGACCTTCCCATCCTGAAACGAGAAGCGATGCAGCATAGCGAAGCCGTCGAACCAGTGGCGGAATTGATCTTCCCCCACCTCGAATTTCGCTGGCCCGTTGCGCAAGAGGGTACCGCGGAGCCAAGAGGGGAGGCGTCCCCGAACCGGAAGCTGATCGAGAACGGTCTCTTCATTGAGGGACTGATAACCAAGGCGAAATGTATGTTCCATACGCTGATCAACATCCTTTCTTGTCGCGAGGAGAGCGGCAGCCTGAGAGACATGTAGATGGGTCTCTCTATCTATGCTAATCCCCGGGGCGAAATGAGTGTTTTTGCAGGTATGTGTTCAACTCAGCTTCGAAGGTATAGCGCTGTGGTCGAACCGGGTCGATGCGCACAGAGATGAAGTCATTCTCCTGGTAGGGCGCGGGGGGCTGGTCGAGAGGATGGCTGCGGAAGACATAGGTCTTCTCGGTCAGAGGATCGGTCCACTCCGCGACGATGATCTGGCGCATGCTGGGAGCAGGTGGAGCATCGCTAGCGAGCGTCTCTGGAACATCCGGTGATTCGGGTGCACTGCTCAACTCCTCCGCCTCATTTTGTGCTCTCTGCGGTGCGGTGGGTTGTAGGGGGTAAAGGGCGTGTATGTGTGCCTGAACAAGGGTGCCGTTCTGTGAGAGCCAGTACATCTCCTGGCGCTCGATATACGAGAGCCCAGAGAGGACGAGGATGGCGATAACGATGAGTAAGACGACGACAATAATCAGGATAAATAGCCAGGGCATGAGTAATTGGCCTCTTCTCTTTCTGCAAGATAAATACAGGCGGATAGTTTTTTCAACCATAAATTATAGGTGATAGGCGAGTTTTTTGCACGCGTGCCGGGGAAGCATACGGCGCTGTTGTCCGACACTGCTCAAGCACGCGTTTCCATATAATGTGTTCATTGGGGTGGATGTTGGCCAGAAGGATAGGAGGTATAGGTGCTCATGGATGTTGGGGCTCCGGGCTGGACGGATTGATTAGAGGCGACGGGATAGGTGGTTTGTGCCTGATACTGGTTATACGGATCAGGGTGTGGTGTCTGGCCAGGAGTGGGAGGTACCTGTCCAGGCTGAACGACGATGCGTAATGGCGCGTCAGGGGTCTGTGTGCCGCGCCGAGTGAAGAGGCTAGTGAGTAGCAAGATGATGCCAAGCATGGCCAGGCCACTACCAAGGAACCAGTCGTTTTCATAACGTCCCCGTGGTTTTTGCAGGAAAGTATTGGTCAGGATATTCACTGGCTGATTGCTGCTATCATAGCCGATGATTTCTACCACCTTGTAACCAGTCCCAATGAGCGTGTAATTGGAAGAGTAGGTTGCCGTATCCTTTCCGGTGACGTTGATAGGTTGGGCTGTATCGGAATCGTAACGAAAGGTATAGTAGTGTGCAGAGAGCGCGTTGAGCTTATTGGCATTAGCGATATCGGCCACATTCACGACATAAATTTTGGGGTCATTGCTTAACTGAAGGTATTCAGTGCCTGAGCTGCTACTGTTGGGAGTAGTGGGATCGCTCTGATAAATAGCGTGCTGAAGTGTTCCTTGTTCGCTGGACTGATAGCCCAGGTCGTGAGAACGTGTGCCATAAATCAGGCCACCTATAGCCAGAATGAGTCCAGATAGGATAAGGAGAAGCGAGAACTGCGAGCGACGCATAGAATAAACCTCGTTTCTAAATTGCAAATATAAATGGTCAATTTTAATGCACTTGATGTAGGCCGCTCATATTGTATGCTAATCGAGCATAAAAAAATAGGGTGTAGTTCACAAAATTTTGTGACACTACACCCTATCAACTTGTTTTGAGGGGATTTCTGTGGGTTAGACCAGCGCGGCCTCGTTGGCGCGTACCGAGAAGTAGGACGACTGCTGGTGATGTACGATGATCGCCGCGGTCGACTGCTCGGGTACGAGCTGATGGGCCTCTGTAAGGTTGATGCCGATGCTCTCAGTGACGGGTAGCACTTTGAAGAGCTTCTCATGATCTACCAGGTCGGGGATGGCGGGATAGCCCCAGCTGTAGCGTCGGCCCCGATCCTCTTCCAGTCCCAGTTCATGGCGCACCAGGCGATTGGTGTACTCGGCCAGGCCCTCCGCCATCTCGACGGCGAGACCATGCACGAAGTAGCCCTCCGAATAGTTGCCTGCCTGCTGCAGCTGATCGATATACTCAGAGGCGGCGCGGCCCATGGTCACGACCTGGAGTGGTACAACGTCAACCTTGCCACTCTCTACTGAGGCGAAGTAGTCGGCCAGGCAGAGGCGCTCGCGCTCGCGCTGGCGTGGGAAGCTAAAGCGCGTGAGCTCCCGCCACTGCGAGAGAGGCTTGCCACTCTCAACCTCGCCAGGCTCATAGACGATCAGATCATTGCCGCTGGATTGGCAGGGATAATAGCCGTAGACCACGCGAGGTTGCAGGTAGCGCAGGCGGCGCGCCTCTTGGAGCATGCGCTCCAGGCGTGGCTTGAAGTCCTGCTCAACGAGGCGCTCAAATTCCTCGCCATGCGTCTTGCCGCCCCAGTGCAGGCGGTAGAGTGTCTTGAAGTCCATACATTCAGCGACATCTTCTAATCCGATGCGATCAAGCACGCGTGGCCCCCAGAAGGGCGGTGTGGGCAGGGAGCGCGCTGGCTGAATGCTCGTCGATGGCCTGGTATCCACTTGAGGCTGGCTGTTGGCTGTTTCTCCCTGGCCCCCAGCTTTACGCTGGCGTTCGTTCAGGGCCTCCTGCTGGATTTTCTCCACGAAGGTGGAGCGTTGTTCTGGCACGCTGGTCAGGCGATCCATGATGTCGAGTCCCTCGAAGGCATCGCGGGCGTAGAAGACGCCGGGTGCGTAGGGCAGGGGTGCCGCCTCCGCGTTTTGCTCATCGACGAAGAGGATACGCCGCCCAAATGAGCGGTTGATGGCGGCCCCGCCAATGATGACGGGGAAGCTATGACCGCGCTTATGCAGTTCTTTTACGCACAGTGGCATCTGCTTGGAGGTACTGACCAGGAGCGCCGAGAGACCGATGGCGTCGGCGTTGACCTCGATGGCCTTATCGATAATCGTATTGAGCGGGACCTGCTTGCCCAGGTCGTATACCGTGTAACCGTTGTTGGTCAGAATCGTATTGACCAGGTTCTTGCCGATATCGTGTACATCGCCAAAGACGGTTGCCAGCACGACCTTACCCTTGGTATAGCCTTCCTTTTTCTCCAGGTAGTTCTCCAGGTGTGCCACAGACTTTTTCATAACCTCGGCTGACTGAAGCACGAAGGGAAGAATCAACTCGCCCGCGCCGAAGCGGTCGCCAACATCCTTCATTGCGGGTAGGAGCACCGTATTCAGCACTTCTACGGCCGCCTCGCTGGTTGGAGTATCACTGGCCTCGGTGCGTTCCTGAATGATTGCGTCGATAAGCGGCTCGATACCTTCTTTACGCCGGTGCAGGATCTGCCAGTGAATACGTTCGGCAGTGTTCATACCCTCGGTCGGATCGACCTTGGTCTCGCCCTCGTTCTTCTGTGGGCCGTGCGACTCAAAGTATTCAATAAAGTGTGGCAGGGCTTCAGTGCGATTGAAGATCAGGTCCTCGGCGAGTTGGCGTTGCTCCGTGTCGATCTCGGCGTATGGCTTGATATGGGTCGGATTGACGATAGCCATATCCAGGCCCGCCTTAATCGCGTGATAGAGGAAGACGCTATTGAGCACGGCGCGTGCATGAGGCTTGAGGCCAAAGGAGACGTTACTTACGCCTAGCACGGTCATGACGCCGGGCAGTTCGGATTTGATACGGCGAATGCCCTCCAGGGTGTCGATGCCCGCAGTCTGAAGTTCTTCCTGGCCTGTCGTAATCGTAAAGGTCAGGGGATCAAAGATCAGAGCATTGGGTGAGAGGTCATACTCGTTAACGCAGATGTCATAGATCTTGTGCGCGATCTCGATCTTGCGCTCAATGCTTTTGGCCATGCCCTCTTCATCGATGGTCAACGCTACGAGCGCGGACCCGTGCTCAAGCGCGAGGGGGACCACTTTCTCGATGCGCTGGCGCCCATTCTCCATATTGATAGAGTTGATGATGGCGCGCCCGGGATAGATCTCAAGCGCGGCCTGGATGACATCGGCCTCGGTTGAGTCGATGACCAGGGGAGCTTCGATACCCATTGAGAGCTTCTTGACAGTTTTGTGCATCTGCTCAGGCTCATCGGTGCGCTCCGTCACTGCCACCTGGACGTCGAGAACGTGCGCGCCCCCCTCGACCTGCTCGCGACCAATCCCTAGCAGCGTGTCATAGTCGTCCTTGAGCAAAGCTTGCTTGGCCTTCTTGCTGCCCTGGGCATTGACGCGTTCGCCGATCAGTAGCGGAGCGGGGTCCTGCTGCATCTCAACGGAGCGGATGGCGCTGGAGACGAGCGGGGGCATAATCTGTTTGAAGTCTTTGTGCTCGATATTCTGATCGGCCTGGGGGCGTGGCTTGCGTGTCACTGGTCGGCAAGCGCGTACGATGGCTTGCAGGTGTTCATGACTGCTGCCACAACAGCCGCCGACGATGTTGACGCCAAACTCCTCGATAAACTCGCGCATCGCCTGGGCCATAGGTTCTGGCTCCAGGGGATAGACGGCCTGCCCATTGACGTTGAGCGGGATGCCCGCGTTAGGGATAGTCGAGATTGGCAGACGACAGTTCTCGGAGAGATAGCGCACCGGTTCGCGCATATGCTCTGGACCGGTGGAACAGTTGAGGCCAATGATATCCACGCGCATGGCGGTGAGAGTCGTGGTCACGGCGGCGATATCGGTTCCCAGCAGCATACGCCCACTGGTATCAAGCGAGACCTGGGCCTGGATGGGTACGCGGCGACCTACCTCTTGCATGGCGCGGCGCAGCCCCGTAATCGCGGCCCGTACTTCGAGGATATCCTGGCTGGTCTCGATGAGTAACACATCGACGCCACCCTTGAGCAGGGGAATGGCCTGCTCGTGAAAGATCGCGGCCAGTTGCTGATAGGTAATATTGCTGAGCATGGGGTCGTCTGAGGAGGGGAGCATACCGGTAGGCCCTATGGAACCAGCCACAAAACGTGGCTGGCTGGCGGTGCTATAGCGATCAGCCAGGCGACGAGCGAGACGTGCAGCTTCAAAATTGACCTCGTAGGTAAGATGCCCAATCTGGTACTCATCGAGCTTGAGTCGGCTGGCGGTAAACGAATCGGTCTCGATGACATCGCAGCCAGCTTCAAAGAAGCCAGTGTGAATCTCTTCAATGACCTGGGGTTTGGTCAGGACCAGATATTCATTGCAGCCCTCTGTCTGCTGACCACCATAATCCTCGGCTGTCAGCTGATAGCGCTGGATATTTGAACCCATGGCGCCGTCAAAGATAAGCGGACGACGTGCCAGGGCAGAGAGAAATTGACTCATGGGCAAAACCTGCTTTCAAAGAGATAGGTTAGGTAGGTCACAAATTATTTTTAATGAAGAGCTGATACATCATTGTAGCAGGCAATCATGCAGGTGGGAAACATCATTTTGCCCTCCATTATACCATGCTCAGCTGATGCTGAGTAACGAAAAAGGAAAGGTTTTAGTGTAGAATAAATGTGAGTACGTTTTCTGGCTGAGTAGCGCGTGTTTCGTAAAGAGGAAAAGAGCGACACGGATCTGTCATGTCAGGCGGAGGGTGGTTGGAGAGGCAGGGCACATTGATAGGTTTTACGCTTGTGCAGTGCACAGTCATGCAATGCAGGATCCAGTGGCGGATCAAGACGTAACCCATACTCCTGAGAGGTGCCAGGCGGCTTCGGCTCCCCTTCGCGGAAAGAGCAGGATGCATGAAAACCAGAGAGGCTGCATGTTTTACGCTAGGTGTAGAAGAAGAGTTTCAGCTAGTAGACACGCATACGGGAGAGCTACGATCATGTGCGCCCGCGATTTTAGCGCGCGGCTATGAGCAGTTTGGGGAGCAGATTACCTCAGAGGTCTTGCAGGCGACGTTAGAGCTTACCTCAGATGTATTTCCCACGATTGAGGTGGCGCGTCAGGCGCTGAGTGTCTCAAGGGCGAGATTAGCGAAACTGGTGGCGCAAGAAGGCGTAGCATTAATGAGTGCCGGTACACATCCTAGCTCCTCCTGGAAGGTGCAGAAGCGTAGCGAGGGCGAGCGCTATGATGAGCTTGTCGCTGAATATCAGGATGTGGTGCTCTCGGACCAGATCTTTGGTTTGCATGTACATGTGGGCATTGGCGAGAGCCCACATGATCGTGAGATAGGCATGAAAGTATTCAGCCAAGCACGCACCTGGCTGCCACATTTGCTAGCCTTATCCACCAACGCACCCTTCTGGGAGAGGCGCTATACAGGCCTCAAATCGTACCGCGCCGTCCAGCGACGACGCTTCCCGCGCACCGGTATACCAGATGCCTTCGCCTCCTGGAGCGATTATGAGCGTTATGTGCAGCGCCTGGTCGCGATGGGCGCGATTGATAATGGCAAGAAAATCTGGTGGGATATGCGTCCCCATGTCTTTTTCCCCACGCTGGAGTTCCGCATCTGCGATATGCCCGCGACCTTAGAAGACACCCTGGCGATTGCGGCTCTCTGCCAGGCGCTAGTGGCTAAATTGACCTGGCTGAATGAGCGTGGCCGCGAAGTCCCAGTCTTGTCGAGCCGACTCATAGAAGAGAATGAATGGCGAGCGATGCGTTACGGCCTGGATGCCAGGTGGCTCGATTTTACACAGGGGCGTGATATAAGTATGCGGGCGGCTCTCGCGGAGTTGCTTGATTTTGTGGATGAGGTCGTTGCTGAGTTGGGGAGTCGTAGGGAGATAAACTATCTGCGCGCATTGCTCGAAGATAAGCGTGGAACGGGAGCCGACCAGCAGATTGCCGTCTACGAAGAGAGTGGTGACCTGCGCCGTGTAGTGAGTTTCTTGCGCGAACAGACGATGCAGGGCATTCAGTCTACTGAAGGCTAGCCCTACCTACCTATAAAAACGCATTGGTTCGGCTAGGAGTACCTGTTACATTAAAATTGACGCTGTTTACAGCTGAGAAACGTGTCTCTCTCATGAGGTGGTGATATGTGGAGAAAGAACACGTTTATGAAGAAAGAGGTAGAGCTGCACCGATGCGTTGTTTTTTCTGGAAAAGGAATCAGCATTGTGGTGATGGGCTCTCTCTCCTCGTGTAGGAGAATGAATGGATGAGTGAGTCAGAAAAAGCGGTGCCGTTTTCGCTTGGGATAGAGGAAGAATACCAGCTTGTACGCCAGGAGAATGGAGCGCTCAGCTCAAGCGCGCCGTTTGTGCTGGAAAAGGGAGCGCCGTATTTTCAGGAGCAGATTAAGCCTGAAATGCTGCAATCTACCATAGAGTTTATTTCAAGTGTGCTTCCCAACCTGGAGGCGGCGCGAAAAGAGCTCTATACGGCGCGAGCACTGCTTTACCGGCTAACCAAGGGCGATGGCCTCTCGCTTGTAAGTGCCGGTACCCATCCCAGCGCGGCCTGGCGTGAAGAGCGGCGAACCGAGAAAGAGCGTTATAAAGAGCTTGAGGAAGAGTACCAGGATGTCGGGCGCGCCATTCTGATTTTTGGCCTGCATGTGCATGTTGGCATGCCAGATAAAGAGATGGCGATTCGCATCATGAACCAGGTACGTACCTGGTTGCCGCACATCCTGGCCTTCTCCGCCAATTCTCCCTTCTGGCAGGGACGCTATACAGGCTTAAAATCATATCGTACGGTAGTCTGGAAGCGTTTCCCACGTGGTGGCTTGCCTGACGTGATTCCCTCGCGTGCGCATTTTGATCGCTTTGTCCAGGACCTGGTAGATATGAAGTGTATTGATAATGGCAAGAAGATCTGGTGGGATATCCGCCCACACGCCTTCTTCGATACTCTGGAGTTCCGCATTTGTGATATGCCCGCGACCTTAGAAGATACGCTGGCGATTGCGGCGCTCTGCCAGGCGCTGGTGGCTAAACTTGCGCGCCTCAATGAGCGAGGCGAGGGACCCCCAGCTAGTCCCCGCGATTATATCGAGGAGAACAAGTGGCGTGCCATGCGTTATGGTCTCGATGCCGAGGCTATCGATTTTCAGCGGCATCGTAAGTTGCCGATGCGTGACGCGCTTCGCGAACTGCTTGACTATGTTGACGAAGTCGTTGATGAGCTTGGGAGTCGACGCGAGATCGATTACCTGCGTCAGGTCCTTGATGAACCCCAGGGCAACGGAGCAGACCGGCAGATCGCCGTCTATAAAGAGAGCGGAGGCGATATCGAGGCCGTGCAGCGTTTCCTCATCGAACAGACGATGCGCGACGTGGAGCTAACAGAACTCGACTCCCAGGCGCCATTTATGCGCTTCATGATGCACTCGCGTATCAGTTAGCATGTATAGCACAAAGTGTCATGTAGGGCTGTGTGGAGTAGTAGCTACTACTCCACACAGCCCTTTAATTCTTCTTGATGGCAGAGAGTCTGCTCTGTCCCAGCGTCATAAATCAAGGCCAGGTTGTTAACATGGAGATCCCAGGCAAAGTCGCGTGAACTGAGATAGGGAACGATTTGGGAGAGTTTGCGGGCATCGATATCGCCAAAGCCAATCGTAATATGCGGGAGCCACTGATTGGGGTGATAGAGTTCTGATCCTCCACTAACAATTCCTGAAAGTTGCAAGGCGCGCCAGAGGGCGCAGTGGAACTTACTCAAGCTGTGATTGCGCACGAGGGGGATATAGAGCACGGGGCGCTCCCCAGTAAAGAGAGCCAGTCCAGTGGTACGCACGTAGAAACAAGAATACTGCGCGGCAAAATCATGCAGGAACGCTTTAAGAGCGGGCAGCTGGTAGTCCTGGGCAATATGATACGAGAAATGGGGATAGGGCGTCACATAGACGCCTTGAACGCCGAACTCTCCTCGTAGCTCGGCCCAGAGTTCCTCAATGACCCGGTAATACGTCTCATCAAGTAAAGAAACGATGCCGTGCATGGTCGTATTCCTCTGCAATTGTGGAAAGGTCTTCATGATACGGGACGGGTCTATGTATTACTACATAGCATACTCCTGCTGGCAATATGTAGAACGCGCTATCATTAGAGTGCAAAGCAGCCAATATAAGTATATAACATGCTTTATAAGCAACGGGAGTGTTATAGTGGAGATATCTTAGACATTTCCGCTATAACACTCTCATTGCTTATCCTTGCCTATCCTCTAAAACGCGGTTTCAGCCATGCGATCAATATGCTTACAGAAGCGCTCGATCTCTTCTTCAGTGTTATAATAGTGCAGGGAGGCGCGGACCATCGTGTTCAGGTGGCGGCTCTCCATATCCAGGAGCGTTGAGTTATAATCGGAGATAGAGACGTTGATCTTCTCCGCGGCTAGCTGGCGCTTGATCTCTTCAGGGGTGATCCCCTCAATCGTAAAGGTCACGATGCCACACTGGTTGACGCCCCGATCATGCACAACGACGCCGGGTATCGGGCTAAGTTGGGTGCGGAGCTGGTATGCCAGGGCCTTGAGGCGGCGCCAGATGTTCTCTAGACCCCAGTTGAGCGCATAGTCAACGGCGACCCCCAGACCGATACGACCCGCGACATTCCCCTCCCAGTTCTCGAAACGCCGCGCGTCCGGGCGCATCTCATAGCTATCCTGCGTCGTCCAGGTGGCGGCGTGCAGGTCAAGCATGGGCGGCTCTAGCTGTTCCAGGAAGGCGCGCCGTACATAGAGAAAACCAGTTCCACGCGGCCCACGTAGATACTTGCGTCCCGTGGCCGAGAGCATATCACAGCCAATTTGCTCGACATCGATAGGCATCTGCCCGACGGACTGGCAGGCATCGACGAGAAAAGGAATGTGATGTTGGCGTGCTAGCTTGCCAATAGCCTGTACTGGATTGACAAGGCCGCCATTGGTGGGGACATGCGTCACCGAGATAAGTTTGACGCGCTCATCGAGCATAGACTGAAGCGCCTCTATATCGACCTGCCCATATTTGTCATTAGGGATAGGCTCTACCACGGCTCCTGTCTTACGTGCCACCTGTAAATAGGCGATATAGTTGCTCGCATATTCCGCGATGGAGGTCAGAATACGATCCCCGGCCTGGAAGCGCATGCCATAGAAGGCCATATCCCAGGCGCGGGTTGCATTCTCTATGAGCGCCACCTCGTCGCGCGAACAGTGAAGCAGGGTCGCAATGGCATCATAGGTATGTTCTGATTGCTCCTGGGCGTGATCGGCGGCCTCGTAGCCCCCAATCTGAGCTTCGAGGCGCAGGTGATCCAGCGTGGCTGAGAGAACTGGCTCGGGGAGAAGAGAGGCGCCAGCATTATTGAAGTGCAGCACATTAGCACAGCCTGGCGTCTCCTCCCTGGCGCGTTGTACATCGAAAACGAAAGGCATATCACAGCTTCCTTCTGCTGAAAAGGAAAAGTGGGGAGTGCAGAGGGGCGCCAGCCTCTCTGCGTCCCTTTCCCCTACCGCCGCAGGCGGTATGAATTCTTTCAAACGAAATTGAACAGAGTACTAGAAATAGACGTAGTGCTTTCTTATCTTACCATTCAGGACCGTTCCATGCGAGTAGGCATGAAGAGGAGAATAGTGGTAGCTGTCAGAGAATAGAATGTGGCTTAATGATTAACAAATACATTCCAAAATTTGGCCTGGAGGGCTGCCAGGAGTACTAAAACATGGAAAATTTTGAGATTATAGACAAAATTCTTTACGATTAATATAGTGACTGACGAAAGTTCCTATTGATCTTGCGGTGAGGGGTTGTCAGAGGCAAAGGGTGGGGAAGTCTATGTTTCAGGCTTCACACATAACGATGTCTATTCCCACCTGATTTTAGGAATGGTACGAGGAGGTACGTTAGCGATATGCATACAAAAGAGCGAAAAACAGAGATCAAGACCTATAATCTCTGTATTTTAGGCTTTGGCAACGTCGGTCGAGCTTTAGCGCGGCACCTATTAGCCAAGCGCGAAGATCTGCGGAATGAATATGGTATCGAGTGGCGTGTAACCGGTGTGGCGACCCGTCGTATGGGCTGGATCGCTGATCCTCAGGGGATCGACCTTGAGGCCCTCCTGGCCGGGAATGTGCCACCTACGCAGACAGAGCCGCGTGATGTGCAGGAGTGGCTCCAGGCTGCTCAGGCGGATGTGCTCTTTGAGCTTACCTCGACGAATCCTCAGACGGGCCAGCCCGCGATTGACTACATGCGCACAGCTCTGGAACTGGGGGCCCATGTCGTAACCGCGAATAAGGGACCAGTGGTCCATGCCTATGTGGAACTGGAGGAACTGGCGCAGCGCAAAGGGAAACGTTTCCTCTTTGAAGCCACAGTCATGGCAGGCGCACCCATCTTCTCCCTCTATCAAAACTCGCTTCCAGCGACCAAACTCATGCGTTTTCGCGGCCTGCTTAACGCCACCTCAAATGTCATTATTAACGAGATGGAGCAGGGCAAAAATTTTGCCGAGGCAGTCAAACGAGCGCAGGAATTGGGTATCGCTGAGACCGACCCCAGTCTGGATGTAGACGGCTGGGATGCGACGGTCAAGCTCTGTGCTATTGCTAATGTCTTGATGGACGTTCCGCTCAAGCTCGAAGAGGTCCAGCGTGAGGGCATCCGCGAACTCCAGCCCGCCGAGTTGCAGCGTGCACGTGCCGCAGGCACGCCCTACAAGCAGGTAGCGACGCTTGAACGCGTGGGGCAAGACGTCGTGGCACGCGTCCAAACAGAGCAGGTAGAGGCAGGCGATCCCCTGGCGGCGGTTAGCCCGGCCTCCATGCTAGCCCACATGGAGATGGATATCGTACCAGGAGGTCTGACAGTCACGCTTCATCTGCCCGAAGATGAGACTGCGGGACCCGACGCGACCGCCTATGATGTCATGGCAGACTTCATTCGTGCCGTCTCAGCATAAAGGAAAAAAAGGTGTGATGGATCCTGGCAGCTGCAGCTGCCAGGATCCATCACACCTTTTTTTCCTGAGTAGCTAAACTGGCTCGTCGATGGGAGGCAGGCCGATAAGGGTGTAGTCGCGTGGGTGTTCCACCAGGAAGCGATACTCTACTTTGTACTCGCCACTTGGAGGGAGCGTGAACTGCCAGGTATACAGCGAGAGCTTGGTCTGCTCGGTTGGCGCTGGTTGCACATGAAGTGTCTTAATTTTGACGCGTTCATGTTGAGGAACAGGCAGGTGATCACGCAACACGATCTGGCGTGGGAAGGACGTGAAGTTGGAAATGGTGATACGATAGCCATAGGTCAGGCGGCGCAGGTCATTTTGTAGCAGAACCCCCTTATCGACGGCGCGCTCCGTCAGCTTGCGCTCAACCTTGATGCTGTCGTCGATTCCGAGAAAGATTTTGAAGCGCTCGGAGTGAGCGGTTTGTTTGACCTGGGAGGTACCAACATATTCGCCTTTCAGGAAGATATGAGTTGTACCGGGTAGAATGACGCGCTCAGTGGTATTGGTAATGGTGGCGCGCAGATGCACGTTCTCCTCCAGAGAGGGAGCCGAGACATAGTCAAAGGTGCAAGGAAGGCGATCAAGCGCGATAGTTGTTTTATGCGGCGAGCCATTCGAGGGAATATCGACGGAACGCGCGACGCGGAAGACATAAGCGGTGCCTGTATTCTCCACGGATGCCGTAGCCATTTGTGCGGGCTGGGGCATGGCTGCCGCTGGTGCTGCGGCGGCTGCCGGTGGTGGCATATCCATATCCTCCATGTGCGCACTCATTCCTGCGGCTGGCATGGCCTGGCTTTTTAGGGTGCGCGCATAGACCGGGGCAGGAGTGAAGGTGTTGATATACCAGGGTTTGAGCTCAGGCAAGACCGAGGCCAGGCTGGGGCGGGCGGTAGAGAGTGAGAGCTGAACATTGCTCCAATCTTCATCGGTGCGTTGTGTGACCACACCCAGATAAGTTAGTTCAACCTCGCCACGATTGCCGTCCTCGTTGAGTTGGACACGAACATCGTACTGTGGCTGCCACGAGGCCCCCATAATCATGTAGGAGATTTCTAGCGTTATGTCGCCTTCTTGCGGCATCTCAAGCGCGACCACAGCTGCCAGGCGGTCAGTTGTGCCCGTATTTTGCTTCTGTGTATACTCGCGGCGGCGCGCATGAATCTCTTTCTGAAGGCGTTGAACCTGTACATCCAGCTCCAGGGACTCTTCAGCATCCTGCTGGGCCTGTTGCGCGGCGAAGCGAAAGAAGTCGGCACAGTCCTGGGGCTTCATCTGACCACGGGCCAGGCCACGCGCAAAATCGGTTGCCTGCTCGCCAAGGGAACGAAGCCACTTGCGTCGATCCTGTAACGCCTCCTGGCGTGCTTTCAGCAGCTTGGCTTGCTGCTCCAGGTGCTCGATTTCTACCTCTAGCTTCAGTAGATCATCGCGTGTCGTAAAGCTATGATAGGCGGTGGTAATATCAACATTAAGAATGCGCATGCCCTGCGGACCCTGGCCGGAGGCTCGGAGTGATTCACGAAGAAAGGGCGGCAGATCATTGATGCGCACATCATGTTCGCCTTGGGCCAGGTGAATGGTGCCTGCGCGTGTGACGAGGGCGCGGTCATTATAAACAGTTACCTCGGTAATGGGAGCCTGTATATCAGTTGCGGGCATGGGAGTCTCCTTCTATATTGCGTTCTTCGTCTTATGTACGTGCGAGCGCCAGCGCTGGTTGGCAGTAGCCTGGATGTAGAGAATAGCACATTGCGCTGTTTTTTACCAGATATTTCTATACATTTCGTGAATTATTTAAAGGAGTAGGAAGAGTGGATATCGGAGAGCGCGATGATATCCTGCTTTTGACAATGAAATGAGAATAGAGTAATGTACGGATGTTCAAGATTAACATTCAGGAATTGATGGAGTAGAGGGGACATCGCTGATGACGACGCCCGCACGCAAACAATATTTACGCATCAAGAGCCAATATCCTGACACCCTTCTCATGTACCAGGTGGGGGACTTTTTTGAAACCTTCGATGAGGACGCACGGATCGCCGCGCGTGAGCTACAGATCGTGCTCACCAGTCGCATGTATGGCAATGAAGCGATACCCCTGGCTGGTATCCCTCTACATGCCTTAAATAACTATATTGGCAAGCTGATTACCGCGGGCTATAAAGTCGCTGTCTGCGAGCAGGTGGGAGAGGTGGGTAGGGGTGTGGTAGACCGGGCCGTGACACGAATTTTAACGGCGGGTACGCTCTCAGAGCCAAATCTCCTGCCAGCACGCCAGAATAACTACCTGGTGGCTATCGCTATGGGACGTGTGCAGACCGCACTGGCGGCTGTGGATGTCAGTACCGGCGAGTTTCTCGTGACTTGGTTTCGCTCCGAGGAGCTGCCAGTCGCGCTGGATGCCGAGCTTCAGCGCCTCAACCCGGTTGAATGTTTGCTTGCTGAAGGGAGTAACCGTGAGGCGTATCACTTTCCTACGCAGACGGTGACGGTAACCTCCTGCCCTGGACACTTCTTCAATTCCGAGATGGCGCAGGATCGACTCTGTAAGCTGTTTGGCGTGCAATCACTGGAAGCATATGGATGCGCGCATATTCCCCAGGCTGTGGCCGCCGCGGGCGCGATAGTCGCCTACCTGGAAAAGATGAACAATGGCCTGCTCGCCCTCCTGACGGGCCTAAAATCCTATCGCACTAGCAGCTATATGGTGCTGGATGCCCATACCCAGCGCAACCTGGAACTCCTTCAGGGCACGCGCAGTGGCAGTGTGCAGGGAAGCCTACTGGGCGTGCTCGACCGTACCATTACCCCGATGGGTGCGCGTGAGATGCGCAAGACCATTACGCAGCCCCTGCTCGACCTCAATGAACTGGATGCGCGGCTGGGAAGCGTCGAGGAGCTCTTTGAGAGTCCAGCATTACGTAGCCGCTTTACCATAAGTTTGCAGGTCTTTAGCGATATGGAGCGTATCGCCGGGCGTATTCGCCAGGGGACCGCCGTGCGCAACGAGGTTCTGGGCTTACGCGACAATCTTGAGCATGTCCCCGAGTTGCGTGAACTCTTGCGTGGCTGCGAGGCGCTACTCCTGCGCGAACTGGCCGAGGAGATGCAGGATTGTCAGGAGGTCATCGACCTGGTGGACCGAGCCTTGATGCGCTCGGGCGAGGAGGATGAGCATGGCGATGATGGGCGCTTGATTCGCCAGGGTTATGATCCAGAACTGGATGAACTCTTTGCCTCTATTCGCGACTCACGCCGCTGGATGGTCTCTCTGGAGGGGCGTGAGCGCGAACGAACAAGCATCAAATCTCTAAAAGTTGGCTTTAACAAGGTCTTTGGCTACTATATCGAAGTAAGCAATGCCAACCTGAAACTGGTGCCTGGCGACTATATGCGCAAGCAAACGCTAGTCAACGCCGAGCGCTTTATCACGCCTGAGCTGAAAGAGCATGAGGCGCGTATCCTGAGCGCTGTCGAGCGCATCGAAGAGATGGAGAAGGGGCTCTACGGGGAGGTCCTGCGGCAGATTAGCGTCTACTATGCGCAGCTAGCGCACACAGCCAGGCTCGTGGCCCAGGTTGATGTCCTGTTGAGCTTCGCCGTGGTCGCGGTTCACCAGGGCTATACGCGTCCCCAGTTGGAGCAGGGACATGGCATTGATATTCGCGATGGACGGCACCCGGTCGTTGAATATGCCCTGGATGGCGACGCCTTCATTCCCAATGATACACAGATGGAGGCCGACGAGGGGAGGCGTATTATGTTGCTGACGGGCCCCAACATGGCAGGCAAGTCGACCTACTTGCGCCAGGTAGCACTGATTACGCTCATGGCGCAAATTGGTAGTTTTGTGCCAGCCAGGCAGGCGCGGATAGGGGTTGTCGACCGGATCTTCACGCGTGTTGGGGCCGAGGATGATATCGCGGCCGGCAAGAGCACATTTATGGTTGAGATGGAGGAGACGGGAACCATCCTGCATCATGCTACGCCCCATAGTCTGCTCATCCTCGACGAGATCGGACGTGGGACCAGTACCTATGATGGGCTGGCCATCGCCCGCGCCGTGGTGGAGCACCTGCATAGCCGCTTAAAAGCGCGCACGCTGTTTGCGACCCATTATCATGAATTGGCGGCTCTCGCGGAAGAGCTACCTCATCTCTGTGTCCATGCTATGGCGATCAGTGATGAGGATGAGCATGCTAGCATTGTGTTTCTGCACAAAGTCGTCGAGGGGAGCGCGGGCAAGAGCTACGGCGTACATGTCGCGCGCCTGGCGGGGATGCCCATGAGTATTGTGGAGCGCGCCGAAGAGATTTTATACCAGCTAGAGGAGGGGCAGCAGGCCAGCGATAGCCGTTTAATCCTTCTCCCGGAGCGCGAGGAGCATATGGATGTGGAGAGCAATGGGCGAGTCGAGGAGTCGCAGGCGAGCTATCATTGGCAGAGTGAGGAGGCTCGACAGATCGCGCAGCGCCTGGAGGCTGGCGAGGGGAGCGCGGATGATCTAGAGCTCATCAATCTGTATGCCATTACGCCCCTGGATGCCCTGAACTTATTGTCATTGTTGCAGAACTGTCAGAAGAAACGCACTGGAAGGCGAGCATGAGTCAGTTGTACGAGCGAGCAGAAAACAAGCTGGAGCAGCGTCCAGCCCGCAGACCAATCGTGGTCTTACCCGACGAGGTCGCCGAGCGCATAGCGGCGGGCGAGGTCATTGAGCGCCCGATATCTGTTATCAAAGAACTGGTTGAGAACGCTTTAGACGCCCAGGCCCGTGCGATACGGATTGAGGTACGTGGCGGCGGGTTGCGTCTTATGCGTGTCAGCGACGATGGCATTGGCATTCCTGAGGACGAGTTGGAGCGGGCCTGTTTGCGGCATAGTACCAGCAAGCTCTCGACCATTGAGGATCTGGAACGTTTGGGAACACTTGGCTTTCGTGGTGAGGCCCTGGCGAGCATTGCCACCATTGCCGAGATGACCCTTGAGAGCCGCGCCAGCGAGACCGGAGATGCAAGCGAAGAACGTCCTGCCCAGTTCGTGACCCTGCGTGGGGGCGAGGTGGTTGAGCGTGGGCGTAAGGCCAGAGTCCCTGGTACCACAGTGACGGTGCGAGATCTCTTCTTTAACGTGCCCGCGCGTCTGAAATTTATCCGTGGAGCTCGTACCGAGAATGGGCATATCCTCCACTATATACGACGTTACGCCCTGGGCTATCCAGGGGTGCGCTTTACGCTGGTGCTTGATGAGCATATCGCCTTACAGACAAGCGGCTCGGGTGAGCTAAAAACCGCGCTGACTGAAATCTATTCCCTGCCGCTCAATGAGATGCTCTACGAGGTGGAGCGAGGCGCTGGTGAGCAGTATCGCATCCATGGCTACATCGGAAATCGGGTGCTGGCGCAGAACAATCGCCAGTACGTGATGCTTTTTGTGAATGGGCGCTGGGTGCAGTCGCGGGCGCTCTATGACGCCGTGGAGAAGGGCTATCGTGGCCTGTTAGCCAAGGGAAAGCATCCTCTACTTGTACTCTTTATCGAGGTCGCCCCCAACGAGGTCGATGTGAATGTACACCCGGCCAAGACCGAGGTGCGCCTGCTCCGCGAGCGGGAGGTGCTTGATCTCCTGACGGAGTCGGTCCAGGCTGTGCTGGAGCGTAGTCCTGTCCTGCCGGAGGAGGTCAAATTCCCCGGGCCGGTTCTGGTGACCCAACGCAGGCTGCCTGGTGCACGTCGCAGAGGGTTACATATGAGCGAGACCGCCGAGGAGTACCTGGCAGAGGCGGCGCCACCTGCCTCGGCGGAGGCGATTGCTCAGTTGCGCCCCCTGGCCCAGTTGCAGCGTGCGGTGATTCTGGCTGAGGCTCCCGATGGCAGCCTCTACCTCGTTGATCAACACCGGGCGCATGAGCGCGTGATTTATGAGCACCTGCGCCAGCGTTACGCTCATGGCATCGATTCGGCAGAGGACGAGGAGGGCGAGGCCGTTAATGGGTATCTCCTGTTGGAGCCAGTGATTGTTGAGCTGAAGCGCCACGAGGCGGAGCTGCTTGAAGAGCGTCTCCCCATGTTGCGAGGTCTGGGCCTGGAGTGTGAGCGCTTCGGTGGGCGCAGTTTCCTTGTACGCTCGATTCCAGGTGGAGAAGGGCATGAGCAGCTTGCAGGCCAGGTCGAGGACCTGGTACAGATCGCCGCCGAAGATAATGAGGATTGGGAGCACAGCCTCTTGATTGGCCTGTCCTGTCGCTCGGCCCTGCGGCGGGGCCGCGAACTTAGCCAGGGTGAGCAACAGTCACTTCTGACATCGCTGGCACGCGCCTCCGTACCGGCAGTCTGCCCGCATGGTAGCCCGATCCTACTCCATTATAGCCGCAGCTTTCTCATCGAGAAATTTGACTGGTAGCTTTTGTCAGGATGTGACCAGGAAGTCACGCATCGTGTTTAAGATGTGCTTGTAATCGATGGCGGCGAAGTCACTGGTGTCAAGCTCGTAGAGTGTGCAGTCGAGTTGCAGCGGTTCCAGGCGACCATTGCTCCGGGTGCGCCACTCGTTATAGGCCAGGTGATCCTGATGCCCTGGATGCCGCTCTCTGGATTCAGAGCGCAGTTGGAAGCGCTCAAAGAGTATCTGTCCATCAGCGTAGCAGAGAAGCTGGAAGATGCGCAGAGGAAAGTTTTGCTGGCGGGTGCGAAATTCTTCTGTGGCAAAGGCTGGGTCGAAATTAGCCTCGGCGATACAGGGCTGTCCCGCGCGTAGCTGGGCTGTGAGGAAGTGATAGAGCAGGGCGAAAGTGGTTGGTGCCAGGCGACGACTGGCCTCGCGATCCGACCAGCCAAGGGACTCAAAAAGCTGCTCTTTGATACCATCTTTATTGATAAAGGGAAGCTTCAGATCAGCCGCCAGGCGCTGCCCAAGCGTTGTCTTGCCTGTACAAGGATGGCCGGTGATAAGAATAAGCGGCGTGGTTTTGTCCGTGGACATCAGTGGCGCACCCCTCTCGCGGTCAGCTCGGCGATGATCAGAAAGAGCAGGTCGAGCACGATCAGGACGACCAGGGCGAAATCGATGCGTGAGGCCATAAATGTGCTCAGAGAGAGCACGCGTGCCAGGTGATTGGTGTACCAGAGCAGACCGAGAGCCAGCAAGAGACAGGTACAGAGGCCGACCATAAACCAGCGCGCTCCCGTCCAGTCCTGGCGGCTGGGCCAGAGTTCTGAGGTGACCGTCAGGATCAGGTAGGGCGCGAAGATGAGCGTCCACCATGGCCAGTCTGGGCGGAGCAACTGCCAGTTCTGGTGCGCGTCGAGGGGAATGTCCCAGAGATTATAGCCGGTCGCGATCCAATAGAGGAAAGCGAACATGGCGGTGCCCCCAAAGAGTGGCGCAATGCCGCTGAGTCCATCCCCCACATAGCTGATAAGCTTTCCCTGGGGACGAACGTATTGTACCTCGCCCAGTTGCAGCGATTGGCGTCCCCCGCTCCGCACGACGCGTCCATATCGGTCGCGTGCCGTAGTTGGTTGTACACGGAAGAGCGTGATACTGGTGATGCGAAAGCCGAAGGGTGTGAAGAGCAGGACGACTGCCGCGTGACTGAGTTCATGCAGCATTACACCAGGGGCATTGATCCAGAACCAGATGAGCCGGCCACGCTCGCCTAGCAGCCAGTACCCGATCTCGTCTACCCGCCGGCGCAAGGCCCTGCGCGTGGCACGTAGAAGTAGGAAAAGCACCAGGACACCGCACAGGGTGAGCCAGGGCTGATAGGGTGCGATTTGTTCTATAATTTGCGTCTGGGTATCCATGCGCTCTCCTGGTTGCTATGCTAAACAACGACCTCATCGATGCGGCTGTGGTTTAGACTGGATCAGTCTGCTATGTATTGTAGATGCTGAACCTGTATAGCGTCAACAAATATGTTCGACTACACCCTCTCTTCCTGTTCCTGGGGTATGATCACATGTTCCAGTGGTGTGACCACGGGCACTGCCTGTTGGCGATCCGTGAGCTTATATTTGCGCTCAAAGTAGATACACCAGAGGCCAAAGGCCAGGTGAAAGCCAGCCAGTAGGTAGAGGACCCGGTCAATGCCAAAGAGGTCGGAGGCGGCCCCTAGAAAGAGTAGGACCGGGATAGAGCAGGCGCTATAGAGCACGATTTGCAGCGAGAGCACGCGTCCCTTGAGCTTATCAGGCGTCAGTTCCTGAATGGCGGTCTGCGAGGGAATATTGATAAAGTCCAGCGCGATGCCAGCCGCGAACATCAAGACGGCGACCATGATCATCAACCAGGGATTGTCACGCCAGCTTTGCGGCGCAAGCAGGCGCACAACCAGGGTGAGCAGGGGAATGATCGCTGTGGCAAGTGTCAGGCCCAGCGCACCGAAGTGGATGGTGCGATATTGTCCCAGGCGTTTGACCAGTTGCGGCATCAGCAGCGAACCGGCGATCAGGCCGATACCGGCAGGCGCAAAGACAATCGGCATCGTATTGGCTGGAAGGCTCAGCAGATCTTTCACCATTGGGGTCGCGATTTCACTGATGACAAAGATAATCACACCCGCGAAGGAGAGCTGTACGACCGCCAGGAAGAGTGGCTTATTGGTGCGCACAAAGTTCCATCCCTGAGCCATTTCTTGCCAGATATGTCCCATCGCCCCAATGGTTTGCGCGGTCAGGTCGTTATCCTTGGGTGCCTGTATATGAGGGGCAAAGCTCTTGTTTGGAATGAGGAGAATAAGTCCGGAGCAGACGAGATAGAGCAGCGCCGTCGCCGCGTAGATCTGCACAAAAGGGTCGAGCGTCAGGCCAAAGAGATGAAAGGTCGGCAGGAATAGCAAGGCGAGCGGTGTGAGGACCACAAAGCCCAGGGCCTGCGAAATCATGATTGTAATATTGAAGAGGGAGAGCGCGGGCATCAACTCCTCGTTATTGACGAGCATCGGAATGGTAGCGGACTCTGCGGGCGCGAAGAACTGGCAAATCGTAGAAACAATAAATGAGAGCGCGTAAACGGGTAGCAGGGCATTGTGATTAAAGAGTAGCGAGAGCACGAAAATAAGGCTGACGATGCCGCGTAAACAGTTGCTGCTCCAGAGCACCTTGCGCTTCGACATCCGATCAACAAGAACCCCGGCGGGCGCGCCAAAGAGCACCGCAGGCAGGCTGAAGCTGATAATGGCCAGCCCCAACTGTGTCGTCGATTGGGTGATTGCTTCAATGAGGAGCATGATGGCACAGTTGGAGGCATTAAAAATTGTTTGTGAGATGAGTTGGGCCAGCCAGAGGCGCAAAAAATCTGGCTTGCGGAGAAGGGTGAGAAAGCCTCCTCCAGGTTTGGCTACTGCCATTCAGATGTTCTCCTTTATGAGCATATGCTCGTGGGCGTCGAGGGAAAACTCACCCGGATCTGTGAAGAGGTGCGGGTGAGGATGTTAGAGGGCGATTGCAGATTTAGAGCTCATATGGATCAAAGTCGTCTTCTGGCTTGGGTAGGCGGGGTAAACGCTGTTTCATGCGACGCTCAACCTCGGAGCGTGGAAGGAGAATGTGGCGACCGCAGGTCTCGCAGCGCAAGCCGATGTCCGCCCCCAGGCGATAGACCTCCCAGTCAAAACCACCGCAGGGATGCTTCTTACGCAGGCGCAGGCGATCGCCGATCTCAAACTGTACTGGCTCCATAATATGTATGTCCTCTACTCTCTATTGTTGGTAGAGATGATGTTCGTGAATGTATTCTGTCACAGCATCAGGCATTTGATAACGTATGGGACGTCCCTGGGCGACACGCTGGCGTAGATCAGTTGAAGAGATCTCCAGCATGGGAGCCTGCACGAGACGCAGACGTTGTGTGATACCAGGCAAACGCTCCTCTAGCTTTGTATTATACTCCGTGTTGTCCAGATTATCCTGATCGAAGGGGTTCCCAAGCGCCCCAGACGCTGAATAGCCGGGGCGGCCCACCGCTACGAGCGCGGTCAACTGCGCAAGAATGCCCTCGGGATCATGCCATTTGTGTAGATCAAGCAGGCTATCCCAGCCAATAATAAAATAGAGGCAGGCCCGGGAACCGAGCTGCTTGCGCAGGCGTTTCAGGGTATCAGTGGTGTAAGATGGGCCAGACCAATCCACCTCGATGCGCGAGCAGGCAAAAAAAGGATTCGAGGCAATGGCGCGCTCGACCATGGCGAGGCGATGCTGGGATGGAGTGAGGTGATGCGTACGTTTATGTGGGGGCTGCCCGGTCGGAATAAAAAGAATATATGAGAGATTCAGCGCGACGCGAACCTCCTCTGCAACCGCCAGGTGGGCATTATGAATAGGATCAAAGGTGCCTCCCATAATACCAATATGCTCAACCGACTGCGTGTGCTGTGATCTCTGCTGCTCTTCCAACGGTATCTCTTCCTCTTATTTTTTCAGTTTTCTGGTAGGTGGTGAGGTCTGGCTGCCTCGGGCAGTCAGACCTCACCACCTACCAGAATTAGGAGTTTGCTTGCTTATATATTGCCAGCTAGTTCGGTTACCGTCAACTCAGCATCAGGCAGCGCGTGATAGAGCGCAAACATCACATCGGTAATCGTATCTGTCTGCTCAACGCTGATCCAGAAACGTAGGGTCAGCGTGACTTTTTGCGCGGCAAAGCTCGTAAAGTGCACGCCTGGTTCGGGTTTGGGAATCACAGCCGGAATTTCTTTAAGCTCGCGGAGAATGATGGCGGCCGTCTCGTCCTTCACAAACTTGTCTTGCGGCAAGGTAATCGTGATGGCGGCGCGACGCTCACCATAGTATGAGCTATTGACGACCACGTTATTGAAGAGATAGGCATTGGGGATCATGATCTCCTCACCGGAGAGCTGACGAACCTTCGTCGCGCGCAACTGAATATCCTCTACGCGCCCAGTGTAGTTGATGCCAACGCTATTGGTCGTGATGATATTGCCAATGTAGAAGGGGCGCTCAACCAGGAGGTAGAAGCCGGAGAAGAGATTTTTGACGATATCCTGAATTGAGACCGTGATCGCAACCGTCAGGGCACCCAGAATCGTCAAGGGAGCCGTGATGGGGATATTCCAGATTGAGAGCAGGACAAAGAGCACGATAATTAGCGTGACAAGATAGAAGATGCGCCCGATAAGCGTGCGAATGTTGATATCGATGCGATTCTCGCCCAGCGAGCGAACAATGAGGTCACGAACGGTACGCGCTGCGCCCAGGCCCAGGGCAATGACCAGAATTGTCCAGAAGAAGGTCCAGAAGAGATGCCAGAGTGTGTTAGGGAGATTGCCTGAGTCAATTTTGAGAGTGGTACCAATGCCATCTATCCAATCCTTAAAGTGATTGAATCCCCAATCGTAGATAATAGGCGCAATCAGCAGAACAATAATCACGGGCGGAAGAATGATGAGTATTCCAAGCGTCTCGATAATCCAGGTGTCGAGCACCGTTTTCTTCAAGCGCGCCCTGAGCCTACGGCGGAACTGCAAGCCTAGAAAGATCGCTATCAATGTAGCGGCAACGAGGATAATGATGCGAAATACCGGCTGTATCATACTCTTTAACCAGATATAATTAATAAGATCCTGTGCCAAAATCATCCGAACTACGAGAACCCTTCTAGTGCGCTAACCAGATGAAGACGCCAGATAACACACATCCTGTATTTTGCCTTGATTGGTAGGCGCAAGTTTATGTTTACGCGCCTCTCATGGCAAAATCTCAGGATGATGAAATGTCTGTGATTTTTGTGTGACTTGTTTATTCTGTGCGCATTATACCATATCGATGCTGAGAGAAGACCGCGAGGAGCTGGTGAGGGGTGAGAAGAGTACCATTCGGCAGGAGGCTACAACTTGTCGCAAGCTGCCCGATGATGTGTTGTGGTGTCTGTCCCGCTGCGCGCAGGGGAGCCAGGCCCGTGCTACCATCTCGCTTGGAGAGGCGTTTGCCTGTGGCATCTAGAATCAAGGGAACATGGGCAAAGGTGGGGATGGGGAAGCCAAGGAGCTGAAAGAGCAGAATCTGACGCGCAGTCGAGGAGAGCAGGTCCGCGCCACGCACGACCTGGTTGATCTGCATCAGGGCGTCATCGACAACTACGGCGAACTGGTAGGCGAAGATACCATCCGAACGCCGGATGATAAAGTCGCCAACTGCCTGCTGAACATGTTGCGTCATTGGCCCCTTCACAAGATCGGTGAAGGCGACCTGGCTCTCATCCGGCACGCGCAGACGAAGCGAGGGGCGGCGCATTCGCTCACGCTGGCTACGTTCGCGTGTCGTCAGATAGCGACAGGTGCCGGGATAGCGTGGTCCATCCTTTGCTCCCTGCTGAGGCGCGCTCGCCGCGTGCATGATCTCGGCCCGGCTACAATAGCAGGGATAGACTAGGTCTGCATCCTGAAGGCGTTTCAGATAGGTCTCGTAGATCTCCAGGCGCTTGCTCTGGGTGTATGGCGCATAGGGGCCGCCCACGCCAGGACCCTCATCCCAATCCAGCCCGAGCCAGCGGAGATCGTTCAGCATGCTTTGTGTGGCGCCCGCGCGTACACGGGGCTGATCGAGATCCTCGACGCGTAGCACAAATTGTCCCTGTTCGCGGCGAGCGAAGAGCCAGGCCAGCAGGGCGGTGCGCAGATTGCCCAGGTGCAGGTCCCCCGTTGGGCTGGGGGCGTAGCGCCCCCGTACCACAACTTCTTCTGTCTGCCTTGCCATTGCTGCTGAAGATGACTTAAGCATGTAATTAGACGTGGGTGGCCTCGTTCTTAAGCAAGCGCGTGGACCAGGGGCAGCAGGGGCAGGCTGGATCTGCGACATGTGGTGCCAGCGGCTGAACATCAAAGCGTGCAAGCAGCCCAGTTAGCGTGCCGAGTGGCAGGCCAACGACGTTCAAATAGCAGCCATCAATACGCTCGGTCGGTTGAAAATCGGGATTCTGGATACCGTAGGCGCCAGCTTTATCCATAGGATCACCGCTGGCGATATAGGCGTCGATCTCGGCATCGCTATAGGGGCGCATGAGCACAGGTGTAGCCTGGCTGGCGCCAAACATCGTGATTTGACCATTTTTGAGCGCACACACGATAACGCCTGTGACTACGCGGTGCCAGCGTCCACGCAGGGAGCGCAGGAGTTGGCGCGCGTGCTCTTCGTCGCGCGGCTTGCCCAGGACCTGGTCGTCTAGGAGGACGGTGGTATCCGCCGCCACCACGAGTGCGCCTTGAGACTCGGGCATAGTAAGGGCGCCCAGGGCTTTATGCGCGGCGGTCCATTGCGCCAAGCCGTCCGCAAGCCCGCGATAGAGTGCCTGGACTGCCTCTTCATCGGTTGGCGACACGCCAATGGTGTAAGGCAGGCCAAGGGAGGTAATAATCTGCCTGCGCCTGGGAGAAGCGGAGGCAAGCAGCAAATGCGTATGATGATTTAACATAGAGTCAATTACCTGGTGAGAAGCTTTGTACGTAACTATATATTTTCATGCTTATTGCGTTCCAGGACGGCTACACATTCAATATGCGCGGTCTGTGGAAACATATCGAGCGGCTGCACAGAGACTAGTTGGTAGGTCTCGTCGCCATGACAGAGGATATCCAGGTCGCGTGCCAGGGTCGATGGTTCGCAAGAGACATACACCACGCGTTCAACGGGATAGCGCAGCAGCGTCTCCAGAACGACGGGTTGGCAGCCTGCGCGTGGCGGATCGATGACAAAGCCATCTACCTGGGCGCTTAGCCCGGGTAGCACGTCCTCAACCTTCCCTTTAAGAATCTCAATGTTATTGGTATCGCGTGCGTTCCAATGGGCATCGCGGATGGCGCTGGGCGACTCCTCAATGGCGATAATGCGACCAAAGTGGTGTGCCATCAGCAGGGCAAAGGTGCCAACGCCGCAGTATGCGTCGACGATGGTCAACTGTGCAGGATCCTTCTTGGCGGGTCGATGCGCGAGGAGTCCATCAAGCACCATGCGAACCATCTTTTCAGCCTGTGGCGTGTTGGTCTGGAAGAACGAGCTAGGGCGGATACGGAAGGTCTTGCCACCCAGCTTCTCCTCCATGGTCTCGTCACAAATGGTCAGTCCTGCTTCTTGCAATTGTTGCTGCACCTCTTCGGGTTGTTGAGGCTGTAGGAGCATCTGTCCTGTGCCGACACCATAGCGCACAATGACCTGTGGGCGCGGATTCTCAAACTGGCTTAGTACGGTAAGCGCGCGGTTGATGCGTTCATGTGCGATGGGGCAGGAGACAAGCGGTAGAACCCGGCGCGTGTCGCGTGCGGTCAGCCCTGGTTGCCCCTCACGATTGATGGAGAAGCGCATTTGATTGCGATAGTTCCAGGGGATTTCGCAAGCCATGGTCTCCAGCAATGGAGGCTGTTCAAAGTGACCAATCTCGCGTAGCAGTTCTTCCACCATTTCACGTTTCCAGGTGAGCTGGCGTTCATATTGCAAATGCTGCAACTGGCAGCCACCACAAGTGCCAAAGACAGGGCAGGGAGCAACCACGCGCTCCGGCGAAGATTCATGAATCTCGGTGATCCAGACGCGAGGTGGGCGCGGCTTCCAGCGGCGGCTCCGACGCCCGGGACGTGGTTTTGGAGGATCCTCGACCGCGATAGTGACGCGTTCGCCCGGCAATCCCGCGGGTACGAGGAGCTGGAGGAGCTTTGGCTCCTCCGCCTCCTTCTCGATCGTCACTTCAGCCGTGGCGTGTCCCTGGCGTGTCAGGGGTCCAAGCGTTACTGTATGATAATGAATCATACGTTCTTGCAACTGTTCGTTGAAATCTGTCATCATTTCTTGTGCTTTTTCGCTTTGTTCTGAGATTGGTTCGCTTTGCGCTGTTCGCCACGAGATTTCATGGCACGTCGTTTCTCTGCGCGTGCCTGATCTAAGTTGGCACGTAGTTCCTGGACGAAAGCCGAATCAGGCGAGATTTCCTCCGCGGCCTCAAGGTACTGCTCGGCCTCTTTCAGCTCGCCTTTCTGAATGTAGACCTCAGTCAGCTTGCCTAGAATGCCGATATCGTCCTCATTGATTTCTAGCCCTTGCTGCAGGATATCTTCGGCGCCATCAATATCCTCGCGTACCTGGACATAGAGATCCGCCAGGTGTACGTATGCCTCTGTGTTGGTGGGATCATGGTCAACGCTCTGCAAGAAACTCTTTTCGGCCTCGTCGTACTGCTCCATGTTTAACTGGAGATAGCCAATATTGTTCCAGAGATTGGGGAAGTCTGGAGCGATGGTGGTGGCGCGCTGATAATGCTCGATAGCCTGCGGAATATGATTACGGTATTCCTCGATCATGCCCTGGTTGACAGCGATCATCAATGCCTCGTTAGCATTGGGCGAGAGCTGTTCAGCCTCGTGAAGCAGTTTCTCGGCCTCATCAAATTTGGCGTATTCATGCGAGAGCTGTTGGGCCAGTAAGATCAGGCCCAGGGCGGAACGCTCCTTCTCCAGGCTGGTGTGGAGGTTCTGTTCGGCGAGCTTGAAGAAACGCGTGGAGCGCTCCTCATCCTGCTCCGCCGCCTGAGCCAGGCGCTGCTGAGCATTTGCCAGGCTGATTAAGGCCTTTGGTGCAAGTTCAGGGAAGCGATCCGCGATGGCTTGCAGGTAATACGCGGCGCGTTCCAGGTCCTGAGATGCCTCCGCCTGGCTAGCTGCTTGCTGATACTGCTCGGACTTCTCGTCTGGGTGATGCGCGATCAAGGCATCGAGATGGTGCAGGTACTTACTGGTGATAGTGATGCCTTTTTGAAGACCGGCTAGCGTCTGGGTGAAGACCAACTCTTCATTCTCCTCGTCCTCGCTCTCCTCTCGGACGATGCGATTGCCCTCTTCATCGATGCCCAGTTTCTCCATTAGTTGTTCGTAACGCTGGATAAGCTCATCGGAGCGGGTCTCGAGCTCCTCGTCAGAGAGGCTCTGGAGCTGTGTCCCCTCATCGACATGAGAGACTAGGCGTGGCTCGCCACCTTCATCGATGACAGTAAAGCTGGACCAGAACCAGTGGCGCCCAGTCACATCATAGACAGCAGTTGCCCTGGGCAGTTCGGGAAGGCGCTCTGAGAGTGGCGTCTGCCGCATCTCCAGTGACCAGCACACATCGACGATCCCCTCTTCGGCTTCGATATCTAGCTCGTCTTCATCCTCTTCCTCCTCTAGCTCGTCTTCGTCGTCTTCCTCTTCCTCCTCTAGCTCGTCGTCTTCCTCTTCCTCGTCAAGGAAATCCTCTTCCTCCTCATCCTCCAGTCGCTCTTCCAGGCCTAGAATGCGGAAGTTCACTGGCTGGGCCTCGGCGCGCCATTGCTCACGCAACTGGACCCAGGCTTCACGCTCGAGTCCCTGGCGAAGCGGGCTGTCGTGTGCGAGCAGGTCGTAGGCTTCTCCATAGTTGCCCTCACTCCAGGCATCGAAGAACTCTTCAACCGTCTGGTCGAAAAGGTCGCCTGCGGCAAAGAAGTTTTCGAAAAAATTTTGCATCTCCTGAGCCATATCAAAGGGACCGAGCTCGTTCTCTTTCGGCATTATCTCTTCATCCTCATTTTCTATCTCTGTGTCTGGTGAGCTCAGGATAAGCTCATCGACAATATGTTGGTAGCGAACGAAATCTATTGGGGCGCGCGCTCCATGTTCTTCCAGAACGTCCAGGGCGTCTTCCATCAAGTGACGAGCCTCTGGCAGAGTGCACGGAAGGAAGCGTGCTCCTGAAAACTGCTGTGTGCGTATATACTCCAGGCGTTTCTCGGCCTGGCGTTTGCTCAAATGTGCTTCATAGAAGAAGTCTTCAATACCGTGGAGGCGATAGTCCAGCGTCATACCCATTATGCGTGCCTCTTTATAGCCATCACCCTCTTCCCAGAGGAGGATGACCTCTGCCGCCTCTTCTTCGGCAAGCGTATCGGTATAAAAGCCTTTCCAGAAGCGAGGTGGAGTGCTGGCCTGGGGTGTGATGAGTTGCGCAGGTACCTGCTCCTCGGCTGGCAAGTGCCAGCGTGGCGTAATTTTAGCATTCTCAAGGCGTAGGAGGGAGCGGCGCGCCTCTTTGCGTAACTCTTTGGTTGATGCCAGTTCGTGTAGCGCTTGCAAGAGGTCGGCGGCCTCCTGAGTAATCTGTTTGCCCAGGCCCTGTATCAGGGCTTGTTGCACAGGTTCGGATTGAGCCAGCAGGGGTGAGAGTGCCTCCTGGACCTGGCGCGCATGCGTCGCGGCCTGGAGCGCTTGCGTATAGCCCGGATAGTCGGTAAGCTGTTGTTGTACCCAGGCCTGCTCTTCAGGGTTCAGGCCTGGGGAGGTATGCGCCCTTTTTGAGTTCGCGTTTGAGTTTGCTCCTGCCTTCTGTTTCTGTGACACAATCCATCTTTCCCTTCCATATATTATTCACTACGAACAGTGAGCATGGGGCGCGTAAAGCCCGCTATTTTCTCTTCTTCTCCAATTCGAGTTGCTGGCGTGTGGCCTGGACGATCTCCAGGGTTGGATCGAGTCGTTCCGCCTGCTCAAGTTGGCGCTGCGCGGTCCGCTCTTCGCCTAGTACATGTAAGACCGAGGCATGCAGCGCGAGCAGATGAGCCGAGTCAGGATTGGCGGCAAGTCCGGCTTCAACGACCCGGCGTGCCTCCTGCTGGTCCTGCTGATTCATATTAATGGCTGTAAGCTCAGAGTAGGGGCGGATATCCTGTGGCTCCAGTTCAATGGCGTGTTTATAGTGTGACGCCGCTGTCTCCATATGTCCCAGCAGGCGATGGACGAAGCCTAGATTGAACCAGATGCCTGGATGATTGGGTACCAGCTTTGAGGCGCGCTCAAAATGGGCTAACGCTGTGGCCATCTGTTCGCGGCGCATGGCTAGTGCACCCAGGTTGGCCTCGATACTGCCTTGCTCGTCAGTGGTAGGATTGAGCGCTTCTGCCTGGTGTAGCTCTTCTTCGGCCTCTTCGTTGCGTTCCTGGCTACTGTAAAGCTCAGCCAGGAGAAGATGATTCAGCGCATCATTATGTAGTTCTAGCAGGTCGCGAAGCGTTGCTTCAGCAAGCTCCAGGAAATGCTCACGTCGTCCGGGTATATTGGCCGCAGCCTCGTTAAAGGCATAGGTGGCGTATGTCCCTGCGAGACTACGCATATTTAACTCGAGTCGCTCAGGGAAGCGCTCGACCAACCGCTGAAGATAAACCATAGCTCGCTCGGGATTGCCCAGGGCCATAGCACGGCCAGTGGCCGCTTCGCATGGCTGTCTATCAAGTGAAACCAGGGCAATCAGAGCATCATAGTAGTGTAAGATCTGGTAGAAGCCGCGTGTCAGCTCATCAAGCAGGCTTTGCATATCCTCCGCTGGCTGCTTGGCTTTGGCCTCGACCTCCTCTTCCCGGCGCGTAATCTGCTGCTGAATCTCCGTAATGGGAAGTCCTTGCAGGCGTGCCCCCTCATCATGGAAGCGCTGAACGCGCCATTCATTATTTTCGCGCGCCATGGTGTATTTGCTCCAGAACCAGTGCCGGCCCGTTTCCTTGTTGATCGCCGTTCCTAGCGGCATTTCGGCCAATGCACCACTAAGCATGGTCTCGCTGAGTTCAAGCGACCAGCCAATTTCGACCTCTACACGCTTCGCCTGGCTGCTGGTCGCACTGGAGGGAAGCCAGAGTGTGCTTTGCGGTGCCTCGTGCTCCTGTACAAACGTCAGCATAAGGCGGGCGGGGTGGGCTTCATCGGACCAGCGGTGATGTTGTTCAATCCACTCAGCGCGTGTTATATCTTTTAATAGCGTGCTATCCCGGCTGAGGAGATCATAGGTCAGGCCATAATCGCCTATTGACCAGGCGCCCACGAAGTTAATAGCCGTCTCCTGGGCATCCATCTCGGGATACATGAAGGTCAGACCCCGGTCGCGCTCAACATCCTGGGCCTGGAAGATCAGAGTATTGAGGGTGTTGCTATGATGGCGGTATTCGGCTGCGGGCTGGTTCCCACGCCAGGTATTGGTCGCGAGAGCCTCTTCGATCAAGCGTCTGCCCTCTGCCAGGGTACACTCAACAAAGGCATGACTGGTGGTAACCTGGCGCTCCTCTATGCTCTCAAGTACGCGACGTTTGCTGAGCGTTTCCAGGATGAACTCACGGACGCCATCGCGCCAGAAGTCAAGAACGAAGGTAAGGCTTCGCACCTCGGTATAGTCATAGCCCTGTTCCCAGTAGAGCGAGAGGAGTACTTCTCCCTGTTCGCGTGTCTGTGAGACCTGTCCTCGCCAGAAGCGTGGTGGGTTTGCCGTCTTGATCTCCACAACTGAGGTGCGTGCCTGAGGAGCCTGCCACTGTGGTTTGATCGAGGCATTCTCTAAGCGCAGGAGCGCACGTCTCGCCTCCTTGCGTACCTCTTTGTTGGGGCTGACGCTATGGAGCGCGAGCAGGATATCGGCAGCATCACTGTGCTGTTCCTTGCTGAGCTCTTTAGCAATTGTTTGCTGAAGCTCTGGTGTATATTGCAAAATCTCTTGCAACACGTGCTCGATTGAGGAGGCATCCGTGCTTTCTCGCAGGCTTTCTGCCAGAGTATGATAGTGTGTAAGCAGATGTTGTTGCTGCTGTTGTTCTTCGTCAGTCAGGCTAAATGCTGGCTCTTTTTTCCGTACCATAAATCGCGCTCACCTCACAACTTATTATCGTGTGGATTGTACCACGAAGTAGGGGAAGAGTCGAGCGGAACAACAAAAAGAAGAGTGCTTTTGCCAGGAGCACTCTTCTTGTCTCTGATGGAAAACCTGTGCGTTTGTCTTCTCCTTTACATAGAAAGGGGCGCGTTCAATGACGAGGCCATGCCGACCTTGTTGCGCTGAACCATCGTAGAGAAGGCTGATGCCAGGGCTTGACCAGATAGCGGCGTCAACCGCGAGCTGATCAAGACGAACATGGGCAGGGCTGCACAATAGAAGTAGGATGGCAGGCTGCGCCAGGCGAAGAACAGCGGAATAATCGCTAGCAGGAATGCGGCCTCGGGGCGCTTGCGGCAGATACGCCAGTAGACGTAGAGCATGGCGAGCATTGCCACGCCCTCCAACAGAGTATACACGCTGGTTGGCAAGAACGGTAGCAGGTGCGTCACACTTAAGCCAACGAGGCCAACTCCCATGGGGAACATGGGATCTGCCATGGGCGCGAGGACACCCGCGAGCCAGGCATGAGGGTTCCAGAGAATAAATGGCATATTGATGAGAAGCATGAACATACTCGCCAGCATGCAGCGATAGACAGCCTCTTTAAAGCCATAGAGACGCCAGAGCATGACAAAGTAGAAGGGCGCGATAAACCAGGCAGTTTGCTTGCTTGCCAGGGCCAAGCCAAAGAAGAGCGCTGTACTCCAGCGTCGCTCGCGTAGCAGCCAGGCAATCACGACGAAGAGCGTACAAAGGACATCGAGATTGCCTCCGACCGTGGAGCTCCACATGGGCACATTGGCAATGCTCAGCAGGAGGACCCATGGGCGAATCTCTGGACGTGATGCCTTCCAGGCGATGGCGACCAGGAAAAGATAGCTTGCCAGGTAGAGTGGCAGGACATTATAGTTTTTAAACAGGGCGAAGGGCAGCAGGGTCAGGAAGGAGAGGGCGGGATAGCTGACCTTAGATTCGAACTCGGGAGCCTCGCCAGCCTTGAGCGCAGTATCGAGGGCGCTACGAAATTCGGCGATGGAGGGATAGTCATAGCGGTTGGCGAACTGTCCCTGGCGCAAGGGCGTGGTCCAGTTGGGTTCAAGCGTAAAGTTCTGGTTGCGATAAATATCCAGCATATTGGAGTTGGTATAGGGATTGCGCCCCTCCAGCAGCAGCATCGCAGCATTGGTATCAAGCGAAGTGCCATCATTGGAGAATTGAGGCGGCAGGACGCTCATGATCAGGCCCCGTCCAAGCTCAACCGCGCCTATTACTGTGAGAATGAGTAGGGCGAGAAGCATAAGCTTTTGCCAGCGCGTTGGAGGTCGCTTGATAGCGGACTTTGGGCGTGGCTGTGAAGCGGGCCGAAGCGCCATCCACATCGCGACAAAGCTCCCAAGGATAAGCACGAAGGGAATAAGCGAACCCACTGGCATCAGATAGGGGATATACCAGTCGTGGTCGATTTCATTGAGTGTTTGTAAGAAAATGGCGACCCCGATCCAGAGGGCGCGTCGTTGCAGATCGAAAAGGTGATAATTCTCCGGCGTGATCTCCGCCACAAAGAAGGTTTGCAGCAGGTGCCCGACCTTATCGTGGAGTAATTGTTGAAATGTCTTCTCGACCGGTTGAGTAGTCTGTGCAAAAACAGCTCGTTGTGACATATAAGCGGGCTTTATCCGTTGGCTGAGGGGGAGACAGGACCTCCTTTGGCAAAGGAGAAAAACGATAGCATCGTTGTCATCCCAAAAGGATAAAGCGTCTAGCACCTCCATCAGAGTAACCGAGGCTCAACACAGGGTATGTGCTGGTTAGGAGGAATGCTGGTCTGTGGTGAGACAGCTTTGCATGGTTCCTTTCTCGGTCCATGTCTTACAACGAAGTGAAATGCGAATATGTCACAACTGGTCAGGCAAATGAACAAAAAAGTACGCTGACATAGGTTGATCGAGGCTCTCTACAGGTGTAACCGATAGTAGAGTTCGCGATGTTGCAGGCTAAAGCCAAGCTCCTCATAGAGCTGAATGGCGGGAACGTTATTCTCCCACACCAGCAGATCAATGGCGGTGAGGTGGCGTTCTTCGTGTGCATAGTCAATCAGGTAGCGCATGAGCGGTTTGGAGATGCCGCGACCGCGATAGTCGGGATGGACAATGACGCGCTTGACATAGCCAATCTGCTGAGGCGCTTCAGTGGGAGGAAGCATCAGCTCTGCCTTCCCGCAGACATTACCAGCGATTTCGGCCAGGAAGATCAGGGTGTATTCATGCGTTGAGGGGTCAACAGAACCAAAGTACTTCTCGACCTCGCGATGAATCGAGCGCGTGGGCGAGGCGCTAAAACTGTCGAGGTGATCAATCTGTTCAATATCCGCGGGCGTCGCGAGGCGAATAGCGATGGGCGTAGTGCTAATCCGTTCATCGATCATCGGCAGATCCTACATTCTTTTCTAATCTGGATTGGGCGAGAGGTAAGCGAAGTGCCAGAAGGGCCATTATCCCTAAAAAAGGAGACCCCTGCCAGAAGGATGCCCTGAGGTATCCTGGCATGCTGGTTAGTATTTCACTATCGACAGAAAACCGTGCGAAGTCAGTAGCTATGTAAGGTTAGCGCATTTTCTTCCGTGGAAGTAAGAGCAGGGAGATCAAGGCGTACCCGGCGCAGACAAGCAGAAGGATCGAATACACGATATATTCGCCATCCATCTTCGGTGAGTTAATGGTTGAGATTAGCAGCGATATGCCCCAGTACATGAAGCCAATAAATACGGCGAAGAGCAACAAAGTGCTCATGAATTTCTTACTCATCAGACAGGTCCTTAGTGTGGTAGGGGTGGATAGATGAATGTAGCTGTGTATCTACACGCGCCCAGGGTATGTTATTGTTACCCCGTTTATTTGTCAGTGCCTATTATAGCATAGCCTGTCGAGATTGTCCTTGCTCCAGGAGTACTATGTGGCTTGTGCTCACTTGCTTGCTCTGGTATTACTCTGGCTTTGTAGCTTGTCCCACACGACGCGATGGACGACGGCGCGGAAGCGTCCCCACTCGCTCCAGTTGCCCAGGTTCTGATGGGGGCGTTGCTCGGTATGGGTCAGGTGCTCCAGGTGCTCTGCCAGTTGAGGAAGCTCTGCGGGTTGAATCTCGCGGAAGGACTCAACTGCCTCGTCTTCATCGATGGCGCCCAGGGTCCCGTTAACCTCATCCAGAAGGAAGGCGAAGGTATAGAATGAGGGAGTCTTTCTGGCGTTCTCCGTCTGGTAGGCAACAATGGCCAGGAACTGTGTAATAGTTACTTCGAGACCCGTTTCCTCATGGGTCTCGCGTACTAGTGCATCGTAGATCGACTCCCCATGATGAATGCCACCAGTGAGCAGACGGAAGGTTGCTGGTGGATAGAAGGCTTTCTTCATCGTCAACAGGCGACCGCTTTGTTTTCGGCGAACGACCATACAGACCTCGCCATAGCGATCTGGCTTATTAAGTGGTTCATAATCGTCGCCAGTATAGAGGGCCGCATTATGTAGTGCTGGTGTGCCGTAACGCTCAGCCAAGCGTGCGATTTCATCCTGCTGCTCGCGGGGGAGAGAAGAAAGCATGTAAAAACTCCTAGACGATGGGTTGATTATAGTGATTAGCTGGGTTATGATTATGGCGGCTCTGACGCAGGTTGCGCTTCCAGTTCTCTTTCCAGAGATCGGAGCGTGCCAGCATCTCCTCCGCGCTTTTTAACGAGAACTCTGTCACATTGCCGCCCATAATATGCGAAATCTCGCGCATACGTTGTTCTGGGCGTAGCTCATTCACGATGGTCATGGTTCGATTGTCGATAATCTGTTTATTGACGTTATAATGGGTATCGGCGAAGGCCGCGATCTGGGGCAGGTGCGTGATGCAGATAACCTGGTGATTGAGGGTCAACTGCCAGAGCTTCTCGCCCACGACCTGGCCGCTACGTCCACTGATACCAGAGTCGATCTCGTCGAAAATAAGCGTAGGAGTTGCATCGGCGCCTGCAAGAATGGTTTTGAGCGCGAGCATCAAGCGCGAAGTTTCACCGCCCGAGGCAATTTTGGTGAGGGGTTTGAATGGTTCACCAGGGTTGGGGGCGATCAAGAACTGTACGTGGTCAATGCCAGTGTTATCGCAGGCGTAGTGTTGAAGTGGTTCCCCATTGACTGTTGAGGGAATGCCATTTTCATCGGGCGCCTGGAGAATCTCGACCTGGAAGCGCGCGCGACGCATGTTCAGGTCGTTTAATTGCTCTTCCATAGCGGTTGCCAGGTGAGTCGCGGCCTCTCGTCTGCGACGCGAGAGGGTATCGGCAATTTCGCCAATCGCCTTGCGAAAGACGCTATCTTGCTGCTGGAGTTTCTGAATCATCTCGTCGCGATTGACGATGGTATCCAGCTCCGCCCGGTCATCGGAGGCGCGCTGTAGAATCTCTTCAATACTGGCGCCATATTTGCGCTTTAGTTTGGCGATCAGATCGAGCCGCTCCTCAATCTCGACCAGGCGTGAGGGGTTATCCTCGATATCTGACTGGTAGCTGCTGACCGAGGTCGCGACATCTTCAAGCTGATAAATGGCCTCGGCCAGGGACTCATTCAGCTCATCCATGCTTGAATCCAGGCGGCTTAACTCGCTCAGGTCGCGTTGCGCGCCACGCAGGAGGTCGAGGGCGGGGCTATAACCACTGTCTCCCAGATCCGAACCCTGCAATGCTTCGTAGATGAGCGAGCACAGTTCGCGCAGGCGCTCGGCATTGCTCAAGACTTTACGTTCTTCTTCGAGTTCCTCAATTTCGCCGACGCGTAGCTCTGCCCTGTCGATCTCCTCGATCTCAAAACGCAGGAACTCGGCCCGGCGCTCCTGGTCGCGCTCATTCTGCTGTAGGGATTGCAGCGTTTTGCGCGCGTTGCGCCATTCCGCGACCTTACTGCTGAGTTGATCACGGAGGGGAAGCAATTCGGCGTAGCGATCCAGGAAGTTGATGTGTTGCTCTGGGCGCAGCAGTGTCATATGCTCGCTCTGCCCATGGATATCGACCAGCCAGCTGGCAACCTGTTGCAGGACATGCTGTGAGAGCGCGCGGCCATTAATACGGGCCACAGTGCGCCCTGAGCGGAAAATATCGCGTGAGAGGATTAGTTGCCCATCTTCAGGATCGATATCAAACTCGTGTAAGAGAGAGGCCAAGGCGACCTGGGCATCAGCGCTTTCGGTATCGGCGGCGCGCTGTTTACGGCGACTCTCGGCTTCCTCAATAGCCTCCAACAAGTTAGCGGGTGTATCCGCCCCCACGGGAGCAAGGACCTCGATGCCCTCAACCACGACAGGAGGAAGCGCATCGATAGAGAAGATGCCTTCAACCGTTGCCCGGTCGCAACCCGCGCGCACAAACTCGGCACCGATTTTGCCGCCCAGCAGAGCGTTTACGGCGTCGATAATGATAGATTTACCCGCGCCCGTTTCGCCAGTAAAAACGTTAAATTGGCGGTTGAGGCGTAAGTGTAAGCTGTCGATAATCGCGAAATCTTTAATGTTTAGCTCAAGTAGCATGATGATGTTCTACTGCTTCTTCCTTGCCAGAATGCTCAATTTCTTGCGTACTATCATTTTTCAGCTTATCGTTGATGATCTGATAGAAAGAGGTCGGTGGCCGCCGACGCAGGAACCTGGTTATGCGTGGACTCTTCTTGACGGTAACAATCGCGCCATCCTTCACCTCCCGGTTGCGTTGACCATCAGCCGAGAAGACACCATCCTGAGTCCCGGTAGCGATGCGTAGTTTAACGTGGGCCTCTGGTTGTAAGATGAGCGAGCGATTCGAGTTCAGGTGTGGTGCGATTGGCGAGAGCACCGTACTCTGCACCTGTGGATGCAAGAGCGGACCTCCAACAGCCATATTATAGGCGGTTGAGCCAGTGGCTGTGCAGAGAATCATCCCATCAGCGGTTGTGGTGTTATAGTAGTTATCGTCGACCCAGACCTGGACGCGAACGACGCGTGGCCAGGTCCCACGAGCGATAACGATATCGTTTAGCGCGAGAAATTCCTCGCTTTGTCCATCTTGCGTGAGCACTGCCTGGAGCATTGTGCGTTCATCTACCCAGACTGATGAGTCGCGCTCAAGATAATAGTGTAAATGTGTGGGAAGCTCGTCGGGTTCAAGTTCACTCAAAAAGCCAACGCGTCCGAAGTTGATACCAACAATGGGTAAGTCGGCAAAAGAGCAAATACGGGCAGCATGGACAAGCGTGCCATCGCCACCTAAAACGAGCGCGAGATCACACCCTTCCAGTTTTGAGTCGGGCTGCTCATCCCCCTCCGTGCGAATATCGATGGAGCGGACTTCATAACCTTGCTGGCGTAAGTTTGGTACAAGTTGGGAAGCAAAGCTTCTGGTATCCTGCTTGCGTCCCTGGTATAAAATCGCAATAGTCTTCAAAACCATCTCCAAGCGGCAAGAGAGGGCGAACACAAGGTGCCGCCCTGACTATGAAAAGCCACTGTAGTGCTACCTAATGGTACGCCATGAAGGGCGTTTTGTCAATGCGAGAAGGGGGGGAAAAGCACATGGATAGTAAAAATGTTCTATCTCCCTTTCCAAAAGAAAGCTTCTCCAATGAGCGATTGAACGGGTGGGTTTTACCAAAAGCATAAACGCTGAGATACACGCATGACCAAATGGATGTGGTCTGTTACAATGCCTTCTCGCCGGGCGTTTTACCATTGAAAAAAAACAAGCAGACTTGAATGCTTCGATACAATAATCTAAAGAACTCGGCTAACCCCCTCTATACGGGCGAATTCAGACGAAGGTGCGCATTCAGGTGCTGCGCTATACTTCTCGAGAGAAGGAAAAAGAAATATTGGCAGAGCATGCAGAGAGTACTGAGAAACGTGATGTCGTAAAAAAGGGGGAATCAGGCAGCAAGGAACAGGGGTGGCGCAAGTGGGGCAAGGCTACGCTGGCCGTTTTTCCTCTCTACCTGGGAATACACGTGGCCTTTTTTATTATTTCCTGTCTGGCGATGTTGTTTCGGATTGATGATTTTGCCTGGACCAACATGCCTCTATCGACGCTCTGGCGGGAATGGCGCCACTGGGATGTTGGGAACTATATCGGCCTGGCGCAAGATGGCTATACATCGGCCTGGCATACCGCCTTTTTCCCTTTGCAGCCTATGCTCATTGCAGCGCTTACGCCGCTCACCCATGACCCTTTGATCGCCTCGATGTGTATCTCGAATATTGCCTTCCTGGTATTGCTGGTGGTCTTTTATCAGTTAGTGAAAGAGGACTTTGACCAGGAGCGAGCCGAGCGAGCAATATTGTATCTGGCGGTATTCCCAACGGCCTTCTTCCTGGCTGCTGGCTATACCGATGCGCTCTTTCTCGCTTTAGCGCTTTCCTGTTTTTATAATATGCGGCGAGGTCACTGGTGGCTGGCAGGACTTTTTGGCTTCTTTGCTAGCTTGACGCGCTCCGCAGGAGTCTTTCTGCTTGTTCCCTTCGCCTATGAATATGCGCGTCAGCGCCAGTTCGCGCTTAAGCGCCTTCTCCAGCCAGCGGTGTTGAGTATGGGACTGGTTCCGCTGGGAACAGGACTTTTTGCCGCCTATTGCTATCTACGCTTTGGCGATCCGCTGGCCTTCTCGCATGCTCAAGCCCATTGGAATCGTCAGCTCACGTTTCCGTGGATGGGTCTTCTTGACTCGGCCCTGGCGGTGAAACGAAGCAGTGGTTTCTTGAGTTTCCAATCGTTGCGCAACCTGATCGACCTGGGCTGTGACCTGTTGATCTTGGGCCTGTTAATATTATGTTTCGTTGGCCCCTGGCGTTTGCCGCGCGCTTATCTCTCTTATGTTCTCTATGGGCTGGTACTCTGGCTCTTTTTCCACCTGGTGACAAAAACAGATGAGCGCTATGCGCTTGAGTCAATGTCTCGTTATGTCATTGAACTCTTTCCAGCTTTTGTGCTTCTGGCAACTCTAGGGCGAAACAAGTATGTGAACTACCTGTATCTGATGGGGTCAGGGGCAGTGCTCTTCTTCCTGCTTACCCAGTTTTTAACTGGCCACTGGGTCCTCTAGATTCCGCGAGGAGCAGATGCTAAATCATTAAGGAGAGGCGTAGGATCCAAGCTTGCTTGGACTCTTTCGCTGTAGGAAGCAATTAGCTGGTGAGCAGAAGTCCAAGCAAGCTTGGACCCTACAATTTGCCTACTCCATACCCCCATTTTTGAGTTCCTGTAATTTCTCGCTGGCAAACCAGAGTGCATCCTGCCTGGAACGGACGATGCCGTCAGTCTGGGCCTCGGCCAGGGCCTCAAGGAGTTTACCGATGATGGGGCCTGGTTTCAGATCCAGGCGGCGCATCAGTTCATCGGCTTGTAGCATGCGCGGAGGAAGAATACTCTCGCGTTGACGGATATAGCGTTCGCAGAGCAAGCGCACAGCCGCCAGGTGCTGGCGCCAGGCCTCGGTGAGCGGAAGAGGCCCGCGCATTGCCAGGTGGTCTGCCAGGGCGACGAGTGCAACCTGGATGCCGATTGGTCCCAGATCTACAAAGTAGCGGCGAATGGCGCGAGGCGTTACGTCGCTATGGCTGAGCTGCCCCGGACGCATATGGTGAGCGGCGACAAGCTGAACCAGGCGACGGTCAGCGGTACTGCCATCCAGGCGCTGCATGATATTTTGTGTTAGTGGCACACCCGCCTGGGGATGATGATAGAAGTGGATATTGCCGTGTTCATCAACGGTATAGGTGACAGTTTTTCCCACGTCATGAAGTAACGCGGCGAGCCTGGTGACAGGCTGCGAAAGGCTTGCCAGTTGGAAGACGCCCTGTTGCTCTGCCTCCTGGAGCAGGACTTGTAGCTCAACCAGGTCATCATGCCCATCAAAGGTGAGGGGTGAGGCGCGTAGTTCGGTCGGGCTGGCATGTAAGAGCTCATCAAGCAGTTGTAGGTAGCGTGGTGTCTCCAGAGAATGCTCAAACACATCCCAGTGGTGGAGGGATGGCTGGGGCATGCCACGCGCCTGGATAAACTCAGGAAAGAGCATGGTGAAGAGTCCGTACTGATCCAGTAAACGCAGGTGATCGGTCGTGTTGGGAAAGCGTAAAAGTGCGTAGAATTCTTCGTGAACGCGCGCTCTAGCAACCTGGGGCAGGAGCGAGGCATCCCGCTTAAGCAGGGTTGCGGTATAGGGATCAAGAAGCAGTTGATAGTGAATGAGGAAACGCATCGCGCGTAGCATGCGCAAGGGGTCCTGGCGGAAGCTCTGCTCACTCGCCACACGTAGCGTCCTGTTTTGGAGATCTATATGCCCATAGAGTGGGTCGACCAACTCTAGTTGGGTCCCAGACTCAAGCGAGGCGAGCAGCCCGGGGAGAGCGAGCGCCATGGCGTTGATAGTAAAGTCGCGGGCGTGAAGGTCCTCCTCAATCGTCTCTCCACGCCAGGGTGAGAGGTCAAAAACGATGTCTGGCCCGGTAGGCGAAGGGATCGTAATCCGGCATGCCTTATCGTTCATGTGGGCGAAGGCTCCACCCAGCGTATTTGCTAGCTGACGCGCAATGGTGACTGTATCGCCTGGGAGCGCTATATCCCAATCATGACACGGTTGAGCGAGGAGAAGATCACGAACGGATCCTCCCACGAGATAAGCAGGAATATTCCTCTCCAGAAAAAAAGTTGTTGTGCGTTGTAGATATGTTTGTGCCTGCGCGTCCAAATTCGATTCTCTTCTGCTTTCATCTTTTAGTAGCAGTTCTCTCTGCGTGCTCATTGTCGAACGATCCAGTATCGTTGTCAAGAGGTATGCTCTTTTCTTCATGCCTTTGCAGTGGTCTGCTCCTGACATACGCTTTCGCGCCTGCGGCGCTCAAGAGTAATGGGTGTGAGTCTGGAAAACGGCTCTGCCGTTTTCCAGACTCACACCCATTACTCCCGAGACGAGAGCTGGAGGCGCCCTGGTTGAAGATGTGATACAGTTACTGTCCCACTGAAAGCTGGTATAATAGAGTTCAATAGAACCACTAAAGTACGAAAATTTTAAGGATAGATGGCATAGTGTTGGGAACCAGAAACGTAGCATGAAAGAGACCTATGGCGTGCTGCGTGTTGTGCGTGTGCAATTGCCCGCCAATGCGGCATTTGAAGATGCTGAGCTGACGCCGACTGAATGGCTGGCAGGTGAGCGATTCGTCTATGTATTGACGAATCGAGAGACCTCCATCGGGCGAGCGCTGAGCAATGATATTTTATTGATGGATCCGACTGTCTCGAGGGAGCATGCTCGGTTAGTAGTGACTGAACAGGGCTGGCGTATTTTTAACCTGACGATGCGTAACACAGTATGCGTCAACGGGCGAGCAGTGCCAGCTGGAGGGAGTCTATCCTTGCAGTCGCAAGATATGCTTATCCTGGGGCATACAACGCTGCAATTAATTGCGCCGCAAAAAGTTTCTGACCCCGCTGATGAGATCCCCACAACACAACTCTCATCGCTACATCAAGATCTCCTGGCTTCACAACAGAAGGAGCGCCAACTGAAGTTGACGGGCGAGAGCGCCGTGACGCCGCTTCCAGATGCTATGTTCAATGACATACTCTCTGCTCCCACGCCATTGATAACGGCACCTGAGTCGACCTCGTACATGCTGGCACCTTCGCCAACAAAGCTGCCTGGTAGCGGAGCACAGAGTATGGGCATGCCAGCGTCTCCAGCGGGGAGCGTGCCCCTGGAGGTGGAGGAGAACCTGACGACTGAATGGGAGGAGCAGGAGTCTCTCTTTGGTGGTGTGACGATGCAATTCGCCTTCGGTGGTCGGCGGGGCAACAAACTGCGTTGGCTCCTGGGAACAGTGGGTATCTCCCTACTCGCCATGGGCGCGGTAATTATCCTGCTTTTTAATACCTTCTTTGGCGTGACCGTGCTTCAGCATGGCATCTCCAGCCTCCTACTAACCCTGTTTATCCCCTTAATTCCTGCGGGTATCGTGATCTGGCTGGTCAATGTAATTGATCGCTATGAGCGCGAACCCTGGTTCTTACGCCTGGCGGCCTTTCTCTGGGGAGGGATTATTGCCATTCCCCTGGCACAACTGAGCGAAGGCCTGGTGGATGCCTGGATTAGTAGCCTGGGGCCGCAAACGAGCACGCTGCTACGCTCGCTTTTACAGGGACTCAATCCCGGTATTACTGAGGAAGCCTTAAAAGGTCTGGGCCTGGTCCTGCTCTTTTATATGCTGCGGGACGAGTTTGATAATGTGACCGATGGCTTTGTCTACGGGGCCTTGATCGGGGCGGGCTTCGCCCTGACTGAGAACTTTCTCTACTTTGCCACCAATGTTTCCAAGGGATCGCTGCCCTACCTGATCGTGGCGCGCATTGTCCTGGGCTGGCTAACGCATCCCACCTTTACGGTGTGCATAGGTGTCGCGCTAGGCTATATGCGGCATACACGCGTGCGCTGGCAGCAGTGGCTGGTGCCAGCCGGAGGCTTCCTGCTCGCGGTGTTGTTGCATAGCGTCTATGACTTCGTGATTTTCTACGCGGGCGCGCTGGTAACCAATTTGCCCAATAACGCGATCGCTTTAACGGTCTGGTGGGTCGCCATCCTGGGCAACTATATCCCTCCCTTTGTGACGCAACTGACCCTGCTCTATATCCTGGTAAAATCATTGGCACATGAAGCGACCGTCGTGCGTGAATTCCTGGCGTCCGAGGTCAGTAGTGGTGTCATACGTGTAGATGAGTATGCTCTGCTTCAGAGTTCGTTTCAGCGGGCGAAGGCGGAGCGCAAAGTCTTAAGAAAACGTGGATTGAAGCAGTGGTTGCGTGTAAGAGCGCTCTACCAAACGGAGATCGGCCTGGCCTTTCGTAAGTGGCATGTGAGCATGGGAGATGAACCTAAGCCAGGGGATGTACAGCCCGAAGATGTCTATCGCCAGCGTATACATCGCCTGCGCCAGGAATTGGAGCAGACTGGTACATAGTCTCCTAAATCTCCTCTAGGATCTACCTCGGCTTGTTAGGCGAGCCACTAGAGTAAGAGGGTATACGTCAAAAACGGCTTTGCCGTTTTTGACGTATACCCTCTTACTCTGAGCGCCGCAGGCGCGAAAACTCCTCTGCCTTCGCCAATAGAGCAGGGTTTGGGGTACCATATAAATGATCCCTTGACTTTATCAAGTCGGCACGCGAAAATACAGTGAACCTGATAGTTTCAGGCTGTCAGCCCAACTAGAGGAGTTAAAACATGCATGAAACGCAGCAGGCTAATGTTGACCTGCTTCAGATCTTTTATCTCATGCGCCTGACGCGCGCGATGGAAGAGCGCACCCGCACTCTGTTCTTGCAGGGGCGTGTTGTGGGTGGTGTCTACACCGCGCAGGGGCATGAGGCGACAACTGTCGGGGCAGCGATGACGCTGCGCGATGGCGACTGCATTGTTCCGCAGCACCGAGATCTGGGGATGCATCTAGTTCGAGGTACCTCTCCACGCGCGGTCATGTGCCAGTGGTTAGCGCGTGGCAACTCTCCATCGCTGGGACGCGATGGGCAGCTGCATATTGGGGATATGCATCATGGCATTGTGCCGATGATCAGTATGCTTGGCGAGTCGCTTCCCGTGGCGTGTGGCGTGGCGTTGACGATGAAGATGCGTAAGCGTGAGAGCATCGTCCTGGCCTCATGTGGAGATGGCGCGACCAATACAGGTCCATTTCACGAAGCGCTCAATATGGCCTCGGTGCAGAAGTTACCCCTGGTGCTGGTCATTGAGAATAATGGCTATGCCTACTCGACCCCTGGTTACAAGCAATTTAATGTGCAGCAGCTCTCCGAGCGCGCCAAAGCGTATAATATTCCGGGCGAGACCGTGGATGGAAATGATGTCCTGGCAGTCATCGAAGCCGTCTCGCGTGCGGGCGAGCATGCGCGTGCGGGTAACGGCCCTGCTATTGTAGAGTGCAAGACCTTCCGCGTGCGCGGGCATTCAGAGGCGGATAAAGCCGACTATGTACCGAAAGAACTGCGCGAGGAGTGGCTCAAAAAAGACCCTATTACCCGCTTTGAGGCCTATCTGGAGCAAGAAAGACTCTTGACGGCCAGGAAGAAAGCCCAGATGGAGGCCCGCATCCGCGAGATATGTGATGATGCGGTTCACTATGCGGAGCAGAGTCCCGAGCCAGACGTAGCGACGGTCACAGACTATGTGTTTGCGCCCGATGGTCCTATTGCGATTGTGGGTGAGCCAGGGGCGGACAATCCTCGCTATATCAACGCCCTGGATCGGCGTACAGGTGAGTCCTTTACTACGGTAAGCCAGGAAGAGGAGGCCATTGGTCGACGATGAGCGCGAAGAAAATAACCTATCTGGAAGCCATTGGCGAGGCAATGCGCGAAGAAATGCGGCGAGATGAGGCCGTTTTCTTGCTAGGCGAGGACGTGGGTACCTACGGTGGTGCCTTCAAGGTCAGCGCGGGCTTGCAAGAAGAGTTTGGCGCGGAGCGGGTGATCGATACACCTATGGCGGAGTCTGCTATTATTGGATCGGCTGTGGGAGCATCACTGATGGGTATGCGTCCCATCGCCGAGATGCAGTTCATTGACTTTATTACCTGTGGTTTTGACCAGATCGTCAATATGGCGAGCAAGATGTATTGGCGCACGGGCGTGCCGACGCCGATGGTTATTCGTGGCCCGGCTGGTGGTGGCACCAGGGGTGGCCCATTTCATTCCTCGACCCCCGAGGCCTGGTTCTTTCATACGCCGGGCATCAAGGTGGTCTATCCCTCAACAACCTATGATGCGAAGGGCCTGCTCAAGGCGGCCATTCGTGACAATAATCCCGTGCTCTACCTGGAGCATAAGCTTCTCTATCGCCTACCCGATTTGCGCGACGAGGTGCCGGAAGAGGATTATATCGTGCCGCTTGGAGAGGCCATTGTGCGTCGCCAGGGCGCGGATATGACCATCCTGACGTACGGCGCCATGGTACATCAATGCTTACAGGCGGCCCAGGTACTGGAGCAGGAAGATGACCTTGAGGTGGAAGTGGTGGATCTGCGCAGCCTGGTCCCGCTGGACCGCGAGACCATCAAGGCTTCGGTGAAGCGTACCAATAAGGTGCTGATTGTGCATGAGGATATGCTCTCGGGTGGTATTGGGGCTGAACTGGCGGCTATGCTGGCGGAAGAGTTGTTTGAGTATCTCGATGGTCCGATTACGCGGGTAGCGGCTCCCGACGTGCCTTTCCCCTATGCTCCTCCACTGGAGAGCGCATATCTACCCAATGCCGAGAAGATTCTCGCGGCAGCACGCAAGCTGGCCGCATACTAATTGACGATGACATGCTGCTACTTAGACCCTGGGCCTGGATGGTCGAAGTCTGAGTAGGAGATATATAAGGAGTACAAGACTATGGCAACGCCAGTTAAGATGCCTCGCCTGGGCGAATCAGTGGCTGAGGGGACGATTGGAGCCTGGCTCAAGAATATCGGCGACTATGTTGAGCGCGACGAGTCTATCGCCGAGGTGGTTACCGATAAGATCAATGCGGAGCTGCCTTCACCCGTCGCGGGCAAGATCGTCAAACTCCTGGTGCAGGTCGATGAGACGGTGCCCGTTGGAACTGATATTGTCTTGATTGAAGAGAGCGCAGATATACCTGCAGAAACGTCTCCCCAGGCTCCCTCTGCCGCTCCAGGTCCCGATGCCGCTCCTGTGCAGAGGCGCGAACAACTGGAAACTCCGGTTATGGAGCAGCGCGAGGCGCGCACCGCTGGCACCCAGGCCGTGGCCTCGGTCCCCGTCACTGAGAAGAATGGCGAGGAAGAGCGCCAGCGCATTTCGCCCCTGGCTCGTCGCCTGGCGCGTGAGCATGGCCTTGATCTCAATGCCATTCAGGGTACGGGTATCAATGGACGCGTGCGCAAAGAGGATATCCTGGCTTACCTGGAACAGCGCTCGACTGCTCAGCCCATTGCAACAGCTACAAGTGCTGTCGCTCAGCAGACTGTGGCTGTCACCAGGTCTCCCGAGCCTCAGCCTGCCTCTACCGCTGTCACCTCAGCACCAATCGAAATCCCAGCAGGCGACGATGTACAGGTAATTACGCCCAGCCGCATTCGCCTGGCAACCGCTGAGCACATGGTGCGGAGCAAGCGTACCTCGCCTCATGCCACGGCTATGGTCGAGGTTGATATGACCGGGATCGCGAAGTGGCTGGAGAAGAACAAAGAGGACTTCAAGCGCCGCGAGGGCTATGCCATGAGCTATGTTCCCTTCGTGATCAAGGCGGTCTGCGAGGGCATCCGGAAGTACCCGGTCATGAACTCCTCCTGGTCCGAGGACAACAAGATCCTCATCAAGAGGCGCATCAATATGGGTGTGGCGGTCGGAACCGAGACCGGCCTGGTTGTCCCCACCATTTATGACGCGGACCAGTACACGCTGGCAGGCCTGGCGAAGCAGGTAAATGCCCTGGCCCAACGCGCGCGCAATAACAAGCTGACGTTGCAGGATATGCAAGGAAGTACCTTTGTCGTCAACAATACGGGCGTCTTTGGCACGGTCATCTCTATTCCGATCATTAACCAGCCGCATGCCGGCATTCTGGCCATGAATGCTGTGGTGAAGCGCCCGGTGGTGACGGAAGATGACGCCATCGCCATTCGCTACATGATGTATCTCTGCCTCTCCTTTGATCATCGCCTGCTCGATGGCCTGGAGTCTGGTGGCTTCTTGAAGACAGTCAAGACGCGTCTTGAGAGCTATGGCCGCGAGATAGACGTCTACTAGAATAATTGACGTACACTGTGCAGGGTGTGCTAGTATTAGTATGTGTTTTGTTAGCTAACGCCATGTACACGTTCTGGGCTGGACCCCTCGCGCCTGCGGCGCTCGCCCAGCCAGGTGATGTAGTGCAGTAGCCACGTACGCAAGTAGCGGCTACTGCACTACATCACCTATCCAGAACCCGAAAAATAAGGAATAACTAGGCATGACAACAATAATCCCTCAGCGGCGTCCCGAGTGGTTGCGGGTGCGTCCCCCCAGTGGCAAAAATTACGATGAGTTGAAGGACTTGATGCGTGGGCAGTCGCTGCACACGGTCTGTGAGGAGGCGCGCTGCCCCAATATCGGTGAGTGTTGGGGGCATAAGACCGCCACGTTTATGATTCTCGGTCGGGTCTGTACCCGGAGCTGTGGTTTCTGTGCCGTCGAGACAGGCCGTCCGATGGGGATGGACTGGGAAGAGCCTAAACGTGTCGCTGAGGCTGCGCAGCACATGGGGCTGCGGCATGCCGTCGTCACATCGGTGAACCGTGATGAGCTGAAAGACGGGGGGGCGGGAGTCTTCGCGGCCACGATCCGCTGGATTCGTCGCCTAAATCCCGAGTGTAAAGTAGAGGTCTTGACACCCGACTTTAAGGGAATATATGATGCACTAAAGGTGGTTATAGACGCGAAGCCAGATGTGTTTAACCATAATGTAGAAACTATTCCAAGGTTGTACAAGCGTGTACGCCCGCAGGCCGTGTACGAGCGCTCTCTACAGGTGCTGAAATGGGCCAAAGAGATGAACCCTGCCGCTCCTACCAAGTCTGGCTTTATGCTTGGGCTGGGCGAGACCACAGACGAGATTTTGCAGGTAATGCGCGATATGCGTGAGCACGACGTCGATATCCTGACCATTGGTCAGTATCTACGCCCATCGTTCCAGCATCTGCCGATCCAGCGCTATGTCCCGCTTGAGGAGTTTGCAGCGCTCAAGGCCGAGGGGAAGAAGATGGGCTTCAGACATGTGGAGTCTGGTCCCTTTGTGCGTAGCTCATACCATGCTCATGAGCAGGCGGAGGGCGCGACAAAAGAGGAGTAAACCTGGATGAAAGTAAGGATACGCAATGCCGAGATCGCCTATGATGACCATGGCATTGGTTATCCCATCATCTTCCTGCACGCCTTTCCCCTCAATCGGCGGATGTGGGAGGGGCAGATGCTGGCCTTGCTGGGTGAGCAACGCTTCCGCCTTGTAGCGCTGGATTGGCGTGGCCTGGGCGAGAGCGAGAGCCAGGGGCGCGAGGCCGTGACGATGGAAGACCTCGCCGATGATGTCGCTAGTTTGATGGACGCACTGGGGATGCAAGAAGCAATTCTGTGTGGTCTCTCGCTTGGCGGCTATGTGGCATTCGCATTCTTACGCAAGTATCCTCAGCGGGTCAAGGGCCTGATTCTGGCCGACACGCGCCCCGGGGCTGATACTGAGGAGGGGAGAGCCAACCGCGAACGTATGGCGCAGTTGGCTCTGACCGAGGGGGTGGAGGCGATTGCAGATCTCCAGCTTCCCAACCTGCTGGCAGCTACGACGCGGCAGCACGCACCCGAAGTGGAGGCGCGTGTACGCCAGATGATTCTGGCCGCGACCCCCGTAGGTATCGCCGCGATCTCACGTGGCATGGCGAAGCGTGAAGATGCGACCATGTTACTTGGCGCGATCCATTGCCCAACTCTGGTCTTGGTGGGGGCACAGGACCGCCTCACCCCGCCAGAGGTCGCTCGCGAGTATGCGGCGCGTATTCCAGGCGCGCGCCTGGTTGTGATTGAAGATGCAGGTCATCTCTCTAACCTCGAACAGCCTGAGACCTTCTTGCAGGAGCTTCGACATTTCCTGCTCACAACGTTTCCCACAACGGAGTAGCACGTTTGTCTTGAAAAGCAAACAGGCGTGCTTAGCAGTCTCGTAGATAGGGACAAGCCATGATGCAGCCACAACAGCATGAACAGGGATGTCAGCCGCTGGTTCTGGTGGTCGATGATAACCCTGCTATTCGAGATATGGTCTCCTGGGCGCTGGAAATGGATGGCTACGAACCAGCCGAGGCTGCCGAAGGCCAGGAGGCGCTCAACTGGATACAGTGCATCTCGCGTGAGGGGCGCTATCCAGCGGTCATTTTGCTGGACCTCGCGATGCCGGGGATGGATGGGCAGGCCTTCCTTGCCTGCTTACGCCAACAGTGGGAGAGTCCTCAACCACTCCCAGGCGTCATCGTGATTACTGCGGCCAGGCAGAGTCCCGAGGCCTCCAGCCTGGGCGTGGAACGCGTCATCGTCAAACCGTTTCATGTCCGCGATCTCCTGGACGCCGTGCGATTGCTTATAGTGTAAAGAGGGTGGTGATGGCGGTCTGGCTTTGTCAGGCTGCCATCACCACCCTCTTTACACTATAAATAACACTATGCGAAGCGCCGCAGACGCTGACGAATCCAGGCCTTGCGTCCCAGAAGGAGAGGGACTATCCAGGCCCAGATGGAGCGCAGGAAGGCGACGCGGAAGCCTGGCAGGAAGGGCAGAAAGGTTGTCACTGCCGGCCAGGCAAAGAAGCAGTAGGTGCTAGCCATCGTAATCCCCAGGATATGGACCGCCATCGGGACATTAATCGCAGGCAAGAATGGGATGCGCGTGGCGAGTTCCTGCCACTCTTTGGCGCTTGTCGCGCTCTCGACCAGTGCGAAGAGGCCGAAGAAGGTAATCGCGTACCAGGGCCAGTACCAGGGAGATCCCAGTCCCATGTAGAGCAACCAGGCAAGAGCCATCCAACGTATGAGGGCGAGCGGCGTTCTAGGCGCGGTTGCCGAACGCAGGGCGTGCCAGCAGATAAAGGCGAAGCTCAGAAAGAAGAGCAGCAGGCTGAGATCGCGCATGATGAACTCGGTCAACGAGCCATTTTCTGGCACCGAGGGAAGAAAGAGGCTATTAATGATGTGTGTCAGGAGTTCGGGTAGGGTATTGATGGCGCGGTAGGTCCCAGGATTGACTTTGAGAAGGGTGAGGATCTGGCCATTATCCCAGAAGGGGGCGTAGAGCAGCACCATTGGCAGTGCAGTGCCCAGGAGCACGAGGAGGGGCTGGCGTAGGCGTTGCCAGAGCGTTCTCTCTGGTGTGCAGGCCAGGAGGTAGCATAGATAGCCGGGCAGCAAGATGCCCACATTTACCTTGATACAGGTGGCCAGGGAGAGGTTGAGCGCGACCAGGAGATTGGTGCGCCATGTTGGCTGGCCTGTACGCACGAGAAACCAGAGTGCCAGCAAAATAAAGAAAAGTACCAAGGTATCGTTGTGGGCATTGACGCAGGCTTCAAAGAGCAGGAGCGGATTCCAGGCAAAGGCCAGCGTCGCCAGCATTCTTTGCCGTGGCGATTGCTTGCTTCCTTGCAAGTAGCCTCCGATGGACCAGATGAGCCAGATGGAGCCCAGGTGCGTGGCGAGATCGAGTAGACGCAACGCCAGCACCATAACCGCCACATTTTGCGTCCCAAAGAGCATTCCACAGAGCCATTGGAGCGCATAGGTCAGACCCGTGTAGACCGGACCATACACCGAGGGTTGATCGGTCCAGTAGATATTGATGTATACAGGATCATGCCAGATCGCGTGCGGCGTCTGTATCAGCGGATTGAGATGATAGATAACGCCCATGCGCGCATAGGCAATGTAAGAGAAGAGGTCGGCCGAGGTCACAATGGGCATAAAGGCCCAGATCAGACCCAGGAGGAGAGCCCCGACAAACACAACCCGCAAACGCGTCCTTTGTGGAAGGATGCGCAGGGCTAGCAGGTAGAGTCCCCCGATCAGGAGAAAGAGCGCAGCGACAAGCAAGGTGTGTGTCCAGCTTGTGAGCACGCTGGGGGTAGGGAGATTGTGATGAAACAGGCGGGGGTTGAGTGCTTGCCCCGGAAAGAGCAGGTGCGAGAGCTGGATGGTCCAGGGAAAGAGATCGCCCAGGAGAGAGGGGAAAAACATCAAGCCTTGAAGCGAGAACGCACCACTGAGCAAGAGAAAACATGCCAGCATGGCAGGTAGTAAGGCATGTGCGCGCAAGGGCATAGGGCGCGAGGTGTGCAAGGGCGTTTGTTCAGGGGAGATGGGGCTAGCAGGCAGCGCTTCAGCTACAGTGTGTCGCTCTACTCGACGATCCGTTTTCAACATTACACTCCGTTTTTTATAAAAAGCGCAATAACTCTAGTTAACGCTGTGTGCAAATCATTGCTGGTAGGTGGTGTGCTCAAGCTCAATTGAATAGGAAAGTGGGGAGTGCAGAGGGGCGCCAGCCCCTCTGCGTCTCTCACCCCTGCCGCCGCAGGCGGCATGAATATCTTTTAAATGAAAATTGACAGAGCACTAAGCATGATCTTGCGAAAAGCTATAAGGCCTCTTGAGCTTTTCTTGAATTCTCTCTGGTAGAATCAGGTCGACAAACGATACAACGAATAGGCTCTTATCACAGTGACAAAACCTGAGACAGGAGAGAGAAAAGAGCTACTCGCAGACTCATCTTCAGGGAAGTAGAAAGGCAGCGAGCTCCCAGGAGGAGCAGGCTTAGGAGGTTTTTCCTATCATGGACTTGTATGAACAGCCAACGCAGCCGGATAGGCGAAGCGAGAGCCAGGGGGCATCGCCTTCCAGCACTCGAGGCATGTCGCGGCGCAAGGCTCTAGGACTGGGGGCCGCGAGTTTAGTAGGAATTGGTGCAGTCGGCGCGGGTGGTGTGGCGTTAGAGCGCTGGTGGCAGGAGAGCCATGGGCAGCAGGGAGCCATTGGTGGAGACATCAAGATTGGGCACCTCCTGCGCAAGGCTGGCTTTGGAGCCAGTGCCAGTGAAATTCAGAGCTATGCTGGACTCGGCTTTGAAGGCGCAATTGATCGCTTGCTTAACTACCAGCAGGTCTCGGAGGAGGCGACTGAGCAGCGCCTCTCGCAGCTTCAACTGGACATGAGCAAACCCGCTGAGATGCAGCAGTGGTGGCTGATGCGCATGGCGTGGACCCAGCGACCATTGCTCGAGAAAATGACGCTTTTCTGGCACGGGGTCCTGGTCAGTAGCTACCGCAAAGTGGGAGGAGCCAGGGGGTATGAGCGCATGATCGTGCAGAATAAGTTTCTGCGTGAGCATGCCTTTGATACCTATGATAACATCCTGCTGGGCATCACGGCCGACCCGGCGATGCAGTTTTACCTGGACCTTAATAAAAGCACCAGCCAGCATCCCAATGAGAACTATGCTCGCGAACTGATGGAGCTCTTTACCCTGGGTCTGGGCAACTATTCGCAGCAGGATGTCTTTAATGGTGCCGCGGCCCTGACGGGCTGGCGCCTGAGCAAACAAGATCCCCTCAAGTCAACGTATGTCCCCAGCGCGCATACCAACCTGCAAACGACGTTTCTGGGGCATACCGGCAAGCTGGACTATAAAAATATTGTAGATATCTTAGCGAATCATCCGGCATTGCCCTGGTTCATCTGTCGGAAACTCTTTACCTTCTTTATCTATGAAAATCCTAGCAAGGACGATTTGCAACCCCTGGTCGACGCCTATAACCAGAGCAAACATAATATGGGGGCTGTGATGAAGGCGCTCTTGCACTCACCCCAGTTCTCCTCTTCCCAGGCGTATCGCAGTCGCCTGAAGTCGCCCGTTGAATTTACCATTGGGGCCTATCGTGCGCTGGAGTTGCAGGGAACGGGGAAGGCGCTGCCTGCCATCACTCTCAACATGGGCCAGGAGATCTTCAATCCGCCCAACGTAGCGGGCTGGCCCGGCGACAAGGTGAGCACAGCCTGGCTTAATAGTGGAACCTGGATGGCACGTCTGAACTATATTAATGGCCTCTTGTTGGGACAGAAAGTGGGGAAGAAAGGGACCACGCTGGGCCAGCAACCCCTGGACTTCCAGCATATCGTGGATAGTCAGAAGATAAGCTCTCCAGAGCAGTTTGTGACCTACTTTGCCAACTTTCTTCTTGATGGCAACCTGCCCGCGGAGCGGAAAACTGTGCTGGTAGATTACCTAATCACCAGGGATACGAGCCGTGGGGCAAGCGTGAAGTTTGGCAATGGAACGAGTTACCCACTCAATCGTGTCCGGGGAACACTCTATCTGCTCATGACCCTGCCAGAATACCAGTTGAACTAGAGAAAGCCAGGAGGATAGCATGAAGTTATCGCGGCGTGCAATGGTGCGAGATGGCCTGCTGGTCGTCTCGGCTGGCATGGTCATGCCAGGCATTTTTAGTCGAGGCGTCGCCTCCGCCAAGGAACTCGCGCTCCAGGGAGCGCGCTTCTCACAGCAAGCAGGCACAAAAACATTGATTGTCGTGCAGATGGCGGGCGGCAATGATGGCTTAAATACGGTCATCCCCTATACCGATAGTGCTTATCATCAGCTTCGGCCTACGCTGGCCATTCCTGACGAGCAAGTCTTAAGTCTGGATGGGCGCCTGGGGCTGCATCCTGAATTAGCTCCCTTGAAAAAGCTCTGGGATAGTGGGCATATGGCGGTCATTGAGGGGGTGGGCTATCCTAATTCCAGCCTCTCGCATTTTCAGGCTATGGACATATGGCAGACCCTTGACCTGAATGGTAATGGTCGTGACGGCTGGTTAGGCAAGCTTGTGAGTGGCTGGGTCGATAAGGATGGGCATCCCTTTCAGGCGCTGAACGTGGGGACCCAGACAGCTCAGGCGCTCCAGTCAATCAACGCCCAGGTTCCTACCTTTAATACGGTCAATAACTATCGCGTTACCCCCGATCCAGTGGATAGCGATGGCGGCAGTAGTCGGCTGCAAACCTTGATGAAGCTCTACTCCACTTATCCCAAGTCTTCTCCCTATGCCGCGCTTCTGGAGGCGACCGCTCTGAATGCCCAGGAGGGAAGCAAACAGATACATGAGGCAGCCACTCAGTATCACTCGCTGGCGACTTATCCTCAAGGGCCGTTCAGCGCTGGCTTGCAGGTCCTGGCTGAAGCGATTGTGCAGAACCTGGGCCTGCGTGTGGGCTATGTCACGCTTGGCGGCTTTGACACGCATGCCAATCAGCAAACAACTCATGCTCAACTGATGAAAACGCTGGCAGAGGGACTCTCCGCATTTTATAGCGACTTGCAGGCGCATGGTCGGGCGGATGACGTTGTCGTGATGACCTGGTCAGAGTTTGGACGCCGCGTCGAAGAGAATGGCAGCCAGGGCACCGATCATGGCACCGCGGCCCCCCTCTTTATTCTCGGAAACGCGGTGAACAGGGGCATCTATGGCGAGCCGCCCAGCCTGACCAGCTTGGATGATGCTGGCAACCTAAAGTATACCGTGGATTTTCGTTCTGTGTACGCGACCGTCCTGGATCGCTGGCTGGGGGCCTCGTCCAAAGATGTCCTGGGTGGCGCCTTTGGCAACCAGAGTTTCTTACCATCTCTCTAATTTCCTCTAGCACCTGTCTGCCTGCCTCGCTACGCGAGCCCTCGGGGTAAGGGGTGTGCACGGAAAACGGCTCTGCTGTTTTCCGTGCACACCCCTTACCCCTGACTTCTTCTACACCACAGCCAGGGGTCTGGCTCTGAAACGAAAAGTAGTTAAGAAAAGTGTAATGTCTAAGGGGTGTGGTTGAGTTGTTTTCCATGCACAAGAGAGTTACAGCGAAGAGTGCTTTGCGTATTGGCATAGACATGAAAAGTATTTTTTTGAGCGAGTTGGTACATTGCTTGGAGTTGATCTGTGAGGTTTCTCATTATTGACGATAATGCAGCGGATCGCGAGCTGATTATTCGGCAGCTGCAAAAAGAGTTTCAAGATGCCGAGTTTACTCAGGTGGGGCGACCGACCGAATTGGAGGCCGTTTTGGCTCAGGCTCCGGCTGATTTTATTTTAACTGATTATCAACTGAACTGGGCAAACGGATTACAGATCTTTGAACGAGTCAAGGCGCTTTACCCTGACGTGCCCGTGGTGATATTTACGGGAACAGGTAGTGAAGAGGTGGCGGTTGAGGCGTTGCGCGCTGGAGTAAATAACTATGTCCTCAAAAAGCACCTGGACCGGCTTCCCATTGCCGTACGTGAGAGCCTGGAAAAGACGCGTCTGCGCAAGCAATATGAAGAAGCCATCTCCCAGTTACAACGCTCCGAAGAGCGCTATCGCGAGATTTTTGAGCAAGGACTAACTGGAGTCTTTGCGGTCACGCTTGAGGGAAAACTACTAACCTGCAATCCTGCTTTTGCCCGCATCTTTGGCTTTGCTTCCGTGGAGCAGGCGCTTGAGGCGAACTTGAGCACGCTCTATGGCGGACCTGAAAAGTATGCCAGTTTTGTGCAGCAACTGAGCCAGGAGAAACGCCTGGAGTATAGTGAGTTAGAGCTGTTGCGTCGAGATGGTAGTCCGGTCTATATCGTGGCGAATGTCGTTGGTTCCTTTGATACACAGGGCAAGCTTAAAGAGTTTACTGGCTACTTTTTTGATAACACTGAACAGCATCGCCTGGCTGGCCAGTTACAGCAAGCCCAAAAACTGGAGAGCGTTGGTTTGCTAGTGAGCGGCATCGCGCACGATTTCAACAACATGCTAGGTGGTATCCTTGGCTATTCCAGTCGTGGGCTTTCGCGTATTTCGACCAGCCATCCCCTCTATAATAACCTGGCCCATATCCATGAAATTGCGACAGGCGCGGCGAAAATGACTCAGCAACTGCTGGCCTTCTCGCGCCGCCAGGTGCTTGAGCCAACGGATGTTGATCTCAATAAAGTCGTGAAGAATCTGCTGGAGTTTCTCGGCAAGATTTTGGCTGACCATATTGATATCATGTTTGTCCCTGATCTGGAGCTGCATACCGTTCATGTCGACTACGCCCAGATTGAGCAGGTTGTCATGAACTTATGTATTAACGCACGTGACGCTATGGCTGAAGGGGGCAGGTTAACTATTCGCACGCGCAATGTGGGTTACGAAGAGGCGCAGCGTATCAGCCACGGCGAGATGCCAGCTGAGGCCTATGTGCTTTTGACGGTGCAGGATACGGGCATAGGCATGGATGAGCAGACGCGTAGTCGCATCTTTGAACCCTTCTTTACCACAAAAGAGGTCGGGAAAGGGACGGGGCTAGGTCTCTCGATGGTGCATGGGATTGTAGGCCAGCATAATGGCTACATCTCAGTTGATAGCCAGATGGGGAAAGGCACGACCTTTAATATCTATCTCCCCGCTGTTGATGTCATGCACACACTCCCCTTGCCTTACCTACAGGACGCGAGTGAAGATGTTCAGGAGGTACGTGGTGGTGACGAGACCATTCTGGTCGTCGAAGATGATCCTGACTTGCGCTACTTGATGGAGGAGGCGCTAGGGGATTATGGGTATACGGTCATGAGTGCGCGCGACGGAGTGGAGGGCTTGCGACTCTTTGAGAAGCACAAGGACTCCATTGCCCTGGTGATCTCTGACCTGGTCACTCCCAAGATGAAGGGGAAAGAACTCTATGATCGTATTCACGCCATGAGTGCCGAGACACATTTCTTGTTTGTGAGTGGCTATCATGCCAACCAGATCAGCCAGAACTTTGTGCTTGACAAAGGCTTTGTCTTCTTACAGAAGCCCTTTGACCTGGATGACCTGGCTGCCAAGGTCCGTGAGATCCTGGTTCAGTGACTGCTCCAGCAACGACATTGCCTCTGTCAGGCCTGCATTTTTTAGTGTGGTTCATTGGTACGCGGATTGGCAGCCAGTGGCTGCCAATCCGCGTACCAATGAACCACATCTATTCAGTAGGACCCTTAGCAGGCTTGCACAGGCTTTGCTATAATATGGTTACTAATTTTGACTCAGCACCAGGGAGTTCACATATACAATGACACAGACAGATAAAAAAGTACAGTCACCGCAGTCTGAAGAGGGGGAGACCGTCACACATTCGCCAAATGAGCGCGGAAAATGGGTCACCCTGATCTGGGTTTCGGCCCTCATGGTCGTTGGTATCTTTGGATGCATGTCTTATAGCCACTTGCCGCGGGCGAACGATGCGCAGAGCAACGCTGTTGACACACAGTTGACTCCCACGCCAACGGCAACGGGCCTTGTCGACTCAATCCAGTTGAACAAATCAGTGACTGTAAATGACACGCAGGTTACGGTGAACCAGGTGCAACAGGCAACCGGGTTCTCCGATGTCAAGAAGAAGGCAGGCAACTATACTGTGCGTGTCTATGTGACAATCAAAAACGTAGGCAAGCAAGTAAGTGGTCCGCAATATGATAAAGTACTGCACTTGAAACTAGCTGATGGCACAATTGTTGCTCCAAGCTTCATCTCTGCCTCGCCTGATCTTGTCCCAGGCACCTACCAGAATGGCTCATTTGATTTCGGCGTTTCCAGCCCGGTGACGCTCTCCGACCTGACCCTTTTGATTGAGGATAAGAGCATTTCGTTTAGCAACAAGTAGATTGGTGGCATACGTTGTGGGCAGCGATGATGGGCTGGCTTCGCCAGCCCATCATCGCTGCCCACAACTATTTTTTTAATCAGTTTCGGGAGCGGTCACGCGCTCCAGGCGATGGAGAACCTCCTCAAAGACCTGCTGGCGTATCGCCTGGCTGCCTTCTGCTTCCTGAGGCGCTTCTGTCAGCTCAAGGCAGAGATTTTCGATGGCCAGGTAGTATTCGACGAGTACCCGGTCGCTACTGGTAGTATGAGTGAGGTAATCTTCAAAGAGCTCTTCCGCCTCTGTATAGGCTTGCAGATGATCCTGCGCTGCCTGGAGTTCTTGCTGAAGTTCAAGCACGCGCGTGTAGGGGTCGGTCTGCTGAACGCGGCGTCGCCGAGGACGGCTGGACTCTGGCTCATCCTGCATCAGCATTTGGAGCGCCAGCGCCACCTGGCCAATAGCGAGATCTGCATCTTGCCTACGCCGGGTCAACCAGGCACGGACTGCATGTACACGCACAAGAACATTCGCCCCCTCGGGCAGGCGCAGGTCATCTTCTGAGAGTAAGTCATCGCTGCCGGTTTCGTGTGCGATTGTCTCGAAATCATCTTCTGAAAACATAGAGAGAATACCTTACCAAAATCTTCTAAAAATTGACTTGATCTAGTTATATCACAAGGCGAAGAGAAAGCGTAGGAGCCAGGGACCGGGTGTCTTCTGGCTCCTACGCTTTCTCTTCATAACAGGCTGGGGAGAATGAATGAGTGATTCTGGATCTAGCCCAGCGCCTCCTGCCCAATCTCCGGTGGCTCGACCGGAGCCGTGGCCTCTGCGTAGTCTTCTGGCTGGGTGATGTCTTCACCACGCCTGGCGCCAATCATCTCGAAGACAGGCGTAAGAATGACTGCCAGCACCAGGTTCAGAATGACGCCACTGATAGCGGCATAGACCGCGGGAACGTGGATAAACCAGAAATCGATCGGGGCGGTCGACTTAATATTGTTGCTGAAAACGGTCCAGGTGCCAAAGGCCATGCCTACCAGCCAGCCGATCAGTAAGGCCCAGCGATTGAACCAGCGTGTATACAACCCGAAAAAGACGGCGGGCAGGGTTTGCAGTATCCAGACACCACCCAGGAGCTGGAAGTTAATAACGATGCTCTTATCCAGGAACACAATAAAGAGCAGTGCACCAAATTTGATAAGGAAAGAGGTAATCTTGGCCACGTTGGTTTCTTGCGTCTCATTTGCATTGCGATGGAAGAACTCAATGTAAATGTTGCGCGTGAAGAGGTTGGCGGCGGCAATAGACATGACCGCGGCAGGTACCAGGGCGCCAATTGCGATAGCTGCAAAGGCAAAGCCGGAGAACCAGGAAGGGAAGAAAGCATTAATCAAGGCTGGAATGGAGCCATTATTGCCTAAGTCCGCCAGTGGCTTAACTTTAGCCGCGATGGCCATATAGCCGAGCAACGCTAGCAAGCCCAGCATCAGGGAGTAGATCGGGAGTAGCGACACATTGCGCTTAATGACTTTCACGCTGTTGCTACTGAGAATACTGGTTAAGGAATGAGGATAGAGGAAGAGTGCCAGGGCGGAACCCAGTGCCAGGGTTGCATACGCCAGGTACTGATTAGATCCCAGGAGGTCATTAAAGGCCGGAGCGGTCCCCTTCGCCTTCGCGGTCGTGGCTGCGGCCAGCGTCTTCATATGTGCGGCATCGAAGATCTTGGAGAAGCCACCCAGCTTATAGGGGATATAGATGATCGTGGCGAAGAGCACGATAAAGATCATGACATCTTTGACCAGCGCGATCATGGCTGGTGCGCGCAGGCCACTGGAATAGGTATAGGCGGCCAGGATAAGGAACGCCACAATCAGCGGAAGATCTACATCGACGCCAAAGATGGGGATGACAGTAGGAAAGCCAATTGCCTCCAGGGAGACCTGAATGCCAAACATTTGCAGTGCAATATAGGGCATGGTCGCCAGAATACCGGTAAAGGCAATGGCCAGGGCCAGCCATCTGCTGCCGAAGCGCCCGCGAACAAAGTCCGCGGCGGTCACATAGTTATGCTTTTTGCATACCGACCAGAAGCGTGGCATGACGACGTAAATGAAGGGGTAGACCAGGATGGTATAGGGAACCGCGAACCATCCTGAGAGGGCGCCAGCCCCATATAGTGCCGCGGGAACCGCGATAAAGGTATAGGCGGTATAGAGGTCGCCGCCAAGCAGGAACCAGGTAATCACCGTACCAAAGCGGCGGCCAGCCAGGCCCCACTCGTGAATCTGGTTTAGATCTCCGCGACGCCAGCGCGCGGCCACAAAACCCAGTACCGTGACGAGCAGGAAGAAAAAGATAAAGACGGCAATTGCATCCCAGCGCATAAGCTACTGTACCCTTTCTCAAAAGACAACGGTGTCGTTGATCGACGAATAGCAATATATGAGGTGCGCTTGCGCTCCTGACGAGCAGCTATGAACGTCCTCTGGAGGCCAGGAAGCCTTCCAGGAAATACACGGAGGCGGTGATGATAGCTGTGAGAATAATCCAAAGTAACTGGTACCAGTAGAAGAAAGGGAAATCCAGGAATGTTGGCTCACGAAAATTGTAGAAGCCGGGGAAGAGCAGGCCAAGAAATGGAATGATCAGGAGGAGGCGGAGCCAGCGATGGCCTTGCCTCTGTGGATGAGTCTCCATAGTTGTTGCTCCTTCTGTGTGGTAGCGACCACGAACATCATTGTCTTCTTCTCCGAACACCCTGAGCGCGAAGCGCTAGACACGCCAGTGATGGCTAGTCCCCGAATGGGGATGAGCTTCGGAATAAGATCTGTTAAAACGCAAAAGGAAAGCTGGAGTTCTGCTGCCAATACTATGGGGCTGCAAAATAGTTCTATACATAGTTTCCAGGCGTAGTGTTTAATAAAAAGGGGTATGAAGCAGGTCATGCCATACTGGTGAAAGCTAAATATAGAAACTATCTTAGCCTAAATCGTACGGTATTTTTTTATAAATGTCAATCCAATAAGGCAAGGTGAAAAGCCAATTTTGTAGTATTCGTGTGAATGGGTATAATAGGTTTCAAAGGACAAATTTAAGGTGGAGGAGGGGTATTTGCAAGTGAGTGAAAAAATGCAAGAGCAGATAGCCGAAGAACTGTTCGATTATAGTGATGAGTTAGAGGCGGCGAACCAGGTTACGCGCAGAGTGACGCAAGAACTGGCTTGCCAGGAGACCATGTTTTCCTCGTTAAGCCCCCTTGAGCAGAATTTCCCTCTCGACGTGGGAGAAGTTATTCTCGGGGGGCGCTATCGTGTTGAGCGGCGCCTATACTCGCGCCCTCGCTTGAATCTTTATCTGGGGAGAGCAGTAGGACGACATTGGGAACGCGGTGGCGTATTTTCTGTGTTTCGCTGGTTGGCATGCAGGTGGCGTCGGATGTGTAGGAAGCCAGAGATGACAACAGCGCCACTGGTCGCTATTCGCGAGATCGTCTTGACAGGACTGGACGCGCATCGGCAGGCCTGTATTGAAACGGCTGGCGTTGAAGAATTTATCGAGCCGATTGGTCTGGGTTCGGCCAGGTTGGCGAATGAGAAGGATCGCGTGCTCTTTGAGCGTGGCCGGCTCTACCTGGTACTGCAATTGCAGAGCAGGCGAGCGGGAAAGGACATCGAACCAACAACACTTGATGATTTGCTTGATGGGAAGCCCTGGCCGGAGTGGCTGAGTATCGCCAGGGTCGTGCAGTGGGGCGTACAACTGGGGCGCATGATCGCGCGCCTGCATCGGATGGGGATTATTTTAGGGGAAATCGCGCCAGAGACGCTGCTCGTTGATAAGCAAGGGCTGGCACCCTGGGCGCCGTTGTTGCTGATGTGCTGGCCGCCCGCTCCGCGCTTCTGGGATGGGTTGCCTGAAGAGGAGGCCTATGAAACATATCGGCAGACCTTTCCCCTGGCACGTGGCTCGAAGCAGAACGCCTTTCTGGCACCTGAATTGCTTTACGGTCTCTCGGACGAGCGTACGGATGTATACGCGCTAGGGGCCATGCTCTATATGCTCGTAACACGCGTGGCCCCCATTGCCGCTATGCGCCGCCTGCAAGCCTCACAAACTCTCTGGCCTGACGAGAAGCAAGCTTTGCCTCTGCGGGCAGTGGAGAAGCTGGAGCGATATGAGGGTTTAGAGCTGATTCCGCCCCGGTTCTGGCGTGAGGAGTTGAGTGTGTCACTGGAGCAAATTCTGCTTAAAGCGCTTGCTCTCGATCCCCATGAGCGCTACGAATCAGTCTTCAGCCTGGTCGAAGCCCTGGAGGCCATTGAAGGCGAAAGACAAGGGTAAGTATTGGTCCTGGCTATGGGCGCTGACCTGCTCGAGAAGCAGTCAGCGCCATTTCTGTCGCTTCTGATGTCGGTAGCAAGCATGCAAGAGATGGCTGCATATCCAAATATGAGTAGTACTGAATAAAAAGAGATTGACATTGTTAAACATTGAATGATATTATGATGACGGCAAATTTCGATATATGTATCTTGTGTTGGAGGATGTTAGTTGCTTTAGGCAAGAGCAGAGTATGTCAGGAGGAGACACGATGACTAAATTTGCCGTCGCGTATAGCGACTTGCGTGAGGGGGATGCGGCGGGGATAGCGCTGGGGACCACTCTTCTGGAGAAGATTGGCGGGACCCCAGATGTCATCATCATTTTTATTTCACCTGATAGCGACCAACAAGCGATATTATCTGCGTTGCAGCGAACCTGCCAACCTGAGCAGATGCTTGGATGTTCTTCAGCGGGCGAGTTTACCGGTGAGGTGCTGAGCGAGGGACTGGCCTGTGCGCTGGCGATACGTTCAGATGAGCTATTTTTCTCCGTGGGGCTGGGGCGTGAGCTGAGCAAGGGTCATACACAGGCGGGGCGCACTATTGTCTCCGCATTCCGCTATCCTGAGATGCCGCGTGCACTCTATCGTACAGCTTTACTGCTCACGGATATTCTCTCAGGTGGCGCCGAAGACCTGATCGCCTCGATCTCCCAGCAAACAGATGGAACGTTTCATATCTTTGGAGGCGGCGCTGGCGATAATGCGCGCTTTGCGCGAACGCCGGTCTTCTTTGGCACGGAAATCTACGACGACGCTGCCGTTGCCCTGGAGATCCTCTCCAAAAAACCGGTCGGGATCGGCTCGCACCATGGCTGGCATCCTGTTACCGAGCCGATGCTGGTAACCAGGGCCGATGGCTTGCGCCTTATCAGCTTGGACGGTCGACCCGCGCTTGATGTATTCCAGGAGTATGCCCAGGCCACTGGCCAGACGCTGGACCTTGCCAATCCTGTGCCTTTTTTCTTGCACAATGTCTTGGGCATAGATGCAGGGCTTGGCCTATACAAATTACGTGCGCCCCTGGCGGTACATGCTGATGGATCATTCACCTGTGCCACAGAGGTGCCAGAGGGGGCGATTGTCTCGATCATGAGTGGCGTGTTAGAGGCCGCGGTAGATGCTGCATCACAGGCTGCTCAAATGGCGTTGCGCCAGATGCACGCCTGTGAGCCGGGGATGACGCTCTTTTTTGACTGTGTCGTGACCCGCTTGCGTATGGGTGACGAGTTTACTGAGGAGCTACATGCGGTGCAACATATTGTGGGGGCCCCCGGGTTCGTGGGATGCAACACCCATGGACAGGTTGTCTCTGGTGAGGGACAGTTTAGCGGCTTCCATAATTGTAACGCGGTGGTGTGTATCCTGCCTGCCTAAAGGCCATATTAATCATGGTTGTGGAAAAGAGAGAGAAGGGATGTTTCCGGTGCTATGGCTCCGAATGAGTATGTGACTGCCTCAACCAGTATTGAAGATAGTTGCTTGGCGGGCCGAGCCCTGGGCTGGCAAATACGCGAGGGCTTAAGCGCCGAGCCAGATGTGGTCATCCTTTTTCTCTCTCCTCATTATGAGCACCAGGTCTTTCTCCACGCCTTGAAACAGACATGCCGGCCTGATATGCTCATCGGCTGTACCTCCATGGGCGCGTTTACAAGCTATGTGCAGGGAGGTGGCATGGCCAGCGCACTGGCTATCCGCTCTCACGAGATGCTGTTTCAGGCCACTATAGCCAGGAATGCGAGGGCGGATGTGGCTCAGGCTGCTGAAGGTCTGGTTGCCTCCCTCTCAAGCGCTGATAAGCATCCTACCATGCAGCGGACGCTCCTTCTCTTTGGAAACGGTGAGGCGGGTAAGCTTGATGCTCTACTGTCCCGCCTTTTGCGCCTCACACATGGCTCACATCAGCTCCTGGGTATGTATGCAGGTATGAACACCCATTATCATATGGCGGTCTTGTATGAGACGGAAGCGCTCAGGGAAGGCGTGGTTGCCCTGGAGATCCTTTCATCCAGGCCAATTGGTCTCGCATCCTTGCCAGCCTGGAGTCCTGTCGGCTCCCCAATGCAGGTTACAAAGATACGCGACAATACTGTGCTGAGTATTGATGATGTAGCTCCGCTCAGCCTGTATAGGAGTCAGGCTGAGGCGCAAGGTCTTGCCTGGAACGCAGGCAATGATGAAGAGATTATGCGCTTTCTGCTTAACACCCCACTCGGTATTGACACTGGTATGGGGCAGCATATCTGTATGCCGTGCGCGCACACACTTGCCGATGGCTCGGTCACGTTTCTGGAACTGGTTCCCCTCCAGGGGCTTGTACAGTTTATGAGAGCACCAGCCTCCGTAGTCGTTGAGGCCACTGAAAAGATGACGTGCAGCGCCCTCCAGTATATGCATGGCTACGAACCAGGGGCCGCGCTTTTCTTTGAAGGCGAAGGCTATAGGCCACGGAGCGCGAATGATTTTCGCCTGGAGCTTGACGCTGTCCAGGGTGCTCTAGGTTTAACACCATATGGGGGGTGTAGTACACGGGGGCAATATGCGCGTGTACATGGGCAGTATGGTGCTTTTCAGCGCCATGCCCCACTCATCTGCATTTTTCCTCGGTAGTCATTGGCTAGCCGATGCTACAGATCAGCCCGAGTTGTTGCTGTGCCGCGATACGAATAGCATCCACAAAGACGCCGGCATAGCTTGGCTGAACCTCGTCGATCAGGCGCGAAGTGCGTTTGCTTGCGCTTAACTGCCGCTCTTGCAAGAAGGTATGATAGTCAGTCTCAGCCTCGTGAGGATCAGGAATAGAGATATCCTGCAGACTGGAGGCCAGGAGGGCCGTTTCAGTCGGTGTCAGGTAGCCGATATAGTTGCCATAGGGATCACCACCCTGGTAGCCAAAGGGCATAGCGCGGCGTCCACAGGCCAGGAACTCAAAGAGCGCCATCGCGCGCACAGCGTGAGATGCCAACCAGCCACGCAGGTGCAGTGTTGTTGGGAGGCGCCCAATTATGACGCCATTGTTCGGTACATCTATGTCGTCATCCGCGAGGAGCATGTGCAATGCCTCTTCTGGCAGGTGTTCATGTGGTGGCTGAGACGGTGTCTCCCATGGCGTGCTTTGATGAAGACTGTCGATGAGATCGTTCAGACCAGCTGATTGTAGGAGGGAGATGAGCTCACTGCTCTCCATAGGTGGTAAGGCTTCGCTCGTATTGGCTGGGGAAGCAAGCTCTGGTGTCATCTCAAACTCTGGCGACATGTACCAGGGGAGACAGAATTGTTGGACCAGCGCTCCCCAGACGGTGCGGAGGGCCTCGGAGTCTTGATAGAGCTGAGGGGGATGCGTCTGAACATAGCGGTCGCTTAGCGGCGTAAATTGCCCTGGATCGCAGAGAAGTGCGTATTCTTGATGTGTATGCGGGCCACGAGGAAGACCCTGAGCAAAGGCTTTGGCGCGCGTCCAGGTGCGCAACTGGCGCATGGGCTGTGGCACAAATAATTCTTCTTGCGCGCAACGCGTTTGCTCAAACAAGTGGTAGGTGTGGGTATCATCGCCATCGACAAGCCAGCGAGCAAAGGCTGGCATAACACGCCCCGTATAGACCTCCCAGGCGAAACCTTGTATACGTACGATCATAAACTCTCTCTCGTTAACTACAACGCTAAATAGCTACAGTGATGAGGGAAGTATGCGTAAACACTTGGAAATGCGATCTGGTTACTAGGAGCGGCCCTGCTGACGATCAAATGTATGCTAACCGCAGCATCTATAGATGCTGGGTGCCAGTCAATGCTTATACCTGAGATACATAGTACCCGTGTGACCTCCTTTTTGCCAAGTGTATGGGCTGTTAGTAATGGCTACACGGGTATTGAAACAGACGGGTTTATGCCTTTGTGTCTTGCTCTGCGTTGTTGTCGTTTGTCTTCTCCTGGGTGGGCATGACGAAGATGCCCATTTGTGCTTGTTGCATCATCTCCTCCAGGAAAGGATCATCCTGAAGTCCTGAGAAGGAGAGGGGACCCTGGGATGGCTTAGGTGGCCGTTGCTGGTTTTCCAGGCTCGCCTTGAGTTCAGGAGGCAGATCCATTGAGAGCGGCTGGAAATTGCCTGCGACATTATAGGGATGTATCGGGGGCTGTTGGATATTGGCAACTTGCCCTGGATGTTGGAGGGAAGCAAGGGGCTGCGAAGGCGCCACCGTCTGCGGGCCAGTTGGCGGGACGACAGGGTATGGTCCCGTTCCATTAACGCCATCCATCGTGACGGTGGGGTAGGCCCCTGAAGGGGAAGCCCCGGCCGACATGGCTGCTAAGCGCGGTTGTGTGCCTTCTGTATTGGACATCGCCATCGTCGCAAACGGGTTGGTGTTCCCTGTGCCGCCAGGGGTAGGAATGGCGGGATCGATTCTGGTTGGCATCGCGGGAATCAAGCCGCTGTTTGGATTGACGCGTGGCTGGGTGGGTGGCACCATATTCGACATGGGACCATTATTGGGATAAAGCCGTGGCTGAGTGGGTGGAACCATAGATGACATAAATCCCGGCTGCTGCATTCCGGGGGCATTATTGGAGAAGGCTGCACCATTTGGCTCAGCAAAGATATTTTGCAGAATATTATTCACCGCCGGGCTGGCAGGTGTACCAGACATGGGTCCAAAGACCACATTGCCTTCCTGAGGATCAATCCAGGGAACATTGCGTGGCATCTGCTGGGCCAGGCCCGCTTTTTGATCTTGCTTGCGTTTCATGAGGAGGATAGACACAACCGAGGCTCCGATAATCACCATAAAGCCGATTCCCCCCCAATGGGGAGAAGCATAGAGGTGCCATTGTCACCGCCCTTGTCATGCTGATTGCTCGTGGTTGCTGGCTGGGCGACAGCGGTAGGTGTAGGGCTATCAGGCTGAGTGGCCTGGGCCGTAGGCATCGCGGTGGCCGTCGCGGTTGCTTGAACTGTAGGCGTTGCGGTCGCCTGTACGGGAGGCGGTGGCGGTGGTGGAAGTGTTGGCTGAGGTTGCTGTGTGGGGACCCGAGTCGGGGCCTTAGTAGGTGTGGCTGTAGGGCTGGGCGAAGGGCTAGGTGTAGGTGTAGGTGTAGGTGTATCCGTAGGAGTTGGGTCTGGGTTAGGCGTTATATCTTGCGGACTCGCCAATGCTGTGTTGACTGGTTGAGCGAGTGTGGATTGCGCGGAACTGGTATATGCCGCCCCCGCGGTTGAGTGAGAGATAAGCGCAATGGCACCAATAGCAGAGAAGAAAAGTAGCGCAAAGCAGAGAGCCATCATCCGCAATGTCCACTGGGCGTTCCCATAGTGACGCTTTTTCACAGTTTCGAGCCTCCCGGCTTAAATAATAGCAAATACACACAAAATAGCCATAAATAGCTTGGATAGCCTCTCATTGCGCTCAGATGGTATAGCGAGTTCCCCATACATTGTGTATGACTGTACCATCCGCCTATCCACTGGCCTATATCGTGCAAGAGAATAGAAAAAAAGAGATAAAACAAGCAAGGCAAAATAAAAACAGCGCCCATGGGCGAGCAATGAACAAAAACCGAGCAAAACTAAGAAGATAGAGGCAGTTAGCGCAAACCTCGTGGTTATAGTGTATGTATTAAGAGGGAGAAGCGTCAAGCTGTCAGCTAAAATGTACTATAAAAAACATGAATGGGTGAATATCAGTATTTAAACATTATAAGTATAGGAGCTGAAGAAAAGATATATAGAGTTAATAAAATTGGATACAAGAAAAGTGCTGTGTGTGTGATTTCGTGGCTAAGAAAGAGGGGAATGCCTGGAGTGATCAGGTGGATGCATGCAATGGGGCAGATATTTGTGCATCTGTGTATGGTTTAACGCCTGCCTGTATACTAATAGCAAATGTCAGGCGTCTTTCTTAAAGAAGACCAGAGATGTGATCCCAGGCTTCTTGTAGCGAACCCTCGATTCTGGGTGTGGGAAGATGTGGAAAGTGCCATCACGAGATTGCACATCCTCCTGAGCACCTGCTGAAACCTTGAGGCAGGAACCGCTTATGGCTGTAAAACATCGGCTTGAGAGTATTATTACGACCAGCAGGCACAAGGGAGGACAATCGTACGAGGTTGAGCCCCCCAATGAACTCCACGCCAGGCATTTGCTTGCCGTTCTCATGCTCGTAGTACTGGCGGTTTCAAGTTTCAATGGACTGCGCCTGGTACTGGCTGCTGGTGGCGTCTTCTGGCTGCTGGGATGGGTCTTTATTCTCTGTTATGCCTATGTCCTTTTCTGGCTGGGGCACAATGTTTCTCTGGCTGGTGGACATTTCGCCTGGATCTCGCAACTTGCCAATCAGCAGTGGGGCCGCTTAGCCGGGCTGTGCATCTGGATTTGTTGCATTTTGTTTATTTTCCCTACATTTCAAAGTGCTCTCCTTTTCCTCTATGCTGTCAACGGCGGCCTTATCCCCGATATAAACGCTGTTCTTTGGGGAGGAATGGTGTGCCTTGTTATGGCTACGGGCCTGGCCTGTATTCCTATGCGCTATCTAAAGCATATCTTGCTGCTGGTTGGTGCGCTCTATACAGGGATGTTTATTGCCGCGGGGATACTTGGCATCTGGTGGGTTGGAACCGGCCACACGTCTGCGTTGGAGCAAATCGCCTGGCAGAATCGCGTGCCACACCTTCCCAATGAAGGGGCCTTTGGCATGATTATCTGGACGTTATTAGGGATCGAGACGCCTTTCCTGTTGATGGACGAGATAAAAGGAGGCGTCATACAGCAGCGACGTGCCTGTCACTTTATCTGGTGGGGGATACTTGGCCTGGCTATTGCATACACGCTGGCGAACCTGGGATTGCTGCTGATTGTACCATCCAGATTTGCGGGAGAGGTAGGAAGTTTTCTCCTGATATTTACCATCTGTTTAGGCGAATGGGCGGGGTGGGTTACCCTGAGTGTGCTTGTCGTGAGCCAGGTGGTAATCGCGGCTGTGTGTCTCTTGTTAGCGGCTCGCATGTTTATATTTATGGCTCGGCAAAGGCTGTTGCCGCAAAAGCTGCTCTCCCTGGATCGTTCTGGCGTACCGCGTTATGGAATCATGGTTCAGGCACTTGTGACCTTTGTATTTCTGTTGTTTATATATGGTCTTGTCCCACATTTTGTTTTGTTTCCTGCCGCGCCTGTTCCTGGCTTACGTATCTATATCATTACTGAAGCTATTACCACAATTATCTGGTTGCTTCCTACCGCACAATTGTTTGTTCTTGTTGCATGGTCCATGCTCAAGGTGGAGAAAAGGTGCCAGCACAAGGAGGGCTATGAAGGAAGAGCTATGCAGAGAGGGTATACAAGGTGGTTGCTTTTTGGAGTCTCCCTGGTAGGATTACTGCTGGCGGTGTATGGAGTGTTCTCAACCCTGAGTCACTCATGGATACCTGACCTGATAGCTACGCCAAAATGGATGTGTTACGTTGGTCTCTGGTCGCTGATATTTTTGATTGTCAGCTGGCTCTGCATTGAGGTTCCCTATCAAGGGCGTCGCCTGGCGGACTTGAAGAAATTAATCACGAGCGAGAGGCAGTTACGGCAACAATTGCAAGCATCCTACCATGAGCATGAATTCCTTGCTCTCTCCCAACAAAAGCTCCTCCAGGAGCGCGATCAGCTCTATTGTGAGCAACGGTTGCTAGCGATTACCGATGCTGTGACGGGTTTATCTAATCATCGCGCATTGATGATGCGCCTGGATGCGGCGTTTGCGTACCATGGGAAGCAGAGAGAACATTATGCGCTCTTTTTTATTGATCTTGATCACTTCAAGCATGTGAATGATCGGTATGGACACCTGGTTGGCGATTTGCTTTTGCATGAGGTTGGCGTGCGCCTGGCGCGGGTGGTGGGGGATGGAGGAATCGTAGGGCGGTATGGGGGAGAGGAGTTTGTCGCGCTGTTGTGGGTGCGTGATTTCTCCCATATGCGCGAGGTTGCTGAACGGCTGCGCATGGAGATAATGAAGGAGCCTTTTCTCTGGCGGCAGGAGAGGGAGTCTGTCCCCATTTGCTTGCGGATGACGGTGAGTATAGGTGTAGCTGTCTATCCCTTGCACGGGACCAGGCGACAAGAGTTAATTGCCCAGGCTGATAGGGCTATGTACCGGGCCAAGAGTAGTGGACGTAATTGTGTCTGTATCGTGGATCTGGACGAGAGGGTGCAGATTGCAAAATGGGATGGAGAGCAGAAGTCAGATGCGGAGGAAATGGCTCTTCAGGCTTTACTGACCATGTTAAAAGTCCATAACGAGCCAATATATTGGCATGGGCAGCGCCTGGCTGTGCTGGCTGAAGCCGTCGCCAGGCGGTTACATTGTCGCGAAGAAGATATCGCGCACCTGCGCGTAGCGGCCATGCTCCATGATGTGGGTAAGATTGCAGTCCCTAAGGAGATTCTCTTTAAAAAGGAGCCTCTAGACAGGTCTGAATGGAGGCAAATGAGGCAACATCCGATCATTGGCAGAGCCATTATGGCGCAGGCAGGGGGAAGCTTTTCTCTGGTGGCGTCGATTATTGGTGCGCACCACGAGCGTTGGGATGGCACTGGGTATCCAGATGGGCTGGAGCGAGAGGAAATCCCTCTCCTGACACGTATTCTCAGCGTGGTGGATGCCTATGACACGATGACCTCTGTGCGCCCTTATCATACGCCAAAGCGAGTCGATGAGGCGTGTAGTGAACTGGTGCAGTGTATGGGAGCACAATTTGATCCTATTGCGGTACGAGCTTTTCTAGAGGTGTTATCGCAACGCGAGACTGAGGCCTATTTGCAACATGTACGGATGGGTGAAGCGGTCAGTAGTAAGCAGAAGCAAGAGAGGGGAGGAAGCACCTAACTCCCTCCCCTCCCTCTTGCGAGGAAGATCTTAAGCGTAATCGTGCAGCAGATGGATCTGGATGGGGTGGCGTAGCGTGCGCAACGCCTTGACTTCTATCTGTCGGATACGCTCGCGCGTCAGCTTAAAGTACGCGCTTAACTCTTCGAGTGTATGGCAGTAACCATCATAGAGTCCATACCGAAGCTCGATAACCTGACGTTCACGTTGGCTCAGTGTTTCAAGGGCGCGCGAAATATGATCGCGTAGTACCTGGTGCGTGACGACTTCAGCCGGAGCGGCCGCATGCGTATCCTCAAGCATATCAGCGAGATGGTACTGTTCATCCTCAATAAGTGGCGCATCTAGAGAGATGGGGGCCTCTGCGATACTTTGTAGCTCTACCACACGTTCTTTTGTTAGATTGATGGCCTGAGCGATTTCTTCGGGGAAGGGGTCGCGACCGAGATCCTGGTAAAGCTGCCGTGTGATGCGTTTCATCTTGTAGATAAGCTCAACCACGTGTACCGGCACATGAATGGTACGGGTGTGCTCGGCGACTGCGCGACTGATCGCTTGACGAATCCACCAGGTGGCATAGGTGCTAAAGCGAAAGCCTCTTTGAGGGTCGAACTTCTGTACGGCGCGAATAAGGCCGAGATTGCCCTCTTGAATGAGATCGAGGAGCGATATGCCCTGATTATTATAGCGTTTTGCGATGCTTACGACGAGACGTAAATTGGCTTCGACCAGGCGTTTTTGTGCTTCCATATCACCATTGGCGACGCGCCGGGCAATAGCAAACTCCTGTTCAGATGTCAGCAGTGGGAAGCGACCGATCTCGGCCAAATATTGACGAATGGCATTGTCGACCTCTCTATCGCTTTCTCCCTCAGTTTCAGCCTCCTCTTCCTCTTCGAAAAAGACATCGTCCTGCATTTCGTTCTGGGCTGCTTTCCCTCTGCGGCGTCGGGTTGGCCCACCTGACTCCTCATTTGAGGAATCTCCATCGAGGAAGCTTTGTTCGCTGGAGTCTTCTTTCTGCCCTGAAGTCTTGCGTGTTGAGGGGCGTCCAGGTTTGCGGCCTCGCTTGCCGCGACTCTCCGTGGTTAATTTGCTTGCACCCTGGTGTGTATGCTGACTGGCGGATAATCCTTCACCCGTCACAGAACTTTGCTCGGGAAGAGCGAGATGAACAAGTGATTCAGTCTCTTGACGTTGTGTACTGGCTACCATATACCTACTCCTTATACCTCAAAACCCATTCCACTAATTGGTAACCGGGACTGGTGATGCATCATAGCAGCCGTTGTCCTTTTCAGGCTGCGTTTTGGTGTGTGGGCTGCATCGCCTATGCTCTTATGCGGAAACCAACCCCCCTTCGGGGGCACGGCGTCACTGTCGTGACTGGCGCTTCCCCCATTCGGGGACAAGCGCGCTCAAGTTTCCGAATAGGCAGTATGTCCAAAAGTTTTTTAGACACATCCCCCCTATCTCTCTTAGTTGCAAGATGTGTGCCAATAGTGAGGTGCGAAGATATAAAAGTGTGAATGTTTTTATAAAAATAGATGTAAAGGGGCTTTAGAAGCTACTGGAGGCTTAATTGATAATAATATATATTGGCACCATTTAAGCGGAATGGTGCATTTAATCTCAATGGGACACACCAGAAAAAATTTACGGGTATTGTGGATATATCCACAGTTTAACTGGTGATCTATTTCACTCCGATGCAAGGCTTCCATGCTCTCTCCATGAGAAAAAAGCCTTGAGCCACGTTTATTTGTGCTAGAGCAGACAAACAGTCGTTCGCATGCTGAAGGGGACAACTACCGTGGGACAACGCAAAAAAAAACATCCAAGGTCTCTCCCTGCCTATGTGCATCAGGCGCCTCAACCTCCTATCCAAAATTTAGCGCAACCTCAGGCGGAGTCCCAGCCGCGGCGAGCGCCTGAACAACGAATGTCACAAAGGAACAAGCTTACCGAGAATATTACGCGTCTCCCTACCCGCCCCTCGGGGCAGCCTTCTGAGCGGCGCGAGACCTCAGCCCTTTTTGTTACTGAGAGCAGCCTCCAGGCACTCTCGCTGATCCTCGCGGAGACGTCACCTGCGTTGTCGGCTGTAAGCGGTGAACCCTCTACATTAAACATGGATGAGTATAAACAGGCCTTAAGACGTGAGACTCCTGTGCCCCCAGCCCTTACCCCTGCTACACCACCCAGGACTATGTCACAAGCCGTTCGAGACGATAGACCTGCTTGGGCAACCAGCGCCGCTGCTATGCAGCCTCGGCGTGATAGACATAGCTCTCAGGCTGAGCCTCTCTTGCTCTCTCGGCCCTCCTGGCCACATGCAAACGGCCCATTTAAATTTGGTTGGCGCGACGCGTTGCGCTGGTGGCTCCTCTATCCGGGACGCATGGAGTTCTTACTCTGGCTTCTTGGCTCCCTCCTCCTCACTATTGTGACTGGCGCCTTGATTGTTGCGGTGTTGTGGAGCGTGGGCTGGCTGCACCTGGCCATATCCACATCTCTGATCCTGAATTAGAGCTTGCATTGCTGATAAAGAGAAAGTCCCACTTATATTAGTATATGCCGGTATAAAAGCATGTATTTGTTATAATGTTTTTTGGGGTTAAGTAAAGCCGAAATTTTTACCATCTATTTGTACATAGGCTGCTTGTTTTATAAGCATGGATGGGGATGTTGTAAAGTTGTAGGGAAGGTTGTTTCACGTTTATGAGGATGCGTTGGAAATCTCTCTCTCGTCGTGTTTGGGGTTGGGGTTGTGGCATAGTAGGGGGCGCATTGATCCTGGCACTCGTTCCCCTTTGGCTGGCCTGGCAGGCAGAAAACAGGGCCGCAGGCGCCGCTCCCATACGTCGTAGTACATATACCACGCCTGCCGCACTCCCCTGGCGTGCCGCTTCTGATCAGAGTGGGCACATATGGGTGACGTTCCCAGGATGTGACCCCGCTCCACGCTGTGCGTATCCCTCGCCCGGAACGTTGGCCACCTTTAGCCTGGCCGAGAGGCGTTGGCAGCAGACAGTGACGTTACCCCAGGGCTTTAGCCAGCCGCTCAACCTGGTGGTGGATCGGCAGGGGCGTATCTGGTTTACCATGTTTATGACCAATGCCCTGGGGATGTATGATCCCGGGCTGAAGGTATTTAAACAGTGGTCGCTGAAGACCAGGGACGCTGGCCCGTGGGATCTCGCCATCGATAGTCAGGGGCGTATCTGGTTTACCGAGCATTATGTCAATAAAATTGGCTCTTTTGATCCAACGACCTGGGAGATGGGGCGAGAGGTAGCAACGCCAGCGCCTGATAGTCATCCATACGGCCTGGCTATTGATGCTCATGATACGGTATGGTTTACAGAGAATAATGATGTTGTGGCTTTGATTGCCTGTTACCACCCCAACACGCAGGAGGGCTTACGCGAGTACCGTATTCGCTCAAGGGGAACCTCTACGAGTGGTGTTACGCCGCATAGTATACGCGTGGCCTCGGATGGCAAAATCTGGTGGACCGAAGGCTGGGCGAGTGCTTTGGGAGTCCTGGACCCGGTGCTGGCAGTGGCGGGGACCAATCAGGGGGTGAAGGAGTATTTCTATCCAGGTATGGGGGCGACTCATACCTCGGGACTGGCCATGGGCACGCGTGGGGAGGTCTACTTTACCGATTCCTTGCGAGAAACGGTAGGGGTGCGTACACCAAATGGTCACTTCGCTTTTCTGAAGCTGGCGCCGAATGCTCATCCTCATGATGGCATGCTCCTGATTGGAGGCGAAACACTCTGTGTGCTGGAAGAGTTCGCGAACAGGCTTGAGCTGCTCGCGGTGCCTCTGAGCATAACCCATTCATAGGGGCTTGCTCGACTTGTCTTTCTCAAAGTGGTACAATGGCCTGCGATGAGCACAGGGGATGCACACACCGCCCAAGAAATGTAAGGAGAGTGCCATGCCGCGAGGTCGGGATAAACACGAGACGCCTCAAGAGAGTATTGATAGTATTCTGCTTGCTGTGAGTAGGCGTGAAGATATCGATCATGAAACCTTGTCGCATTATTTTGATCGCTTAGATGAAGAATGGACACAAGGGGCACGTGAAAAGGTCTTGCATCTGCTGCGGAGCCACGATGTCTCCGCGCATACCGCGGCTATTCTCATTCTCTCTGAACTGGCGACCGACTTCGACCTGGAAGAGCTTGAGGACTTTGTGACGGATCCTACGGTCAGTGATATGGCCAAACTGGCGCTCTCGCCGATTCTAAAAGAGCTTGGCTCTGAGATGGCCGACGAAGGCCTGGTGGAATATCTCAATGATCCAGCCGGGGCGATGTTGCGCATGCAAATGAATCTGCTAGAGCTGGTGGGGCAGAGCGAGAAGGGTGTGGAGTCGGTACTGGAAGATGTTGCCTCCATGCCGCTTGAACGCAAAATGGCCTTTATCAACTGGCTGGGGAACAGCAATGATCCACGAGCAGCAAAACTGCTGATCCCGTTGATGGAGAACCAGGCGGGGAAGGTTGTCCTGGCGGTGCTTGAAGCCCTGGAGCAGTTGGGCGCGACTGCCGCGACCCAGACCATTCCCGCTTTAAATTACCTGGTGTCGACGACCTCTAATCGGCAGGTCAAACAACAGGCGCGGGCCGTGCTTGGGCGCTTGATGATGCATGTCTCACCAGATATCGAGATGGAAGGGAATGTGGTCGCGCTCCAGCATCTGCATCCCTACCAGGCCCGTGTCAGTTTTATCGACGGTTCGGGTGCTCAGATGGTCTTGCTGTCCTGGCGGCGTCCCGATGGACGGCTCAAGGGTGTCAATGTCTTTATCCATGACCAGTGGGGTGTGAAAGATTGCTATGGCATCGATGATATGGAGTTGGAGCGTTGGGTAGAGCTTATCAATGAAATGCAGGGCCAGGGCTTTGGGAGCTTCCATGTCTCCTTTGAGTATGGCCGTGCCCTTATTATAGAGCACCGTACCCTGTCGAAGCGCCTGCGCCATAAGCTTCCCATTGCCTATAACGTCTGGCGCCCCCTGATTGAAGCACGCCCAGAGGAATACGAGGACGCGCAACATGCAGAGCAGGCTCCACCAGAGGAGGCCCTGCCCGCGGTGGTCGCGGAGCCTCTGACGCTTGACGAGAAGACGCGTGCTCTTGTCGCCAAGGGAGCGGATCTCTATAAGCTTGCCGAGTTTGCCTCCTGGATGTTTGACCCGGTTGCACGCCTGGAACCCTATATCAATCGCTACTGGAGCACGCACAGCGCTCAAGAACTCCTCTTTCCCCCCACCACAAAGCGCAAGCGACGCGGCGTAAGCGAGGAGCAGGAGAAGCAGGTCCAGGAAGATGTGGTACTGAACGAGGCCATCGACGAACTGATAGATGAGCAGTGGCAGATCCTCTATGAGACGCGCCTAAGAAAGCAAGCTGCACTCTTCGCCTATGCCGGGCGCAAGAAAGAGGCCCGGCTGATGAACGCGGTTGCCGCGGCCCTACATCCTGCATCGGGCATTCCGGCGCGTGAGCAACCCTTTGTGCGGATGTTGATGAAGACCTCGATTGAGCAGGGGCCCCTGCGTATGATGGTTGAGGCCCTCGGCTCAGGCAGCGCGGGACCCCTCCCAATAGCCCTCTTTGGTGATGAACCGGGCGAATAAGTCCAGTTCTGATAAATGATGTGCTACGCCCTGGTTGTCTTCGGCAACCAGGGCGTAGCACATCATTTATCAGAACAAGCGCCGTAGGCGCGAGAAGTCAAGCGCTACGTAGTTAGCGCGCCGAGGCCAGGGCGGGTGCCTTCAGAAGCTCCTGGGCCGCATATTCACCGCTGTGCATGGCGCCCTGAATACTGCTGGATTTGGTATATTCACCGGCCAGATAGAGTCCTTCAATCTTTGTTCGATTGCCTGGAAGCGTGTCATAGATACCAGGCGGTTGCTCGAATTGAGAGAAAGGGACGCGATAAACGGCGAGCAGCTGCCAATGAGCGAGATTGCGCTCGGGAAACCAGCTCGCAATCTCTTCGCGGCAGCGCTCGGCCAGCGTCTCATCATCCTCCGCGGGATTTCCCAGAACGGTTGCGCTCAGCAGATGCTTGCGCGGTGGGGCGTACGTTGGTGCAATGTTTGTCAGGAGGACGGCGTTGTTGACATAGGCGTGCTCATTGGCGTTCAGCAAGATTTTGCGTTGAGAGTAGAGACGTTCATCGCCCGCGAAATAGACGCAGACCGACCCGACTGTCTGAGTTGGTAGTGGCTCCTTGAGCCAGCGAGCCGCGACCGTGCTGGGGGTTGCCAGGACGACCTGCTCGGCGTGAATTTCCTCGCCATTGCTCAGGCGTACGCCATTGATACGCCCTTCGCTGATGAGTAACTCTTCGACACGTGTGTTAAAGCGGATGCTCCGTGGGGGGAGCGCGGCTGCGAGCTGCTCAGGAATACGCTGGATGCCTTCGGCGGGGAGAATGATGTCTCCTGTTGAGAGCGTCTTAAATGTGAACTGAAACATGCGTGCGCTGGTGCGCAGTGAGCGATCCAGGAAGATCCCGCCATAGAAAGGACGCGCAAAGTTTTGGATAAACTTCTTCTCCGAGAAGCCCAGGCGGCGCAAGTAGTCCTCAGTCGATTCGTCCTGTCCCTCGGGCTGCTCTTCGCCTGCGAAGATGGCGCTGGTGGACTCCCCCACGAGCTTGTTACGCAGGTAGAGTATACGTGCTTTGTCGGCTGGCGAGATCAACGGATTGAAGATGCCAGGGAGCAGAGCCTTGGGATCGCGCAGGGGATCTGAAATTTCATAGCGTTTCCCCTTTTTGACCAGGATGGCGCCCGGCTCAAACTTGCGGATCTTGAGCCGCTCATAGTCGAGGTGACGGCTGGCTGCGGCGTACGCGGTAAACAATACCTGAAAACCACGATCCAGGCGATAGCCATCCTCATGGTAATCTGTGCGCATGCGCCCCCCAACCTGGTCCGTAGCTTCCAGGACCAGGACGTCTTGTCCAGCCTCTACCAACTTTTTCGCGCATGTCAGTCCTGCCAGACCAGCACCGACGATGAGAATCATCTTCAGCTCCTTACCATAATGGGTTCATCACTAGTCCAGTGATGAGCTTGGGATATAGATAGGTGGATTTCTGCGGCATACGATCATCTGCCTGGGCTACTTCGCAAACCTGTCGCAGGGGTGTGCTATTGAGGAGCAGAGCGGCCTGCGCCTCTCCCTTTTCTACGGCGGTAAAGACGTAGTCCGCGTCATGTGAATAGCGCACATAGGTTCCCGCCGTCATATCTTCTGCACGTAACCCCAGCGTCTCCTCTAGCAAGAGGCGTTGGGCGATCGCGACATCCAGACGCTTCCAGGCCTCAGAATGCTCGCTCGTTTGCATATAGTGGCGGCCTTGCTCCGTCAAGCGCAACAAAAGTGCCTGCTCGTTAGTGAGGATGACAAACGCAGGTTGCTCCTGCCCGGCCTTCTCCAGGTGTGTGGTTACGTCCTTGCTGGCGCGTGTCGCGAGCGCCTCTACCGTAAAGTAGCGCTTGAGCTGCTCGCCCGTGAGTTGAGCTTGCATTGTGGGCGCCAGGTTGGTGAGCAGGCGATGAGTCGGTAGGACCAGCATGCCTGGATCGTCGACATCAATGAGCGACATCAAGGTGAAATTGGCGGCGTCGTCAGGGTGTAGTTCTTTGCGCTGCTCTTTCAGTTCGTCTCGATATGCCAGCGCTGTCTCGTAGCGATGATGTCCATCCGCTATATAGAGTTGACGCTCACTGAAGAAATCCTGGATAAGCGCAATATGCTGTTGATCTTGAATGGGATGGAGGCGATGTTCTACGCCCTCTTCATCTTGAAACTGGATCTGAGGATGTTCGGCGTAGGTCGCGAGCAGGCGGCGCATGCGACCCTGTGGATCCTCAAACAGGCTCATAATCGGACTCAGGTTCGTCGCGCATGCGCGGTAGAGATTGAGCCGATCTGCTTTGGCCTTTTTCATCGTGTGCTCATGAGGGAGGACGACGCGGGCGCTCCAGGGTTCAAGGCGCACACGAGCTAGCAGGCTGGTACGTGTATATACCTGGTCCGTGTGAGTAAATAGTTGCTGATAGAGGTAGTAGCATGGCTGCTCCTCCATATGGAGCACACCCTGGTTGCGCCATTCAGAAAGATAGGCCGCGGCACGTGTATAGACATTGTCTAGATCATTATCGTGATCGGTAGTCTTGCCTAGTTCCAGGCGAATAATATTATAAGGATCACGCTCATAATAGCGCGCTTGTGCCTCTGGAGTGATAATGTCATAAGGAGGAGTAACCACGCGAGCCAGGTTCGACACGCGGTCCTGTGCATAGCGTAGTCCACGCAGCGGTCGTACATCAGCCATAAAACGGAACTCCAATCTCTCTATTTACTTCTTCTCCGAAACCCTGAGCGCACTTGCCGTGCCACCTTTAGGTGGTCCCCGAATGGGGGAAGTGCTAGGCACGCCAGTGACGTTGGGTTTCGGAATAAGATCTTACTACCTAAAGGAAGAAGTTATGGATGTTGGTGTGTAGAAAGTGATCAATCTGCCTTGAAGATGTACCAGGAGGGTGTTCTTGACCCTGTCTGGGCTAATATATCTCTTGCTCATTGTATCACAGGGCCATCGACGGGAAGAAATGCAGCCTTTTCTGGTACAATAAGAAAAAAAGTTCAAGAAAAGGCTTGACAGAGGGATGAGGCTATGGTAGTATATCGCTTGTAGAACAAAGGTTCTAAATGCTCTCCCAATCCCCATAGACTCCTCCGTATCGTCCTCATTCAGCGGTCGGGTTCTCCTCTCTCTCCCTCCCGACCGCTGGGGGTGGTGGAACTAGAGGTCCCTGCTTTATCAAGCTCTTCATTTTATCCTTTCTCTCTTATGCACATACTGGTTATAAGCATCAAACGCTCGATATACCCACAAGTCCTACTTCGTGCGGAACGCATTGACGTGCACTGATACGGTATGTAGACTGATTGTAAGAGATTAAAGCCTGAAAAGAGCATCTTTGGATGGATACTAAAGAAAAGCGAGCTTCTATGGGTGTTCTTGCATGCATAATCGAATGGTAGACCGTATCTGGAGTTGCATATGCACACATTTGTAGTGGATCAGCTTGTAGGACAAATTGTAGGTGGGGATGACTACCTCGTCGAGCGTTTATTGGGGAAGGGGCGTTTGCAGGCTGTATACCTGGCGCGCCAGATTTCTACACAGGAGCATGTTGCGCTCACACTTTTTATCATGCCAGAGCACTTCTCGTCTGAAGCGTGTGAGCGTTTTCAACAGCGCTTTGAGCGCGAGGCAGGTAAACTTCAGGGGCTTAAGCATCTACATATTCTGCCCGTATATGCGTATGGCATATACCAGGGCTATCCATATATGTTAACGCCGTATATGATGCATGGTTCGCTGGTAGATGTCATCAAGCGGAAAGAGCGCCCGGCATATACGGACGTGGCACAGATCCTTGGGCAGGTAGTTGCGGGACTCAGCTATGCACATCGACGTAATATTGTGCATGGGGCTCTCAAGCCTGCTAATATTGTTCAGAGTGCCCAGGAAACGATGCAGGTGGCTGGTTTTGGTTTGATGCATATCCAGCAGATGTATGGTATTGAAGAGCATAAGCATCCATTCGCACATCTCCTGAGCGTGGCTGGCACGTTTATCACGCCACCGGCATACCTGGCACCAGAGGTTTTGCGCGGCGAGAAGGTTGATGTGCGTTCAGATATCTATGCATTGGGCGTGATCCTCTTTGAGCTCCTGTGTGGGTGTGTTCCATTTTCCGGAAAGAAGCCAGCAGAGGTCTTGCAGCAGATGCAGCAGGAACCTCTCTCTTCCCTCCGAGGGCTCTGTCCCGATATGCCTATCGCACTAGAACTTGTAGTGAAGCAGGCATTAGAACAAGAGCCGCAGCGTCGTTTTGCGCAAGTGGAAGAACTCGCCGAGGCCTTTTCCCAGGTCGCGCGCGGCTTGGGAAAGAGCGTCCGCCCGGCGCTGTATAAGAAGCCTCAACGCGAAGACGAGCCGCTACAGGATGAGCGAGACCCCTGGCAGCTCTTGCCTCCCATTATTACCGGTAAAAGTCCTGCATTGCATATTTTTCCTGAACCGCAGAAGTCACAGCCTCCACTGGCTGCACCTCTTGCGCATATGTTACAGGAGGAGCAGGTTGCCCGCTCTGCCTCAGTGCTACAGCACGATGCTCTGGTGCTTCCGCAGTCTCCTCGAGCACAAAAAGTCATTCTTCCGCCTCCCGACGCTGTCGCTTCCCACCAATATGTCGAGAGCGAAATTGATCTACCTCCAGACAGAGGAACGCGGTCAAGAACGCAGGGAGGACGACCCGCGCCGCGACGTGCCGCGTCCTCCTATGAGCAACGAGTCCAAAGGCCGGAGGCGCAGGAATGGGAGCAACAGCTACCAGTATTACCTCCTCTGTCCTCCGGGAAGCGTGCCGATCCCTGGCTCTCCCTGGCTGGTGGTGACGAATTTGAGTGGTCGCCTGATGTACGTGGTCCGCAGAGCGTAAAGCGTCCACTTGTTATCCCGCCTGGAGCTGGTCGGCAGCGCTCTGGCTCACGCGTTGTAAATCGGAGACGTGTGCTAGCGTCATTGGCCACGGGTGGCGTCGCGTTGGCGGGTCTGGCATTTGTGTTGCATCCAGCCTTGCCAGGAATCCAGGCACAGCCTGCTCCCAAGACTGGACAGGGACAAACGGCAGCCACGGGAACACAGCCACAACCTGGTTCTGGGGGCGCTCCGAAACCTGGAGCGGGCAATGTCGTCTCGCTGCCAGGAGTCAACCAGTTGCCAGCCAATGACGCACTTAACTTTACCAATCCTGTGGATCAGAAGGCGAGTATCCTGGTGCATATGACGGATGGGACATTTGAGGCTTTTGAGCGCGCCTGCACCCATGTGGGGGTGAGCGTCAACTATGACAAGGGGACACAGATGCTTGTGTGCCCAGCCCATGGCGCAGTTTTTGATCCTGCCAATGGCGGGGCGGTTGTCCAGGGACCTGCCACCAAACCCCTTCCTAAGCTGGGTGTAAAGGTCAATGGCGATGGCACGCTTGTGATCTCGTAGCGGCACCAGGGGCAGGGCGCGGCGATGTATGCTAGCTTGCTAACGGCTGTACAAGGCGCTACAATACAATCGTGTCTATTGTTGCTGCCTGGAGAGAAAAGGATCTGTGCTTCATGAACCCGACGCTGATTACATATCTTGGCCTCATCGTCGCACTGGCTATTTTAGGCTGGGGTGGGCTTGTGTTGTTGCGTTACTACCATAAACCGCGCGCGAGCACGCGCCAGCATGCGCGGAAACTAGATGCATGGGTCCCCTTCAATCCGATCTCTTCCAGTGAGGAGGAGTACCTGGAAGCGATTGGCGAGGATGAAGAGGACTCATCCAGTCGCTTGCATGCGCGCGCGCGCCAAAACGGTCACTCACAAAATGGTCACTATAATACAGAGCATAAGCAAACCCGCTAGCGATTAGCTTCTGCATAGAGAGGAACTAAGAGACAGAGACGGAAATAGAGATCAGAGCAGATCCTAGCCTCTCCTGGGCGAGCGGTAGCAAGTGGCCGTCTCAGTGTCTATTTACCCTGGCTCTCGAGTATGCGTGTGACCTCGGCAAGAATGTCCTCCACATTTAGGTCAGGCAGTTCTTCCGTGGTTGTCTGCTGAGAGGCATACTGCTCTGTATCGGTGCTCTCCTGACTTGACTGGAAGAATTCACGTTCACAGCCCTGGATGGCCTCCAGGATGGGTTGATTCTGTTGAATGATGCGGGGGAAGAGGCTATGATAAATACCCACTGTTTGCATGATGGCGCCAACTGCCAGCTGAAATTGCTCAAAGGAGAGATAGTGGGTGGCGAGAGGAATCGTTTCTTCCAGGCGAACCTCACCATCTTCGAGGTCCATACCAAATTTTCCAATTGCGATACGATAGTTGACGGCCATCAATGCCTCCAGGCATTCCAGGCGCTTGCGCTGGGAGACGCGCATGAAGTGAGGCACGACCAGCATCAACTTGCGTAAATCATCGCGACGCTGTAGCCCGACGATTAAACGCCACTGGCCATGCTCACCGTGAAAGACCATCTCTAATAATTCCTGCTGCTCATCGATGCGAGTGATCTTCAGGCCCATGCGATTGAGATAGTCTATAAGTTGTGGAATGCCAAAGCTGTGTGACATGAGGTCTCTGCTCCTTCGTATTTCCATGTCCAAAATATTGGAGAAATGCTGCTAGTTTGCGTTCTACTGAAGAAGGAGGAGGTATAAGGATCGTCTCGTGACCGCCTCTCTTCTGCTGTGTTGCTGAGCAGCACCATGTGGTCGGGTTCTCACTGTCTATAGATGTAGATTCAGCTATTTGTCCAAGTATAACATATTGCTGTGCTCGTTTCAGGCAAAAAAACAGCCTGGTGGAGCCGCTGAAAACTGGGAAATGAAGACTTGCATACGCTTTTGATGGAATATATACAGGCCAGATAGAAGTAATGTATGCTTATAGTACTGTTAGGTGCCCAGGGGGAAGGCTGATATCATTGCCCGATTATAACCCTCTATAGAGGACGTACCTATGGCTTTTCTTGCTCTAGAAAATGGAGAGGTAGAGCTTGAGAGCGACCCTGGTCATGTCCTACTTTGATGACGACGAGAAGAACAGTAATGTATAGTGCTGAGTGGAGAAACTAAAATGAGTATTGAACAGCAACAGACGAATACGCAAGCCCCCCTTGATGCTCGCTTGCAGCGTGGAGCGGAGAACGCGGTCAAGTGTATGGGGATCGGCGAGACAGATCGCGTCTTTATTATTACCGACGAGGCACGCCAGGGAATTGCGGACCGAATTGCCCAGGCGGCCCGCGCACGCCACGCCCAGGTCGAGACTGTGCTCCTGGAGCAGTTTGGTTCGCGTCCACTTACCGTATTTACCGACGAGTTTCGTCAGACAATCCAACAGGCACAGCCGACAGTGACCTTCTATATCGCGACCGCTCAGCCGGGCGAGATTAGCTTCCGTATCCCTTTGCTACCATTCTTGCAGCAACTGGGGGTGCGTCATGGCCATATGATCGGCATCGACGAGCAGTTGATGATGGATGGCATGTGTGCTGATTACGACGAAGTCTTCGCCATGACAAATAAGGTCTACGCGATTGTCCGCGAAGCGAAACATATTCGCGTGACCTCGCCCAAGGGAACCGATGTCAGCGCAACCTTCCACCCAGAGTGGAAGTGGATACCCTGCCATGGACGCTATACAACTTCTGGGGCCTGGGGCAACCTGCCCGAGGGCGAGGTCTTTACCGCACCTGCCAGCGTGGATGGCGTGCTGGTCTGCGAAGTGCTGGGAGATTTCTTCTCGGAGAAATACGGGGTACTTGAGCAGCCATTGACCATTAAAGTGGAAAATGGGTATATTACAGAGATCAGCAGTGTGAATAATGCCCTGGCGCAGGAAGTGCACGATTATCTCTTCTCGACGCCTAATGGCAATCGCGCGGGCGAGTTCGCCATTGGTACCCTGACCAGCTTAAAGCGGTTGGTTGGTAACCTGTTGCAGGACGAGAAGATGCCAGGACTGCATGTGGCCTTCGGCAATCCGTATCCCGAGTTTACTGGCGCAGATTGGGATGCCAAGGTGCATGTCGATGTCATTCCTACCCAATGTACAATTGAGATCGATGGGCGTATCATCATGCGCGATGGAGTATTCACACTCTAGGTTGGTTTTCTGGTTCCTGGTAGGGGTGTAGTGGACCCTGGTAGTTTCAGACTAGCCAGGACAAACCACATCCCCTACCAGCTCACCTCTCGATGAGTAACTGAGCACTTCGACGGACTTCCCAGACCTGAGCCGCAGCTGGGAAGAATGAAAGAGGAGATGCCATATGGCCGTGGCAAGAGGGCAGCACCTCATTGGCAAAAAGCTTGGTTCATACAGGCTGGAGCAGGTACTGGGCTATGGGGGATCGAGCGCGGTATTTCTCGCGCAACAGCTTGAGCCAGAGCGCAAGGTAGCAGTGAAAGTTTTCCTGCCGCGTCAGACGATGGATCGGCAGATGTTGCGCGAATATTACGATCGTTTTCTCCACGAAGCTGAGGCCGCCAGCGCACTCGATCACCCGCATATTTTACCCATTTATGCCTATGGCGAGCAGGATGGGTTGCCTTATATCGTGATGCCGTATATTTCAGGAGGCACGCTTGCTCAGCATGTGCAGAAGCGAGGTGCACTTACATTACGCGAGGTGCGGAAGTATCTCTCTCAGATCGCCATGGCTCTGGATTACGCGCACGCGCAGGGGCTTGTACATTGTGATGTCAAACCCGCGAACATTCTTTTGACAGATGATGGGCAGGTGATGCTCTCTGACTTTGGCATTGCGCGCATTCAGGCTACGCAAGCCCAGAGAGAGGGGCACAGTGGGGAGGGGCGTAGCGAGATGTTGATGGGAACACCAGATTATATCTCGCCTGAGCAGGCAATGGGCCTGCCTGTGGATGGACGTTCAGACTTGTACTCTCTCGGCATCACCCTTTTTTATTTGCTCACGGCCCGGTTGCCCTTCAACGCTGACTCAACAATTGCCCTGGCGTTGCTACATGTGCATGAAAAGCCTCTGCTGCCTGGAGCGGTGCGCAAGGATATTCCACCCTCGGTTGATCGTGTGCTGGCCAGGGCGTTGGCTAAGGCGCCGGAGGATCGCTATCAGAGTGCTACGGCGTTCAGCGAGGCGTTTGCAGACGCCCTGTCCCGGCAAGCGCAGCCCAGGCGTCTACCTTTCTCCAGCTCTCCATCGGCGCTTGGGATCGAAGGAAGCCCCCACAGGATAAAAGTCGCGAACCATAGCGGCTTGATGCCCTCACTTCCTGGTCGTAGGCGTAGTCGTGCCTCCCGGCGCAAACTCTGGTTGGGAGGAGTCGCGCTCCTGCTCTTCTTGATGAGCGCCATGGTGGCCTTAACAGGGGTACTCTCCGTACGCTGGACGGGTGGATATCTCGTGGCTCCGCCTATTGCCGCCAAAGGGGAGGTCCGAACGCCAGTGGTCTCCAGCCCAGACCTCTTTTCTGAGCACTCGGCATGGCCTTTGAGCCAATCGTTTTTCTTTGACAAGACGAGTGCGCGCTATCATGTAGTGAATACGTTACCGCAACAGATTCCCTTGATCTCACTGTATCAGCAGCAAGAGTTTAGCGATTTTCGCCTGGACATCGTGACTCAGGAGGTACGTACCCCTTCGCCTGCTGATGGCGGCGACTTTTATGGTCTTGTCCTGCGTGCCGACCCGGACCAGGCGCGTTATTATCTCTTTGAGGTTCTTACCTCAGATAATGGACAGTACATCTTCTTGCGTTACGATAGCACCGCCAGTCATCATTGGACGACGCTGGATTCAGGTCCGGCCCCCATGCTCAACATTGGAGTGGGGAAGCAGAACAAGCTCCATGTTGAGACCTCTGGTTCGACCTTTCGTTTTATGATTAATGACCAGAATGTAGGATCGGCGGTAACCGATAGCTTGCCAGGGGCTGCCCTGCTGACCAATGGTCAGATTGGCTTGTATGTGGAGGAGAAGGATACCGAGGTTGCTTTCTCGCAGTTACATGTCCTTTCACTGAAGAAGCAAAAGCCGCTGAACTAAGAATAATGGGGAATGTGATACGCCCTGGCAGCCGCAGGCTGCCAGGGCGTATCACATTCCCCATTATTCTTAGCCAAATACGAACGAGGGGCGTGTGGGGAAGAGTGCGCCAAGCAGCGCCTCGGCTTCATCGGCAACATTGGTATCGGGAAAGGCATACCGCAGATCCTCTAAACTGCGATACCCAAAGAGTAGTTGCAGGAAGACCAGGGGGGCAAAGCTAGCGCTTGCGTCCGCTTCATAGATGGGGACACGCCAGGGCGTGACCTGCTCAAGCTTCCCCGTCTTGAAGGTGAGCTGTACGCCATCGCGGTAGAAATTCAGTTTGAGGCCACCGCTGTATCCTGCGAGGGCCGAGGTGGCTAGACGGCGCTCTAGAACTGGAGCTAGGCGGTAGAGAAAGGCTGGAAGATCATGTACCCGTACATACCAGGCGTATGGTTTGTTTATAATGGGTACCAGTTGTTTGCTGATTACGGTATAAAGTGGATGCGAGCCTCCCAGGCTGAGCGAGAGCTTTTGTAGTGGTCCAACGTTTGTCTGCGTCACAATGGCCTGTTCGCCCAGAGCTTTGAGTGCGCGCAAGAGCGAGGGCATGATTTGCTGTGCGTTAACACCTGGCGCGATATCCATGGCCCACACGGTGAACCTAGGTCCCCCACGACGTGCCATGGCGAAGATGTAGCCGAGGCGTTCTCCGGCTGGATCAAGAATAATCTGCAAATCATTATGCACATTGAGTGGAACCTGATGCCAGGCGTCAATGTGGTATTGCCAGAAGGCATCGGGAAGGCTGTTCCAGACGATGCTATCGGCCTGGCGGCGAGTATAGCAGTGCTGAATGAAGTCGATGTCTGCACGTGTGGCGCGCCGAAACTGGCAAGTCTCTTGCTCACCTGCTTTGAGTTGTGGCAGGAGCGCCAGGTTGATAGTACAACTTCCACCCAGGTCAAGCGCATACTCATAGCCGAATTGGCGGTAGAAATAAGGGATACCGGTAATGGCCTGTACGGGATGCCCCTCAGCCTCGCTGCGCGCGTGCAGGAGCGCGAAGAGTTCGCGAATCAAGCCACGATTACGATACTGGGGGTCGGACGCCACAATCTCAGGACGCCCCACCGGGAAGCGCAGGCCTTCGTATTCCCACTCATGCCGCCAGAGACAGGCGCAGGCGACGACAGGATTCCCCTCTTTGTGGGTATCTTCAACGAGCCCATAGTCGTAGGGACTCATAAGAGGGTGATCGCCCTGCATAAGAGCGCGTGCGTACGCGCCCATATCTTCGTTTGGAGGCTCCTCGGCTTTGTCGCGGAAGACATGCGCTGCCAGTTGCGTGAGGCGTTCTGTATCGGCTGGCGTTGACCAGCGTAGCACCAGCCCATCTCCGAGCTCCTTGCGGTACGAGCTAGACGCGGCCGTTTGCGAATGCATGGTAAAATATCCCTTTTTAAAGTAACTATAAGCATGGAGGAGAGCCTCTGTCAAGGAGGATAGTGTGTAGTGTGAGGTGCGACCACAGCCGCACCTCACACTACACACTATTCGCCTTGAGCGTCGCAGGCGTGAAGGCGCTCCAGAGAAAGGGATTGCATTTGACATCGCTTGCACAACCCTCTATACTGAAACAGACTAAAAATAGAACTTAGCCGCTATGTTGGCTTTGGCTTGCATAGTAGGCCAAGAGGAGGATAGCTGGACATGGCTTATGTGATTACTCAGCCCTGCATTGGTGTCAGGGATGCATCCTGTGTCGATGTTTGTCCCGTTGACTGCATTCATCCCTCTTCTAACGAGCCTGGATATGAAGAAGCGGAGCAGCTCTTCATCAATCCTGATGAGTGCATCGATTGCGGCGCGTGTGAACCCGCTTGCCCGGTGACAGCCATCTTTGAAGAGTCGGCTGTTCCTGACGAGTGGAAGAGCTACATTAAGATCAACGCTGAGTTCTTCAATCGAGGTTAGTACCCGCGCTGAAGCGGGATGGCACCACCATATCTTCGATTTGCGTATCTATGGGGCAAGCAACGTTTCGATAGACAGAGGAGCGAGCTTGCTCCCATTGTTGTCCGGTATCTTTTTCATCTCTACGTGCTGTGATATAATACAGGTGCTACATTCTTTCAGTGTACACACTTATCTTCTGTATGGAGCGTACCCCAATGCCAATAACTCGACGTAGACGTGCTAATCCACCTGAACAGCCCGAGAATACTAACCAGAATCCCGCTGAGCAAGCAGAGAACGCTGCTGAGGTTGTGGAGACGCCCGCCACCGAGCAAACAAGTGAGAAGAAGTCAGCTCCCGCCGAGAATGGAACGGGTGGGGCAAGTGGTGAGGTCAATTACTCTCCTTATCAGCAGGCAGCGCCCAACCAGTCTACGGGCGTTGTGCCGCCTTTCAACGGTGAGCATCGCTCCGAGTTTAGAGGGGATCGGCCCGAGTATCCGCCTGCAATGGAGTCTACGCCTCCTCCGGTTACGCGCCGCCCTACTTTCCGTCGCCCTCCTTTGTCGTCCGCCAATGCGCTCAATGGCCCGACCCAGCCGGTGATTCCTCAGACTCCGCCGCCTGCACCAGTGGTGACCCCACCCGCATTGCCGACGCCAACTCACGAGATCAATTTGCCGCTGGGGAACCTGTTACACCTGGCATATAACCCTAGCTATACCGGCTCAGACGAGGCCCGTAAGACGCTATTACAGAAACTGGCGCAAGAGAGTAAAGCTGGTGGGCGCGCGCGCTGCTGGAGCTGTGGCTCTCTGGCGATTGTCTATGATAACTGGAATACGCGCAGCAAGAACTTTGGCGAGGTCGGTGTCGCGTTCTGTGAAATATGTGGTGTGTGGAGTGTAATGTAGCGGCTCGTTTTCTAGTGGTTGAAGTGAATGGTGGCAAGGGTATGGGTGCCTCTCTACGTCTTCCTGGGCATGTTCCCCGACAAGATCGAGTATCCAGTTGAGGGATAGGGGCGCAAAATGTGCCCCTATAGCATTCTTATGCATCGTGGATAACTGTCATATGTATTGTTGTCTGCCGTAGTCGTGTCGCGCATATTGTACTGATATCGTACTGCTCTTTTAGCTTGCTTAGGACGATATGAGGGAGTGCCATATGACCATGGACCAGGATGTCCCGGTAACATTTCTCTGTCCCCGTTGTAAAAGCCCGATGTATAAGCCAAATGGGAGCGTTTTATATTGGCATGCCGATACCAAGCATCCAGCTTGTAGTATCACAAATATACCCGACGCTGCTCCAGGCATACAGCCCGTACGTGAGCTAGAGGCACAGGGCGCGAGCGGCAACGCCTTCCTGCCTCCGCAGACCTTGCGCTAGTTTTCTGGATGCCTATGTGGGGTTCTCTTTGCTGTACGCGCTCTGTTAGCCTGGTCTGTGGGCCGGTTTGGAGGGAAAGAGAAGCAACTTCAAGCCGCCTATGTACGTATATGCTAGTGAGTGGACGTGTAAAGGCGCGCAATAGAGATGTGTGGCCTGCCCCTGTATGCTGGCAAAGAGTACGTGCCGTATGCTCTAATAGAAGAGAGCGCGTGCTTTTGCTAGATTTGTCTGCGAGGTAGACTTATGTACAATCCAAGAAACAATAATCCGTACGGCGGAGATCCCTATGGCAATCCCTACGGTGGTGGCAATCGCCGCAGGAGCCGCTTTGATTCGCCTTATCGGTATCAAACGTTGCCCTATGGGTATAGCAATACAGCGGCCCAGTCCAGCAGCTTGATGGCCAAAGTGCTCAATATGCTGGGTCTCTCGTTCCTGGTGGCCTCGATTGGCGCCTTTTTCGGCATTTCCATTGGTCTGTCAAGTGGAGCGTCAATTCTGTTTGCCCTGCTGGGCCTGGTGGTGCTGATCGCGCTCCAGTTTCTTATTCAGCGGCCTGGTATCAACCTCTTCTTGCTCTATAGCTTTACCTTCCTGGAGGGCCTGTCGCTGGCGCCCTTGCTGGGCTATTACCTGTATCACGCATCGGGTATTCTCTTTGAGGCTTTTGCCATCACAGCAGTAGCCTCACTTGGACTGGGCATCTATGCCTGGACGACGAAGCGCGATTTCTCGCGGCTGGGAGACTATCTCTTCTGGGGCCTAATCCTGCTGATTGTCGCCAGCCTGATCGGCTTCTTCTTCCATTCGCCACTTTTCTATACTGTGATCGCCTTTGTGGGCGTGGCCATCTTCTCGGGTTTTGTGCTGTTCTATATTCAGCGCGCCAAGTATATGGCCGATACCACACCAAACGCGATTGGCTTGACAATCTCCATCTTCTTGACGGTTCTAAACCTCTTCCTGTACATCCTGGAGATCCTCTCGATCTTCCAGCGTGGAAATAACCGGTAAGAGGCAGAAAAAAAGAGGGGCTACGCATGTTGCGTCGCTCCTCTTTTTTTCGTGCTCATTCAGTGTAAGGAGAAGCATTTCACTTTTCCCTGCTGAGCGCGTATACTGGTGGTAGGTTGTCGCGAGACGCGCAAGCTCATGGGAAAAACCTGGAATAGAATGAGGAAAGGTTTTGTTTTCCTGAGTAGCAGTCAAGAGTTACTGGTAGAAACGCCGTTTCGAGCATAAAAAACTGAGACAAGGCGGGGAAGCCAGGGGTAGCCTTACAACATCACAATTTTGTGATATTGCCGCAGTAGGTGCGCGATTGTAACCGTTAAAAACTGATGTAGCCAGCGTTTTTCTTGCGCCTGGCCCGCAAAAAATAAAGTGAAGAGAGAAAGGAGCGTGGCGTTTTCCCCTTCTAATTGGAAAGAGCGTTGGAAATGAGGGTTGACGTCGCAAAAAGAGAGTATGAGCACACATAGCAATCTCATTTATGTTGGCGACCAGGATTTTGAGGAGAAGGTGTTGAAGTCTTCAACGCCTGTTATCGTGGACTTCTGGGCAGCCTGGTGTGGCCCCTGTCGCATGATCGCACCCCACTACGAGCGCCTGAGCGATGAGTACCAGGGGAAACTGGTATTCGCGAAGATGGATGTGGATGAGAACGGCAACGTGCCGCGCCAGTTTGGTGTGCAGGCGATCCCCACCCTGCTGGTCTTCAAAGGTGGTGAGCTCATTGGCCGCATGGTCGGTGCTGCGCAGCCCGCGAAATTGAAGGCCGACATCGACCGCATTCTGGCGGAAAATGGTGCTGCTACCGCATAAACCTATACCATAAATCTGGCCCCCGAAGGGGCCAGATTGCATTTTTGCCCGTATTACCACTCGACGCTTTCCTTTTTTTGTGATATTATTCTTCCCATACACATACAATACATATCTCATTTTTAACTGTTGTATGGACATAAGGGGAACCGTATATGCCAATTTTGGAACGATCAAATCCACTGCCACTGTATTATCAGCTAAAGGAAGTGCTTAAGCAGCAGATTCAGGCAGGCCATCTCGCGCCGCATACGGCGATACCATCGGAGCCGGAGCTGGTGGCGCAATATCATGTAAGCCGTGCGACCGTACGCCAGGCATTGACCGAACTGGTACATGAAGGGTTGTTGTATCGACAGCATGGGCGGGGCACATTTGTCTGTGAGCCACGTGTGCAGCAGCGCGTCGCCAGTGAGTTGACCAGCTTCTCTGAGGAACTGCGCCGCCGTGGTCTGAAGCCTGGAGGCATGCTTTTCGTCAGCGAACTGGTACGTGGCTCACAACAGGTGCGCGAGCAACTGCGCCTGAGCGATGAGGAGCAGGTGGTGCGCCTGGAGCGTCTGCGCACGGCCAATGATGAGCCAGTAGCGTATGAAGTGAACTATCTGCCTTATCCTCGTTCAGCCAACCTCTACCAGCGTGCGAAAGAGGCGGGAGATGGTTCTCTCTATCACTTGATGTCAACCGAAGGACTTGTCCCCTACATGGTTGAACACGCCTTTAAAGGCGATCTGCCTTCGAAGCGCGAGGCTGAATTGCTGCGTATTAAAGAGAGCGAGTGTGGTATGCGCTCAGCCTGCACGACCTTTGATGAGACGGGAGCGCCCATTGCTTTTACCGAGGCATTTTATCCCAGCGACCGTTTCGAATATCGTTTGACTTTGCGCGTTACCAAGTAAGATCTTATTCCGAAATCCAATGTCACTCACATGACTAGCGCTTCCCCCATTCGGGGACAAGCGCGCTCAGGTTTTCGGAGAAGAAGTAAACCCATTATTGCTGGGCATGGACCATACCTTGTATCCCGATCAGCACGGCTGTTACAGTATGTTGAGGTGGGTGCGCCTACTTATAACAGAAGTAGAGCATGTGTGATCTGGTAGCGTTGTTGTGGCATGATGTATGTGGACTTTTTGTCTGCAGTGCAATAATGAGAAGTAAAAGAGAGAATGATGGATAACGAGCAAGATACACAAAACTCCGGGTCGAGCAATAATACCTTTCCGCTGCACTTTGTCAGCCGGGAGGAGATGCGTGAGCCTGATCCGGCGGATGGGCAGGCCTGGACTGACCGCGGCAATAACGCCGCGGCCAACGAAGACTATGAGACCGCCGCGGAATGCTTTGAGCGTGCCGTGGCGGCTGATCCTGAGGATGCGCGTGCGCGTTACAATCTCGCCCTGGCGCAGCAGTATCTCGGCGATACAGAGCTGGCCATTGCCGGGTATCGTCGGGCGATTGATCTTGATCCAAACCTGATCGATTCCTACATCAATCTGGGCAATCTTTATGGCGAGATTGGCATGTATGAGGAGTCGCTGGAGACGTTCCAGCAGGGCCTGGAGCTGGACCCCCAGAGCGACGAACTCTATTTGAGCGTAGGTGATACCTACAGGTTGCAAAACCTCTATCGTGATGCTATTCAGGCCTATCGGCAGGCCCTGATGCTCAATCCAGATAATGCGCTGGCGGCTGACAATCTGCGTGACGTGCGCGAGCGCGTGAATGACCAGTACCGGCGTATGATGGAGCAGGAGCACCGCATCGATGAGGATCCCGCCGATCCCACGCGCTATGCGGAACTGGCAAGCATTCAGCTTGATATGCATCGCTATGACGAGGCGCTTTCGCTGGCCAATCAGATGATCGCGCTTGATCCCCAGGGGCGTGCTGGCTACGATATGCTCGCGGCAGTGTACGAGCAGATGGGTGATGCCGAGCAGGCGGCAGAGATCTATCAGCGTATCGCGAACCAGTACCCAGAGGATCCCGACGTATGGGAGAAACTGGGTTTCTGGCGTTCCTTACAAGACCGCACAAATGAGGCCATCGTCGCGTATGAGCGTGCAGTTGAACTGGATGCGCAGCGCACAACGGCACGCTTCAGCCTGGCGGAGGCCTACCTGGAGGCGGATCGCTATGCCGATGCGCTCCCCATCTACCAGAACATGGTGGATACAGGCGAGGGGCTGTTGCAGGATGACGATCTTGCAGCCGCCTTCGCGGGTCTGGCAGAGGCCTACAACTCGCTGGGGCGCCATGATGAGGCGATGCGTGTGTCTCATCAGTTGCTGGAGCGCTTTGAGGACGACCCTGAAGGGTACTATCAGCTCGCTGTGGCCTATGATGGTTTGAATCGCCCCAATGATGCGATTGAAAACTATCTCAACGCCATTGATGCCGATCCGTTGAATGCCGATTACTATAACGACTTGGCAGACACCCTGCTGACGGAGAAGCGCTACGACGAGGCCCTGGAGTATGCGCAGCAAGCCATCGCCATGGACCCCTCGCTCACAGTAGCCTATGAGACGCTGGCCCAGGTCTATGACGCACTTGGACGCGGTGACGAGGCTGAGGAGGCCCGCATCCAGGCCCGGGAACTACGTTCCGCGACCGGGGCCTAGCGGTTCCAAACAATAAAAGCAATGAAGCGTCCTGAAAGCCTACGGCTTTCAGGACGCTTCATTGCTTTTAGCCAGGCGAGCGCCGCAGGCGCGAGGTTATAGATTAGAGATTATAAGCTAGCCTCGATTGCGGTGCTGAACTCTTCCAGAGTCTCCAGGCGATACTGGAGATGCTCGTAGACCAGCTCTCGTGTTTGAGGCGAGGTCGTGCGAAGCAGCTCTTCGCGCAGATTCGTAAGCAACTCCAGACGGAAGGCTAGCGTGCGTGGGATAAGCTGCTGCGCCGCGAGGCTGCTGAGTAGATTATGGAAATCATCAGGTTTGGGCAGTCCCATTGCGGTCACGAAGATGCTACAGATGTAGAGGTAGTTCTCGATTGCCTGCTGGAGATAGCGCTCGGCCAGTCCATAGAGGCGATGATCGTTTAAGAATGTCTCGCGTGGTTCGGCCTGCAAGTTACGTAGAATGCGGATAGCCTCCCTAAGTTTTGCGAGTGGTGGACGGATAAGTTCAGGATCGACAGGCTGGCGTGCGGGGCCACGTAAGCGACGACTAAGTGCTTGATTCTGTATCTCATCAAATTTCTTAAAGTCGAGGTAGGCCATGACGGCGCGCGACTCGAAGAGGATTCGCTGGCGCTCATCGCGGCTGAAGAGGATCTGACCATATTTGATGATCTGAGACTTTAAGAGGAGAGAAGCCTTGTTGAGAATGACGACATCTATACTCTCGGACTCCAGGCGTTTGGCCAACTCGCTGAAGAAGTAGAGCTGGTAGTCGAGAAACTGATCGGCTTTGACCTGGTCCATGAGCAGAATGGCGATATCAACATCACTAAGCTGACCAAAGGAGGCGCGATTGGAGAGCGAACCCGTCAGGTAGGCGGCATTAACGGGATTCTTCGCAAAGAGCTGAGTCAATTGAGTCTGTTTTTCGAATAAGTTCATCAACGATCTCCAAGTTTCATCCGGGGACCTGTCTCAGGTCGTTGGCGAACACAGCAGGGCGGCTTTTTTAATGAAATCCTTGAACTCTCTGAACTCTTCATTGTTAATTGTAAGGGAGTTTTCTTTACTTAAAATATACCATAAAAAAGGCGCTTTGGGGGATATATGCCAGGAAGAAATACTCTGGATGAAGGAAGATCGATGGGGCGATGTGGAGAGGAATGGGTAGAAGGTTGGGGCTAACCTTCTACCCATTCCTCTCCAGTGGTGGCGACCTCTTTTTTCCAGATAGGGACGCTGGCTTTGAGCGTATCGATGATATAGCGGCAGGCATCGAAGGCTTCGGCGCGGTGAGGGCTGGCGACGACGATAATCACGCTGGCCTCTCCGATTTCCAGGCGTCCAAAGCGATGTGCGACGGCGACACGCTCGACTCCCCAGCGCTGTTCTGCCTCCGCAATAATCTCCTGTATGCGTTGGCGTGCCATCTCTTCATAGGCTTCATATTCCAGGTGGCGTACCTGTTTTCCGCGCGCATGGTCGCGTACAACCCCTTCGAAGACGACGATGCCGCCTACGCTGGGATGGCTGACCGCGGCAACAAGCGCGTCACGCTCAAGGGGCGCATGGGTTAGTTGGATAATAGGCTCCATATCTCTCTCCTGACGTCTCTGATGGATTGCTTACGACGTGCCATTGTCTTGTGGCTCGCTCCCGCCACCCATAGGCGGAATAAAGACCAGCTCGTCGTTCTCATGCAATGCTGTCTCCGGCGGGACATAGGCGCGATTGAGCGCGCAGAGGCAGCGCTCCAGGATGTCCTGTAAACGCGGATAGCGCGTCACCAGGTTTTTTTTGATCTCAGCGATGCTCGTTCCATCGGCCATATCTAGTAGCTCGTCGCTCTGGCCTGTAACCTCGCGTAAGGAGGCAAAATAGCGAATGCGAATTTTCATGGCTCATAGTATAGCACAAAATAAGGTAAAGTATGCGCAGCGAGCCGAGACAAACGCCAGAGGAGATGAAGGATGACTTTCTGCTAGAAATGGTGATGTTTGTTCTGCTATGAGACGTAGTATATATAAATTGAAAGAACCAGCCCGATAGAATAGTAGCAATCTACAAGCAACAACTGTTTTTAGTAGGAAATGTTTGGCTATTTCCCTCAATTTCTCTTGCCAGAACGTAGAAAATCTGGTAAATATAGTGAATGGCAGCAAATAGAAATATTTGAGAAATTGTAGGCCATCGCCCGACACCTCTGTCAAAGTACTTTCCTCCGCGAAAAGGAGTACACCATGGTTCAATTTCTTGTGAAGCGGCTCATTGGATTTCTCTTCGTCGTTCTCTGCGTCTCGTTTATTACCTTCATTCTAGGTTATCTTGCTCCTGGCGACCCCATCCGGGCACTGTTGGGTCAGCACCAGGATCCCGTTCTTTATGCGGCCTTAAGACATCAGTATGGCCTGGATCAGCCCTGGTACCAGCAGTATTGGCGCTTTTTGACTGGCGCCGTTCACCTGGACTTTGGGTATTCTTTCCATACCCAGGGACGCCCCGTCTCTGAACTGATTCTTCAGGGTATCCCCTACTCATCTGAATTGGGCTTCTGGGGGACTGTACTTACCCTGGTGCTTGGTATTCCGGTTGGTATCGTCAGCGCCTTGAAGGCCAATAAATGGGTTGATACCCTGTTAATGAGTATCGCCCTGGTATGCTGGGCCTTGCCGACATTTATTGTTGCCATTTTCGCCCAGGTAGGCATTGTCTGGTTCGACAAATGGACTGGTGTCCAGTGGCCGGTGGCAAACTGGGGCCAACTCTGGCAGTATGGGCCTGATGATATCAAGTATAAGCTTTTCCCCATTCTCATTTTTGCACTTGTCGGTTTCGCGTTCTACGCACGTTATGCACGTACAACGCTCCTGGAGACCCTGCGCCAGGATTATGTGCGTACCGCTCGTGCGAAGGGCCTGGCTGAGCGTGTCGTCGTTTATCGTCACGCCTTCCGCAATGCCTTGATTCCGTTGGTGACCTCGATTGGCCTGGCCTTTGGCCTGGTTATTGCTGGCGCGTTCTTTATTGAGCAGATCTTCAATATCCCTGGTGTGGCCTCAACGGGTTTGCAGGCCATTAACGACCGTGATTATCCTGTCATTCAAGCTTCAGTGTTGCTGGTTGCAGCCTGTGTCGTTCTGGGCAACCTCATCTCTGACTTGCTCTACACCGTCGTTGACCCACGCATTAAACTTGATTAGTGAAGGATCAAGCGCGTATCTGAAATGTCGGATACAGAGAGGCCCTCGCTCCCTGACGTATATGTTAGGGAGCGAGGGCCTCTCTTGTTTCCTGATTTTTGTGTAGGAAGCGCCTAGCGTGCGCTTCTGAGGGCCAGTTCTGTCAAGGTGCGGACACCGAAGCCTGTGCCGCCTTTCTCCATGTTTTTGGCGTTCTCAGAGAAGGCTGTGCCTGCAATATCCAGGTGCGCCCACTTCGCGCCGTTGCCCACAAAATGTTCGAGGATCTTAGCCGCCGTCACAGAGGAGGCGCCGCGACCACCCGTCTGTTTGACATCAGCGATATCGCTCTTGACCAGTTCGCCATATTCCTCGTCGAGGGGCATGGCCCAGTATTTCTCACCTACGGCCTGGCCTGCCGCAATGATCTCCTGCTGTAGACCCTCATCATTGCTGAAGAGGCCCGACATGACGTTACCGAGCGCAACGACGATACCACCTGTGAGTGTTGCCAGGTCGATGATTGGTGAATGACCCTCCTGTGAAGCATAGGAGAGCGCATCGGCCAGGATGAGGCGCCCCTCGGCATCGGTATTGAGAATCTCAATAGTTTTGCCATTCATGAGACGTAATACGTCGCCTGGGCGGAAGGCGCTTCCACTGGGCATATTTTCGCAGGTGGGCACGAAGGCCGTGACATTGGTTTTTGGCTTGAGCGCGGCGATGGCCTGCATGGCACCGATAGCGGCGGCGGCACCACCCATGTCGCTCTTCATCGTCTCCATGCTGCCAGCGGGCTTAAGGGAGAGGCCACCACTATCGAAGGTGATGCCTTTGCCGACGAAGGCCAGACCCTTCTCCTGGCTCTCAGGGGCGCCACGGTAGCGCAGAATGATGAAGTGTGGTGGTTCGACACTGCCCTGAGTGACTCCAAGGATGCCACCCATGCCTAGAGATTCAATCTTCGCCTGGTCGAAGACCTCGCACTCCAGACCGTATTGTTGGGCCATGGCGCTGGCCCGGTTGGCAAGCTCGGTGGGGGTCAGGACGCGTGGAGGCTCGTTGACGAGATCGCGGGCAAAGTTGGTGGCTTCCGCGAAGATCTTGCCCTTCTGCACGCCCTCTTCGACGGCGGCTTTATTACTCTCGGACGTTTGTAGCTGAACGTCTTTGAGCTTGCGCTCTCCGTTCTGATTCTGCTGGTACTTGCGGAACGCGTAGGCACCGAGGAAAAGACCCTCGGTCAGAGCCTGCACGGCCTCTGAGACTGCGGAACTCTCTGCCAGGGCCAGGGTCGCGCTGCGAGCATTGGTGCTATGCAGGTGACGGACGATGCTGGCGCCAATTTTGCGTAGCGCCTGTGGCTCGACCTTTTCTGCTGCTCCAAGACCAACAACCAGGATGCGCTTAGCTGCTAGCTTCCCCAGCGTATGGATGGAGAGCAGTTCACCTGTGTTGCCCTTGAACTCTTCGTTTGTGCCACATTCGCTAATGACGCCGCCCAGGGCCTGGTCAATGGCCTGTCCGGCAGAGGAGAGCTGGATGCCCTTTGCCTCACCAGAGGCACGCGTGGCCGTGATGACGAGGACATCGCTTGAGATTTCGTTTAAGGATTGGGTTGTTACACGAAGATCCATACAAACACCTTCTAGGAACCTTCTCGTCGCTTGATGCGGGTTCTGGCTCCTGGTTCGCGAGACGAGAAGATTGCCTTCTCTGCTATCGCTACTATTCAAGGCTGAAACGGGCGATAGAGGACAAATAAACACCGCGGCTAAGATTGTCGCGTATGTATGGGATGGGTACACTCTGTATGATATTGCAGTTTGCCAGCTTTCCGCAAGGTCAAAGCGCTTATTTTTACTATAGACTATCTCTTCAGGGAAGCAGGCGTTCAACAATTTCAAGCAGCTGGCGTGGCTTGAAAGGCTTGGTCAGGTACTCTGTGCATCCGATTTCGCGGGCAGCCTCTCCCTCGTCATGTAAGGCGTAGGCGGTAACCGCAATAATGGGTATCTGCTGCATGCCGGGCCGAGAGCGTATGAGTTGGGTGGTGCGATAGCCATCCAGCACGGGCATGGAGAGATCAGTCAGGATGAGATCGGCGTGTTCACGATCAAGAATGGAGAGAGCTTCGCGTCCATTGGAGGCCGAGATACAACGATAACCACGTGTCGATAACACGCGCTCAATCAAGATGCGGTTCGAGATCTCATTTTCAATAATGAGGATGGTACGTTGTGGTGTGGCTGATGGCGTACTTTCAAACATCACTATCTACCCCTTACTAACTTGTAGTCTGCTAACGGTTTGGATCTTGTACTGATTTTACACCAATGGGCGCTGCGCTTCGGGTGTGCGTGTAGATGGGCTAACGGATGCGGCGACGGGCAAGGTAAAGGCAAAGGTTGATCCTCGGCCAGGAATGCTCTCGACGGCTATTTCCCCGCCCTGTAACTCGATCAGTTTTCGCGCAATGGTCAGGCCCAGGCCAGTACCGCCAAAGCGGCGCGTTGTACTTCCATCGGCCTGGCGAAACGCTTCAAAGATATATCCCAGGGCGGCTGGCGAGATGCCAATACCGGTGTCATGCACCGAGATCAGGACCTGGGCGCGTTCAGGCATATGCTGGCAGTGGATCGTTACGCCCCCTTTTTCGGTAAACTTTAAGGCATTTGAAACCAGGTTGAGTACGATCTGGCGCAGACGATGGCTGTCCGCAAGCACTTTGGGAACCTGGGGGTCGCACTCCAGGTTAAGATACAAGTCTTTATTGAGCGCCATGGGCTTGAGTTGATTGACGACTTCGCTCAGGCTAACGCTCAGCTCAAGGGCCTCCGGCTTCATCTCGATGCGGTCGGCTTCAATTTTTGAGAGGTCAAGCATATCGTCGACCAGGTGTGAGAGGTCTTCGGCGCGCCGGACCATAAATTGAATGTGTTCTTCCTGTTCTGAGCTTAGCTCACCCTCGACATAGCCCTCCAGCAGTAGGGCGCCATAGCTAATAATACTATGCAGGGGCGTGCGTAACTCATGTGTCACATTGGCCAGAAATTGTGACTTTAAGTGATTGGCCTGTTCCAGGGCTGAGTTTTTCTCCTTGAGTTCGGAGAAGAGCAGTGTATTCTGGATGGCCATTGAAGCCTGAATAGAGGCTGAGCTGAGCAGGAAGGTTTCGTGGTTACGAATAGGCCGTGGCTCCTGCGCATAGAGCATTATTGCACCAATTGCCTGATCCTGGAGCAAGAGCGGGACCGCGATCACAGAATGGTATCCCATTTCAAGCGCCAGCTCGGCCCAATGCTCCTGGCTCTCCTGGTAGACGCGTGTAACATCCTCGCCATAGGTGATTTTCTGACTCTGGATAACCAGGTGTGCCAGGAGCATATCCAGCTCGCGCAGAGCTGAGCCTGGAATGGGAGTTCGGCTTGCCTCTATTCCCCCTGATGAGGGGAACGGAGACGCGAAAGCGCTATTGGTGTTGGTCTCTGGCATGTTATATGCTATGCTACCACGCGCGGGCAAGGCGGCCATCTTTGTTGTGACTGCAAGCGTAATATCGCGATTCGGGTCAGCGTAGACGCTAATATTTTTGGCCTGGGCAAAGCGTATGCCATTGAATGGAGTCACGCCTGCGCTAGCTTGCGCCCGTGCACCGTTCTCTGTTGTTGGGCGCTCCCAGTGGGCAACAGCCCAGGGCACAGGCATCTCACGGCCATAGAGCAGCAACGCGATATGGGTGGACTGCATGATGGTTCCCAGGCGTGAGACAATCTCACCAAGGAGCGGCTCAAGATGGAGTGTCGAAATAAAAGCATCATTCATGAGCAGGAGGTGGTTCATTTGCTCGACGATGGCTTGATTTTCATGTGCTAGCGACTGGGTAAGCTGACTGAAGGCATGTTCTGCTTCTAATGCATCATGTGGACTTGAGGGCGGAGCTGATGTTGGTCGTTGTTCATTTATTAACTTCGTCTTGAATAATCTTGATAGAAAACGCATGCGACCCCTTCTAACACCGTGAAAAGTAAGGAGAGGACGGGGTGCCAGCTCGTCCTCCCCTTACCACGTGTACGCAAACCTGCACACACGAAGCTCCAGGAAGGTGCGCGTGCAGACCCCATGGGGAAAAGGTCTCACGGAAAAGTAGATGTACGCTACAAGCTGCTCGTCGAGGTGGATTTGCTTGCTCACGCACACCCCGCTCTCCATCCCAGGCCTATGTATTATAACGTATAAGAACGCAAATAGTTATCACTTTTAAGGTTAAATTTCTGTTTCTACAGAAATTCGTTGAAAATAGTAATTAAAGAGGGTGAAAAACGTAAAAAAACAGAAAAATCTCTTTTGCAGGTTTGCACGTTTCAAGATAACGTCAACCTTTCCCTTCAGGAACCTTGTTTTGCCAAATGCAGGAAGGAAAGAAACCAAAGAGAATGTAGGGTCCCGGACGTCGAAAACAATCCATTTAGATGAAGTGGCTCAGTACGGGCGTCCATAGATAAATGCCAATGAGGAGACCTGCGAGAAAGGAGAGAAAGAGTGCCCCAAGAAACAGCAGCAAGGTGAGTGGACGGCCTTGTTGGGTCCCAGGTTTCGAGGAATGCTGTGGTTGTAAGTGGGAAGGTGTGATGGGTTGTAGAGGGCGGATGCCTGGTGGGAGCGCGACTTTATCGGTATTGACCTCGCGCTCATCGTTGGCTCGTCGTGTTGTGACAGAAGGGATGTGGTCGCGCCCTCCCTGTAAGGCCACGAGGTGTGGACGCCCTGCCCTAGCGAAGCGAGGGAGAGACGTTGCGGTGATATTTTGTTGCTGTGTATGTGAAGATGCATATGCGCCACTGGACACCTGGCGGGAGGGCGAGGTGAAGATGTGTGCATAGAGTGAGGCATCTGGTGCGACGCGCGGGATGCGGGCAAGTAGAGTATCAAAATAGCGAAAATCCGCAAGTGCCTCACTACAGGAGCGGCAATATTGAAGGTGGTAGGTTATCTGTTGATAGATATCGGCTGCGAGCTGTGCGTCAAGGTAGGGGCTAAGAAGTTCCTTGACCTGCTCGCATTTCATTTTGCCGCTCCTCCCTGTTCCAAGGACCGATAATGCTCTCGAAAGGACTGACGCGCGCGCGATAGGTACATTTTAACGCCGCTCTCAGCGATGTTGAGGGTGTGTGCGATCTCGCTATAGGAGAACCCCTCCTGTGTATAGAGGATGAGGGCCGCCCTATATTGTTGAGGCATACGGCGAAGCGCGGCACGTACCAGCTCAGTGGTGCCATAAATTTCCTGTGGATCCGCGCTCTCAACATCGGCTGGTTCATGATCGAGATCTTGCCAGGGTAACCAGGCAATCAACTTGCGGCGACGGAGCGCATCATAAGCGGTATTCGTCGCGATACGATAGAGCCAGGCCGACAATTTGAGATTAGAATCCATTTTAGGAAGGGCGCGAAAGGCCTTCAAGAACGTGTCTTGCGTTAGATCGTCAGCCTGTTCGCGGTCACCCACTAAATGATAGACATAGTTATAAATAGCTGTCTTATATTCGTCGTAGATTTGCTCAAAGGACCAAGTACATTCCTTTGTTTCCACCCGGGCCATGCGTTGTTATCCCTTCGATGGCTACAAATTATCACCTTGTCCGTTCCAAGCAAGAGATAAGCATCCATAAATGGGCAACATAACACGACCAGGCGCGTACACCTGTCGGGATGGCTTCATCCTTCTGTCTAGTGGAACGGACAACTACTGCAATCAGTAACATGTTTAAAGTCGTCTTAAGAGACTTGCAGTTATGCTATGTTTCGTCTATCATGGTAGCATACTTTAGGGTATTTCCTGCTATTTTGGCATGATGGTGTAGTACTATTGGGCGGACAGTGTTTACTTGCTTTCCCCTCTCGTTACATTAAGGGAGCTTTTAGGCTTTTGCCAACGCAGAGCTTGGTGGTGTGTTTAGAGGGCGTGTATTCCCTCTTTTCGATACCCGGCAACTCTCCCTGGTGTCTAGTGTCCAGCTAATATCTTGAAGGAGGCTTGTGCCCTCATTATGAAGAGTCAAATCCAGCGCCAACAGGTACGGACGGTTTGGTGGGAGGAGGATGAGCAGGGGGCTGCTGTCTGCCTGGTGGATCAGAGTCGCTTACCGTTGCAGGTGTATGTACTGCGTTTGCGCCATGAGCATGAGGTGGTCGAGGCGATTGTATCCTTAAAGGTGCGGGGCGCGCCTGTAATTGGGGTGACGGCGGCTTTAGGGATGGCGCTGGCGGCTCAACGCCTGTGGCGTGAGCAGGGTGAGCGCATGCCCTTACATGAGGTCTATGCCGCATTGGGCGAGGCCAAGCGACTCCTGGGGGCAACGCGCCCGACCGCTGTCAATCTCTTTTGGGCGCTGGAACGCATGCAGGATTGCGCTCGGCGTGCTTCTGATGAGCTACAGGTCGAGACCCTGCGGCAATTAGCTCAACTGTTACAGCAAGAGGCGCTCCAAATTGCGGATGAGGATGCGGCCTCTTGCAAGCGTATGGGCGAGCTGGGTGCGCAATTTATTCAGGATGGGGATACGCTGCTAACACATTGCAATGCAGGTGCTCTGGCAACCAGCGGCATGGGATCGGGGCTTGCACCTATCTATATTGCGCAGCAACAAGGCAAGCATGTGCATGTGTTTGTGGATGAAACCCGGCCCGTGTTGCAGGGGGCACGTCTGACGGCCTGGGAATTGCAGCAAGCGGGGATTCCTTTAACGTTGATTACTGACAATATGGCGGGCCATTTTATGCGGCATGGGGGGATCAAGGCGGTCTTTGTCGGGGCTGATCGTATCGCCGCGAACGGGGATGTGGCAAATAAAATAGGCACATATAGCGTGGCTGTCCTGGCTCATGCCCATCACATTCCGTTCTACGTCGTCGCGCCCTTCTCGACGGTTGATTTGACGCTTGCATCCGGTGAACTGATCCCGATTGAGCAGCGGAATGCGGAAGAGGTTACGAGCATACGCGGCGAGCGGGTGGCGCCCTGGGACGTCACGGTTGCTAATCCCGCGTTTGATGTTACTCCTCATGAATATATAACGGCGCTCATTACTGATTGCGGTGTGGCGCGCGCTCCCTTTACAACTTCACTGCGGGAAATGATGTCCAGCAAGTCCGAGTAAGAACCGGGTGGCGCATGCGCTCTTTTCCGCGAACATGAGCAATGATAATACTGCTGCATGCCAGCAGGTACAGCGTATCTTCCCACCTGGGAAGCATAGATCAGAGCACAATCAAAGGCGATACATAATTTGACTATAGGGAGGTTCTGCTGATGGAAACCGATATTGTACATGCGACCGCGCAGTATGTGGAAGAGGTGTTGGGGAGCGAGGGATTGCGCTATGCCAGCGCGGTAGTCGCTAATTGTAAAATGCTCGCCCTCCAGTTGGAGGTACAAGAAGATGCGGCGCCTATCGATATGGAAGCGCTGGTTGTATCGGCATATTTGCATGACATCTCTAACGTTGCGCATGGCTTTGCGGATCACCATCGCAAGTCAGCGGATATGGCTCTCTCTTTCCTGCAGCGCGAGCAGGCTCCTGATGCCCTAGCGCAAAAGGTGGAACAGATCATTCTAACGCACACTTTGCAGACGAGCGATACCCATCCGGACGTTCCTGTGGAGGCTCGTCTTCTCTATGATGCCGACAAATTGGGGCGTTTGAGTGGGTTGGCGGTTGTAACCTCGCTAATTGAGTTTGGCGCGCGCTATCCCAATCGCGCGGTGAATGGCGATGTCCTGGCTGCGGTCTTGCGGCATGTTGAAGAGCGCTTTATTGAACTCTACCAGTCCTTGCAGACTGACCCAGCCCGTGACATGGCGCAGGAGAAGTTTCACCGCACACTGGCCTTTCTCGATGGTGTGATTGAGCACTTGAGTGATGCTACGCCTGTATAGAAAAACGTGGTACAATCCCCTCTGATGAAGAAAACTCTTTTGGAGGCTGTAAGTAGTGTCGATTCTTGTTGTGGGTTCTGTGGCCTTAGATGCTATTGAGACCCCTTTTCAGAAAGCCGATCGCGTCCTGGGTGGCGCGGCTTCCTTTTTCGCGACGGCGGCATCGCTCTATGACGAAGTCAACCTGGTCGCTATCGTTGGCAGTGATTTTCCCCGCGAGCATTTAGAATTCTGGCAACGTCATCGTATCGATCTCAGTGGTTTGCAGATACAGGAGGGCAAGACGTTTTCCTGGGGTGGGCGCTATCACCTGGATATGAACCATCGCGATACGCTCTACACTGAACTGGGTGTGTACGCGGATTTCCACCCGGTCGTTCCAGAGACCTATCGCCAGAGCCCCCTGCTTTTCCTGGCAAACATCCAGCCCTCCCTGCAATTGGAGGTTTTAGAACAGGCACCCAATGCGCGCCTGACCGTGCTAGATACGATGGAGCTATGGATTACGACCGCGCGCCAGGAGTTGACCGAGATCATCAAGCGCGTCGATGTCCTGCTTATGAGTGAGGAAGAGGTACGCCAGTATACCGAGCAGGCGAGCATCCTTGCGGGCGCGCGCCAGTTGCTGGATATGGGCTTGAAATACCTGGTGGTGAAATTGGGAAGCTATGGCGCGCTCCTCTTTGGCGCGGATGCAACCTACTTCAGCGCTCCAGCCTATCCTCTCGAAGAGGTCATCGATCCAACAGGCGCAGGCGATGCCTTTGCGGGCGGCCTTCTTGGCTATCTCTCTACGGTCGAGCCTGATTCCAATGGTGCCTATAGCGCGGAAGATATGAAGCGTGCAGTGGTCCATGGCAACATTATTGGCTCCTTTGCGTGCAGTGACTTTAGTATCAATGGTCTGCGTGAATTGTCGATAGCGGATATCGAGCAGCGTTATAACGAGCTTGTGACCTATTCGCATTTTGATCCATACTGGAACGTGCGCTAAGAACCTGTACCTGGCTCTCTGCCAATCGAAGCGATTTGTTGTACAATACTATTCAGTTTTGCTGTTGTTTAAGAAGGGAACATTTATAGAATGGCTATTTCAACGCGTGGTGATGTAAAGGATCTCTCGCTGGCTGCTCGCGGTAAGGACCGCATTGAGTGGGCCGCGGAAGATATGCCGGTACTGCGCCTGATCCGTGAGCGCTTTATCAAGGACCAGCCGCTGAAAGGCGTGCGCATGTCTGGCTGCTTGCATATCACAACTGAGACCGCGAATCTGGCGATTACACTTAAAGCTGGTGGTGCCGACCTGGTACTGTGCGCCTCCAACCCGCTTTCGACGCAGGATGATGTCGCGGCCGCCCTGGTAAGCGAGTACGGTATTCCCACCTATGCTATCAAGGGCGAAGATGAGGAGACCTACTATCGTCATATCAATGCGGCGCTTGATCACAAGCCGAACATGACTATGGATGATGGTTGTGACCTGGTCTCGATCCTGCACACCTCGCGTAGCGAGCTGGTAGAAAATGTGGTCGCGGGCCTGGAAGAGACAACTACGGGTGTTATTCGCCTGAAGAGCATGGAAAAGGCAGAGGTGCTGCGCTTCCCCGTGCTGGCCGTCAATGACTCTGATACCAAGCATATGTTCGACAACCGCTATGGTACGGGCCAGAGCACACTGGATGCCATTATTCGCTCGACCAACAGGCTGCTCGCGGGTCGTACCCTGGTCGTCTTTGGTTATGGCTGGTGTGGTCGCGGTGTCGCGTCGCGTGGTCATGGCCTGGGCGCAAACGTGGTCGTCTGCGAAGTCGATCCTACACGCGCGCTTGAGGCTGTCATGGATGGCTACCGCGTCATGCCTGGAGTCGAGGCCGCCGCGATCGGTGACATCCTCGTGACTGTCACCGGAGACATCAACGTGATCGACCAGGATCACCTGGAGCATATGAAGAATGGCGCGTTGATTGCAAACTCCGGCCACTTCAATGATGAGATTAACATCCCCGCGCTAGAGAAGCTGGCGACCAACAAGCGCCGCGTACGTGACTTCGTTGATGAGTACACCTACAGCGATGGCCGCCGCGTTTATCTGTTGGCTGAGGGTCGCCTCGTCAACCTCTCCGCCGCCGAGGGTCATCCCGCGAGCGTGATGGATATGAGCTTTGCCAACCAGGCCCTTGGTGCTGAGTATATGCTCAAGCTGGCCAAGGACCTTGAGCCTCGCGTCTACACCATCCCGGCTGATATCGATAAAGAGATCGCCCGGTTGAAGCTCCAGTCGATGGGGATTCGCATCGACACGCTGACCCCTGAGCAGGAGAAGTATCTCAACTCCTGGGAGTCAGGCACCTAATCTCTACAGGTTCTTAAGGATATATTGTATGGGGGTGTGGCGCGGGCAGATCGCCCGCGCCACACCCCCATACCTTACCCCAAGGCGAGCTTGCGAGCTGAGGCAAGAGCTGGAAGAGTATTTGATGGTTCTACCTCTTGTATAGTTGACAATGGCTGAAGCTTTGACGTAGAATAAATTTAATAAAAAGCGTTCAGGCAGCATTCTGCTGAAGCGCTGTACTTCGAAAATGAAACAAAATACGCATGAGATCGCTCTCATCAAGAGAGGTGGAGGGACACGGCCCGACGAAGCCCGGCAACCCGCTTAACTTGTTTTGCAGTTATGAGTAATGAGGCAAGACGAGGGAGAAGGGTGCCAATTCCGGCGGACTTTTTATAGCCGCAAGATGAGGGGAATGAGCATAAATGCCATACCCCTGCTAAGCAAGGGTTTTTTTTATGCCTACAATTTGCTAAGATCTTATTCCGAACCACAACCCTCATTCGAGGGCGCGCGCCACTCGCGTTGCTAGCGCTTCCCCCATTCGGGGACCACCTAAAGGTGGCACGGCAAGCGCGCTCAGGGGTTTCGGAGAAGAAGTAAGGCAAGAGAAAATATCCCGCGTCGCTCCTCGCGCTTACAGGTGTGACCCTGGTTGTATACTATTCCACCTGTTTCTGGCGTACGTTCACGTAGATGAACCTTGTTGTAAGAGAGGAAGGTGCCAACCTTTGAGTAATTTTATGGAGAGCCCAAAGTCGTTTTTTACCAGTGAGTCGGTCACAGAGGGGCACCCAGATAAATTGTGTGACCAGATTTCTGATGCCATCCTGGATGCGATTATCGCGCAGGATCCCCTGGCACGCGTAGCATGTGAGACGGCAACGACGACTGGCCTGGTGTTGGTGGCGGGTGAGATCTCGACCTCCGCCTGGGTGGATATGCCTGCACTTGTAAGAAAAACAATCGAGCAAATTGGCTACATTAATGCAGACTATGGTTTCGATTATCGCACCTGTGGCGTCGTAACATCAATTGGCAAGCAGTCTCCCGACATTGATATGGGCGTGAGCGCATCGCTAGAGGCGCGCGATGTCCAGTTGCATCTCAGCGATGATGAACTGGAGCGCGTTGGCGCAGGCGACCAGGGCATGATGATTGGTTTCGCCTGTAACGAGACGCCTGAATATATGCCCATGCCAATCAGCCTGGCACATAAGTTGACGCGCCAGCTTTCACAGGTCCGTCGCAAGTCCTGGGGCGGCAATGGCCCGATGACCTATTTACGCCCGGACGGCAAGGCACAGGTCACCATCCAGTATGAGCATGGCAAGCCTGTGCGTGTAGATACCATCGTCGTTTCAACGCAGCATGCCGAGTATGTGGATCGCGAACAGATTCAACAGGATGTGATCGATCATATTATCAAGCCGGTTATTCCTGAGCACCTGCTTGACTCAGAGACCAAGATCTTTGTGAACCCCACGGGGCGTTTTGTGCTGGGTGGACCGATGGGCGACGCTGGTCTGACGGGGCGTAAGATTATCGTGGACACCTATGGTGGCATGGCACGTCATGGTGGCGGTGCCTTCAGTGGTAAAGATCCCACGAAGGTCGACCGTTCGGCAGCCTATGCCACGCGCCACATCGCGAAGAATATTGTGGCCGCTGGCCTGGCTGATCGCCTCGAACTCCAGGTCTCGTACGCCATCGGCGTCGCGCGTCCGCTCTCCCTCTTTGTCGAGACCTTTGGCACTGGCAAGGTATCGGACGAAGAGATCATTCGCCTGATCAATGAGCACTTCGACCTGCGCCCGGCGGGCATCATCCAGGACTTGCGCCTGCGCCGGCCCATCTATCAGCCTACCGCGGCCTTTGGCCACTTTGGGCGAACCGACATCGATGCGCCATGGGAAGAGCTAAACAAAGTTCCCATGCTGCGCAAGGGCGTGGGCGCCAACATCGAGAGCGACAAAGCTTTCTCCTAAGCTTTCTTGCACTTAAAAAGAAGGCGAGAGTGCCTACAGGTAATGGTCCTGTAGGCACTCTCGCCTTCTTTTCTTTTTGGTAAGAGAGAGTGGCCTGGCAAGTGGGCAGACGCCCACTTGCCAGGCCACTCTCTCTTACCTCCGAGCGCTACAGGCGCGAAGTAGGTGGGGTGAAAGCAACAACGCTTTGCTGAAATCGGATATAATATGATCTTGGTAGAGATTGCTACGCTCTACTGAAGGCAGCTATGTTGCAAGAAAGGAAAAACGGTATGGACTTTACACTCAACGACGAGCAGATAGCCATACGTGATACTTGTCGCGAATTCGCAGAGCAGGAGATTAAGCCGCGCGCGGAGGAGATGGACGCCACTGGCCAGTTCCCTTATGAGCTGGTTGGCAAGATGGGGCAATTGGGCCTGCTGGGACTGCCATTTCCTGAGGAATATGGTGGTGCGGGCGCGGATTTTCTCTCGTACTGTCTAGCTATAGAAGAGATCTCGCGTGGTGATGTCTCGGTGGGCATTACCATGGAGGCGCATACCTCGCTGGGCGCGACCCCGTTTTATCTCTTTGGCAGTGAGGAACAGAAGCAGCGCTATCTGCTCCCTCTCGCTACTGGTGAACGGCTCTGGGCCTTTGGCCTCACGGAAGCAGAGGCTGGCTCTGACTCGGGCGGGACGCGTACGCGTGCTGTGCTCAAGGAGGATGGCCAGTGGCATATCAATGGCTCCAAGGTCTTTATTACCAATGCCGGAACCAATATAACGGGTGGTGTGACGATTACGGCAGTGACGGGTCAACGTCCAGATGGGCGCAAAGAAATCACCAACTTGATTGTACCAAAGGGTACGCCTGGCTATGTCATCGGGAATCCATATAAGAAGATGGGATGGAAGGCCTCGGATACCCGCCCGCTTTCTTTTGAGGAGTGCATGGTTCCCGAAGGGAATATTCTGGGGAAGCGTGGTGATGGCTTCAAACAATTTATGCAAATTCTGGACGCGGGGCGCGTCGCGATTGCGGCCCTCTCAGTTGGCCTGGCCCAGGCCTGCCTGGATGAGGCGCTGAGTTACGCCAGAGAGCGCAAGCAGTTTGGCAAGTCAATTAGTTCGTATCAGGCCATTCAGTTTAAGCTCGCCGACATGGATATGGAGATTGAACTGGCACGCTTGATGTACTATAAAGCCGCGTGGCTGCATATGCAAGGGAAGCCCTATCGGCGCGAGGCCTCAATGGCCAAGCTCTTTGCGTCCGAGACGGCCAAGCGTGCGGCAGACCAGGCGGTACAGATCCATGGCGGCTACGGCTTTATGGATGAATATCCTGTGTCGCGCTACTGGCGCAGCGTCAAGATCAACGAGATTGGCGAGGGGACAAGCGAGGTGCAGCGTATGCTGATCGCCAAGGAGCTTGGCTGCTAGCCAGGAGGTGTTATCTACCTGGAAGAGAAAACGCAAGATGGCCTCCCCAGCAATTGCTGGAGAGGCCATCTTGCTACCCCAATTTCATGTCTCTTTAAAGTTTATGAAGTAGGTTATGAAGGGGGAAGATGAAGGGTGGACAAAAAAATGAAAAAGGAGTTTCCTGATGAGCATCACACCCGCTTTAAATGAAAAAGAGGCTCACCACAAGAGCCTGGGACAGTTGAAGTTCCCGCGTTTCGACCATAAGCAGCATGGGCCTGTTGTCAATGTGAATGAGGCAGCCGATCAAAATTTGACTGTTGGACAAAAAGTGGCTGACACTGTTGCGTCCAACATGGGTAGCTGGCGTTTTATTATTATTCAGAGTCTTCTTCTTCTGGCCTGGATCCTCTTCAATAGTGTGCAAGCATATTTCGGCCGCTTTGACCCTTATCCATTCATTCTATTGAACCTGGCGCTCTCATTTCAGGCAGCATTCGCCGCGCCATTTATCATGATCTCGCAAAATCGGCAGGCTGAAAAGGATAGGCTTACTGCCCAGAATGACTACATTACTGATAGCAAAGGCGAGGAGGAGATCAGGAATATTATGGAGCACCTGGATCACCAGGACAGCTTAATCCTCCAGGTTGTGCAGGGCTTGCAGGACCAGAACAAGCGTTTAGAAGCCCAGCATCAGCAAATGCTGAGCTATCTGAGCAAAGTTGATCCCCAGTTGGCGCAGGAAGCCATGAATAATATCACGCCGGACGCGAAAAGTTAAGAGGGCGTAAGGAGCTTAAAGAAGAAAGGCGAGAGGAAATTTCCTCTCGCCTTTCTCGGTGCATTAAGCTGTCTAGTTGTTGGGGGAGACGATCTTCGTGGGCCAGTTAAAGGTCTTAAAGGTGACCGTATTGGCTGGCTGAGTCGCGTTCGCATTGGTATCAGGAGGAATCAGCCACACAGCGGTATCTCCATGGATGGAGAGGAAGAGCGTGTTGGCTGGAATCTGGGTTCCCACTCCCACCTGGTTGTTAGTCAGAACATCGAACATATTAATGCTCTTGTTCTTGTTCTGCCAGAGCAAGAAGCGGTTGCCGCCCTGGAGAGCCATGGACTGGCCTTCATCGCCAAATTGTTGCGGTGCCAGGGTGGTATCACTGAGCTGATAGCCGAAGAGGGTTCCCTGGATCATGGCATCAGCCTGCAATGGATAGGCGTTGGGATCGCTCTTTGCGATCAAGGGCGCCTGGGTTGGTTGCGTGATAGGTGTTTCGCCCTGGCCTGTTGTCACGGAAGGCGTGAGCACAGGGGTGCTTTTCGCCGCGGAAGGCGTAAGCGAGGCCACTGGCGTCTGTGAGTCTGTCGTAATAATGGGTGACGGCTTGTTTGTCTGATTTGAGGCATCCAGGGGGAGCGTGCTCAGCATAAAGAGCGTGTCGCCCACCACATGTGGATGGAAGGAGGCTTCATCGTTTTTAAACAGCGAACGTACTGTCTCGATATGCGGCGCCCAGCGGCCATGCTCTGGCGCGGCCTCCTCTTCCTGGCTTTGCCAGATATTGCCATGCAAGACATTATCGTTCGTGGCCCACTCTTCTCCCCAGTAGATGCTTTTGCCATCGTTGCTTGCGGTAGGAGAAGTCAGAACATGGCCCGCATTGACATGGGCTAGCTCCTCGGACGTTGGCGCCTGCTGCTGACCATCGAGCTGGTAGCGTGTCAGATGGGAGGTACCCTGATTATCAAGCCAGGAAACCAGCAGATCATTCTGATAGGTGCTGGTTCCCTGGAGGGGCGAGTTTACCCATGCCGGAACCGTATTCTGGTCATACAGGCCCTTGAGGAGGGTAATGGGCTGGTTGGCGCTAGCCTCGTTCTTTTCACCTGGGAGGCTCTTGTTGTCAGTTTTAGTATCTCCTGAACCCACGTAGAGGGCGTCGAGGCTCCAGGTGCGTGTGAGCGAGCTATTCTGCGTATCTAGAGGCTTGCCCGTGGTGGTTTTAGGTTTATCCAGTTGGAGCCAGATGAGCCAGTTCTGGACGTTCTCAAGCAGGTACACGTTGCTGGTTGTTGGTTTGTCCAGTAGCGGTACTGGTGTGATAGATGGGTCGTTGTTTGTGTTGAGGTGGACCTGTTCGAGCATCCATTCAGGATCGCTGCCATCTTGATAGGCGCTAAAGTACATGGTATTGCGGTCCGCGAGCGCGCTGACGACATGCGGGTAGGACGTCTGTACCGCAACACTGGCAACGGAGATATTTGTAACTTTGTTTACAATGGCTGGTCCCGAGATAGTCTCACCAGGCTTACCGCTGTTCATTTGCGCCATGAGCACCAGGGACGAAATACCACCCGCCATAATTAGCATCAATACAGCGGCGGCGATCCCCACAATTGTGGTAGGCCCTAACCGTGCTACGCGTGGACTCTTGCGTGTAATTGGAATAACAGGAAGGGGACCGGTTTCTGCTGACGAAAAGGTGGTAAGAGGCTCCAGGTGTTTTTCCTCGGCAACGATATCTTTGAGATAGGGCTTGAGGAAAGCAGGTGTCGGTGTTGAGAGTTCTGAAGACGTTGCACGCTGAATATAGCGCGTATGCTCAGCGGCGAGCGCGCGCATGAGTTTAGCATGTGCCTCCGGCGCTGAGGACAATGTAGGTAGCGAGCGAACACTTGCACCGATAAAGTCGCTCTGTTGCTGAATCTGGCGACAGGCAGAGCAAGCCTCCAGGTGAGCATCTAGCTCTGGGAGGATTGCCGCCCGCTCCTTTTGTATATCTCGATAATTAGCGAGGAGTTCTCGCGCTCTATTGCAGTTCAATCTTCACCGACCTCTTTTTTGTACAATGCGATAAACCGTTCCCGTGCTCGCATCAGGCGCATCTTAACCGCAGATGCACTGATATTGAGCACTTCAGCAATCTCTGCACAAGATAGGCCGTCGTTCTCGTATAGCCAGAGGCAAGAAGAGTATTTAGGAGGCAGTTGATTGAATACTCGCTCCACAAGCTCGCGATCAGCAACGCGATTTTCGAACTTACCGCCATCGTAGCCATTGCGCTCATAGGCAGTACTGACCGCTGTTGCCCGCGCCTCATGTACCTGCTCATCGCCCGCGTAGTTCTCTCCACCCGAGTTCCCGTTGTCTGAGACAACGCCAGCGCCAATGCCGCGATCTTCATTAAAGAGCGACAGTGGAAGCCAGGAAATCAGGCGGCGCCTGCGCAGGGTATCAGTGGTCGTATTTGACGCGATACGGTATAGCCATGCAGAAAGTGCCCCTGGCTGTACTTGTGTGCCTCCTAATAGTGCCCTGTATGCCTTGACGAAAACGTCTTGTGCCAGGTCGTAGGCTTGCTCCCGGTTGCCAATGAGGTGGTAGATATAGTTCGTAATAGGCCCTTGATATCGTTGAAAGATATCCTCGAAGTCCTCTACGCTCACATGCTCGCTTGCTTGTACCTGTGGCTGCTGTTCTTCGTCAGCAGGTTCAGGTTCTGGCGCCTGTGGGCGAACTTCTTGTGTTTCTAGGGCCTGTTGCTCTACCTCATCCTGACTGGCTGATGTGGATCCTCCAGGAGAGCCTCGGCGTTCCTCTTCCATAGAAGAACGCAGACTGCTATTTGTATTGTACAAACGGATAGGGAGATCCATTGGTTACATCGACCTTATCAGTTTTGCAGAAGTTTTAAATCTGATTGTGTTGTGTGTCTGTGAAGTTTTTGCATATATAAAGTAGCATAGCATATGCTGTCTAGAAAACGCTGTGATCTGGTACACAGGAAACCGCGAAGCTGACAAACCGCTACCCTATACACTTATACGCCAGGCCTGGCGGATTGGTTGTAAACGAGGAGTTGGAATCTGTTTGTATCGCCCTGGTCCTTGTTTTGCGTTACCCATGAGATTTAGTATAGCATACAAACTTTCAAAGCCCTCTCCTGTGGTACCCAGGTCACAACTTGAGCAGGTTTAGTATCTGCTTTCGTGCCTGCGGCACTCACGGGTAAGGGGTGTCTGGTGGTGGGCTGGCAAAGCCAGCCCACCACCAGACACCCCTTACCCAGAGGCAAGCGTAGCGAGCGAGCCGAGGCAGGCGCCAGAGACGAATTGGAAGCCCCTACTAGGCGTCAAAATTGCCTTGCGTAGTGGCGTGCTTTTTGGTACCATGGGAGCATGATAACTGAGCAAGGACAGTCGCAACAAGGCTGGAATATTATCGGCCACGAACACAGTATCGATATCTTGCGCCGCATGCTGGCGTCGCAGCAGGTTCGTCATGCCTACCTCTTCTCCGGTCCCCCACGTATTGGTAAGTCGCTCCTGGCGCATCGCTTTGCGCAGACCTTGCTCTGTACGGGTGGTCCAGACCCTCGTGTGTCTCCGCTCAACCCCTGTAATACCTGCCTGGCGTGCCGCAAGGTGCTGCATGGCAATCATCCAGACGTGCACGTTGTGACCAGGGCCCCCGATAAGCAATTTATCGTCATTGAGCAGATTCGTGCTTTGCAGAACGACTCGTCGCGGCGCACACTGGAGGGGCGACGAAACGTCTTCCTCATACCAGATGCCCACCAGATGAATATCCAGGCGGCGAATTGTTTGCTCAAGACGCTGGAGGAGCCAGAGCCTGACGTGATACTTCTCCTGACCGTGCCGGAACCGGGTCTACTATTGCCCACGATTATCTCACGTGTGCAACAGTTGCCCATGCAGCTTCTGACCACAACGAAGATCCGCCAGGCACTTGTGGATGACTGGGAAGCCGATCCTAAGGAGGCCGACCTGGTAGCCGCCCTGGCCGCCGGACGTATGGGTTGGGCCGTGCAGGCCATTGAGGATGAAGAGATGATGGAGGAGCGCAAGGCCCAATTAGAGGGGCTGGCCAAACTTCCTACACTGAACAGGGTGCAGCGCTTTGACTTCGTGCAACGCCTGGCCAGTGATAGCGAACGCGCTCGTGAGGTGCTCGAACTCTTCCTGCTCTGGTGGCGTGACCTGGTGTTGGCAAGCAATAATTGCCTCGATCTGACCGTCAATGTCGATATGCGCGACCTGCTCAAGACGCAGGCCAGCAAAATTCTTCCCAACCAGGCGCAGCAGATGGTGCGCTCGATCCTGAAGACCCTGGAAGCGCTTGAGCAGAATGTGAATACGCGCATGGCCCTTGAAGTTTTAATGCTGGATATGCCTACAATTAAGGGATAGCCAGATTTTACACACCATCAACGATGAGGAGTGGACACATGCGAAGTGATTTCCAGCACCTGGTAACACAAACCTCAGAGTATATTTCAACCATTACGATGAATCGTCCCGCAGTATTGAATGCCTTCAATGAGCGCATGCTCGCTGAGCTAAACGAGGCTGTCGCCGAGGCCGCGCAAGATGAGGATGTTCGCTGTGTGATCCTGAAGGGGGCCGGACGTGGTTTTGGCTCGGGTCAGGACCTGAGCGAGTTCTCTTCGGCCGATAACAGCGAGGAGCCGTTGGAGGTTAGCAAGCATCTGGGCAAGTATCACCAGTTGATTCGCACCTTGCAGGAGATGGCGAAGCCGACCATTGCCTCGGTACATGGGGTTGCCGCCGGTATCTCGTGCAATATTGCCCTGGCCTGTGACCTGCGTATCGCCGCCGATAACGCGCGTTTCATCCAGGCATTTGCCCGCATTGGCCTGGTGCCTGATGGGGGCGGTGGCTACTTTCTGCCACGCCTGGTAGGTATTGGCAAGGCCCTGGAGATGGCAATGCTGGCGGATGAGGTGAGCGGACCAGAGGCCGAGCGCCTAGGCCTGGTGAACAAGTGCGTACCCGCCGCCGAGCTAGAACAGGCAACTTTGCAGGTCGCGCAACGCCTGGCGCATGGCCCCACGTGTGCCTATGGCCTGATCAAGCAGCTTATGTACCAGGGCCTGGATAGCGACCTGGCTTCGTCCCTCAAACTGGAGGGCGAACTGCAAGGTCGCGCGATCACCACGGAAGATCACAGAGAAGCCATTCACGCCTTCTTTGAGAAACGTGCCCCTAAATATCAGGGGAAATAGGCTTTAAAAAATATGCTGGTAGCATAGATTGATGAACGACCTATGCTACCAGCATATTTTTGCCCTGTTCAGTGAGCTTCTGGGCGGGTTATGCTAAATGGCAAGGACGTTACTGAAATAATGAAGGATTGAATCGGATGAAGCTTTTGCTATTAGGGGGGACCGCTTTTCTGGGGCGGCATATTGTTGAGTCTGCCTTGGCACGTGGACACGAGGTTACTATTTTTCACCGAGGCAAGACGCGGCCAGGCCTCTTTTCCCAGGCGGAGGAGATCTTAGGGAACCGCGAGCATGATCTGCACTTGCTTGCAGGTCGCAAGTGGGACGCGGTTATTGATACCTGCGGCTATGTACCACGCATCGTACGCGCCTCCGCGCAGGCGCTGGCTGGCTTGGTTGAGCACTATACTTTTGTCGCCAGTATTAACGTGTATGGCGACTTTAAAGAGAAGGGCATCGATGAGCAGTATCCACTGGCGACCTTAGAAGATCCAGGCATTGAGGAGGTCACTGGTGAGACCTATGGCCCGCTCAAGGCCTTGTGCGAGCAGGAGGTTGAGCAGGCCTTTCCTGGCAAGACCTTGCTGGTGCGCCCCGGCTTGATTGTGGGTCCCTGGGATGCCTCCAATCGCTTTACCTACTGGCCCTATCGCCTGGCTCAGGGGGGTGAGGTCCTGGCACCAGACCACCGGGATATGCCCTTGCAATGGATTGATGTGCGCGACCTGGCGGAGTGGATGGTGCGCATGTCTGAAACCAGGCAGACGGGTGCCTTCAACGCGACTGGCCCACAAGAGCCACAGCCTGTGGGCGAGGTGCTGGAGCGTTGTCGGGTCGCGTTGAATAACGAGGCGCATTTTACCTGGGTCGCGGAAGATTTTCTGGAGAAACAGGAGATCCAGCCCTGGATGCAACTCCCGCTCTGGATACCAGGCGAGGAAGGTGACGCCTTCTGTACTGTGAAGAACGCCAAAGCCGTCGCCGCTGGGATGACCTTCCGCTCCCTGGAGGAGACCGCGCGCGATACTCTGGCCTGGATTCATGGCCAGCAGCGCGAAGGGGCGCTGGGCAAAACGCTCTCCCCAGAGCGCGAGCGAGAGGTACTCTCCGCCTGGCATGAGCATGTGAAGGCCCAGGCGGGTGAATAGGCTTTTTTCTCGTTGCCTGGGATAAGCGGCTAGTATCCGAGGCACACCCCTCTGGGGAGGATGATAGAAGGCGTGTGTTTGCTCTCCACTTGAGATGATGATAGAATTCGACCATCATTTCGAGTGGAGAGGTAGAGGGACAATAGTGCGGATAGAGAGTCTTTCTTATAGCAATGCACAAACGCAAGGCCCTGAACGACGTGAATGGTTGCGTACCCATGCAGCGCAGCATCTAGAGCAATGCGAGGCCATGTATCAGCTCGCGTTGCATCGGCGCTCTGCCAGTACATCTGCCAGCATCGCTGTGTTGGGTGCGGGCGGCTGTACTGAGGTGCCCCTGGTATCATTATGCCGGGGCGCTGATGAACTCGTGCTGGCTGACCTTGATCTGGCGGGGATGCGGCGCGCCTGCGATGAACAACTGAAGAGTCCAGGCCAGCGCCGCAGGATGCGCCTGGTTGAGTGCGATCTGAGCGGACAGGTGAGTGGCCAGTTGCTGCGCCACACACGCCGTAGGCGCTGGGATGAGTTATCTAAGCAGGGGAGTAACGCGATCTTTGACGCTGCGGCCCAGTGCCTGGAGGAGTGCCTCGTGTCTGACCCACCTGTGATTGATGACCTGGGCAGCGCGCAATATGGCCTCGTCGTAAGCTCACTGGTCATGTCGCAGCTATTTAGTTATCCCATTCTTGATCTGTTGGACGCGATTCAAGCCGCAGCCCCCGAGCTACTTGGTGAGCAGGAGCGCCATCGACGTTATCAGGAGGCCGCGCAAGCCTTTCGCCTACGTGTCATCAACGCACACTTGCATCTGCTTCGCTCCCTGCTGGACCAGGATGGCCTGATATTGCTGCTGAGCGATGTGCGTGGCTTTGCCTTTAATGTCTACGGAACTGATCACGATGCCAGCCATCGCAGAGATATTCCTCTTGTCCCGCGTGGCTTCTTTGACCTCGTCCAGGAGCAGTTTACAGTTCTGGAGGAGCGGCATTGGGAATGGATTACCGACCTTCCCGAGAACGAGCGCCTGGGGCGCGGCTACGAGGTCGTAGGCTATCTTCTGACCCCACGTTAAGCACAAAATTTTTGCAAAGCTTGACTTTCTTCAGTGTCGTCCGTATACTTTACATATAACATGGAGTTTGCTGTAATACAGAAATCGTCGCGAGGGACGAAATCAGCGGACAGCCAAAAAGACCAGCGAGATGGGGAGAGTGCAAGCCCGTCGCTTTGGATGGACCTGGTAGGCCCCCCTCAGGCTCTCAAATGAGCCACGATGCGGAACAAACACCCGTGAAAGCGTTCAGCAAGAACGGTTGTAATGGGTAAGTAATTCTAGCCGGTCGCCCTCCGTTACCATGGGGCAAGGCATCGAAGAGCCAGCCTGTGTGCTTGATTCTTGCAAAGGCGGTTTGCTTCCGTGCCTGTAGAGTGGAGAAGCTTTGCCTGGCTTTGTTAGCCTGGCGGAGGTTTTCAATTCAGGTGGTACCACGGGCTTGCTAAAGCTTAGCAATAGATAGAATAGCCCGCCCTGAGCGTTTATGCTTGGGGCGGGCTTTTTGTATGCGCGAAAACATCGTCTCCGAGCTAAAAACGCTTCCATTTGAGAGCAATCGATCCTGTATTCGCGAGCCGTAAACACTAGTACGTAAATACAAAAGGAGATGGATACATCATGACGACAGTGCTTAGTTCTTCTCAGATCATTGAGCGCTATCTGGGTTACTTTCGTGGGCATGGGCATTATGAGTTGCCTTCCACCCCCCTCGCGGTGCCTGGTAACAGTACGTCCTTTATTATCGCGGGTATGCAGCCGCTGCTCCCCTACCTGCGAGCGGAGACCTTGCCTCCCTCGCCGCGTCTTAGCTCAGTGCAGCGCTGTCTGCGGACTGATGATGTCGAGGCAGTAGGCAGTAATGACCGTAAGATGAGCGCGTTTCTGATGCTTGGCAACTGGTCGATAGGAGAGTACTGGAAGCGTGAGGCGATAGAGATGGCGTTGGAGGTCTTGTTACAGCATTTGGAGGTAGAGCGAGAGCGGCTCTGGGTAACCGTCTATGCAGGCGACGAATCTCTGGGATTGCCCGGTGACGATGAGGCGATCAACGAGTGGTTGGGCGTGGGCATGCCCAATGAGCGGATTGTGCCCCTGGGGAGTGAGGGTAATCTCTGGACTATGGGTGATGGCCCCGGTCCCTGTGGTCCCAGCTCGGAGATCTTCGTGGATCGTGGTGTGGAACTGGGGTGTGGGCACGCGACCTGCCGTCCTGGATGTGATTGTGAGCGTTTTATGGAGGTCTGGAACCTGGTCTTTATGCAGTATGAGCGTCACGCGGATGGCTCACTTACCACGCTGCCCCAGAGGAATATCGACACCGGGATGGGCCTGGAACGTATAGCGACGGTCTTGCAGGGATCTGAGTCTGTCTTCTCTACAGATGTGTTTCTGCCCGCGCTAGAGCGCTTACACGAGCTGGCGCCCGAGCAAGAAGGCGAGGTGAGGCGCACGCGACGAATGATTGTTGACCACATGCGCGCGGTGCTCCTGGCGGGCCTGGTGGATGTACGGCCCGGGCGCGATGGGCGTAGCTCTGTGGTGCGCAGGCTGATTCGCCGCGCGGCGCGCCAGGGGCGTGTGCTGGGACTGGAGCAGCCCTTCCTCGGCGAGTTATTGTCGCCCCTGGCGGCGGGGCATGGCTCACTTCTTACGTCGCAGGAGCATTCTCAGGTGCAAGGACTGGTGCAGGTCGTGGCCAACGAAGAGCGCATGTTTTCGCGCGTACTCACTCAGGGATTGAGCTTGCTGGAGCACGTTGAGGCGAACGAGCAAGGCTATGTTGATGGGCGGGTTCTGTTCCAGCTGCACGCGGAGCGCGGCTTCCCGGCGGACCTGGCGGCGGAGATTCTTGTGGAGCGAGGACTCTCCATCGATTGGCAGCGCTACGAGCAGGCGCGCCAGGCGCACAGCCAGGTGAGTCGTGTAAGCGTGAAGACACATTTTCAGCTTTCCTGATTATTGTCTATCGCTTGCTATATATTGCGTCAGACGAATTTGCCAATTGCCTCTACCAGAATGATCTTAAGTTGCATTGTAGTGCGTCAAGGTAATAGAGGAGTGCATGTTACCAAGGGCTGGAGGTGACATGTACCCTCTCTTTTATTGCAGAGAATAATTGGTACCCTGGCGTGTGTTATCTAGACTGTGGATAGATGCTGATGAATGCAATAATATAAAAAGATTCTGTTTCTTGAAGGAGTTTTATTAAAATTATGTCGCGCCTACATCCATCTTCTCAGGCTATGCAGCGTCGTTCGCCTCGGGATGTGCCCTCTCTCGTCGCGCTATCGCTGACACTTGTGCTCTGGGCCTCGGCCTTCGCGGGTATTCGCGCGGGTTTGACGGGGTATAGCGCCGGGGCATTGATCTTATTACGTTTTTTGATCGCTTCAGGGGCTTTGCTTATGTATGCGCTGGTCACGCGCATGCGTATGCCTGATAGGCGTGATATCCCAGCGATGATCCTGCTAGGGTTTATCGGTATTACCGTGTACCAGCTGGGCCTTACTTATGGCGAGACGAGCGTTTCGGCAGGGACCGCGGGCCTCTTAATTGCTACTGTCCCCTGTTTCACGGTTATCCTGGCGACTTTGTTTCTGGGAGAGCGCTTCTCTGTATGGGGGTGGGTTGGTCTATTGATCAGTTTTACAGGCGTGGCCTTGATTTCGTTGAATGGAAATGGTGGGCTACATTTTACCCCTGGTGCCTTGCTTATCCTGCTTGCATCCTTCTCTGAGAGCGTTTATTTTGTGGTTCAGAAGCGCTATCTACGCAAATATAGTGGGTTGGAACTGGCGACGTATAACCTCTGGGGTGGCACACTCTTTATGCTGATCTTCCTTCCCACTCTCTGGCAGGAGTTGCCGCATGCTCCTCTAGGGGCGACGCTGGCTATTGTATTTCTGGGCCTGTTTCCTGCGGCTGTCGCCAATCTCGTGTGGACCTTTGCCCTCTCGCGTACGAGTGCCTCAGCTGCCATAAGTTTCCTCAATATCTCACCCGTGTTTTCGCTCATCATTGCCTGGCTCTGGTTGAGAGAGGTGCCATCTCCTATCGCGCTGGGTGGCGGCCTGGTCGTTATTTTGGGTGTCTTGCTGATTAACCTGAAAGGGAAGGTACGTGTGCGAGCAGAACAGCCTGCCGAACCTCTTGCGAAAGAAGTGCAGCCTCAGGTGCTTCTTCTTGCCTCCGAAGAGGTGTCTACTCCAACCAATTAAATCTCACGCAAGTATTACTGGGTCGCGCTACATTGCGCGCCGGGTCGCTGGCAGTAGGGAGTCACGCCGGAGAAGTGGCTACGATTGCGGGCGACCCAGGCATAGAGGGCATCCGCAAGGCGTGCGAGGGGGGGGAGCTGGTAGAGAGTGCTGAAGAGAGGAAGAATCAGGATGGCATCGAGAATAGAGCTTTCTGTGGCTCTTTCTCCTATTGTAGCGCCAGAAGAGAGGGCCCTGCCAGCGCAGGGCCCTCTCTTCTGGTCTCTTAAAGCGTTTTTACTTTTGAGCCGCGGGAAGCTTGGAGACCTCCTCCAGGGAGCGGTCCAGGATCGCGTGTGCCTCGTTGAGATCGGACTCGGTGAGGATCAACGGGGGGACCATGCGTAGGGTTGAACCGCCCAGGGCGTTGAGCAGCAGACCGTGCTCTAGCGCTCGCTCCGCAATCGCGCCTGCCAAGTCATGTTTGACATTGACGGCGCGCATCAGGCCGATGCCGCGTGGGCTATCGATGATGTGCGGATATTTCGCGCTGAGGTCCTGGAACTTCTTATCCCAATAAGCTCCCATCTTGGTCGCGTTCTCAAGCAGGTTCTGCTCTTTGATGGTCTTGATGGTTGCGACACCTGCGGCACAGGCGATGGGATTGCCGCCGAAGGTTGTCCCGTGATCGCCATAGGCGAAGACGTCGGTGCGGGGGCCGGTAAGCATCCCACCAATCGGAACACCACCTGCCAGGCCCTTGGCCATGGTGACGATATCCGGCTTGATGTCGTAGTGCTCCCAACTGAAGTATTTGCCGGTGCGACCCGCGCCAGCCTGCACTTCATCGCAGATCAGGACGAGGTTCTGCTCGTCGCACCACTGGCGCAGTCCCTGGAGAAACTCCTTGCTGGCGGGCCAGATGCCACCCTCACCTTGAACGGCCTCAACCAGGATCGCGACCGTCTTGGCGCTGGTGGCCGCTTTGACCGCGTCCAGGTCGTTGAAAGGTACCTGCTTAAAACCATCGGGCAGGGGCGCCCAGGAGGCCTGATAGGCCGCCTGGCCGGTCGCGGCGGTGGTAGCCAGCGTGCGACCATGGAAGCTGCGCTCCATGCTGATGATCTCAAAGGCCCCATCGCGGTGGAGGCGACCATACTTACGCGCCAGCTTGATCGCGCCCTCGTTGGCCTCGGCTCCGCTATTAGAGAAGAAGGAGCGCATGCCACCGCTCAGCTCGGCAAGTTGTTCTGCCAGTTCGATCTGGCGTACATTGTAGTAGAGGTTAGAGACGTGAACGAGCTGTGTGACCTGCTCTTGTACGGCTTGAATGATAGCTGGATGGCAGTGTCCCAGGATGTTGACGGCGATACCAGCGACAAAATCAATGTACTCTTTCCCCTCGCTGTCCCAGACACGTGCGCCCTGGCCACGTACAAGCGTGATAGGGAGGCGCTTGAAGGTACCCTGATAATATTTCTGTTCGAGGGCAGCCCAATCTCGTTTCTGCAACTCCGTCGTTGTCATAGCTTTTCTCCTTATGACTTACTTATTATGCGAAAACCAACGCCGCTCACGCGGCTAGCGCTAGCGCGCTCAGGTTTTCGAGAGGCAGTTAGCGTGTGTACAAAGAATTTTCGTCAATATAGCCGTGGGTAAGGTCGCAGCCCCAGGCTGTGGCCTCGCCATTTCCCAGGTGTAGGTCGATGGTAATCAGAACCTCGTCACCGGCCATGGCCGCGTGCGCCTGGTCCTGGTCATAATCTATTGCCATGCCTTTAGCGGCGATCTGGGTTTCGCCAATAAAGATATCAAAGGCATTCTGGTCAAACTCGCAGCCGCTGGAGCCAGCCGCAGCCGCAATACGACCCCAGTTGGGATCGCCACCCGCCAGCGCGCACTGCCAGAGCGGTGACCTGGTCAGGGAGCGTGCCGCCAGGACCGCGTCAGCCTTATCACGTGCGCCGCGTACGTGGATGGTTTGCAGCTTGGTCGCGCCCTCGCCATCACGTGCCATCTCGCGTGCCAGGTAGCGTGTAATGTAGCGTAATGCCTGGCGGAAAGTCTCCGCGTCGGGATGTTGCGCGTTGAGTGGGGTATTGCCGGCCAGGCCATTGGCGAAGATCAAACACGTATCGTTGGTCGACATGTCGCCGTCCACCGAGACCATGTTATAGCTATCGTTGACCGCGTCTCGCAGCTCCTGTTGCAGCCATGCGCGTTCTACCGCCACGTCGGTAGTCAGGTAGCTCAGCATAGTTGCCATATTGGGGCGAATCATGCCTGCTCCCTTGGTGACGCCACCCAGGCGAACGGCCTGGCCCTCGATCTCGAACTCAAGCGCGAGGCGCTTAGGGCGAGTATCGGTGGTCATGATCGCCTCAGCAAAGGCGTCGCCGTATTCGCGGCTCAACTCGATCTGTGGGATGCCTGCTTCAAGCTTCTCCATAGGCAATTGGCGTCCAATGATGCCTGTTGAGGAGCAGAAGATAAGTTCTGGGGCGAGTCCGAGATTGGTCGCGGCAAGTTCAGTCATACGATAGGCATTGTGTAAGCCTTGCTCGCCCGTGGCGCAGTTGGCATTGCCGCTGTTGACGACAACTGCCTGCCCCTGGCCGTCTTGTAAGCGCTCCTGGCAGAGCAAGACGGGCGCTGCGCGCAGGTTGTGGGTCGTAAAGACACCAGCAACAGTGCAGGGAACATCTGAGACAAGGATCGCAAGGTCCTTAATGCCAGCGTCAGACTTGATACCGCAAGCAGTCGTACCTGCGCGGAAGCCCTGGGGAGCAGTAACGCAGTGATCAATTTCATGAAATAGTTCTGCCACGAAAGCATCTCCTTCTACTGAAGAACATTGTTGACCTGAGATGGGTGCTATTTGGGCTCCATGCCAGGCCTGAATTCAAGGCTGTCAGAAAAAAGGGGCATAGTTGTCCCTGGGAGGTGTCGACAGCAAGAAATGCGCGGAGGGCCAGTGTATGAATCCTGGCGTGCAGTCGTGGTCTGGGTAGAATGCGCCTGTGTGTTGTTTCCCACCGTGTGAAACTCCTTCAAATGTGGACTAACTTCCTGGAAGGAACTGAGAGCCAATGGCTTTCCTCTGTTGCCCCTTCCGTAAACAGTTGAAGGGACGAGAGTAAAAGGAAAGGCTCCTTTTCACACCCGTGGTGCCACCCTACTTGTCTTTCGCTTCGAAGCGGCAAAAAGCTACGATGGAGAAGCTTCCTGCCCTACGTCGTTGTAGCGAAGATGAAAGACCACTTTTTCTGGTTCTCTGCTGCGTGGTAACCAGCCACCCAACCTACTTATTCCCTGTACGGAGCCGCATTACCGGCATGATACAGGCAATTTTCTTCGGTCAGCCGCTCGCGAAGGCGTTCGAGAAGTGCATCTCCGTTCCGAACTTCCACTCTATTTCGGATCGCTGTTGGCCGCTACTTCTGTACTTTTTTCGTTCAGCGCGGGACAGGCTTGTTGTCTTTATTGACAACCTACTAATTTATGATATCAGGCTGGGATATGTAATGTCAATGGAAAACGTGTATGTAGGGTGCCGTGTTTTGCAAACGTCAGCTTTCGCGCCTGCGGCGCTCAAGAGTCAATGGTCGTGTCTCACGCCACGACCATTGACTCTTAGAGGGCATAAGCCCCAGCCACCTACTATATGAGAGGTTTGTTAATATATGTCGGGTTTCTCGCCGTTGAGGGGGAGGCGAGGGGTGATGAGCGGCATCTCCACGTGAGTGGAAGGTAGCTCCTCCGGTATGCCTGCGAGAATGGAGGGGGTATCATACTGGCCTTCGTTGATTGGCTGGTTGAAGAGTGACTCGAAGAGTGGTCCCTCCAGAGTCTCCTCCTTGATCAGGCGCTCACTAATCATGATCAGGCGCGTCTTGTTTTGTTGCAAGATGGTTTGAGCTCTGCCAAAGGCCTCGTGGATGATGCGATGAATCTCCTCATCGACCTCGCGTGCCGTTTGTTCGCTATAATTGCGCTGCTCGCCAAAGTCGCGCCCGAGGAAGACAAGCTCGTCTTTATGTCCAAGCGCCATGGGGCCGATGCGATTACTCATGCCATACTCGGTGACCATGGAGCGGGCTATCTTAGTAACGCGCTCAATATCGTTGGAGGCCCCGGTTGTGACCGCGCCAAAGATAAGGAACTCGGCGACATGACCACCCAGAGCATAGGCCAGCATATCTTCAAACTGGGGCTTGCTCCAGAGATAACGGTCCTCGGTGGGGAGGAGCATCGTGAAGCCGCCTGCCTGGCCGCGGGCCACAATCGAGACTTTATGTACCGGGTCGCAGTTGGGTAGCATACGCGCGACAAGGGCATGCCCAACCTCGTGATAGGCGGTGATTGCTTTCTCGCGTTCGCTAATAATACGACTCTTGCGTGCTGGACCCGCCACGACGCGGTCGGTGGCCTCCTCTAGCTCGCTCATGCCAACGCGGTGCTTATTGCGGCGCGCAGCCAGGATCGCGGCCTCATTGAGGACATTGGCCAGGTCGGCGCCAGAGAAGCCGGGTGTCTGACGCGCGAGGGTCTCCAGAGAGATGTCGTTCTCCAGGGGCTTACCTTTGGCGTGAACCTGGAGGATGGCGATACGCCCGCGAATATCGGGGCGATCAAGCACGATCTGGCGGTCGAAGCGTCCAGGGCGCAGGAGCGCGGGATCAAGCACGTCGGGGCGATTGGTCGCGGCAATGACGATCACGTTAGTGTTATTATCAAAGCCGTCCATCTCGACCAGGATCTGGTTGAGCGTCTGCTCGCGCTCATCGTGAGAGCCACCCAGGCCCGCGCCACGCTGGCGACCAACGGCGTCGATCTCATCGACGAAAACAATGCAGGGACTATTGCGCTTGGCCTGCTCAAAGAGGTCACGCACGCGGCTGGCGCCGACACCAACAAACATTTCTACAAATTCTGATCCACTAATACTGAAAAAGGGGACGCCTGCTTCTCCTGCGACGGCGCGAGAGATGAGCGTTTTGCCTGTACCTGGAGGACCAACCAACAAGAGGCCTTTGGGAATGCGTGCGCCAAGGGCGGCGAACTTCTCGGGATATTTGAGGAATTCTACGATTTCTTGAAGCTCTTGCTTGGCCTCCTCCACGCCTGCGACATCGGTAAAGGTGACCGAGGGCTTATTGCCCATAAACATCCTGGCCCGGCTTTTACCAAATGACATGGTCTGGTTATTGCTTCCCTGGGCCTGGCGAATGAGCACAAAAAATAGGACAGCGAGGATCAGGAAAGGGATCAGCCCTACCAGGCTCCCCAGCCAGTTCCAGACCTGGCTCGGCGTTTCATAGCGCAGGAGTAAAAGACGATTGTTGACATAGTCAATGCCATTATCTTTGAGTACGCGAGTGGCATCGAAGCTCTCATTAATACTGGCCGTCTCCCTTGGCGCATCTGGTTGGGTGCCACGAATGAGCGTGAGGGTGTTGCTATCGACGCTCAGCGTATCCGTCTGATTTTTCGCGATGTCTTCTTTGACGTGTTGGAGTATCGTTGAGACATTAACCGTTTTGCTTCCGGTTTGTGGTCGAAGGATGATAAGGCCCAGGAGGAAAATCGCTATAATCGCCAGAAGCCAGAGAATACCCGTTCTGAGCCATCTCCTGTTACTTGGCATTCAGGCGCCTCTCTCTAGTATGTATCGGAAGATAAGCAATCAACGAACTACCTCTCTACTTCTATCGATAAGCAAATGATGTTACCGAATATATAATGATTGTCTCTTGTGTGCTTTATTATAACACACACGGTTATCGATCTCGTGCAGTACATCTTTTATAAAGGCTGTGACTCTGGGTAGTAGTTCTGGCTCGATATACTTTGCCGCCTCTTTTTTGTCTCGGGTGGTCGCCACACGAAAACCGATGCGTCCCGCTAGCGCGTCAATATGGCGCATTTCTCGATCAGGTATTGCCGCTCCTTTCGTCGCAGGTCGTGAACTGTGTACGATAGGGAGCGCCCGGTGTGAGACCTATGTCCGGTGCCAGGCCGAGGCAAGCACCAGTCCAGTGACCGAGTGAGCGCCAGCGGCGAAGAGCGGACGCGCGCATGCATCCAGGGTTGTACCTGTCGTACAAACATCATCAATGATAAGAATTTTACGGTTTGCGACGCCTGGGGTTGCAGCCGTAGAGACATAGAGAAATGCTCCCATCACATTCTGCTGGCGTGACCTGCCTGTAAGGGAGACCTGGGCCTGCGTTGGCCGCTGGCGAATCAGTTCTTCATTTACAGGAACGCCGGTCAATCGGGAGCAGACGCGTGCCAGCAGGAGGGCCTGATTGAAGCCACGCAGACGCTGGCGTGCCGGATGGAGCGGGACAGGAAGCAAGACATCGGCCTCTAGTTGAAAGCGTTGATACGTCTGGGCCAGTAAGGTCCCCAGATGCTCGGCCAGGCGTGTCTCTCCATCATATTTCAGTGTTTTGATGCAGGAGCGCAGTGGATCGGCATAGGGGCCAAAGGCGTAAATGTCATGCATATGTCCCCCGGGTGGATAGAGCAGGCAGGCGTTCGGCCCTCCTCGCTGTGTGCAGAGGGGGCAGGGAGGATGTGTTGGTAAGGCCTGGGCCTGAAGCCGGGCCTGGCAGCGTGGGCAGAGAACGTGTCCAGGCTGCTGGCAGGAGGCGCAACGCGGAGGAAAGAGCAAATCCAGCCCCTCTCGCCCAAGCGTCTTCAACGTCGCAAGCAGGGGGGAAGTACATGAAAAGGGTGCAGGCATCGTATTCCAGCTCCAACATCCAATACCATCATCTTTTTTAATCAAAACGTCTTTTGGGACTCTCTTTTATTACAGTACTATGTATTCGACGAAGAATGAGCTCAGTTTTCGCTGATCGCTATGGTAAAAGAGAAACGCCATCTATGCTCTAAGGAGGAATCACGTGAGATACGCTGTGACGTATCGTCTCACTCATCCAGCTTACTTTCCTACGACCTCGATGGCGCAGATCGAGGCGCATACACATGCCGAATTAGAGCGTAAACTTGCCAAAATCGTTTCCAGGTGGAAAGGGCTGGGATATAAGATTCGTGTGACGGGTGTGCGGCAGGAAGAGCGGACACTTGAGTAGACACGTCGATGGTGTGGTGCAGTAGTAGCCGCGTACGCAAGTAGCGGCTACTGCACCACATCACTTATTTAGGCTTCGACCGTCTGCTCTTCCGCCGTTTTGCGCATGGTGGGGAAGAGAATAACGTCACGAATGGACTCCTGGTCCGCCATGAGCATGGCGAGGCGGTCAACGCCGATGCCGACACCGCCCGTGGGAGGCATGCCGATCTCAAGCGCCTCCAGGAAGTCTTCATCCAGTACCTGGGCCTCCTCGTCGCCCTGGCTCTTCTGCTTCATTTGATCTTCAAAGCGCGCGCGCTGATCCAGGGGATCATTGAGCTCTGTGAAGGAGTTGCCAGTCTCCAGGCCGCCGATGAATGGTTGGAAGCGCTCCACCAGGCCGCTATGGGTGCGGTGGCGTTTGGTGAGCGGCGAGACATCCAGTGGATAGTCAATCAAGAAGATGGCCTGTTTTAGTTCTGGAATGCCCTTACGGAACATCTCGCCTTTCAGATCATCGATGAGGCGACCCCGGCCCAGTTTGGGATCCACGATATAGCCTTTGGCGTGCATCTCGGCGGCCAGGCTCTCGCGGTCGGGGAAGGCATTGACGTCGATGCCTGTGTATTTGTGGATGGCCTCTAGCAAGGGAATACGTGGCCAGGGGGGCGTCAGGTCAATCTCGGTTCCCTGGTAGGTGACGCGGGTTGTGCCTTTTACCTCTTGCGCGATGTAGGCGATCATCTCCTCTACCAGCTTCATCATATCGTTGTAGTCCGCGTAGGCCTGGTAGCACTCCATCATGGTGAATTCGGGGTTATGGCTGCGATCAATACCCTCATTGCGGAAGTTGCGCCCGATCTCATAGACGCGCTCAAAGCCACCTACGATCAGGCGTTTGAGGTAGAGTTCAACCGCAATACGCAGGTAGAGGTCGCGGTCAAGCGTGTTGTGATGCGTGATAAATGGGCGAGCCGTGGCGCCACCATAGAGGGGCTGTAAGATTGGCGTCTCAAACTCCAGGTAGCCCTGGCTCTCCAGGAAGCGGCGCATGGCGCTGATTACCCGGCTACGGGTCTCGAAGACCGTTTTGACCTCCTCGCCATTGGCGATGAGATCGAGATAGCGTTTGCGCTGGCGAAGCTCTTTGTCTTCAAGCCCATGATATTTCTCTGGCAAAGGCTGCAAGCCCTTGCCAATGACGCGCCAGCCTTTCACATGGAGGGTGCGCTCTCCGGTACGCGTCACAAAGAGGAAGCCTCGTGCTTCGATAAAATCGCCCAGGTCGAGCAGTTTAAGAACGCGATAGCTCTCCTCACCCAGGTCGTTAATGCGGAAGTAGACCTGGAGTGCGCCGGTGCCATCCTCAATCTTAGCGAAGGCGGCTTTTCCCATTTCGCGTAGGAGGCGCACGCGACCGACGAGGGCGAAATCTCCCTCGGGTCCAGCGTACTGGTCAAAATGGGTGAGCACATTTTCAATGGTATGGGTACGCTCTACGCTATTGGGATAGGGGTCGATACCCTGCTCTCGCAGGGCGTTGAGGCGTTGGATGCGTATCTCCCTTTCTTCTGGCATGCTTTCTTCTTTCCCTTCAACATCTTCTGATCCGAAAACCCTGAGCGCGCTTGTCCCCGAATGGGGGAAGCGCTAGTCACGCCAGTGACGTTGGGTTTCGGAATAAGATCCATAGTATTCCAGCGTGTATCGGTGGCATGCTTGCTCCACACAGCCATTATAGCGCGCATAGGCGATCATCTGAGGATAAGGTTGATGTGTGAGAGCGAGGCATGGATAGCTCGAGGTGCTGACCTTCTTAGACGAAAACCAACCCCCATTTGGGGGCACGGCGGCGCCACTCACATAGCTAGTGCTTCCCCCATTCGGGGACAAGCGCGCTCAGGTTTTCGAAAGGTAGTAAATCTCGTGTATTGTATCATTGTTTGTTGTTACTGAATAGTCAATACCCCATACATAAATGCAGAGGCTTGCCCACATCCGTTAGGATTGGGCTTCAGGGCTGATTGACAGCAGCCCACTACCCCGAAAGGCAGTATAGCGGTTGCGGATGTTTACCGCCGCATTGACGTCAGCGTGATCAGTGTGACCACAGTGAGGACAGGTAAAGGAGTGACGCTTACGCACACCACGCAAACCACAACGAGAGCAGTTCTTGCTCGTATAGGCAGAGTTGACCTCAGTGACACTCAGCCCACTTTCCTGGGCTTTGTTTTCCACACAGGTGCGAATGAGACGTCGTTGCCAAAGGCTCATTCGACGTCTGAGTGCCTTGCCTCTGAGCTTGCCCTTTTCCGGTTTGGGCAGATGCAGGTCTTCAAAGACAAGCACTGCATTCTTAGGGGCAAAGGTGCGTGTGCGGTTGCGTTGTTTGCGACCAAGCTGCTAAAGCAGATATTCTCTTGCTCTTTCCCATTTTCTGGGAAGGAACACCGTTGCATCTTGATACATCCAACGAAAGGTTTGTCTGGCTTTTTCCCCCCACAGTTGAATGCGGTAGATGTTACAATCGGCTCTTTTATTCACCTTAGCTGTAACAGGGAGGATGCTAAGAACAGATCGAAGAAAAGCTTCTGTACCAAGAAGATTAAAAAATGGGCAGTTGTCCTTTCCTCTACCAATCGAGCCATCACCGTCAAAGTAACCACGGATGAAGTGATGCCTGAGGGTATGTGGAATAGTCAAAGGGAAGGTCAGAGTCGCAGTCTTATTAGGGGTAATGCCACAATCAATGAGTTTTTGGTATATGGTGGCGCTGGAAAATATAAAAGAAGCTTTCCCATGATTTACAGTTACTGGATGCTCTGCATTAAGGAATGAACGCAGTCGCATCAAATGTTCTGCATCCTTTTCAGCAAGTTGTATAGCAACAGTGCTTATTCCTTTTGTTCCTTGCCTCAAACATCCGTCGGCCGCAATAAAACCCATCCAATAGGCAGATTCCTCAGACAGGGCAACAAAAGCAGCGTCGTTAATTGTGTACTTACGATTGAAAACATTTGCGCTTGGGGTGAGGTCCAGAGATTTTCTTTTGCGGCGAACAGAATTTATGGAACGTCCGAGGGTGATAGCAATATCCCTTGTTCTTCCTTGATTTCCAGCGTTTTGCAAGGCTATCAACTCATCTTGCTTCCAATGATTCCCAAGAGAGATCTTATACAACCTTGCTCGATTTTTGACGCCGTCTATTGTTCGATCAAGATGATTAGCTATCTCAGATGTAGGCTTTTTCCCAGCCCACTGCAACAAATAAGCATCATCTTCTGGTGTCCAGTGTTGTCCATGCATAAGCTTATTTTAGCATATACCAGAGAGCACATGCAGGATGCTTCGTGTATCCTTCTTCTCTGCCTTACGGGTCGTATGTTTGCGCTGGAGACGAGCGCGGGTCTTGGCAGTACGACGATTCTTGACTTTGACGTCTTTCCCGCTCACGAAGAGTGTCTGACCATCAGGATCGACAGCAACGAGTGCATTTGTCTCGTTGAGGTCAATGCCGACAGGGAGAATACCTTGAGGTTCTGGAACGTCAAGTGTGAGCGTCACACATCCAATGAGCCTGCCATTGCGCTTGAGAACGGTGAGGCTATCAATCTCAACGGCTTTCTCAAAGATGGTCTTGAAATCTTGAGGGATGGTGTACATGAGATGTTTTCGTCCTGTGACGGTCCAGATAGAGAGGGAACCATCCTTGCGAAAATCAGCATCACGCCCGCGCTTCCCAACCAAGAACAAAGCACGTGCTTTCTTGAAGAGGAAAGGGCGTTGTGCAGGTTTCTTGTTGGCTTTGGCACTGGCATAAGCAGCTGAGACAAGGCGAATAGCGGAGATCGTCATTTGTGCAGAAAGCGAACCTTTGACATCATGATAGCAAGCCCGTTGCAAGGCAAGAGCTCCAAGAGGCTTCCCACCATTGAAACACGGTTCAGAGAGGAAATGTTGTACCTCTCGAAACACATTAATGGTGTGCTCAAGGTCGCTATCAGGCTCTATGACAATGGTGATAGTTCGTTGTATCTGCATACATCCATTTTGCCACTAACCTGTAGTATTGTCAATTCTATATGTGGTATATGTGGCAATTCCTCCCTCCCGCTAAAGCCGAGGGCACCCTTGCCACAGTCATGGTGGAAGCAGAAAAAAATCCCTTGAGGACTCGTATGGGAATGTTGCACGAGCCATCAAGGGATGAGCAATTGTTTTTAGGGGATAACCAGGGGCTGATCTGGGTTTATTAATCGTATGATGGTTGGGGTGGCGCGTGAAGCTTTATTCAATGCGCGAAATCGTGTACTCTTTGACCCCGCCTGGCGTTGAGACGATAACATGATCGCCGGCCTTGTGCCCGAGCAATGCTCTTCCGACGGGCGACTCGTTAGAAATACGCCCGGCACTGGGACTGGCTTCAAAGGCGCCGACGATGGTATAGCAGTAATCGCGTCCTTCACTCGATCTCAGATGGACGATTGAGCCGAGGGAGACTTCATCGGTGCGTGCATTGTTGATGAGCTTGGCCCTGGTGACCAGGTGTTCTAGCTCCAGGATGCGTGATTCCAGCAGCGCCTGCTCTTTTTTGGCATCATCATAAGCCGCGTTGTCGATGACATCGCCAGATTCCTTGGCATCGTGAAGGTACTGTGCAACCTTTGCACGGCCCTCGGTGCGCAAATTTTCCAGCTGACTTAAAGCACGCTGTAGACCATCATTTGTGAGGAATACGTCCTGTGTCTCCATCTTTTTTTCCCCTCATGTCTACGGTTAAGGAACTCCCTTAACCAGGTATCAGCACTCATCTGGAAGCGTATATCCTACATCTCCCCAGCTAATGCTGACCAGTTCACCCGAATGACTGCGAAGCAACAGAGCTCCCCCGTCATCCACGTCCTCAGCAACGCCGCTGAGGGTACGATCTCCCTGGCGTACCGTTATGGTACGTCCCAGGGTTGACAACTGGCTACGCCAGGTCTCGCGTAGCAATTGAGCCATAGACAGTTGAGAGCCCACGGTATCTCTCTCCTCTTGAAGGGGGAGATAGTAGCGCTCAATAGCGTGAAGCATGGCCGCAATGAGCCGTTCTCGGCTCACCGGGTAACCACATGCCTCTTCCAATGTGGTCGCTCGCGCAACTGTTTTGCCGGCTGGCTGCTCGCTCTCCTGAGCGTTTTGAACGGAGCTTGCGCTCTGTTCACGATGGATATCTATCAGGTGTGCAATGGGATCGATGTGACCCTTCACATTGACACCTATTCCGATGATGGCAACCAGGTGACCAGATTGATCATGGCTGGTCTCGATGAGAATGCCAGCAACTTTTTGGTCGCCAATCAGAACATCGTTTGGCCATTTGATGGTAGCTTGTATGTTGCAGGTAGCCTGAATCGCTTCAACCAGCGCCAGGGGGGCCAGCATCATGAGCAAGTAGGGTGGAAAGTGCGGGCGGAGGATGGTAGAGGAGAGAATATTACATCCCTCGACATCTGCCCAGCTACGACCGAGACGACCTCTGCCAGCAGTTTGTTGCTCCGTGAGAACTACTGTGCCTTCTGCTATCCCTTCACGGGCAAATTGCATTGCCCTTGTATTGGTTGAATCAATAACGGGTATATAGATTACGTGATCGCCTTTGCCGAAGTTGTGAGTCTCTAACAGCTCTTGCAGTGCCTCGAGATTGAGGCGATCAAAAACGGCGTGTGCTTGTTGTCTCTCCAAAGTTTCCGCGTCCGCTTCTCTCTATCTACCTATCTACCTTTGTGTTGACATAACCTTGTGGGTTATTCGACAAGCCCGCTTCTATCGACTGAGCTGTTCCATGTCTCTTGAAGAGACGGGCTGGGGTAATAACTATAGGGTGTCATCCTACAATGCGAGGGTCTGAGATCCCCCTACCTTCAAATGAAGGTAAACCAGGCGCGACACGAAGGTGCCTCTGCGCTAGCAGGAGATGAGGCAGGTAGGTAGAAATGTCATTCATTCCTGCCAGTGGTTGCTCACAACCCATTTCTCATATACGCTCGAAAAAAAGAGGAATGCTCATGGGCGATGCCTCTTTCCCTGGGAGGGTGTGTGGACCGTGAACGGTCATATAGCCAGTCGATTTGCTAGTGAATTACACCCACCACCTCTCAATGGAAAGTATTGTACCAGAGGATTTTAAGCGCTGTCAAGATTTTTCTGAAAACTCACTCATAACGAGGATGAGCTTGATTGGCTGAGTCGGCATGAGAAGTACGTTTAGTAGCGGCATCCTGATGTGAATTTTTCGTGAATTCAACCGGGCTTTTCTTTACAAGATTTTAACTTAAGCGGATGAGTATAGTAGGTGCCGTGGTATGCTGAGAAGGAATGGCACCGCGGCATCGAGAAAGGATGAGTTATGACCATCGAGCGTACCACGCATCCATATATTATACGCAATACCGCCATTTATGCCGGCGAGCCAATTATTGAGGGAACACGTACAACCGTTCGCCATGTCATTCTGCTGTTTCAAAGCGGACAGGATCCAGAGGAGATCGCTGATAGTCAGCATTTGAGCCTGGCCCAGGTCTATGACGCCATCAGTTATTTTTATGATCACGAAGAAGAGATTCGGCACTACATTTCACATGGCGAATAGTGGACAGAAGGGCCGTGGCAGCCTGTACCCGTTCACATATTTGCGCGCGTCACTTCTATGTTATACACTATACTCTGTATAGTAGCGTAAAAATGGTAGGGGCCTGTTACAAGGGGAGGGACAACGCTACATCGCTCGATCTTCCACATCGTTTACTTATCCATGTTCATTGTCTGCGTCAGGCACATCTCTCAAAGAGAGTAGCTTATAGCCCCTGGATATCAACAGGGCTGTATGCGTTGTGTGCCTGCATGGGAAGGCAAAGGGGCCTGTCGAAGACGCCGATTGTCTGCTGGTTCAGATCTGTCTGTCTCCGTTTCTTGCGACGTCACGGTGTTAACTAGTAGCACATATCCCCGAACTACAGGTAATGCCTATCCGGAAACCTGAACGCGAAGCGTTAGTCGCGAGAGCGACGTTGGTTTCCGAATAAGAGGGTAGTTAGACGAGTTGCAAAAGGAGGACTTGCGGATGAAACAACAGCAATATGTAGATCTGCTGGTTGATGCCCTCCTGGATGAGGGTTTTACATTGGATGAATCATTAAAGTTGATTCAATTGCAGGAAAAGTACGAAGAGCAGCTACTAATTGAAGAAACAAATTATCACCGTTTTGTGCGCTGGTTAGTGGAACACGGGCGTTTGAGTGATTGGTAACAACTTGCGACGAGTTTTAAGCATGTTGTACAATAAAAAGAGCGGAGCAGATGGGACGGCGTGGCTATGCTACGCCGTCCTTCCTTCATAATTTCTTCTTTAAATTGAATAACGTTACACTTTTTTTGTTGGTCTGTGAAGGCAACCGGGAGAGTTGCCTTTGGCAAGGGAGGCCTCTATGAAAGCGGTTGTAATGGCCGGGGGAGAAGGATCGAGGCTGCGACCATTGACGATTCAACGTCCCAAGCCTATGGTACCGATTGCTGGGAAACCAGTAATGGAGCATATTCTGAATTTGTTGAAGCGTCATGGTATTACCGAGGTCGTTGTTACGGTTCAGTATCTGGCGAGCAATATAGAAGACTACTTTGGAAACGGTTCTCAGTTCGGTATGCGCATCACCTATTCGCGTGAGAATGAGCCGTTGGGAACCGCTGGTAGTGTGAAGAACGCCGAGGACCAGTTAACAGAGCCGTTTCTGGTGATCAGTGGCGATGCCTTGACTGATTACGACTTGACGGAAGTCATTAAGTACCACAACGAGAAAAAGTCTCTGGCAACGCTCCTGCTTGCGCATGTGCACAATCCCCTTGAATACGGTGTCATCATTACCAATGAGGACGGGCACATTACCCAGTTTCTGGAGAAGCCGAGTTGGGGCGAGGTCTTTAGCGATACAATCAATACGGGCATCTATGTCCTCGACCCCAAGATTTTCACCTACTTCGAGAAGAATAAGCAGTTTGACTTTAGCCAGGAACTCTTCCCCATGATGCTCAAGCAGGGCGATCCCATTTATGGATACGTCGCCCCCAAGGGCTACTGGTGCGATGTTGGTAACCTGAGCGAATATATGCGCGCGAACGCGGAAGCCTTGCAGGGCCTGGTCGACATCGATATTCCCGCGAAAAATATTGGCGGCAATATCTGGTGTGAGGAGGGCGTTGAGATCGCTTCCGATGCCCAGCTCTATGGACCAATCTACCTGGCGCATGAGTGTAAGGTGAAGCCAGGGGCTATTATTCATGGCCCAAGCACAATTGGGCATTATTCCATCATTGATGAGCGCGCCCAGGTGGATCGCAGCATCGTCTGGAACAATTCCTACATTGGTGAACGCTCTGAACTGCGTGGCGCCATTGTTGGTTCCTCGACCAGCGTCAAAGGGAAGGCTGTCATGTTTGAGGGGTCGGTCATCGGCGACAACTCAAGCATTCAGGAAGGCGCGATTATTCAGCCAAATGTGAAGATCTGGCCGGATAAAGAGATTGAGGCCGGGGCGGTGATCAATACCAGCATTATCTGGGGATCACAGGGGCGCCGCAGCCTTTTTAGCCGCCATGGTGTGACCGGGTTGGTCAATATCGATATCACGCCTGAGTTCGCGACTCGCCTTGGCGCGGCCTATGGCGCGATCCTGCCTCGCGGTTCAGTTGTTGGCCTCAACCGGGACGATCACCGTACTTCGCGTATGATCAAACGCGGCATCAATGCGGGCCTTCCCTCAGCGGGCGTTGATGTCAATGACATCAACCAGGTTCCTCTGCCAGTGGCGCGCTACTTTATTCGCAACACGGATGCGGTTGGCGGTGTTCACGTTCGGGTCTCACCCTATGATCCACGCGCGGTAGATATCAAGCTTTTCGATCAGAATGGCCTCGATATCAACAAGACGACCGAGCGCAAGATTGAGAATCTCTTCTTCCGCGAGGACTATCGCCGTGTCTACCTGGACGAAATCGGCGCTATTGAGGTTCTCAGCAATGCCGAGGTCACTGGTCGTTACCTTGAGGGCTTTAATAGTATTGTGGATTACGAGGCTGTGCGCAAGCGCAAATTCCAGCTTGTGGTGGATTACGCGCATAGTAGCACTATACAGCTCTTGCCCCAGATTTTCGATAAACTGGGCTGTGAAGTAATCGTGCTCAACACTACCGCCGATGATTTGAGCACCGGTCCCGTGGATGAGGAGGGACGTAGTATGCAGCGCCTGGCTGCTGTGACCTCGGCTCTGAACACGGACATGGGCATTCGTATTGACGCGGGTGGTGAGCGTATCTCGCTCGTTGATGATCGTGGTCGCGTGCTGGATGGGATGAAGATGTTGGCGGTGATGGCCAGTCTCTACCTGCGCGCCCATCGTGGTGGAACGGTTGCCGTACCTGTGACGGCACCCAGCGCCTTGCAGCATATTGCCAAGCGTTATGATGGTTACATTCAGCACACCAAGGTGCTCTCACACGCTTTGATGACGGCGGCCAGCCGTGAGGGTGTAGTGATGGTTGGTGATGGCCGGGGCGGATTTGTCTTCCCTGCGCTTCAGCCTGCCTTTGATGGTATGCTGGCGATTGCCAAGCTGCTCGAATTGCTCTCTACCTTTGATATGCGCCTCTCCGAGGTCGTAGATGATCTGCCGTCGTACTACATGAGCACGACGCACGTCACCTGTCCCTGGGAGCATAAGGGTAAGGTCATGCGCATCTTGAGCGAGCAGTATCGTGAGCGCCGCGCCAAGCCCATTGATGGCATTAAGATCGACCTGGGAAGCGAATGGGTCCTGGTCCTGCCGGACGCGGATAACCCCCTCTTCCATGTTGTTGCCGAGTCGGTCTCATCTGAGCAGGCTCAGGCCCTGGCGGAGAAGTACGCACGGGTCGTCACTGGCCTTCAGCAGTAGCCATGCATGTTTTGGCAGAGGTCATCATGAGGGGCTGTTCTCCCGTTTCAGGGGAGGATGGCCTTCTCTTTTTATGCAAGGAGTTTTGCAGGCAATGGCAAAGGGAGTTCGTACTCAGGCGATGCGTGCCCTGGACGCAAAAAAAGTCGCTTACACTGTACACACCTTCGATGATAGCATTCGAGATGCCCAGCAGGTGGCGCAGACGCTAGGCTTGCCACCTGAGCAAGTGTTTAAGACGCTGGTATTGCTGCGCGAAGACGACTTACAGGGGCGCCCATTCCTGCTCATGGTTCCAGCTAATTGCGAGGTTGACCTACGCCTGGTGGCACGAGAACTAGACATAAAAGGGGTGCGCATGGCTAGCCATATGCAGGCCGAGAAACTGACGGGTCTGAAGGTTGGGGGTATCTCGGCCCTGGCTCTCCTGCAAAAGCCATTTCCGGTCTATCTGGATCGTAGCGCACAGGCGTTTGCGGAAATTCTTGTCAGTGGTGGGCAGCGCGGAGTTGATCTACAATTGCGTGTCGCAGACCTGCTCCAGGTTACAGGTGCACAATGGCTCCATGCCACCCAGTCGCCTGAATGAGGAAGTTGCCCAACGCTGCTCAAGCACGTGCCTACATATAATGGCGTGTCGCACCCGTCTTCATATGTAGGCGCGTGCTTGAGCAGTGCTGTATTACTCTAGTAGGCGCCGGTGTGCGAGCCTGTGGTGCCAGTGTAGGCCAGTGTCTTGCCACGCATAAGTCGTCCAACCGCTTGAATAGTCTTGTCGATATCCTGCTCGGTAATGCCCAGGTGCGTGACGGCGCGTATCAGCATGGAACCCATGGCGCTAAAGCGAATGCCCGCCTCCTGTTTGACCAGTGCCACAAACTGGGTCGCGTCAAGCCCTGTCTCAGTCACATCGAAGAGCACAATATTGGTCTCGACCTCTTCGGGATTTAAGAAGAGCCTGGGTAGTTTCGCCAGGCCACGCGCCAGGCGCTGGGCGTTCTGGTGATCCTCTGCCAGGCGCTCGACATGGTGTTCTAGAGCATAGACGCCCGCGGCCGCGATGATTCCCGCCTGGCGCATCGCTCCCCCAAAGAGCTGCTTATAGCGCCATGCCTCGTTGATGAACTCGCGGGAGCCAGCCAGTACACCGCCTACAGGGGCACCCAGTCCCTTGCTCAGGTCGATCCAGAGACTATCAAATGAGCGTGCGTATTCATGGGCGGGGATGCCAGTAGCTACGACCGCGTTGAGCAGGCGGGCGCCATCCATATGCGTTGCCAACCCATGCTGGTGTGCGCTCTCGCAGACCTCGCGGATGGTTTCGAGCGGCCAGCAACGGCCGCCGCCGAGGTTCGCCGTCTGCTCGACGGAGATGAGGCGGCTGCGTGGATTATAGCGATCTCGTTTGCGCAGCCCCTCCTCCAGTTGTTGCGCGCTAAAGACGCCGCGCTCACCCTCCAGGGGGCGAACAAGAATGCCTTTCAGGGGGGTGGGGCCGCCACCCTCAAAGTGCAGGGGATGGGCGGTCTTATCCATCAGGATCTCGTCGCCAGGCTGGCAGTGAACGGCATAGGCCGCCTGGTTGCACATGGTACCAGAGGGGAGGTAGAGGGCCGCCTCCTTGCCAAGAAGCTGCGCGATCATGTCCTGCAAGCGATGAACCGTGGGATCTTCTCCCAATTGCTCATCGCCTACCTCGGCCTCGCACATATAGCGACGCATCTCAGGCGTGGGTTTAGTCACGGTGTCACTGTAAAGGTCTATAGTAATAGGCGTGTCCATGAGGTTATGTGTGGCTCCTAAATAGCTTATATATCTGTTGTCTGACAGAATTTTTATCGTATCTGTATTTTTTTGCTTTCTATTTTAAATATATATCACACTGGCGATGATTAGGAGTAAAGAAAAGGTGGAGAAATAGCTCGAAGTGGCTAGTAGCCTCAAAAGTGTGGAGCGGAAAAAGGCAGACGGCCCAGTGTTGGGTCTTCTGCCTTTTCCACTTCTCTGCCAGAGAGGATGTCGCCTTAAACATGTGCCAGAGAGGAGCGTCTGCTGACTTGCGCGAATTGAGGTTGCTGGTTTAAGGAGTCCTGGGCCTGCTGCTGCACGCGTAGGAGGTGCGTAATGCCCTCCTGGAGTGAGACTCTGGGCTGCCAGTCAAGGACCTGGCGGGCGCGCGTGTTATCAAGTATGATGGCGGAATCCTCGGCCAGCGCGCCTGAGATGTAGACTGGCTCGATATCACTGCCGAGGGCCTGGGCGGCCAGCAGGTATAGCTGTTTGAGGGTATAGCCCTCACCACGACTGATGTGCAGCGTCTGGTTATTGCCGCGCGTCAGGACTTGCAGATTCGCCTGCATGACGTCATCAATAGCGATGTGGTCGTGCATGCTCTCTCCTGTGCCGCGAATAATGGGGCGCCGTCCCTCACTGAGCATATGCAGGAAATAGTTGAGCGGGTGTGGATTATTGATCTTCCCATTGCCGCCATAGACATCGGCGTAGCGAAGAATGGCGTGAGTTAAGCCGTGCTGCTGGCTGTAGTAACGAACATACCATTCTCCCGCAGCCCGGCTAATATCGGCGGGTTGGCGTGGCTGTAAAGGGGTCTCCTCGCTGAGTGGGAGGTACTCCTCGCCGACTGGTCCATAGAGCGTATTGCCGCCCGAGGCGAAGATAAACTTGCGTACAGAGGCATTCACACAGCTGTCGAGCACATGCAGCAGTCCGCGAATGTGGGTATCTGCGTCCAGAAGCGATTGTGCCAGTGGCACTTCATACAGATGTTGATTGACGTGATGACTGACCACATCGGGGCGCTCGTTTGCTAAAATAGCGCGGAGCTTTTCGTCGCGAATATCTATTTGATAAAAGCGGGCGCGTGGGTCAACCGCGTTTACTGAACCATTGTTAAGATTATCAATGACAATAACGTTATGTCCAGCATCAAGATATGCTGTTGTAAGATGGCTACCTAAAAATCCTGCTCCACCCGTGATTGCAATTTTCATAGAAAAAGATCCCTTCTCCTCCTGAGACATTGAAGTATTGCCTACCACTTGTAGCGTTGGTATGATAACGCTCTCCCTGTATTCAGTGTATCCCTTGTATGTATAGACTAAATTCAATAGGTATTCTTAAAATGGATCTATCGCTGGTCGATTGGTATGGAGAAAAATTACATTGTGGATAGAGAGCGGCGAAAGGCGGGTTGATCTTGTTGAGGTAACGTTGGAGAAAAAAGAAGAACGGAGGCATCAACTATGCCTCCGTTGCGTGTTGTTCGGCATGGGTAAATGTGTGGATTAAATGCGATGACGTACTAACGACATTACTCGATAGGCACTGAGCTGTTAAGTAGTTGATCGAGCGTTGATTTCTTGATGCGGTATGCCTGGCGTTTCCCACGATGGGGCAGGGTGATCGCTTCTAACGCTCCACTCTTGATCCAACGGCGCACTGTTGTGTCGTCTACACGCAGGCGGCGAGCTACTTCGCGAACCGTTAACAGCTCTTCTCTTGCGTCTTCTACCATTATGCCATCTCCTATGTTAATCTGGCGCGCTCCTTCAGCGAGTGCACTACTTTTCTGAAAAACACCTTTGTTTTCCTCAAGCCCTCCTCCAGGAGGCTGATGGTGGGTATTACCATCAAGGGCTGTCAAACATCGCTGCACTGACAGTTGCTGTAAGAGTCCTAGCATGGTACTCTATTGTTTTCAAGTTGTCTGTCTCTCTCCTTGCGTAACTGACGACGCAACGAAACTACATACAACACTGCCTGCCAGCTAACTATACTATACAGATGCGCGCAAACACAGTAAAATACAGCAGTAGCACACTGGCACCATAAGAAGTATGCCGGGCCTGCTACAAAAGTCTCTATCCCCTAGAAGCTGGCTTGTTTGGCTGGTTTGGCGCGAATATATGCCACAAAACAAAAACGGCTCTTTCCAGTTTCGCGCCCGCAAGAAAGAATAGTTAGAGAGGCAACAAACGATGTTGAGAGAGTTGGGGTTCTCAAGATGACACAAGCAAACAAGCGAAAGAAGCTCGTACTGATCGACGGCCATGCCATTATTCACCGTGCCTTTCACGCGGTGCCTGAAGATCTTTCCACGAGTAGCGGCGAGCCAGTCAATGCGACCTTTGGCTTCACCTCGATGCTGATGAAGGCATTATTGGAGGAGCGACCAGACTATATAGCGGTGACCTTTGACCGTCCGACGCCGACGTTTCGGCATGAGCAATACGCGCCGTATAAGGCGCACCGGCCAACGCTTCCCGATAATATGCGCCCTCAATTTTCGCGTATTCGCGAGGTGGTGCAGGCCTTTGGCATTCAGATCTACGAAAAAGATGGCTATGAGGCCGACGATGTGTTGGGAACCCTCTCCGTGCAGGCGAAGGCGCAGGGAGTTGATACCATTATCTATACCGGGGATATGGATACTCTGCAACTGGTCAATGAACAGGTGTTAGTGAAGGTTGCCAAGCGCGGTATTTCTGAAGTCGTAGAGTACGATGAGAAGGAAGTCCAGGCACGCTATGGCTTCGCTCCTCACCAGTTGATCGACTACAAGGGCCTGGTTGGTGACAAGTCAGATAATATTCCAGGTGTGGCGGGGATTGGCGCCAAGACGGCTACTCGCTTGATTGTCGAGTATGGCAATCTGGAAAATATTCTCGCCCATGCCAGTGAGTTGAAGCCAAAGGAGCAGAAACTGTTGCAGGAGGGCGAGGAGCAGGGGCGTCAGAGCAAGTTTCTGGCGACCATCGTGCTCGATGCACCCGTCTCTCTGGACCTTGAAGCGTGCCGCATGACACATGTGGACAGTGAGCGTATCTTAACCCTCTTTCGCCAACTTGAGTTTCGCAACCAGGTTGAGCGCGTCTTTGCGCTCTTCCGCCAGCTGGGTGTCAGTGTGACCTCTGAGGCCGATTTGAGGCTTCAGCCGCTTGAAGAGCCGGATGCGCGCTCCGCCAGTGAAGTTGCTGCTGGAGATGAGCGTGAGCGCCTGCTTTTAGCGCCACCGCTGGGTATTGTTCCCATCTTGCCTTTGCCGCAACCACCGGGGCGTGAGGAGGTCGCTCCCGAGTATGTAGTTACAGCGCCTGCCTCTACGGTGGAAGCCAGGGTTGCGACAGAGCCAAGAGCACTTCCTGAGACTCAGGAGCAGGAGCAGGATGGCCCCATGCAGTTAAGCCTCTTCGATACGCCAGAGCCGCGTGCGGAGGTTGCGCGCAAGTTGCGCCTACCAGGACCTGCATTGGTCGAGACCTCGCTCTTCTTTGAAGAAAGCAATGTGCAGCCGCCGACGAGCACCATGATCATTAACTCTGAGGAAGGGTTAGATGTACTGGTGAAGAGTTTGCGTGGCGCGGGCCACTTTGCCTTTGATACTGAGACGACCTCTGAGGATCAGCGCAAGGCCGACCTGGTTGGCCTGTCGTTTGCGATGGCCCCTGGCGAGGCGTACTATATTCCCGTCGGGCATATCACCACCGTCGATGGGCAGGAACCAGGGACCCAGTTACCGTTGCCGCGTGTTCTAGAGCAGCTCAAGCCCATCTTTGAAGATGCAAGCATTGGCAAGTACATGCATAACGCAAAGTATGATATAGCCGTCATGCTGCGTTACGGCATCCAGGTGGAGGGACTCAGCTTTGATAGCATGCTCGCCGCCTACCTGATTGAGCCTGGACGCCGTGGTCTGGGCCTGAAAGAGCAAGCCTTTCAACGCCTGAGCATCCTCATGACACCCATCACGGAGCTGATCGGCAGCGGCAGTAAGATGATTAGTATGGCGCAGGTTCCCATCCGCCGTGCCGCTGACTACGCGGGTAGCGATGCCGATATGACGTTGCGCCTGGTTGCTCCCTTGCATAAAGATCTGCAAAAGCATAACCTGCTTGATCTGTTCTATCGCCTTGAGATGCCTTTGATCAAGGTGCTGATGCAGATGGAACTCTATGGTGTCGCGCTTGATGCCGAGTTTTTGCATGAGTTTGGCGAACAGCTCGATGAGCAACTACGGAAGGCGGAGCAGACCATCTATGACGCAGTGGGGCATCACTTTAACGTCAACTCGCCTAAGCAACTGGGCGAAGTGCTCTTTGTCGAATTGAAGCTGCCCGCTGGAAAGAAGACCAAGACAGGCTATTCTGTGAGCGCGGACGTGATCGAGAACTTGCGTGGTATGCACCCTGCTATTGATTCATTGCTGGAGTACCGCCAGCTCAGCAAGCTCAAGTCGACCTACATTGATGGCTTGCAGACCCTGATGGATCGCCAGACGGGGCGTGTCTATACCTCGTTCAACCAGACGATTGCCTCCAGTGGGCGTCTCTCCTCCAGTAACCCAAACCTGCAAAATATTCCCGTGCGTACTGAGCTTGGCCGCCAGATTCGGCGCGCCTTTATTGCGGATCCCAGCTATGTCCTGCTGACGGCTGATTATTCGCAGATCGAGCTGCGCATTCTGGCCAATATTACGAATGAGCCACGGCTGGTGGAGGCCTTTAACCAGGGCGAGGACATTCATACCATTACCGCAGCTTCCCTCTTTAGCGTTCCGGTGGAGGAGGTGACCCGAGATCAGCGGCGTCTGGCGAAAACGGTGGTATATGCCGTGCTCTATGGACAGTCGGCCTATGGCCTCTCCCAGGTAACGGGGATGCGTCCCGGCGAGGCGGCTGACTTTATTAAGCGCTATCATGAGACCTTCCCCAATATCAAGGTCTACGTGGAGAGTACGCTGGAGCAGGCGCGCCGGCAGGGGTATGTCAATACCTACTTTGGGCGCAAGCGTTTTATCCCGGATATGCGTGTGCTCTCGCATGTCGAGCGCCAGGCACTGGAGCGTGAGGCAGTCAACATGCCTATTCAGGGGTCGAACGCCGACCTGATTAAGGTTGCCATGTTGCGCTTGCAGCATGCCTTCCTGCAAAATGGCATGAAGACACGTATGATCTTGCAGGTGCATGACGAGCTTGTCTTTGAGGTGCCCGTCGAGGAGTTGGAGCGCGCGAAGCGGATGGTGAAGGCGGTTATGGAAGGGATTGGAACGTTATTGGTGCCCCAGAAGGTGCCGATAAAAGTAGATATGAAGTCTGGGAAGAACTGGTTTGCCGCCGAACCTGTGGTATAACAAGAGAAAAGATCCATTCCAGACGAGGAGTACATTTTGGTCCAGCTATCTCACCTTATTGAAAACTTGCCGCCGTTTCACTTTGCTGACGCAAAGCGGCGTATCGCGGAGAAGACCGCGCAGGGCGTGGATGTCGTCAATCTCTCGGTAGGTGATCCCGACCTCCCAGCCCCTCCCCAGGTCGTCGAGCGCCTTTGTGCTGAAATGCGTGTGGCGGAGAACCATCGCTATCCCGAGTATCGGGGTATGCAGGAGCTACACGAGGCCATCGCCAGCTGGTTCCAGCGTCGCTTTGGCGTGGAACTAGCACCCCAGCGGGAGATTATGCCTTTGATCGGCTCGAAAGAGGGCCTGGTCTATGCCGCCTCCTGTGTGCTTAACGCTGGTGATATCGCGCTCGCTCCTGATCCCTACTATCCCGTGTATATCTCGGCGAGCGCGAGTGTCGGCGCGCAGACGTATCTGCTGCCTCTGCGGGAGGAAAATGGCTTTCTCCCAGATTTGCAAAGTATCCCGGGGGATGTCCTGGCGAAGGCCAGGCTGCTCTGGCTGAACTATCCCAATAATCCAACCGCAGCCAGTGCCCCACGTTCATTCTTTGAGCAAGCAGTAGCCCTCGCGCGCCAGCATAACCTGGCGCTTGTGCATGATATGGCCTATGCCGAGGTCTATTATGACAACCATGAGCGTCCGCTCAGCCTGCTTGAAATTCCGGGTGCCAAAGAGGTCACGGTCGAGCTGCACTCTCTCAGCAAGACCTATAACATGGCTGGTTTTCGCATAGGCATGATGGTCGGTAACCCGACGCTAGTAGATGCGGTGGCGCGCTTGAAAAGCAACGTGGATAGCGGCATTTTCCGTCCCGTCCAGTACGCTGCGATTGAAGCGTTAAACCTGCCCGAAGACTGGATTCTGAAGCGTAACGTCATTTATAAGCGGCGCCGCGATGCGCTGGTGCAGGGGTGGAATGCGCTTGGTTTGCGCGCCCCACTCAATCAAGCGGGCCTGTATGTCTGGGCGAGTGTGCCTCAGAGCTTTACCTCGAAACAATTTGCGGACTGGCTCTTTGAGAAGGCAGGTGTATTTCTGACGCCTGGGACGAACTTTGGCCCCTCGGGCGAAGGCTATGTACGTATCTCGCTGACCGCTCCTGAGGAGCGTATCCAACTGGCCCTGGAGCGTATCCAGCGGGCTTTTTCCTCATAGTGCAAGCGTTTTTAGGTTTGGAGTGTGCGTAGCCCTGGCAGCCTGTGGCTGCCAGGGCTACGCACACTCCCGATACTTTACGGATGTCAGGGGACGCGCTCTACCAGCCTGTTTTTCATGAAGAGCCGCCTTACCCCTATTCGAAAGATAGGGGTAAGGCGGCTCCAACATGGACTTCACAAGGATGAGAAGATGTGTTCTGCTAATGGATAAAGAGACATAACACACCTCACATTTCAAACAAAAAAGATCTTCTCCGAATTATCCTCGTACAGGAAAGTCAACATTATCAAGTGTAAGCGGCCTATTGTACACTTCGGAGAACACACGCAAGAGCTTATTGGCTGTGCTTCTCAGCGCAACAGATTCCCCATTTCGTATTCGTGCAATCGTGACTTCATTCACCCCACTTCTCCGAGCTAATTCAGCCAAAGAGATGGGAAGGTGATTGAATAAATCCCGGAGAGTATATCTGCTTTTTTCTTCCATTCAAGTTCACTCCAGAGGGTGCGTTGATGCTCTTATCATATCATAACTTAGCAAGCATTTAGTTAAGGCTTCATGTACCATATCTTGCTTTATTATATTGACTTATGGCTGCAAGTTATGTATATTATTTGCAGGAGATATAAACCACTGGCTTGTGTTTCCTCACAAGCCAGCAGAAAGCGTCTTGCGTGTAGTTCACAGTCGTTAGACTCTCCACGTCGCATGATAGCGACAGGGGAGCCATCTATCAAGCAAAAGGGGCGTTTGCCACATGATACCACACCGGATTCTGTGGGGAACCATTGCCCTGTCCTTCGATCATGAAACGTGTCGAACAGCTTTTACTCAAGGAAGAAGTATGTACTTTGATGACAGCGAGTATGATCTTCCTCATGTCGCTCATCAGATGAACACGCTCGATGCCGTAGGGGCGGTTCTCGACGACGATGGCAAAGGCGGTTACCGCTTTGATTGCATGGCATTTCAAGACTCGTTTGACATCCAGGGCTTCTTCTTGGGGCACATGAGTGGCCCAATCATTGCTGAAAGCCCACAAGAGCTTTGTAACGTGTGACCATGGAAGAGAAGAGGGACGGGAAGCTCTCTCGTTCCTCTCGAAAGCAAATAGCACATGCAGCAGATCATCACCGCCAAACTCAAACTCATGCCAACCCCAGAGCAGTTTCAGGCATTACGCCAAGTGCAACTGGCCTATCGAGATGCTCTCAACGCCGTGAGTTGCTATGCCTTTGAGCAGGGCAAAACCAGTAGTATGACCCGACTGCACAAAGGCATGTATTCCGACCTGCGCGCTCGCTATCATCTTCCTTCACAACTGGCCTGTAGCGCAATGCGACAGGTCGCTGCCACCTACAAAGGACTCTGGACCAAGCTCTTGAAGAATGCTGAGCATCGCCGCAAGAAGCTCACCAAAAAAACGCTTTAAGGGTCTGAACCAGCCACCGCACTACAGTTCTCCAACGGTTCAGTATACCTATGAGCGTGACTACACCTTTCAGTGCGATAGTCGGGTGAGTATCGGAACGCTGGACGGACGGATCAGCGTCCCCTATCAGGGCTACGAGAAACATCTGGCCCTCATTCGGCATGGGGCAAGCATCGGGGATGCCAAGCTCTGGTATGATACCCCAAAGAAGTGTTTCTATTTGCTCGTTTCCTTGAAGGTCGACGTGCCGGAATCAGGCTGTGAAGACCTAGGCGAGGTGGTCGGTGTCGATGTAGGCATTCGCTATCTGGCCGTCGTCTCCACTTCGACAGGCAAGGCGAGCTTTTATTCAGGGAGTCAGGTCCGACACCGAGCCAACCATTACGCACGACTGCGTAAACGCTTACAGCAAAAAGGCACTCGCGGCGCGAAACGTCGGGCGAGACGGATCGAGCAGCGAGAGAGACGGTTGAAATTGCAAGCCAATCATACTATCGCCAAACAGATCATCACTCAGCACCCACATGCCCTCATTGGGTTAGAGCAACTGACCGACATTCGAGAGCGGACGAAGCGCCGGAAACGCAAGCGCAAGAAAAACGGGAAAGGCTATGAACGGGTTTCGCCAAAGGCGCGCAAAGCGAATCGGGTGTACTCTCAATGGTCCTTTGCCCAATTGCACGCGCTCATCAGCTACAAGGCGGCCCTCGTAGGCTCTCAGGCCATCAAAGTCGATGCAGACTATACCTCAAAAGCGTGCCCCAGATGCGGACATACCGCTAATGGGAACCGCCCAAATAAAGGGTTGCTCTTCGTCTGTCAGCAGTGTCCTTACATCCTGCATGCGGATCTGGTTGGGGCGAGGAATATCACTATGCGAACGCTCGTGCTTCGACAGGATTGGAGCACGACGGGGTCCTTGTCAATGACCCCTGATACATCGGACAACGAAGCCAAAGCTGCACGTCTGAGAAGATATGCAGAGTTGCGGTGGAGTCCAGATGCAAGCCTCCGCTCTGAGAGCGGAGGTGATTGACGAAGGCCGCATAATATTGGTATATGTTGCTGGACGTTGTGGTTTGGAGCGTGCTAAACTTCCATAGGATGTAAAAATCTTCACTTTACTCGAGCAACTTGTATTACTTGCCATATATTTCTATATGCTTTTTTGTTCTTTTGCGTTATACATCAATACCATAGGGAGATGAATATCTGAGGGATTACCGCAAAGCCTTAGAGAAAGAGCTCAAGGATGAAAACCGCGCACAAAATACGGATCAACCCGACGCCTGAACAGGTGGAGTATCTCAAACGTGCCTGTGGTACGAGAAGGTTCATTTACAACTGGGGGAGAGAACAGTGGGAGAAACAGTATCAAGCGTACAAAGTGGAACAGGAAACGGTCCCCGAGGCCGAGCGCACGTTCACGTCCCCCAACGCGATGTCCCTGAAAAAGCAGTTCAACAAGATCCGGGAGCAGGAGTATCCGTGGACCTACGACGTGACGAAATGTGTGGTGGAAGGAGCTTTTGATGACCTGAAGAAAGCCTACGACAACTTCTTCGCAGGCCGAGCCGAGTATCCCAGGTACAAGAAAAAAGGGAAATCGCACGAATCCTTTTACCTTTCCAATGACAAATTCACCCTCGGCAGTCATTGGATGTCAATCCCAGGACTTGGCCGCTTCCTTCTGGATCAGCGCAAGATCGAGAAAGGGCGAGGGAAACTGCTTCGCAAACTTGGGACCGTCAATCTTGCCGAAAAGCTGCGCTTTGTGGAGGAGGGAAAAGCGCCACAGCCGACGAAGAAGCGCAACCAGCGCAAGCAGGTCATCTGTGAGTCGGTCAAAATGCTGGGGGCAACGGTCTCCTGTGAAGCAGGTCATTGGTATGTGAGTATTCAGGTCGAGATCAAGAAACAGCGCCCTCCCACTCCCACGGCTGTCGTGGGGGTGGATGTGGGCATCAAGCAGGCTGCTGTGGTTTCCGATGGGCGACGACTTGAGAACCAAAAGCCGCTCGAACACCATCTGGGGAAGCTCGGCAAGCTGCAACGAACCCTTGCACGGAAGCAGAAAACGAAAGACCCGGAGACGGGCCGAACCGTTTTCGGCAAAAATTATGAGAAACAACGGGTGAAGGTGGCCCGCGAGCACCAGAAGATCGCCAATATTCGCCGGGATGTCCAGCACAAGTTTACCACCGAACTGGCACGGACCGCTGGAGTGATCGGCATCGAAGACCTCCATCTGTTGGGGATGATGGCCAATCACAAACTGGCGAGAGCTGTGGCTGATGCGGCGATGGGACAACTCTTGCAGTTCCTCAAGACCAAGGTCGCCACCGCAGGAGGAGACGTGTTCATTGCTTCACGCTGGTTTCCTTCCACCAAACGGTGTTCGTGTTGTGGGCATGTCAAAAAGCGCATGCCACTCAAACATCGTACCTATCAATGCCTGGTTTGTAAACGCATCCTGGACCGCGACCTGAATGCCGCGTTGAATCTCGCGTGGTTCGCCACCGACATGCTTCGCCAGCTTCACGCCTAAAGCTGGCCGTCCTGGGTAGTGGCTACGACCGATGACGTAAAAGCGCCTGTGGAGTCAATGTGAGACCGAAACGGGAGGGCTGATCCAAAGGTTCCCGTGCGCTGGCAACTGACGATGAAGCAGGAACAACTGACCGCTTAAGGGTGGGTTCGCTCACCTTTGAGTATGAGAACGGTAGCAGAATACACATACACGCTTGTAGGTAAGTAAGGAGCGTTGACTAATGATTCTGGATCATACGTCTGTTGAGGCTTCTCAACAGCAGGGACCAGATGCATGGCATCTGCGTGTTGGGCACGATATTTGTGGTGATGTGCAGCAGGCGCTTAATCATGAGTGGTTGGTGACGAATGGCCTGGGAGGGTACGCAGCTGGTTCGATTTGTGGCGCAACAACCCGCAGCTATCATGGTCTGCTGGTGGCTGCGCTTCAGCCACCCGTGGCGCGCACTGTTTTTGTAAGTAAGGTCGATGAAGAGATTACCTTGCCAGGCGGCGAGGTGCTCAAGCTAGGAGTTAACGAGTATCACGACAAGGTGGTGGATCCTCAAGGGTATCAGTATTTGCAAGAAGTGGTGCTGGATGGAGATGTTCCTTGTTTCCGCTATCGTCTCACGGATCAGTTGGAGCTGGTCAAGCGTGTCTGGATGGAGTATGGACAGAATACAACCTACATTCAGTATACCCTTGAAGGGGTGGGCAGTGAGATAGCCGATGAGAACCTGACGCTGACACTGGTGCCTTTCTGCCTCTCGCGCGACTATCACGCTTCGACGCAAGGGTCCGACGATTGGCATTTTATTGTAGATAGCCAGCATAATCGCTGCCGTATTCGTGCCTATAATGAGGCGCCAGTCTATCACCTGATCGCGGGTCCCTCGGCGTTTTTCTCCCCCACGGGCCTCTGGTACTGGCGTGTGCTGCATCGGCGGGAGAGCGAACGTGGTCTGCTGGATCAGGAAGATGTGTATCAGCCAGGAATTTTTCGCATGCCCATTACGACGGGTATGCGTGTCACCTTTGTCTTAAGTGCTGAACAGAATCTCCCCTCGGACCTGGGTGGACCACGGCATGAAGAACTGGTCACGGCGGCGCTGGTTCGCCATCAGCGCCGTGTGCGTCAACTGCTCTCCGTAGCTGAGCGTACTATGGATAATCTAGAAGAGCGTGATCCAGTGCTGGCACGCCTGGTTGTGGCCGCCGATCAGTTTATTGTTGCGCGCCCTAACTACGCGCAGGCAAAGGCCTCTCGCCAACCATTGCGCCTTGCTCCAGATCGCAAGACGATCATCGCGGGCTACCCCTGGTTTACGGATTGGGGGCGCGATAGCATGATTTCATTGCCGGGCTTGTTGCTGGCAACGGGTCGCTATAGTGAGGCCCGTGGACTGCTCAAGGCCTTTGCCTCCTACACACATGAGGGCCTGATCCCCAATCGCTTCCCCGATCAAGGCGAGCACCCCGAGTACAATACCATAGATGCCACTCTCTGGATGTTTCACGCGCTTGGGTTGTACCTACAAGCCACCGATGACTGGTCACTCCTCAAGGAGCTTTTCCCAGTACTGCAAGAGATTATTGTCCGCCATGAGCAGGGAACGCTCTTCAATATTGGGATGGATGCGACAGATGGTCTCCTGCATGGAGGAACGGACGGGGTCCAACTCACCTGGATGGACGCGAAGGTTGACGGTTGGGTCGTCACGCCGCGACGAGGCAAGCCAGTAGAGATAAACGCGCTCTGGTATGCCGCCTTAACGAAGATGGAGGCCTGGGCCGTGCGCCTCTCGACGGATGCCTCACACTATAGTCAATTGCGTACCCTGGTGCGACAGCATTTTGCCAGGCGTTTCTGGTATGCAGAGGGCGGCTATCTCTATGACGTGGTCGATGTTGATGGGAACGCGGGCCAGATGGATGCCTCGCTTCGCCCCAATCAGTTGTTCGCGGTCTCCCTCTGCCGGGACCTGCTTTCGGGGGGCAATGTGCCAGCATTTTGCAGCAAGTTGAGCAGCATTTGCTTACCCCTTTGGGGCTACGCTCGCTCAGTCCAACCGATCCCGCGTATCATCAGCACTTTAGCGGAAATCGTTGGCAGCGTGATAGCGCATACCACCAGGGAACCGTCTGGCAGTGGTTGCTTGGCCCCTTTATCGATGTGCATTTGCGTGTGCACAAGGATCGTGATCAGTTACGTACCTTGCTCTTGACCGCTCTGGACCAACTCTGGCAGAATTGTCTCGGGACCATTAGTGAGGTGGCTGAACCAGAACCACCCTATGTCGTGGGCGGGTGTGTGGCCCAGGCCTGGAGCGTGGCGGAGTTCTTGCGTTGCTGGCTGCTCTTGCAAGAAAAGTAGCTCGCCCCTTCCCGGACAGGGGGATTTCTGGCAGGAGGCCCCTGGTTTTTCATGTTGTTCTAATGTCTCCAGTTTATAGTGTAGACATCGTGTTGGCTACCTATGCCGCAGGAGTCGTGGTGGAGGTAACCAACATGATGCGGCTTTCAATGTACGAGGTACGGTGTTATGCGTATCCTGATTATAGAGGATGATCCCCGTCTGGGTCCGAGTTTGAAGAAGGGCCTCGAAGGTAGCCATCATGCGGTCGATTTGTTAGCCGATGGCGAAGATGCGGTGTATATGGCTACCTCCATTCCCTATGACCTGGTCATACTCGATATCCTGCTTCCCGGTTTAAGTGGCTTTGAAGTCTGCCGTCAGTTGCGTGAACAGGGCAAGACGATGCCTATTTTGTTGCTAACCGCGCTGGGTGAGGTGGAGCATCGCGTCAAAGGATTAGACCTGGGGGCAGATGATTATCTCACCAAGCCCTTTGCATTTAGCGAGCTTGAGGCGCGTGTACGAGCCCTTCTGCGCCGGGGGGGACCAGTCTTATCTGCAACATTACAATTTATGGATATTACGCTTGATACCAGGACGCATGAGGTTAAACGCGCGGAGCGCCTGATTCCCCTGGGAAACAAAGAGTATGCTCTCCTTGAGTTTTTTATGCGCCATCCGCACCAGGTGCTGAGTAGATCGATGATTGTCGAGCATGTCTGGGATGGCGACACCGAACACCTCTCCAATGTTATTGATGTCTATATTCGCTATCTCCGGCGCAAGCTCTGCAATGAGAATGAACCAAATGTCATTCAGACGATACGTGGCTCTGGTTATCAGCTCAAGGAACCCTTGTAATATGCGAACGCGTCGGCCACAGCTCTTTCCCCCCGGACTGCGTGTACAATTGACCCTCTGGTATATTGCCGTCTCCGCTACGCTAGTGATTTTGTGTGCTACGGCCTTCTATATGATAGTCAAAATTCAATTGGAGACGAATTTTGATACCGCCTTGCGCCTGCGAACACAACAAATTGCTCAGGCCTTGATCGTCTCACAAGGACGGATGGATACCTCGGATATTGCGGGGCAGATGTCGCAGTTAGGCGCAACCGCTGCCTATATCGATACGCATCCTGGCCAGAGTAAGCGTACTTTTCAACAGGAGAAAGACGTTTCGCCAGGCGATTTCTTTGTGCGCGTACTAGATGAGCATGCACAAACACTCTATGCGACCACAGATATGCGTCAACTGGCGTTAAATGCGACAAGTGTCCATGATCCGCTTCACGGAATCCCCTGGCGTGGAACTGTCTATGATGCTGATGGCCGCCAGGTGCGGGTATACTGTACGATGCTTGTCTGGCAGAACCAGATCATTGGCGTTATTCAGGTTGGACAGTCGTTAGAGAGCCTGAATGAGCAACTGCAAACAGTTCTGTATATCCTCATTGGGATCTGCTCAGTCTTATTACTTGTGTGTGGCCTCTGTAGCTACTGGTTCTCAGCGCGAGCATTTAGGCCGATTCATCATCTTGCGCGGACCGCGCGTATGATCAATGCCCAGGATCTACAGAAACGTGTGCCTCTACCCCGGGCCAGAGATGAGGTCTATGACCTGGCATTACTCTTTAACCAGATGATAGGACGCCTTGAACGCGCCTTTGAGCATCAACGTCGCTTTGTTGCCGATGCCTCGCATGAACTGCGCACACCGGTGGCCGTGATTCGTAATATGACAGAGGTCGCGCTCTCTCGTTCCGAGAAGACGGAAGAGTATATTATGGCCCTGGAGGGTATCAACGAAGAGACCGAGCGCCTGGGAAGGCTTATTAATGATCTCCTGGCCCTGGCGCGTGCCGATGAACAGAAGATGCAACTCGATTATGAGCCTGTGCGCCTGGATTTTCTGGCGGCTGATGCGATTGAGAGCATGGAACCCCTGGCCCAGGAACGCCAGGTAAGCCTGGCGAGCGGCCTTCTACAGGCGGCAACGGTCATGGGCGATGCCGCGCGCCTGATTCAGATTATTCTGAGCTTGCTTGACAATGCCCTCAAATATACAAATAGTGGTGGAAAGGTGACGGTATCGGTTGAGATATGTGAGGACCTGGCACAGTTGCGTGTTCAGGACACAGGCATAGGTATATCACCTGAAGAGAGGCAACATATCTTCGAGCGCTTTTATCGCGCCGATCCCGCACGTTCAAAGGCGCTTGGTGGTTATGGCCTGGGCCTCTCTATTGTGGAACTGCTGGTGCGTTTGCAGCATGGCACTGTCTCGGTCGAGAGTGAGCCTGGCAAGGGAGCACTGTTTATTATCACCTTCCCGCTGGCCTTAGAGGCTGCCGGGACAGGCTTATAGAGGCTTCTCTCTGCGCGGGCAGGCTCTCAGTTAGAGCACGTGCACGACAATCGCGCTTGCGTTCCCTTCGCCCCCGGCATTATTGGCTTCTTGTACCAGCAGGCGCGCTATCTCTTCGGTACGAGGATGTTGACGTAAAATGTCTTCAATTCGTTTCTCAGGCAGCATATGCCAGACCCCATCGGTACACAGAATGAGCAGGTCGCCAGGTTCCAGGGCGCGCTGAGAACAGTCAACTGTCACCATGGCATTTTGGCCCAGTGTACGGTAATGTTGATGGCGTTTGGCGCTGGCGCGCACTTCATCTGCCTGGAGCAATCCGGCATCAACAAGATTGGCGGCGATGGTATGGTCGTGGGTCGCACATTGTAATCCCTGTCGCTGGCTAAAATGGTAAACACGGCTATCGCCCACGTTGGCAACATAGAGTCGCTCTCTATAGAGCAGGGCTACCGCCAGGGTTGTGGCCATCGTCGCGTCATAGTCTGCGTTACAATGGTAGACGACGCGGTTGGCCTGCCGCACTGCGTCGGCGAGCCACTGCTCTAGAATTTTCTCGCTCATGGGTAAGGCCTGGCGCTGACCTGAGAAGGTGACACCTGTGTCTCCTGGTGTGCGTGGAGCATGAATGGGTGTGCCGTGAGAGTGTGAGCGTGTGGTATCTGCCAGTAAGGGAACAAGCGTATCGGCGACGGTCTCAACGGCCAGCCGGCTGGCTTCATGCCCTAATGCAGGCTTCCCCTGTGGCCCGAGAAGACCATCCGCAATAGCAAAGATGGCGAAGGGATGTGGTGATGGTTGTACATTCACGCAGAGTCCTTGGAGGAGCAGGAGCATGTCCTCGTTCTCCTGGGCCTTGCGTCCCTTATCGCTTTCATAACTGGCCTCGCACTGTGCCCCAAGCGTGGGCATCGTTTCGTCCAGTCCATGCCCACAGTGACGACAGAAGCGAGAGCTGCTGCGGTTCTCCCTCCCGCACTGTGGGCAGGGATTTTCGGGCATAACGGTTCGCGTGATCACATTCGAGCTATGCGAGACGAGTGTGAGATCGGCGATGGTTGGCTCTGAGGAGATCGTGTTTGTCGCCAGAGCTGCCCGCACAGCCGCTGCGAAGTCGCCAGCGCTTTGATAGCGCTTGCGTGGATCGAGATCCATGGCGCGCAAAATGCATGCATCGACCTCTGGTGGCAGTGCTTGATTGAGTTTGCTGGGCGCGGGAATTTCGGTGGCGTGTGTCTTGATTACCGCCTGCACAGGCAAAAGGCCCGTAAATATCTGGTAGGCGACCACACCCATCGAATAAATATCGCTGGTGGGTTCCGCGTTGCCCTGATCCTGCTCGGGCGCGATATAGTGTTCTGTGCCTAAAGAGAGGCCGCGCTGTGTTAGTGGTTTCTCCTGTTGCATCGCGCGGGCGATGCCAAAGTCGGCCAGGATGAGATGCCCATCATCCTGTGAAATAAGTAAATTGGAGGGCTTAATATCGCGGTGTATGATCTGCTGTGGATGCGCATGAATTGTATCGATGGCAGCAGCCATGTCGTCCATGTAACCCAGGGCCTGCTGTGTTGGCAGGGGAAGCTCGGGTTTGAGCAAGGCCTTGAGCGTTCCACCTGTAATAAGCGGCATTTCCAGGTAGAGAAGAGGCCCATCCTGCCCAAAGTTATGAACCGACACAATATTTTTGTGCTTGAGCTGATGGGCATAGCGCGCCTCGCGTCGAAAGCGCTCAATCGCGGTTTGCGGATCCATGATACTATTTTTGAGCGAGAGGACTTTGAGCGCGACCTGACTCATTTCGAAGGTGTCGCTGGCACGGTAGACCACACCCATCCCGCCCATGCCTATGAGCGTCTCAATGCGGTAACGACCCGCTACCAGGGCTTCAGGCAGCAGGCATTGGCAGAATGGATTGGTGCATTGTAGCGTGCCAGGTGGATAATCAATCTGGCAACGTGGATTTAGACAACGTGGCATCTTTCAAATCGGCATGTGGCGACCCCTTGCTTCAGATATAGGGCGGAGCACACCGTTCCTTTCTTGCAAAATCTATGCATATATGCTATACTTGCGTCTGTGGATAGAACGATACGAGTACGACTAAAGCCAACACACGAGCAGAAATACTTGCTTGACGAGACTGCGCAACAATTCACACAGATCTTCAATGCTGTGTGTGCTTATGGCTGGCAACATTGCGAAAAAAAATGGTGTCCGGCTTCACCACGCAACGTACTATGACTTGCGTGAGGTATATCCGCGTTTGAACGCCAATGTGCTCATTCAGGCACGTCTCAAAGCCACTGAAGCTTTAAAGTCGGCCTTTGATCGAAAAGCCAAAGGGCGCAAGGCGGGACAACCTCACTCCAATCAGTGCCCGATTCGCTATAATGAGCGTACTTATGTCCTCAGGTGGGAAACACAGGAAGTTAGTCTCTCCACTGTGGAAGGGCGCATTCTTGTGCCTTTCCACATCCCTCCCTACAGTAGCAGGTACGCAGGGTATCAGGTCACGACTGCTGAACTGTGCATTCGCAAGGGGCGCTATTGGCTGCATGTGGTTGTCTCGGTGCCTGAGCCAGATGTCCCTCAGAACCATGAGGTCATTGGCGTGGATTTGGGACTTAACCGTCCTGCTGTCACGTCCAATCGCCATTTTCTTGGCTCCCACCACTGGAAAGAGATTGAGCGCCGCCGTTTCCGTCTCCGCCGCAAGCTGCAGTCCAAAGGAACCAAAAGCGCTAAACGACATCTCAAGAAGTTGTCTGGTCGCTCTTTGCGATTTCACCGGGACTGCGATCATGTCCTTTCCAAGCGTCTTGTGCAGAATGCCACCCCTGGCTCGACCATTGTGATTGAGAACCTGACCCACATTCGTAGTACCAGCAAGATCAGGAAGAAAGGAGAAACCAAGCGGAGACTGCATAGCTGGTCTTTTGCGCAGTTTCATATGTTTCTGATCTATAAAGCACAGGAATGTGGTATACAGGTGGTCAAGGTTGACCCTCGCCATACCTCGCAAACCTGTTCTCAGTGTGGGCATCAACATCGCTCCAATCGGAAGACTCAATCACTTTTTTTGTGCAAGCAGTGCGGATATTGTTTGAATGCCGATCTCAATGCAGCGTATAACATTCGCAATAAGCACCTTGCCAGCCTCGGTATATCTTTGGCTGGTGGGTCGCTGTCAGACGGCCTTTCGTTCCAAGCGATCTAGCTTAGGGACAAGCCCCTGGCTTTAGCCAGAGGGTATCTGACACAAACTCTCTTCTTCTAGGAATGGCGTTTCTTCCCAAGTGTATGAGAGATTCTCTCCTGCTGTGACACTCCACACGGGCTTAAGCCACGGTGGCTTCTGACACTCCTACGTACGCGGTTTCCTGAGAAATGAGGCGTGGCCTCTACTCAAGTGGAAGCCGTAATTGGTGAGGAATATCGCGAACAGGTCCAACCATCCTTGAACCGTGCTCCTGAGCGGTGCCATGCTCGTTGCCATCCCCATGCCTTCCCTTGGAAATAGATGGTTTCTTCTGGTTTTTGGCATCTTGGGGGACAGCAACACCTGAACCTTTCGGTCCCCTCTTTGCAAGCAAAGGAGTTGGAGGCTCTTCCTGAATTTTCTGGTAGCGCATGATAAGTCTTTGACCGATCACAAGACTTGCATTCCTGTCGGCATGACCGCGAATTTCACAGCCAGCACAATACGCGAGAGAAGCTCCCATTGTGTATCCTTCTGCTGGCTGTCCCTCTGCATAGCGTGCGATCATGCCATGACAACGGGCGCATTCTCTACTAGTATTTCTTGGATTGACTCTGCCAGTAAGAATACCCGCATTATAGGCTTTGTACTTGGCATAGTAGAAGATATGCCCTTTCATCCAAAATGCGCGTTTCGTGTTTCCCCTGTGGCTGTATTTGCCCTTAGCTGGTTTCAGGTTGCCAAGGTGCTCAAACACCAGCACGGTAGCTTCATACTGCTTAGCAAATTGGACAATGCGAGCACTCACCAGATGGGCCACATACTCATCAACGTCGCGGATCTTGTTCCAGAGATGCACGTTGTCTTGTTCATTCTCTGCGATCATGCCAGTCTTGGATCGGTTGCGTGCAATACGGCCTAACTGTTTCTTCCTAAAGCCATTTACCCATTGTCCACCATGAATAAATGTGGTGGCAAGGATCGAACCTTCAACAGTTTGTACTGTACACACAGCAATGTTTTCACCTAAGTTAAGGTCTACTGCACAGATCTTGGTTTGTGCATTTTCGGTAACCTGTTTCTCGATGTTGCCAGGACTCTTGAACTTCCTTTCAACAGGAGTATGCAAGTACCACTGGTTCCCCTTTCTAATTAATTGAGGACTGCCTACATCCGCATTGGGAGGCAGCTCTCTTCCAGTAATACGAACCTTGATCCAACTCCAACACAAGCCTGTCCACACCTTCACAACAATGGATGAGTCGGCCCGTTCCCGCCACATGCCAGCATAGAGCGTTGCGGATTTGTTCCAGGTACGCGGAGGAACTGGTGGCCTTTCATGAAACTTCTTTCTCTTTGCCTCTGCCTTTTCCTTACGCTTTCTCCATGTGGCTACATGCGCGTAAAAGGAACGAGCTGACCCAAGAGCAGCATTGATAGCCGCACGCCTGAACATGGCAGGAATATCCTCTTGGATGTCTGAAAGTGGCATGATTGGAGTAGGATTGTTCTCTGTGGTGTGGGTAAGCTTTTCAAGAGCCGTAAGGGCCTCTTTGTTGGAGAGATCGAGGATTTTCTCATGAGCTTGGATGGCCTCAAAATAGAACGCAGCGACCCGATTGAAGAGCGTCTGATTGGCAGCAAACCACGCACCATGATCTTGCTCATAGTTCAAGACCTGTTTGATGGTGATGGTTGCTTTTGCCATTTTTCTACTTTAATCCTTTCTAAGCATCAATATATTTCTGAATAGTTTCTGGACTGGTATTGCCAGCCGTACTGGCAAAATAGCTTCTTATCCACTCAGATAAATATGATGCTCATCTCTCTGATATGCAAGTGTTTATTTCATGGTTCTTCGTTACCACAATAGAAACCACTTTGTAAGGGCTAAAGTCACGAACGCCTAACCGCCTGGGTTAAAACCACAGCGCTTGCGGCGGGCTAAAGCCCTTTGCTGTCAATATCGACAAGTATGTATGAAATATGTAGTGTTTGGCAGCGTTCCCTTGATTGTGTTTCTCCCCTGGCAAAGGAAGGTACTGAGACAAGAAGTAGCCAGGCGTTATTGTGTTTTTGCCTGGCTACTCTTTAAATGCTTGAAAATCTAATAAATATACGTTACAAGTGCGCGAAAGTTGTAGGTCCTGGTAAATAGTGCTCCTTTGTGAAGGCACTTATAGTGGTTGAGCTAAGCGTACGCCTCTGGCTCGGAGACGGCGTGCGGTTCCCACAATCTGTGGCCACCATTGGAGTCCTTGCCCAAACTGTTGGAACAATTGTTGTAAAGTAGCCGTATTGCAGTTTGGGGCATAAAGTTGTTCTAGTGGAAGCAATGCCTCTTCGCGTATCTGAGCAATGTAGTCTCTTACATTCTGTACCCAGAAGTCGGGAAGTGGCGTTTGATTTGTGCAGAGTCCCTCCTCAAGTTGGGAAATAAGGGAGCTTATAGTGCGATATATCTGCTCGTGAAGCAAAGATTCAAAGGATTTTGTCGGCAATCGCCCAAAATCCTCCAAGTGTTGCCCCATTTTGCGTAGCCGCTCAACTGGCGTAAGAGCGAATCCTGCGCTGTATTCACTCATACCAAATCTTACCCAGTATTCAAAGTCAATTTGAAGTTTGTGTTGTTTTTGATGATGAGTGCGCTTTTCTAGAGGAGCATGCAGAATTGTCCAAGGTAGATGAGCTGCGAACACATTGGGGAAACATGCTGAGAGAATGTTCCCAAATGCAACATCTTCACCTCGTCCTAGTGGAAGGAAGGGAGGGAGTAGCTCACGATTATCGAGTCCTATACTCATACCATACGGAAGTACTGGCGTTCCTGTAACGGTTAAGCTCTTTGCGACATAGGCTATCTCCCTACTATGGTGCAATGAGCGGAAGGCTGATTCTGACTCGATGAGTTGCTTAAGCGTCTCTCCTTCATAACCAAGATACATATCGGGATCATCAAAGCTACAATCACCCACGAAACCATGAACCGTAAGTGCTATATTGCCCTCCCCTGTCGCGAGTCGTCGAAGCAACACGGGCATTACTTGTTCATAATCTAGCGCGTTCTTTTGCTTAACAAGCGCCTGACAGGACATGGGCTTTTGCCCTAGCCACTGTTCGTGGAGGGCGAGTAGGTCTTGTTCGCTTACAGGTGTTGCCTGTAATGCTCTTTCCCGATCAGGGTAAAAATATATTGGTGCTGGCAAGCCTTGAGAAGTCAGGGTCAGCCCTTTTTTATATTGAGGAGAAGGGCTGATGCGACAACGCATATCATCATCAGAACTAAAGATAAGGTCACCAATAGTGTGTAGTAAGAGCACATTGCGGTTTGCCCCTATGGTTGTCTCGCGATACTGCTTGTTGCTGAGGCAGAGGAAGGAAACAATCTCAGCTGGAATATTGCCTTCTCTGCTCAATGCGTCCGCATATGCAGTTTTCTCCTCCAGTCCAGCATACGCTATAGGCACCTTATATTTTGTCTTCAAGCCCTTCAACATGTGTCTGTAGGCTTCACGGGTCTGGAGGGATGCCGAATCGTCAGCGACGATGTATTCAGGATTTCGCTCAAAGCGCTGGCAATGCTCAATATAACTAACGATGCACTGCTCTAATGAGGCAACACGATCGCAGGTTGGGAAACAGAGTGAGGCAATCGTGCCCTGTGATTCGTTGTTTTCCTGAAAGAAGCCAGAGACTCTTGCCTGTGAGAGGAGGAAGCCACCTTGTGTGAGGTGCTGGAGTTGTCGGCGTAAGACTTCAATGGTGCGTGAACTGAGTTCTCGTCCCTGGCAATTGATAGCAATGTGTTCATCAAGGGTGCGAAACTCCTGACATTGCATCAAAAAGTTAGCAATCTCTGAACGCAAAAGTGTGGTGTTTTGTGTGTCTTGGCAATGGACCAGGACAAGTTTATCCCCGGCAGGAAGCACTTGAATGTCGGCCACGCGGTAGCGGTTTGTCGTTGGCGCAGCTGGATGTATAGGTACCGTTTGTGTCATGATAAACACTCCTTTATTGTGTCAAAGACCAATATGATTTTGGCTTATATATTGGTCTGGTACATCTTATGCTTAAGAAAATTATATTTTCTGTATTTGTATCTGCCTTTCGCTAGAAAGAATGTAGAGTTCGTTATTTGCACTGAAATTATATTTTCAGTGAACTCCTTTTGACTGTCAATACTTAAAATTTGTGTATTGTGAGAATCCATTTATTGATTTTAGTTTTTAACTCTACTGAAGAGTTAGGGATAGGACAAATTGTGTAGGGAGAAATATATAGGGCTCAGTGAGGTCTGGTAGCAGAGAGATGTAATTTGGTTGGAGTAGGGATTGTGAGTTTGCCACAATCTATGAAGAACGGTATAATCTGTCAAGATGTTGATATGGAAAGGGTGTATGTCTCCCCCATGTCCTGTTAGAGCTTAAAGGATAACACGATTCTATGCTGCAAACACTCCCACTCGTCCTATACATAATCATGATCGAATTGACGATTGGCTCCGTGAGTGTGCTGGTCTTTCTCGATTGGCGCAACGAGGTCAAACGTGGTTTTCTGGTCTCCTACGCTTTTATCTATCTCGCCCTTGCTGGACTGACGTATTTGTTTCAGCAAAACTTCGCCACCGGTGAATTGCTCAATACTTATCGCTCCCTGGATCATAGCTGGACAGGCTGGCAGACTCTGCCGTTGCTCCTCTTCTTTGTGTTGCTGATCCCTTACACGCTCTTCCTCTTACTGGATAAGAAAGCCGGTGTGGATGGGAAAGTAGAGCATGAGAAGGCTGAAGACGAGGCCCAGAAAGAGGGGAAACCCGCTCCGCGCCGTTCGATACTGCGTGGATTACGCCTCTTAAGCGGTGTAGCTACGGTCATTGCGGGCCTGGTGACACTCCTGGTACTGGGGATGATCTTCCGTCCGCTGGCCGGGAGCATCGCAGGTGGTGCCTTTACCGTCGCGGGTTTCTACGCAGCAGCCTTTGCCCTGGGTGGTGTGATGACTGCCATGTGGCTGGGTCACTGGTACCTGGTCACGCCCGCGCTCTCAGAGCGACCACTGCTGTTCTCTACCAGCGTTGTCTTACTGGCTATTATCGCGCAGATTATCTTCTTGCCTCTATCCGGTCCAACCACGTCGCACGCGAATCAGGCCTCTTCCAACCAGCCTGCCGTGGTTGCCTCGACACCCACGCCTGCGCCAACTCAGGCCTCCTCTAGTCAGGTGAAGCCTGCTGGCCAGCCGGTCATTACTCCTCTGGATACAGGTGCGATTAACTGGCTGCGTATCCTGGTGAGCTTTGTGCTTCCTCTTGTTCTGGGTGGCCTCTCCTGGAAGCTCGTCCGTGATCGCTCGTTCCAGTCGGCGACGGGTATGCTCTACCTGGTGGTGGTGCTCACCCTGGCGGGTGAGATCATGGCTCGCGGCCTGTTCTTGATGGGCCTCTAATCCCCGCTAGTAGTAACTTCACTTCTTGGTTGGGAGTGTGTGCATGGGCAGCCGTAGGTTGCCCATGCACACACTCCTAAACCAATTATTCTTGTGTGAGCTTGAGCGCCTTTTCGCGCTCTTTCAGTTCGCGGCGCAGAATTTTGCCTGACGCGGTTTTCGGCAAGGCATCAATCTGCTCGATGAAGTGGAAACGCTTGTAGCCAGCCAGCTTGCCGTTGGCAAAGGTCATGATCTCATCAGGTGTGGCGCTATGTCCCGGGCGTAAGACGACAAAACCCTTGATTAGTTCGCCTGCCTCATCGTCTGGTATGCCAATGACCGCAGAGTCCATGACCGCGGGATGCTCCATTAGCAGGGATTCCAGTTCCGCGGGCGCGACGCCAAAGCCTTTGTACTTAATCATCTCCTTCTTGCGATCCACAATGTAGGTATAGCCCTCAGCATCCAGGTAGCCTATATCGCCTGTATATAGCCAGCCATCGCGTAGCACCCGTGCAGTCTCCTCTGGCGCCTTCCAGTAACCCTTCATGACCTGGGGGCCGCGAATGACGATTTCGCCTGTCTCGCCCAGGGGTAGCTCTCGCTCGCCCGTCTCAATGTCCATGATCCTGATATCTGTATTATGGACAGGCAGTCCAACGCTTTCTGTACGCACCAGGGCTGGATCCTTGGGCTGGGAGTGCGTCAGGGGAGAGGTCTCGGTGAGGCCATAGCCCTGGACAATATTGATTCCGGTCTTCTCTTTCAGGCGGCGTGTGGGGTCCATGGGTAGCGGGGCCGCCCCTGAGAAGATATACTTGACGCTCTTCATCTTGCCCAGGTCGATGGGCGCGTTCGCCAGTGCCAGCACGATAGGTGGTACCGCGAAGTAGTAGGTGACGTTGTGCCTCTCACAGAGCTCCAGCGACTGAATCAGGTCGAAGCGTTCCATTAGCACCTGCGTCGCGCCACAGGCAAGGAAGCCTCCCATAAGCATCACACCATAAATATGGTAGAAGGGTAAGAAGATGAGCGCGACATCATTGGGCGTGGTCTGGAGGGCCGTCGTGAATTGGAGATTATTTGTCGTCATATTGCGATGGGTGAGCATGGTTCCCTTGGGCAGGCCCGTGGTACCTGAGGAATAGGGGAGGGCCAGCAGGTCATCGCTAGTGATATCGGTATGCTTCTGATAGGTTGGCGCGTAATTCCTAATGAGTTGGCTGAGTGGAATGGACTCGGGCAGGCTTTCAGGGGCCTGGCTTCCCGTGACAAAGATGTGCTTAAGGTGCGGAAGTTTGGTGTTATTGAGTGCAAGCTGCAAGATGGGTACAAGCTCGCGTTGCACCAGGATGGCGGAGGCCTCTGAGTTCTCTAGTTGATACGCAACTTCGCGCTCTTTATACGCGGGATTCATAGGACTTGCGACCAGGCCCAGTGTCGCGGCAGCGATAAATGTAACTGTGTATTCGGGGCGGTTGGTAGTGAAGAGACAAATGCGTTCACCTTTGCGTAAGCCTAACTCATGCATTCCATTGGCAACGCTATTGACCATAGAGACCACTTCGCGGTAGGTGAAGTAGAGGTCATGGTAGATAATCGCTGTTCGTTCCGGGTATTGTTCTGCGGTTTTTCTTAGCAAGTGATCATAGGGGACGTTGGGAAATTCAACGGGCGGACGAAAGAGTTCGGGAGCAACCATCTTGGTAAGCATGACATGGCATCCTTTCGCTGCAACTCAGCACTGAGCAACGATCAACGTCGTGAAAGGTTCCTATCTCTAGATCCTAGCCGCAAGGCTATCTGCTCTGCAAGTAGAATAACATCATCAGGTGAGAGAATCAAGAAATGATCGGCAGGATTTGATTTTAACCGTATTTTGGTATACTTTAAAAATAACGATAGTCGTGTTTTGAGCCTCTTCGTTTGCTGGAGTCTATAGTTGAAGTAGCCAGGAGAAGCTAGCGTGCAAAAATATACGGTGCGCCTCAATGAGAGTTTGATGCAGTTGCGTTCTTTGTTTCAGGCACCTCAAAGTCTCGCAATCTATGATATCTCCTCTGCTTCGCTCGAAGTGCGACAGGCAGTATCAACGCTGACTGGCCTGATAAATCGCTCACAACCTGAAATCTACCTGATCTACAATCATGACGACCGCTTCTGGCTCGAACAGATTCCTGACTCTCTGCCACGCCACAGTATGAACGCAAGTGGTGGCGACGTATTAGGTGCGCTGATCCAGGAGTATCGCACACGTATCAAGGGCATTGTCATCTATGATCCCGCTCAACAGGATACACTCAATCTGGCAACAACGATTGCGGGTTTGCGCGATGGCTTTGTGGCTGATCCTGAACTGGCGGTGCTGCTACAACAACAGTATCACCTGCCAATTATTGATGACTTGCGCAACTACCAGTGGCGCTCGCGCCTGCAGATGTATCGCTGGGCACAGCAGCATTTCTTGAGCGATACCAACAAGCTTCTGCTCGCCGGCCTGACTCCTGAGGGCCATACGCCTTTGCGTTCGTTGCTTGTGGCCGCACGTGCCTTTGTCTACTGGCTGGATGCACGCAAATATGTGCCAGAGCCCCAGGTGGATTGGCTCTCCGAGCGGGCATTGTTCAAAGAGATCCTGGCTAACTACCCTGCGGGGGCGCTACACCTGGGCTGGTTCCCTGACGAGGGGAGCGGTGTGCAATTGGCCTCGCAGCATGCCCTGCCTGTCTACGCTTCGGACTACTATCAGAACCTGGAGGTCTGGTTGTCGCTGCCTATGGCCGATATGCCTCTGCCAGTCGCTCCAGCAACTCCTCAGGTCGTAAAAGTTCCCGAGAAGAAAACGTATGTCTCGTTTACTATGAGCGATGGTGACAACATTCAGTATTGCCAGCACCGTTTGCTCCAGCTCTGGCGTGATAACGCGCGTGGTTCGTTGCCACTGGGATGGACCATCTCACCCGCGCTGCCCTACTTCGCGCCGTACCTGGCGAAGTACTACCTGGAGAGCGCGACGGCGAATGATGAGTTGATAGCGGCGCCCAGTGGCGCTGGGTACATATTCCCATCACGCTGGCCTGCACAGCATATGCAAGAGTTTCTGGCTGATACGGGTGAGATGATGCAAGCTATGGGACTCTCGACATTAGAGGTTCTAGATACCGACTTTTTCCATGGCCTGGGCCTGCTCCCATTTAGCATCACTGGCATGGGTTTTCTCAGTAAACGTCTACAACGCACCTTCACCAGTCTGCTTACTCCTGATGGTCTACGTGGTATGTTAAGTGGTGCTGGCACATTCTGGGTCTGCTGGCACCTGGCGAACAAGGTTCCCTGGTATCAGAGCCTGGGCCTGGCGATGAGTGTTGAGCAGACGGTACAATTGATTACTACAACCGCGAAGATTCGCCGCCAGCGTCCACTCTTCCTCAATGTCTATGTCCTGGCCTGGCGTATGTCGCCCTCAACACTTTTAGAGGTCATGGCGCGCCTGGGAGACGAATATGAACTGGTGTTGCCGCGAGAACTTCTGTCCATGCTCGCCCAGATTTTGTAACAGGGAAGCCTTTGATGCAAAATGATGCCTATTTTTCATCCTTTGCCTGGTATCGGCATATGCGAGAGCATGCGCCTGTCACATACAGCGAGCAGCATCAGCAGTGGATGGTGTTTCGCTATGCTGACGTCAAGCGGGTACTCTCCGATTATGAGACCTTTTCCTCCGAGGTCGAGTCTGAGGGGCATAATCCAACTCCAATTGATGCGAGCCTGGTGGCGCTAGATCCGCCGCGCCATCGCCATCTCCGCTCGCTGGTCACGCAGGCTTTTACGCCGCGTACCGTGACCCAGGCGACCGCTCGCATTGAGCAACTGGTCAATGATCTGCTGGAGAAGCACGCCGGTCGCGGCGAGATGGATATTATTGACGACCTGGCCTACCCGCTCACGGTAACTATTATTGCTGAAATCCTGGGTGTGCCTGCCGCCGACCGGGCGCGCTTTCGCCACTGGTCTGACCTCCTGGCTGGCGTGACTCCTTTTGATGGCAGCGATTTTATGGGTGAGATGAGCGCATACTTCTCGCATATGCTTGATGAACGCCGCCGTGAGCCACGGGAGGACCTGATCTCCAGCCTACTCGCGGCCCAGGTGGGAGGAGAGCACCTCTCTACGCTTGAGCTGTTAGGCTTTTGTATCCTCTTGCTAGTGGCAGGCAATATTACAACCACGCACCTGTTGGGTAATGTCTTTCTCTGCTTTGATGAGTTTCCTCATCTCCTCGATGCATTGGCACGAGACCCGATGCTATTGCCAGGAGCCATCGAAGAAGTTCTGCGCTATCGCTCGCCCTTGCGCTTCATGTTCCGCGTCGCCAAAAAGGATACGCATTTAGGTGGACAGTCTATTCATGCAGGACAATGGATCAGTGCCTACATCGCCTCCGCCAATCATGATGAAGCTGTTTTCTCGCATCCAGAGCGTTTTGAGTTCACCAGAACGCCAAACCCTCATCTCTCCTTCGGACATGGCATCCACTATTGCCTGGGTGCTCCGCTGGCGCGCCTGGAGACGCGAATAGTACTAGAGATCATGCTCCAGCGTTTCTCCTCGATTCAAAGACACCCAGGAAGCACGCTAGAGCCGCTTGACCCCCAGGGTTTCATGCAAGGGGTGAAGCATTTACCCGTAATGGTTGGCTTTCGCTAGGAGGTTTTGTAGTTAAATGGCAGAGTGCTCTTACACCTGCCAATTAAAAGGAGACAAATGTAAGAGCGCATAAGGTATTAACGGGTACTACCTACAGTCTCAAAGAGTGTACTATCTGGAATTGACGCGGTCAGGCGTTCTATGATGGCTTTATCAAGGATAACGTCAGCGGCCTCCAGGGCCGCAAATAGGACACTTATTACTGGTTCAAAGCATGAGCGGACTGGTTGGATATCAGGAGAGATTTGGCGCACCCGCTCAATAATGGCATCGGAGAGATGGGTTGTTGGATGACGTAGTACTCCGCCAGCTATGACCAAGGAGTATGGTTGACCTTCAATCCCTACCTTGCGTGCGGCCACGTTTGCATAGTCACCTAGGGTATGCCCAAATTCGCGTACCAAGCGTACAGATACAGCGTCGCCAGCTTCGGCTTCATTGAGCAGTATGGGAGTTAGACTAGCGTGATAGGGCTTTTGTGTATAGAAGGTGTCCCGCGAGGTTAAATTGTGCAGGATTTCATCTGCACTATCCATTGCGAAAAACTCCAAAATGCGCTCAGTCAGGCTAGACGGTTGTTCAAGACCTAGTTCAGCGCGAAGCACGGCGCAGAGAGCGTTATTGCTGAGTTCATAGCCTCCATTAGCGTCTAATTGCCAATAACCGCTATGCCAGGTCCGGCCATCTGGGCCCCTGGAACCAATAGCAGTCCCTGTTCCGCATACAACGGAGACGCCAATATTATTGTTTATGCCTGTATGCAGCACACCTAGAGCATCATTTTGTACATGGAGATATCGGCCATAGCTGCGTTCACGCATGGCGGCTTGTAGCACTGTGAAGTCCTCGGGCCAGTTGGCACCAGCCATGTTAAAGACGCCACTTACTAAGTTTGAGGGACTAATATGTGCCATTTCAAGTGCAGCCATTACGGCGTCATCGATATGATCTATCGCCGCCTCAACTGAGGTTTTCATTTGTCCAGACATAGCATTGTAGATATTACTGCTGCCACTACGTCCGGCTCCCAGGATTATGCCATCCAGAGAGGCAACCAGCGCGATTGTTTTTGTATTGCCACCATCGACGGCTAGTACACACTGCATGTTCTATCTCCTCTAGGTCTAGTGAAGCAAGCGCCCGGGGAAATATTGGTGATGTGGGCCTATCTCACTCATATTAATCATTACCTTGAAGTGATCAACGTTTTCACTTTATTGAATAGCTGAAGCCGCAGCGTAAGCGGCATGTGTGCTTCTTCTACTAATATATATAAACTTGGTTTGAGTCATAATGTCCTTTCCTCTAATTTATCAAAGCGAACAATTCAGGCGTGAATTGTGTAATCTCACTTAGGCTGATTCTTATGCGATAATTTTATCTATGTGGAAGTAATCTGTAAATACAATGTATTTAATAACTTTAAATATGACCAGAAATATAAAATGTAAAATACAATACTAAAAAAAGTGTTTTTATATGATTACTATAAATTTAAAAGTATCTATAAGCTATTAATAAAACTTTTTTGCCCCCAGAGCATTCGCTTCATAGCTACGTGTGATTATGTGAGTGTCAATCCGTTTTTTAGGGGGCTTTTTATATTTACTTGAATAGGCAATTTTAAAGGCTTTTCTGTTGATTGGGGATACTCTGAATAGTGACGACTGGTAAAGGTTATTAGTTAGGTAGATTGACTCGAAAAAGTGCCGATATATTCTCGTGGTTCCAGCAAGTCTGGAGCAAAGACAGTAGCTAATGAGGTCTGCTAAGGAGCCAGCGCCAGGCGTCACAACGGAACCTTTTTCTTTTAAGAAAGGAACACTAATATGAAGTGTGATGGTGCGCAGTATTGGTCTTCAGAGCCGGAGACAATGAGACTCACAGATGCCAACAGTAATTTTGAGCTAAGTGAAGCCGAACTTCAGCAAATTTCTGGTATGGGTGGTGATTCTAGCGGCGGCTATGGTAACGGCTATGGCGGTTATGGTAACGGCTATGGCGGTTATGGTAACGGCTATGGCGGTTATGGTAACGGCTATGGCAACGGTTATGGTAACGGCTATGGCGGTTATGGTAATGGCTATGGCAACGGTTATGGTAATGGCTATGGCAACGGTTATGGTAACGGCTATGGCAACGGTTATGGCGGCTTTGGAGGTGGCTTTGGAGGCGGCTTTGGCCATGGTGGGCATAAAGGTTTCATAGGCGGGAGAGGCGGCAAAGGCCACAGAGGGGGCTGCGGCTGCTAGAAAAAGCTGACTGTCGTTCTGAATAAAACGTATTCACCACAAGAGATGAGAAAAAGAACCCTCCGAACCAGGCTAGAAGTGAGAACAGAAATACCTGGGTTGTCAAAGGAGGGTTTTTGTTATTGAAGTAAGGAGAGGATATAACGTTAAAGAGGCGAATAGGCATTATTAATGTTTATGCATATCATTTTGCTACCTATAAATAATATGAATAGTGAAGGCAGTTGAAGTGCGGAAAATTAGTAAAGTTTGCAAGCCTGATTAACTTCCAGCAAAAAAGACAGTGTAAGGCGGTTACTGTTGTTTGTAAACTCTACTAGATGTATTTCGAATTGCTGTGATAAAAATTTTTAGTATACACAGAGGAAAGGCTTTAACGGCTATGAAGTGGAACATTTTTGGCTCAAAAAACAATAAGGTCCAAGACGTGATTGCTGATGAGATGGTCGAATTGAATGACAGCGACCTGGAGATGGTCGATGGTAGCGGCGGCTTCGGAGGCCTTGGCAGCTTTGGTGGCCTTGGCGGCTTCGGAGGCGGCTTCGGAGGCGGCTATGGTGGCCTTGGCGGCTTCGGAGGCGGCTATGGTGGCTTTGGCAAAGGTTTTGGAGGAGGCTTCTCTAAAAAGTTTTTCAAAGGCTTCGGCGGCTTTGGTAAAGGCTTCGGCGGCTATGGAGGCGGCTATGGCGGCTTTGGAGGCGGCTATGGCGGCTTCGGCGGATTTGGGTGTTTCTAAGTAAAAACAAGTTGTAGCGATGCTTCAATGGGAGAGTAGACATTGTATAGCGTCTAACTCTCCCATTATGTGTTGGCGTAATAGATTATTATATGGAATTTAGGTGTCTCTGCAAGAGGAGGCGATAAAGTCGGGATATGCATTTTGGGATAAATAGAAAAGCCTGCTCGCATATATAAATTAAAGCGAATACTTTATTGAACTGTAAATAAAAACCCAGCCACTTTGTCTAATAAATATAATGTGAAGAGGTAGCCCGGGTGGAAAGGGAGCGTGGATAATTACGATGTCCAGCTATATATCCCCCGTATATGATGAGGATGGTCGAAACGGGTAAGCAATGCTACGGTTTCGCCTCTTCTTTCTTTAAAGAAGGTTACTACGAGCATTTCAGGTTGAAACATAGAAAGGAACATACGCATGATGTCTCATGAGTATCACAATGGAATAGAGCTAAATGATGAGCTGTTGACTATGATCAACGGTGGTGCTGGTATGGATGGCCTGGGTGGAGGAATGCCAGACGGCCTGGATGGAGGAATGCCGGGTGGCGCAGATGGCCTGGGTGGAGGAATACCGGGTGGCGCAGATGGCCTGAGTGGAGGAATGCCGGGCGGCGCAGATGGCCTGGGAGGATTAGCAGGTCTAACTGGCGGCGCAAATGGGAGTGGTGGACTCGGTGGCCTTGCTGGTGGGTTGCTGGGAGGTTTATTCTAAAACAAGCAGACAACCGTTTCACGCAGCCCCAGACTGCCTAGACAGGCAGCCTGGGGCTGCGTGAGTTCTGTGAGTATCGGTGTGAGTTGATGGGCCTGGTAAAGCAAAAATATAGGGACGTGTCTTGTAGGTGATTATACATGGTTATTTGGAAAAGTCATTATAATGCATTTAGTAGCTTTAATTTTGTAATGGTAGCATAGAAAATTAGATGCCTATGTTGAATCCTAACCATCCTGTCTTTCGTAGAAACGCGCTTGAACACTACTTGCAAGGCCAGGAGAAAGATACAGTACCGCGTTTTATCAATGCTCCGCTGGCGCTTGTGATGTGGCTCTTATTGGGTATAGTGGTAGTAACGTGTATCGTGTCCTGGTACCAGGAGGTACCTTTATATAATGCTGGGGCGGGCATTGTTCTTAAGCAAATACAGTCGGATCAAAGCAACGTTGTGGTTTTTGTGCCCTGGTCACCGGCGCTGCAACCGCGTGTGGGGCAAACGGTGTCGCTGAGTGTGGGGACAAGTGGTCAGCAAATAACAGGTACAATCGCGCAAGTGGATCTGAAGGCACAGAGCCCCGCTACGCTATGTCAACAATTTGAGCTGATGGCTGGCTGCCCTCTACTGGTCAGGCAACCCTCAATTTCCATACTGGTTCAAGCACAAGCACTACCAACTGAAAGATATGCCGGAGCAATTGTCATTGCCAATGTGCAGACAGGATCACAGCGGATGCTATCATTCTTTCCTGGATTAGGGTGGTTAGCTGGAAAGTCGGGTTAAGAATATGGTCAAAGAGCTCCAAGCAAAAGACGAAACGATGAAATTGCCAAAGGGACCAAGTGATAAAGGAAAGGAAAAGCCTGTAAAGAAACGCTCTGCAGGCCTCACTTTCCCTCGCTTGTTCAAGCCTCGCATTTCTCCGATATTGCAGGTAAGTGAAGTTGAATGTGGTTTAACCTGCCTGGCAATGATTCTTAGCTACTATGGGCGTAAGACAACACTGACGGAGCTGCGTTCCCGCATGGGTGTTGGGCGTGATGGCCTCTCGGCTCTGACAATCGTCAAGACTGCGCGTCACTATGACTTGAGAGTACGTGCTGTTTCCTTGCAGAAGAGCGATTTGCATGCGGTGAGCTTGCCTGCTATCGTACATTGGGAGTTCAATCATTTTCTGATTGTGGAGCGTTGGACAAAGAAGCATGTCGATGTCGTTGATCCTGCTCGGGGACGCCAGCGTCTGAGTATGGAGGAGTTCGATCAGGGGTTTACCGGGGTCGTGATCATGCTTGAGCCTAAGGCCAGCTTTGATCGCCAGGGTCAGGCTCCTCCCTTAACGCTGGTTCAATACCTGACAGTGTTCATTAAGCAGATTCCGGGCTTCCTACTTCAGATACTTCTGGCCTCGCTCTTCCTACAGGCAATGGGGCTGATCCAGCCAGTTCTTACCAAGATTATTATGGATCAAATCATCCCTTTTAAATTAGCAAGCCTGATGGAGATCCTCGCGGTCGGCATGATTCTGCTCGTTTTGGCCCAGATCTTGATCTCGCTCTTACGTGAATGGTTGCTTGTATACTTAAGAGCGCGTCTAGATACGCATATGATGCTTGGGCTCTTTGAGCATTTAATGACGTTGCCTTATAGCTTCTTTCAACAGCGTTCAACAGGTGACCTTCTGAGCCGATTAGGCGCTAACAGCGTTATTCGTGATATGCTCAGTAGTCAACTCATTTCTACTGTGTTAGATGGGGGAATGGTAATTACGTATCTCTTTATCCTCCTCTGGCAATCACCCGTGTTTCTCGGTTTGGCCCTGCTTATCGGTGGCATTGAAATTGCCTTTGTAATCGGGACCTATCCTGTGATGCGTAATATGTCCAGGCAGATGCTCACGGCCCAGGGGCGTTCACAGGGCTACTTGACTGAAGCCGTCAATGGTATCGCGACTCTTAAGTCCGCTGGTGCAGAAGATAGAGCATTGGATCGCCTGACCAACCTATTCTTTACCCAATTAAACATCTCAACACGCAGTAGCTACTTTTCGGCAATCATCGGAACAGCCAAGACCATCTTACAATCGCTCTCATCACTGGCCCTGCTCTGGGTTGGAACCATGCAGGTGCTTAATGGCTCAATGTCTCTGGGCACGATGCTCGCTCTTAACACACTTGTGGGGGCTTTCCTGGCTCCTCTGATCTCACTCGTGGGCAGCGCGCAGCAGCTGCAGAGTATTCAGGCGAATTTTGAGCGCCTCTCAGATATCATTGCCACCCCTCCTGAGCAAAACAAACAGGTGGTTGGTATGCCTCCCAGGCTGACGGGGCAAATTCACTTAGAGAATGTGAGTTTTCGTTATGCAGAAGGCGCACCTGAAGTTTTGCGTAATATCAAACTGAGTATCAGACCCGGGCAGAAAGTTGCCATCGTTGGACGTACAGGAAGCGGAAAAAGTACCCTGGGCAAGTTGATCCTCGGGCTAAATCTGCCAACTGAGGGGATGATCATCTACGACGGCATGCCCCTACAATATCTGAACTATCAAGAGGTGCGCCGCCAGTTTGGCGTGGTGCTTCAGGAATCAGCCCTCTTTAGTGGGACAATTGCGCACAATATTCGCCTGAATAATCCGAACCTGACGATGGATGAGGTGACCAGGGCCGCACGTTTAGCGGCTCTGCATGATGACATCGTGAAAATGCCTATGGGGTACGAAACGCATGTTGGCGAAGGTGGTAGCTCGTTATCGGGAGGACAGCGTCAGCGTTTGTCTATTGCGCGTGCTATCGCTCATAGGCCCTCTATTCTGCTCTTCGATGAAGCCACCAGTGCGCTCGATATTGCGACAGAGCAGCGTGTCGCCAGTAACATGCATTCCCTCTCATGTACGCAGATCATCATTGCTCATCGTTTGAGCACCATTTGTACCGCTGATTTGATCTTGGTCTTAGATAACGGTACCATCGTTGAGCAGGGGACACATGACCAGCTTGTACAACGTGGCGGCTTCTACGCCAGCCTGATTCTCTACCAGATCGAACGCGAGGATACACGACCAATGACGGCACTCACGATAAAAGGCTAATTCTATGTTTAGGTCAGGCCCCTTCCTTAAAGAAATATGGAAGGGGTTTTTATTATGCTATTAATATATACTTACCAACTGGGGACATTGCTGGTACCTGCCTCTTCGGGGGAAACCAGAGCACACCAGTTGGTGCAATCGCACAGAAGAAACGACCAGAGGGCCAGAGCCTACGCTCTGGCCCTCTGGCACATGAAGGTGAGCATGGAAAGAGGCGAGGGAAAGGGCCAGCCAGTTGGCCCAGGCAGCACGCTATGGCAAACAACAAAGGATTACAGCGCCAAGTGTAGAGTATTCTAAGATATGCATAGGCTAAATATGAAGAAGGAGAGTATTTTAATCTATAGTAAATATCGTTTTGCATGATAAATATAATAAAGATAGGTAACCCGTTAGTAGAGTGAAAGGCAAAGAAAGGCGCAGAAAGCCTCCACGTCTTTCATAGAAGCTGGAAGAGGTGAAGTGGGATGGTGTTCCTCAAGAGGACGAGCCTTGTTTTAGCTGACGGGTGCCGTAATAATTAGGTTGAAACCAAGAAGGGAACAATACACTTATGCAATTTGACATGACACGTGCATGGAAAGACGAGGAGTATCGCGAGAGCCTGAGCCAGGAGCAGCAGGCGCAGCTGGAGAGCCCTGCGGGCGAGATCGAGCTGGACGAGGCCGAGCTGGAGCAGATCAATGGCACTGGTGGCTACGGTGGTGGCATCGGCGGCGGTATCGGCAAGGAATCCTACAAAGAGGAGTCTGCCTTTAGTGCCTTTGGCGTTAAAGGGAACTCCTACTTCTGTGGTAACTACTCCTACCGGCCGCAAACTAATCTGAATCTCGGCAATAACAGGCGCCCCGGGGATATTACAAGTAGCAAGGGAGGTGGTGATATTTCTCTTGCTTTAACGAGTAAGGTTGATGTTCGGGCCAACCGCTTTGACTTTGGATGTAGCATTTCTGGTGGCATCGCTGGCACTTGTCTCTTTGGAGGAAACTAGGCCTACTAAGCGTGCAATTAGATATAAGAAGTAGCAAGAGGGTCAGGGCATTTGCCCTGACCCTCTTGCACATGAAAAAGAGTGTTTGTATGGCAGCAAGAAAGCCAGGGGAGGCGGTGTATATATTGATGAAATAAGAGGGGGAAAAGAGCTTGCTAGAGCGGGATTCGAATAAATGCAGTGCTGACGATTTAAGCAACTTCGCGATTGAAGGTAGACGGAAAGCGATGGCATATTTTAATCTATAGTAAATATCGTTTTACACGATAAATATAATAAAGATAGGTAACCCGCTAGTAGAGTGAAAGGCAAAGAAAGGCGCAGAAAGCCTCCACGTCTTTCATAGAAGCTGGAAGAGGTGAAGTGGGATGGTGTTCCTCAAGAGGGCGAGTCTTGCTTTAGCTGACGGGTGCCGTAATAATTAGGTTGAAACCAAGAAAGGAACAATACACTTATGCAGTATGATATGACACGTGCATGGAAAGACGAGGAGTATCGCGAGAGCCTGAGCCAGGAGCAGCAGGCGCAGCTGGAGAGCCCCGCGGGCGAGGTCGAGCTGGACGAGGCCGAACTCGAACTGGTCAATGGCACCGGTGACGGTGGCTTTGGTGGTGGTTTCGGTGGCGGTGGCAAATATGATTCCAAAGGCTATGGCTTTGCCGGCGGCATTGTCGGGAACTCCTACTACTGTGGCAACTTCTCGATTCGCCCCAGAACCAATCTGAATCTCGGCGAGAACAACAGGCATGGTGGCCTCCTAGGGGATCTTACAAGTAGCCAGGGAGGTGGTCTCATTTCTGTTGCTTTAACGAAAAATGTTAATGCTCGGAACAACCGCTTTGACTTTTCGTGCAGTGTATCTGGTGGCATCGCTGGTACCTGTATCTTTGGAGGCAACTAGGCCTACTAAGAGTGTAATTAAGTATAAGAAGCAGCAAGAGGGTCAGGGCATTTGCCCTGACCCTCTTGCGTATGAAAAAGAGTGTTTGTATGGCAGCAAGAAAGTCAGGGGAGGCGATGTATATATTGATGAAATAAGAGGGGGAAAGAGCTTGCCAGAGCAGGATTCGAATAAATGAAGTACTGACGATTTAAGCAGCTTCGCGATTGAAGATGGATGGAAAGCGATGGTGTATTTTAATCTATAGTAAATATCGTTTTGCATGATAAATATAATAAAGGTAGGTAACCCGCTGGCAGAGTGAAAGGCAAAGAAGCATAAAAAATGCATTGTTTTTCACAATTGCTGATAGCAGTGAAGTGGGGTGTTGTTCTTCAAGGGGCAATCTCTGCATTCACTGAAGGGATACCGCAACATTCAGGTTGAAAAAGAGAAAGGAACAATACACTTATGCAGTATGATATGACACGTGCATGGAAAGACGAGGAGTATCGCGAGAGCCTGAGCCAGGAGCAGCAGGCGCAGCTGGAGAGCCCTGCGGGCGAGGCTGAGCTGAACGAGGCTGAACTGGAGCAGGTTACTGGGACCGGTGGCGAAGTTGGTGGCTATGGTGGCGTCAGTAAGATTAATGAAAAGTACGGCTTCGGTGCCTTTGGCGTTGTCGGGAACTCCTACTACTGTGGCAACTTCTCGATTCGCCCCAGAACCAATCTGAATCTCGGTGAGGACAACAGGCATGGTGGCCTCCTAGGAGATCTTACAAGTAGCAAGGGAGGTGGTCTCATTTCTGTTGATTTAACGAAAAATGTTAATGCTCGGAACAACCGCTTTGACTTTTCGTGCAGTATCTCCGCTGGCCTGGCTGGTGGTGCTTGTATCTTTGGCGGAAAATAAAGAACACTATAATTGAGCCATTACAGATGGCGAGAAGTAACAGGAGAGCCAAGGTGTCTGCCTTGGCTCTCTTATTGTTTGAAAAGCTACCATAAAAATATGAAACCTATGATTACTTCTGGAAAACCACGTGACCCTGGTGCTGCTCCTATCTCTACTCTCTACCTGCTATAATTCATATTTATATTTTATTTATAATTATATTTGATTTCGCTTTTCAAGTATGATGGTGTTAGGTGCTTTGTGAAGAATATAAATGGTTGAGCGTTATGAGAATGACTACAACCTTTTATTATTGAGTTGGAAGGGGTGAAAGTGGGATGGGCTTCGATGAGGCAATCTCTGCACTCGCCGACGGGCACCGTAACGTTCAGGTTGAAAGAGAGAGGAGCATAAAGTTATGCAATTTGATATAACGCGTGCGTGGAAAGACGAGGAGTATCGTGAGAGCCTGGAGCAGCAGGTAGAAAGTCCCGTGGGTGCGGTCGAGCTGAGCGAGAGCGAACTGGAGCTGATAAACGGTACTGGTGCCGGTGGCGTCGGCAAAGGCGGTGGTGTCACTAAGTCCGACTCTAGCGCTGTTGGTATCAAAAATAACTCCTACTTCTGCCACAATTTCTCGTACCACCCCACAACCAATGTGAATCTTGGTGAGAATAATAATCGTGGCGGCCTCCTCGGGCTCTTACAGATGGTATTACTGTTGCTTTAGTGGGGTCTAATCGTACTCAGACCACCACGTTTGACTTTTCGTGCAGTATCTCCAGTGGTCTGGCTGGTGGCGTTTGCATCTTCGCACCAGGAAACTAAAGAGCGCGCATGTGTTGGGCTATCTGAGGCGAGAGAAAAAGAAGAGAGCCAGGGCAGCTGCCCTGGCTCTCTTCTTTTTCTCTCGATTTATAACAGCTTGCTTGTATTATCTTGTAGATATATGTTTCACCTGATAAATATAATATGAATAGAGATCCTTGAGGAGAATAATATGTGGAAAGTTGAGAACGGCTTCTGTATGTTATAGGTACACCAATGGATTATATCTATAGCATACTTTCCCAGGTGATGCACTATGAGAAAGGCTGCACCATGTTATTTTCTCCCTCATTGCTAACCCCCCACTAGTGTTTCTGAGGAAAACATACCTATGAGCATAAAAGAAGTTAATGCCTTCTCAAGCACAACTACGCTTGAGAAGCAATCTTATACACAGGTAAGCGCGAACTGGTATCGCGCCTTAACGCTTGTCGAGCGGGCGGCTTTGTTTTCTCGCGCTAATACTGCCTCACCTTTTCCCGTTCAGGAAGTGAGCGAAGCCGCTAAACGACGCCTAGCACGCTGGAAGGAACAGCGCCCCTTTAAAGATGAACACTATTTTGCGCAACGCCTGGCAAAGGTTGGCTTAACAGATGAAGAGTTCCAGCAAGTGCTGAGCGCTTCTCCCGAGTCTCTAAAAGAGCGTGCTGGCAGCGTCCCTGAATGGCTCCAGATCCTGCTGTCCGTCTTTCAAGACGAACAGGCTCCTGAGGAGGCAGTGCTCAAGCTTCTGGAGCAGAACCAGGCTACATCCCGTTCGTTTATTTCCACACTTCAGCCTTTGCTGGTATACACCTGGAGACGTTTGAACGAGGGCGTGGAGCGTATCGCGGAAAAATATGCGGTGTTGCCATTTGAGCGTGAGCAGATAGTCGCGTCGCTCTTTTCACTCTTACCAAACTTCCTCTTGAACAAGTCAGGCCGGACCTTTATTCTTGAGCTAAACGTCGCGCGTGTGGAAGGACGTTTACAAGGAGAGACGCCAGCTGAACGCTTTCAAAGCTTCTTGCAACAACTCAGCTCAAAGCAAAATATTTTAGCTTTTCTGGAAGAATATGCCGTACTGGCCCGTTTGCTTGTTGAGGGTATCGAAAGCTGGCTCGAGGTTCATCTCGAAATCCTGGAGCGACTCTGCCGAGATTGGAAGGAGATCCGCGCGACCTTCTGTCCTGATCTGGACCCCGGCATGCTGATTGAGATACAGGGCGGCCAGGGCGATACCCATCGTGGTGGCCAGAGCGTTGCTATTCTCCAATGGAGTTCTGGCTTCCGCTTAGTGTATAAGCCACGCTCGTTGTCTACAGATGTCCATTTTCAAGAATTGCTGCTCTGGTTGAACGAGCATGGTTTTCAGCCCGCATTTCGCCCTTTTACGCTTCTCAACCGGGAGAAGTATGGCTGGGTAGAGTTTATTCCCAATGCTCCCTGCCAATCGAAAGATGAGCTTGAGCGCTTCTATCAGCGTCAGGGCGGATTTCTGGCGCTCCTCTATGCCTTACAGGCGGCGGATTTTCACGCTGAAAACCTTATCGCCAGTGGTGAGCATCCCTTCTTGATCGATCTAGAGGTGTTATTCCTGCCTCTCGCGAGGGATCCAGCACAACCTGAAGATAGTCAAGAAGCGCCAGGTATCGAAGGACCACCGCGCACCGTCCTGAATATAGGACTCCTGCCCAGTCGTATCTGGTCGGGTGAGAATAGTGACGGCGTCGATATCAGTGCAGTTGGTGGTCGACCCGGCCAGCTCTCGCCAGCTCCCGTACCAACCTTGCAGGGAGATGGTACTGACGAGATGAGTATCAAGCGCGAGCGTATTGAAATGGCATTGGGTCAGAACCTCCCGACATTGCAGGGGCAGTTTGTAGATCCCTTTGACTATGCCGAATGTATCGTGACGGGTTTTACCAATGTGTATCGCCTGTTGCTTACCCAACGCGAGGATCTCTTGACACGAATGATCCCGCGCTTCGCTCAGGATGAGGTACGCTGCCTGGTCCGTCACACTCAGCTCTACGGTACCCTGCTGGAGCACAGCTACCACCCCAATGTGTTGCGTGATGCGCTGGACCGCGATCGTTTATTCGATCGCTTATGGTTTAACGTCGACGCACTTCCGCCGCTCTTAAGCGTGATCAACTCCGAGGCGGCTGATATGTGGGCCGGAGATATTCCTTTCTTCTATTCCCGTGCCTCCACGCGTGATCTCATGAGTTATCGTGGTGAGCGTATTCCCAATTTCTTTGTTGAGTCCGGGTTGGACCTGGTGCGACGAGAGATTTCGCGTCTGAATGAACGAGACCTGGCGCTGCAAAGCTGGTTGATCCGCTCATCATTTATCTACCTGGTGAAAGGGTCCGATAGGAGCCTCTACCCTTCATTGCAGCTAGATCCTACACCTAAACCTTTCTCACGCGAGGGAGCTCTGGAAGGCGCTCTGGCAGTAGGAGAACGCCTGCACGAACTAATGCTAGAGAATGGTGACTTTGTTGACTGGATGGGGGTTTCGATTTTTGACCAGGAGTCATGGGGTTTAGGCCCTGCCGGTGCCGATTTGTACGCTGGTAATGCTGGTATCATCTTTTTCCTGGCTTACCTGGGTGCACTCACAGGGAGAGAGAAATATAGTACCATTGCCAGGCGGGCGCTCAAGATGCTTCGTGGTCAGGTAGAGTTTCACAGGAAGGTGGTTGGTGTCTTTAATATTGGCGTGTATAACGGCCTATCATCGTATGTCTACCTCCTCTCACATCTGGGCATGCTATGGAATGAACCTGCGCTCTTCTCGGAGGCCGAAGAGTGTGTGCGCGCCATTGTTGAGCAGGTGCCCACAGATGAAATGCTTGATGTGGTCGCGGGTTCAGCCAGCGCTATCGCGGCTTTCCTGAGTCTCTACCGTATTCATCCGTCGCAGACAACTCTGGATGCCGCTATTGCATGTGGCGAACACCTGCTGGCAAAGAAAGTGCAGCTAGAGGTGGGTATTGGTTGGATCACCAAGACCGAGGATGCACCGCTGGCTGGTTTAGGTCATGGTAGTGCCGGTATTGCCCTCGATTTGCTCCGCCTCGCCGATATCAGCGGCGATGAGCGCTTCCGCGAAGCCGCCTTACAGGCTTTTGCGTTTGAGCGACATGTCTTCTCGCCAGAGCATAACAACTGGCCCGATTTACGTGCGGCATCAGCGGAAGATGAGGGGAAAAAGTATATCATGGCTGCCTGGTGCCATGGGGCGGCTGGTATTGCCCTGGCTCGCCTGGGGTGTCTGCGCTACATTGATGACGAAGCCATTCGTGCGGAGATTGAGGCGGGTCTGAAGGCGACAATGATGCGAGGCTTTGGGAACAGTCATTCGCTCTGTCATGGCGATATGGCAAGCCTGGATACATTGCTTACCGCCGCGCTTGTGCTCAATGATCCACAATATCAGGAAAAGGTTGAGCATGCCGCTCCGATTCTCCTGGAGAGTATTCAACGCCAGGGCTGGGTAAGTGGTGCCCCGATGGGTATGGAGACCACAGGCTTGATGTTGGGTATTACCGGTGCTGGATATACCTGGTTGCGCCTGGCTTTCCCCAATATGATGCCCTCAGTACTGCTGCTGGACCCACCTATCCAGAACAACTAAAGTTTCAGCTCAAGTGTACATAATAGCAAGGCTTGACGGATACCAGATGGTGTCCGTCAAGCCTTTTTAATTAGCACATGATAGCGGCTCTCCTATCCTTCTTTTCAAGACCAAATGTTGGAACTAATGAGGACGATTGCCCTGATTTTAGTGATTTCGCTGGGAAGATAACCCCGAATTACATTCTTCACTCAGGATATATACCCAGGATTTGCGCTTTTTAAAAATTTCCAAAAATAGGCTTCCCTTAGCTTTAGGAGCTTATTTAGATAGGCTCATGTGATATACATGTATACCTGTCATTTATCCGAATATCATTTTGTGTCGATCGTATGATGGTAATAGATTGCTCGAAGGGAAAAAAGAAATGAAACAATTCCGAAAGGCAATTGCCTGTTTTCACAATGAAAGTGCGGAGTTGTCCAATGCGAAAAGCAAATGTATCTTTCATCCGAGTGGGCAATTATAAGATTAAATTGTAGCAGTAAAGGAAATAATGAATATGCAGTATGATATCGTTCGCGCTTGGAAAGATGAGGAGTACCGTCAGAGCCTGGGCCAGGAGACACTCGCTGAGAATCCTGCTGGCGTTGTGGAACTGAGCGATGAGTCCCTGGAGCTCGTCAGTGGCGGTTGTCATCATGCCTGGCATCGTGGTGGCCGCGATGGTGACGAGAATACCATCCAGGAAAACAACGTACATGTCTCGTACATCTACAACAATAATGGCGGCTTGATTGGTAGCGTAGTTAATGTCAACGTTTGTGCCTACTCGATCAACGTCCTGGCTTCCGGTTGCAACAATACCAACAACAACAGCTAATTTCTGTGACACAAGCAAACTATACGCTTTTCTCGGAAGAGGGCTGGGGGTCATCCCTTGGCCCTCTTCCACTGTTTTTCTTGAGTGCCTGATTATTGTGTCGCTTGTGCTGAAAGGTTTTGCTTCATAAATATAATTTCATTAGATAGGGAAAAGGCAGTAAAAGCGATAATTAGCACGAATCGGGACAAAGCTAGCATATTATGCAGAGTGTGAACCTGTACAGCTGTCGATGAGGGCCACCCCTACTATGTTTTTGAATATGAACTAGTGATTCAAGGGATTATATAGATGAACGTGAGAGATATGGCTCAGACCTCGGAGAAGCCAGGAGATAAGCCGGTGAGCGCAAACTGGTATCGTGCATTAACGCTTTCCGAGCGTATTGCTTCTATCCCCCATAGCCAGGCGACAAATTCAACGTCCACGATAAGTGACAATGCTCGTCAGGGCCTTGCACGTTGGAAAGAACAACGGCCTTTTAATGAGGGCGATTATTTTCGTCAGCGTCTAGAGATGGCGGGGCTGACGGAGGCAGATCTGCTCTACTTGCTCAACGAACCTGTCGAGGAACTGCAGGTGCGTGTGGGGGCAACGCCTGACTGGCTACGCACACTACTCGCTGTTTTTTGCGGATCCTCAGCCCCTGATGCCTCCGTGCTGAAGATAATCGATGGCGAGCAACATATTCTATCGCGCTCATTTCTGGCGGCGTTGCAGCCCCTGCTGGTCTATAGTTATCAGCGCCTGCAGGCCGGGGTAGATCAACTGGCGGAATCACACCCAACGCTACCCTTTGAGCGTGAGCAGGTGACGGCCTCACTGTTTAAACTGCTGCCAGAGGAGCTACTCAGTAAGTCGACGAAGACTTTTATCCTGGAATTGAATGCGGCACGTGTGCATGGGCTACTACAGGGGGAGACGCCAGAGGAACGCTTCCAGAGCTTTCTTCAGCGTTTACGCAGCCAGAAGCACATTCTGGCCTTTCTAGAGGAATATGCGGTCCTGGCACGCCTGCTGGTCGAAACCTGTGAACGCTGGGTTAATACGCAGTTAGAACTGTTGCAGCGCCTGTGTCTTGATTGGGAGTCGCTGAAGACCCTCTTTGCTCCTGGTAGTGATTCTGGGGCGCTGGTCGAGGTGCAGACGGGAAAAGGTGACACCCATCGTGGTGGCCGTAGTGTCGCGGTGCTCCGCTGGAGCTCTGGTCTGCACGTGGTCTATAAACCACGCTCGCTTGCCACGGATCGTCATTTCTCGGCCCTGCTGAACTGGCTGAACGCGAAGGGTTTCGAGCCGGAGTTTCGCACACTGAAGATGTTGGAGCGCGAAACATATGGCTGGGTGGAGTTTATTGAGCCGTCGACCTGTCACTCAGTTGAAGAGGTTGAGCGTTTCTACCAGCGCGAGGGTGGCTACCTGGCGATTCTCTATGCCTTGCATGCGGGCGATTTCCACGCTGAGAATCTGATTGCCTGTGGCGAGCATCCCTTCCTGGTCGACCTTGAGGTGCTCTTCCTGCCACGTTTAAAGGCTCTCCCACGCCCACCTGAGAGCGAAGAGCAGGACCTATTGTTTGATGGGCCTCCTCATACAGTCCTGAATGTGGGCATGCTCCCCAATCGTATCTGGTCGGATGGCGAGAACGCGGGGATCGATATTAGCGCTGTGGGTGGTTGTCCGGGTCAGCTCGCTCCGACACTGGTTTCTGTTGTCCAGGGAGCTGGCACTGATGAGATGCGCGTCGAGCACCAGCAAATGAGCCTGAGCTTAGGCCAGAATCTGCCCACGCTGCAGGGTGGTGAGGTTGATATTGCTTCCTACAGTGAGCATTTCGTCACCGGCTTTGCCACTGTCTATCGCCTGTTGATGATGCATCGCGAAGAGTTCCTGAAGAGCCAGGTAGCGCGTTTTGCTGAGATCGAGGTCCGCTGTCTCCCGCGTAATACACAGCTCTACGATCTGATTCTGGAGCATAGCTATCATCCGAACATGTTGCGCGAGGCGCTGGAGCGCGATCGCCTCTTCGATCGCCTCTGGTTTAATATTGATAATCTGCCTCAACTCAAGCCACTCCTGAATTTAGAGATTGCAGATCTCTGGGCTGGCGATATTCCTTTCTTCTATACCTATGCATCATCACGAGACTTGATTAATGGGCATGGTATCCATGTTCCGGACTTTTTTGCGAGTTCGGGTCTGGAACTGGTGCAGGCGTTTGTCGAGCAATTGAATGAGGAAGACCTGGAGCGCCAATCCTGGATTGCGCGCGCATCGTTTGTGAATCTGGACCTCCCCAGCGGGCGCAAGCTCTATCCCTCGCTCAGGTATGAGCCAACGACCACGCCGTTCTCGCGTGAGCGCGTGCTGGACGCTGCACTTGCTGCTGGAGACCGCTTGCTGGAATTGCGGCTAGAGAATGGCGAGTTCCTTGACTGGCTGAGCATTACCTCGCGTGGGCCAGGACGCTGGGGTCTCCACCCCTCTGATCCCGATTTATATAATGGGGTAGCTGGCATTGTTTTCTTCCTGGCGTATCTCGGCGCGCTGACCAGAGAAGAGAAATACACCTCGGTTGCCAGGCACGCCTTAAGAATGCTCCACCGTCAGATGAAGTACAGGCGCGAATCGGGCCGCCCTTTTACCATAGGTGGCTATAACGGTGATAGCTCGTATATCTACCTGCTATCGCATCTAGGGACTCTCTGGAACGATCCTACGCTGTTTCTGGAGGCTGAGGAGTACATAGGGCCGTTGGTACGGTCTGTGGCGCATGATGAGATGTTTGATGTGATGGCCGGAGCGGCTGGAGCCCTCGCTGCCTTGCTTAACCTCTACCAGGTGCATCCATCTGAGGCCACGCTGGATGCCGCGATCAAGTGCGGTAAGCGCTTGCTGGAGAAAAAGACGCCACAAGAGGTTGGGATTGGCTGGATCGCTTCGGTGGAGACTGTGGCCCTGACGGGAATGGCGCATGGTACTGCTGGGATTGCGCTCAATTTGCTGCGCCTGGCTAGTGTAAGTGGCGATCAGCGTTTTCACGAGGCCGCGATGCAGGCCTTTGCGTATGAGCGCCACCTCTTCTCGCCGGAGGCAAACAACTGGCCAGATCTGCGTTCGGGAGATGAGTCACAGGACGAAAACAAGAAGTATAGAATGTCTGCCTGGTGCCATGGAGCGGCGGGCATTCTCCTGGCGCGTTTAGGCTGCTTGCGCTTTGTCGATGATGCAGCCATTCGGCAAGAGATCGAGGTTGGCATTGAGACAACCTTTGCCAAGGGCCTGGGTAGTAGCCACTCTCTCTGTCATGGCGATTTCGGCAATATAGACATTCTGCTGACCGCGGCTCAGATGCTGGAGCGGCCGGAGCTGCTTGAGCGCATCGAGCGAGCCATGCCCAAGCTGTTAGATACAATTGATCGGCAGGGCTGGGTTAGTGGTGCCCCTATGGGTCTAGAGACGCCAGGTCTAATGCTGGGTCTCTCAGGGACTGGCTACGCGCTCCTCCGCTTAGCGTTTATGCATCACGTGCCTTCTGTATTGTGCCTGGAACCACCCATCAGCGTGAAATAGCAAATGTTGTAGAACTCCGTGGGCCTATGGTAGGTGTAATCCCTCGCGCCTGTGGCGCTCAACTTAGTTAGTAGCGTAAGGGGCCTGGACAACCTATGGTTGCCCAGGCCCCTTACGCTACTAACTAAGAATAGGTATGTATGTGTTTTTTCGCATTGGTATAGTATGTGTAGGCGCGCTTTTTTCCTGTGCCGTTGTTTATGGGCCAGGCTGTGAAGGGCCTAGAGAGGAAGAGTGCGCGACGAGGAGATTATACTATTTGAACTATTAGAAGAGGAAACAATGCGAACGCATCAAAAGATCTGGAATGTATTCCGGAGAAGCAATGGGGTAAGGGGTGTGGTGTGGAGATGTGCGGCGGTAGCGTTGGTGATGTTCACTATCGTTGCAGCATTGAGCGTGAGCATTCATGGATTTCAAGCCCCTGGTGTGGCACATGCGGATGATGCTGTATATGAGAATGTCTATCCCTACGGGGAATGCACATGGTACGCGAATGAGCGCTATCATGATTTGCATGGCTACTATGTGCCCTGGACGTATGGGAATGCCAGTGAGTGGGTTGATCGTGCCGCCGATTATGGTTGGATTGTATCGAGCCAGCCAGTACTCCACTCGATTATGGTATTGCAAGTCGGCGTCCAGGGCGCTACTGGCTATGGACATGTAGGTGTGGTTGAGGCGATAGAGAGTGATGGAGCCGTGGTCATGAGCGCCATGAACGCGGGTGGCGGACCTGGTGAAGTGACACATAATGAGTATTATCCAGGTCCAGGAGTCTCGTTTATCTGGGGGTAGTGTCCTGTTATGCAGATGATGCCCAGTTTTTGCTGAGCTGTTGCCACGATTGACTCCTGATTGTACCTGATTGTAAAATAATTGGCCCGGCGCAAGGCTTGAAAGCACCAACTGGTGCTTTCAAACCTTTTTTATGCGTATTTTGGTTGCATTCAGGAGAAAATATCGCATAAAATGAGAAGAGATGAAACGGCATGTATTCTTAAGTAGGCTGTCCATCCCGTGGAGGGGTTCAGTGAATACATTCAGTGTCGAACGGCGAAAGGATGTCGTTGGTCAGATACCCTGCCTTAAGGCGGGGCTTGTCCCTAACCCACAAAGGGTTGAGACGAGAGGCCGTCTGACAACGACCCACTAGCCAAAGATATACCAAGGCTAGCAAGGTGCTTGTTGCGAATGTTATATGCCGCATTGAGGTCGGCATTGAGACAATATCCGCAATTCTTGCACAAAAAGAGTGATTGAGATTTTCGATTGGAGCGGTGCTGATGCCCACACTGAGAACAGGTTTGCGAGGTATGACGTGGGTCGATCTTGACCACCTGCATCCCGCGTTCCTGAGCTTTGTAAGACAAGAAGGTATGAAATTGAGCGAACGACCAGCTATGCAGGCGTCGGCTCGTTTCCGTTTTCTTCCTGATCTTGCTCGTGCTGCGAATGTGGGTCAGGTTCTCAATCACGAGCGTACTGCCAGGGGTGGCATGTTCAACAATGCGTTTGGAGAGGACATGATCGCAGTCCCGGTGAAATCGCAAAGAGCGGCCAGACAGCTTCTTGAGGTGTCGTTTCGCACTTTTTGTTCCTTTGGACTGCAGTTTGCGACGGATACGGAAACGGCGGCGCTCCACTTCTTTCCAGTGGCAAGAGCCAAGGAAGTGACGGTTGGATGTCACAGCCGGGCGGTTAAGTCCCAGGTCAACCCCAATCACTTCATCGCTTTGAGGGACATCGGGCTCAGGGACACTTACCACGACATGCAACCCGTAACGCCCATTGCGGATACACAGATCTGCCGTTGTTACCTGATAGCCTGCGTACTTACTGCTATAGAGTGGCACTTGAAAGGGAACAAGAATACGCCCTTCAACAGTGGAGAGGCAGACTTCCTGTGTCTGCCAGTTGAGGACAGAGGTCCGCTCATTGTAGCGAATAGGGCACTGCCTGGATTGGGGTTGCCCTGCCTTGCGCCCTTTGGCCTTTCGGTCAAAGGTCGATTTCAAGGCTTCCGTGGCTTTGATGCGTGCCTGAATGAGCACATTGGCGTTCAAACGAGGATACGTCTCACGCAACTTATAGTAGGTCGCGTGATGAAGCCGAACACCGTTCTTCTCGCTGTGTTGCCATCCATAGGCGCACACAGCATTGAAGACTTGCGTGAATTGTCGGGTGGTCTCGTCAAGCAACTGTTTCTGCTCGTGAGTCGGCTTGAGTTGTATCCGTATTGTTCTATCCATACGCACAAGTATAGCATATATGCTTAGTTTTTGCAAGAAAGGAGCGGCATATTCCACCCCCTCTGTCTTTTCTACACATTTTACAAAGCGAATCCGCCACATGGCTGAAGAAGTTGCCCGGGAACGAAGAGTTGACAAATACGGCCTTGAAATCTCAGGCTTGTCAGTCCGCATCTGATGGGGCCTCTTCTTTGTCTATGTTAAATGGGTATAAAAGATAGTTCTTTGGATAGGGGTCGCCGCATGCCGATTTGAAAGATGCTCAATTTTTCTCCCTCTGAAGAGCAGGAAGAGGTACGCCGCCTGGCCTCAAGCCTGGCTATTGATTTACTGCGTCCCCAGGCTCGAGCCGCGGAAAAACAGGGCGATATTTCTCAAGATGTCATGCGCACGTTCGCGCAAACCGGGCTTACGCTCCCCTTTGCTGAAGAATATGGAGGCGCTGGCCCCATCGAGGCCGCTACCTATGCCCTGGTGGCTGAGGAATTGGGATATGGGGATGGAGGCCAGGCCTTATCTATCCTCGGCTCGCTGATGGGGCCACTCTGTGTTGAATTGGCGGGGAATGTGTCACAGAAAGAAGCCTATCTTCCAGATTTTGGTGATGCCCAACGCGGGTATCTGGAGCGTGGTTGTCTGGGTATAGCCGAGCCTACAGGGGGCTATGAGCTTCGCAATGTGCAGACGATACTCAAGCGTCAGGGCAATCACTATCTTCTCTCTGGCACGAAACGCGACGTCCTTCATGCAGAGCAGGCACGACTACGTGTCGTGCTAGCGCGGGTAGAGGGTATACAGACTTATGATGGTCTGTGTGCTGTGCTTCTGCCAGAGCAAGCGGTGGGCATGGAGGTGCGCTCCGAGAAGCAGAAGCTAGGATTGCAGGCTGCTCCCAGTGCCACTTTCCGCCTGGAGAACGTGGTTTTACCAGAGGGGGCCTTGCTTGGAGAGCCAGGTTCGCCTGCTATATTGCGTGCGGCCTCGCTGTATTTGCTCCTGCGGGCTGGCGTGGCATGTGGAATGACACGCGCGGCGCTTGAGTATGCCAGTCGCTATGCCGAGGAGCGGATCGCCTTTGGACGCCCCATCGTCTCATACCAGGGTATTGCCTTTATGCTGGCCGAGATGGCGATGAAGCTGGACGCGGTACGGCTCTTTCTCTGGCAGGCGGCGACGCAGTGGGATCAGGGGCAGGATATAGTCGCGATTGTTCGTAATATCGAGGCCGTACAGAAGCAGGCTATCAAGCTGGCACAATCAGCGACGATTGACGCGGTACAGGTTATGGGTGGCGCTGGCTTTCTACAGGATCACCCCGTTGAGATGTGGATGCGCAACGCCGCATCGATGGAGTAGAAGCGCATGCTAGATTTTCGCTTAAGCGCAAAGCAGCAGGAATATCGCGAGTTCGCACATCAGATCGCGCTAGAAGAGATGCGCCCGATCTCATTGGAGTGTGATCGCACCGAGCAGATTCCCGAGTCGTTTTTCTGGCAGATGCAGAAGCGTTTCCGTGGTGGCGTTGAGGGGCAGGCGCGACAGTTCCGCCAGCCGGGAGAGCGCCAGGAGGCAATCCTGGCGATGCTGGCGCACGAGGAGATGGCCTGGGGTGATGCCGCCCTTGCCACCGCTATGCCTGGACCGGGCCTGGCCGCCCCCCCTATCCTTGCCCAGGGTTCGCCAGAGCAGCAAGAGAAATTTTTACGTATCTACAGAGATGACCAGCTACACTGGGGCGCCCTGGCGCTGACGGAACCCGGGATTGGTTCAGATGTCGCTGGGATGGCGACCACGGCCAGGTTAGAGGGCGAAGAGTGGGTCATTGATGGGCACAAGCACTATATCACCAATGGGGCCAGGGCCGACCTCATTATTACCTTTGCGACCATAGACAAGAGTATGGGGCGCGCGGGTATTCGCCCCTTTGTCGTTCCCAAAGGAACGCCAGGACTGATTATTGGTCGTATTGAAGAGAAGATGGGGTTGCGCGCCTCACAAACGACCGAGTTAATCTTTGAGAACTGCCGTATTCCTAAAGACCACTTGTTAGCCGGACGCGAGGCGGGCGCGAAGGGTGGTTTTAAGGCTGCTATGGGGACGCTGGACGCCACACGCCCCATGGTCGGAGCGCTCGCGGTTGGTATCTGCCGGGCTGCGTACGAGGGCGCGCAAGCCTGGTACCAGCACGAGTTACCGGCAGGATATGCTCCATATCAGCGACGCGAGATCGCTGAGAAGTTAGAGGAGCTGCGGCAGGAGATCCAGATGGCTCGGCTGCTTGTGTGGCGTGCGGCCTGGATGGCTGATCAGCGTATTCCTAATTCAAAAGAGGCGTCGATGTGTAAGGCATACGCGGGCCAGCTGGTTATGAAGGTAACCGCTGAGGCTGTGCGTCTTTCGTCGCCTGGAGAGATGACGGAGACAAAGCAGTTTATGCATAAGTGGTTCCGTGATGCCAAAGTGTTTGACATCTTTGAGGGAACCGCGCAAATTCAGCGCCTGGTGATTGCGCGGCGCCTGTTCCCAAAGGTCAGCATCCCTTGATGGGCCGCTCATTCGAGTAGAGCTACTCACATGGTTTTCTTCAGGCTTGATAGTTTGTGCCTGCGGCACTTGAAGATATCAGAGTGGCGTATGGGCCGTGGTCCATACGCCACTCTGATATCTTCTTCTTAAGGCGAGCTGAGATGAAGGAAAGAGGAATGGCTTAACGACTATAATTGCCCGCTTGCGTAAAAAATATTCTGCGGAAGCCAAGGAAAATGACAATTGCAATCGTCAATTCAATCACAGCCATGCCAATCCAGAGCCAGATGAGATTGAGTCCATGAGGCCCCGTTGGCGAGGACGGATCGATGGCTTGCCAGATGAGCGGGGCGAGAATGCCGATCGGGATAATGAACAAGAGTATGCAGCACGCGGCGACAAAGCCTGGCAAGAGGATGCGCCAGAGTCCCGAATCCTGCAAATTCTCGGTCTTGGCGGTTCCATAGGCCTTGCGAGGCTCATTCCCGGCGATTTCTGGCGTCGATGAAACCTTTTGTTGCTCTTTAGCTGGCTCCATTGCCACTTTATTTGTGGTTGAGGTCTTTTCTTCCATAGATGATATCTCCAAAGAACAAGAAATTACTTCTGCCCCTCAGTATATCATACAAAAGCACCAGGCTCAGCCACCGTGGCGTACGGATTAGATATGCCGTTGGACGAAACGTTCGAGCTGGCGACGAACAACAAGGATCAATGCAGGCACAAGTATTGTACTGATCAGCCATTTGCTCACTCCTCGCCCGGCGGACATGCGTGACATAAACGGCCCCCTCTGCTTATGTGGTCATAAGATTAGCTCTCTCTTTTGAGCATAGGTGCCTCCACAAGCTGAGGCAATTGGGGAGCGTGAGGGTGGTAAATTGAAGACAAAAATTGCTTGACAAATAGCTGCATAGATGTTACTATGACGACGTCAGCAGTTAGGGCGCTTAGCTCAGCGGGAGAGCGCTTCGTTCACACCGAAGAGGTCACTGGTTCGATCCCAGTAGCGCCCATTTTTAAATCCCCTTCCGCAACTAATTTACCTCTTCTTCTCTTGCTTGCTCTTCTTTGCGTGGTTACGCTCTCCCACATTTTCCCTAACAATGTTTTTACCTCTTTTTGTGAGCTATATTCTTGTTTTCCTATCCTTTTTGGGCTGTTGCAATTGCTTCCCTCAAATTTATAGCTTATAATAATAGATACACACTACTGGTTTCGGCGGGTTCTTGTCTTCATACGAGGACTTTCTGACCGTGTTTTGGGCGAGGGTATGCTATGCCAGCATTAGCAGTTATGCTTATGAATGTCCTGCACCTCCAGGTGGTATATCCGCTGGGAGCCGTCCTGCTTGTCGTCTTCTGGATAATCTCTTTCCGCTTAGCACATCTCCTGGTGCTTTTACTTCGGCGGGAGCCCGTGATTGGGTGGGCAATCGGACCACTTGGCGTCTCCTTTATGGTCTTGCACAAGCCTTCCGTGTTCTTCACCTGGTTAAACGCGCTTGTCCCGGCGCTGGTCTCTGGAAGTGTGCTCTACATTGGCTTCTTTACCCCTCTCAGTCCGTTTATTGTACCTCACCATCCTCTGTTTATCGGACTGGTGGTCTGTTGCGGCGTGCTTGTTAGTAGCACGAGCGATGTTGTGCTTGCCTTGCGCGATTTGCTCTATCCACTTTGGGGCGAAGCACGTATTCTGCGCAATATCCAGATCTTACGGTCCACCTGGGCCAGCATTCATTTCACACCCTATGGTCACTCGTATGTCAATGACCACTTTGGCTCGTCTCCCGCTGATTTATTGAAAGCTTTTTAGTCAATAACCCCATACATGTATGCAAGGGCTTGCCCACATCCTAGGACTGGGCTTCAGGGCTGATTGACAGCAGCCCACTACCCCGAAAGGCAGTAAAGCGGTTGCGAATGTTTACCGCCGCATTCACATCAGCATGGTCCGTGTGGCCACAGTGAGGGCAGGAGAAGGCATGACGTTTGCGCATCCCACGCAAGCCACAACGAGAACAATTCTTACTCGTGTAGGCAGGGTTCACCTGGGTGACGGTCAGTCCACATTCCTGGGCTTTGTTCTCCACACAGGTGCGAATGAGGCGCCGTTGCCACAGCGACATTCGACGTCGAAGTGCCTTGCCTTTGAGCTTGTTCTTCTCTGGTTGAGGCATATGCAAGTCCTCAAAGACGAGCACGGCATTCTCAGGGGCAAAGGCTATCAGTTGCCTGGCTGTTTGTTGGGCAAAGGTGCGGGTACGATTGCGTTGTGTGCGACCTAACCGTTTGAGAAGACGCCGAATACTGCGTGTATCCTTCTTCTCTGCCTTACGGGTCGCATGTTTGCGCTGGAGGCGAGCGCGAGTCTTAGCGGTACGTCGATTCTTGACTTTGACGTCTTTCCCACTCACAAAGAGGGTGCGCCCATCGGGGTCAACGGCGACAAGGGCATTGGTTTCATTAAGGTCAATGCCTACCGGGAGAATCCCTTGAGGCTCTGGGGCGTCAAGGGTAAGCGTCACACGCCCAATGAGCTTGCCATTGCGCTTGATAACGATGAGGCTATCAATCTCAATGGCTTTCATAAAGGTCGTCTCAAAGTCTTGAGGGAGCGTATACGTGAGGTGTTTCCGTCCTGCTACCGTCCAGAGAGAGAGGGTGCCATCTTTGCGAAAGTCAGCGTCACGCCCACGCTTTCCGACCAGGAACAACGCACGAGCCTTCTTGAAGAGAAAGGGGCGTTGTGCAGGTTTCTTGTTGGATTTGGCGCTGGCATAGGCGGCGGAGACAAGACGAATAGCAGAGATCGTCATTTGTGCCGAGAGCGAACCTTTCACCTGATGGTAACACGCCCGTTGCAACGCGAGAGCACCAAGAGGTTTCCCACCATTGAAACACGGTTCAGAGAGGGCTTGTTGCACCTCCCGAAACACATCAATAGTGTGCTCAAGGTCGCTGTCAGGCTCGATGACAATGGGAACGGTTCTTTGTATCTGCATACACCCATTTTACCACTAAACGGTAGTAGTGTCCAATTGTGCCTGTGGCATTCGCGGCAATTTCTCCCTACGGCTCAAGCCGAGGGCTCCCTTGCCGCAATTCTGGTGAGGGTAGTGGTTTATTGGTTTGCGAGCACGCCAACGAGAAGAGTGGGCCTCAAGTCCATACCAGCATGGACCCTACGCTCTCTAGTGGTTGCGCAGTTCATGTGAAGCCGTGCGCGCGGTTGGTGGCAGGGTAAAGTAGAAGGTTGTGCCAATGTGTTGATTATTCGTAAACCAGATACGCCCCCATGACGCGTAATAATTTCCTTGGTTACAAAGAGACCCAGCCCAATGCCCGAATATTGTTGGGTTGAGGTGTTGTGGACGCGGTAGAAGCGTTCGAAGATGTGGTCATAGTGCTCGAGACTAACCCCAATACCCTCATCAATGATACTCACCAGGAACTCCCCTTGCTGTCTTTGCAGGCGTACGGTAACCTTTCCTCCATTGGGGGAGTACTTGATCGCGTTATCCAGAATATTGCCAATGACCTGTCCAATCCGCTTGCGGTCAGCAATGATACGTGTATCACGTGTCTGAATGTCCAGGTAGAGTGTATGTTGCTCGGCGCTATCCTGGATAGTACGGACATATTCATTGAGCAGGTCGGTCAGGTAAAACTCTTCGTATTGTAGTTGTAGCTGGCCCCATTGAAGTTGTGAGAGATCCAGCAGATCATTGACCAGGCGTTCCAGGTGCTCTGTCTGGCTCTGAATGATGTTCAGGCTGCGCAAGTCATAGCTCTCAGGTGGCTCGGGTGTGGGCAGAGGATTGAGTTGTGGGGGCGTGCCACGTAGCTTGCGCAGGCGTCGTTCAACGCGTCGTACCAGGTGTTGCGTATAGCCTTTGATCGCTGTTAGCGGGGTGCGTAGCTCATGTGAGACGACGGAGACAAACTCATCTTTCAGGCGTTCAACCTGTTTCATCGAGGTCACATCGTTGAGCACGGCCACAATCCCTATCGGAGGAGAAGTAACATCATCTGCGGCATAGAGTGGTGCGGCGCTCACATGGAGCGTCAATGGTACGGTTTCGTCACCTTCGCCAATAAAGAGTTCTTGATTCGTCACCGTTTTCCCTTGCAGGGCTTCTTGAGCGGTATCTGCCAGGCGTTCGAGCCAGGGAACGGCGTTTTCTTTAGCCAGTTCGTGCAAGGGGATGTTGAGTTGAAAATGGACATTCGCCTGCCCAAGCATATGCCTGGCGGACTGATTGAGGGAGGTAACCGCCCCTTCTGCATCGGTGATCAGCAGGCCTTCAGCCATACTGCGAATTACCAGTTCCAGGCGCTGGCGCTCAAGCTCTGCCTGTCGCCAGAGTGCATTCTCCCGTTCGCGTAGACGCACATTCTCCAGTGCGATAGCGGCATAATCGGCGATCATCGCGGTAAGCTGGAGCAGGTTGGTGTCGAAGGCGCCGGGCTGTTCATCAAAGAGGCTAAGTAGTCCGATGATGTGGCTTTCGACCGTTAAAGGGATGTTGAGGCAAGAGCCGACGGTCTCTCCTGAGCTGCCTTTTCGCGCACGAGGTTGTGCCAGTTCATCGGGGCATCCAGGTAGGCGGTTGCCGCGAGCTGTTTCTCATCGATGTGGGGAAAATCCATGACATGAGCAGCGCTGGTAATCCGGTGAATCATGGCTTCGAGCAAGGGTGTGCTCAAGGGATAGGATGGGATAATGAAGAGCTGGTTGGGAGGACCTTTGAGCAAGATACAGCAGGCAGTGAAACTATAGATCTCTTGTAGGGCCGCAAGCAGGGCACGGTGGACTTGAAAGCGATCAAACGCCGCAACGAAGCGCTTTCCGATAGTATTGAGATATACTATCTCTTCACGGATATGAACCAGGCGATCCGCGTTCTGTCCAGTGGAAGAGCGAATCGCGCCTGCCTGGGATTGCATTTCCGATTGCACGCTGCTCTCCATGCTCTTTCCTTGCTGCTACTAGAGTTGCCGTAGTTGCTGGGTTACTTCCTCGTGCAGGTGTGGCACAATAAGGTCTCCTGTCAATTCTCGTAAGCCAGCGAAGCATTCGTCAAGAAGGTCATTGAGACCGTTAACGAGCTCGGTTGGAGTGACGCCTGAGAGTTCTTCCTGGATGGCAGATGGATGAATATCGGTATAAGGCCGTTTAATAAGGCACCCAAGGAAGGGATGTTTATCCATAACTCTTTTGGCAGCTCCCTGAACCAGCACGCGCGTGGTCGCTCTCCCCAGATAGGGATAGACCCGCTTGTCAATCAGGCTGATGGCCTTCAGGAATGCCTCAGTAATTTGCTCACGAGAGATGGAAGAGGAGTTGTCAGGTAAGTATGACACTGTTCGCTCCCTTCACCTGTTGAAAAAAAACGCTCTCCTTTTTTATTATAGCATAGTTGCCTATATATTGTAAGTGTATGGTACTTACAATGCTTGAGCCGCTTTCTGGCTTATACACAGCCTTTTAGTCTCTTCTGGCTTTTTTCAAATTATGCTATAGAAACATTGATAGATGCACAATGAAAAATGTTGAGATTATTCTTTTGATGAGGCTATAAATCCTACTGTTTTAATGTAATGTTAATGCAATTGGCGCACATGGCTTCTCGCGCCTGCGTCCCTCGCCCAGGTTAAAGAATGGAACGCGGGATGGCAGCCGGAGGCTGCCATCCCGCGTTCCATTCTTTAACCTGGGCGAAAGTTGTTCTGCTACATGCTTCTGGAAGCCTCGCTAGAAGAGTCCGGTGACGTGTAGTAGGAGTACGACGGCGACGATGACCAGGATGAGCAGAAGGGAGAGCACCCAGAAGATGGGGTTTCGCAGGGCTAGTAGGGATGTGCCTGCGCCTGATAGGGCTGGCAGGTTTGAGAGCTGGTCCTGGCCCGCGGCCATCTCAAGAAGGCGTTCGCGTCCCTTCTCAAGCTTGGTGTGTTTCTCCTCGGCCTCTTCCTGAACATCATAGCGATCGCGCTGCTCATCAATCGCGCGGGCAAAGTGCTCGGCGCGAATCTGGAACTGGGTAGTATCCTGGGTGGGAAGCAGGGCCACGCTAGTAGAGCTGGCAGAGGTTGCGTGTAGTGCATCTGTGACATCGGCCGTCGCCGTTGCTTGAGCTGGAACAGCCGCTGGTTGCAGCGTATTGAGTTGGGGCGTGATCCATTCGCGCAGGGCGAGGAGGGCCGCACGCCGACAGATGGCCTCGATATCCGCACCACTACGTCCATCGGTGAGACGCGCCAACTCTTCGCTGGTCACGTCAGAGGCAATGGGTCGACCGCGCAGATGCACATCAAAGATCATGCGACGCTCGTCTTCGTTGGGATAGCGCAGTTCAACGACCAGGTCAAAGCGTCCCGGGCGTAGGATCGCGGGATCGATGAGTTCCGGGCGGTTGGTTGCTGCCAGGACGATGACGCCTTCGCGTCCTTCAATACCATCCATTTCGGTGAGTAGCTGGGCGATCAGGCGGTCGCCGACGTTGCCATCCATGCCGCTGCCACGGCGGGGTGCGAGGGCATCGATCTCGTCGAAGAAGACCAGGCAGGGCGCGGCCTGTTTCGCGCGCCTGAAGACCTCGCGTACGCCTTTCTCCGATTCACCAACCCACTTCGAGAGCAGTTCTGGCCCCTTGATGGAGATAAAACTGGCCTCACATTGATTGGCAAGTGCCCGAGCGATCAAGGTTTTACCCGATCCAGGAGGGCCCGCGAGCAAGACGCCGCGTGGTGGCTCGACCTTGGCATTGGCATAGATGTCGGGATAGCGCAGGGGCCACTCGACCCCCTCGGTCAGGTTCTTTTTAATATCCTCCAGGCCACCGATATCATCCCATGATGTTTCGCTGACTTCGACATAGACCTCGCGCGTGGTCGAGGGTTCGATCTCGCGGAGCGCGGCCTGGAAGTCAGCCATGGTAATACTCATGTTGATCAGGGTCTCATAGGGAATATAGCCCCGCTGGTAATCGATATGTGGGAGCACACGTCGCAAGGCAATCATGGCGGCCTCGCGGCAGAGCGCCTCCAGGTCGGCACCTACAAAGCCCGGCGTCAGTTGTGCCAGGCGCGCAAAGTCGATGTCGTTGGCCATGGCGGCATCCCGGCTGTGGATGCTCAGGATCTCTGTGCGCCCGCGTACGTCGGGAACGCGCAGGGCGATCTCGCGGTCAAAACGACCAGGGCGGCGGATGGCGGGATCCAGGGCATTGGGCTGGTTGGTCGCGCCAATAAGCACGATCTGGCCGCGAGAGGCTAGACCATCCATCAGGGCCAACAACTGCCCCACGATGCGCCGTTCGACCTCGCCGCCGCTCTCGGCACGTTTAGGCGCCAGGGCATCAAGTTCATCGATGAAGATAATGCTGGGAGCCTGGCGCTGGGCCTCCTGGAAGACTGAACGCAGGCGCGATTCGCTCTCTCCATAGAACTTATTGATAATTTCAGGCCCATTAATGACGAAGAAGGCGGCATTGGTCTCGGCGGCGACGACACGCGCGATCAAGGTTTTGCCGGTTCCGGGAGGGCCATAGAGCAAGACACCCTTGGGAGGCTCGACACCAAGGCGATCAAAAACGGCAGGATACTTGAGGGGCAGCTCAATCATCTCGCGAATGCGCTGGAGCTCTTTGCCTAAGCCGCCAATATCCTCGTAACTGATAATCCCTGGACCATGATTGGTTGCGCCTCGTGACTGTGCTCGTACCAGTGTCCCCGGTTGGACCAGAACGGCCTCAACATCAGCTGTTGGCTGAGGTGGATCAATCGGGGGCAACTCGCTGGTGGTGCGTTTGCGCAGCGCATAGGCGGGTGTGGCTGGCGAGGTGTTGATAATCAGGAACTCGCGTGGCGAGGTTCCCGGCATGCCAATGCGCAGCAGATCGCCAATAGTGACAGGGAGTCCGACCAGGTAGCGGGCGATGTATTGCAGATCGCTCTCCTGGATTGGCGTTCCCGCGCTTAGTGGGAGGAGCGTGATCTTCTCCGCATCGCGTACTTTGGCCTTGCGAACCGTCACGCGCTCGCCCAGGCCAGAGGCGCTATTCTGTCGTACCTGGCTATCCATCTGGATGGTGGGCTGGCCGCGATCAGTGAGCGCGCTGGGGACGACCTTGGCCGCGGTCGTGCGTGACCCGGTAATCATCACGATATCGCCGGGTTTACAGCCCAGGCGCGCAATTTGCGATGGATCGATGCGTGCGACACCTCGCCCAACCTGGAGACCCTCAATCACTGTGAGCTGGAGCGCATCACTGCTCGCTTCAGTGACCTCTTGCGCATCAAGGGGCCGCGTTGTCCCGCGAGTAGTGGTTGCCTGTGCGGTTGTATGTTCTTGTTCTTTTGGAAGCTTGGTTGTTGTAGTGGTTTGGGGAGCACGATTCTGCTCAGTGCTGCCAGTGTCCTGTGACTCCGCCATAGAATATAAAGCCCTTTCTCAGCCACGAAAATACTCTTGCTTCGTAGACATTCAGATCTCTCTGTAGTAGCTTACGAAAGTGCGCGAAAAAAGTTGAATTGTTTTCTACCGTCTGGTACCAGGAAGGGCTACATAGACAAAATGGGGAGGAGAAGGAAAAGCCGCCAGGAGCGCGAAAGGAGACAGAATGGGCGCTCCTGGTTCTGCTTCCAGGGTCAGCGGCGCGCGTTCCAGAGAGTGGTGTGAGCATCGACGCTTGAGGTGCGTCCAGCCTCGACGATGGTGCGGCGCAGGAAATAGCCACCTATCAGCACGAGCAGCGAGATGAGTAGACCCTTGCCACCACGCGCCCGCGTGCGCCGTAGTTTCTTTCCACCCAGCAGCGTGAGCGATTGCAGAAGCCAGGGGAGCACCAGGCCACCACCTATCATAAAGCTCCAGAAATGCCGCCCTTGCTCTTGGGGACCAGTGCCGACGAGAGGGCGTGCGGCCCGACCAGAACCGCGTAAGAAGCTAAAGATCTCCAGAGCCTCCAGGCTCATAGCCACCCACTCAATCTTTTCCAGTTTATGCAGAGTCCGCGTAGGCGCGCCTATGACGCGCAAGATAAGCGAGATCAGGGCCGAACTGGTGGAGAGGGCGGAGGTGAGGAAGATTGCCCCCAGGCGCTTATCACGTGACCAGAGGGGAATGCTGGTAGCCGTAAGCAGGACGCCCGAGTAGCTTCCCAGGAAGAAGGCCAGAGCGATACCAGGAAGCGCGAGCAGCTTCTGGGGCAGGGCCGCGAGCGCACGCGCCCCCCACCACTTGCCAAGCAGGCCATCGCGTGCGGCCTGGATGGTCGCGGTTATACCGCTAAAGAGGGAGAAGCCAAGCAGGCACCAGGTCCCCATGGACATGGGTGACTTGACTTTGAAGACGCGCAGCATATGTAAGAAGCGCTCCGGGCGTCCCAGGTCTTTAATTAGAAGTGGTGGACAGGGCAGCAGGGCCAGCAGCGCGAGGTAGTAGCCTGTGCGTACCACCACGCGATCTTCTTTGCTACCAAAAAGCGCAGCGATGCTGGCGAGGGTATAGCAGCCAGCCGCGAGACCTCCAAAGAAGAAGTACCAGATAATCTCGGTACTCCAGAAGGATTTCGTGAGCACCGGATAGTCATAGTAGGTTGGTTCCTGGCTCTCTTTAACTGGATCAGGCTCATACCCGGTCGTCAGCGTGGCCAGGCGCTCGAAGAGCGTGTCTGTATCGTTCACTTTCTTTCTCCTGGGGCTCTATCGCTCATCTCTTTGCTGAAAGAAGAGCATACTCGCCAGGCCCAGCACGAGCGCGGCCAGAATCGACCAGAGAGACGCGACTGGCACATTATTCATGGGTCGCGCGGGATTGCGAGGCAGGTTATAGACCTCAGGCTCTTCTAAAAGTAAGAAGAAGGAATTGAGGCCACCATCAAGGATCTGGTCATCGACGCCGTAGAGGAGTGCCTCCTTGACCCCGTGCTTCTGTAGGAAGCCCAGGCGCTCACGCGCACGCTCCTTGAGCTGCTCGACCTCGCCAAAGGTGATAGAGTCAGTGGGGCAGGCCTTGGCGCAGGCGGGCTCCATATCGTCTTTCAGGCGGTCATAGCAGAGGGTGCATTTATGGGCGGTATGGCTTCCTCCATCATCGCGCGCGATCACGCCGAAGGGGCAGGCAACCGTACAGTAGCCACAGCCATTGCAGATATCCTGCTGCACATAGACGGTATCGAACTCGGTACGGATGATTGCACCCGTGGGACAGGCCTCCTGGCAGGGAGCGTTGGCGCAGTGCTTGCAGACATCGCTACGCATAAGCCAGCGCTCATTATTGAAGAAGGGCAGCGCCGTTCCGGGTGGAGCCTCAGGCAGGATACCTTCGAACTTTGCTGCAGCGATTTTATCTTCGAGTGTCTGTACCTCAAAGAGTGGAAGCTCTGGGACAGGGCGTCCAGCATGGCCATTGCTGGGGGGGGCAACGCGGTCGATTTGCTCGATAAACTGCACATGGCGCCAGGTATGTGCGCCAAGGTGCGTCGTGTTATCGTAGCTGGAGCCGCTCCACTGAGCTGGAGGCGGCGTTAACTGGTTCCACTGGCGGCAGGCCACCTCGCAGGCTTTACACCCGATACAGATACTGGTATCGGTAAAAAAGCCCATCGTTGCTTGCTGTGGTGGCGGTGTCTCCTTATGAAGTAGTTTGAACATATTTAAGAGCACAGGCGCCCCCGACCGTCGTTTAGCAACGGTGGGTTGGACCTGTGTTGTGTTGGGTGTGGTTTCAACGGCCATTCGATTCCTCCTCTCCTGGGAGGCGTCCCGGGCGAATATTACAGGTAAACGCCTTGGCCTCTTCAATACTCACATTGGGTTCAAGCACCATATGAGCCAGGTCATTGGTGATGCTGCCTGTGCTCTTACCCTGGAAGCCCCAGTGGAAGGGCAGGCCAATCTGGTGAATCTGGCGTCCCTGGATGCGCAGGGGGCGCATTCGGCGTGTCACCATGGCGCGGGCCTCGATCTCGCCGCGTGGCGTACTGACGACCAGCCATTCGCCATGCTTGACGCCGCGTTCAGCAGCCAGTTCAGGGCTGAGTTCCGCGAAGAGCGTGGGCTGAAGTGCGTTAAGCCAGGGCATCCAGCGCGTCATGGGACCGCTGACATGGTGCTCAGTTAGGCGATAGGTCGTAATCACGATGGGATAGCGCTCATCGCCGACTGCCGCGAGCGGGTTGCCAGGGAGACCCTTGAAGTACTTGGCGGTCGGGTTACTCTGCTGCTTGTAGAGTTTATTATGCACGGGCGACTCAATAGCCTCGTAATGTGTGGGCAGTGGTCCATCCTTGAGGCCAGAGGGGGCGAAGAGCCAGCCTCGCCCATCAGGCTTCATGATAAAGGGATCACTACCGGCAATGGCATCCATCCCCGTGGCGTCAGGGGCCGGAACATAGTCTGGCCGCTTGTTCACAGGAAAGTCGGGGATATCATAGCCAGTCCATTGCTGCTTCTCTTTGTCCCACCAGATGTACTTCTTCCGTTCCGACCAGGGACGCCCCTGGGGATCAGCCGAGGCACGGTTATAGAGAATACGGCGGTTGGCAGGCCAGGCAAAGCCCCATTCCAGGTTGGTGGGACCGCCAGGTGTGCGGGAGGCCGCGCGGTTCCTCCCTGGCTCGGGATAAACGCCACTATAGATCCAGGAGCCACAGGCCGTGCTTCCATCGGCCTTGAGCGCCACAAAATTGGGCACGTGAGGCGCGTCGTGCAGCGTATATGCGCGCTCATTGACAAGCTCCCCTTCTTTGGCGGGCTTACGCACGTAGTAGCCGTTGATCTCTTTTAAGACGAGCCGGGCATCGGGTTCATCAAGGATGTTCGAGCCTGGCTCGGGCTCTTCACGCTCATAGTTCCAGAGGAGCGCTTGCAGGCCACGATCTCTGGCCTCCTGGCTTTCGGCATAGAGTTCTCTGAGGCGCTTACCCAGGTGATAGGCAAACCAGAGATCCGAGCGCGCATCCCCAGGAGGATCAACGGCCTTATCGCGCCACTGCATCAGGCGTTGGGTATTAGTAAAGGAGCCTTCCTTCTCGGTAGAGGCGGCGGCAGGCAGTAAGAAGACCTCGGTCTTGATCTGCGTGGGATCTACCGGCCCGGGACCCTTATACCAGAAAGCGGCGCTCTCCACCTCGTACAGATCGCGCACGACCATCCAGTCAAGTTGCTGCAAGGCTTTACGTTGCAGGCGTGCATTGGTGCTGCCCGCGGCTGGATTCTGACCAAAGAGGATATAGCCCTTGACCTTCCCATCCAGCATGGCATAGGTCGTGGCCAGGTGCGAGTGGTCGCCAGTAATCTTGGGGAGGTAGCGATAGCCGCTATCGCTCTCTTGATCAAGGACGGTCTCCTCGCCATACCAGGCAGTGAGCAGGCTCTTGATATAGGCCGGGAAGTTGACCCACCAGCCTGTCTTCTGCCCAGAGGTGGCAATATACTCCTCCAGCGTATTCTGGGCTGGCACATGCGCCGTACTCGGCTGAGCGCCTTCCAGGCGTTCAGAGGTCTGTGTTTGAGACATGGCCGCTGGCTGAGGCATATAGCCTGCCAACAGGTCATAAAGTGTCGGGACGTCGGTCGAACCCTGGATAGAGGCATGCCCGCGCAGGGCTAGAATGCCACCTCCGGGACGCCCGATATTGCCCAGCAGGAGTTGCAGGATGGCCGCCGAGCGAATGATCTGCACACCCTTGGATTGCTGTGTCCAGCCGACCGCGTAGCAGAGTGCCGTTGTGCGCTCACGGCCAGAGTTGTGAATGAGTGTCTGGGCCACCTGGAGCCACTGCTCACGGGGAACGCCGCAGACCTCTTCAACCATCTCAGGAGTATAGCGCGCGAAGTGGCGACGCATTACCTGGAAGACGCAATTGGGATGTGCAAGTGTGGGATCTTGTAGGGGCTTGCCATGCTCATCGCGTTGGTAGTCCCAGGATTTCTGGCTGGTGTAGGTCCCACTCTCAGTGTCATAACCAGAGAAGAGCCCATCAAGCTCTTCCGTATCTTGAAAGTCCTCGCGTACCAGCATGGCTGCATTGGTATAGTGCTGCACATATTCCTTGAAGTACGACTCACTTTCGAGCACATGACGAATCAGCGCGCCCAGGAAGACGATATCGCTGCCCGCGCGAATGGGGAGGTGCAGGTTGGCCAGGGCCGAGGTGCGCGAATAGTGCGGGTCGATATGAATGACCGTCGTACCACGTTCCTTGGCTTTGACTACATTGGCGAATGCCACCGGATGAGCCTCCGCCATATTGCTGCCCATGATTAAGATGCAGTCGCTCTCAACGAGGTTCTGCGGGAATGACGTGGCACCGCCACGCCCATATGTTGTACCCAGACCGGGCACAGTCGAGCTGTGTCATATACGGGCCTGGTTCTCAATTGAGACAATGCCCAGGCCGCCGGAGAGGAGCTTCTTGATCAGATAATTCTCTTCAACATCCAGCGTTGCCCCACCCAGAGAGGCGATCCCCTGGGTATGATTGACCTCGTGCCCATCATCGAGGTGCTCGACAAAGGTCTCATCGCGCGTCTGCTTGACCAGTTGCGCGATGCGCTCCATAGCCCAGTCGAGGGAGACCTCTTCCCAGTGATCGCTGTAGGGTGTGCGGTGAAGGACCTTGGTTAAGCGACTAGGGTTAATTGTGTATTGGAAGGTTGCTGAACCCTTGGGGCAGAGCGTGCCATGATTGATGGGACTCTCGGGGTTGCCCTCGATATCAACAACCTTGCCGTCTTTGACATATACATTTAAGCCACAGCCGACTGCACAGTAGGGGCAGACACTATGGACAAGCTTGGCGTCGCGGATACGTGAAGCCTTGCTCAGGCTCTCCTTGCTAAAGGACTTTGTATTTGCGCCAACTTGCAGAAGCTCGGTAAAGGCGGATCGCACCGTCTTTGGCAGAGAAGTATGTTCATCCATCTCAATCATCCTTTGAAAAGCGCAAAGCTGCTGCCAGTGGATAGCGTGTGAAAGAAGCGTGATGAAAACGGTGTATAACCAGAGCTATGTTCTTTCTATACAGATTGTAACATAGCTCTGGTTTCGTAACCAGGAAAAAGTCACCTGAATGCTTGTGTTTGCTAGTTGCCAGCACTCGCGGCGACTTCCTGAGCCTGGCGACGTGCCAGCATCTGAGCCAGTAGTGGCAAGGCGCAACTGACAAGCATCAGCCCCGCCAGGATAAAGAGTGTCGTCTTATAGTCAATACTGGCAATCAGTAATGGCCCAACGATGCCGCCCGCGCTCCAGGCGGTCAACATCGCGCCATAGATCGTGCCCGAATTTTTCGAGCCAAAGAAGTCCGCCGCGAAGGCGGGCATGGTGCCGAAGCCTCCACCATAGCAGAGACCGATGAGCGAGGCCGGGATAAACAGGAGCGCGATGGCCCCGATAAAGGGCGTCGCCAGGAAGGCCAGGACCTGGACCAGGAAGATAACCAGGAAGGTATATGGGCGCCCAAGTGCGTCGGAGAGCCAGCCCCAGAAGAGACGTCCCGCGCCATTAAAGATCGAGATGGTAATCACCAGGGTCGAGGCCACGCCCGCGCTCACGCCAGTAAACTTCTGTGCCAGGGGAGAGGCTACGGATATGAGCGCTGCTCCCGCGGTCACATTGAGGGCGAGAATGAGCCAGAGCAAGTACCAGCGTGGCGAGCGCAGGGCCTCGCCCAGGGGATAGTTGCGGGCGCTTCCCTCTTCCTGTTGTTTCAATGTGGGAGTCCAACCGGCGGGAGCGTAACCCTCAGGGGCGGTACGAAAGAACTGTGCTGCTACAACCACGATGATACAGTAGGCGATGCCCAGAATGATAAAAGTCGTGTTGAGTTTATACGCTGGAAGCAAGAGGTTCGCGGCGATGGGGCCAGTCAGTGCGGCCCCCGCGCCAAAGCCCGCGACCGCCAGCCCTGTAATAAAGCCCCGCCGATCAGGGAACCACTTGATGAGCATCGCGAGCGCCACGATATAGCCCAGACCCAGACCAATACCACCGATAATACCGTAGGTGAGATAGAGTAGATAGATATTTGGCGATGCAAACGCCGCGAGTAGAACACCTATGCCATACAGAATTCCTCCCACTGTTGCGATGGCACGTGGCCCAAAACGGCTATTCAAATAGCCACCAAAACCGGCGGTAATACCCAGGGCCAGGAGGGTGATGCTGAAGGTCAGATTGGCCTGGGCTTGTGAGACCTTGTAGAGACTGATTACAGGCTTGAGGAAGACGCTCCAGGCATAGACTGCTCCTAACGCTAACTGCATACAAAAGGCTGTGATGGCGATGGTCCAGCGGTTGATGCCGGTACCGGGTGCGGTATGACTCATTGAATACTCCTTTGTAGAAACAAATTGAGCATGCCGAGAATATATGGTAGAGACGTTAAGCAAGCACACATGTCTGCTACAAGATGCGAGCAGGAGTGCCTATGCTTGAACGGTCTCTGTGCCATCGATGAAGATGCAAAATTGCGTGTGCAACCATAAGGCGCATCGAGAACGGTTTCCGGGTCAGGAGCCGCACTATATTTGGAATGCGGCGCTCTTTTGGCAGCGTTGCCTAAATCTTCGCATTTTTTCGGACAAATGTGTATAGTACTTCGGTACCAATGATACGCAGAGAAGAATGAAGAAACATAAACTCTTCAATTGCCGCTAGAGCAAGCGTATATGATGGGAATCTAGTTTTGTTTTCTAATAATTCTAAGGTTTCTAAGTGTTTCTTCACCTTGCTAAACAAATTCTTATACGTTATACTAGCGACAAATTGATATAAAGAGATACGGCCGATTCCGGCGTTAGATAGTTTTGGTAGTTTTTTAGCCCGTTTAGTAAGCACAATAAGCACAGTAATCACAGTAATCACAGCGATCACAGAGTCAATCACAGAGTATAGAAGGGTCTAGCGTCTGCATGGAAATGCCTCCAAAGAATAACCGCGAAATGAGAAAATCAAACCCACAAAGTTCAGCCCAGAAGGCAGCACGAAAGAAGAATGCCATCTTGCGTTATAGCCTGGCGGGTTCGTTAATTGTTGTCGGTATTATCTTGTTAGGAGTGGCGCTGGCACGCCTGGCTGGTGTTAGCTTTGGTGCGTCAACCGTCCAAGAGAAACCGATTAGCGCCGTATTGACCATGGCGCAGCAGCATAAGCTGAAGTCGGTCTCGCTTAGTGGCAATGACGTTACCGCGACAGCCGCTGATGGGACACAGATCCACGCGGTCAAAGAAGAGGGTCAGCCTGTCACGCCTTTCTTTACCCAAAATGGCGTCACGGTTGATGTTCAGGATCCGCAGAGTGGTCAGTGGGTGCAGGGACTTGAGGCCCTGGTGTTGATTCTCCTGGTTGTTGGTTCCATGGTGTTCTTCATGCGCCGCAGTGGTGGTATGGGTGGTCAGGCAGCTCCCTTTGCGCGCTCGAAGGCGAAACGTTTTAGCGAGTCTCGCCCGTCGATCCTCTTCAAGGATGTCGCTGGCGTCGAAGAGGCCAAGATGGAGCTGCAAGAGATTGTAGAATTCCTCAAGCATCCTGCCCGCTTTACTCAGATGGGAGCGCGTACCCCGAAGGGTGTCTTGCTGGTTGGTGCTCCAGGCACTGGTAAAACGCTTATTTCGCGAGCGGTTGCCGGCGAGGCTGGAGTCTCTTTCTACAGTGTCAGCGGTTCTGAGTTTGTTGAGATGTTTGTTGGTGTAGGTGCGGCGCGTGTACGCGACCTCTTCAAAGAAGCCAAAGACCATTCCCCCTGTATCATCTTCATTGACGAGATCGACGCCGTTGGGCGCCAGCGTACCAATTCAGGTATGACCGGCAATGATGAGCGTGAGCAGACCCTGAACCAGTTGCTTGTTGAAATGGATGGCTTTGATAAAGAGACCAACATTGTGGTGATTGCTGCCACGAACCGCCCTGATGTGCTTGATCCCGCGCTGCTGCGTCCTGGCCGCTTCGACCGTCGTGTGATGCTTGATAAGCCTGACATTCGTGGCCGCCTGGCGATCCTGAATGTGCATGCCAAGGGCAAGCCTATGGCGCAGGGTGTCCTGATGGAAGACCTGGCACGCCAGACCGCTGGCTTCTCTGGTGCCGACCTGGCGAACCTCTTGAACGAGGCCGCTCTTCTCGCTGCACGTAATGGTCTGACCGAGATTCAGAAGCCCCACCTTGATGAGTCCATTCTGCGTGTGATGGCTGGTCCTGAGCGAAAGAGCCGTGTGATCACCGAGGCTGAGAAATCCATCATCGCGTACCACGAGGTTGGACATGCCATCGTTATGCGCTCGGTCCCGGGTGCGGACCCCGTGCAGAAGGTTTCCGCCATCGCTCGTGGCATGGCCCTGGGTATCACGGTCCAGGCCCCTGCCGAGGATCGCTACCTCTTGCGCCGTTCGGAATTGCTTGCTAAGATGGCAGGTGCCATGGGTGGACGTGCCGCTGAAGAGATTATCTTCGGTGATATCACCACCGGTGCGAGCCAGGATATTGAGTATGTAACCGGTATCGCGCGGCGCATGGTCTGTGAATTTGGCATGACGCCTCTGGGCAATGTAGCGCTCAAGGCTGATGCCGATGGCACAAGCCCATTTAGCGCCGAGACCGCAGCCAAGATCGACGCCGAGGTCTCTGTGCTGGTCAACCAGGCCTATGCTACAGCCCTCGACATCCTGCGCGAGAAGAAAGAGAAGTTGATCGAGATCTCAGAGCACCTGATCCAGGTTGAGACCATTGACGGTGTTGAACTAGACTCGATGTTGTTCGCCGCATAGTGCCTTACAGAAACCTGAGCGCGAAGCGCTAGCCACGACAGTGGCGTTGGTTTCTGCATAAGAAGATTGTCAGGACAGCATGACACGAACATTCATTGCCCTTGAAATGAATGATGCTCAGCAGCGCCACTTGTCGGAGGTAATCCGACAGGTGGCGCTGTCTTTTCCCGGCATTCGCTGGGTCAATCCCGAGAGCATCCACCTGACCTTAGCCTTCCTGGGAGAGCTTGATGACGAGCGCCTGGAGAAGGCGATTGAGGCCGCACAGGAAGCCGCCCAGCAGGCAGTACCATTCAGTTACCGTCTGACGCAATTAGGGGCCTTTGGTCCCCCTCACGCTCCCCGCGTCATCTGGATGGGGATTGAGGAGCCAACGGGCAAACTTGAGCGTGTCTACCGGGCGCTGAATCGCGAACTCCGTGCGCGGCGCTTTGAAGTGGAACGGCGGCCCTTCTCGCCCCACTTGACGCTAGCGCGTGTCAAGACACCCCTTGATCCAGTCGTACAACAGGACTTGCAAGCCTTGTTACAGAGCAAGCAACAGAGCCTGACCACGAACGAAGCGTACGCGATTACAAGCCTGCACGTCATGAAAAGCGAGCTTTCACGTGGCGGCGCGCAGTATACCTGTTTGCAAGAGTGCTTGTTTCAGCGTTAGAGCGCCCACATGTAGCGCATCATGCTTCACGGAGACGCGTAAAACCCATTACGCTGGTGGCTGCGATGATGAGGCCGCAGATGGCAATGGCCTGGGGAACAGTGAGATAGGCATAGAGCAGAGCTGCCAGCATAGGGCCGAGAATACTGCCCAGCGAGGAGATCATGTCGTAGAGGCTGTAGACCTTGCCAATATGCTGTGAGGGCAGCTCGGTCTGCATCATAATCGCCAAAGGAATGTCTCCCATTGGTCCACCAGTCGCCGCCAGGGCCGCGCCAAACATAGCCATTGCCAGGTTGGGCTGGCTGATCATCAGGATGAAACCACCGCCAACGATGAGGCGCCCAAGCAGCATAATTCTCACCGGGCGCTGTAAGGGCAGACTCCCAATAAGAAGATTGCTGACGACATTTCCCGCTCCGTAGGCGGCAACGATTAAGCCGTAGGCGCTGACTGTCCCTTTGAGCACCTGTGAGGCGAAGAGCGGGATGCCGATGATGAAGCCTGCGCTCCAGGCCATTGAGATGAAACCACTGGCAAAGATAGTCCAGGCGATAGGCTTATGCCCACGAATGGCCTGGAGTGCCTTTCGGATATCCAGTACAAGGCCGCCCAGGCCTTTGTTTTTGTGCTGCGTGCCCTCTGAGGCTTTCCAGGCGAAGTGACGACCCATAAGCAAGATGGCTCCCGCTGAAATGAGAAAGCTGAAGGCGTCTATGGTAAAAAACTGGCTCAACGAGAGAAACGTGATTAGCAGTGCCGCCAGGCTGGGGCCAAATGTACGTGCCAGGCGCCGCGTGATATCCATCAGGCCATTTGTGGCCTGGAGCATTACTTTGTCTGGGACCAGGGCGGGAAGGCTTGCCTGTAGGGCAGGGTTAAAGAAGGCTCCCAGACTGCCTACCAGTATCGCCACGAGTGTAAGTTCCCAGAGCGCAAGTGGACCGTAGAGTGCCAGGAGCGGAAGTGTGCCCACAGCCAGGGCGCGCAGAATGTCAACTGTGAGCATCGTATAACGGCGATTCCAGCGATCTGCATAAATGCCTCCTACGATCCCGAATAGCAGCGCTGCCGCCGCTTCTACGCCTGCAATGAAGATACCTCCCTGACTGCCAGCAATTTTGATGGTTAGCCAGAGCATCGCGATTTGATAGAAGAAATCTCCCATTGCTGAGAGCACCTGCCCCGACCAGAGCAGAGCCAGGTGAGGAAGTCGTAAGACTCGAAGAAAACGCATGGCAATATATCTATCCTTGATTGTGATGTGCAAAGTATAGTGCGCGCGTATGATATTATTCAATCTGATAGCGATAATACCTGCTATCGAATTTTTCTATGGCTGAAGTGGGCTTGCAAGATGGATTATGAGCAGCTACTTACCTTTGAGCGCATTGTACGCGAGGGCAGTTTTAGCAAAGCGGCCCGTTCGCTTAATATTGCCCAACCAACAATTAGCGCCCGTATCCAGGCCCTAGAAGTAGCGGTTGGCGGAGCGCTTTTTCGCCGAGGAGGGCGCTCGGTTTCCTTAACTGAGCGGGGAGCCAGTTTTCTTCCCTATGCCCAGCAAGCCCTGGCGATTCTCGCTGAAGGCGTAGAGACGGCGCGCTTGTCACAATCGGGGCAGCGAGGACGCGTTACACTCGCGACAATGCAGTCGCTCTCGGGAAGCTTTCTGGGTTCGGCCATTGCCAGTTTTTATCGTACTCATCCGCAGGTTGACCTCGCTGTGCATATCGCTCATAGCCATGAGATCATCGCGATGCTCATCGATGGTATCGTAAAGCTGGGGCTGATTGGCTATCCCTTTCATAATCATAATCTGCGCATCCTCTTGCGGCTACGCGAATCCCTGGACCTGATATTGCCGGTGACGCATCTATTAGCGAGTCAGAAAGAGGTAACAATCGAACAATTACAGCGTGCTGGTTCACCCTTCTTATTTGCAAAGTGGAATGCGTCTATTGATATGCTGATGCAACAAGTTGCCGTTCCTGGTCAGCCTATGCTGGAGGTACCTTTCAATGTAGCACGTCATCTGCTGTTAGAGGGCATTGGAATAGCATTCCTTACGCGTGCTTCAGTAGAGGAGGAGCTGCGCACTGGGAGCCTTGTTTCCATGCGTGTGAGTGATGGACCAGCCTTGTATCGCGAGAGCGCGCTGGTATGCCCGGCGCATGATGAGCCACCTTCGGCAGCAGCGCGAGACTTTGTACGTACTCTAACTGCCGAGGCTGCGAACTCCTCCGCCTTTAGCGCTATCCATCAGGATAAGAAGCTATGGCCTGAATCGTGAAATTTTTGTGTATCTATCTTTAGCTATGGGCAATCTATCTGTATGATTGGTCTTTAGACTGTGCAATCTGTCTATACTGTGCGGGGGGCCTGGAAATGACATGGAAGGGGGTTGACAAGAGTTGTGTAGTTAGGGTATCCTCCACAATAAGTAAACGACACAAGTCACACGCGCTGGCGAGGTTGCTATGCGCAGTGGCTTTACTGTGTGCGTTAGTGTTACACGAGACGTTGCTACTGGCAGGCATGGCCTTGCTAAAGATGTACAAACTTTGTAAAAACGAAGCGGAGAGAAGATAATGGCAGCGACATACACAGCGCAGATGCGGTCAGCAATGTTTGCTGACAAATGCCACGCTCGTAGTATGTCCAGTATGCCTGAAGCGATGTCTGCTGCGTCTCAGTGTGCCGCTCAAATGAACGCGAAGAAGAGCACTGCTTCTAAAACCGACGTGATCTACACGTCGGTTTTTTTGTTGGCTGTGGTCCTTCTGACTTCCGTATTCTCCATTAATGTTGTATTCTTGCTTAGCTTGCTTGGCCTTATTAGCCTTATTGTACTCCTCCTTAGCAGCCTTACCAGACTGAACGGGTTTGCGAGTCTGGTAGGGCAGAGTAAGAAGCAAGCTACGAGAATTGCAATGGGAGATTAACGGGAGCAACGAAGCGACCAATCCAAAGAAGGTAACCTGATGAGGGCCTCCCTGGTGGAGGCCCTCTTTTTGTTATCTTTGAAAACTGCTGCGGAGGAATTATGGCAATCGCGACCAATATTATGCAGGAAGCAGGAAACACCCGCGAACGAAACGCCGGGGCACGCGAGCTGACCGGAAGCCAGATTGTGTGTGAGGCACTCGTCCGCGAAGGTGTGGATTTTATCTACGGTTATCCCGGTGGCGCTATTATGCCCTTCTATGATGCGCTGTCCTCTTATCCCGCCTTACATCATGTACTGGTGCGTCATGAACAGGCGGCGTCGCATGCTGCTGATGGCTATGCGCGTGCGACCGGCAAGGTAGGTGTGTGTGCCGCCACGAGTGGTCCAGGCGCGACGAATCTGGTCACAGGCTTAGCGACAGCCTTTATGGATTCAACCCCTATGGTGGCAATCACCGGTCAGGTGGCTCGCACCTTTATTGGGCGCGACGCTTTCCAGGAGACGGATGTCATCGGCATCACCCAGCCAATTACCAAGCATAGCTACCAGATTCAGCGCATCGAAGAGATCGCTCCTACGATTCACGAAGCCTTTCGTGTGGCGCGGAGTGGGCGCCCTGGTCCTGTGCTGGTAGATATTCCCAAGGATATTCAGCAGGGCAAGGGCTGGTATAATCCCACGCAATATCAAACCTCAGAGGAGCAACTACGCGAAGAGCGGGAGCGGCCCGAGCGCCCGGCTCCTCATTTGATTGTCCAGGCCATCGAACTCCTCGCCTCCGCCCGGAAGCCTCTCATTATGGCAGGTCATGGTGTCATCCTATCGAGCGCCTACAAAGAGCTGAAGGCCTTTGCGGAGAAGGCTGACTTACCTGTGATCACCACGCTTCTGGGGCAGAGTGCCTTCCCAGAGGATCATCCTTTGCACCTGGGTATGCCAGGCATGCACGGCCCGGCGCACGCCAATCGCGCTATTGGCGAGGCTGATGTCATCGTTGGTGTCGGTTTGCGTTTCGACGACCGGGTGACCGGGAAGGTGGCCGAGTTTGCGCCTAAAGCGCGCATTATTCACATTGATATCGATCCCTCGGAGATGCACAAGGTCAAAGTCGCGACTGTACCCATTGTGGCAGACGCACGTATCGCCCTGGAGGCTTTGGCAGAAGCGGTTCAGCCCGCCGATCACCAGGAGTGGCGGCGCGAGATCCGTTCCTGGCAGGACGAGAGCGAGTCGCGCACCGGTACTGGTCAGTGGGATCCTGCCTTCCCCAGTCCCATAGACATCCTGGGGGAGATACGCAAGCAGACCGATGGCAACGCCATTATCGTTACCGATGTCGGACAGAACCAGATGTGGACGGCTCGCCACTACACCTGGACGCGCCCCAATAGTCATATCACCTCTGGCGGACTTGGTACTATGGGCTTCGCCCTTCCCGCCGCGATAGGCGTGAAGATGGGTATGCCGGACGACTCGGTGTGGGCTATCGCCGGTGATGGCGGCATCCAGATGAATATTCAGGAACTGGCGACACTTCAGCAGGAGCGCGTTCCTGTTAAAGTCGTCATCTTGAATAATGGCTACCTGGGCATGGTGCGCCAGTGGCAACAATTCTTCCATTCACGCAACTATTCCGAGACGCCCATCACAGGTCCAGACTATCTCAAACTGGCTGAGGCGTATGGGGTGACAGGTATCCGCGTCACAAAAAAGGACGAGGTCGCAGCCGCGATTCAACGCGCCATTGAGACACCGGGAACCGTGATTGTCGAGTGTATTATCGAAGCCGAGGCCTGTGTCTATCCCATGGTTGCCCCTGGATCGGCTATCACCAGTATGATCGAAGAGAGTGAAAGGAGTGCCTAAGATGCTGGCTGCGCCAATGTCTAATTTTTCAGCAAGCGGCTCTACTGCGCGTGCAGGCCAATCGGAGAAGGCACGCGAAACCGTCCAGGCACATACGCTCATCGCCCTGGTCCAGGATCGTACCGGTGCCATAGACCGGGTGGTCGGTCTGATGCGGCGGCGACGCGCGAATATGCAGACGCTTGTCCTGGGTCGTAGCGAGGTTGATGACGTGGTACGCGTCACGGTCAGCGTTGACGACTCTGAAGTGGCGGTTGAGCATCTGGTTGAGCAACTGCGCAAAATCCTGGATGTGCGCAACGTCATCAACATTCCAGAGCAAGAGGCCATTTCGCGTGAGTTGGCGCTGATCAAAGTCGCCTATACGCCCGCGCAAAAGGCCGAAATCTTTGAGATCGCGCAACTTTTTAGTGCGCATGTCGTCGATGTGGCTGCGGAGACCATGACCCTGGAGGTCAGCGGCAGCACAGCCAGGGTCGAGAAATGCGTTGCGCAGTTGAACCCATATGGCATTCGTGAAGTGGCCCGTTCGGGACGCGTCACGATGGCACGTGGCACTAACGACTAGGTGCCACGCGCGCCTGGTCTCTGACGAGAGATCAGCAGTCAGACCTCTATCTTTATTGACATACAGAGCCCACATTACCTTTTTATACGAAAACCAACCCCCATTCGGGGGTATTGCGCCACTCACGTGGCTAGCGCTTCGCGCTCAGGTTTCCGATAGGCAGGTACATAGAAATTACCAATGAGGAGTGAAACACTATCATGCCAGCAACTATTTACTACGATTCCGACGCCAATCTCGATTTCATCCAGCAGAAACGCATCGCTGTTATTGGTTATGGCAGCCAGGGCCACGCGCATGCGCTCAATATGCGCGATAGCGGATGTGAGGTCGTCATTGGCTTGCCCAGCGGGAGCAAGAGTCGTGCCAAGGCCGAGGCTGAGGGCCTGCGCGTAATGACTCCGGCTGAGGCCTCTGCCTACGCGGATGTGATCATGATCTTGATCCCTGACCAGCATCACCGTGAAGTCTTTGAGCGCGACATTCGTCCCGGCTTGGCCGCGGGCAAGATGATCCTGGTCGCACATGGCTTTAGCCTGCATTATGGCCAGATCGTTCCCCCCGCCGATGTCGATGTTGCCATGGTCGCTCCCAAAGGACCAGGCCACATGGTACGTCGCCTCTATGTTGATGGTGCGGGTATCCCCGGTCTGTGGGCGGTCCTCCAGGACGCAAGCGGACAGGCAGAGGCACTGACCTTGGCCTATGCACGCGCCATTGGCTGCACGCGCGCGGGCGTTCTGCATACTACCTTTAAGGAAGAGACCGAGACCGATCTCTTTGGCGAGCAGGCCGTGCTGTGTGGCGGTGTTACCGAACTCATGCGCGCGGGTTTTGAGACCCTGGTCGAGGCTGGTTACCAGCCAGAGTCGGCCTATTTTGAGTGTCTGCACGAGATGAAGCTCATCGTCGACCTGATCTACGAAGGTGGCATGAACTACATGCGCTACTCCATCAGCGATACTGCTGAGTACGGCGATTATATCACCGGCCCCCGCCTGATTAATCAGCAGGTGCGCGCTGAGATGAAGAATGTGTTGAAAGATATTCAGGACGGCACTTTTGCCACACGCTGGATTCAAGAGAACCAGGCTGGCCGCCCCGCCTTTATGGCCATGCGCCGTAGGAACAGCGAGACCCAGCTAGAGCAGGTCGGCAAAGAGCTGCGCTCGATGATGCCCTGGCTCTCCTCGAAGGAGAAAGCGTCTGAGCAACAGGCGGGGCCAAAGGCGGAAGTCGAGACCAAGAGGTAGCAGCAAGGTTGCTGCACGACCTCGCGAAGTGAGCTGAAGAAAGGGAGACACTACACCATGGAAGCTTCTGAGGTAGTAAAGATTTTCGACACCACCCTGCGTGACGGTGAACAGTCGCCAGGGGCAACGATGACAATTGAAGAGAAGTTGCAAGTAGCGGAGCAGCTCGTTGCGCTTCGGGTAGATTGTATTGAGGCAGGCTTTCCCGCGGCCTCCCCTGATGATCTTGCCGCGGTCCGTGAGATCGCGCGCCGGACGAAAGGGGTCGCGGTAGCCGCGCTTGCGCGTGCCACGGCAGGCGATATCGACGCGGCTTGGGATGCCATTCGCGAGGCCGAGCGTCCCGTGATTCATGTCTTTCTTGCTACCTCAGATATCCATCTTCAGCACAAGCTGAACACCAGTCGCGAAGAGGCCTTGCAGCGCGTGAAAACCATGGTAGCGCGCGCCCGTGCTTACTGCCCGACCGTGGAGTTCTCGGCGGAGGACGCTACACGCAGCGACCGCGACTTCCTCTGCCAGGTATTTGACGTGGCGATCAAAGCCGGGGCAAGTATTATTAACGTGCCTGATACCGTGGGTTATACCACGCCGGGCGAGTACGAAGCGCTCTTCCATTATGTACGTGCGCATGTACCAGGCATTGAGCAGGTCACCTTGAGCGCCCATTGCCACGATGACCTGGGCATGGCCACGGCTAATACCCTGGCGGCAATTCGCGCTGGCGCACGCCAGGTCGAGGTCACGATCAATGGCATCGGTGAGCGCGCGGGTAACACAGCTCTGGAAGAGGTCGTCATGGCATTGCGCACGCGTCCAGAAGCCTTCGGGGCCGAGACACGTGTGCAGACTGAACAGCTATTGGACGCCAGTCGCGTGGTCAGTCGCGTCACTGGCCTGCCGGTTCAGCCAAACAAAGCGATTGTCGGCCTTAACGCCTTCGCGCACGAAGCGGGTATCCACCAGGATGGAGTCCTCAAGCATGCCCTGACGTACGAGATTATGACGCCTCAGTCGGTAGGCTGGGGCGACACGAATCTGGTGCTGGGCAAGCACTCGGGGCGACACGGTCTGGATGCGCGTTTGCGTAAGCTGGGATACAGGCTCTCGGCGGAGCAGCTCAAGTACGCATACAAGAGCTTTATCGCGATGGCTGAGCGGCAGAAAACCGTGGTGGATCATGACCTGGTCTATATCGCAGAGTGCATGCAAGAAACCCCCTCGGCGGTGTAGCATATATTGCTCCATGATTGTGATTGTAACGTCTGTGAGTGCCGAGGCGTGAATACGTTTCGGCACTTTTTTCTATTATCACGGAGGAATATACGCATAATTGTGTAAAAGTATTGACACCAGAACATGCTACTTATGTAGATCTTTGATATGACTTTTGTACTGATATTGTCGTTTATATTGTAAAACATGGTAGAATAGCCGAGAAGGCGAAAAGGAGAAACGCGATGCGTCTTCAAATGGAAAGGCAGGTAGCCGCCGATGGCACTGGCATTACCTGCTTCAGTAGAAGTCTTAGCGCCAGCGACGTCCGCTAACTTAGGCCCTGGTTTTGATAGCCTGGGGCTGGCGCTACAGCTATACAATCGATTTAGCGTAGTGGAAGGTGGTGTGGACCCGCTTCTTCCAGAGATCGAGGTCCTGGGACCGCTGGGTTCAGGACTAGAGCGAGGGGCTGATAACCTCTTCTTTCGCGCGTTTGCGACCTTGTTTGAGCGCCAGGGTGAGCCTTTACCGGCGGTGCGCATTCGTATGCAAATTCACATTCCTCCGGGGTGTGGATTAGGTAGCAGCGCGACCGCGGTCATTGGAGGACTTGTCGCGGCGAACGAGTGGTTGCGTAAGCGCGGGAAGGCAGTGTCCAGAGATGATTTGTTGGATCTGGCGGTTGAAATGGAGGCGGGCAATCATCCGGATAATGTCGCTCCAGCCTTGCTGGGGGGACTGGTGGCCACAACCATGATGAATGGGAAGGCGCATGCCATCAAGACGCCTTTTCCTGAAGCGTTAAAGGCCATCATCTTTACACCAACCTTTCCTATGGATACCGTGGCGGGTAGGGGACTCCTGCCAGCAAGCTATACACGAACAGATGTTACATTTAATACCGGGCGCGTGGCGCTGTTGTTATCGGCCTTGCAGATGGGGAAATATGAAGTGATTGGAGAAGCTATGCAGGACCGACTCCATCAACCGTACCGTCAGACCTTGTTTCCCGCGATGGACAGCATCATTCAAGCCGCCAAAGACGCGGGAGCATATGGGGCCTGTCTCTCGGGTGGTGGTTCATCGCTTATCGCCCTGGCGAGCACGCGCTTCTCAGAAATTTTGCGGGCTATGCAGTTGACGGCGCGTGAGCATGGGGTAGAGGGAACGGGTAAGGTGTTACGAGCTGACCAGAATGGGGCTAGAGTTTTGCAAACTCCACGAACTCGTATACGAAAGGAAGACAGTGCGCGTTATGGCGATCAATTCTGCTGGTCTCCAGCCAGGCCGGGGGGCAGGTAAGGAAAATATGCAATCTCATGCGACACTTGTACCTGAAATAGCGGCTCTCTTGTCAGCCATACAACTGCGGTGCGTGGAGTGCTCAGCACTCTACCCACCAGTCGAGGCTCAGCCCTCTTCGGCGACGGGCCTGGTGCCGCGCTATCGTTGTGAATGTGGTGGAGTGCTCGATGTCGAGCTGGAGTTTACGCTTCCCAAGCAGGTGGGAATGCAGGGCGATGAGGAGAGCTGGCACTTGATGGAGCGCGCCAGCAATGCCTCAGCCGTAGGAGCGCTCTGGCGCCAGGTCTTTGATGAACGCGCCTCATCTCCGCCTATCTGGTCGATCAGTACAGATAAATTATTGCTTGACTATAGCGGTGTCTGGCGCTATCGCGAATTGATCTTGCCCGCGCCCGAACGCTATGTCATTACGCGCCCGGAGGGGAATACGAACCTCTATCCTGTGGGCATGGAGAACTGTCCCGTAGGACGTATCGGCCATCGCCAGATCGGTACATATGCAGGTTTGGAACTGTTTTTCCTCAAGCACGAGGGTGAAAATCCAAGCGGCAGTTTTAAAGACCGCGGCATGACTGCCGGGGTAACCATGGCCAATATGCTGGGGGCCAGCGCCGTGGCCTGTGCCTCTACCGGCAATACCTCGGCATCGCTGGCGGCATACGCCGCGCAGGCTGGCATGCGTAGTATCGTGTTTCTGCCCGCGGGCAACGTGGCGGCTGGCAAACTTGCGCAAACAATGGCTTATGGTGCGACAACGGTCCAGATCGAGGGCGATTTTGATGCCGCGATGCAGCTGGTGGAGCAAGTCTGTAACGAGTTGGGGATCTACCTCTTAAACTCGCTGAATCCCTTCCGCGTTGAGGGGCAGAAGGCCATCGGCTTTGAACTCTTACAGCAGCTCGACTGGCAAGCCCCCGATTGGCTGATTCTACCCGCAGGAAACCTCGGCAATATTTCAGCGATTGGGAAGGCCTTCCGCCAGGCATATGACCTCTCCCTCATTACGCAAATCCCGCGTATCGCCGCGATTCAGGCCGCGGGTGCCAATCCCTTTTATCAGAGCTATCAACAGCAATTCCAGAAGCGGGTCAGTGTGAAGGCCGATACTGTGGCCTCAGCCATCAAGATTGGCAATCCCGTGAGCTATGCGCGCGCCCGTGCCGTCATTGAGGCCTGCGATGGCATTGTCGCCCAGGTCACAGACGAGGAGATTCTGGCTGCTAAAGAGATTATTGATCGCTCGGGGATTGGCTGCGAGCCTGCCTCCGCCGCTACCCTGGCCGGCGCGCACAAGCTGGTGGCCGAAGGCGTCATCAAGCGCGATGAGCGTGTCGTTGGTATTCTCACGGGCAACCTGCTCAAAGATAACGTGACGGGTATTCCCCAGCAGCGCAATAGCGCAGTTGTGAAGCCCAACCTTGATGCTGTGCGGGCTATGCTCGTGCAGTAACGCATACCCCTTACACTCCCTGCCGCTCCACCGGTAGAGCCGTGCCGGCTAGAGTGGTTGCGAGAGGTCGCGCGGTGACGAGGTCCGCGCGGCCTCTTTTTATTATTCGTGTCCCTGGCAAAACGAGAGAGGTACTGCTACAATAGAACGAAAGAATGTACATCTCATCGTGTCTCTCGTGAGGGAGTACTGTGCCAAAGAGGGCTACCGTGAACACGTCAAAACGTTTTAAGCTCAAATCCGTGCGCGACCTTGTTCCGCCCTGGAACATGCCTTCAGATCCGGTCAAAGCTGTTTTGTGGTTTTTGCACTGGTTTCTGCGTGTGCTTGTCCATTTCTTCTGGCTGCCCATTGGAGTGATGTGTGTCTATGAGCTGGTGGCGAACTGGATGGCTGGGGGAGCCTGGAATGGCATTGTGAGCGCCTTTGTAACCCTGTTTGTAGGAATGCTTGTCTGGGGAATTTTGTACGCCATTACCCTGGCTGCCAACTTCGCCACGCGTGTCTCGCAAGTCATCGCCAATGTCTCGCGCTTGCAGGATCAGATGCCTGACATGCCTGGCTTTAGCCCGTTTGATACTCCCTTTAGTCAGACTCAGCAAGATCCGCCCAGAACACGCATTGTCGAAGGGACAATCACAGATTTAGAAGAGGAGCGACGCAGGCGACGCTCTGAATCATGACGTTGCGTTGGCCGACACGTCATGCGCTGCTAAAGCACGCGCCCACATATCATGGTACGGCGTGCTTTAGCAGTGTGGCGCCCCCACAGCGTCAGTCCCCACCACATAGCTCAATTAGAGGCTGCTCTCTTTGTTTTCCTGGTTCCAGAGGCGCCATGCCGCATCCTCCGCGGAGGGGACATATGAGCGGAGCAGGAGGCCCTCACCTTGCAGGCGATACTCGCCCAGGGAGGCGGGCAAAATCATGGTCTCACCACGTTTGAGCGTTTCATGCTCCACGAAATCAGCTCCGTAGGCAATCGTCAATGTGGCACCCAGTGAGGTGAGAATGACACAACTGTCAGTTGTGCGATCCTCGACAACGCTCTGTGTCTTCAAATTAAGCTCGCGTGAGACAAAATATTTGCAAGCCACCAGGCAGCGTTCTTCGTATTGCTCGCTACTATGGAGGACGACCGGGCGCATCTTGATTTGCGGGGAGACTTGATAGTGTGAGACATCGAGTGAGCGGTCAATATGCAGCTCACGCGGCTTTCCCGAGGCTGTCAGGCGTCCATAATCATACATGCGATAGGTAACGTCTGAGTATTCCTGTAATTCATAGAGCAAAATGCCTGCGCCAATTGCATGGACGGTTCCTGCTGGCACGAAGACGACATCTCCAGCCTGTACGGTTTCGGCGTGCATAAGCGATTCAAGAGTAACGTCCTGAATGGCCTGGCGTACCTCTTCGCTCGTGGTCTCAGCCTCAAAACCATGCACGATGCTGGCCCCTGGCTCGGTGGCCAGAATATACCAGTACTCCGTTTTGCCTAGCTTGCCATGCTCATGCTGTGCGGCATAGCCATCCTTAGGGTGAACCTGGACCGAGAGCTGGGCGTTGGCGTCAATAAATTTGGCAAGGAGGGGGAAGCGCTCACCGAATATTGCGACGGCCTGTTCTCCTAGCAAGGGCGTTCCCTGTTCGGCAACAAGGGCGCCCAGGGTCTTGCCCGCGTGGGGACCATTGAGTATGCGATTGCTGATTTCAGTCTCCCAGGACTCACCGATGGCTGTATCATCTTCTGGGAGTTGCTTCCAGCTGTCGTGTTCCAGGCGGCGTCCACCCCAGATGGTTTCGTGTAGCGAAGACTCTAATCGAAGTGGGTATAGTAAACTCACAAAAAATCTCCCCTCGCATCCATACGTTGTGTTCTGTATGGAGCGTGTTTGTTTGTGGTAATGGGTTGCAGCGTGCGGCGCTATTTACTCGCTCGCTACGAGCAGGACTCCTTCGAGCTGGCGACGAAGCTTATCACGCATCATAATGCCTTTGATGCGATAGATCTCGTTCCCCCCTTTGAAGAAGACGAGGGTCGGAATGCCATCGATTGTGTACTGGTTGGTCAGGCCTTCCTCGTTTTCGACATTTACCTTCGCGAAGGTGACGCGATCCTGGTACGCTTTGCTGACCGCGACAAACTCGGGTTCCTGTATCTGGCAGGAATTACTCTTATCGGCAGCAAAGTAGACGACTACGAGCTGCGGAGCCTGGAGTACCTGCTCAGGAAAGTTTTCATTTGTAACAGAGATATACGTATCTGCCATACCATCCTCTTAGAAAATAGTAAAGAAGCGTTGTTCGTCTCTCAAGGTACCACTCCATTGATGGTACTGTCAAGAAGAGGTTTTTCCATGTACTTCCTCATACGTCCTATTACGCTTCTGGTAAGGATGAGAGGAGCGCCTCTGCATCCTCGATGCTATAGCGATATCCCTGTTCGGTCAGGAAGAGCTGACGGTTGGTGGAGAAATCCTGGTCGCATGTATCGCGTGTCACGATGGTATAAAAGTGCGCGATCCCGCCATTACTTTTGGGGCGCAAGATGCGTCCAAGTCGCTGAGCCTCCTCCTGGCGTGAGCCAAAGGTGCCAGAGACCTGAATCGCCACATTCGCGTCGGGCAGGTCAATGGCAAAGTTCGCAACCTTGCTGACGACCAGGCGTTTGATCTGTCCCTGGCGAAACTGTTCATAGAGCTTTTCACGCTGGCTTGTCGAGGTGCGTCCGGTGAGGAGAGGCGCCTGTAGCTCCTGGGCAAGCACTTTGAGCTGGTCTAGGTATTGGCCAATGATAAGTACCTGGTCGTCTTTATGCTGCTCGGCCAGGAGGTGTGTCACCGTAAACTTGGCGGGATTCTCAGCGGCCAGACGGTATTTCTCCCGCGTCTGCGCCATGGCATAGGTAAGCTGCCCCTCATCTGGAAGGCTGACGCGAATTTCATGGCACTCGGCAGTGGCGATCCAGCCCTGGCGTTCAAGCTCGCGCCAGGGAACATCATACTTCTTGGGACCGATCAGGCTGAAGACATCGGCCTCACGCCCATCTTCGCGTACCAGGGTGGCGGTCAGCCCCAGGCGCCGGCGTGCCTGGATTTCGGCGGTGACACGAAAGACCGGGGCAGGCAGTAGGTGGACTTCATCATAGATAATCAGTCCCCAGTCATAGCTCGTCAAGAGCGAGAAGTGTGGGTAGTCGGCGAGCGACTCTGTGCCTTCCTCCTCACCATTGGCGCGGCGGTAGGTCAACATCTGATAGGTGCTGACAGTCACTGGCGCGATATCCTTGCGTTCACCTGTATATTCTCCAATCATTTCGGGAAGAAGCGAGGTTTTCGCGCGAAGCTCGTGAATCCACTGGCGTACCGCGACGGTATTGGGCGTGAGAATCAAGGTTGCGCGCTGAATGTCGGCCATCGTGACCAGGCCAACGATGGTCTTGCCCGCCCCACAGGGGAGTACAACCACGCCGCTGCCCCCACCCGGTGCTCCACCTGCATAGAAGGCCGCGGACGCCGCCTGCTGATAGGTTCGAGGCGTAAATGGCTTTCCTACCTCATCGTGCTCACGGAGTTTAAAGGGCAGGGGCGAGCCATCGGCGTAGCCTGCAAGATCCTCAGCCGGAAAACCGATATGGATCAGCGCTTGCTTGATATGCCCCCTCCGGCTGCCGTCTACCAACAGGGTCGAGGCATCGCGTGGACATCGCAGGTAGGGTTGTATAAGCCGGTGATGAAGAATTTCGGCGATAAGGCGGGAATCTTCGGAGGTGAGCAGCAACTGGTCGCCATCGCGTATGAGCTTAAGACGACCATAGCGGCTGATATAGTCGTGGATATCGGTCAGGATATTTGGCGGAAGGGGGTATTTGCTATAGCGTTCAAGCAGGTCGACAATGGCTGGTGCCTGCATCCCCCGGAGGCCGCGTTCCAGAGCGAAAGGGGCGAGAGACGATAGGTATGAATATGCTCCGGTGATTTCTCAAGCTCAGCAAAGCGTGAGAGCGCGTCACGAGCCTCGGCATGGAGTGAGTGATCGACCTCAAGTAAGACAGTACGATCACTCTGGACGATCATAGGGTTCTTGGGATTCATGGACTACACTCCAGGCATGCTCGCCCATTTATTAATATAATTCAGGATCGCGAGCACGGCAGGCTCTTCAAAGCCACGCATCAGGTGACGTGCGCCAGTAATAACTTTGATACCCTTGGGGCCGCTCTGTTGCTCCACAAAGGGTTCTAGCTTGTAGAGAGGACAGATCTCGTCGAACTCGCCCGTCACAAAGAGCTTGGGGCGTTCGAAGGGACGTGGAAAGCCACTTGTCGCGCGAAAGAGAGGGAGGCTCACAGAGACAAGCGTGCGTACCCGTTGATCAAATGGAGCATAGAGGAGTCCAATATAAGCACCGAAGCCATGCCCTACAACGCAGAGCTTGGCTGGATTGGCTCCTGGGAGTGAGAGTGCCATGTCAATAGCGCCCGCCAGGTCCAATGGTTCCAGGCGCCCATCAGTTTGTTGCCCCTGGCTGCGACCAACGCCACGGAAGTTGAAGCGCACAGCGTACATCCCTGCCAGTGCCAGGGCGCGTGCCAGGACAACGAGCAAACTGTCGTTCATATTACTGCTGGCAGGCTGTGGATGGCATAAAATAACGACAGGCGCGAGCTGCATCTTCTGGAGCGGTTCATGGACGACCCCCTCCAGGATAAATGCGGGTTGCCCCTTGCTATAGAAGGAGATTGCTCGCTCCGCAGGTGCTGATAAGGTCATGTTGTGCCTCTCTCCCCTGATCAAGAAGATATTTCTGGAACGTATCTTATCTCAGCCTGGGACTAGCGTCAACTTTTCACGAAAAATACTGGGGCCAGTTCTCTTTTGCTATCTGCCTCGGCTTGCAAGCTCATCTAGGGGTAAGGCGTGTGGTAGGTGTGGTGCTGGCTCCACCAGCACCACACCTACCACACGCCTTACCCATCAGCGCCGCAGGCGCGAAGAGAGATGGTGGTGCATCTGGACCGTTCCTGGCGCAATTATAAACGCAAGAAAATACAAAAGTGTGGATTCTTATTATTGCCCATCATTATGTAGTACAAAAGTCACTATGTTGTGAGTTCCGCGAAAATTTTGACGAAATGGGCAAAATTGAGTGGCAAATACTTTGCATGGACCACGAAGGATGTTATACTGATTAAAGACATATGTATGCATATTTATAATTATGTTCGTTCGTATGTCAACTAGACGCATGATCTCGTTCCGCTACATGTCCTTTATTTTACGAGCCTTTCTGGTAATCCGTCACTGTGCTATGAGCGGCAAGAGGCAAGCGTACAGCGAGCATGTAAGTTCTATTTTGTGGGTCTATGGTGCAGTATTGCCTCTTGTGTATGAAGCCTTCCACCCCACATATATGTGCATTGGATGGTAAGTTCTTTAAGCTTGCAGGTTTTTTGCGCTCAAGCACATTTTTGTTGAGCATAGAGACGATGGTGGTTGTCAGGGGGCTGGTAGAGGAAAGCGCATAGTACGCTTTACTAATGAAGACATGCGTACCTATACTATGCGGCATATTTCATGAGAACGAGTATGTGGAGAGTGGTGATAGCGGATGATACTTACTGATGAGAGAGATATGTGAGAGCGGGAGAGAGATTGCAATCTCACGGACAAAAAGCTTCCACAAATTGTTAGTGTTTCATGACAAGAGTGGTATACGTGAGGTATACACAATGTGTAAAATGAAACGTAGAGGCAGGAGTGCATATGTCCAGCATTTTAGTCATCGAGGATGAGGAATTGATCACTAAGCTGCTACGAGAGAAGCTAGCGTTCAAAGGTTACCAAACTGCGATGCACCTCAATGGCGATGCTGCGCTACAGTTTGCTTTACGTGACATTCCCCATGTGATTGTCATTGATTTTTCGACCAGTGGTCTCGATGGATATGCTTTGCTGCGGAGGCTGCGCGCTCATCCCAAGAGTATGCACATTCCTCTTATCGTCGTCAGTTCTTCACAAGAAATAGATGACCGGGTGCGTGCCCTGGACATGGGAGCAGACGCCTACATCGCTACACCTGTCAACAATGATGAGCTTCTGGCCCATGTGCATAGGCAACTCCGTCGTATCCAGCAATACTCTCTCTCCCCTTTGACCCTGCTTCCTGGTGGCTTGCAACTTGAATGGGCACTGGATAATAAGCTCAAGAGCGCAGAACCCTGGAGCATTCTCTATCTTGACCTCGATAACTTTAAGGCCTTTAACGATGTGTATGGCTTTCTGGCTGGCAATGACATGATCCTGCTCGTAAGCCATATCTGCCAGAGTGTCGTCTATGATTATGGGAACGCGGATGACTTTGTTGGCCATATCGGAGGCGATGATTTTATTATTTTAACGACCCCTGAGCGCGCTACCGTCCTCTATCAGCATATCCTCAATCTCTATAAACGCGAGAGCCTGCAACTGTATCGGCCAGACGATGTCGAGCGCGGTTCCATTAGTGGGGTAGACCGCAAAGGCCGCCCCTATCAATTCCCACTCGTCTCCCTCTCGATTGGGATTGTCAGCGATCAACGTCGTTATCTTCACGATGAGATAGGCTCCCTAACCGCGACGGCCAAACGGCGCGCAAAGCAGTCTTCCGGGAATGTCTGTCATATCGACAAAATGCCTGCACACGACTGCGCCTATCCCTTCTCTCCCCCCTCAGGCAAGCGTATAAGCCTGGTTACCAGGCCGATAGCATGCCTGAAGGAAGACGCTTTCGCGGAAAGTAAGTGATGCGAAGTAACTACTATCAGGTCTTGCCTTGGGTATGAAGCCTGTTCGTAGATAGGGATATCTGCTACAATCTGAGGGAGCCGCCGGCTCACAAACTCAAACATAGAGAGAGAATGGCTGTATGAATCAGGAACCCGAGACACTACCGAACGCCTCACCTCTGGAGGAACATAGTCAGCAGCAGCGCGAGAACGCCAAGCGTATCTTTCGTGTCAGTGGCTTGCCAGAAATGCTTCAATCAATCAACACGACCGAGTTGAAGGGGCGTGGCCACTTTGAAGAGTACGATACCATGGTGTTGTTCCGTTGGGGGACTGGCTACACGCGACGGCATATGTGGATTGAAGTCGTCGAGGAGAATATTCGTTTTCGCTTGCTCCCTCATCTTAAGCATAAGCACGAGGTCCCCATCTGTGATGGCGAGTATCACATCTTCACGCCACAGATGTGGCAGCAGCGCGATTTTCTCCAGGCGGAACTCAAAAAATATTATGACCGCCCGGTCCATGAGACGAGCGTCGATTAGGTAAAGGGCGCGCTAAAGAATTTCAAACGGTAGCGTGTGTAGCTTCCCTAGCGATTGAAGGATATTCCCCAGAGCCTGGGTATGAGGGTGTTGAAAGAAGGCCTCGCTTTCCTCCTGACTACTCCAGCTAAAGAGGCCAAAGAGCGTGGTTTGTGGCTCATTGCTTGTGGATGTGGGCTGGGTGAATTGAGAGGGACCATCAGAGACACCATAGGCCAGGAAGGCGAAGGTCAGCGGGGCCTGGAGCGTTAATTGATGTAGGTAGCGCAGGCATTCCTGGTTGGCGCGCTTGAGTTGCTGCGGTGGTAGGGAGAGCAGGTGAACTGTCGCGAAGCCCGGTTGTCTCGTGGCACGGCTATATCCCCAGAGATAGTGCATATACCATTGCTGAGGAGGCCCTGCAAGCAGATCGGCCATACTACTACGCAGGAGGAACTGTGGATTATGACGTTCGCCCGCGCTTTTCCAGCTGGTTTCATCATCCCAGGTGGTCAGGAGCAGGTAATAGGGTTGCTTGCCTCGACCTTGATACAGGTTGGAGGAGATGACTCCTGGAGCATTGCGTGCCGTATCAAAGACCAGGCGTATGCGTGCTATGCTATCAATATCTTTCCCTGCCTGAAGCGAGGTCAGGGTAGCGACAAGTAATTCCATACAGTCAGCATCTATCTCTATCACTAACCCGATGTGTACGTTATTGGTGTGACACCTCTGGAGTATAACCTAAGCTTTTCAGATTGGCAAGGAAGGGGACCTGCTCTCCTATAGTTCCTCGCTGTTGGAGGTCTACCGATGCTTGATTCTGACGTGATGCGTAACTCTGTCGAATGGCGCCAGGCACTTCCACAAGATGCCGAGACCTGGGTGTCGGTTACCCGGCAGAGCGCGGACCAGCTGCACTTTGAAATGGAGGAGGCGCAAATCGAGCGATATCGCAGTGAGCCGCTGAAAAAGCAGGCTCAACGCTATCTCCTCTGGCAGGGCGAGAGGCCCGTTGGTCGCTTACGCTTCTATGTGGCTGAAGACGAGGAGGAGAAGACCGCCGTTCTAGATGGTTTTGTCTTGCTCTTTGACGCGGGCGGGAGTGTTGCGGCTCAGGTGGTAGCTGAGGCGCAGGTGCGCGCGGCTGCCCTGGGCGTACGCTATATTAAGGCTACCTATCCCGCGGCTTATACCGCCTCCTTTGCCGCCGCCAATTTTCGTGAACTACGCCGGCGTACCGTGATGGTGGCCTCGACCCAGCTCACAATGCCCCTGTTTCCCTTGCCTGCCTCCTTGCGTGTCCGAGAAATTACCCAGGGTGATGTGGAGCAGCTAGGCATCTTGTTGCAGCGTGCGTACGCAGGTGGCCCCGACAATGTCCATGCCGATCCGGGAGAGTGGCGTGCTGAGGCGCGAGCGATACAAGAAGGCGCCTTTGGCCCATTTATGCCTGAATGTTGTTTTGTCGTTGAGCATAGCCTGGACCGTTTTCATTTGGCGGGCGCCGTTCTGGTGCATCTAGAGCGGGGTGTGCCCCGCATCCGGCATATGGTGGTGGCTCCCGCCTTTCGGCACATCGGTCTGGGGCAGTACCTGGGCGTGCGGTGTATTCGCCGCCTGCGCGAGCTGGACTATGCAACGGTGTTGCTCAATATTACCCTCAACATTCCAGCGGTCAATCTCTACCATCGCCTGGGGTTTATCGAGGCAGGTCCAACCTATATCGAAGCCGAACGCATCTTAACGCGGTAAAAGTCCCTGTATGGATGCTGATTCACGGCGACCGTCTCTTCATAAAGCGAATTGTGGAACCGATTGCGCGCCTGACGTGAGCCCTGTCAGGCGCTTTTGCCTCATGAGCGAGAGAAGGTGCGTAGGGCGTAGGTCACCTGCTGTTCGAGGGTCATGGCCTGGTCCTGAGGAATTTTCGCAATGGCTGCCTGGGCCTCCGCGCTTGAGAAGCCAAGTCCCATCAAGGCCTCCAGCACCTCGGCCTGAAGCTTGCCCGAAGGAACACCGCTGATCGTGCCCGCGGGGACGATAGATGGTAGTTTCCCCTTGAGCGCGAGTATGAGCTGCGCGGCGAGGCGCTTGCCAACACCCTTGGCGAGTCCCAAGCGCTGCTGATCCTCATCGGCGATGGCTTTATAGAGCGCGGGCGCATCCATTACCGAGAGCAGCGAGAGGGCCACGCGTGGGCCAACCCCGTTGACGGCGATGAGTTGCTCAAAAGCGTCGCGATCTATCTCGGTCGCAAAGCCGTAGAGCGCGATCCCATCCTCGCGCATATGAAAATGCGTATGTAGCTCTACCTCGGTGCCAGTTTCACCCAGGCCACTAATGGTGGTGGCTGGCGCGAAGACCTGGATGCCAAAACCACCCACACGTACCGTCACGTGGTCGGGGTGGCAGGTTTGCAATATTCCATGAATACTTGTAATCATCTTTTTACTATTCTGTTTCACGAGCTGGAAAGCGGTTGCTTACTAGCGCTGGTAGCTCGTGTAGCTCGCAAAGTTTCTGGCCAGGGGCAGGGTATGCAGATGGCAAATAGCGATGGCGGCGGCGTCAGCGGCGTCATCGGGCTTGGGAACCGCGGTCAGCTTGAGTAAAATGCGCACCATTTCGCCTACCTGGTCCTTGTTGGCGTCCCCATAGCCGGTAACAGCCTGTTTAACTTGTTTGGGCTTATATTCAGCGACAGAGAGTCCACCATTCGCCAGAGCCAGCATGGCGACGCCGCGCGCATGTCCTACCGTCATGGCGGTCCGGGCATTTTTGGCGAAGAAGAGCTCTTCAATGGCGGCTTCCTGGGGCTTAAAGGTGGCAATAATGTTGCTGAGTTCGGCATAGATCGTCTGAAGGCGCTGTGCGAGCGGTGTTTTGGCCGGGGTAGTGATGACATCACAGGCCAGCAAGCTCAAGTTACTTCCCTGAGCCATCACTACCGCATACCCTACAATGGCAGTGCCCGGGTCGATACCCAGCGCGATGCGCGGACGAGTTGCTGATGCTTGATCGCGTACGGTATCCATGAGGCTACTTCCCTTTTCTTTTTGTGCGCCTACTGATACGAGGCCGCGAACTCCTCAGGGAAGTCAGCGTTAGTATGAACACCCTGGACATCGTCCAGGTCCTCAAGCTTATCAATCAGGCGCATTAACTGGTGAGCCTGTTTCTCGTCTGTGATCTCGGCCTTGGTCTTCGGCACCATCGAGGTCTCGGCCTTGACGATGGTGTAGCCCTTCTCCTCCAGCGCCTTCCGCATGCTCTCCAACTCAGAGGGATCGGTATAGATGGTGAGTGTCTCACTATCGGCTGCGACTGGCTCCACATCATCGGCGCCCAGGTCGAGCGCTTCGAGCGAGAGTTCATCAGGGTCTTTGCCCGCCAGCTCAATCTCAATAATGCCTTTGAGCTCAAAGAGCCAGTCAACGCACCCATTTTCACCCATGTTGCCGGCGTTACGGTTAAAGGCGTTACGGACCTCGGCAACGGTGCGGTTGCGATTTTCGGTCATGGTCTGAACCAGGATGGCGGTGCCACCAGGACCATACCCCTCGTAGGTGATCTCTTCCAGGCTGGGTCCCTCGGCGCCACCCAGCGCGCGCTTAATCGTGCGCTCAATATTGTCGAGTGGCATATTGGCGTCGCGAGCACGCTGAACTGCCATGCGCAGGCGGAAGTTTGCTGCTGTATCACCGCTTCCACCCTCACGTACGGCAACAACGATTTCGCGTCCCAGGCGGGTGAAGAGTTGACCACGGCGTGCATCGTTGACGCCTTTTGAGCGGCGAATCTGCGCCCATTTAGAATGACCTGACATATCGTTGCTCCCTAATTTGATCTTATTGTACGAGTGACATTGTTGAAAATATGCCTCAAGCATATGGTCACGCTCGTGTTTTAAGTGCTGCTCGATTATTGTAACACGAACAGCCGTAGAGCGTCGAGGGGGTGAGATGAGCTAGTGTATCTCCCTTGGGAGACTGCGCGTAGCTAGGCATCACCTTCGATTTCTTGTAGCCACAATGAGAGCGCCTGGTAGATCGCCTCCGCTTGCTCACACATGACGTAGTGTCCTGCGGCGGGCAAAACCTGCAAAGATGCGTGCGCAAGTTGCTGCTGGAGATAACGGCTATACTTAGGAGGCGTGAGTTGATCATCCTCGCCGCAGAGTAGGCAAGTTGGCAGCGTGATCTCGGGGATGCGTTCCATGACATCAAAGCTATTGCAGGCGGCCAGGTCACGATAGAGCATCTGCATATCATTGGCGCCTTTCTGTTGTAACAGGCGAGGTAGCATGCTGGCGCTAGTGCTGGGTGCCAGGGCCAGCGTCGTCAGTCGCTCTGCGGCCATGCCTGGCTGGTGTTGGGCCTCCTCTAACAAGGTAGGATGGACACGTAGGCGCGCTCCACTGCCGATCAAGGCCAGCCCCGAGAGCATCTGTGGATACTCTAACGCAAGCGTGAGCGCGATGGCCCCACCCAGGGAGTGCCCAACGATAATCGCCGAGGAGAGATGTAGCTCATTGCTCAGGATATGGGCGACCTCCCTGGCGTAGTCGGCAACGCTCGCCGTCGCGGGCAGCGTATCTGTCCGCTTGCCATGCCCGGGGAGGTCGAGCGCGTAGGTGGGGTGTTGCCCCTGCTGCTGAAAATAGGGCAGCAGCGTATCCCATATCCGGGCATTATCGCCTGAGCCATGGATGAAAACCAGGGGCCTGGGTACTATCTGCATGTGGGTGAGTCCTCCTTGTCTTAACAGACGTCCTACTATCTCTATCATATCCTATGAGAGTGGGTTTATGGTGGCGCGCTGGCATCAACCAGCACGCCACCATAAACCCGGCACAACATTTCACCTGGTGCTTCGTACTAGCTTTGTAGAGCCATAAAGAGGATTGGGAGGAGTTGTGCCAGAGAAAAAGAGTGTGCAGCGAAGTCTGGGTATACTTGGTGAGGATCTGGCCGTAGCCAGGTTACAGGAGTGTGGCTATCATATAGTAGCACGCAATTTTCGTTGTGTCTTTGGTGAGATTGATATTATCGCGGAAGAGGGGAAGACCTCGTATTTGTGGAGGTTAAGGCGCGCCGGGGATGGAGCTACGGCTTGCCGGAAGAGGCTGTGCATAAGCGTAAGCAGCACAAGCTCATTCAGGTCGCGCAATACTACCTGGCTCATCACGGGCTTACTGAGCGTTCATGGCGTATCGATGTCGTCGCGATTGATCTGAATGCCCAGGGGCGACCAGAGAGATTCGGCTCTACCAGCACGCAGTAGTAGAAGAGTAGTATGCTGTTAAAGCTTAACTTGAAAAGGAAAAGTGGGGAGTGCAGAGGGGCTGACGCCCTCTGCGTCCTTTTCCTATGCCGCCGCAGGCGGTATGAATACCTTTCAGTTGAACTTTAACAGAGCAGTTGGCGTGCAAAAATAGACAGATATCAAGAAAATACTATACAATGTAGCAGTTGTGCAGGCCAAAAGCACACCTGACACAGATTTTGGAGGCAGAGATGAGTGACTTTATTGAATCGGCAAAAAATTTCTTGAATACCGCTGTCAGTCGCACAGGTTGGGAAGCGCAGAAACAAATGCGTGTCCGTGGCAAGCAAGGCGAGATTGATAAACTGCTGGAGCAGCGCCAGCAGCTTTTGAATGACTTGACCGTTACAGCCATGAACTTGTATCAGCAGGGGGCTTTGACGGATTCCCAGCTCTCGCGTCTCTGCGCGAGCATTATCGAGCTTGATCATGATGTGAAGCGGCGCGAAGAGCAGTTAGATGAGGTAAAAAGAGAGCTCTACCCGGCCGATCAGTATGCCCCGGGTCAGACCACCAACTACACTCCCCCTCTCCAAACCAGGGGAATCCAAACACCAATTCACAGCCTGGCACGCCTCCCCCAGCTTCAAGTGTTGCGCCAAACTATCAGCCAGTGACCGGCAATACTCCAACGGCGCAGGGGCAAACAATCTGTCCCAATTGTAAGAGCGTCGTGCGTCCCAATGCGCTCTATTGCCGCGCCTGTGGGGCCAAATTACGCTAAGTGTGGCGCTTAATTGCCCATCGACTGCTGCATTGCGCCGTTAACGCGTGAGCAGTTGCTGGCTGGTGAGGTCGCATAGTCGTCACGAGGGTATGCTATAATAAGTTCACCATTCTGCCCTATGCATGCGAGGAATGTATTTTCTGGCAGGTAGCTGGCAATGGTCAAGTGAACTACCACTGAGCTGAAGACGCAGTGGCTTCTTCGGGAGTCACTGAAGACCCAGTTCAGTAGCTTCGCAAGAAGCCTGAGTTCACCAGACTCAGCCCCAGAAATGGGCGCTACGTTCGAAGAGGTCAGGACACCTGCGGTTGACGCATCAGACCGCTGCTCTGTCGCCTGGGTTTAAGGAGGACTGAGGAAAGGTCCGGTGATCCAGGTGCAAAAAGCCTTTTGAACCTTGTCGAGATGAAGCCGGATTCCCTTGGTGGTCACAGCGAAGGGATACGCATCACCTGCCTTCGGGCAGAGTTTTTTGAGTCAATGGATCGTCTCTTGCTCAAAAGAACAAGGGGCGTTCCGGCGATTCATCCACGAGGCTGAAGACCTCGTGGTTTTCTCGCCGCTCATGTATAAAAAATTTCACGAGATAGAAGAGCAGCGCCTCTGTTCGTTGCTGGAGGCGTTGCGTTGTGGTGAAGGTTGTCTGGTTGTGACTGAACATTTGCCAAGAGAGACACTCGAACTTGTCAGCCAGAGCACGCAGCAGACGCAGCATATTGGTCGTACCCTGGGTACCTTATTGCGAGGTGGGGAACTGCTCTTGTTTGAGGGCAGCTAGGGGCTGGGAAAACGACCTTTACGCAAGGGCTGGCGAAGGGATTGGGGATTACCACTACTATTAGTAGCCCCACATTTACGATTTTGAAAGAGTATCCGGGACAGCCACGTGCGCAGTCTGAGCGGATTGCTGGCTCGTGGTCTACGGTATCCTCGCAGAGAGGACCGGCCCTCTATCACTTTGATCTGTACCGGCTGGAAGACCCCGATGAGATACTTGACCTGGGCTTTGAAGATTATTTTTCAGGCTCGGGCGTTTGTGTTATTGAATGGGCTGAGAATGCCGATATCTCCTGGTTACCAGAACGCCTTGCGATCCACCTATCGGTTATCAATGAAACGGAGCGTCGCCTGCGGTTCATCGCAACTGGAACAGTCTATTGCGAGCTATTGCGACATTTACAGAAACAAATTTATGCTTCTACTGGCTTTTGATACTTCTACACGACAATCTAGCATCGCCCTTTGTACAGAAGAAGCGCTGCTTGGAGAATATACCTGGAACGCTGGCACTAATCACAGCGTGGAACTACTGGAAAATATGCAGCGCTTGCTTGCAGATTGTCAGTCCACGTTGGCACAGGTCGAAGCGCTGATCGTCGCAGCCGGACCGGGTTCTTTTAATGGTGTACGCGTTGCTGTCTCGACAGCGAAGGCGCTGGCTTTTTCTCTGCAAAAGCCCCTGTTGGCCATTCCCACCCTTGATAGTGTCGCCGCGCAGCAATCTGCCTGGCAAGGGCCTCTCTGTGCCGTTCTAGAGGCTGGGCGCGGTGAATTGTATGCCGCGTGCTATCGCTCTCAGGAGGAGCTTACGCCCGAGGGCGAGGTGCAGAGGCGCCTGGAGCGTGAGGGCGATTACCTCGTGTTGGAGCCTGCTGCCCTGGTAGCACACCTGCGCGCGAGCTTGCCAGGTGGGGCAGAGGCCGCCACAGAGACGCCACCATGGCTCTTCTGTGGCGAACTGAAACAGCCATCACGTGTCGCGCTTCAGGCGTTGCTGGGATCGCAGGGGCGTTTCGCCACAGCACATGAGTCAGCGCGCCGGGCCTCTACACTGGCTATGCTGGGGCTACAGCGTTTACGCATGGGTCAGAGCGACGATCCATTCACGCTTGAACCATTGTATTTGCGGCGTCCATCTATCACGAAGAGCACACGCAAACAACCGTTGCTCGCAGGCGTGACGCCACCGGAGAGTGAAGCCACACAAGCTGGCTGAACGAGAACAGAAAGGGAGAAGGGTGCGTTACGTCATTGACCGAATGACGATGGCAGACGTGCCGCGCGTCATTGAAATAGAGCGCCTGGCTTATCCATCGACCTGGCCACCAAGTGCCTATCGCAAAGAGCTTCAGGACAATCGTTGGGCGCATTATATTGTGTTGCGTGACAAACAATTACTTGATGGAGAGCCTACAACGACGGTTGTAGCCGCGGATCAGGAGAAACCACGCCGGAATCGCCTCTTCCCGCTCTCACTGTTGCCCAATCGCCCGGCGATATCTATGCCGGTGCCAGAGTTGGCGTCCATCTTGGGCTTCGCGGGTCTCTGGCTCATGGTTGATGAAGCACATGTGACAACCATCGCTATGCATCCCGATTTTCGCCGCCGGGGCCTGGGTGAACTGCTGCTGGTGAGCCTGGTTGATATCGCCTACGAGATTGGTGCGAAGTGGGTGACCCTTGAGGTTCGCGTCTCAAATTATTCTGCGCAGGGCCTCTATCGTAAATATGGCTTCCGAGAAGCAGGCGTACGCCATCGCTATTACAGTGATAATCAAGAAGATGCACTTATCATGTGGACAGATGAGATTCATTCAGATGCCTATCGTCAGCAGTTCCTGGCCTTAAAAACAGATTTGTATCATAAGCTAGAGGCGCAATAATATTCGTGTAGGTGTTTGTGGTATCTCCCGGTGGCCTTCGGCTGCCAGGAGATACCACAAACACCTACACTGACGAGCACCGCAAGTGCGAGACGTCACGCTAACATATTGCACATCGGGTTACTTCATTTATTAGGACTGTATCTATGCTTGTACTGGGTATCGAAAGCTCCTGTGATGAGACAGGGGCTGCAATTGTTCAAGATGGGCGCTATCTGCTCTCAAATATCGTGGCCTCACAGATTGAGGTACATAATCGTTATGGGGGAGTCGTGCCGGAAGTTGCCTCGCGCCAGCAGCTCACGGCCATTATCCCCGTACTGGAGGCTGCGTTAGAGCAAGCACACTGTGGCTGGGATGATGTGGACGCGATTGCAGCTACCTATGGGCCGGGACTGGCAGGCTCGCTGCTGGTAGGCCTGACCGTAGGGAAATCACTGGCCCTGGCACGTACTAAACCCTTTGTGGGGGTGAACCACCTGGAGGCGCATATTTACGCGAACTGGTTGCGCCAGGGTGAGCAACCGCAGGCAGGCGTTGGGGCCATCAGCGAGGGCGATCCAGAGTTTCCCTTGATCTGCCTGGTGGTTTCTGGCGCTCACAGCGAACTCGTGCTGGTACGCGAACATGGACACTATGAATTGCTGGGCCAAACGCGTGACGATGCGGCGGGCGAGGCCTTTGACAAGGTCGCGCGTATTCTAGGCCTGGGGTATCCAGGAGGGCCAGCTATCCAGCAGGCGGCACAGCGGGTCGAAGAGGAACTGCGCCAACAGAAGAAATCACTGAAGCAGGCTCGTAAAGCCTATCTCTTGCCACGGGCCTGGCTGCGTGGTACCTATGACTTCAGCTTTAGTGGTTTGAAGACTGCCATGCTGCACTTGGCCGAGGGGGCAACCGGGGTCGCGCCTGAGCTACGCAGCACTGGCCAGGCCAAGCAGGGAAGCCGCTATGCTCGTATGGGCGAGCAGGCCGCGCAGGCGGGAGCGCCCGATGTGGCACTGCTGGCCTCAAGCTTTCAAGAAGCCATTGTGGATGTACTGGCAGTCAAGACGCGCCAGGCCGCTCAAGAGTACAATGTTAAGCAAGTGGTGCTGGCGGGTGGAGTGGCCGCCAATGCGAGCCTTCGTGAGCGCCTACAACGCGAACTGACGCCGCTCCATGTGCGACTGAGCTACCCGCCGATTGAGTTTTGTACAGACAACGCTGCGATGATCGCAAGCGCGGCCTTTTTCCACCTGAGCCGGGGAGAGCGGCATGGGCTTGATCTTGATGTGCAGCCAGGTCTTAGTTTGCCATTTGTTCAAAGGTGACGTGGAAAATGCCAAAACAAAAAAACTATGCTCTCGGTATTGACCTGGGAGGAACCAAAACGCTTGCCGCTGTCGTGGATGTGCACACGGGCGAGGTCCTGGCCTCCGCGCGTAAGCGTACACGTGCAGAGCGTGGCGCCGATTTTGTCAGCCAGCGGACCATTGAGCTGGCCACAGCAGCTATTCAGAGCGCGAACCTGGACGCGAGTGATAACCTGGTGGCGATTGGGGTGGGGGCCGCAGGCATGATTGACCGCCAGAATGGAGTGATCATCGATGCCCCTAACCTGGGCGTACGCAATATGCAGCTGGGACAAATTCTACAGAAACAATTCAACGTACCAGTCGCGGTAGGCAACGATGTCGAGGTGGCGGCGCGTGGTGAGTTCTTCTATGGCTCCGGTCGCGGTTACAGCAACTTTATCTGCGTCTTTGTTGGGACAGGCATTGGCTCGGGTATCGTGCAGGAGGGGCATCTCTACACGGGGAGCACCGGGACCGCTGGCGAGATTGGGCACATGGTGATTCAGGCTGGTGGACGCATCTGTGGTTGTGGTGCTCGTGGCTGTCTGGAGGCCTATGCCTCGCGTACAGCGATCACCCGCGCCATTATGGCCGAAATCCATCATGGTCGTCAATCGGTTCTGGCAAGCGATGCGCAGCGCCAACTGAAACAGGGCGAGACGATTATTCGCTCGGGTATCCTCGCCGACGCCATTCGCCAGAAGGATGAACTGACAATTGAGGTGGTGGAGGAAGCGGCGAACTACCTTGGTATTGCTCTGGGCAGTATTATGAACGTCTACAATCCCGAGAGCATTATTCTGGGTGGCGGCGTGATTGAAGCCATCGACCTGCTCTTCGATACGGCTGAGCATCGGGCACGTACCGCGGCTCTGGCAACACCTGCGCGTCGTACACCTATCCATAAGGCCAAGCTTGGCGACTTCTCCGGCGTGGTGGGAGCGGCCTGCATGGGCGCTATGGCCGTGGGCATTCAATTAGATGGCGAGGCCCAGGATAACGGCAAGCAGAAAAAGTAGGCAGGCTGCTATGTAATGAATGTGGCGTCATCGCTCAAGGGCGGTGGCGCCGCCTATGGCCTCTAGGCCAGAAAGACTCTGGTGGCTGTTGTCATGGACGAAGAGACACCCCACATCGAAGTGCGCGCTGTGCAGGTCGATGACGCCCCGGACCTCTATAAATTAGAGCATGATTTCGAAACAGATCGTGTGTACACGCTGCATGTGCGCGATCACCTTCTCCCGCAGGCCGCGCCTGAAGAATTGAGTCGCCTGGCATTTGCCTTTGACTTGCTAGAGACCCAGGTCGATCCTCCTATTTACAAAGATTTCTTCACGGGACGAACGCTGGAAGATGTCGCGCAACAACTACAAGAGATTGAAGGCGGTTATGTTGCCATAGCGGAGGGTCATATCGCTGGCGCGATCCTGCTCAGTATTGATCCCCAGCATGCCGTGATGCGTATTCAAGATGTAATCGTCGGGCGACAGTATCGGCGCTACGGCGTCGGTTCGCTGTTGCTGCGTTGCGCGGCGGATTGGGCACGAAAACGTGATTGCTGGGCAATGGTGCTGGAGACACAAAACATTGACTATCCCGCCATCCAGTTCTACCTGCACAATGGCCTGGAAATCTGGGGTATTCAGCAGCATTTCTATCCTCCTGGCTCCTCTGAGCACGAGATTGCGATCCTGATGGGCAAGCGTCTCGCCTCAAACGCTACATAGGGGATATTTGGTGAAGAAAATGTGATGCGTTCTGGCAGCCCGCGGCTGCCAGAACGCATCACATTTTCTTCACCAAATTATTTAACCAACTGCGACCTCGGCCTGGTCGCTCTCTAGCTTGGGGAAGAGTGGCGCGGGCTTGGGTAGCGTCGCGTTAGCCGCCACGCCCTCCTGGCGCCATGCCTGCTTGCTTACATCGCCCGTAAAGCCCAGGTACTCATGCAGCTTCTGGGAGGAGAAGGGCAGGTAGGGGCAGAAGAGGATGCGTAGCGCGCTCAGCACCTGGAGCATCACATAGATGGTGGTGCCAGCGGCTTCACGATCCACTTTAATCTGCTTCCAGGGGGCCTGCTCGTCCAGGTAGCGGTTCGCGGCGCGGGCGACCACCATGGCGGCCTGGAGACCATCTTTGAGGTGGCACTGCTCGATGCTATGCGCCACCTGCTTATAGCCGCGCTCAACTTCGGCCAGAATGGCGCGGTCAGCCTCATTGAGTTCGCGTGGCTCAGGCACGACTCCGCCGAATTTGCTCTGCAAGAAGGTGAGTGTACGATGGACAACGTTGCCATAGGTGGCAACCAGCTCGTCGTTGTTACGGCGCAGCATTTCATCGAAGGTGAAGTCGGTGTCGCGTCCCTCGGGCGCGGTCGCCGAGAGGTAGTAGCGCAAGGTATCCGCACTGTAACGCTCAAGCACGTCACGCGTCCAGATGACGTTGCCGCGACTGCTGGAGGCCTTGGCTCCACTCATGGTCATAAACTCATTAGCTGGCACATCGTAGGGAAGGTTCCGATTGCCATAGCCGAGTAGCATGGCGGGCCAGATAATGGTGTGGAAGGGAATATTATCCTTGCCAATGAAGTAGTAGGTCTTGACGGCTGGATCGGTCTGGCCTGGTACCCACCAGGTCTTCCAGGCCTCGGGCTTGCCCTGCTTCTCGGCCCATTCCACGCTGGCGGAGAAGTAACCGATGACGGCATCGAACCAGACATAGATGCGCTTGTCTTCGTAGCCCTCAATGGGAATGGGGACGCCCCAATCCAGGTCGCGTGTGATGGCGCGTGCGCGCAGGCCCTCTTTGATCCAGTTGAGCGCGAAGGCCAGGGTATTGGGGCGCCAGTGCTCTTTGCCCTGGTTGAGCCATTCTGCAAGTGGCTCCTGGAGTTTGGGGAGATCCAGAAAGAAGTGCTCGGTCTGGCGCATTTCGAGTGTGCTGGTCTTACTTCCGCAGAGGCGACAGCGTGGGCGAATCAGGTCCACTGGATCAAGCGTCTTGCCACAGTTGTCGCATTGGTCGCCACGCGCGGAATCGTAGCCACAGTGGGGGCAGGTCCCTTCAATATAGCGGTCGGGGAGGAAACGCCGGTCTGTGGGGCAGTATGGCGATTGCATGGTGTCTTTGAAGATGTAGCCTTTGTCATACAGGGTCAGGAAAAAGTCTTGCGTAATCCGGTAGTGATTCTCTGTGCCGGTCTCGGTATAGAGATCCCAGGATATGCCCAGGCGTTCCCAGACCTCGCAAATTTGCTGATGATAGCGTGCGACAAACTCCCGGGGCGAAATGCCCTGGCGCTCGGCATCGACGAGAATGGGGGTGCCATGCTCATCGCTGCCCGATACCATCAGTACCTGGTTGCCTGCCATGCGGTGATAGCGTGCGAACGTGTCCGCAGGAAGATAGGCGCCAACAACCTGGCCTACATGGGTTGATGTCTTGGCATAGGGCCAGGCGACGCAAACGAGAATATGTTCACTCATGAGTTCCTTAGAATCTCCCTTACATAGTGGTAAAAGTCGTGTGTGATGTTATGTTTGACCCCACGTGCAAGTTATTTCGGGTAGGAGGTGTGGTGCGTGCTGGTAGCCTGCGGCTACCAGCACGCACCACACCTCCTACCCGGGCGAGCGCCGTAGGCGCGAGAAGTTACGCAAAAAGTTGCACATCAGGTGAGTAGTTGAAGGTCACATGCCGATGAAACGTGCGTAGAGAGAGCGTGCGACCTGTTCATCATCTGTCCCTTTGATAATGGACCGCGCATCCGGAAAGATGGTGAGTTCATAGCCATCAATGACGCAGCGCAGCAGGAAATCGTTGTACTGCACCTCTCCTACTGAAGCGAGACGTTCCGCGAGCGCGGCAAAATCCAATCTTCCTCCGCCCTTCCCAAAAGTACTACGTACCTGCACCGCGTTTCGCCCGCACAGGGTCGTGGTGACGGACCCGACTTCCGCGTCAAGAAATTCATAATGGTGTTCTCCACAGGCGGGGCAATCAGGTTGCCGTGGGAGCGCGATGCGCTCAGCCGTGTTTTCCCACAGGTCCATCCAGACCAGGTCACGACTGATTTTCTCACTCTGCAAAAGTATTTTGAGCGCCTCAGTTGAGGCGATTCCTGAGATTGTACCAACAATACCATTGAGCACGCCTGCCGTATCGCAGGTAGGCGTGGTACCGGGCAGGGGCATCTCGGGAAAAACACAGCGCAGACAGGGTGTCTCACCCGGGAGAATATTCATGGTGACGCCATACGATGCAATGACCCCGCTATAGATCCAGGGGCGCTGGTGCTTGATACAGGCATCGTTGAGCAGATACCGTGTCTCGAAGTTATCGGTGGCATCGATGACCAGGTCGCTCTGGCGTACCAGTTCCTCGATGCTCTCGGCCTGGATATCCTCGACTCGAGCCTCAATGGTAATCTCGCTATTCACTTTGTGCAGTTTCTCAACGGCGGCGATGGCCTTGGGCAGGCGCCTGGCGACATCCTCTTCGTCGAAGAGAATCTGGCGCTGCAGGTTATTGAGCTCGATATAGTCTCGGTCGGCAATAGTCAGGTGCCCAATGCCGCTACGACACAGATTCGTTGCCAGAACGGTGCCCAGAGCACCACAGCCAATGATGGCGATTGTGGAGGCATGCAGTCGCTCCTGCCCCTCCTTGCCAATGGGTCCGAAGAGTGTCTGGCGTGAATAGCGTTCGAGCATTACAATGTTTCCCTTCGCTGTGCCTGCTGAAATTTCTTGTTTGCGAAAATAGTACGCATGTCCAGTGTATTCTAACATACATAGGCACATCTGGCATACTGGCTCTCTCCGGAGCTTCAAGGACTCATCCCAGTAGTCTGCATCAGAGGTATGTTGTTTCAAGTTGCTCCTACTGAATATATGATGTACCATACTAATATAGCAGTGTCGTTGCCCATTCGGAAGGACGCATGTAGTAGCCAGCGAGACGTGCGCAAATCAGAAGAATGCAGGTTGGCAGTAGAAGAGAACTGTGTTACAATGCAAAAGAGTAATAACTCTGCGAAACCTGTAACCAGTACGGTTGTGTTTTGTGATGGGGAACCTTTTATGAATAGCGGGAATGCTATAAAAAAAGTATTGGTTATCGATGACAATCCGACCATTGTGGAACTCATCAAGTATGCGGTAAACTTGCAGGGCGTCTATCAGGTTGCGGTTGCCTATGATGGCGTGCAAGGGCTGGAGCAGGTCTATGCCGAGCATCCAGATTGCGTGATTATAGATGTGAAGATGCCCCGTATGGGTGGCTATCAACTCGTGCGCTGCCTGCGTGGTGATGCTCGCACGGCTGATATTCCGCTGATTATTTTAAGCGCGATGACGCGTGAAGAAGATCAGATGACGGGTTTACTTTCAGGGGCCGATGAATACCTGACCAAACCGTTTAAGCCAACCGCCTTAAATGAGGCTATTGAGCGGGTCCTGCGCCTGACACCTCAGGAGCGCCAGAATCGTACTGATCACCTCGTGCGCACGCAGACGGATTGCGAATAGATCGTTCCTGTGCTGCTCGCGCGCGTATCGAAAAGGCGGCACTAAATAGTACCTCTCTCTTACTCTCATCTTGAGTAAACAAATTTGTAGCTTGGTCCCCGGCGGCCATATCCTGGCCACGGCGTAATACAAAGCATGTAGGTTACAGGTATTGCGTAGGTTAAGTATTTTGCTCGTCGACAGTGAAGTGCTTGCATACGAGAAACTACAACGCGTGGTTGGCGACCAGTTCACTGTTCAATCTGTAGCCTCTCTACGAGAGGCCAAACAGGTGCTTGAAGAAGCTCCTCCCGATATCCTGGTGCTAGAAGTTCACCTGAGATCGGAAGATGGGCTAGAACTCTGTCGCTATGTGCGCGCCAGGTCCTCCCTCTCGTATCTTCCCATCTTGCTTCTCTCTTCTTTTTCAACGCTCCAGGACAAGGTCGCTGGCTTTGACGCGGGCGCGGATGACTATGTCGTCAAGCCATTTGATGGGCAACACCTGCTGGCCCGTATCCGTCTCCTCTTACGCATCAAGCGCCTCGAGCGCCGTACCCACGTTTAAGCCTTGCGGGGCTTTTTTTGTTCTTGTTGATCTCTCCCCCTGTCATAAGCTATGCTCAGTGCCTGCGACACTTCGCGGGGAGTTATATGTGCTGGTAATATAAAGGTTTGTGTGAAACACAACAGGAGAGGGGCTCTCAAATTGAGAACCCCTCTCCTGTTGTGTTTCTGTCTCTGTGTGCTCGAGTTGAAAGGGAACGAGCAGGCAGTTGCTAGCCAGGGAAGTGGCAGGCCGCAAAGTGATTGGGCTGCTTCTCCTCCAACTGGGGGATCTGCTCGCGGCAGATGGCCTGGGCTTTCCAGCAGCGAGGGTGGAAGTTACAGCCACTGGGAGGATTGACCGGGCTGGGTACGTCACCCTCAAGGATGATACGCTTGCGGCGTGACTCAATGGTCGGATCAGGCACAGGAACCGCTGAGAGAAGCGCCTGGGTATAGGGGTGAAGTGGCGTTTCATAGAGCGTCTCGCTCTTGGCCAGTTCTACTACGCGCCCCAGGTACATCACGGCCACGCGGTCGCTGATATGCTTCACGACCGAGAGGTTGTGGGCGACGAAGAGGTAGGTCAGGCCAAACTGCCCTTGCAGTTCCTGCAACAGGTTCAAGACCTGCGCCTGAATCGAGACGTCAAGTGCCGAGACCGGCTCGTCGGCGACGATAAAGGATGGACGCAGTGCCAGGGCGCGGGCGATACCGATACGCTGACGCTGACCACCGCTAAACTCGTGCGCGAAGCGGTTGACGTAAGAGGGATTGATGCCCACCGTCTTGAGCAGGCTGGCGACCTCATCCTGGACCTGCTTGGCGTTACCGCGATTGAAGTTCTCCAGAGGCTCAGACACGATCTGGCCAATGGTGAAGCGCGGGTCCAGCGAGGCATAGGGGTCCTGGAAGACCATCTGCATCTGGGCGCGCCTGCGTCGAACCTCAGCCGCTGGGAGCGTCGTGAGTTCGGCGCCATCGATTTTGACGCTACCAGCGGTCGGTTTGATGAGCTGAAGGATCGCGCGACCCGTTGTACTCTTCCCGCAGCCGCTCTCTCCTACCAGGCCGAGCGTCTCACCACGGCGGATGTGCAGGTCGACACCATCTACGGCTTTGACCGAACCAACCTGGCGACCAAGGAGACCGCCCTTGATGGGGAAGTGAACCTTCAAGCCTTTTACATCGACGAGAGTGGTTCCAGTCTGCTTTGGAGTTTCTACTTGCTGTTGTACCATCGTCTTTTCTTCCCCTTAGTTTGGATAGAAACAGGCTGCTGCTTGTTCGCCGCGTCCGACTGGCTGCAATACCGGAAGTTCCTTCAAACAGCGGCTCTGCGCCCGAGGGCAGCGTGGAGCATATGGACACCCGACGGGCGGGTTCGCGAGGTCAGGTGGCTGACCGGCGATAGGTGTGAGTCGGGAGCCACGCCCCTCGTCGAGGCGGGGAATCGATCTGAGTAGGCCGATGGTATAGGGATGGGCAGGGCTTTCAAAGATCTGCTTGACCGGGGCTGACTCTACGACATGGCCCGCGTACATTACGTTCACATATTGGCAGGTGCCCGCGACCACACCCAGGTCATGGGTAATAAGCATGACGGCTGTGCCAAACTCCTGCGAGAGACCTTTCATCAGTTCCAGCACCTGGGCCTGAATGGTCACGTCAAGAGCGGTTGTTGGCTCGTCCGCGATGAGCAACTGGGGATTACAGGCGAGGGCGATAGCGATCATGACGCGTTGGCGCATGCCACCACTAAACTCGTGGGGATAGTTCTTCGCCCGGCGCTTCGCGTCAGGAATACGCACCAGGTCAAGCATCTCAACCGAGCGCTTCCAGGCCTGGTCATTCGTGACATCTTTTCTATGGCGTTTGACCGTCTCAGCGATCTGGTAACCCACGGTGAAAACCGGGTTGAGAGAGGTCATGGGGTCCTGGAAGATCATGGAGATTTTGCTGCCGCGCAGGTCGGTCAACTCGCCCATGTCTTTGTCCAGAATATTTTCGCCATTAAAGTTGATCTCGCCACCCACGATCTTGCCAGGAGGGTTGGCGACCAGGCGCATGATAGAGAGCGCGGTGACGCTCTTACCGCAGCCGCTCTCGCCCACGACGCCGAGTGTCTGGCCTGGTTTGATAGAGAAGGACACATCGTCTACGGCCTTCACCACTCCACTGCGCGTAAAAAAGTAGGTTTTGAGGTTTTTTACATCCAACAAATTGGCTGTCATCGTTATGTTACTCCGCTAACTAGTCTTTAGATCGTGGATCGAAGGCGTCACGCAGGCCATCACCCAGGAACGAGAAGCTCAAGACGATAATCGTAAGCACAATTGAGGGCAACAGGACTTCCCAAGGATGCGTATCGACCAGGTTAGAGGCATCATTAATCATCAGACCGATGCTGGAGCCAGGAGGCTGTACACCCAGGCCCAGGTAGCTGAGACCGGCCTCGTTGATAATGGTCGAACCCAGGTCCAGGGTGACCTGCACAATAACGATGCTAAACAGGTTGGGAACGATGTGCCGGACGATGATGTTCCAGTCAGTGGTACCCATGGTGCGGGCGGCTTCCACAAACTGCTGTTCGCGCAACTGAAGGGTCAGGCCACGAACCTGGCGCGCCATGAAAGGCCAGCCGACCAGGGCCAGGGCCATAGAGACCAACACGAGGCGTGCATTGCCGTTTGCGCCCACGAGTGGAATATGACTGAAGGTTGCATCTGCCGAAGAGCCGAAAATACCGGCGAGCAGGATGGTGAAGAGCAAGCCCGGGAAGGCGAACATAATATCGGTAAAGCGGGCCAATAGCTGGTCAATCCACCCGCCATAGAAGCCAGCGAGGATACCTACGGCCAGGCCAAGCACGACCGTAATGATCTCAACGATGATCGCGACAGCGATGGAGATCAACATACCCGCCATCAGGCGTGCAAAGAGGTCGCGGCCCACACTATCGGTACCGAGCAAGTACTGGCCTGAAGGATTCTCATCCTGGCGATCCAATTCCTGGTGGAAGGGATCATGATACTGCTGAGGGCTGATATTGCCATAGGTGGTGCTGTTATAGGTACCACCAACATGTTGGTAGATAACTGGACCAATAAGGGGCAAGATGATAAAAAAGATGAGGAACGCCAAGCTGATCATGGCGCGCTTGTCACGGCGCAGGCGGCGCATGGAATCCTGGAAAGGCGTCGGCGACTTTTTGGGTTGCCGAATGTCGGGCTGGATTCCATCCTTGCCCGTTGTTTCGACCGCGTACTCGCTCTCCATTGGCATGGCTGTGTCAGGCGCTATCATACCAGGGGAGGCATTGTTCTTGTCTCTTGTTTCCATATTCTAGTGTCTCCTGTCTCCTACTCGGCTTTGATGCGGGGATCAACCAACGTATAGAAAATATCCGACAAAAGGTTGCCGGACACAACACAGGTCGCGAATAGGACGGTAGTAGCTTGAATGACCGGATAATCACGGTCCGTCACCGCCTGCAAACCGGCAGAGCCGATTCCAGGAATGTTGAAGATTTGCTCAATGAAGAAGGCACCCGCTACAATGGTACCAATTGCCAGGCCAAGCACAGTCATGATTGGGATCAGTGTGTTGCGGAAGGCATGACGGTACACAACCGCGCCCTCATGCAGGCCCTTGGCACGCGCAGTACGGACATAGTCCTGGCGTAGAACCTCTAGCATGGTGGTGCGAGTCAGGCGGGCATAGAAAGCAAAGCCAAGAGCCGCGAAGATGATCACAGGCACGATTTTGTATTGGATATCACTCCAACTGTAGCTCCACACTGTTCCCCAGTTGGCCACGGGCCAGGGGTAGCCCGTTACCTTGTCGAGCCAGACAATGAGAACCTGTGCGAAGATGGCAAGAATAAAGGCTGGAAGTGCCCAGAAAATCAGCGACGTTCCCATGATCAGGGTGTCAAGCCAGGTATTGGCTTTGAGAGCCGCGACAATTCCTGTCGGAATACCCAGGAGCAACGTCAGCGTTAAGGCCCATATTCCCAGTTCGGTTGAGGCGGGGATTCCCTGGAGGATGATCTCCGAGACAGGGCGCCCTTGTGTATGGAATGAGTAGCCAAAATCGAGATGGAACAGACCACTGAGGAAGTTCCAATACTGCTGATACCAGGGTAGATCAAGGCCGTACTGATGCTTTAGCTGGGCATACAGCACAGGATCTTGGTGCTGGCCTAAAAGTGCTCTGATGGGATCGCCTGGCGCCAAATAGCCGAAAATGAATGTGATGAAAGTTACGGCGAGAATCACAAAGACGAGCCCTATTAGCCGCTTTACGAGGAATTGAACCATGTTGTACCCCTTACTCCCTACTCGAGGTTTGGTGTGCTAGGTTGACCACGATGGTCTTATGCGCAAATACTAGATTTCTTGCTCATCGTACGATATCTATGAAACGGCACCTCTCCATAGACGATCTCCGATTATAACTACCCATGCATGATCGTGGATAGATGCTGTCTATTGTAAGTTAGCCTGATGCGTATGTCAAGCGAGCCGTTTGAGATATGAGTGTAAGAAATGAGTAAGAGTGTAACCAGGGTGAGTGCGCTCGTACTGTAGTTGTAGCCCTCCTGCTCTATATGCAGTGCGTGCTACATTCCAGCGCAGCGGGATACATCACTCTTTTTCTAGTCGATTTGCCTCAACTGCTCATTCGTTCCGCATTCGGTCCCAGATCCCGCGTCTTACCTCTGTCGCTTTTGTAGCGGCAACAAGGGCTTTTGGCGTATTGATAAAGTGCTTTATCATATTCTGAATGCAATTTATCAGGGTCCTGGTACTGTTCTTATTGTAAAAGACGCGTTAAAATGATCAGTTTCTATTGGTTTGAGTCGAGAGAAAAACTACTGCCTACGGATAAGCTTCTCTTCTTGTGCTTTCACTTTACACTACGCCGGAAGATGTCGAATTCTCTCACAGAAGAAGACCATACAAGAGACAATCGGCAGAAAGACTTACAAGAACAGAACGCAGAAGGCGGTCTACCAGCGTCTGTTCTTGAGCTATTATATGTTATTGTATGCCATGGAAACGGCGTTCCCATGGGGAGAGAAGGTCATAATGAACGTTCGGATGGCCCTTATAGCGCCTCCCTTCCTATAGGACGTTTGTCTTATGTTGCGGGCACGGATGCTGGCTGAGAAATCCTCGTCATTTCAGTCGTTATCCCATATCATTATTCCATTAAGAGGGAGACAGGCCAGTGGGTAGTATCTACCCACTGGCCTGTTTAAAGTACTGCTTACTGTGTAGAGAAGACTACTTGTAAGCGTTGGTGTTGCCACAAGGAGAATCGCCGGTCTTGTAAATCTTAGACCAGTCCGCTGGCGGAACCAGACCCTGAGCGTTATCGATAATACCCTTGACGCAGGGTTTGAGGACATAGGAGCTCTGGCGCTGCAACCTGGGAATCCAGGCGGCATCGTCGACGAGCTGCTGCTCAATCTGGTTGTACTGCGAGATGCGCTCAGAGCTGTTCTGGTTGGCATCCGCGGTCGTCATCAGATCCTGGATCTGCTGCTCGGTGCTAGCGTTTTTCGACTGGTTCTGGCCAAAGTTGGTCTCGTTGTAGGAGGAACCCTTACCAAAGAGGAGGGTGGTCCAGTCCTGAGGATCGGGATAGTCCGCGATCCAGGCAATGGCCCACATCTGAATACCCTTGGCATTGCCAGTGGCTGCAGAGGTATCGTCCAGGAGTTTATTGAAGTCCTCGTCGTTAATGGTGACGTTGACGCCCAGAGTATCCTTCCACTGCTGCTGCACAAACTGGAATTCGTTCTTGGCTGTTTGCGAACCACCAGTGGCGACGGTCAGGGTAACCTGTGGGAAGTTCGCCGTGGTATAGTGCTCTTCCTGCATGCCTTGCTGGAAGAGCTGCTTGGCGAGATTCTTGTCGCCCTTGGTGCTGGTCACACCACCAGGTCCCTTCAAATTAGGATTGTAACCGGGCATGCCCTGGGGAACAATATGGTTAGTCGGCAGGCGCGAACCCTTATAGATGTTCTGCGAAATGGTGTCTTTGTCGATGGCAAGGGCAAAGGCCTGGCGAATCTTGATGTTGTTAAAGGGCTTCACCAGGAAGTTCAAGGCGTAGTAGTCGATAGCCAACTCAGGCGCCTGGCGGAACTGCTTATTAGGCAGCGCACGTGCCTGGTCCAGGTTCGCGGTAGGAACACCAGCGGTATCGACCTGGTTGGATTGGTAGGCTTTATAGGTTGTCTGAGGGTCTTTGTAGAAGGGGAAGACGACCTTTTTCAGCTGTGGCTTGGGACCCCAATAGTTTTTATTGGGTGTGAAGCTGACCTGCTGACCACTGACGTGCTTATCCAGGATGAAGGGACCCGAGCAGCCACCCTCACCGAGGTGCTTCAGGAAATCGGTATCGCCATACTTCTCGACGAAGCTCTTCTCCACCACATAGGAGGTGGAGTAGGTCAGGGCATCGAGGAAGTACTGGGCTTTCTGCGTGGTCACGATCTTGACGGTTGAGGGATCAGGGGCGAAGAGGCTGTCATTAATCAGAGTTGGAACTTTCCCCGCGAAGCGCTTGTCCGAGTCCTTGACCAGGGCCAGGTAGGCGGGAGCGACGGTGGATTTGAGTTCGGGCTTGAGGGCGCGGTCGATGCTGAAGATCACGTCGTCGGCGGTGATGGGGTTGCCATCACTAAACTTCAGCCCCTGGCGCAGGGTGAAGGTCCAGGTCAGGCCATCGCTGGAAGTATTCCAGGTCTGCGCTAGTTCGCCGTATACCTTGAGGTTGTCGTCGAGCTGGACCAATCCCACGAACATCATATCCAATGCCGAGATAGATGCTGAGTCTGTAGAGAGGGCAGGGTCGAGTGTGGCGACGTCGGAGAGGCCGCTGTCGGGGGAGACATAGATCTGCTTGTCATCGGAGAGCTTGTTGCTCGTCGCGGTGCTGTTGCCAGAGCTGCCGCCACAGGCGACGATCAGCATCGCTAGTAGCACCAGGATCGCTGGTAAAAATTTACCAGCATGTTTCTTGCCAGGTTGCATGTAAATACTCCTTGTCCTAAGGATAGTACATACGAGCATTTCTATGAGCTGAGAACAACTTCTTCGAAATGCTTTTTATATAGGTAATGCCTGCTTGCTCCTGAAAGGGGTAAGAGAGCATATTACCTGCCTGGTGACGGGTATTCTGTTGAGATGACTGCTTTGGCACCCGAATTGCTGGATAAAGAGAACCCTCTTCTTTTGTTGGCTGTGAGCTATGTTTGCGCGCAATGCAGATATTTTTTTACTGTAAATAGAAATATGCGGAAAGCAATCGACTTATCTCTCTCTTTACTCACTTTACTTTTAAAGAAAGGTGAATTCTCTAAGTCGTTTGCTTTTGGATATGGCTTTTATATTCCCAAACATAACTCTTGTGTGTAATTACGTAAGTATAGTGACTAAATCTCTCACGAATTTACCACAATTTTGAGCTTTTTCCTTAGTATCTATATTTCGATAAATATTGATGCGGAAGAAAGATATAGATTTGCTGGTCGTCAGACGCTTTATCGCCATTGGCACCACTTCCCGAGCCACCACAGGCGACAACCAACATGGCAAGCAGTACCCTGACAACAGGTAGAAACCAGCTAGCAAAAAGGGGGGAGCAAGCCATATATGGCCTGCTCCCCCCTTTTTTGTGGGAAGAAGTGCATGAGCGCCGCTCTTCCTCCCTTCGCTTACCAGTTCTAACTTACTTGTAGGCGTTGGTGCTGGCACAAGGGGAGTCACTTGTCTTGTAGATGTTGGCCCAGTCCCTTGGCGGAGTTAGCAACTGCGCATTGTCCACCACGCCCTTGACACAGGGTTTGAGAACGTAGGAACTCTGGCGCTGCACGATGGGAATCCAGGCGACATCATCGACGAGTTGCTGCTCGATCTGATTGTACTGCGAGATGCGCTCCGCGTTGTTCTGGTTGGCATCCGCGGTCGGCATGAGGGTCTGAATCTGCTGCTGAGTTGTGATATCAGTGGAATTGCCCAGACCGTAGTTGGGGTTATTGTTCGAGGACCCCTTACCGAAGAGCAGGCTGGTCCAGTCCTGGGATCGGGATAGTCGGCGATCCAGTCGATAGCCCACATCTGCAGACCTTTGGGGTTATTGACAGCGTTGGAGGTATCGTCGAGAAGCTTATTGAAGTCCTCGTCATTGATGGTGACGTTGACGCCCAGGGTATCCTTCCACTGCTGCTGTGCGAACTGGAACTCATTCTTAATGGTTTGTGAGCCGCTGGTCGCAACGGTGAAGGTGATCTGCGGGAAGGTAGAAGCCGTGTAGTGCTCCTCCTGCATGCCTTCCTGGAAGAGTTTCTTAGCCAGGTCCTTGTCGCCTTTGGTGCTGTCCACACCAGCTGTCCCCTTCAGATTGGGATTGTAGCCAGGCATGCCCTGAGGGATGATATGGTTTGTGGCAAAACGTGCGCCCTTAAAGATATTCTGGCCGATGGTATCTTTGTCGATGGAAAGGGCAAAGGCTTGGCGGATTTTGATGTTGTCGAAGGGTTTCACCAGGTAGTTCATTGTGTAGTAGTCGATGGCTAGCTGAGGTGCCTGGCGGAATTGCTTGCTGGGGAAGGCGCGTGCCTCATCCAGGTTGGCAGTGGGGACACCAGCGGTATCGACCTGGTTGGTCTTATAGGCCTTGTAGGTTGTCTGTGGGTCCTTGTAGAAGGGGAAGACCACCTTCTTGAGCTGGGGCTTGGGGCCATAGTAGTTATTGTTTGGCACGAAGCTGATCTGCTGACCATTGACGTGCTTCTCCAAGATGAAGGGACCAGAACAGCCGCCCGTATCAAGATGCTTGAAGTAGTCGGTATCGCCATACTTCTGGACCAGGCTCTTCTCAACCACGTAGGAGGTAGAGTAGGTCAGGGCGTCGAGGAAGTAGGCCGCTTTCTGTGAGGTGACGATCTTGACAGTGGTTGGATCGGGAGCGAAGAGGCTGTCATTGATCAGGGTTGGAATTTTGCCGGAGAAGCGCTTGTCCGAGTCCTTAACCAGGGCCAGGTAAGAGGGGGCGACGGTGGATTTGAGCTCGGGCTTGAGGGCGCGGTCGATGCTAAAGATTACATCGTCGGCCGTAATGGGATTGCCATCGCTAAACTTCGCCCCCTGGCGCAGTTTGAAGGTCCAGGTCAGGCCATCGCTGGAGGTGGTCCAGTTATCTGCCAGTTCACCATATACCTTGAGGTTGTCGTCGAGCTGAACCAGCCCGGTGAACATCATATCAATGGCGCCGATGGAATCCAGGTCGGTAGAGATGGCCGGGTCGAGTGTGGCGACATCGGAGATGCCGCTGTAAGGGGTAACATAGATCTGCTTGTCGTCGGAAAGTTTGCTGCCTGTGCTACTGGTACCAGAGTTGCCGCCGCCACAGGCGACGATCAACATGGCGAGCATGATAAACATGCCAGGTAAGAATTTACCTAAAAGCTTTTTGTTCGGCTTCATGTACGAAATCTCCTTGAACTGAAGAGGGAAAAGAAGATACGCCACAGAGCTATATAATAGCATAACAAGCAAAATATTCAGTATTGAATATTTTGCAAGCGACGCTACTTGCTCTAGAAAGATAGATTGTTAGTATATCTGCTTGCAAGGTTAAAACTAGGAAATATATACTCTTCTACAAAAAGAGCATAAAGAGGGGTTTAGCCCAGAAAACAAATCTTATAGAAAGAGTCATTTTCTGTGCAGGTTACTTCTACTTAAGAGCAGATTGTGATTATGGATACTATATATATACGCTGATGTTTTGCACAATCTCTCAGATTTATTTAAGAAAAATCAAGCCCAGAAAGTTTGGCCTGATTTTTCCCTTTGATAAAGCGTTCAGGGCCGGAAAAGCGTAGAGGAGAGCAGTCCAGGCTTGCTTTTCTTTCTGGTGTTGCTCGCGTTTTATGGCCGAGACGAGGTGGGTACAGAGAGGGAGAGACGTAGGATCTCAATCGATGTGCAGTAGCATGGAGCCGTGCATGGCACGACGCTACTAAAGTACGCGTCTACATATGAGGCGCCTCATATGTAGACGCGTACTTTAGTAGCGTCGTGCTTTAACTTGCAGCGTAAGCTTAGCCTGCCTGTACGCGGTAAATCTTGGCCCAATCATCAGGCGGGGTGGTATTCTGCCCGTTATTAACGAGGCCGACGATATCGGTGGTACGCAGGAAGATGGCTGTTTCCTGCTCCATCGGTAGCCAGGCAACATCGTTCACAAGCTGTTGCTCGGCCTGCTGGTATGCCTGGAGTCGGCCACCTGTATTGCTGAGCCCATCGGCCCTGGTAAGCTGGTCCTGTAGTGCCTGCTGTTTGGCGGCCGTCGGACCAAAGTTCTGGCCATAGTTCATATTGTTGTTGACTGTGCCCTTCCCAAACTGATAAGAAAGCCAGTCCTGTGGATCAGGATATTCACCAATCCAGGAGAGCGCCCACAACTGTAGCTCCTGGTTATTCATAGATGAGGCCGTTATCTTGTCCAGGAGGGTATTGTAATCCATGGGGTTTGGTTTCACGGAAATATTGAGGACTTTCTGCCATTGCTGAATGGTTGCCTGGATCTCCTGTGCGATGGTAGGAACCCCGGTTGCGTAGCTTAGCTCGATATCTGGTAGATCGGAGACGCTGGCAATATTCTCCTCTTTGAGTCCCTCTTTGAGCAAGGTTTGGGCCAGTTTGGGGTTGCCAGAGAGCTTTTGCGTCTGGTCTGGGCCAGTGAGTTTCTCATTATATCCGGGCATACCCTGAGGGAGAATATGATTTGTCGGGAGTGCGGTCCCTTTCCAAACGTTTTGCACGATGGCCTGTTTATCAATGGCCAGGGCAAAGGCCTGGCGAATTTTCACGTTATCGAAGGGCTTGGTCAGGTAGTTCATGGTGTAGTAGTTGATCCAGAGCTGTGGAACCTGGTGAAAGTCCTTCTGTTTGCGCGCGTTCTGGTAGTTGGCCAGGGGCACGCTGGCGGTATCGACCTGGCGATTGGTATAGGCTTTATAGGCTTCCTGGGCGGTCTGGTAGAAGCGATAGGTTACTTTTTGTAGCTGGGGCCTGGCATTATAGTAGTGTGTATTGGGAGAGAAGGTAATGGATTGCCCATGTTTATAGTCTGCGACGCGAAATGGACCCGAGGCCCCTCCCTGGCTTAAATGGTCAGTAAACTGGGCGCCATACTTTGTGACCATACTTTTTTCAACCACGTAGGCGCAATTCATGCCCAGGCGCGCAAGCAAATACGCGGCGGGTTGCTCTGTCGTAATCATGATGGTACTGGAATCTGGCGTCGTAACGCCTGTGCCGATGATAGATGCACTGCGGCCCGCGATGACCTGGCTTGCACCCTTGATAATATTGAGATATAACGGTGCGACCGTCGATTGGGTCGCGGGGAGCAGCGCTCGGTTGAGGCTGTAGGCGACGTCAGCAGAGGTGAGCGGTGTGCCATCACTAAACGTCAGGTGTGGCTTGAGTTTAAAGGTCCAGGTGAGTCCGTCACTATCGGTCTGCCAGCTCTGGGCGAGCTGAGGTACGACTTCGAGTTTATCGTTGAGCTGTACCAGGCCCGTATAGAGTATCTGGACAGCATGAATTGAGGCATCATCATGCGCCAATGCCGGATCAAGAGTATCAAGATCGGTAATCCCAACCTGAGGAATGACATAGGTCTGCTTGTTCGCAGGAGCCTTGACCATGTGCGGTGAAGCATCCCCAAAGAGACTACACGCGCTGAGTAGGACGAGTAGTAGACAGAGCCCTGGTAGATAGAGGTATTGCCTGGTGAGATCGGTTTTCCTGGTAGGAAACATAAAGCGTGTCTCCTTTAACGCTTGTGATTGTGTGAAAGAGGCTGGACAGCGAAAATAAAGGCATGTGGTGCTGGATTGCTCGCAATAAGAGAGGGGCACGGGTATTTAACGCGCGTGCCCCTTATACTCTAATAACGTCGCAGGCATGTCACTTCTCACATACCTGGTCGTAAATTGCTATTCGCTGCGAAAGAGGCTTGCCTCCTCTCCTCTATACAGGAGCTTCTTGGATGCAAGCTCTATGCCTCTACCCGGCTAGAAGCGTACGCTTATCTCGTCGAGAGGCCCCCCAACGATAGCGCGCAAGGCGACATGGAGGAAGGCATCGGCACTGGTTGTCGCCAGCGCTTTAGGCCAGGCCATATATGATTCCGCTGCCGCCTGAACAATCTGCAGAGTGTGTCCCTGATCCCTGGTCGCGTCGATGTGGCCAGCGGCGATTGCGATAGCTCCAAAGAGCGCGCGCGGATCATGACCAACTTTCAAGTAGCGCTGGGAGGTCGCCAGGGCGCCAGCGAAGTCTTTATTTTTGAGCTGCTCCTGAAGGGTCTCAAGCTGAGAGCTGGCGATAAAACCGCCGCCAGGAATGGTGCCGGCCGCTGTCGGCTCGGTTTGCTTGAGCGAAGAGCTGGCGATCTCCTGGCGCAACGCGTTGACATAGGCTGCGGAGGTATAGAGCAGGGGCAGAGCCTCTACATCCTGTACGCGGCGCATAACCTGGTGGACGGCGGAGGCGAAGAGTAGGCCATGGGCTGCCTTGATATACTGCTCATGTTCGGCATTGTCGAGGGTGCGCAGTAGCTCAGCGGCTGAGAGCGCGATGACCGCAGCCGTGGCGACAGGTGAGGTCTCGCTCTTGATCACTGTGTTGTAGACACCCTGGCAGACCTGTATTGTATCCGAGGTGCTATTGACGAGCTTATAAAGCTCCAGTGCATTCTCATCTTTGGGCGTGGAGAGACGCGTGCGTACACTCTTCATGCTATTTTCGGGCTTAGAGGCAAAATCGCGTACGGTGCGCGCCCAGGCTGGCTCATCGCTGCTTGATTGGAGGGGCAGATGGGGCGCGAGCCAGTGCAAGATGTTGGGAACGCGGTCGCCCCACTCAACGGCATCAAGCAACTGAAAACCACGCACGGCGAATATGAGTGGGTGCCCACCATGTTGGAAGGTGTCGGCAACGGCCTCAAATGCCCGGACCTCCATCGTGCGGTAATCCGCGCCAGTGCCATAGAGCCCAAAGAGCAGGCGTTCTACTGCCAGGACATCGTTGCTGTGTACTGCTTTGCGCAGAGACTCGCCAACAGTCGTATTTTCGCCAAGGTCGCTGGGAAGAGTGGCTCAGGATAGTTAGGCTCGACGCCAGCGCCCGCGCGCAAGGCGGTTCTGGCTAGCCTGGCCGCCTGGAAAAAGAGCGGCAAGGCACGCTCTTTGACGGGAACAGTCGAGTCCACTGGTTCTGGAAGAAAGTGAATCAGGCGGCTCAGCATGGCCGCGGCAGCCAGCACGGTGGCGGGATGCCCATCGCTGTCCCCGTGAACGGTTATCATGCCCAGGCGTCCCAGGAGGACGTCGGGTGAGTTGGTGTCATGTAAAATGTCACGCACAGAGGCGATTAATTGTTCTGTATTGCCCTCAATCGCTGCGCTAAGCACGTTTGAGAGGTCTACCCTCATTTCAACTTGTGCCATGGATAAGCTCCTACAAGAAAATATATTTTGTAAAGATAGGTATGATACCTGCATCATAGCATAGCCCATGAGCAATGCTATGGGTATGAGTGCGGCAGGAGGCGAGCTGCCAGAAGCTAGCCCGCGTCCTTTAATTCACGAATGTCTCGCTCAATGCCGGGAATATCTGCGTATTCCTCGTCGAGGAGTTTATATGCTCGACTGAGGTAGAGACCAGAGAGCCTGGCGCCACGCTCGTTTGGCGAGATAGCTGCGGTAACAAGCTCAGAACCGCGATACTTCTCGGCCAGGGTGCCCGCAATGCGTTGCATCTGCTGCTCTGTCTCGCGTAAGAGTTGCTGATCGTGCCCCTCGATGGCGTACCGAGCTGTCCCAATGAGTTTGCCCAGCTCAGCCAACTTCTGCCTTTCAGGCATGGCATGGAAGACGAGGGAATCGGCATCCAGTTCCTTTACTGAAAACTGTTGCGCCTCGCGTTTCCTGGTCTGGATAGTGGCAATGTACGAGGTGTACAATTGCCCATATTCCTGACATGCCTCGGCCGCCAGGTTCATGCGTGCCATGTCATCCCTGGAACTGACGCTACCAATGTCACAGAGATCATCATCGCGGTGCTCCGCCAGGAGTTGCATATATTCCAGGGTCTGGCCCTCTTCCGGAATGGGAGGAATTGGCATGCCAGAAACCGTGTCACTGTCTTGCAGCTCCTCCGTAGGGAGATGGGCCGCTAGCAGCGGTGGAATATATTTCGCAATGGACATAGGGATAGGGGGTATGATGCAATAGGTGCAAAAGACATTGTTGGCATCGTTGCGATTGCGCACAACAAAGATGGCATGCCCCTTGGGTGCTTGTGAATTACCGCGTAGGAATTGGATTGCCATAACGATGATTTCCTCCAATACAGGGCAGTCCGTCATGTCGATGCATGTTTCTTGCCCCCCTCTATATCAACTGTTCAACTTCCAGCGTCTGTTCTGTCGTGACAGGATGCCTCTCTATTTTCGCATGATCAGCCCTCTTTGTACAAACTTTTATTTAAGGCCCTTATAAAGTTGCCCAATACGTCGTACCAGGTCTTTATTGGCCTGTATCTCCTCGTTGGTGAGATCCTCACCGCTGGTGGGAATAGCGCTTTCAAAGCCCTGGAGATGCTCGATGATCCCTTGGCTGCCTGCGATACGCGCAAAGTTTTCGACGAGAATACGCGCCTGTTCGTCGTGATCCTGGCGCACATCAGTCAGCGCGGTCAGCGCGTAAAGATCGACATATTGACGCAGGAAGAGGCTCCAATGCTCTGGCTTGCTCAACGTATTCATGACTCGCTCAACCTGGGTGATCGCTTTACTCTCTTCATCACGAGCGCGGTCGAACTCGTTACGTCTAAAGTAGATGCTTGCGTGCGCCGAACGTGTGTCGACCACGCCTAGTGGCTGGCGTGTCTGGTGGTACAGGTGCAGGGCCTCTTCAAAGTCGCTGAGTGCTTCGTCTAGCTCGTCTTTTCCGCGCCTGGCGAGGCCGCGACTCAGGAGTGCATCGGCATGGCCTGGTGTGTGTCCTGCCTGCTTGAAGCGCGTGATCGCGGCCTCGCTATTTTCGCTGGCCTCATCCCAGGCGGATTTGGCGATGCTGACCTGGGCCAGGCCAAGGACCGCTGAGCCATCACCAACGAGGCTCTCCAGGAGCTGGAACTGACGACCAGCCGCGAGCAACGTCTCGGTCGCGGCATCCAGCTCAGCCTCTGCCAACTGTTTTTGCCCTAGACCAAGCAGGGCCTGGGCTGCTACCAGCGGCTCCTGCACATGCTGAGCCTGAGTTTTGGCCTGCTCGAAAAGCACTCTGGCCTGGGCAAAGTCGCCGCTCGTCAGCGCATATTTTCCCTGGATCAATGTGACCTGAGGCTGGATACGCTGTGCCAGGAGATTTTGTTGTATGGCCTCCTGCGCCCTTTGCAGGCTACGCTCGGCCTCGTGTAGATCACCACCATAGATGGCCACCTGGGCCTCTCCAACTGCGATCTGGGCACGCAGTGTTGCGCTGGCGACCGGGTCGATCTCTTCGCAGCGATTAGAGGCATCAGCATAGGCGCTCTGAGCCTGTTGCAGCTTCCCCATGTGCAGGTAGGTATTGGCGATCCCAACAATGGCACGCCCCTCGACCAGCACATTCTGCAACTTATGAGCCTGCGTCCGTGCATCGTCGAAGGTGGTAAGCGCGCTTTCCGCGAAGCCACGACGATATTGCACCTCACCCAGGCTGGTGGTTGTTTCGGCCTGCCCCACATGGTACGCAATGGCTTTGTAGGTGCGGGCAGCGCGTTCGAGCAGGGAATTGGCGAATGTGAGCTGACCACGGCGGGTATTTACTTCACCCAGTACACGATTGGCATTGGCGTTGCCCAGGGCGTTGTGCTGTTTGGTGTAGAGATCGAGCGCGGTCTGTGCGCCTGTTAAGGCCTGGTCAACCTCGTTGCGCAGGAGCATCGTCTCGGCCAGGCCCAGGTTGGCGTCGGCCTCGCCCAGCTCATACTCAAGCGCGCTTGATGTTTTGTAGGCCTCAGCGAACAGGTTGGCGGCCGTCTCAAGCTCTTCGCGTTCCAGGTAGATGCGTGCCAGTCCGAGTTGAGCATCAATGGTACCAAAGATATCATTGGTGCCCTGGTAGATATTCAGCGCCTCTTGATAGGCCTTCAGTGCCTCATCAAATTTACGCTGCATACGCTGGACATCCGCCAGGCTACGACTGGCATCTGCAAGATTGATGCGGTCGTTAGACTCTTTGTAATAGTGGACGGCATCCTGGTAGTGTTCAGCGGCATAGGCACTATTGCCGCGCTGGAGCTCGATGTGTCCAAGGGCGAGCTCGGTGTTGCCCAGCCCCTGAGGGTATGTATGGGCGCGATAGATCTGTTGTGCCTTCTGATAGGTATCCTGAGCGCGATCCAGGTGGGCAAGCTGGCGTTCGAGGTGTCCGATAGCGAGTAGACCGCCAGCTTCGCTGAGCGGATGGCCTGAGTCGCGGTAAAATTTGATTGCGCGCTGATAGCTGGTAATGGCCTGTTCCGGGGCATTGTTTTCGCGCTGTACCTCGGCGATGAGCATGCGGCTATCGCCTGCGCGTTTAAACTCTCCAAGGAGGCGAAAGCGTATCTCTGCGTCGCCAAAGGCGTCAGAGGCCTGGTCAAGTTTGCCTTCGTTATATGCTTCCAGCCCTGCTTGCAGACGTTTTTCTGCCTGTTGGCGATCCTTGAGTTGTTTCTCTGTATCCTGTGTAGACATCGTATATCTATTCCTCAGACGGTGAGTCAGTGGATGTAAATTGAATAGGCTTATTTTTCTAGATTCATTGTAGTGCCTGAGGTCCAGAAAGTCAAAAAGCTATGAAGCAGGTGACCAGCGCGCAGGAATGTGATAGAATACCTGCTACGATAGTAAAAGAATCAGGCAAGCATTGAGCCGTCTTTTATGTACCGGGTCAAATACGTTGCCGAAGGAGCCGTAAAACCATGAAAGAAGACATCCTCTCGCGTGTAGACCTCTTTTCCACTTTAAATAAGAAAGAGTTGCAAGAGATTGCAAAGAACTGCCAGGAGCGCACATTTAGCGCGGGTTCCACATTATTTTCGCAAGGTGATCCTGGGGTTGCCTTGTATGTATTGACGCAAGGCAATGTGCGTATCAGCCAGGCAAACAATTCCGACCGAGCCGAAGAGGTTATTGGCAGCGCAGGTGTCGGCGAAGTTTTGGGCGAGATGGCACTTCTTGATGAATTGCCACGCTCGGCGACGGTTGTCGCGGCAGAGGATGTGACGGTACTCGTATTGCCCGTGTGGGAGTTCCGAAGTATCTTACGCTCACATCCCGATATTACCTTGAAGTTGTTGGCTGCCCTCAGTCGGCGTCTGCGCAAGGCAGAGGCGCGTCAGCACGATTAAGTGACGCCATTGGGCCAAACTATTTCTAGGAGGTGAAGTGATGGGTCCAGGCAACCACAGGCTGCCTGGACCCATCACTTCACCGTACTCTATAGCTTATTTTTGTCGAGATTGATCCTGCGTATCAGTCTGTGGGGTTGTGTCGCGATGCAACAGCTTTTGCATCTCTTCAAACATTGTTTCCACATCGGTAAATGAGCGATAGACGCTGGCAAAGCGAATATATGCGATTTTATCGAGATGTTGCAGGTGCTCCATAACCAGTTCGCCGATAACGCTACTGGCAACCTCTTGTTTGCCGGAGCGATCAAGTTCTTGTTCAATTTCTTCGACCGCTTTCTCTATTTCGCTAGCTGGTAGCGGTCGTTTTTCGCAGGCTTTGCGCAGGCCTGCATAAAGTTTTTGCCGGTCGAATGCCTCACGTCGCTGATCGCGTTTGATGACCATCAAAGGTACTTTTTCAACCCGCTCATAGGTGCTGAAACGCCCTTTGCAGTGCTCGCATTCGCGGCGTCGGTGAATTGCGTCACCGATGTCACGAGAGTCTTTTACGCGAGATTCGCCACATCCGCAATAAGGACATTTCATGGTATGTCCTCCAATACTATTTTGTGTGTAATAGGCATATTTTATCACAACCTGACGCATTGGAGGATATTCTTAGGAGACATTCCTTAGCGAGAGCGGGCCGTAGCCAGTTTTTGCAGACGTGTGTCCGCATTTGGCACGTTTGACTCAGTCTGTTCATCAGGCTGCTGCTGTTGTAATTGAGGATGGACCTTCCCCACATAGCCTGAGCGTAAGCGCGAGCCCTCACGCCAGTAGGCATACCAGTAGGGACCATGGCCAGGGCCATTGCGACAGGTGCTGCACGAAGCTTTGCCACATTTACGATACTGCAACTGATAGGTAATATGCTGATCGTTTGGTATAGCTTTCATTGATCAACGCGGCGCTTCATCTCCTGCCACCAGTGCTCCCTTGCACGTAAACGAGAGACATCTTCTCTTGATCGTTGTCTATCAATCTGGCTAGGATAAGCGCCGCCTCTCCTTTCATGACACATAGACCATCGCTATGATGGCACACCTTTTGCCACGTTTCCGGAAAAAATCGCCAAATGTGTATGTAAGTCTTTAATATAATAACATTATGTCCTGAACATTGTATGAATTCATGCCGTGCAAATATGAAACATCGTTCATCAAATGTTCTGCGATGAAAACAAATTATAGTATGAGAAAAGTGAAAACATATTAAAAACCTATAGGTATTTGTTACATTTTTTTTAGCATTGCTCCAGGGGAGGGCGTGAGCGGAAGTTCTCGTGCTTACGGGGCTCTCGGAATTGAGAAAAGCTAAACGTAGCTTTTTAAAAGGCTTCTTGGTAATTTTGCTGCAATATGTTTCTTTTCTCTTTGGGAAATGATGTATAATATGTCTGTACATCTACCTTCGGCGAGAATCTTCTGTTCCGTTTGTTGTGTTGTGTTGTAGGATCGGAAAGAGGAAGGACACTATGCAGATCATCATCAAAGGCCGACAGATGCACGTCTCCTCACAGTTGCGCCAGCGTATTGAGCGCAAAATTCAGCGCCTCTCCCGCTTAATTGATGAGGACGTACTTGTGCAAGTTACGGTTGCGGAAGAGCAGACCAAAAGCGCACAGGATCGCTTCTCAGTACAAATCTCCCTTCCCGCACATGGACATGTGCATGCCGCGCGTAGCGAGGAACGCGCCCCCAACGCAAATGCAGCGCTCGATATTGCTATAGATAAAATCGAGTATCAACTTGGTCGTGAAAAAGATCGTTTGACGCGACGTCGCCAGCACCAGACACCTGGGATTAAGACGCTTGAACTTTCACGTACCGGGCGGCTCTCTTCTCTTGAAGAGGAGCTACACTCTCCTACAGAGGAGCCTGCTATTGACCAGCTCATGATGGAGGAGCAAGAGAACGAGCAGATCTGGTCAAAAATTGTTGAGATCAAGAGCCTACCAACCAGGTCGATGACCGACAAAGAAGTAATTGCGCTGATGGAGAAGGATGGCGTTTCGTACTACCCGTTTTATAATGAGGAGACCAGTAGCGTTAATGTGATGTATCGCCTGGAGCAGGGCGGCTATGGCTTGTTAATTCCAGCTATGGAATAAGGGCTGGTCAGTGCCATATACAAAGGCTTTACAAAATCTACTTTCAACGTACGTTTTCGCGCCTATGGCGCTTACAAGAGCAAAGGATGTGGGTGTGGTGAGGGGCAATTGCCCCCTCACCACACCCACATCCTGTATTTAGCAGCATCGGACCTCTAGGGAATGTGGACTTCAAATTCCCAGGGAGGCAGAATTGGCGTCTCGAATTGACCAAGGGGATCGGCTGCTCGCACAAGTAGCTGCTTTACCTCTGGCTCTGGGAGCGGGCGGAATCGCGCACTTCCCTGGTACACGGTATGCTCTGGATCATTGCCCAGGTCTGTGCGGGCCACGATCATGCCTCCACGATCTCCGGCCCATTGCGCGCCAGTGTCGGCATGCAGCGAGAAGATGAGGCGTGGCACGAAGGCGAAGCCAGCAGGGAATGGAGGGCGAATCCAGAGATAATGGATTTCAAAGTGTTGCGCATAATAGCAGAGCTGCTGGAGGAGCAGCGTCATCCCCTGCTGCTTTTGCTCAACTTCGAGCGTGATGACGCGATGTGGCTTATGCTGGGGGGCAGGCGGAGCGCTCTCCTTATCAGGAGTGGGCGTGGTTTGCGGGGCAGCAACGACTACTGGAGGGCGCGAGGCCAGTTCCAGGGCTTGAGGCGAGAATGGAGCAGGGTCCTTCAATATTTCATTACACAATTGTAGGCATTCATCGCAGATGTAGGCTGCTCCAGGTCCTGCGACAAGATGCTTTACCTCTGAGGCATGGCGTCCGCAAAACGAGCAACGCGCCAGAGACCGATCTGTGCTCATAACTCCATCCTTAGTGACGAGGAGAAGCACCTACTCCTGTATATGGGCGCGTATGGTGGCTGCGGCGGCATGATGCAGGCCAAGACGCTCAAGAATATAGGCGTGGGCTTCCCACTCCAGTCTATCATCCAATGGTGCGAGTTGGAAGGAGGGAGGCGAGAGCGGTTCCTCCTCCATAACTGCCGCCACCATTATTGATTCTCCAGATGTTTCTCCAGACTTTTCAGGGAGAGTCGCCGACGAATAGCCATTGCTCGCGGAAGGAGCCTCGGCTACAACGCGGTAATATTCGCCACCATATTTACGTTTGAGTGCCAGTGAGAGTAAATGGTCCGCGAAGTGCGGATTTTTGGGCAGGAGTGAGCCATGCAGATAGGTGCCATAAGCGTTGCGGTAAATGGCTCCCTCGGTATGATCCTCGGCGTTATTGCCAGAGCCTTTGAGTACTTTTCCCAGGGGTTTGGCCGTACCCAGGTAGGTGCGACCACCATGATTCTCAAAGCCCACCAGTGTGGAACCATTCCAATTGAGAGCAATATCGCCAATACAGCGAGGGACGCGTTTCCCCTTGTGCAGGGTCCAGGCATCAAAAACGCCCAGCCCACGCATGTCTGGCCCCTCCGCGGGTCGATAGTAGTGCGCCAGCAGCTGAAAGCCGCCACATACCGCAAGAACAGGCATATCATCTTCTACGGCCGCCCATAAGCCGATGCCTTTGAGATCATAGAGATCCTGGGCAACGGGCGCCTGTTCTTTATCCTGCCCGCCCCCGATAAAGAGCATATCATACTCATCGGGAGCCAGGGCATCTCCAATGCCCAAGCCAACAACGCGAAGTTCAATGCCGCGAGCCTGGCACCGGCGTTGAAGCGTCATAATATTGCCACGGTCACCATACAGATTCAATTGATCTGGATAGAGGTGCCCGAGGGTCAGCGTGAGAGGCTTGACGGAAGCGTGCGTCATGCGTCTCTTCCTTCCCAGTAGCGGGGTGCGAGGCCCTGCTCTTCTAAAAGACGATGAATTTCTAATAATCCAGTATACGTTGGAACTACAAACAATGTCTCCCTCTCAGGTGTTTGCTCCAGGGCAATGCGTATTGCTTGTTGAACACCATAGACACGTGTGGAGGGGCCAGCAGGGTAACTCTCGCTCCCTTCTGCTTGTCCTTTCGCACGTGAGCGTTTGCGCCTGGACATATGTTTCTCACGCTCCGCGCGTAGTGGCGTGGAGGGAATAAGCCTCATCTGCGTTTCGGCGATGCCAGCGTACTTGAGACGGAGCATCAGATCGCGTGCGCGCGTCCCTGAAATGGTGACCGAGGCAACATTGCCCACAGCCCTCTCAAAATCTACGTCCCAGATCCAGGAAATATCTCGCCCGTCCGCGGTGTTATCATTAAGCACAAAGAACACATGCCGCTTATCTGGAGCTGGCAATGAAGTCACTTCAGTTGGCTTCTCTGGCTGGCTGGATTCAACAGTGGTGCCCGTTGTTGTTTCGCCTGCGTGTGTAGAGTGGGTTATACTTACCTCGGTAGTAAGTGCCGTATGCTCCTCTTCTCTTGTAGGACTAAAGAGGGTTCTCAGCACCTCATTGAAACCAGTTGGATTTTTGGCAAGCAGCAAGCGAATGGTGCGTCCTTCGACATCAATGCTTTCGCCCCGGCCAAAGACCGGCTTGAAGCGTTCAATACCCGTTTGCATAGGTATCCAGGGTAAGTTGATGGCCTCGGCAACTGCGATGGCGCCTAGCGTATTATAGATATTGTAAATCCCAGGCAGTGGTACGACAAGTTCATGTTCTGTGTCACCAATGGCGATATGTAAACGCTGGCGGTCGAAGCTTTCGGGCTGGATTTTTGTGACCCGTACCTGTGGCTGCGGACGCGACCAGTCCCCATTAGGGCAATGGTAGTGCCCAATATGGCTATAGAAACGTGCGTCATAGACATATTCCTCGCCACATAGGGGGCAGGTGCGGCTATCAATGACCTGGTGTTGCTCATTCTCCTGCTTGTGGCTCAGGTCCAGAGAGAGATCATCAACTCCATAGTACACGACCTGTCCCGCGAAATCTCTTCCCAACTGCGCCGTGGTTGGGTCGTCGGCATTTAAGACCAGGATGGTACTTGTGGGCAGGTTTTGCAGCGTCTTCTGCCACTGACTGGAGATGCTGTCAACCTCGCCATAGCGGTCCAGTTGATCGCGAAAGAGGTTGTTAAAGAGGAGTACACGCGGGGTGATGGCCTGTGTGACCTGGGGGAGCGTGGCCTCATCGACCTCCAGAATGGAGATAGCCTTGCCAGAGCGTTTGAGCTTTCCGCTCGGGAGGGCACGGATGACCAGGGAACTGGCGATGCCGCGCATCAGGTTGGAGCCTTCTTTATTGTGCCAGACGCGCAGACCCGCATCGCGGATGATGTTCGCGATGAAGCCACTCGTCGTTGTCTTACCATTAGTACCAGTGACAATGATACTGCCATGTTCAAGCTGGGTTGCCAGGTGTTCTACAATACCTGGATACATGCGCTGAGCCACGATGCCAACAATGCTCGTGCCTCCACCGACATGGAGACGGCGACTGAGGGCGCCCGCGGTGCGGCCCGCGACCACGGCCAGTCCTGCGCGTAATTGCTTACCCTGAGACCTGGTTGATAGCTGACTCTGTAGGTTACGCCGGGTCCGGGTAAGCGATGTGCGATTCGCGGTCTCTTCTCTTTCCGATGTGTTCCGCTCCTGTTCCACTGGCTGAGACGATTTATTCTTTCGCATATTCTCCCTCCGAGTCAGCGCTGTGTATTGTATCTTATTTATAGTATGGCTGAATGCAGAATAGCATGTAAGTTCCTTGGGGGTCAAGAGATGGCCCTCTTGCCAGAATGTGGTATGCTTCTTAAGAAAATTTTTGCGGTTACCCGACGATTTTGCTAGTATAGGGTAGCGACTTGTCAGACTATGCTATTCTATGCTTTGGAAATATTCATCAGGTATTTGCGTGTTTCGACTGAAGGAAGATTGTTGTGCATGGTTTATGGTAGTCAAGCTGAGAAATAACGAAGGTCGGGGATAAGGTCGATGGCAAAGAAATTAGTGATTGTAGAGTCGCCAGCCAAGGCAAAGACCATTGAAAAATTCTTGGGGCGAGACTTCGAGGTCCGGGCCTCAATGGGCCATATTGTTGATTTGCCGAAAAAGGGGTTGGGAGTTAATACGCGCAAAGACTTTACGCCCAAGTATGAGGTGATCGAGAAAAAAGACCGCCTGATCGATGAGCTTAAGGCGGCTTCCAAGCGCGCGGATGAAGTGTTCCTTGCGCCCGACCCGGATCGTGAAGGCGAGTTTATTGCCTGGTCACTCCAAAATGTATTGGGCTTGAAAAATCCTCATCGTGCGGTCTTCCATGAAATTACCAAGCGCGCTGTGCAAGAAGCTATCAAGCAGCCGCGCCGTATTAATGAAGATCTGTTTAACGCCCAGCAGGCGCGACGCGTGCTGGATCGCCTGGTCGGGTATAAAATTAGTCCCCTGCTCTGGCGGCGTGTCCAGTCTGGTACCAGTGCTGGCCGTGTCCAGTCAGTCGCCCTGCGCTTGATCTGTGATCGCGAGGCCGAGATTCAGGCCTTTGTGCCTGACGAGTATTGGAGCATTATTGCGACGCTCAGTAAACAGCAGCGTCCCGAGCGTTTCGAAGCATCATTGATCGCGCGCTTAAATGACCTGGAGGCCTTGAATGCCTCTGAGTCGTCAACTGAGGGCGAGGAGAGTCCTGCCGCTGCCAGTGGCAGCAAGGCTGTGAAGAAAGGCCGTATCAAGGTCTCTTCTAAAGAGGAGGCCGATACGATTCTCTCCGATCTCAAGGGCGCGACCTATAGTGTCCTGAAATATGAGGAGCGCGAGCAGCGTCGCCAGCCACCTTTCCCCTATACGACCAGTACTATGCAGCAGGATGCCTCTTCGCGCCTCTATTTTAAGCCGAAGCGGACGATGAGCCTGGCACAGCAGTTGTATGAGGGTATCGAACTGGGCGAGCGTGGGCACCAGGGCTTGATTACCTACATGCGTACAGACTCAACACGTATCTCTGACGAGGCTCAGAAGATGGTGAAGGGCTTTATCTCGCAGGAATACGGTCAGGAGTATGTCGGCGGAGGGCGCACCAGCAAGGCCAAGGCCACAACGCAGGACGCGCACGAAGCCATTCGCCCAACCGATGTCTCGCTGACACCAAAGAGCGTGAAGTCCTACCTCTCGCCCGAGCAGTATAAGCTCTATACGCTGATCTGGAATCGCTTTGTTGCGAGCTTTATGGCTCCCGCCATCTTTGATACCGTGCGTGCGGATATTGGTGCCAGGCAGTACGTCTTCCGCGCGACGGGTTCGAACTTGAAATTTCCGGGCTTCTACGCCGTCTGGCCGCGTGAGGAGGACGAGAAACTCTTGCCAACTATGAAGGTTGGCGAGGACCTGGATTTTCATGGGCTCAAACCGGAGCAGCACTTTACGCAGCCCCCGCCCCGCTTTACCGAAGCTAGCCTGATTAAAGAGCTTGAGGAGCAAGGTATCGGGCGTCCAAGTACCTATGTCCCGATCATTAGTACGCTTCAGGATCGTGGCTATGCGGAACAAGAGCAGCGACGCTTCATGCCGACCTGGTTAGGTGCGACGGTCAATGAGGTGATGAATAAACACTTCCCCGACATTGTCGATACCAACTTTACCGCGGATATGGAGCGTAAACTCGACGATGTAGAGGAGGGACGCCGTTCCTGGATCGAGTTCCTGCGCAACTTCTATGGCGATTTCAAGGTCACCATGGAAAAGGCCGAAGCGGAGATGGATAGGGTGCAGGCTCCGGTTGAGGAGATGGATGAACTCTGCCCCGACTGTGGACGTCACCTCGTCATTCGTAACGGGCGCTTCGGGCGCTTCATCTCTTGCTCTGGTTTCCCTGAATGCCGCTATCGTCGCTCGTTTGTCAATAAGACTGGGGCGCTCTGTCCCCAGTGTGGTGGCGACCTGGTAGAGCGCAAGACGAAGCAGCGCAAGCGGCTCTTCTACGGGTGCAACAATTACCCAACCTGTAATTTTGCCATCTGGGAGAAACCCGCGCCCAATCCCTGCCCCAACTGCGGTGGCCTGATGGTAATACCGAAGGTTGGCCAGGACCCTGTCTGCTATAACGAGGTCATCCTGCCCCAGCGGAAGACGGAGGAGCAGCCTACACCCGATGGCTCAGCCGCCAAAAAGACGACTGCGACGCGGAGTAAAAAATCGGCTGCCAGTGCGGCCTCGACTGAGGATGAGGCACAGGCGAGCGCTAATGGCAAGACCGCCACGCGCAAAAAGACCTCGGTGACCACCACCAGGAAAGCCACCAGCACAAGCAAAAAGACGAATACCACCGCCAGTGTGAAGAAAGCACCGGCTAAGAAAGCCGCAACCAGGAAAACCGCTGCCAAGAGTTCTACGGCCAAGAATACTACGACCAAGCGTGCCACGGCGGCCAGCAAAAAAACAGCGACCCTCCCCACGGAGTAGCCAATGTATACCACGCCCCCAGGAGCAGGTATCCGCCTGCTCCTGGGGCGCTTTCTTTTTTATAGGCGCGTGGACGGCACTCATCAGCCTTCCCCGAGCAGGGTATGCATGACCTTTGTGAGGCCTTGATGGGTATTCTGCCTTTCATACCAGAGATCGCCTAAAAGTGATATAATCACAGAAAGTTGACATATTTTGTGGAATAAGATTCCACCTTTCTGGATGGCATTTTTGTGGAGGACTATTCATGCCCATGCCGCACACCGTAACCTTGATACCGGGGGATGGCACAGGTCCGGAAATTACAACAGCTACAAGGCGCGTGCTCGAGGCCACCGGGATCGAATTTGAGTGGGATGTGCGTCAGGCTGGAAGCGAGATGCTGGAGAAGCAGGGGACGGTTCTGCCTGATGATGTGCTAGAATCGATTAAGCGGACGAAGGTGGGATTAAAGGGGCCAATCACTACTCCTGTAGGGCGCGGTCAACGCAGCGCGAATGTGACGTTGCGCAAGAAGCTAGATCTCTACGCGAACTTGCGGCCCGCCAAAACCTATCCTGGCCTGCGCTCGCGCTATGAGAATATTGATCTCGTCATTGTACGCGAGAATACGGAAGACCTCTACGCGGGTATTGAGTTTCAGCGTGGGACATCGCACCAGGAAGAGTTATTAGAGCTTATTGAGCGCACCACAGGGCAGAAACTCGATCCTCATTCCGCGTTGAGCATCAAGTATATCTCTGTGCTGGCGACGCGACGCATTGTGCGCTTCGCCTTCGACTATGCGCGTACCAATGACCGGCGCAAGGTCACGATTGTGCATAAGGCAAACATTATGCGCCTCTCTGATGGCCTCTTTCTCGCGACGGCTCACGAGGTCGCGAAGGAGTATCCCGATATTCAGCACGAGGATCGTATCGTGGATAATATGTGTATGCAACTGGTGCAGAAGCCAGAGATGTATGATGTGCTTGTATTGCCTAACCTGTATGGTGATATTATTTCAGATCTCTCGGCAGGCTTGATTGGTGGCCTGGGAGTGGCTCCTGGGGCGAATATTGGGAGCCAGTATGCGGTGTTTGAGCCGGTACATGGGAGTGCGCCTAAGTATGCGGGTCAGAATAAGGTCAACCCGATGGCGATGATGTTTTCCGGGGTCATGATGTTGCGGCACCTGGGCGAGAAAGAGGCCGCTGTGCGCCTGGAGAAGGCCTTAATGCAGGTGATCGCGGAAGGAAAGTATGTGACCTATGATCTCAAGCCACGCCCAGACGATCCCACGGCGGTGGGAACATCACAGGTTGCCGACGCCGTCATTGAGCGCTTGCGCCGCCTGTAGAGACAAAAGAGTGTGATGCGGCATTCACTGGAGTGGGTGTGATACGGGTTGGCTGCCTTCGGCAGCCAACCCGTATCACACCCACAACTTTACTGGGCCTGGCTGGATTTGCGCCACTTGTGGCGGGCCTGGATATAGCGAACCGTGCCAGAGCGGGAACGCATCATCACGGAGGAGGTGCGTGCGCCCCAGCCGAAATACTGGACGCCATCGAGCAGTTCACCCGTAGTAATGCCTGTGGCCGCGAAGGCCACGTCGTTGCCCTTGACCAGGTCATCGGTGCGATAGATCTGGCTGAGATCAATGCCATCGGCCTTGAGCTTCTCACGCTCCTGGTCGTTGCGTGGCCAGATCTTACACTGAATCTCGCCCCCGATACATTTAATAGCAGCCGCGGCGAGAACCGCTTCAGGCGCGCCACCAATACCTAGCAAGACGTCGATACCGCGGTAATCTTCCATCGCGGCCTGGATGGCGGCGGCGACATCACCATCACCAATAAGGCGAATGCGAGCCCCCACTTCGCGTACTTGGCGAATAATCTCAGCGTGGCGCGGGCGGTCCAGGATGGCCACTGTCAGGTCGTCGATGCGTGCCTCGCGTGCGCGCGCGATCCTGTCCAGGTTGACTGCGACGGGCGCATTGATGTCGATAGCGTTGCGCATGGCGGGTCCGACCGCGATCTTCTCCATGTAGAAGACTCCAGGAGGGGCAGAGTACATCGTGCCACGTTCTGCTGTCGCGACCACGGCCAAGGCGCCAGGCAAACCGAGCGCCAGCAGGCGCGTGCCATCGACGGGATCAACGGCGACATCTACTTCGGGCTTATGCCCATTGCCGACGTGCTCGCCGATGTAGAGCATGGGGGCCTCGTCTTTTTTCGCCCTCGCCGATGACGACGACGCCGTCCATATCGACACCATCGACGGCATGACGCATGGCATCGACGGCCGCCTGGTCTACCATCTCTTTATTGCCTTTACCCATCCAGCGACCAGCGCTCAGGGCAGCGGCTTCAGTGACGCGTATCAATTCCATGCCCAGGTTGCGTTCGCGTGTCCCGGACTGTTCAAAACGTTCTTCCAAAGCAATCCTCCTTCTATTGTCAGGTGCTAAAGCGTGACATATCTGGGTTGTGTGCGACAGTGCTCAGCAAGTATAATGGCGCGTACCTGCTCGACAGCTTTGTCTAGATATCCCTGGCGGTTCTCTACGACATAGTCATAGTGATCGCGTTGTGCCAGTTCTGTTTGAGCATCAAGAAGACGACGTTGTCTCTCATCCTCTGTCTCTGTCTGCCGCCTGGTCAGGCGGTAGGCAAGCTCTTCAAATGAGCCGGGAACCAGAAATAGAAAGATTGCTTCAGAAAGCTTGTGGCGAATGGTTGCCGCTCCCTGAACATCTATCTTGAGCAGGACATCACGCCCTTGACTCAGATGGTCGCGAATCTGTTGCTTGGGTTGTCCGTACCAGTTACCATGTACGTTGGCATACTCAAGTAATTCATCATTGGCTACCAGTTGATCAAATGTGTCTTGGTTCACAAAGTGATAAGGGTTGCCCTCGCTCTCCCCGGCGCGGGGAGCACGTGTGGTAACGGACGCCACCACGTGAAAGTCCATCCCTTGCGCTTTGAGCGCTTGAATAACCGTATCTTTTCCTGTCCCTGAGGGGGCTGAAAGCACAAACAGAAGACCACGTTTATGAGAGGTATAGAGATGTGATTTATCAGATGGTTGAGGTACGGTAGAACCTGTCTCAATATGCATGTTTCTCTTCCCGGCAGATCTGGATGTTTTGAGGGTTGATGTACGAACAGCCAACACTTTGTTATACTGTGGTGCATCAGCGAGCGTATTTTGACAGTGGTGTCTCTACCCCTCTACAATAGCTATTCGGCAAGAGGCGATCACCACTAAAGTGCAACGCTCATTACTACTGATCCGACACCTTGAGCGTGCTTGCCGTACCATCGCTTGCCCCCGAAGGGGGTTAGGTGGTCCCCGAATGGGGAAGCGCTAGTCACGCCAGTGACGTTGGGTCTCGGAATAAGAGCTTAGTGATATTGTACAACACGAAGCAGGCTGCACCAAAGCAAAAATGTGCTTGCCTGTTCATTGCTGCTTGCTTGTTTTTACGCGCAGCAAAAGTCTAGATTGGAACGTCGTATGCATGTAGATGCCATGACCCTGGCGGCCGTCGCAGATGAGTGGCGTATGCTGCTGATGGGGGCGCGTATCGATACTATCATTCAGCCTACTGAGTATGCGTTGGCGTTGCAGTGCTATGCCCCCCGTCCCCAGGGGGAGGAGCAGGGAGGCGGACGCAACTATTGGGTCTATTTCTCTGCCCATCCCCAACTGGCGCGTGCGCATATCACGGCGCGTAAACCCCCTCGCATCGCCAGCGAGCCGCCTGCGTTTGTGATGTTGCTGCGCAAATACCTGGAAGGCGCACGTATTGAAGCGGTCAAGCAGCCACGTGGCGAGCGCGTGATTGAGATTATTGCGGGCTATCGCAACTCGCCCGAGAGCGAGGAGCGTACGCGCTTCCGCCTGATCATTGAGATTATGGGGCGTATCAGTAACATTGTCTTCTGTGACGAGGGGGGGATGATCCTGGGTAGCCTCAAGCGTGTAAGCGCGGAGGTGAACCGCTATCGCGTGATCACGCCGAATGTCCCCTACGTCGCCCCACCACCCCAGCAGCGCACCCTGGCGGGTCAGACGTTGCCGCGCCTCGATCCTCTGACCGTGACGGCGGCCCAACTGGCGATCTGTGCCGCTGAACAGTCAGAAGAGGCGAGTACAGAGCAACAGAAGAAGCGTAAGAAGGGGCCAGCGAAGGCGACTCTCTGGCAATTGCTGACGCGCCACCTGGAGGGATGTAGCCCGCTGCTGGCCCGCGAAATGGCCTACCGGGCGACAGAGAACGCCGAGCTGCCGGTCGAAGAGACCAGTGAGGCAACCTGGGAGGAACTGGCCTGGGTCATTCGTGATCTCTCCTCGCTCTATGAAAGCCATCAGTGGCAGCCGCAACTGGTGGTGCGTGAGAAGGCAGGCGAGGGGCTGGAGGCCCGCGAAGAGGTTCTCGCCTTTGCCGCCTATCAACTGGAGCAATACGCGACCCGTGAAGATGTCACCTTCCGCTCGTCGCCCTCGATCAATGTCGTACTGGACGACTATTTCGCGCGCGCCGAGTGGCGGGATGCCATGGACGGGGTTCGCTCACCGGTGCGCAAGATACTCCAGACGCAGCGTGATCGCTGTGTGCGTAAGGCGGAACTCCTGCGCCAGGAGATGGCCTCCTCCGAAGAGGCGGCGCGCTATCGCCTCCAGGGTGAATTGTTGCTGGCTCACCAGCACGAGGTGGTGCAAGGCCAGGTGAATGTCGAGCTGGAGAACTATTTCGAAGAGGATGAGAGCGGGAACGTACCCAGGGTGAGTATGACCCTGGACCCCCGTTTTGATGCTGTAGGCAACGCCAACCGCCTCTTCAACAAGTATCACAAGCTCCGGCGCGCCCTGGAACTCCTGCCGGATCAGATCGAGCAGAACAACGCGGAGCTGGCGACCATCGAACAGCTCTTGCTGGATCTCTCGCTGGCTGAAACGCCCGCTGAGGTGGCCCTGGTGAAGGCAGAGGTCCAGGCGGCGGGCTACATTCGTGGAAAGGCTGCCCTGGACAAGAAGGCTTTGAAGGCGGCGAAGAAAGGCAAGCCTGCCAAGGGAGGCAAAGGCGCCAAAGGAAAGGCCGCCGCACCTGGTGGTGGTGTGCCGCTCTCCTTCCAGAGCCGCGAAGGCTTTACGCTCCTGGTTGGGAAGAACAGCCGCCAGAACGAGGAGGTCACCTTCCACCAGGCGAGCGGCAATGATGTCTGGCTGCACGCGCGTGGTGTGCCGGGGGCGCACGTCATTGTCAAAGCGGCCGGGCGTGAGATTCCACGCAGCACGATTGACCAGGCCGCGAGCCTGGCGGCATATTATAGCCAGGCGCGTGGTATTACCAATGCCCCGGTCGACTACACGTTGCAGCGCCACGTGCGCCATATGAAGGGTGGTGGTCCCGGCATGGTTGTCTATGAGCGTGAGCGAACGCTCTACGTCGATCCTGAAAGCGCTCAGGGATTGCTCGAACGCGCGAAGTAACGAGAGCGCCACATGCAAACGTATTCAGGAACCCGGCATTCATAGGTTCTTCACGGGAGCGCGATTGCGCTCCCGTGAAGAACCTATACCCATCTCCTCGCGATACTTGGTTACGGTACGCCGGGCCATGGGAATACCCTGGGCGGTCATCAAGCGTGCCAGTTCATCGTCGCTATAGCGGTGGCGCGCCTCCTCAGAGTGAATCAGTTCGCGTAACATGTCCTTGACTCCCAGCGAGCCATCGAAAAAGTCTGCCAGGGGGAGCAGACGCCCATTAGGGAGCAGGGCGTATTTATTAGCTGTCGCGCGGCTGACGGTGCCTTCATCCAGGCTTAAGCGCGTCGCGACCTCTGCGCGTGTGAGTGGCCGGAGGTAGCGCACCCCTTTCTCGATAAATTCGCGCTGGTAGTTGACGACCAGCTCTGCGACGCGGCGCAACGTTTGCCAGCGGCGTTGGACGCAGTCAATAAAGAACTTTGCGCGGTCGTTATGGTAGTGTATGTAGCGTTGCACATCGTTGCTGGGGGCCTCGCTGGTTGGGAGGGGATAGCGTGAGCCAATCGAGAAGTGATAGCGTCTCTCTTCCACCAGCTCAATTTCAAGACCATTTTCTCCCTGGCGAATGATGATGTCAGGACGAATATAACTTGTGCCATGACTTGAGCGTCCATAGCTTTGGGTCACGCTATAGGTCTGTGCTGGATAGGGGTGGAGTGTGGTGCGGATATAGTGATAGGCCTCTTTGACACTCTCCTCGGGAACCTTGAGCTGGCGCGCAATCTCGTGAAACTGGTTATGGGCCAGTTGGTCAAGATAGTGGGTGATCAGCGTCTGGGTTAGAGCGGGTGCATCATCGACCTCTGCCAGGGCCTCCAGTTGTAGGAGAAGGCATTCGCGTAGATCGCGGGCGCCAATTCCCAGTGGTTCGAGTGTCTGAAGCTGTTTGAGGACATAGCTCACGCGCGTTACAGGCACTTCGAGATGGGTAGCGATCTCCTCAATGGAGACCTCCAGGTAGCCTCGCTCATTCAGATTGCCAACAAGCTGCTCGGCGATTAAGGCATCCTCGGGCGCGATCAGTGCCTCTAGCTGTTGCAGGAGGGTCTCGCTCAGGGATTCATTGGTCGCGATCCTTGCCATGGGATCAAAGGCGTCCTCGTCATCAATGGCCACGAAGCCGTAGTTATCAATATCAAAGAAGGTATGTTGTTGATAATTCCAGTGGGCGCTCTCGGGCGAAAGGAGAGGTCCCTCGGTCGTGGTGGAGGGTTGCTCCTGTTGTATGAAGTTGCCACACGCGGCGCATACCTGCCCATACTGGCTATACAGGGGGGTGCCACAGGAGAGGCAGATGCGTTGTTCTTTCACCGAGAGTGCGGGATTCTCTGCCTGTTCCTGACTGACTGCATGTTCAAGCTCTTCAGAAGAGAAATGTAAAATTGTGCTGGATGTGATGAGCTTTGCGTTGACGCGGACGACCTGTTCTGGCCTGGGTGTCGGCTCTAGTCGCATACTCTGCCCTACTTCCCCTCTTACTTCTTCTCCGAAAACCCTGAGCGCGCTTGTCCCCGAATGGGGGTTTGGGTTTCGGAATAAGATCTCTGTCCGGCGACGGACGGGACATAGCACGTACCTCTGCGCTTCATTGCGCCCTGGATGGGTAACGGACTGACTGGTTACTTCGCTATGAGATCCATCCCCGGCTGAGTAAAGCCTGGCGTGCGGCCTCTTGTTCCGCAGATTGTTTATTGCGCCCCTGGCCTCGTCCCGCGACCTGTTCACCAAGGAGTACCTCGATAGTAAACTCGCGGTTGTGGGAAGGACCTTCCTGATTGACAAGACGGTAGGATGGGGTAATACCGTCATGAGCCTGCGCAAGTTCTTGAAAGAGCGACTTATTATCCTTAAAGAGGCGATTCCTGACGATAGTGTGAGCCAGAGGTTCAAGGCGTTTGAGGAGGAATGTCTGCACTGCATCCAATCCCTGATCGAGATAAATCGCGCCTAGTAGGGCCTCGAACGCTGAGGCAAGGACGCGTTGACCCCCACCGCTATGTTGCTCCCCTTTGCCCATAAGCAGGAAATTGCTCAGGTTAATGTCACGCGCAAAGTTCGCCAGCGTCTCGGTGCGCACCAGGACTGCACGGGCATCGGTCAATTCGCCCTCCGCCAGGTCGGGAAATGTGCGGTAGAGAAAGTCTGCGCTAATGAGAGCGAGAATGGAGTCTCCCAGAAACTCCAGGCGTTCATTTGAGCTTCTCCCTTCACCCGCTGCCTCGTAAATATAGGAGCGGTGGGTGAGGGCAAGGGTGAGCAGATTGGGATTATGAAATTGTATATCGAGAATAGCTTCCAATTCTTCGTGCATTCATATACCTCTAGCAACACTTGAGCCTCATCATGCACTTTTGTATCAGTATCGCGACGATGTGCCAGAATGAAACTTTGGGGACCAGGGACAACGATATCCGGGTCCCCTATATAATAAGTTATTCACCGCTGACATTTTAGCGCGTTTTGTGCCAGTTCGCAATGCTGTTCAAGGCACTCTATCCCCATGGTCGTCATCTTAACTATGCTTGTCGTAAGGCTTCTTTGCCTTCTGTGAAGAGCCTTGGATCCATCTATCTCCATGTGGCTGATATTCCCATAGCAAGCCGCGCTCCCTTCCGGGTCAGATGTGGTGCGTAAAAAACTGGGCAGCGCCCAGTTTTTTACGCACCACATCCCTTTACCCCTGGACGATCCAGGAGAGATATGGTACTCTGTACGACGGTGGATTTGAGGAAGCCTGGCAATCGCGTGTAGCATACAGCTATGCGAGGAAAGTCCGAACTCCACAGAGCGGGATGCTGGCTAACGGCCAGTGGGGGTGACCTTAAGGAAAGTGCAACAGAAACATACCGCCTGTGCTCAGCGCATATGTGAGGGCACAGGTAAGGGCGAAATGGTGAGGTAAGAGCTCACCAGCAGCCGAGTGATCGGCTGGCTGGGCAAACCCCATCCGGAGCAAGACCGAGCAGAGGGGATAGTTTCCTCGCACGTCGAGGAGGCTAGCAGGTGGCTCGTCTGTCAACCCTCGGGTTGGTTGCTTGAGATGCTGAGTAATCAGTGTCCCAGATAGATGATTGCCACCCGTGTAATCGAGAGGTTGCGCGGGAACAGAATTCGGCTTATGGCTTCTCTCAACTCCACACGCACAAAACAAGAAGGCAGCGGAGATTATATCTCCGCTGCCTTTCTTTGAGTTCTAGGAAGCAAATTTATGATGAAAAGCCGTGTCCTGATCGTAACCAGGTCTTTAGCGACTCATACGGTTGTGTTCGAGTAACCAGCGAATAAAGTTGAGGCGCCGACTCTCTTCAAGCATCTCGCGGTACTCAATCTGCTCATCAACATGATCACGCATGAAGAGGAGCTTACGGGCCTCGGCTTCACTGAAACCGGCAGACAATAGACGCTGAATATCCGAAGCACGTGTGGTGTAGGACTGTTCTGGCATAACATGCTCCCTCAATCAATAAGAACAATGGGACAAACTACGATGGCGAACATTCCTGGTTGGCATCGGCCTCTCTATTCATAATTACATTTCGTCGATCCCATCGAGAGATAGGTGGAACTTAGTGAGGCTAATGGTAATAAAAAGAACAATACAACTAGAAAATGTGTACGTATACGAGGGATACCTCATTGTACCACGATTTTGCTTTCTTGTAATAAGACGTCCACAAACCAGTATTTTAGTAATAGCAATTTGTAATAGCAATTTTGAGATCCGGCCCCGGTATTATTTGTTCGTATAGTCTTGAGCGGTTCGGAAGAGGCGGAGGGCGCGTTCAGTCGCCTCCCGTGCCAGCTTATAGGCATGCTGCATCGCATATTCAAGCGTCATGGGACCATCAGGAATAAGTATCAGGCCATCTATGCCAAGCTGATAGACCTCTTGATAATTTTCGCCCAGGCCACCCGCCAGGACAAGCACTGGGAGATGATAGCGTTTCGCCAGTTGGGCGACCGCACCTACGCTTTTTCCGTATGCTGTTTGTCCATCAAGGCGCCCCTCGGCGGAGATGACAAGGTTCGCCGAGGGGAGATACTGCTCCAACGCTACAGCCTCCAGGACAATCTGTGCCCCCGGACGCAAACGCGCCCTCAAGAAGGCAACCAGCCCCGCGCCCATACCCCCGGCTGCTCCTGCGCCGGGCAGATCCTTCACCCCAATGCCTAGATCACGTTCGATGATCTCCGCATAGTGCGCTAACGCGCCGTCAAGTTCCTCAACCATGGCGGGATCGGCACCCTTCTGTGGACCATAGATCGCTGAGGCCCCTTCTGGCCCACAGAGGGGATTGGTGACATCACAGGCCACATCAAAGGTACATTCCTGTAGGCGCGCATCCAGGTTCTCAATATCAATATGATGTAGCCGCCGAAGTGCAGCTCCGCCATAAGGAAGCTCTTGTCCTTGCCTATCCAGCAAGTGCACGCCCAGGGTCTGAAGCATGCCCGCACCTCCATCGTTGGTGGCGCTTCCCCCCAGACCAATAATAAAATGGCGGCAACCCGCATCGAGGGCTGCACGAACCAGCTCCCCCACACCATAGGTCGTCGTGATGCGTGGATCGCGTGCCTCCGCCGCAACCAGGGGCAGGCCCGCGCTGGCAGCCATCTCTATTACCGCAGTCTGCCCATCACCCAGTAACGCGTAAAAGGCCTTGACCGGAGCACCCAGTGGACCAGTCACCGTGTGCTCTATGATGCGGCCACCCGTTGCATCAGCCAGCGCCTGGGCTGTCCCCTCGCCACCGTCCGCGATGGGAATAATCTCGATACTGGCCTGGGGATAGATGGCTCGCGCGCCTTCTGCAATGGCTTGCCCGGCCTCAATAGCGCTCAGGCTCCCTTTAAGGGACTGTGGTGCGATTACAATATGCATTGCCTCTGCCTCTCTTGACGTACTTTTTTCAGGGTAGTGATTTGCATGCACTATGTCTCTGCACTATACTACGAGGTGGTGCAGACACGTCGTTCTGTTGCTAGATGTTAGCTTTCTGGAGATTTCTCACAATGGTGCAAGCATGGTCCTGGAACATTCCTGCTCTCTGTATTCTGCTTCTTCTCACGATATTCTATGTTGTAGGCGTGGTACGTCTACGACGTCTCTCTTTATCTGAAGCGCACGCCTCTCCGGTCAAGGCGCGCCATATCATCTTTTTTGTGCTGGCATTGGCCTGTTCAATCGGAGCGTTCTTTTCGCCCATAGATGCTATCGCGCGTACGCAGCTCTTCTCGGTGCATATGACCCAGGTGGTGATCTTGATCACCCTCTGCTCGCCGCTTTTTATGGCGGCCTGCCCCGAAGAGATGTTGCGTCTCCTGTTCGCATTGCCTCCTATGCGTGTGCTGGCGCGGGTTCTCTTGCGCCCGCTCACGGCTTCAATTCTCTTCAACCTGATCTTCTTATTATGGCATACGCCGCTCTTATATAGCAGGAGCGTGACCAGTGCTGGGGGTTATCATGGCTGGTTGACCCTGGTTTTTGTGGCCTCGTTCTTAAACTGGTGGCCCCTCATTGGTCCCATGGTGGGCCAGCGTGCTTTAAGCCTGCCTATGCAGATGTTGTACGTCTTCCTGGATGGGCAGCCAGTCGATATCCTGGCCTTTCTCCTGGTGGTGACCGAGGTCCCAATCTACTCTCACTATATCATCCCCTATCAGCTTGGACTCTCGCCCTTTTCAGACCAGGCTGTAGGCGGCTCGATCTTGCTTATCCCGGGCATTGTCGACTTAATTGTGATGTCGCCGCTCTTTATCCGCTGGCTCAAGACGATCGAGCAGCGCGCGCGCGAGCGAGATCTGCAACGCCAGGCCGAAGAAGAAGAGTATGAATACGTGGATGAGTGGGAGGAGGAGGAGGAGGAGGAAGCTGGAGACGTGGCACATAGCTCGTCACCACGCCTGGCAGAGTAAGCAGACTGGCAACGGTAGCGGTGCTCCAGGGCCAGGAATAGGATTTAGGACTGAAAACGGGAAGCCTCTACACGATCGCGTAGAGGCTTCTCTTTGTATACGCCGTTTTAGCGTGCAAAGTGACGCAGGTATTTGACCAGTCCCGGCTTGATGCTCTTGAGGAGTGTGATGTCCTGCTGATTGAGTGGCTTGAGGAGGCTCAGGATACCGATACAGCAGGCGAGGAAGAGTACACCTGAGATTCCCAGCGAGCCAAGCAGGACCAGGCGGTTACCGGGCTGCCAGAACAGGGTGAGCCAGAGCGTGCTGGGAATTGCGGCCAGCACCAGCGAGGCCAGGAAACGTAGTGTAAAGGCCAGGGGATACTTGCGTGGCAGATCTTTGCGCAGAAAGAAGAGCATCAATAGACCTGTGGCGAGGCGTCCCACGCCATCGGCGATCAGCGCGCCAGCTGCTCCCATATGCAGAAGTCCGATAAGAATCGTGCCCATCACAATGACGATGCCCAGCCCTATCCACTGACTGAGCACAGCCAGGGGGGCTTTTCCGACGACGTAGAGCGTGGGCTGGTGAATATATGTTCCCAGGACGCGCATCAGCAGGTTGAAGAAAACAAAGATGCCGAGGAGCAGTCCCACATCACTATAGCGCTGGGAGTAGAGCGCGGTGGCCAGGTTATTGGCGCTAAAGAGACAGAAGATGAGTCCTGGAGCGGCCAGGAGGGTCTCGATTTTTATCAGAGCCTGCCAGGAGAGGGAAAGACGCTCATGGTTCTTGCCAATGAAGGCCGCCGCCAGGGCCGAGCCTGCGACGCCACCAAAACCGGCCACCAGCAAGAGATTTGCGGCATCCGCGAGCTGGAAGGCCAGGTTAAAGTAGCCAATTTCGATCAATCCAACCGCGAAAATTTTCAGCAGATTGATAGAGATCTGCTTGAGTAGCGCGCCCGAAACCAGGTTAGTCAGCCAGGCATTCATCCCAAGAGTGAACAGCGGACGTAGTGGTTGCTTGTAAATGCTTTTAACGCTGTCAGGGGCGCCTCGCTGGAAGAGGAAAGGCGTCAACCAGATAAGGTAGCCTACCATTTGGAGCAGCGAGACGATGCCCAGCATCCACAGCACGCCATTGACTCCCCAGCCCAGTTGGAGCAGGATATAACCAAAAATGAGCAGCGCTACCTGGACCAGGCTGCCAAGGATAAAGACAATGCGCATGCGCATCAGGCCAGTACAGAGCGCCGTTAACAGGCTGGCGACGCTGCTACCAAAAATATAGATGGTCAAAGGAGCCAGGTTGGTGCGCAAATAGGGGTCGCGCAGGGCTGTGACCGTCCCCTGGCTGCCTGGAATGTGCAATTGATCGATGAGTGTGGCCAGAACAGGCAGGCTGTAGAGCAAGAGCGCGCTCACTACAATCAACACCAGGATACGCAGGCCCACAAGACGGCGAATAAGCCAGCCAGCCGAGGCACGCCCATGCTCGGCAAAAACGCGAGGGATATAGGTATAGGTCGCATCCTCAAAGCCGAAAGCCACTATATACAAGATCGTGTTATAGGCCGTGGTAACATCTGCATAAATACCATACTGCTCTTTGGGAAGTTTACTCGTCAAAATAATAGTCAAGAGGAACCACGAAATATAGACCCATAAGCCATAAGCCTGGTTTAAGAGATAACTATTGGGTGTGCGTTGTAGCAAGCCCCTGGCCTCTGCCTCCGTTTGCGCCTGGTGAGCGGATGCCAATGGCTGCTCATGTATGGGCGCCTGGCCTATCTGAAGTTCTGCTTGCTCCTCCTGCTGATGAAATTCCTTTTTCGCATTTTGTTCAGAGTGTGTTGCTATGTAGTTTTTTTCTTCCATTGATGTCAATAGCTCATGCTGCGATAATGCGTTTAGACGTATGAGTCGTAAACGTTTGAACGTCGTCTTGTGCATGATCTATTTTATCTCAATTTAAAGATTTGTCTTGCTAACCAGCCCATACTTCCCAATGCCGCGAAGAGTTCCAGCACACTGACATTTTCGGTTACATGGTCGGTTGAGACAAGATAGAAGATTCCTACTTTTGAGGTTGCGGCAATCAGAAAAAGCCCCAGGCCGATCCAGGCGGGCAGGGTCGCGGAAAGCAAGGCCTTTTGCCAGTTGCGGCAGAGAAAACCAATGATCGCGGGAAGGAGATACAGGAGGGCCGTAATCAGAGGCGCGATGGAGGCCGGAAATGGACCATTGAGTGCCGCCCCACTCGATTGGGGGAGCAAGCGTGTCCATAACTGCGCCGGAATAAGCGCCAGCGTCACAATAATAGTTTCAAGGACTACACAGGCAATAATGGCTGTGTCTATATATTTTTCTTTGCTGATCTTTTGCGCTGCCCTTTTCTCTGGCGCCCTGGTACTGGTGCTAAGCATAAAAGAATCCCTTTCACAGGTGTATTCTGTAATCCGATGCGCACATCTTTGGCATGGCTTCTCGCGCCTGTGGCGCTCGCCTGGGTAGTGGATGTGGTGCGTACTGGTGATCTGCCACCACCAGTACGCACCACATCCACTACCCAAATACATTACATAAGAGGTCAGTTAGTTTTTGGGTAAGGCAAGAAGCCCCATCTGATACTTCATGAGCAAAATACGGCGCACAGAGTCATCGATGTGCTGCTGGGTAATGGTGCCATCATGGAGCGCTTGCTTAATACCTTCAATCATGGAGGTGACCTGGCTGGCACTGGAGGCGCCCATCAGCAGGTCGCAGCCTGCTGCGATGGCCAGAGCGGCTGCCTGAGACTGAGAGACGTAGTTCGTGATGCCTTTCATTGTCAGGCTATCTGTCATAATGACGCCCTTGAAGCCAAATTCATCGCGGAGGATATTCTTGATGACCTTGGGTGAGAGCGTCGAAGGCTGGGTTGGATCGATAGCGTCGAGAATCTCATGGGTGACCATGATGGACTGGACCTTGTTTTGCTTGATCAAGGCGCGGTAGGGCGCCCAATCGACCTGTTCGAGCTCACTCTTCGAGGCGGTAATTTGCGGGATAGCAAAATGAGGATCAGTTGCCGAGCGGCCCAGGCCGGGGAAATGCTTGAGGGTGCCGACGACCTTTCCCCCTGCCTGTAAACCATCTAAATACGCGCCAGCCATCTGCGTCACCTGTTCTGGCGTGGTGCCAAAGGTTCGCTGGTCAGTATGCATTTCAGAATAGGGCAGCGTATCAACGTCGACGACCGGAGCTAGATTCATATTGATGCCATAGGAGAGCAGGTCCTGGGCGTCCTGCTGGCCCGCTGCTTTGGCCTTGGCTGGATCATTGGAGGCTCCGATGGTGGCGGCGGAGGGTCGCATTCCATCAAGTTGGGCTAAGCGGTCGACATAGCCACCCTCCTGATCGATGGAGACGGCCATGGGGATGGTACTATTGCTCTGCATCTGCTGGATGAGCCCCTTGAGCTGGCCTTTATCGATGATGTTGCCATTGGCGTAGAAGATCAGTACCGCCCCTACTCCATACTGACTTACCATCGTACTAATGTCTGATGCGTAGGTCGCACCCGTAAATTGCACCAGCATCATTTGACCAATTTTTTGCTCAATCGTCATGTTATGTAGAATTGTGTCAATATACTGCTGAGGCGTAATGCTTACATGCTGCTGGTTTTTCTGATTGGTCTGCAATTGCTTATTAATAGTGTGAAGTAGGTCAGGGTTATTGGCGCTGACGGGATCTCCGAGCAGTGAGGCCCAGCCCTGGGGACCCGCAAACTGTGCTCCACCCAGGGAGAGCGCATGAAAAAGCACGATGAGTAGCAAAGGGAGGAGGATGGCCACTTTGCGCCAGGAGAATGTTCCGCCAGATGGAGAGGAGGGAAGGGACGGCGTTTTGATGGTTTCCAGGGTTGCGAGTCGCGTTTTATGTTGTGCGGCGGCTACTTTGTCTTTAAAGCGTGAAAGCGCACCGGGGCTTGCCGGGCGAGGAACAACAGGGTAGACATGGGTATCAATTTCATCTGGACCCGTTGCTGGCGGCTGTGCGCTAGCCTGAAAAGCGGGCCGCATCTGTGAACTGGCATTATTTCTTGTTGGCACTGGTATCCCAGGGGGGGCATGCTTGTGTGACGGCTGTCCCTCTAATGGCCGGGAGTTCATATGAGGCATAAACGGGCGAGCCCTTTCGCTAAAATCTTTTTCTTCGTAAATAGTAGTATATAATACTATAAATATGAGAAGCCCGAAAAAGGTTGCTCTATTATCTCTAACGCGCCTATGCGTCTGATGGTCTCAGCAACATAGAGGACCAGCCCTGTAGACATCGATGTCTAGCATGCGAGTTTAGTGCCATCCCTGAGATGCGCGAGAGATTGCGAAAAGGTAGCTCTTTGTCCCCTATTATAAAGATCGCTTCAGGCGGATATTTGTAACACTCTTTTCATGATAATGCTGGTGACAACGTGTACGTTTGGCAAACTCAGGAAGTGCGACCGGGAGATGCTCGCACTGATGATGATACCACATAGCTGAGCTTCCCTGGCGTGTTTTACCGTAGTGGTCTACATGCGTGCTTGTTCAGAATCAAAAACTGGGCTATACTGTTTTTACCATATTGCTACGAAAGGTTTCTGGGTCACTATGCTACAGGAGCAACCATTCGTGCAGCCTCCTTTGCCACGTGGGAGCCGCGACGCACGTAAGCTCTCCAAGACACACACGCTACCACAGCGGATATTGAGGAGCCTGCTCTTTGCCTTCGGAGTGTTGTTGGGGGTGGGGCTGGTCCTGGTCCTGGCCCTCTTGCTGCTCAATACCCAGCATCGTCCGGGGGGAGCCAGCATCTCCTCTGCGTTAGCATTGCTTCTGCACGCGCCTCTCTTGCTGATCTTGTTGTGCCTCCTGTTTATAGCAACCTTTGGTAGCACGCTCTTTGGAACGCGTTTATATGCGCTCTGGCGCTATGCCCGCGCTGTAGAGCAGGTCCAGAAACGCTTTCAACTCCTCTACACGCCCCTGGAGGCTATGGCCAACATCCGCCCAACGGCCGAGCAGAACCATCATGAAGTGACGGCACCAACGATTGCGGTGCAGAGCGAACACGTCTCCATTCTTGATCTCTTAGAGCAGAGCTATGCGCATCAATTGATTCTTGGGGTTCCGGGGGCCGGGAAAACAATGGCGCTGCGCGTCTATCAATATCGCGCGGTGACTCACCCCTGGCGCCTCATCTTTCGTCGAGGCTATATTCCCGTATTGGTACCTATGAAGAACTACAGCCTTTATCTCAAGCGCTATAGCGAGGTTCCGCAAGAAGCCTGGGTTGATAGCAATATCGGCCTGCTCAGCTTTTTACAGGAGAGCGATCTACCGGGCATGGAGCACCTGGCTCCGTACTTACGCCAGCTCGCGCAGCAGGGACGCCTCCTGCTGCTGTGTGATGGTCTTAATGAGGTGGATAGTAATTACCTGACCTACGTGAGCCACGAAATGGCCGAGCTGATGCTGCACTCAAAGAACCGCCTGGTGATGACGTGTCGCGAGATTGATTATCGTGAGCAGCCCGAGTTTATGCGCCTGGTCGCGCGCGGTCAGGCGGCCTGTGCCACTATTTATCCTTTGCAGCCAGAGCAGATCCAGCAATTTATTGAGCGCTATATCGTCGTTCAGGATCAACCCTGGCGCCATACTGCTGGTCAGATTATGCAGGTGATTGATCGTAGCCGCTTGCGCTACCACTGCACCAATCCAATGATGCTCTTTACCCTTATGGAGATCATTGATCAGATAGGTGTCGAGCGTGGAAAGCAGATTGACACGCGTGGTCGTCTCCTGCGCGAATCAGTTGTGCAGCTTGTCGCGCGTGAGCGGCGTCAGGGGCGTTGGCAAGGGAGCGAACTGCGCGAACAACTGGTGATCCGCTTTTTGAGCGTGGTGGCCTGCGCGGCGCGCTGGGCCAATGATCGCAACGCGATTCAGCTCTCGGTTTCGAGCGCCAGTGGGCGCTGGCGCGAGGCTGAACTGGAGGCTTTCGCTGACGAGCTTATTATCTGGCTCAACGAAAATCCTGCCCAGGGTCCCTATCCAGATATTGAGGAGCCTGATGCGCTGGAGGAGATGCGCGACGACCTGCCGCAGCTCTTACAATTCGCGATGACCGCGGACCTGATAGATATCAGCCCCAACGGCGTATTGAGCTTTCGGCATGAGCTGATCGCTGAGTATTTTGTCGCCGAGTACTTCCAGGCGGCTGAGCAGCAGACTACAAAGCCTGAGATCCGCGAGGAACTCCTGGAAAACGTTGGGCGCTGGAGCGAGCCAGTCGCGATCTGGGCGGGCTTGCTGGATGATCCATTGGTGCTGGCCGAGCAGCTCGGCTCGCGTGGCCTAGAGAATCGTGTCCACCTGCTCCAGGCTTTGTCCCTGGCCCTGGTATGTGTTGGCGTGCTCTGGACGCCACCCCAGGCCGATGCCAAGCGCCTGGTGATGCTCCCGCCAAGCGTTGAGGAGGCGCTTTCCATTGCGGTACGCAATCGGGCCGCGCGCGAAGAGTTGGCCCGTATCTTCACGCGTTGCGCTGAGGAGGGAGGGCAGGAGGTCTATCGCTCGCTTCTACCGCTGATTATGGTGGCGGGTGTTGATGACCTGTTGCTGCTGCTTGATAAGGCTGTGGTCCCAGTCTTGCTGTTTTCTTTCCTGGAAGATGTGGTAGATGATGTGGCCTATGAGGCGCAGGTGAAGCACTTAACCCAGGTGCTGGGTCGCTTTGGGGCCGTTGTGGTCGATCACGCGGTCGAACTCAGTCGCCCCCATGCTGAACGGAGTACGCGTATGCGTGCCTCCGCGGTCAATATTCTGGGTGGCACCTATCATCCACGCGCTGTTGAACCGCTGATTGAGCGGCTTCAGGATACTGATATCTTTGTGATGCGACGTGCGACCAATGCTCTCTATCGCCTTGGGCCAGAGTTGACGCTTAAGCGCCTGCTCCAGGTGGTGGAGCAACGCGATGCAACCGTCACAACGGTCTACATGCATTTAGCGGCCCTGGCCATCTTAGAACGCTTTATGAGTGGTCAGGATATGCAACGGCGTGTGACACAAATGCAGTATCTGCGCATCATGGAAGCGATTGTGCCAATGCTGACCTCTAATTATCAGCAGGAGCCACAGACACAGCAGCGGGCACGCGATATACTTGTCCGGCAGGCCCTCCAGGAGGAGGGGGCCAGTTCACGCACTGATCGGGGCGAAAAGGTGATTGATGCCTTGCTCCTGTACCTTCCCTCGCAAAATGAGGTGGCGGTGGGGAATGTGGTCCAGGCCTTGCGCGCGATAGGTCCGCTGACAACACCGAAACTGCTGCCGTTCTTGCGCCAGCCCTCTGAGGAGGTGCGCTTGCGTGTGCTAGATGTCTTGAAGGAGACACGCGACCTGGAGGCACTACCTGATGTGCTGCAACTGCTCACGGAAGCGGGGCCAACTCTGGTCCAGCGCGTTTCTGAGACGCTCTATGCCTATGCTCCTGACAGCATTCCAGGTTTATTGGAAAGTATTCTGCACGCTACACGTGAGGATAGCGCTGAGCGTGCGGCAAGTATTTTGAAGCTGATCGGTGAACCCGCCATCGCGCCGATGATTGAGGCCCTCTCTCCCGTCGTTCCAGGACGGACACGTATCCTGGTGCAGGTCCTGGCTGATATGCATGCGACACAGGCTGTCACACGCTTTATTGAACTGGTGCAAACTCCCCCTGATGAGCCATTGCTGACCATTGCGCTGGTACGAGCACTGGGCCAATTTCGCGAGCCGCATGTCGTCTCCCCTCTCTTACAGATGCTGACGAGTACGCATCCGCAAATTCTGGAAGAGGCGATTGAAGCCTTGAGCCAGCTAGGCGAGGTGGCGTTGCCCGCGCTGATCGATGCGCTTGATACGTCTCATTCATCTCAGCAGGTGCAGCGTGTACAGCGGGCGATCCTGGGTATGAATCCCTTCCCTGGCGAAGAGCTTATCGAGGCCCTTGCGCTCAGCAGCGATAGCCAGGCAAGTGCCTTGCTCACGATCTTTCGTATGCGCGCAGATAAATCGGCGGATGTGCTGGTGCAACATCTGCTCTATCCCGATCAACGCGTCCAGTCCTATCTCTATCAGGCACTGGAGGAGCTACCAGGCGTGGCGGTCGTACCTGCACTAATCAATGGCCTGGCCCAGCCAGCATTGCGTGAGCCTCTCTCTCCCCTGTTGCTCAAACATCCCGATGTCGCCATTGCGCGCCTGGTCGAATTGCTAGGAGCGGAAGAACTGGGGGAGGTGGCGGCAGAGCTTTTACCGCGCTTTGGTCCCGGAATTTTGCGGCCCTTAGTGGAAGGCCTGGACGATAGGCGCCAGGTGGCGTGTACACGGGCACAGGAGGTGATCGTGGCTCTTGTGCATCAACATGGCGATACACAGACAATGCTGACCGCGCTGGTCAAGCTCTTTGCTCTCATTCTTCCTGATCGTGTACGCGAGGTGCTTTTTTATGTCTTGACCAATGAGCTTGCTGCTATCAGTCTGCCTGCTTTATTGGAGGGGCTGGAAACTGCCCAGTTGCTCGAAGGGGTCGCGGAAGCTCTCAAGCGCCTGGTCTACCTTCAGGAACACCGCGAGCGTGTACTTGATAGCCTGGTTGAAGCGCTCAAGGATGGCGAGCGCCGGCGAGGGGCGATGCTTACTCTTGTGCAGATTGGCGCACCGGCCGTTCCCAAAATGGGCGAGCTGATTACCTCGCATGACGCGATGCTGGTGCGCTCCTCAAAGGAGGTCTTGCGTGACCTGGGCGTTGTCGCTTTGCCTTTTATCATGAGTGCCTTGAGTGATTATACCTCGCTGGAGCGGCGTGAGGCGGCGCTTGAGGTCTTCAATACCATGTCTCCTCAGAATATCAAGGAGCAACTGGTGACGCAGCTTTCGCATGATGATCCCTCTGACATGGGAATGGCTGTCACACTCTTGTTACAGCGCATCATGGGAGAGTCTGACGCTTTCGGTGATCGGGCCATGGTCTCTGATCTAATTGCGCATATCCAGACCCATACGGAGGAGACAACGAACCTGCGTCTCCTGGCCCTGCTCTTGTTGCTGGGTGAGCCATTGATCGTTACGCCACTGCTCCAGGCGCTGGATAGCGACCCACGCCAGAGCAAGCTTCTGACGGCCCTCTTTTTACTGCTAGGGAGGTCCGCCCAGGATGAAGCACTCCAGGTGTTTAAGCGAGGGGAGACAGCCCTGGAGCTGCGCGAGGAACTGGCTGCGGTGCTTGGGATGAATACGATGTCGGGTGTTATTCAGGAATATGCTCAGAGCACGCATCTCTATGGTCCTGGCACTTCTCGTCCTGGGATGCAGCAAATGGAGCGGCTCTCAGTGGCTTTACGTGCCCTGGGCGGTTTGCTCGCGGGTGGTCAGTGGGATGTGCCGCGTTTACGCGAGTTGCGCGAGCGCATACCCGAGGGCGCTCCAGAGCATGAACTCTTTAGCATACTCCTGGGGGTACGCTATGGTCCCCAGATTCAGCAGCTCAAGCGTGCTTTGCGGGATGAGCAAGAGACGCACGAAAAGCAATTGCTTCTGGTTATTCAGCAGGCACAAGCCGAAAAAGAGCGCGCTGATAAGCTTGATAGTCAACTGGAGGAATTAAAACAGGAGCATACTGAGCGTGAGGGTGACCTTGAACGCGGCAAACGCGAGCGACAGAAAATGCAGGGAAATATTACGCAGTTGACGCGTGAGAATGACTCACTGTCCGCGCGCCTGGAGCAGATGACGCGTGAGCGTGATAACTTGCAGCGTGAGCGCGATACGTTGAGTGGGCAACTGCGAGCATTTACGGGTGAACCCTCCTCATCTGCGGATACCAGGCGCTCAAAGAGGCGTTAACATGTTCTTCATCAAAACGAACAATCGTAAGCAAGCTGGCATACGCCGTTTTTCGACACTAGAAGGTACGAGTGGATATCGATGCTAATGGCTGGCGAGCGCTATGAGCGCATAGATCTCCTCTATCCGGGGAATATGAGCGAGGTCTGGCTCGCACGCGATATGCGTACGCACCAGGAGGTTGCGCTAAAAATCCTCAAGCCTGTCATTGAGGATGATCAGCTCAATCACAAGGCTCAGGAGCGTTTTCAGCGCGAAATTAAGATTGCCAGGAGTCTGAAGCATCAACATATTCTGCCCTTGCTCGATTCGGGATGGACGTATTATAATCAGCGCAAGGTGCCCTTTCTCATCTCTCCCTATATGCCTGAGCGTTCATTAGCGTCTATGGCGAAGAAGCAAGCTCCCTGGCAATACTGGACGTTGGTTCAGACGGGGGATGCGATTATGCAGGCCGCTCAGAGCCTCTGGTATTTGCATACACGTCAGCCTGCGATTATTCATGGAGACGTCAAACCTGGGAATTTTCTTGTACGTGTGGTGAGGGATGCCCGACCGACGCAGCGCTGTGTCGAACTCTTCCTCTTCGACTTTGGGATCGCGCATCTCAAAGATGTGTCCGTGGAATATATTGAAGTAAGCGATGTGATTGGCACTTATCAGTATATGGCGCCTGAGCAGGTGAATCAGCGAGCGTATTGTGCTTCAGACCAATATTCGCTGGCGATTATGGCTTGCTGGATGCTGACAGGACGCTTTCCCATTAATGTAGGTGCTAATCCCCTGGCACATGTCGTAGATCCTCCCCTGGCGCCCAGCCAGTTGAACGCTGAACGTATCTTCTCATCCGCGATTGATGCGGTCATCCTTCGCGCGCTCGCGAAGGACCCCGAGCAGCGCTTTTCCACAGTGCTGGCATTTGCCCAATCCCTACAACAGGCGATTGAGCAGCAGGCAAGCGAGGAGACGACGGCGCGAACAATCAGCGTTGACCTGGCGCTAGATGTGCTCCCCGAAGAGCGCTCGCGAGTGCCAGAAGCCACTATGCATCCACGCTATACACTCCCTCCCGAGCAGATGCAGTTCTCACTTGATCCGATCGATATCAGGGAAGGGCTGGTGCTTGACGAGCCAATCGCACCAGCGCCTGTCAAGGCCGCCACTACTTCTGGACGGCGCGAGATCTCTGGTCGCTTATATACTCCACTGGCGCTTCAGACCCTGGCGCATTTTGATCTTCCGGCACGTCTGCGTATGTTAAGTTGGCAACCTCAGGGGGAGATACTGGCCTGCGCACTCTATGGCGAGCCGCCATGTATCTTGAGCCGTAATGGGCCGCTAGAGCATCTGCCACGTGTCTCGCAGGTGGAAGATACGCATGAACTCTGCTGGTCTCCAGATGGGCGTATCCTGGCGTTAAGCAAAGGGGGAGAGGTGCGCTTCTGGGATCGTGTCGAGCAACGTCTGTTACCCCTGGTGATGCGTTTTCAGGCGCGTTCGATTGTGGCCTTCTCCTGGTCATCGACCTGGAATATGGCCCTCTGGGTAGGTGAGCGGGTGGTCTTGTATGCTCTGCCCCTGCACCAGTTACATATCCCCCAGCCACCACTACCCGTTACCCTCTCACGCGAGGAAATGAGTGGGAGTGGAGTGCTCTGCTGGTCTCCTGACGGCAAACGCCTTGTAGCCGGGACACGTAGCGGACGCCTCATGTGCTGGCGAATCGGGCAACGCATTGAATTTCTCTATGACCATGAGGATGGAGAAATCGTACGAGGCATAAGCTGGGCGCCTGATAGTTCATTCTACGCCGTGGCTTTTCGTGATAACCGTGTGGAGGGCTGGGAGCGTTCAGGGCAGCAACGGATTTTTCAGTGGAGCAATCTTCCGAGTCTGCCACGTATGGTGAGCATTGCCCCTGATGGGCGTGTTGCCGTCGTATTGAACTCACAGCGAACGCTTTTTGGTTTTCCGGGCGAACTGGCGCCTCTCTACACCCTGCCCGTGTCCTTTCAAGCCACCTGGTCGCCGACTCGTATCGAGCTTGCCGCGCTGGATGAGGGGAATGATACACGATTGACTATCTGGGGTGGATAGGGGAAGTAATGGTATCGCTTTTTGTAACATGCCTCGTGAACTCTGCGTGCCACTAACGTGGAGTGAATACGTTATGACCTCCTATTGCCTGGCAAGGTGTGATACGAGAAAGGAAGACCCTCATATGGCTGGCCCCGAGAAAAAGAGCGATGTGAAGCTTCTAGCTGAGAAGATTAAAGATATACGTATTGCCATGATGACCACGCAGGAAGCGGATGGCACGTTGCGTAGTCGCCCTATGGCGACCCAGGATGTCGAGTTTGATGGTGATCTCTGGTTTTTCACGTCATCGGATGCCCCCAAGGTGAGCGAGGTGTCTCAGCATCACCAGGTCAATATCAGCTACTCCAAGCCCAGTGATAACCTCTTTGTTTCCGTCTCAGGCGTCGCGGAGCTAGTGCGCGATCATGACAAAATTAAGCACTACTGGCGGCCTTTCTACAAGCCCTGGTTCCCCCAGGGCCTGGATGATCCTACCCTCGCGTTGCTCAAGGTACACGTTGAGGGCGCGGAATACTGGGATGTTCCCTCAGGGAAGATGACCCTGCTCTATAGGTTAACGAAAAAGGCGGCTGGCGCACGGGAAGATATTGGAGAGGATATAAAGCTCGACATGCGCTAGCATGAGGCAAGGCGTACGCAATGAGCTTTCGCGTGAAGGGGTGTGCGTGGAACCTGGGCCAGACCCCAGGTTCCACGCACACCCCTTAATGGTATTCTCTGCGCAGAAAGTGGTAGAAATGAGAACAGGGCGCAGGCGTAGAGATGATGAGTCAAATAACAAAGGAGAATTTGCGAAAATCGCGGAATAAGTATATACTAGATGTATAGAATACTCTATAATAGGCATGTGTGCAGAAAATTGCCTTGCAAGAAATATGCAACATGAGCCTTTGAGTATAAGATTACTCTTTAGCAAGAGCAGATACGGCTCTTTCGTTTTTATTTGGGGCGTTTGTTGGCAGGGCGAGAGTCGGTGTCAGGCTATTTTTATTGGTCTCTGGCAACGACTCCTCCACTGAGATCAGGACGTGGCGTTTTTTGACAGGTGGTTGTGGTGTTTATAACTCTCTTCTTGAAGACACTCTTTACGGCCTCGCCTTCCCTCCTGTTTGGTGGGTTAGTGCTGGTGCAGTATGGGATTGTGATGGCGGTAATATGCCTGTTTGTGCTCTATGTTCGCCGAATGCGCCTGCACGCGGACCAGGTACAGCGGCGCCTGGATGCTCTCCTGGAAGTCTCTCCCGAGGCAATTTCTGTCTATGATAGTACGGGGAGACTGGTACAGTGTAATCGTGCCACGCGTGCTCTATTGCGCTCAAGTCAGTTTGAGCATACCCCAGACGAAGCGCGTGATGAATCAGATCCGCAGGTGACTGATTTTTCCCAGACCTACCATCCTCTGAGTCGTGCTTTAAGCGGTGAGGCCGTGGCTGGCTACGAGGTACGTCTCCTGGATGGGCGCCGGCGCGGACAGGTGCTTTCAGTGGCCGGTATACCTATCTCTCAATGTGATGGGAAGGTTGAAGGCGCTGTACTGATCGCACGGGATATCTCGGCCTTTCAGGCACTGCGGCGCGAGGCTGTGGCACAGGCGAAAAAGTGCCAGGCATTGCTCAATGTTGTCACCGATGCCGCCTATGTATTGGATTGCGAAGGGCATATTATTCAGACGAATATGAGTGCACGCCTGGCTCTCCTGAAAATGGAGGGGGGAGCGTTGAGTAGCGCCTCGCTGGTAATGCCGAGCCTTGAGTGCCAGATCTTAGATCCTCAAGGTGGGCCTCTCTGGCCGGACGCCTTGCCTTTAAAACGGGTACTGCGGGGCGAGGAACTGGTGGATGAGCAAAGGGTTGAGCTTCAGGTGCATGCGCATGGCGTGTCAGATCTCTGGCTCAGTGTGAGTGGTGTGCCCATTATTGGCGATGAAGGGTATATCTGTGGCGCGATTCTCATCGTGCGCGATATTACGCAAGAGCGCTCGCCAGGGTTGCAGGTTGAGCCGTCTTCGCAAACGATCCAGCCAGGTCAGCCTCCTCTGGACCAGTTCCTGAGTATTGTTAGCCATGAGTTGCGTACTCCCCTTACAACGATCAGTATGAGCCTGCAATATTCACGCTTACTGTTAAGCAATACGACGCAAACGTTATTAGCCGATGATCCCTTGCGTGAGAAGCTCCAGGAAATTCACCACTTGTTGGGGAGGGCCGAGCGGCAAGTTGGAGTCCAAAATCGCATCATTAACGATTTGTTCGAGCTTTCTTCTATCCAATCTAGCCGCTTTCTTTTACAGCCGGTGGCATGTGAGCTACAATCGACACTCTCTCTGCTGGTAAGCGACTATCAATCCTCTCATCCCGAGCGTGTCATCACGTTTGTTCCGCCGGTTTCTGTTCAGACGATACCGACAGAGATTGATGTGGAACGGATCACGCAGGTGCTCAATAACTACATGAACAACGCGTGTAAGTATACGCCTCCGGTGACACCAATCGAGGTTTCTGTAGAGGTTACACAGGAGGAAGTGCGTGTTCTGGTGCGAGACGAGGGGCCGGGGCTAACCGCTGAGGAGCAAGAGCAGGTATGGAAACTGTTCTATCGCGCCCCAGGTGTTGAAGCCAACGAGGGGGCGAGCAAGGGGTCAGGGCTGGGCCTGTATATTTGCCAGGTGATCGTTGAGCAACACCAGGGGCGGGTTGGTGTTGAGAGTACCCCTGGTGTTGGCTCAATTTTCTGGTTTACCCTTCCGCTGAAGCGAGAGACATGATGATTTTTTCTGAAAACGTTTGCCCTATCTGCTCTGAGTGGTTGAGGAGTGGCCTCCGGTGCGTGTCCTGGAGATCCGGGGTTGTGGACCGGTGGCGGAGTGATACCCCTTCGAGTGCGCAGGGGTTGCCTGTGTCGAGGTGGGAGCGCGCCAGTAGCGTCGATGCATGGGGATCTCGCCCGGCTGATTTGCTGTACTTGCTACCAGGCCCACAAACTGTAGATGATTGATGGCCTCTTGCAGGGCGCTCAGGCGGGGCGCGTTCAACCCAAGTAGGGGGAGCTGGCGTTGCAGGTATTGCTGAAGCTCGCCCAGCTCGATTCCATCGTGATCGGGGAGCACTTTGAGCACGAATTCGGCCAGCTGCTGTTTTTCGCGCCGCTTGGCAATTTGTTCTGGTGTCTCCTGCGTGTTTGCCTGGTACCTCGGGCGGAAACGAAGCTCAAAGCGACAGACGGGCGCCCCCTGTTTCATACACGTGGTTTCAATAACGCTGACATGTTCGTGAAAGCGCTCGGCTGCGCCCTCGATGGCGCCATGTAGCACTGGACAGAGCTGACGTGGACTATCATAGATGAGCGCAAACTCATTAGGGTGTGTGCCGGCCTCATAGCCAAAGAGCGGAGGTGTCAGAGCTTCGGGGACGCGTCGCATCTGTGCATGTGCGGTGCGCATAACCAGGAGCAGGTCTTTTCCGCTATGGACACGCGTGAGGAGATAGGCGCAGAGATGGTTGGTGAGACCATTCAAAATGAAGTAACGGCCGTATTCGCGCAAGATGACCTGGGCAGAGAGTCCAGTTAATTCGCAGGCGGCAGCTACGCCCGCTAAGAGATGGGTATCTTCGTAGACCTTACTGGCGAGGGGTGCATTAGCACTTGTTTCGCCAATCGCTTCTCTATAAGCTTTGAGGAGTGAGTTGCCAAAGCGGTCCACCAGATACTTCTCCCACGTAACAAAAACCAATCCATGCATGAGTATACCCTTCCAATAGTACAAAGCTGATGCTCTTTAAAAATTTGTTGGCCAACGATTGAGCATGCTCGCTTTCAGATGTAATCTTTAAAAAGCATCAACTATCCAGAACGCTTACTCTCTTTGCTTATATCCATGCTCTCTGCATACGAAATACGAAGTGTTATGTAGTCAGCAGGTTGAGTACACAACCTACATATTTTCTGCCTGTCCTGAGACTCGTCTAATACAGATTGCTGCTGATGGCATCATACGTTGTCTCCCTCCTTGTTGAGTATGCCAATATGCCGATTTAGAATCGTTTCCAGCCTGTGCTTACGCCCTACCTGTTAAAGCCTGCTTGCCCAGAATGTTTTTCTTTGCCTCTGTCATAAATTTCTCCATCAGTATAACATGTCTGTAATTGAAATAGATATATTGCCGTGATTAGGTGAATAACTTGTAATAAATTAATATAGACTTTATATATATATTTATATGTTTTTAATTACCTTGTATAATAAGAAGCGAAAAAAGAAGAATTAACCTGGTAAAAGCCACTTCTGTCTAGGAGTTTTGTCTTATATCCATGCTTGAGAGGTGAACCAGGGGAAGTCGCGAGAAGTGCAGGCGCGAAAGTTTTTGTTGCCCACTACCATGTGTCCATCCTTTGTTCAAAGGATCTAGTTGCTTGCCCTAAGTAAAAAAGGTCTGTTATACTCTTAGAGAATTGCTAAACAACCTACGCTTTTGTCTTTTTTGTTCTGTGATTCGTGACAAAAATACTATAGTCTCTGGCCGGAGGTTGCTATTTTATGTTAGAGAATGTGGTTCCTAAAACTACCGCTGATGGTCATGTCAACACCATCGGAACCAAATCACACGGCTCATTGGATGCCGATATCATCATTAAAAATGCGCCAGATCCGGTCTTTGTCGCGGATCTGGATGGCAAGATCCTGCTGGCGAACGATGCTGTCTACGAACTGTTAGGCTTTCGCACCGATGAGGTCTTGGAGCAGTCGCTCTCGCGTTTCATCAACCAGGAGGAGACGCGCGAATTTACCGCCGCGTTGCGCGAAGTCATTGAGCGTGGTGTCACGCGTAATGTGCGCCTCAATCCCCTGAGTGCCTCGGGCGAGATCATCTCGACCAGCTTGAACGCCTCGGCCTTGCGCGACGCGGATGGGAAAGTCATCGGCGCGATTGGCATCCTGCGCGATATGCGTGAGCTGGAGCAGGCGCGTGTATATGCCGACAACCTGATCAAGAATGCGCCAGACCCGGTCTTTGTCTCGGACCTGGAGGGCAAAATTTTAACCGCTAATGACGCGGTATATGAGCTACTGGGGTTCCGCACTGACGAGGTGCTGGAGCAGTCGCTCTCGCGTTTTATAAGTGCGGAGGAGACGCGCGAATTTACCGCGGCACTGCGCGAAGTCATTGAGCGTGGTGTGATACGTAACACGCGCCTTAATCCCCTGAGTGCCTCAGGCGAGGTCATCCCTACTAGCTTGAATGCCTCGGCCTTACGTGATGCGGATGGGAAAGTCATCGGCGCGATTGGTATCCTGCGTGATATGCGCGAACTGGATAAGGCCCTGGCCTACTCTGACAGCTTGATTAAGAATGCGCCGGACCCGATCTTTGTCTCGGACCCAGAAGGTAAGATTCAAAAGGCCAACGACGCAGTGTATGAGCTACTGGGTTTCCGCCCGGATGAGGTCTTGGAGCAGTCGCTCTCACGTTTTATAAGTGCGGAGGAGACGCGCGAATTTACCGCTGCCTTACGCGAGGTCATTGAGCGTGGCGTGACGCGTAATGCGCGCTTAAATCCCCGCAGCGCCTCCAATGAAGTCATTCCAACGACTCTAAATGCCTCTGCCCTGCGTGATACAGATGGGAATGTTATCGGCGCGATTGGTATCCTGCGCGATATGCGTGCCTATGAAAAGGTCTTGTTTGACTTACAGGAGTCTAAAGCCGAACTGCAAGAGAAAATCCTGGACCTGGAGAAGTTTGAGGAAGTGGTCGTTGGTCGCGAACTGAAGATGATCGCACTGGAGAAAGAGATAGAGAACTTGAAGCGCGAAGTAGAGGATCTGCGTCGGGGGCAGGTCGTCAAGCGCGAACATGATAGCAGAGATAGTCGTAGTCAGGGGGGACGATGGACCTAGCACAGCGGCATGCTATGGACTATACCAACAAAACCGCAAGTTACCGAGAGCAAGTGGCTGAAGCTGAACAACTCAGAGCCGAACTCGCGCAACTTCGTAAAGAGCATGAGTGTGTGCTTCAGGAAAAGCAGATGCTGGAGACGCGGGTGCAGAGAAGCGAGGAGCGCCGCCGTGCTTTTGTGCATATTCTCAGTGATGTCAACACCCTCAATCGCAAGCTTGTGGATCAACGCAAGGCCATGATTCATATCCTTGCCGACTATGAGCAGGACCGCCGCCGCATGGTCAAGCAGACCGAGCGACTGGATAACTCACGTCGGGCGCTCCTGCATATTCTTCAGGATTCGCATCAATCAAATTTGCGCTTGGAGAATAGCCGCAAAGCCATGATTCACATCATGAACGACTTGAAAGTAACGACGGAAGCCGTCCAGCATAGTGAGCAGGAGTTACGCGCGAAGCAAGAGCAATTAGTGCAGGCCGGAAAACTGGCAACGCTGGGTGAGCTGACGACCGGGGTCGCGCATGAACTGAATAACCCTTTGAATAATATTGGCCTCTTTGTCGGCAATGCGATTGATCTCATCGAACTGGGTATGGCCGATACCGAGCCTGGACGCATTTTGCAAGAGCTATCGAATGCGATGCAGCAGGTGCGTAAGGCCACTGAGATTATCTCGCACCTGCGTACCTTTGGCCGGGCCGCTTCTGTAAGCCGCGAGACGATCAATGTGACTCAGGTCATCCAGCGCTCCATCTCGCTTATGGGCGAGCAGCTACGTCTGCGCCTGATCGAGGTAAAGATGCAATTCCCCGAGGAAGATATATTTGTGATGGGGAATGCTATTCAGATGGAGCAGGTCTTCATCAATCTCCTGACAAATGCTCGTGATGCCCTGACCAGCGCTCCAACGAAGATTATCTCTATTGAATGTATCAGGCGCGATGAGATGATCGAGATCAGCGTGGCTGATACAGGTCCTGGTATTCCCATTGAACTGGAGCAGCGTATCTTTGATCCTTTCTTTACCACCAAGGAAGTTGGCGCTGGAACGGGTTTAGGTTTGTCGATCACGTATGGTATTATAAAAGAACATAATGGAGCGATTACCGTACAGAGCCGACTCGGAGAGGGAGCACGTTTCCTGATCCAGCTTCCACTTAAGCCTGATGACGATCCTGAAGAGGTGTAGTCCTTGAAGCAATCTTGCATTCTTTTAGTCGATGATGACACTGCCCTGTTGCAGGCCTTACCCCAGGCAATCTACCTGCGTATGAAGGATGTCACGGTTGATACCTGTGACTCGGCCCTCGATGCGATTGAGCGGATCTGCTCATGCGAATATGACGCGATTGTGAGTGATATTAAGATGCCGGGTATGGATGGCCTGGCCCTGCTGGGAAAGGTGCAGCAAGTCTCTCCCAATACGCCGGTCCTCTTGATTACGGGCCATGGTGATCATAACCTGGCGATTCAGGCCTTGCGCGGCGGTGCCTATGATTTCATCCAGAAGCCAATTGATCGCGATTATTTTGTCGCCGCGCTCGCACGGGCGATTCAAATACATCAGCTTCGTTACCAGGTGGAGGAACAACAACGCGCGCTAGAATTGCATGCTCGCTCGCTTGAACAGGCGGTAGAGGAGCGCACTCGTGAACTCACAGCTGCAAACTCCGCCAAAGATGAATTCCTGAGCATGGCTTCGCATGAACTAAAAACCCCGCTCTCGAGCCTGAAGGGCATGACGCAGTTGCTGCGTCGTAAACTGGAGCGTACTGGCTCAACTGATGTCCCGAACTTGATTAGCATGGAGAACTCCATCCGGCGCATGGAGGTGTTGGTGAATGACCTGCTCAACATTTCTTTTATTGAGATGGGTGTCTTTGAGCTGCATACCATGCCGTGCAACCTGAATGCGTTGTGTCAGCGCCTGGTAGATGAGTATGTTATCGGTACCAATCCCCAACCTGTCGTAGAACTCCATCTGCCATCTGAGCAGATTGAGGCCAATGTGGATGTGGAACGCCTGGGCCAGGTTGTGATTAACCTGCTTTCTAATGCACGTAAATACTCGAGTGCATCTATTTATATGGCGCTTAGCTATGATGAGACCGAGTGCGCGATCACGGTGCGCGATACTGGGATTGGCATCTCGCCTGAACTCTTGCCCCATATCTTTGATCGCTTCTATCGCGTTCCAGGCGTGGAGGTACAGCGTGGCTCTAGTATTGGCCTGGGCCTGGGCCTCTACATCTCCAATCAGATTGTCGAGAGCCATGGTGGTCGGATTACGGTCGAGAGTATTCCTGATAGTGGGAGTGTATTCTCGGTCCATCTGCCATATCTCTCTGTACAGCCAACTGAAGCCAGCGCCGCCGCCGATGATGCATCGTTACCTTCTCAGCCTCATCCATAGTGACGGCGGCGCTCTGCCATTTTAAGCCGAGGTAACTATTTCATAGTCCTCCTTCTTGACCAACTGGCCCTCTCGCAGCTCCCAGACTTCGCCACCGAAGCGCTGGATAAACCAGCGGTCATGCGAGATGGCGATGACTGGACCAGGAAAATGCAGGACTGCTTGTTCAAAGGCTTCCAGCACATCGAGACTGATGTAGTTGGTCGGCTCGTCGAGTAGGAGCACATTGGGGTTCCTGGCCATCAAGCTGGCAATCTCCAATTTACGTCTCTGCCCGATACTTAATTGCCTGACCTTTTTCTGCATATCCTCCAGGCGGAAGAGTCCATACCCGATCAAGCGACTTATAAACTCCCCCTCATAACCTATCTGCCCATAGCGATAGGTCTCGATGACCGTCTTCTCCAGGTCGGGAAGCGCCGGGTCCTGGGGGAGATAGCCCACACGTGCGCCAGGTGCAAGGGAGATCGTACCACCGTCAGGTTGCTCCTCTCCAAGTAGCAACCTGAGCAGCGTCGTTTTTCCCGCTCCATTGGGGCCAGTCAGCATGATGCGCGACCGAGGGGCGAGGTTGAGATGAACATGCTCAAAGACCTGGCGTTCGCCAAAGCCTTTGCGCACATCGGTCATCTGCACCACGGTCTGCGATTGAATGGCCTCTGTGCGAAAGTAGGAGGTGACGCTGAGTAGTTCGGGTGGCTTGGGAACCGGATCAGCCTCAATACGCTTCAGACGCTCTTCCGTTTCATGAATGTCGCGTGCCACGGCGCTGTCAACGCGCTGCCCCAAAAAGTGCTTGACGAACTTATCGTTATCGCGTGGTGCGCGATTGCTATGCCCGATATGTCTTCCTTTCTCTTTGATGCGTTTGCGCAGCTCTTTGATCTCTTCTTGCTGGCGCAGGTAATCCTCCTCCCACTGCTTGCGCTCCGCCTCGCGTGCCGCGACATAGGCGTCATAATTGCCAGTATAGGCTTTGAGGTGATGAGAATTGTCATCGATCTCAAAGATGGCATTGACGGCGCGATTGAGAAACTGGCGATCATGCGAGACGATGAGTGCGGCTCCGTGATAGCTTGAGAGATAGTTCTCCAACCACTCCATGCTGGCGACGTCGAGATGGTTAGTCGGTTCATCTAACAAGATAATATCTGGAGAACGTAGCAACAAGACCGCCAGGCCGACACGAGCCTTCTCGCCACCAGAGAGCGTCTCGACCTCCTGGGTACGCGGAAGGTAGCTCAGGCGCAGGCCCTCCAGGATGCTCTCTATCTTATAGTCTATTTCGTAGCCACCACTGTCTTGAAAGCGCGTTGAAACAAGGGCATATTCCTCAAGGAGCGAGGTGAGTTGCTCAGGGGTGGCCGTGCTCATGACCCCTTCAAGCTCGTGCATACGTGTCTCAAGTTGGCGCAGATTTCCTACGGCTTCAAGAATTAAATCCTGTATGCTACGTCCATAGAAGGGGGGCGTGGTCTGGGGCAGATAGCCCACCTCAACGGAGGGAGCATAGACAAAGCTGCCCTCGTCGGCTTCTTCGCTCCCGGTGAGGATACGTAAGAGGGTAGATTTGCCCGCGCCATTGGCACCAACGATGCCCACCCGGTCTCCAGCATTGACTACGCATGAGATTTCGCTGAGCACGGTAATCGCGCCATAGGTTTTAGTGAGATTGCGTACAGTTAATAACATAAAGCTGCACCTCGTGATTCTGGTTGCGGTCGTTTTGCCGCCATGTGTATGTAATGAAGTTGTCTGCGAGGTGCCTGAACGCGCTCAAGGGGTACAAGTTGCTAATTGGTTGTGGTTAACATCGTGGGTAGCTTCTAGCGAAGTGATAGCAGAAAGTGGTAGAGCACCTTGTGATGTACCATGAGCACGGCATCAGGCCAGAAGTAACCAGTAACGAGCGCGAGTAAGCATGCATGAGATTTCTGCTAAGCATACTCTGAAGGCGTACGTGGAGGTTACTAGCGGTAGATGTTGCTCATGTCTACAAGTGTGACTCCTTTGATAGAGGTTTTTTACTGTGATGTATCCATCATACAGGATCTCAACAAAGAAGTCAAGCAGTTATGTGGTTGTTGTGGTCCTGGAGGTGCTGTTGGCGCGTCCGCGCCAACAGCACCTCCAGGACCACAACAACCATTTCTTTTTAACGGGTGCGTGTGGCGACGATGTCGTTGCGCGCGGCCCACATATTGAGATCTTGTTGCTGAATGGCAGCGGCCATGAGATCCGGGAAAAGGTCAGGCGTACAGGCGAACGAGGGAATACCCATGCTCGCCAGGTGGGCGGCATTCGTTTTATCGTAGCCTGGGGCACCATCGTCACTGAGGGCCAGCAGGCAGATGACCTGGACTCCGCTGGCGACCAGTTCTGCGGCGCGGCGAAGCATCTCGCGCTGGTTTCCGCCTTCATAGAGATCGGTAATCAGCACGAGGATGGTCTGGCTGGGACGACTGATGATTTGCTGGCAATAGGCCAGGGCACGATTGATATCGGTGCCGCCGCCCAGTTGCGTGCCAAAGAGCAGGTCGACCGGGTCTTGTAGGTCTTCGCTGAGATCGACAACGGCGGTGTCGAAGACGACCATGCGTGTACTGACCGCGCGAATGGTTGCCAGGACAGCGCCAAAGATGCCTGAGTAAACGACGGAGGTTGCCATAGAGCCGCTCTGGTCTACGCAGAGGACGATATCACGCAGGGAAGAGCGCTTATGCCCATGCCCGATCAACTGTTCGGCAATGATGGTCTTCTTCTCCGGCAGGTAGTTTTTCAGGTTGGCGCGGATGGTGCGATGCCAATTGATCTCATTGGCACGTGGTCGTCGGGTATAGGTGGAGCGATTGAGGCTACCCCGTACCGCCTGTTGCAAGGGATTGGCGAGTTTCCGCTCCAGTTCTTCGACGACCTTGCGCACCACTTGCCGTGCCGTATCCTTGGTTTTCTCGGGAATGACGCGACTCAACGAGAGCAGGGAGGCTACGAGATGGACATCCGGCTCAACCTGCTCAAGCATCTCTGGTTCGAGCAGCATGCGTGTAAGGTTGAGCCGTTGAAGCGCGTCCTGCTGCATCACGCGTACGGTCGAGGAGGGGAAGTAGGTACGAATATCGCCCAGCCAGCGGGCTACGTTGGGCGAGGAGCCTCCCAGCCCGCCCGAACGCTGGGCATCGTAGAGGGCTTCGAGCGTTTTATCCATGCCCAGGTCGCGGCCACTCAACATGTCCTGCCCATCTCCTGGCGCACCTCCACCCGCGCCCGCCATTCCTTTCTCAGCCTGCTTGCCTAAAACGAGGCGCCAGCGACGCAGGCGCTCTTGCTCAGTTATGCTCATTGAAGCTTACCCCCATCAGTTGTGCCAGCACGGGCAGAACGCCCTCCGCTCGTTGCTGGTCGAAGCCCACGCCGGTAGATGATGCCGCCATCCCTGCTACCGTGCCGCTCTGGCCCGACATTGTGCGCAGGTGTTTGACCTTTTCGCCCATGGCACGGCGCTCAGGCGGCTCAAATTCGCTGAAGGCGCGGCGTAGGATTGGTAAGAGAGCCTCGAAGGTCTCGCCCGAGAGATCGCTGAGCCAGCTATCCAGGGCGCGCCACAGCTCCTCCTGGTGGAGGACAATAAGCCCGCTGCCCATGAGGACGCCCTCGATCCAGCGCGCGGCTTGAGCCGCCGGAACGGCAGGCGTAAGCGCCAGGCGCGTCTGGCGTTGCAGTTCAGCTCCATCGATGACGTGCTGCTCTAGCAGTAAGCGACAGCTTCGCCCGCGTAGCAGGCCATGCAGATCCTCCTGTTCCATCAAGCGGCGCAGGAGCTTCTGCCAGTCTTGACGCTCCTCTTCCTGGTTGAGCAGGCTGAGGGCCTCCTGAACATGATTGATGCTTGTGAGCATGCCCCGAGCGGCGTCATCGTCGAGCGAGGAGCAGGCACCTGGTAGACCAACCAGCACGCGCTCGAAGAGACGTGTGAGAATGGGCTGGACCAACTCAGCCTGGGTGCCGCGAACATTGCCGTAGCGTGCGATCCGCGCCAGGGGTGGCATGGCATCCATCAAATGGCGTATATCTGCCGATATTGCCGCGCGCTGCTGGATGACTGTAAGCAGGTGCGCAATTGCCTGGGGCAAGGCCGCCAGCATGGCCTGGTCGAGCAGGCTGGTGAGTTGCGGTAGCTCTTGAAGCTCTTCGGCCTGGTGCGCGACGAAGGCGCTTGCGGCCTCGAAGACGGTATTCCCCCAGGCGCTGGCTTCAATGAGGGTTACGACAAACTCAACCTGCCATTGTAATTGCCAGTATTCCCAGAAGGTGCCCTGCTTCTGGTTGCCGGTATGCAGAGTTTTGCCCCAGGGAATGTTGAGCAGGGAGAGGCGGTGCAGCAACTGGCTGCGCGCCAGGGCGCTCTCTTTGCGCAGGTCCAGCTCCAGGCGTGTACTCTCAGGCGAGGGCGCCATGCGCAACTGGCGCTGTTGCTGCTCCAGGTCGCGCTGAAGCGGGATGGCTGGCGTCTCCTCCGGTACGCGCCCCAGGCGCTCGCCAATTTCGAGCTTCTCGCGAATTAACTGCATGGGTTCTGTGTTGCCATGACAGAGAACCGTCTGGATGGCCTCGTGCAGTTCGGTGAGGCCGGGCATGGGAAGCTCGCGCAGGGCCGCCAGGGTCTCGCTCAAGCGTACCGCCTCAATGACGCTGGCCGAGGAGGCATCCAGGTCTTCTTTGCGGAGCAAGCGCGCGGCGCGTGTCACCCAGCGTACCACGGCCTGATCTGGCGTCTTCCAGAGATGCTCGTACCAGCCAGGAGAGGTGATGCCAGCTCCATAGCCGCTGCGATAGGAGAGGCGTGAATTGGTCCAGGGAATCCAGGTGGCCTCAACCTTCAGTTTTTTTAGACCCTTCAGGCGTTTCTGGTCCTCGCCAGGGGCGCCGGGATCGACCAGGACGGGGGCATGCCAGGCCCCACATACAACGGCGATGCGCTGGAAGCCCTCGCGCTGAGCCGTGCGGATGCATTGACGCATATAGGCCTCGCGAAGCGCGTCCTCTTCCCTGGTTTCTCGCCCCTCTCTGAGGGCCGACATGGCTTCAAGAATGGCCGCGAAAATGTCGCGGCTATCGACGCGCTGCTCAATCTGCTGTTCCCACCAGCTTTCATGATCGCTATAGCCTGCGGCCTCGGCAAGCATCCCGAGTGGGTCCTCACGCTCCTCCGTTTGAGGCGCAGGTGCGAGGGTTGCATTGCGTGTCTCCTGACCTGGCTCTGCCTCAGCTCCAGGATGATCGAGCGCTTGCGGCTCCTGCTGCTTCGTTTGTTCAGTCAAGGCCTCTTGTTCGAGGTGTAGCGCCATCTGCATGGCCTGGGGCAGGTCCATAAAGCGCGTTTCTATACCCTGCTCAAAGCTATAGCGGAGCGCCTGCCATTCTGGCGAGAAGGTGGTAAAGGGATAGAAGACGGCACGCTTTGGATGCTCAGGCGCGTAGATGAGGATCGCGACGGGAGGCCGCATCTCCTGGTGCATACATAGCGGAAGCACTTGCTGGGCGTCGGGCGGGCCTTCGACCAGGACGATATCTGGCTGGTACTCTGTGAGCGCCTGGCGCAGGCTGCGTGCGCAGCCTGGCCCATGGTGGCGTATCCCAAAGACTGAAATGCTCACTACAACACCTCGCGACACGCTCGATAGAGGTCCTTCCAACCTTCACGCTCTTTGGCGACTGTTTGCAGGTATTCGAGCCAGACGACACGATCCTGGACCGGGTCTTTGACAATGGCGCCGGTCAGGCCTGCGGCCAGGTCGGCGGCTTTTAGCTCGCCATCGCCAAAATAGCCCGCCATGGCCAGTCCGTTGTTGATGACGGAGATGGCCTCCGCCGTTGAGAGCGTGCCACCCGGTGACTTCAGCTTGGTCTGTCCGTCTTCTGTGACGCCATTGCGTAGCTCGCGGAAGATGGTGACGACGCGGCGAATCTCCTCCAGCGCGGGCTTCTCGGCTGGCAGCTCCAGGGCGCGACCCAGGCTGGCGACGCGCCGCTCCACGATGTTAACCTCGTCGTCCATGCTATCAGGCACGGGGAGAATGACGGTGTTGAAGCGGCGCATAAGTGCGCTGGAGAGCTCGTTGACGCCCTTGTCGCGGTTATTGGCGGTCGCGATGACGTTAAAGCCTTTGCGCGCCTGGACTTCTGTGTTGAGCTCGGGTACGGGCAGCGTCTTCTCCGAAAGGATGGTAATCAGGGTATCCTGGACCTCGCTGGGAATACGTGTGAGCTCTTCAATACGCGCGAGCTTGCCATCTTGCATGGCCTGCATCATGGGGCTGACCACCAGAGCCGCTGGTGAAGGACCTTCAACCAGCAAGCGCGCGTAGTTCCAGCCATAGCGAATGGCATTCTCATCCGTGCCAGCCGTGCCTTGAATCAGGAGAGCCGAGTCGCCCATGATGGCGGCGCTTAGATGCTCGCTTACCCACGATTTTGCAGTACCAGGAACGCCATAGAGTAACAGGGCGCGGTCAGTGGCGAGTGTAGAGATGGCGATCTCCATCAGGCGCGGGTTGCCAATATACTTTGGCGAGATCTCGAAGCCATTGTCGAGCTTGCCGCCCATGAGGTAGGTGCGCACAGCCCAGGGCGAGAGCTGCCAGTTAGGTGGCCGCTGGCGCGTATCCACTTTAACCAGTTCAGCCAGTTCCTCCGCGTATTGCTGCTCGGCGTGCTGGCGTAGAACGCTATTGACCTCGGCGCCTGTGATATGTCCATTTTGTGCAGTATTTTGCGTGCTCGTCATAATTAGCCAATCTCCTCTACTATCATTTTGCGCAGGTGTATTGTCTCTAGAAAATGATTTACGCTATTTTTGGTTTGCTGATGTTCGTAGTATATGCTGTATTCATATTTTTCAGGCAGATCGGGCAAGTTCCATTCCTGTAAAGCCAGGGGAAAACAAGTTGGAGGGAGGGCGAGCGCTGCCGGTGGGAGCGTGAGTCTCAGGTATTCAAGTGTAGCTTTCCCTGTCTCAGTTTCTATGGGAAAATTGTGTACCACCTCGCGTGCCCAATCCAGGTAGAATGTGCCAAAGTTGTGACTCCAGGGGCGTGGCAGGACAGACACATTCAAGATATGGGATGCAAAGTGACGCCCAAGCATTCCCTTGAATATACTCTCAGCCTGTTGCTGGGAAAGGCGAGAGATAAGACCGGCTATCTCCAGATTACGTTCCTCGCGCCGCGCATCGCGCAGTGCATCTGGTTGTGCTTCTTGCCAGAAAGCCAGGAGGCTGTCGATGCTCGGCAGGTGATACTCGCGTGTGGCACGTCTGCAAAGCACCGTAAAAAGCATGTGCTGCCAGGTTTTATTTTCAATCGCCGCCAGCAACTGGTATGGTGCCAGCGAAAAGCGTTCTTCCCAATAGACGAGTGGCAGGTGTTCTAGGAGGCGCTGGCAGGCATCGTTAATGCCAGATGTGTTCTCCACCCTGTTGATCAGGCCATCACGCACCCAACTCTTATCAAGTGCTTCAGGCCTGTGAATGGAGATTTTTCCGTTCTTGTAGTGGAGCAAGGTATCGGCATGAGCATGCATGCGTTGCATAAAGGCCGAGCCTGGGAGCAGAGCAAGCAGCCGTATTGCGACCAGGCGCACCTGTTCGCTGCGGTCATCGAGCGCTTTCTCCAGAAAATCTTCATCTTCTGGTGAGAGCTTGAGTGCCAGGATTTCGAGGAGTGGTGTGCGGGTATCGGCACGCTCCTTCTTCCAGCTCTGCTGGAGCCATTGCCTCGCCATATCTGGAGCGAGGAGGCGCTGCTGGCGCAGGGCTTCTACGCGCTGCTTGAGTGTTCCCTCTTGCCATGTGGCTTCGATCTGTTCAGCAGGGATCGCGTCTGCCTCAGCGGACAACTCGTTCACCCAGTTCCACTTTTGGTTGTGCTGGCTCAGCCAGCGCCCGCGTTCACCTAGCAGAGGGCGCGCTTGCTCACGTAGCTCTTTCCCTCTGGGGACGGTTTCCAGAAACGCTGGCAGGAGATCATATGGCACCCGGCAGCGCCGCTCTTGCATATAGCCTAGAGCCTCCTGAAGGAGTGCTGTTTCTTTATGAGCCAGGAGCATCTCAAGAATCTGCGGTCGCTGAAGTGGATGCCAGTCCTGGGACTCAGGTTGCGCGGGTGCAGGCAGTTCAGGCGTGGACTCGGCGAGGTGTCCCGCGTTTTGATAGGCGCCCCAGGCAGCGGCTGTCAGCAGGAGCTGGCGTTCTTTTCCACCCTCACTGAGTTGACTACTCAGTTCATCAATTCTGGTACCGGTGGTGAGTGCTGCATCGCCGCTCTGCTCTGTGCCAACGATGGCGGCGGTGATAAAACGTTCCATGTCTACCTCCCCTCCGATAAGCTATAGTAGCGGCCCTCGGCCAGGATGCCAAGCGGGGTCAGCACTTCGCCGTTCCAGATTCCCGCGAAGTGACTAGCATGCCCTCCTGAAAGTGCGAGCAGGCGCCAGTGCTCCCCTTTCGCCAGTGGCAAGACCTGCCCGGCGTTGTCACACAGTAGCCAGCGTTTCTGATCGAGAACAGGGACGGCATCTCGCAGAACGCACAGAAAGGTGTCCTGCCAGGGGTGACGTGCCAGTGTCAGAGCGACTTGATTGAGAAAGGCATCTATCGTCTCTTCTCCAGGCAGCGTGTGCTCAAAGGGGCGAAGTTCTCCCTGTTGCTCGACGATAAGCGCGCGCGAGGGTGCGGCCCCTGGCCAGTACGCTAGCTCGACCGCTTGGCGCATACCAAAGGGATACACGTGAGCAAAAGCAGGATTCACTCGTGGCGCGAACTGTATCAGCATGGCTGTACGTTTGCTCCCTTCTCCGTAGAGCCAGGTGCGCTGTGTTGTGCCCTTATCGGTCTCCTCAAGCGTAGAGCCGAGGAAGAGCCAGGTATCGCGTACGTGTTCGCCGCGCGCGAGCACCTCGTCTTCGGTTAGTGCCCACCCCAGTTGCGTACGTACCTCATCTTGTAGATTGGGTTGAAGCGTATCGATATTGCGATATGCCTGACTGAGCAGAGTTAATTGCCCGGATTGTACGAGCAATTTCTCGGTCCAGTCTGGCGAGGCATGAATGCTCTCGCCCAGGCGCCGGATGCGCGTCGCGACGCCCGGAAGCTGGTTATCGACCATCTGCTTCGCCATATCGCTCCAGTAGGTTTCTGGATGCGTCTCGGCGCTGGCCAGGCCGGTACGTACCAGGTCGCTTAACCAGAGATCGAGACGTGCCAGGCCCTGCTCGACTAGCTTCTGCCGCCGCGCGACAGTCTTCTCGGATGGAGCTGTATGTTCTTTAGTTTGCTTGCTTTCTTTGCGTTGTAACGACGCGGCCCGCTTTTCTAGCCAGGCGGTGACCCAATCTGGTGGATCGCCGCTTGTGATCTCCTCACCCATGGTGCTTGTAAGCAGTAGCAGGCCCAGACAATGTTTACAGGGCTGTTTCCGACTGGGGCAACTGCATTGTGCTGTGAGGGTGGAGAGTTCAACCTTGACCTGGTAGAGCGCGCTCCCCTGGCATTCTCCCCAGAGGGCAAGCTCGTTATGACCAAGATTTGCCCAGTGCTTGCGATTACTGAGCTTTCTAGCGTTGGCGAGCGAGGCCGTGTCGGGAGCTATAGCTTTAACCTGTTCGGTGGTGAAATCGAATCCCACGTGTTCTGCTCCCCCATCTAGTGTTTTTTTGTTCTCTCTCTAAGTATATGTTCTTGCTGAGGATAGAGAAAGCGGAAACGCCACCTATGAGACTATATTCCTGTTTACAATGGGTGTTCTCAGCGTCTACGCCGCTTCGCGAGGAATGATTACTGGAGTGGTGCGCAATGACAGTCATTGCGCACCACTCCAGTAATGAGGGCGATTGCCGCAAGCGCGGGGCTATTATTTGCTGTGTTGAAACCTCTTCCCGCTGGAAGACGTGGCTACATTAGTAGCTACGCATCAGCACAGCTTGTGTAGTATGGCTCCACAAGTAGGCTCTAATGCCATACTGTTTCCTGTGCCATCCCAAAGGATTGGAGGATCCCTTTATGTATACAAATAACGAGCATGATTCTGCCAGTCAGCAGCCTGGTGAAAATGTCACGCGTGAAGATATAGTAAATATAGATCGAGCCGCTGAGGCGGCGGGTACCACGCGTGAGAAGGCCTCTCGTAACCTGTCTCCCCAAGAGCAACAGCAGCTAAGCAGACGCCAGCAGTATAACCAGCAGGCGGCAGAATTAGAGCAGAATCAGACTGACTTCTATAATGAAAGTGATGACAATACACCCTTACGCCAGGATGGCTATGAGGAGACCGAGGGGAGTGGCTATGGTGAAACGCAAAACACGATAGGCCAGCCCGCGCAGGAGAATCCAGCACAACAAGGCTATGATCCAGCGCAGAGTGGGACGCAGCCATCCAGGAGGCAGCCAGGCGCGAAGGTCCCCGCGCCTGGACGTGAAACAGGAACCGCCTGGGCAGAGAATGAGCAGATGGGTTATACAACCGATACCCCGGATCGCGGTAATCCCGCGAACTAGGTACTCGATTATATGCCTGCGAATTTAAGTTAACCCCCATCTGCAGGTTTTTTTCGGGTAGTGGGTGTGGTGCGTGCTGGCAGCCAGCACGCACCACACCCACTACCCAGGCGAGCGCCGCAGGCGCGAGTGGTCACGCAAAAACATGCACATCGTGTGAGTTAAAGAAGGAGCCGTGATGATGTCCGAGAAAGCTAAAATTCAACATATTCCAGTCAAAGTCTATCGCACACAAGATCGCTTAATGGTGGCTGCGCCTATGCCTGGCTTACAGCCAGAGGATCTCGGCATCGAGGTCACGGTGGATAACCACCTGATATTACAGGGCGAGATTCGTGGTCTGCTCAAGGATGTCAAGGAACTGGTCATCGATGAGTGGAGCGTGGGTGCCTATCATCGCGAGATCCAGCTTCCCGTACCCGTTGATGCGGAGCGAGCCAACGTCTCGTATGGCAATGGCGTGATCGTGGTGGCCTTTATAATCAGCTCGCAAACCGTGCCTGCGCGCCTGACTGTCCAACGTGTCGCACCCGATCACGGACAGCGCGCAGGCTATACCGGGCATACCACCTAAATCAAGTAGGGTCCATGCTGGCATGGACTCCGAGCGCAGCGACCTCCCCAGTAGTTGGATATCGGCCTGCAGGCCTCGGAGTCCATGCCAGCATAGACCCCACAATTTTCGGCGTCTTGTTTCCCTTCACTTAGGAAGCATGCACCGGCGCTTTTTGAGCCAGGAGACTCCTCCTTGCCCCAGGCGCACGCCTAGCACGATGGCGAGCAGCCCACCAAGCAGGCTGGTCAGTAGATAGAGAAACGCGGGGAGTGTCGCGCCCCCATTGAAGAGATTGAGTGTGCCCAGCGCCAGGCTGCTAAAGGTGGTATACGCCCCCAGGAAGCCCGTAACGAGGAAGAGGCGCCGTGTGGGGCCAATCAGCATGGTGGTCTCAGCCAGAGTGCTAATCAAGGCGATCAGCAGGGCGCCAGTAATATTTATCAGGAGAATATCAAAGGGCCAGCCTTTCCCCAGTGCTTGCTGGATCGCCAGACTGAGAAGATAGCGTGTCATGGTCCCCAGGAAGCCACCTGTGAGCACGGCTCCGAGCTGACGTAACGTCACACGGTTTTTCATGCCAGCCAGCCCCCTATCCCTAATCCAAGGGCCGCCATCCCGAGGCCTAGCAGATAGGTACCTCCCAGGTAGCAGAGCGCGCGGATGCTCTCGCCGCGGCGTAGCAGCAGAAGCGTCTCCCAGTTAAGTGTACTAAAGGTCGTATAGCCACCCAAAAAACCGGTGGCGAGCACGGCTTGCAGTGACGTCGAAAGCGCTTTGTGATTTACGAGCGCGAAAATAAAACTGATCAAAAAAGCCCCACTCAGATTAATACAGAACGTCCCCAGGGGGAAACGCGTAGGAAGCCATGTGGTCACCAGATTACCAAGCAAATAACGCGTAACTGCGCCCAGAGCACCAGCCAGGCTGATGCCTCCGAGCAGGGCCAGCGTGGTCCATGTCATACTTTATTCCTACCCTTCTAATATATTTTTAAATACACTCATCAACTCTTTGGGCATCCACTCATCAACTCTTTGGGCATCCACTCATCAATTGCTTGGTTAGTAGTGTGATGCAGGTTGGCAGCCGCAGGTTGCCAACCTGCATCACACTACTAACCAAGCGAGCGCCGTAGGCGTGAGAAGTCCAGCATTAAGCCCCCCCAGAAAGCACAAAAAAGACTCCTGATAACGCATACTCAACAAGTATGCGTTATCAGGAGTTATTAGCTTCTTTGCGGTTTCGTCAGGTATAGCCAATTCTTCATAAGATAAAAAATCGGTCAGTGAACGTTTCTCTTGAAGAGGCCTTCTATGACGTGGTGAACCCCATCACCAATTATTCTATTGCTCTGACTATAGCATAACCACGTGGACCAAGCCAGTTTCTTAGGAGTTGTTGGTAGAGGAAAAGCTGTGACCTGGTTCATTCACAAAATGTGAAGTATCCTCTAGCATGTTTCCCTGCTTTGCGTTATAGTTGCTACAGTTGATTGCTAGCTACCGCGCCCGCCTCTCTGCTTTGACACAGTGAGATGGTGGACGGTTTGTTGGAGGACTTCGAGGACTTCATGGAAGGAGTTTACTTATATGTACTGTGGAAATTGTAGAGCTATCTTGCCGGCCGGAGCTGCAGTGTGCCCTTCTTGCGGTACGCCGGTTCCCTACAATGTGTCTGGAAACGTTGCGCCAACAGTACAGGCACAGCCATCATATCCGCAAGAGACCGCGAACCCCCAGGTTGCGCCAACTGTCTTTGCACAGTCACCTGATCAAGGTCCTGGCGGCCCTTCTGGTGCATATTATAACCAGGGGAACTCAAATCCCAATAACGCAGCCCCACCACCGCCATCGTATTACAATCCTAATCCAGGGGTGTCACAGCCTGGAATTTCGGGTGCTCAATATAACCAGGTACCCGCGACTCCCAATGTGTCGGGAGCTAATTACAATCCCTATGCTAATAGTGCCCCACCGCCACCAACGCCTTATCCAGCTGGTCCGCAGCCCGGTGCTTATCCACAACCCGGTGCTTATCCACAGCCCGGCGGCTATGGGATACCCCCACAACCGCCTAAGAAGAAGAGCAGTCTTGGTCTAATTCTCGGTATTATCGGAGCTATTGTCCTGTTTGCCTGTATTGGTAGCGCTGTTCTGATTGGTTTGGCCGCCAATAAAGGCGTTAGCGATGTGAAAGCCACCGCGACCGCGATCTCAAAGGACACAACTCCTACTGACAACGCGACACCTACTACCGATGTCGCCACGCCGACGACCAGCACAGGTGATAATTCTCAATCGCCATCGGGGCGACCGTTCTCACCGCTTGCTCAACAGATTATCACTGATCCAGTAACATCGAGCGCGGTCGATAGCAATACGCTGCCAACGAATCCTACGAAGTCGTTTACGGCTGGTTCGTATGTCTATATCACCTTCAAGCTCAAACTGGCTTCAACTGGCTTGAACTTTGATAATGGTGACAAAGCATACGTCGAGGGCCGTTTTTATGCTGACAACGAATTTGGGAAAAATACCATCCTGACAATTGATCGGAACGCCCCCAATGGATATGTAGCCATTCAATACCTGGTAGCTACTCAGGGCGCGGCTGAACTCTACTGGTGCCGCCAGGCTGATTGCAGCGACCGCCAACTCGCCCAGGTCGTCACGTTTACGGTTTCCTAAAACGTTCTCATCTTGCTCGCCTGGCGAACCTTTAACCAAAGAGTGAGTGCGCAACGAGGCGAGAGTGAGTGCGTGGGAAACGGGCTTTGCCCGTTTTCCACGCACTCACTCTTTTTCCCCTTCGCGCCGCATGCGAGAAGGTTCTTCTGAGAAGGAAAACAGTGGTAAAATAGGGGTACATATTTTTGTCAGCAAAGGAGCCTACATGCAAGCCCTGCTTGGTATTGATCTTGGAACTACAGGCGTGAAAGCCGCTCTGTTCGCGGTTGAAGATGGCCATGTTCTGGCAGACGCCTTCATCGATTACCCTCTCTATCATCCTCAGCCCGGCTGGGCCGAACAGCAGCCCTCTGAGTGGTGGCAGGCGACACTTACAGCCATTCAAGGATGTTTGGAGCGCGCGAGTGGCCTTGGGGTTCGCCCATCCGATATCCGTGGCGTCGGTCTCTCAGGCCAGATGCATGGGGTCGTGCTGCTAGACGCGCAGCAGCAGGTGTTGCGTCCCTGCATCATCTGGGCGGATCAGCGCAGTGATGCTCAGTGTCGCTGGATGACCGAACGTGTAGGCGCTGCCCAGTTGATCTCTTATGTCAGCAATCCCGCGCTCACAGGCTTTACCGCCCCCAAACTCCTCTGGGTACGCGACAACGAGCCAGAAATTTTCGCTCGTGCACGTACACTACTTCTCCCTAAGGACTATATTCGCTACCGCCTGACAGGCGTGCTGGCGATGGAGATCTCGGATGCCGCCGGGACATGTTTGCTGGATGTCAAACAGGGCACATGGTCGCGAGAGGTGTTGAGCGCCATCGAGCTTGATCCCTCTCTCCTGCCACCCGTTGTTCCAGCTGATGCCGCCAGTGGCTCTATCACCGACGAGGTGCAAGCTCTGACGGGCCTGCCAGCGGGCATACCCGTAGCAGGTGGTGGCGCGGATAACGCCTGTGGTGCGGTTGGCAATGGTATTGTGGAACCTGGCCTGGCCCTGCTCTCAGTTGGGACCAGCGGCATCGTTCTGGCCCATGCAACCTCGCCCCAGGTGGATACCTCAGGTCCAGTGCCCCGTGTGCATACCTTTAACCATGCCGTTCCCGGCGCGTGGTATCTTATGGGGGTCACGCAGGGCGCGGGCCTCTCGCTGCGCTGGGTGCGTGACAACATTGGCCTGCCCGAGCGTGCGCTGGAGCGCTGGACAGGTGTAGATGCCTACGAGACACTGGCACGCGAGGCTGGATCTGTTCCCGCGGGAAGTGAGGGCCTAATCTTCCTTCCCTATCTGCAAGGTGAGCGTACGCCGCACCTGGACGCCTATGCGCGTGGTGGCTGGATTGGCCTGACCGCCAGCCATGATCGCCGTCACCTGGTGCGCTCAGTGTTGGAGGGCGTCGCCTTTAGCCTGAAGGATTGTATGACGATCATCCGCGAGCAGGGCCTTCCCCTGGAGCAGGTGCGCGCGACCGGTGGTGGCGCGAAGAGTCCGCTCTGGCGTCAGATCATTGCTGATATTCTGGAGATGGAATTGGTTACAACGAACGCAAGCGAGGGACCTGCGTTTGGCGCTGCCCTGCTGGCTGGCGTCGCCGGTGGCGTCTACGCCTCTGTTCCCGAGGCCTGCGCGCAGACCGTGCGCATCGTGGAGCGCACCGCGCCTAACGCAGCCCTGGCCCCGGCCTACAGACAGGCGTATGAGACCTATCGTGCGCTCTATCCCGCGCTCAAGCCTGTTATCAGCAAACCGCTCTAGGCAAAGTTTTTATTCACAAAAAGGCAGCCGCGTTCTTCTCGTGGCTGCCTTTTGTCATCTCTATCTATTAGCGATGCATTGCCAGAATGATACCCAGGATCGCATTACCTAGCGAGAGCACAAGGCCAATAATCGAAAGCACCAGCCCCCAGGTGGCCATTGTCTTGCGCTGTATGGACTTTCTCCCGAGAGCCGAAAAGGTAATACCAGCGATAGCGACAAATAGTCCAATGCATGCAATGAACCATGCGAGCATGCTGATAATGCCTAATACCAATCCAGCAATCGCCATGCCACCGCGTGAATCCGGTGCCTGCTGAGGTGGATAGTAGCCCTGTACTGGCGGCTGCATATAGGGGTAGGCCCCTGGATATTGCGGTTGCGGATACTGAGGCTGGTAGTTCTCCACAGGCTGCTGTGGGTACTGAGGCTGGTAATTGGCTCCAGAGGGCTGCGGTGGATACTGGGGTTGGTAATTGGCTCCTGAAGGCGGCTGGTAACCAGGTTGGTAGTTCTCCGCAGGCGGCTGGTATTGGGTAGGCGGATACTGATTGGGATCACCAGCTGGATTGTTTTGCGATGGATATGGATTGTATGGATTTTGATCGCTCATAAGAATGAGATCCTCTCCCTGATTCAATGAGTGGCGGCAAAAGGGACCTGCTTGTAAGCAACCTATGCAGTTTTACATTTCCCCTTTAGCGCCAGATGATAAAGAGTTAAATAAAAATGCATTGATGCCTATGAATGTAGCAGAGATTTCTTGCAATGTAAAGTTTCTTTCTGCTATTCAATAAGACGGAAAAACTATTCCAGAATACAAGCAAGCCAGAAATGAAGCGAGGGGGTGAGGAATATGAGCTACAATAAAGGCGCAAGCAATAAAAAGAAAAAGTAGTCTTTGAGAAAGAAAAGAGGACAGCTATGAGTTTCGCCGATAGTATCGTTTCCACGGATATTCAGCAGTTGCGCGCGCATATTTTGAGGCATGCCCTCTGGCGGCGTATCGAGGAGGGGACGCTGGAGCCCGAGCGTTTGCGGCTCTTCGCTTTGCAGGACTGGTGGCTGGTGCGTGAAGCCTACCGCCTCGATGCCCTGGCGATTGCCGCTCTCCCTGATCTGGAGATCCAGGATCTATTGATTCGTAAGTTGACGCCCAAAGTGGGCGGCTACAAACTTTTGCTGCGCTTCGGAGAGGCTCTTGGTCTCTCGCGCGCTGATTTTGATGCCGTAGAGCCGCTGGCAGGCTGTATGGCGCTGACCAACTTCTTCTACTGGATGCTGGCCTACGGCGCGCCCGCCGAGAAACTGGCCTCGGTAAGCGCCAGTGAGGATATCTTTGTACAGATCTGCGCTCGCATCGCCCCCGCCTTAATGCGCCACTATAATCTGACTGCTGAGCAGGTGGAGTTCTTCTCCGCTCATGACGCCATTGGCGAGCAGGTCACCCCCGTAGATGAAACCCTCCTGGCGCGCTATAGCTCGCCCGAAGACCAGCAGCGTATCACCCGCGCCATTCGCCTCAGCCATGAGTACGAGATCATGTTTTATGACACTATTCTGACGGCGAAGATCGATTCATAAGCGAGTACGAGAGTATATCTTTAGAGACGCGCGCTGAGCGGCCTGCGTATATTGACGTTGAAGCCGCTCGCATGCTACTATGCTAGTGTGAAATTACCTTATATCAGACTGAAAAATCATCCACACGTCAAACGCGGGTGGATGATACATCGCAACCGCAACCGCGCTACAAGCACCCTCGCTGCGTAAGCCCGGCACGCGCTTACGTGGCTATTGAGGTTGTGCCGCCTGTTGCTATCACACAGTAGTCTTTGTTAGCTACTGTGATAGTGTTGTGTTTTCTGCAGGCGTCATCTCTCTTCTCTACTCACCTGCACATCTCCCCAGTTGCCGGGTATAACGCCCTTTCTCCGTGGCGTTCTCGGCTCTATTCCTATAGACATGCTCTGTTTATGGCGTTTTTCTGCCTGGATGCTGCCGCGAAGGGGCACTTTCCTCCTTGCCCTTTATGGTATAGCTTTGCTCATTTTTGGAGCAATTCTCTTGCTGACAACTATGCTATTTCCATTGCCAGTGTTTCTACACTCATGCTTCTGGATAGCAGTCAGCATGCTTTGATGAATGGAGTCATCGTATGACAATCTCTTCTAAGAATGCTAGGCAGCACCCTTCAATCCCGCTCTGGAGAAATCGAGATTATGTTTTGCTTTGGAGTGGACAGACGATCTCAACTATTGGAGGGAGTGTTTCATTATTGGCGTTTCCTCTGTTAGTACTGGCGGTGACTGGCTCAGCGTTACAATCGTCTATCGCTCTGGCCTTGCGCACACTTCCACGAACATTGAGTATGTTTTTTGCTGGAGCGTTAGTGGATCGCTGGGATCGCAAACGTGTTATGATCGCCTGCGATATCGGGCGCGCGCTGAGCATTGCAAGCATTCCGCTGGCGCTCGGCCTTGGCCACCTGACCTTCGCACAGCTCTGTTTTAACGCTTTTCTTGAAGGGACGCTACAGAGCTTTTTTGAAGTTGCGTATTCCTCTAGCCTGGGCCAGGTCGTCAGTGGCGAGCAGTTATCCGCAGCTATGGGCCAGGAGGAGGTTGTTGAAGGCATTACAAGCCTACTTGGTCCCTCGCTTGCTGGCCTGCTTTACGGCGTGGCGAGTTTGCTGCCCTTTCTCGCTGATGCCATTTCATATACCGCTTCATTTGTGACGCTGTTCTTGATTCGCACACCGTTTCAGCAGGTACGTACAGACACGCGACGCCACCTGATTCTTGAGATTCGGGAGGGCTTTGCCTGGATGTGGCGCCAACCAGTATTGCGTACCATGAATCTTGTGAATAGCGTTGGTGCTCTCATCATACCAGGCAGCACGCTGGTCTTAATTGTGCTGGCGAAGCAGCAGCACGCTTCTGACGCTCTGCTTGGTGCTGTGGTGGCATGTGGTGGTATTGGTGCGCTAATTAGCTCGCTGCTGTCGCCGCTTATCCAGCGAACTCTCCATGTAGGCCGCGCGATACTCATCACACGTTGGGCCTTTGCCTTGCTCTGGCCTCTCTACATGCTCTTGCCGCATTTCTGGTTGCTGGGAGTTGTAGAGTTTCTGATTGGCTTTGCGGATCCGATTGAGGATGTCCCCTACTTTAGCTATCGCCTGGCGATTATCCCAGATCACTTGCGTGGTCGTGTGATTAGTGCCTGTCGCCTCTTCACTAGCGTAAGCAATCCCCTTGGCTTGCTCTTGACGGGCTGGTCTTTGGAGCACTGGGGGACAGTCCCCACCATCATTATTGCCAGTGTGGTGTTAGGGGCTACCGCCCTGGCCTTCTCCTGCTCCCGAGCAATCCGTCAGGCCCGGCATCCGCAGTCAGAAACATATGCGCCCTCCAGTAAATGAATAATAATCAGGCTGTAATACATGAAGGAGATACTGAAACAGATTTGACATAAGCACTCAATTGTGTTAAAATGTGTTTATGTAGAACACATATGATATTCAAGCGTTTGGAAAACTTATTGGGAAGTCTACCAAAACGCTGCAAAAATGGGATCGTGAAGGCAAGCTCGTCGCCCATCGTTCTCCACAATCAAATAGGCGCTATTATACTCACGACCAGTATCTTGAGTATCGTGGGCTAAAAGCACCGGAGCAGGGACTTACCATTGCCTACTCACGCGTCTCTGGAATTGCTCAAAAGCCTGATTTAGTCAACCAAACAAAAGCGTTAGAAGCCTATTGTCATCAGCATTCGCTCAAGGTCGATGAATGGATGTCGGATATTGGCAGTGGGCTAAACTACAAACGCAAACAATTCAATCGGCTTATGGAGATGGTTGAACTTGGTCAGGTACGGCGTATCATTCTTGCTCATCGAGATCGGTTGGTTCGTTTTGGATATGAATACTTTGAAGCCTTTTGTGAGCGACATCATACCCAACTTCTCGTCATCAATGGCGAAAATCTTTCTCCTGAACAAGAATTGGTACGTGACCTCATTGCTATCGTGACAGTCTTCTCTGCCAGATTACATGGACTGCGTTCCTACAAGAAAGCGATTAAGGATGCTGCTTTGCAAAAAGATCAGAATTAACGTTTCTGAGCAAGACGCGGCAACCCTTGAATTTATGCAAGGCAAGTGCAGGGGACTATACAACTGGTGGGTGCTCAAGCTCAGGAATGGTGAGAAATGGGATCTCTACGATGCTAAGAAAAACCTACAAGAGAGCAAACAACATGATCCCGAGCTTGTTCAGGTGTATGGAAAGCTTTTACAAGAGGTCTACTATCGCCTCGATGGAGCCATGAAAGCTTTCTTTCGCAGAGTCAAAGCCGGAGAAGCACCGGGATTCCCACGGGTACGCCCACGGCATTACTTTTTTACGCTTTGCTATCCCGCTATGTACCTCAAAATTGAAGGCGACAAGCTCATTTTGCCCACCGGAGGCAAGGGCAAAAACAAGCAATACTCCAACATCGTTGCGCGCTTGACTGAGATACCGCCTGAACAGTTTAAAGAAGTGGCGATCAGTCGAGATGGTAAGGGAAACTACTTCGCGTCATTTGTGAGAGAGCGCCAAGAGAAACAGTATGAGATAGATGGAATCGTTGCCTTTGATCTTGGCATCAAAACACTGGCAACTAGCGTAAATGAGCAAGGCAGAGTCTACACGGTTGGCGGCTTTAAAGGATCACGCTGGTACAACAAACAACTCGACAAGATTCGATCCAAGCGTGATAAGTGTAAGAAAAAATCACGTCGGTATATCCATCTCAGTAAGGTTTACAAGCGCGTTTCCCAGAAGAAACGCAACAAACAACAGGATAGCTTGCATAAAGCATCCCATCTTATCAGCCACAATTTGGTTGAAAGAACTATTGTGGTTGGTGACCTTTCACAGAGGCAAATGGTTACTAAACAGCATGTAGAGCGCAATAAACATCTGAATCGAGCGGTCTATAACGAGTGGGGCTTGTACGCCTTTCTCGAAATGCTGAAGTACAAATGTGTCCTCTATGGGAAAGAGTTGCATTTCTTAGATGAGCGCAACACGTCCAAGCAGTGTAGTGGCTGTGGCAATCTACAAGCCATGCCATTGTGGAAGAGAACGTATTGTTGCGTCGAATGTAGACTCGTCATGGATCGAGATGAGAACAGTGCACACAATATCCTGACGAGGTTCTTTGCGCGGCGAGCGCCACACACCGAAAGGTGCGGTGTGCTGCATACGCCCCAAAGCGGCGTAGATGTCACGATGGCATCCTGTGAGGGGCAAGTGCAGCAATTGAATTTGTTTGAGAGTGCGTAAGCACTTTTGAGGAGATTTAGAAAGGCAGATAATGAGCAACTAGAAAACTGTACGATGAGAGGAAGAAGCGTATGCCTCTTCCTCTTTTATTTTTTATCGTTCACTGTTTGGCCTGGCTTGTTAGTGTTTTATAATAATCGCAGATGTCAGTAAGAACGCATTGTTTGCAGCGAGGACGCTCAAAAACACAAATTCGTTGACCATGACGAAGCAATGCTTTATGAAAATCATAAATACTGCGAGCATCCTGTGGCAAAAGCGCTTGTAGGAGAGTATGAGCTGTCTCTGCTGATACTCTCTTCCCAATCAAACCGAGCCGGATGGAGGTGCGCGCGACGTGGGCATCAACTGGAAGGATAGGACGCTGACATGAGAAGAGCAAAACGCAGGCCGTCGTTTTCGGTCCTACTCCTTCAAAACGATTGAGCCATGCTACGCTCTCTTCAAGAGGTAAGTCGCGTAAAAAGTCAAGGTTAAGGCTTCCCCTCTCCTGTGTAATTTGGCGGAGTACTGCTTGAATACGAGGCGCTTTCACTTCAGGAAAGTTGACATTCGCAATTGTCTCCTGGACTTCTGGTGTTGGTGCGTCTCGTACTGCTTCCCACGAGCCAAAGTGCTTCAACAGATTCTCATATGCCGCATCTGTTTGTGCATCATAAGTACGATGCGAAAGGAGGATTTCGACCAGCATACTCATCGGGTCTTTGCTGGAAAAAGGTAGCTCCCCGTAAAGCTGCGTTAACCGCTTTGTGACTTCGACAGCTTTCGCAGAAAGGACTGCAATATCAGCAATCGGATAGCCATAATCTCTGGGATCGCGTGTAGATTGGCTGGTTCGCTTCACACTTGTCTCCCCTCTTACTTGAGCACAACATACACTGTATACCACGAACCCTCATAAAGAAGGGTTCCAAATGGTGAGGCAGGAGGTGAAAGATACAAGTAGAACTGAGTCGCTTTCCTTTAGAGCCAGCGAGGCACACGCTCTTTGTAGCTGATATATTCTGCGCCAAACTTCTTTTCCAGGTACTTTTCTTCTCGTTCAATCACGCCGATACGTATAACACGTAGTAGGGCTGGTAGCAGTAGCAATGGCCAGGAGCGATTCATGATGAGCGCGAGTCCAGCATAGAGTAAGGTGAAGGCGCTATAGATAGGGTTGCGTGTGAGCCGATAGGGTCCATGTTGAATGATGGTTGTGGTGGGTTTGGTAGGCTGCAGCGCCGTACCCGCCTGGCGCATCTCGCGTATGGCCATAATGCCTGTGGTCAGGCCAATACCAAGGAGTGATCCGCCAACAAAGGAGCGTGCCGTGCGTGGAATCAGGCGCAGGGGAAGCCATGAATCCAGGTAGAGACCAAAAAGGAATGTGCCGGCGTAGAGCAGTGGTGGCGGGGCTATGACGTTGGCGTGGTCCTCGTTGTTGCGTTTCATATTATCCATATCCTTCTCCGATCACAAATTGTCCCGTTCTTGCGCACGGGGGTCAGTATCTCGCGAGATGTATCTCTTCTCTAGTATGGCACGTATCAAACCTCTACAACGTGACAGGATAAATAGTTTTATGCGTGAGGGGTCTTCGTAACGCTTCTTGTGGCTCATTCGTGATGAAGATGGTAGGTTCCACATAAGAAGGATAGAGGTGTTTGCTAAAGGAGACTGGTATGACTGATATGGCTTTGGGACAGGAGGTTGTGCGCCAGAAGTTGGCGGCATTTGAAGAGCTGCGGCCAGAGTTCGAGCAGTGTTTTCGCTTTGTGCAGGAGGCCCATGGCCAGAAACGCTTTGTCTCCTGCTCTGTCGGAGATATAGTGTACTATTTGCATGCGCGCTGGATCTGTGATTGTAAGGGCTATCTTTTGAGTGTGCCTCATTCGCATAAAATATATGAGGGCCGGCGTGGCCTGGAACTGTTGCGCGAGTGGCAAACCGATGGCAATAGCGCGAATGTGATCGCTTTCTTGCAGCGCAAGCTTGACACCCTCCCTTTCGCCGATCTGACGCGTCAGATTGAGCAGGCGCGCTTACGGAACCAGGAGGATGGCCTGGCGAGACGTCTGTTGCATGGGCGCACTATTTTACTGAATCGTGGCTTTAATTTGTTTATCGCGCTTGATCGGTTGTTCTCACTCTTGCATGAGGAGCTAAGAGCAGAGGTTCACGCAGCCTGCGAGCAGTATGGACATCTCCCGGAACAGATTGAGCAGCAACTGGCGCTTCTGGATACGCCCCTGTATAGTTATGTTCCTCATCAAGCGCTGGCTCGCTTGAACATGACGCTCATGAATGGGTTTGGAAGTGATGTGCTGGCTCAGGAAGGGAATGCCCCCGGTGAGCGCTCCTGGCGTGTGTTATCCGCGAAGGAGCCACTGACACCGCCCGCTGAACATCTCTTTCCCGCCTACCAGGACCTGACCCAGACCGGGCATAACAACATCATGCGCCACCGTTTTAATAGCCCAACGCCCTAGCGAGTATGAAAAGTGGGGAGTGCAGAGGGGCGTCAGCCCCTCTGCACTCCCTTTCCCCTACCGCCGCAGGCGGTATGAATCCCTTTCAAGCGAATTTGAACAAAGTACTAGATGCATATGACCAGAAGCGAAGCTGCTATCTTCTACGCTTCTTCTTGAGGGTTGGCTGAGGCGCGGGTACAACAACGCCGCTGATATCCTCAATCTTGCCATCTTCAATCTCGATGCGCACATCTGCCACCTTCGCTACGCTGCGATCATGACTGACTACGATGACCGTGCGCCCTTGATTCGCCAGGCGCTTTAACAGGTCTATGATGCGCTTGCCATTCTGTGAGTCCAGGTTTCCAGTTGGCTCATCCGCCAGAATGACTTTGGGATCGTTGGCGAGCGCACGAGCGATGGCGACGCGCTGCTTTTGTCCACCAGAGAGCCTGCCAGGGCGATGCCGGTGGCGATTCTCATCGATACCGACCTGGAGCAGGAGTGTCCGCGCTCGCTCGCGCATGTCGGCTCGCGATTTTCCTCCTGCCAGCTCCATTGGAAGCATGACATTCTCTAGCGCCGTCAGATTGGGAATCAGGTGAAATGATTGGAAAACGAAGCCCACGTTTTGACGCCTGAACTTATGCTCCTTTGGCCCGGTCAGGCTCATCACATTAATACCATCGACGACCAGTTCTCCTCCAGTCGGCTTATCCAGGCTCCCGAGAATATAGAGTAAAGTCGATTTGCCGCTGCCACTGGGACCCATGATGGTGACGAATTGCCCCTCTGTAAAGACAAAGCTTGCCTCATCTACGGCCTTGATGACCTCACCATACATCTTAAAGTGCTTGCTGAGCTTCTCGGCGACAATCGTGACAGTTGGCTCTTTCTGAACAGTTGAATCTTGCTCTAGAACTGCGGGCGTGGCCGCGTCGACAATAGTCTCTTCTCCCATAGTTTTTCCTCGCTTCTCAGACTAGTTGTTGCCTTTTCTCAGCACGACTGCGGGTCGGATGCGCGCGACATAGAGAGCGGGAATGACGCTTGTTAAGATTGCCAGGCCGATTCCCAACCCCATGATGATGAGCAGTGTTTGCGCATTAAGGGTGACCGTTGATAAATGAATGTCACTGAGCTGTTGCGTTAATCCCTGGCGAAAGCCCTGGAAGCCCTGGAACGATGGACCTCCCTGTGTGCCTTGTGCCGTCGGAGTTCCTCTCGTCATAAATGAGCCTCTGCCAGCTACAGAACCAATATCACTGGATGCTGTGGAGACATCAAACTTCTGTGAGATGATGGGACCAAGTGTCACGAGAAGCACGGTCGCGACCGCCGATGCCAGGACACTGAGCGCCAAAACTTCTGTCCAGAACTGCCCTATCACCTGCCAGTGTGAGGCACCTATTGCCTTGAGCGTCCCGATTTCCGCGGTGCGCTCGCGAACAATAACGAAGACTGAGAAGATGATAATTGCGGCCGAGGTGGCTATGGCGACGATGAGCGCTAGCTTGATGCTGTTCTGTGCGGTACTGAGCGCACTAATCGCGCTTGAGTACATCCTGTTCTCAGTGACGACGTTGTATTTGCTGCCCAGCGCTGTGCGAATATTGGTTGCAATAGTGTCTACCTGGTCATAGGTCGTGGCGTAGGCTGTAATACTGTCGACGCCACTGACAGCGTAGAGCTTCTGCATGGTTGCTAGAGGCAAAGTGAGCGTGTTGTTGACTATTGCTGCATCTGAGGTGTAGAGTCCAATAACTGTGAGCTTGGTGCTTTTGAGTGTAAAGGTTGAACCAACCTTGAGATTATTTGTGTCGGCCAGTGTCTTGCTCATGAGGGCAACGTTTGCCGTAGCATCGCTCGTCTGGAGGCCGCGTCCAGAGGTGATTGTAGGCGTGCCACCCTGGATAGTGAAATGCGTGGAGCCGCTTGAAATACCATAAATTGAGGCTGGAATAGTTCTGCTTTGCCCATTAGGCATCTGGACGCTGGCGGTCTTCAATTCCTGATCGGTGTCATAGCGCCTCAAACTCTCCTCGACACTGGTAACGCCGGAGACCTTTTTGACTTTATCGATAGCGTCAGATGGTATCGGCGTACTCGCGTTTTGTGATTGGAACAGATTGAAGCCGCCATTATTGCCATTTCCACCACTACCACCATTGCCACCAGGGAAACCTCTATCATTTCCGTTGTTGTTATTTCCATTATTCTGTGTTTGACTCTGGTTGTCGGTCACATAACTGATGGTAACGCCCGTTCCTACTTCTGAGCGCACTTTGGTAAGTTGCTGCTGTGCGCTGCTGTTGAGGCTGACCATGGCCGCAACAAACATCAAGCTTGCTCCCAACAGCAAGACGATGAGCAGCAGCCGTAGTGGATTCCGCACCACATTCCGCATGCCGCGTAAGACTATGCCCATGCAACTAGTACTCCTTCGTTTGGTTCGTCAGCCTGGTGACTGGTTTCATTTTTTTATCAACGATGCCTGCTGGCTTCTTAGCTACGAAGGATAGCGAAAATTTATCAGAGAGTCTTCAGAAAAGTGTAAAAGTAGTGTAGGAAATTGTAAAAGAAATTTAAAGCAATCGATGTGTAAGCGTTGTAAATACATATTTAGAGGAAAAGAGTAATTAATGTAATGTGTAGAATTCTGTACTATGGTGTGTCGAAGCACTTTATTTAACTGTTAAGAGCCAGGCAGGAAAGGCGGATACCGCTTTTTAGGATGTATAATGCTTGGTACGAAAAGAGCCATAAACTGAAAAGAGGAGCATGCATGTATTTCTCGCAGGAAGCCTATCGCTGTCGCCTGGAGTGGGGGCGGCGTGGCGTCGCTGAGGCGGCGGCGCGCGGCGATATACTGGTAATTATTGATGTTCTTAGTTTCTCCAGCGCGACCGTGACCGCCATCGCTCGCGGAGGTCGTATCTACCCCTGTCCTCTTGAGGCCGATACCGCTGAACTGGCGCGGCGTGTGCAGGGGGTGGCAGCGGTTTGGCGTCGCAAGGTTCCGCAAGAGGGACGCTTTTCGCTGTCGCCAGCGACTATGCTCTCGCTTGAACCAGGAATGTGTGTCGTGCTAGCCTCTCCCAATGGCGCGACTTGTAGCCACTATGGCCGTTCCGTGTCGCATCTACTGGTTGGATCACTGCTCAATGCGCAGGCGGTCGCGGACGCAGTGGCCTCGTTGCTGGCAGAGAATGAGCAACGCGCGGTGAGCGTTATCGCCTGTGGCGAGCGCTGGCATGAGCCCTCTGAGGATGGCACGCTCCGTTTCGCCCTGGAAGATTACCTGGGGGCAGGCGCGATTCTCTCTTCCCTGGATACCTTCTCTCAGTCGCCCGAGGCCCAGGTGTGCGTGGGAGCTTTTCGCCAGGCCAGAGAGCAACTCCCCGAACTCCTCCAGGGATCGTACTCGGGCCAGGAATTGATCCAGGCGGGCTTCCCTCAAGATGTTGAGCATGCAGCCAGGCTGGATCTCTATAGCTGTGTCCCGGCCATGCGTGAGGGCTTTCTCGAACAATTATAATAGTGCGTCAACGAGCCTGCCATACCTGGATATGCCCGTCGAGCAGGCCCGTTGCAACGAACTTACTATCGGGTGACCAGGCTAGGGTCCAGGGGGTCAGACCTTCTGGCAGGTAGGTATAGACGCTGGCGCTCCTGATAGGGTCCCAGAGCTTGACGGTATTGTCGGCGCTACTGGAGACAATCTGCCTGCCATCGGGTGACCAGGCTACCGATTGAATGACCCCATTGTGCTCCCGGTAGACCTGGCGCGTCTGGCCTGTTGCCGCGTTCCAGACCTGAACCGTCGTGTCGCTACTGCCTGAGACGATGAAGGCGCTATCGTTTGACCAGGCAATGGCTGTTACTTTATTATCATGCTCGGTATAGATGCTGGCGGCGTGGTCTGCGTCGAGGTCCCAGATATGTACTGTGTGATCCCAGGAGCCAGAGGCTATCTTTCCCCCATCGGGTGACCAGGCGACGCTGTAAACGACATCCTGGTGCCCCGGTAGGTGTAGGCGCTGCGCCCACTCTGTGTGTTCCAGACGTTGACTGTGCCATCATTGATGGCGGCTGCCAGAAAATCACTGCCAGGCGACCAGCTTACCTCCCAGATGGTATCGCTGGCCTGCCATACCTGGAGTGTACGCAGGCTATGCGCATCCCAGATACGCACTGTGTTGTCAGAGCCTGCTGAGGCCAGGAATTTTCCATCAGGTGACCAGGCGACGGTCTGAACGTTTTTTGTATGTCTGGCATAGACCTGGTCGTGCTGGCCCGTAAAGGCATCCCAGATATGAATATGCCCCCCTTTTAAGTCCTGGGGACCCGCGGCTGAGGCGATGCGCGAGCTATTTGGGGACCAACTCACACTGCCCACCGATCCTTCTCCACCCGGATAACGATAGCGGAGCGTACCTACACCTGTATGGGTTTGTGTGGCCGTAGGATGTAGCCAGGCTTGAGCGCGCCGCAAGAGCGTGTCTCGCTGGAAATAAGCGACCGAGCCACCAGCACCCAGGAACAGGGCCGTGGCACCGCACCAGGCCAGTGCGCTTCGCCTGCTGTGACGGCGTGGCCGCTCCTGCGGGATGGGTGTATGGGGAGCCGCGCTTGAATCTACAGGAAAGGTGGTCGCGCCAGCTATGTGCTGTTGTGGACTTGATATGGAATGCCTATTTCGTGTGCCTGTTGGCTGCGCAAGAATAATAAGGGATTGTTCCGTGGTTCCTTCCCTATTTGGGTCACGCACAAGCAGGCCACATTTGCCACAGAATGTGGCATTGCTATCTACGGCCTCTCCGCATTTTTTGCACGTTCTATGCTCCATAGCCACCCCTCCAAAATCACACACCGCTTAAAAACATTTGCTGCTATTGTACTAAAAAAAAGAAGTTTTTGAAAGTAGTACGCGCAAAGAAAAACATTTGAAAGAAGTACAGGATATTTGTTATTCTGTGGGTGTACTTCTGATTCGAAAACCCTGAGCGCGCAGCGCTAGACACGTAAGTGGCGCGCGCCCCCGAATGGGGTTGGGTTTCGGAATAAGATCATATTGTATTCCAGCCAGAATAATAAGGAGTAGCTTCGATGAAGACGCATACTGCGTACATTTCTTTGCATACGAAGAAGCGCCGGGAGTTTGTACCCTTGACGCAGCAGGTTGAACAGATTATACGTGAGAGTGGTATTCAAGATGGCCTGGCGCTGGTCACCTCGATGCATATTACCGCGGCGGTCATTATTAATGACTATGAAAGCGGTCTATGGCAGGATATTATGCAGTGGCTAGAAGAGATCGCGCCTGCAAAGCCCGATTATCTGCATCATCGCACCGGCGAAGACAACGCTGATGCCCACTTAAAACAACTGCTTCTGCATAACCAGGTCGTGGTTCCCATTACCAACGGCGAGTTTGACTCTGGCCCCTGGGAACAGATCTTTTATGTCGAGTTTGATGGGATGCGCGATAAGCGCGTCCTGGTAAAAGTAATCGGGGAATAGAGGGAGGAAAATGATGGCCCGGCGCTCCTGACGTACGCCAGGAGCGCCGGGCCATCATTTTCCTCCCTCTACTAGGCCTTTGGTACTAGCTTTAAGGATAGGCAAGGTACGACTTTTTGGCCCTTGTGTTTCTACTCCCTTGTCTGGTATACTTTCTCCTACAAAGGTTAGTGTATTTACAACACCTTTTCTTTTTTGTCCGGCTTATAAGTGTACAAAATACACTTATAAGAAATGAGACTACTTCCTCTCCGAAACCCTGAGCGTTTATCCCCGAATGGGGGAAGCGCTAGTCACGCGAGTGACGCTGGATTTCGGAATAAGAGCTTATTCAAAGGAGAATAAGGGGTATGCCTATCCTGGATGGCCAGCCCTTTGCTGCCGCAATTATAGGTGGAGGAATCGCGGGTTTATCACTTGCCCTGCGTCTTCCCGAGACGATGCCTGTGGCCCTGCTTACTAAGGGACAACTTGGCGAGAGCAACACCCGCTATGCGCAGGGTGGGCTTGCGGTTGCCTTGGGGCAGGACGACAGCTCAGAACTACATTTTCAAGATACTATGGCTGCTGGTGCTGGCCTGTGTGATGCGGAGGCGGTACGTATTCTGGTCGAGCAAGGACCAGGGGCGGTGCGCTGGCTCATGCAACAGGGCGTGGAATTTGATCGTGCGCAACCTGGAAGCGATGCCTATACAACCCCTGATGGGTTCTTGCTGGGTCGCGAAGGGGCGCATTGTCGCTGGCGTGTCTTGCATGCCGGTGGCGATGCGACTGGTGCGGAGATCGAGCGCGCTTTAATGAAAGCTGTCCGTCAGCGATCCTCCGTGACTGTGTTTGAAGAGACGTTTGTCGAAGAACTCTTAGTAGAAGATGAGCGCTGTGTGGGTCTGCGGGCCCGCAAACGTGATGGCACGTCCCTGGCTATCTTCGCTCAAGCGACCGTGCTTGCCAGCGGAGGCGCGGGTGGTCTCTGGCTCCATACCTCTAATCCCTCGGGGGCCACGGCTGATGGTCTCTCTCTGGCCTGGCGCGCGGGTGCCGCCCTGGTCGACCTTGAGTTTATGCAGTTTCACCCTACCGTCCTGGTGGTGAATGGCACATCACATCTGATCACGGAGGCAGTCCGTGGTGAAGGCGCTTACTTACGCAATCACGCGGGCGAACGCTTTATGCCGCGTTATAGCGAGCAGGAAGAACTTGCTCCACGTGATGTTGTGGCACGCGCCATTCTTAAAGAGATGCTGTTGGAGGAGACGGATTGCCAGTTCCTTGATCTCCGTCACCTGCCGGCTGAGAAGATGCATGCACGCTTCCCCACGATCTCGGCGTTCTGCCGTGAGCATGGGCTGGACCTGGCTCGCGATCTGCTTCCCATTGCTCCCGCGGCGCACTATTGCATGGGGGGCGTGATGGTAGATACATGGGGGCGCACCTCTGTGCCTGCGCTCTATGCGGTTGGCGAGGTCTCCTGTACCGGCGTCCATGGCGCGAATCGGCTTGCCAGCAACTCGTTGCTGGAGGGATTGGTCTATGGCCTGCGCATCGCTGATGCGCTTGCCTCGGGTCAGCAATCACATGCACAGCCAGGCCCTCAATCGACGCTGCGTGCCTCCTCGTCGCTGAATGTCTATGCTGAGATCTCATCTGCTGACATACAGTCATTGGGTCTTGCGCATGATATATCGGCCACACAGGTGCGTAGCGAACTGAGGCAGCTCATGTGGCAATATGCCTCACTCTCGCGTAGCCACGAGGGGCTGGAGCTGGCTAAAGGACGTGTCTGCTTCTTGCGCTCTCTGGTGGCAAGCAAGCTGGAGACCGAGGGTCCATCTCGGTGGCGCGAAGTGCATAATATGTTGCAGGTCGCTGAACTTGTGATGGTGGCCGCGCAAGCGCGCTGTGAGAGCCGTGGTAGCCATTGGCGTCTTGATTACCAGGCAACCGAGGAACAGTTACAGCAGCGCCACTTTGCCTGGCAGCGGCAAGCGGTAGGAGAAGAGTCGATCACTCAGATTGTCCAGGAAGGAAGTTGCCCTCATGCATAAAGCTATTCTTGACTTAATTACAGCGGCGCTCGAAGAGGATGGAGCCTATGACGATATCACAACCCTGAGCACTGTCTCGCCCGAGGCGCAGGCAAGTGCCCAGATTGTGACGCGCCACGAAGGCGTGATCGCTGGGCTCTCCCTGGTTCCTGAGACCTTTCGCCTGTTTGATAGCCGGGTCTCTGTCGAACTGGTAGTCAAGGATGGCGCCCATGTGCAGGAGGGCGATGTGCTGGCGCGTATTCAAGGCCCGGCTCGCTCAGTCTTGAGCGCCGAGCGTGTGGCACTAAACTTCCTGGGACGCCTCTCGGGCATTGCCTCGCTGACTGCGCATTGTGCTCGTGCGCTTGAGGGTACACAGACACGTATCCTGGATACGCGTAAGACTACTCCGGGCCTGCGTCGCCTGGAGAAGGAGGCTGTACGCCTGGGTGGAGGCCAGAACCATCGCTTTGGTTTGAGCGATGGGGTGTTGATTAAAGACAACCATATTAAAGCCGCTGGAGGTGTTGCGCAGGCTGTTACTGCCGCGAGATCTCTTGCTCCTCATTTACTGAAAGTCGAAGTTGAGTGTGAGACGTTGGAAGAAGTGCGAGAAGCCTTACAGGCCGACGCCGATGTTATTCTGCTAGATAATATGGATGCCGCGCTTATGCGCCAGGCCGTTACCATTATTCGTGAGCAGAGTCCGCGCGTCCTGATCGAGGCCTCAGGCAATATCGGCACCAACACCGAGCGCCTACTCGAGGTGGCCCATACGGGAGTCGATTTCATCTCCCTGGGTGCCCTGACGCACTCCGCACCTAACTTCGATGTCTCTCTGGAGTTCGCATAGTGATGTAGCTGCCAGGCTTCCTATCGGAAACCTGAGCGCGAAGTGCTAGCCACGACAGTGGCGTTGGTTTCCGCATAAAAAGGTAAAGGCACACACGACACTTATTCATGGAGGAGAAGATATATGGCAATCGATACAGCTTGCGCGGAGAGCCAGGAGTCGCGTATCCTGCCGCTGCTCAATCCAAAGACACGTGCCAGGCATGACCTGTCGAAGCGTTCTGACGTCATTCCGACCTTCTACGCCGAGATGGACGGCGACGAACTCGACCGTCGCATCGCCGCGGCCCGGGCCGCCCTGGGCGAGCGCCTGGTTATTCTCGGTCACCATTATCAGCGTGATGAGATTATTAAGTATGCTGATTACCGTGGAGATTCATTTAAACTAGCGCAGCTTGCCGCCGAGCGTCCCGAGGCCGATTATATCGTCTTCTGTGGCGTGCACTTTATGGCTGAGAGCGCCGATGTGCTCAGCGGCCCGAACCAGAAGGTGATTCTGCCCAATCCCGCCGCTGGCTGCTCCATGGCCGATATGGCCAATATTACCGAGGTTGAGGAGTGTTGGGAGACCCTGACCGACGTCCTGGGCGAGGATGCGGGTATTATCCCCGTGACTTACATGAACTCTGCTGCCAATCTGAAGGCTTTCTGTGGGCGCCATGGTGGCATCGTCTGTACCTCGTCGAATGCCCCCGCCGTCATGAAGTGGGCCTTTGAGCAGGGCAAGCGCGTCCTCTTCTTCCCTGATGAGCACCTGGGACGCAACACGGGCCTCAAATTTGGCATTCCCGATGATGAGATGACGATCTGGAATCCGAAGAACCCCATGGCCGAGAACGATGCCGAGGACCGCCTTGAGCGTGCGAAGATCATTCTCTGGAAGGGCTACTGTACCACGCATATGCGCTTCAATGTACAGCAGATCGAGAAGGCTCGCGCTGACTATCCAGACATTAAGATCATTGTCCATCCCGAGTGCCGCCGCGAGGTCGTTGAGGCCGCGGACCTCTATGGCTCGACAGAGTATATTATTCAGCAGATTGAGAAGGCTCCCGCTGGCACGAAGTGGGGCGTGGCGACAGAGATCAACCTGGTGCATCGCCTGGCGCAGGAGCATCCCGACCAGTTCATCTTCTGCCTCGATCCCATCGTCTGCCCCTGCTCGACGATGTACCGCATCCACCCGGCCTACCTGGCCTGGGTCCTGGAGGGCCTGCTGGATGGCGAGGTCATCAACCAGGTAAGCGTCGACCCTGATACCATTCACTGGGCACGCGTGGCCCTGGAGCGCATGCTGGCGCTCAAAGGCTAACGCGAATACCTGCATGGCTATGACTGAAAAACAGGTGTGAGGAGATTGGCGGACATACTCCGCCAATCTCCTCACACCTGTTTTTGGCTTCACATACTCGGGTTGGTGGGATCATTGTAGTCTGGCCCGGTATCCAGGCTTGTGAGCATGACCAGGGAGTTGGCCGGCACCTGGGTTATTAGTTCTCCATTTTTTTGCTGCCTGCTTGCAGCTACGGGTAGCGGAAGTTGTGAGGCGTCGCTCAAACGTGTTTTATCACTGTAGATGTATTGGCGAAAGATGTCTTGCTGGGTGTTTTCTGGCAACTTGAGTGCGAAGACCTGGGTTGTGGCCTGGCGATTGAGAAGCATGAGTGTCCAGTAGTGGCGTGCCGGATTGGCTGCACTCGACATCTCTGCCGCCAGCAGGCGCACAGCCATAGGTTGTTCTGGATGGTAAATCGTCGCACCTGGTCGGAGATAGCGGCTGAGCAATGACCAGGAGTAGAACCAGGGGCGTGGTAGTGGCTCTGTGCTGATATTCCACATGCCCCAGACTTTGTTGTGCATGGCATCGTCCAGATTCCAGGCGGCGCCGCCAGACATACCGGCTCGAGCCAATTGTATGGCGTAATCAGCCATCTCCAATCCATATTGATACGTCTTTACCTGGTACTGGTTGTCGCCGGGGCCACTCTGATAACCCCATCCCATCTCGCCCAGGAGGAGTAGTTTTTGTTGCGCTGGATCAGCGCTCTTAAAGCGCTCCACGATTGGACGGAATATGCTTTCAACCTGCCCATGCTGAATGTCACAACAGGTTCTGACATAGTTATGCCATTCATACGCTGCAGTTTGCTTGTTCGAAGGGAGCGTACTATTGGTAATCCAGCCGTTGGTATTTGCGGTATCTGGACCAATGATCTCTACCTCGTTTGTGAGTTGGTGGTGCTCCAGGGCGGTGTATAACTGCTGATTGAAGACTTCCCAATCTTGAAATGAAGGAAGTTTGGTATCTGGTTCATTGACGCTGTTGGTATAGCGAATATTGCTGTACCCACGTTCATGGATCAGGTAGTGGAGTAAATCGCTCAGGGCAGTGGCATACTGGTTTGTGTGGTAGTCCCAGGGCTTCAGATCCCATGTTCCAATGGTGAGCGGAATATTGTGCGCCCATGCATAATCGAGAATAGGGTACCAGGCTAGCATACTGGACGAATTGAAGGTATAGCGTCCTACAACCCCCTCCGGACAAAACCATTGAACATCGATCATGCTGCGTATCCATGCCGGGCGCATATAATCAACACGAGTATAGAGCATGTCCCATTGTGTCTGTGAGAGTTGAAGTGGTTGAATATCGTTAGTTTCGGCATCCCATTCAATGCCAAAGCCCAGCCAGGGCGTGCGTGTCGCGTCAGTAGACCAGATGTTGATTGGTGTCATAGGTGCTCCTGGAGAGAGAGAGATCGGGGGCAGCGTCGGCGTTTGCGTGCTTGCGGTCTGAAGGAGCATAAGGAGCATAGTGAGAAGTAGTCCTATCCATGCCAGGCGTGCTCTCTTCTGCCCATGTATCACGATTCTAGCCTCCTGCTCGTTTGTTGCATAATACTATTGTGTTTCTCTTTATACAAAGATGGTTGAGAGCCTTCGCTGGAGAACCCACCAGATGTACGAGCACAAGCCCATTCCAGCCTGGACTCTGCCAGTCTTCACCACACGCCCTTATTCTGGCGATGTGAATTGTAGGGTCCAGGCTAGCTTGGACTAAGAAAGCTTCTCATACCACTGGTGAATAGTTTGAGCGGCAGGGGTGCTGTTGGGCGCGAAGGGTGGTTTCGACCAGGCCCAGATAAAGATTCCATCGATGAGGTGATCATTGGCGATGTTTTGTAGGGCGGCATCATAGAGCGCAGCCTGCACCTTCAGATCTTTCTGTCCCTCATCTGTGTCCTGGTAGGGACGATAGCCAGCATGGTTGGTGTTACGGTAGCCTATCTCGGATAGGAAGATGTTTTTCCCCAGTGTATGCGCCAGGTCATCAACATGCGCTTGCACTCGCTCGCGCCAGAGCACAGGTAGTTGCGCTAGCGGCACAGTGCCCTCGTTATCAAACAGTGAATAATAGGCTGATACGCCAATCTCGCTCAGCAAGGGATCATGCATCCACTGCGGGATGGGAGACTTCAACTGGGTTGAGAAATTGATATTGTAGACGATCTGCCCGGAATAGGCACTATGGACGCGAGTTAAGAGTTGATGCCAGTAGCCACCAGGAGATTGCTCAAGCCCCTCGTCTTCATTGCCTATCGAGAAGCGGTCACATCCGGCCTCCTGGCAGGCCGCGACAAACGGCTGTAGCTGTTGCCAGTAGTTATCAAACCATTCCTGGTTCTCTGCATCGCTTGTATATTTAATGTAGCCTGCCCAGCCATGGGCATTGTCCAGTGTGATCGCGGGAAACACATAGACCTTATAGCCCATTTTATGGGCCATCTCAATGCCTTCCTTGAGTCCGGCAGGTGTCTGCCCGTCCTTTGCTAATTCAATTTGGGTCGTATCCTCTGAGGCCTGGTGAAACTGGAGATAGAGTCCCAGCCAGCGTGCCCCGGTCTGGGATTTAATCTCCTTGAGGCCCTGTGTCCAGTTTTTATCGGCTTTCGTATAGGCATTTGGTCCCCACTGGGGAAAGATCATGCCAGTGGCCATGTCAGGGCGTAGTGGTACTGGCGTTGGCGTTGCTGGATTTGCTGTCCGGGTTAGATTGGATTTCTCACCGGCTGCCTGCGTGATAAGGGCCGCGAGTGGGGCTGGTTTGACATAGTAGAGTCGCGCCGCCAGGAGCGCGCCAATCAGGATAATCAGTGTGAGCCAGAGCAATTTCCCTTTGAGTTTCATTGTCCTCCTCCTGCCGTGATAGAAACCTTGTCAGCCTCAGCCGTCTTGGGGGTTGGTTTCCAGGAGACCTTACGATTTCCGCATATCCATTGAAAGATGGCCCAGAAGGCCGCGGAACTCTCCAAAACGCCCGCTATAGGCGCGATGGCAATAACCTTGGCCATCTCCGCGATGCCCTGGTTGGCAGGCAGGTGCATAATGGTCGAGATGTTATACCAGGCGCCGATAAAGATCGAGTTCAGCCAGAGAAAACCAGCGAAAATCATCCAGAGCATGACTGGCAAGGGCATAGGCGGCGTTGCCTGGTGTCTCAGAAAGAACTGGGCGTATTGATACATCAGGTAGAGCAGCGAGATCGCACCCGCAGGCAGACCCAATGCGAAGGTCGTGATACGATAACGTGTTCCCCAGGTCAGGCGAAAGCGCAGCCCTTTGGGAAGCTGCGAAAACATCGGCGTACGCTTCATCATCTCCATTCCCTGGAGCACGCCAATGATCCAGCGGAAGCGCTGGCGAAAGGCGCTCTTAAATGAGAATGGCGGCTGCTCAAGCATGACGCTGCCATGCCAGCCGAAAATTGAGGAGCCATATTGCAGATAGGCGTTAACGCCAAAGACATAATCCTCAGCGATAAAGGGTTGACCATCCAAATTGCCAATATCCCAGCCCAGCTCGTTCTCTAAATCCTCGTCAATCACCAGGTTGGAGCCATGTAAATGCAGGGGAATACCCTTCTCCATCACGTCGCGGCATTCGAAGCAGCCAATAGGGCGGTTAGCCTCCATGGCGCGGCAGATCACGCTTGCATCACGATATTCCAGGGGATAGTAAATGGGTCCCTCTGTCAGCTTCTTATCAGTGAGCGCGAGGTGGCGGAAGAGGCGCCGCAGTTCTAGCGGCTCCATGACGCTCTCCTCGTCATAGTGAACAATCACGGTGCGCCCATGTTTGCGATTTAATCCGCGTCTACGCATCTCGACCATGTAGTGCAGGCCACGTGCCTTGAGCTGAGTGCCTCCCCGCGTTTCATAATTTTTGGGCAGAACAACAACGTAGACCGGTATGGGCGTATCCACAAATTCACGCTCAAAGAGCTGTTTCTGCTCCTCCGATTCGGTCACCACTTCAATGTTGAGATAATGACCATAAAAGGTCGGGTCCTCATAGGCCAGGCGCATGACATACTTAATGCCACGCCGGATAACCTCAGTGCTGCCTGCGCTCCCACGTGTCGTAATCTGGATTTTTATATAGGGCAGCGGTAGCCTTTGTAAATCACTGGTGGTGACCTTTTCACGTCGTCGATAGCGCGGCCAGTGGACGAAAAAACTGTAGAAGTAAGAGATGAAGCGGATATTGATAAGGCTAATTAGCGCAAACATGCAATATCCCAGCCCATCTCCTACCATTGCAAGTATATTCATAAAGCGTTCCATTCTATAAACGGCATCGCATGAAAGAGATTTTTAATGGGTGATTATAATTTTTTTAAAGAAGTCGATATAGAGGTGTTCTTCAGTTTCTATCGTCTCGTGACTGGTATTTTTACTGTTTCATCTTGTTCAAAAGGGCTTGCTGACTGTTGCGAGTGTGCCACAGGAAATCGCTCCGTTTCCGCATCTACCAGTACATTGAAGGGCATGTTCTGTGCTGTGGAATCGATTGTATTCTTATGCTGTTGCTGCTGTAGTGTACGCATCTCTTGCGTGTGCAATTTCCTGGCACGTGACGTCTTGATCAAGATGCTACATATGATAAACTCACCAAGTGTGAGAATGAATAGGGCGCAGAGCAACTGTGTCATCCAATCATGCAGCCCGCTAAAGAAAATCATCAGAGGAACGACCAGGTAGAGGGAAATGACTATGCATGCCCCAATCACTGCAATCGTGCCCCAGGCTTTATTCCCCGATCCACGGCCATTTTGTGTTGTGTCCAGGCTCGCTGTTGGGGTGCTATATGTTTCATGTTGAATGTCTCTTGTCGTCTTCATAATGAGAGATCTATCTCCTCTAGATACAAATTGACTGCAAAGACAAAGGTCATATGTCTTACGTTTTTGCTCTATCGATTGGTTTCAATATAATGAGAGGTATTTCCTCTCAATGAGGTATCTTGCATCCCAACAAGTTCGCGCCGAGGGACGACAAGTTGAGAAATCTTGCCGTCTTTCAAAGAATTGTCCGGAGGGTGCTCTCTCTTAATTTGTGGAGTTGAACATACTATGGGCGTTGAGTAGTAATATGTTTGTACCTGATTGTACAGGAGGAAGATAGTCCAGGTGAGCGAATATCAACGCTACGAATTTATGACCGTTGACCGCCCTTTGATACGCGAGCAACTGGAGAAGGTCAAACCTGGTTAGCGGATCAGCCTGTGCTGGGTCAGGCTATAGAGACAAAACTATCTCTATATGCTATGTTTATAGAGCAAGAAAGTGGAGCTAACGCCGCTCGTGGCTTGCTTCACTCTGCATATACACAAACGAATACAAATTGTCTTTCAAGGAGACATTCAATGAGCGATACAGCCATTCAGGAGCAACAACTAGCTCCCGACTTTACCCTGCCCGCCGTTGGCGATGAGAGCGTCGTACGCGATGGCCAGGTACACCTGGGCGATCTCAAAGGCAAAATCGTTGTCTTGTACTTCTATCCAAAAGACGATACTCCAGGCTGTACTGTGGAAGCTTGCTCGTTCCGCGATGCCAACCACCTGCTGCAACAGCGTGGAGTTGTGGTCCTGGGTATCAGCAAAGATAACGTGAAGTCACACCAGAAGTTTGCTGAGAAGTTCGGCCTGCCCTTCCCGCTGCTCTCCGACACCGAGGCCCAGGTAGCCCAAAACTATGATGTCTATAAAGAGAAGAGCATGTACGGCAAGAAATACATGGGCGTCGAGCGCGCCACCTTCTTAATCGATAAAGAAGGCGTCATTCGCAAGATCTGGCCCAAGGTAAAGCCCGACAATCACGCCAACGAAGTGCTCGAGGCAGTGGAAGCCCTCCAGCTCTAAACATGCTGCCAGCCTTGGCTCCTTACACTTGTCTTTAGAGTAAGGTGTGTGTGCCTGGAAAACGGCAAAGCCGTTTTCCAGGCACACACACCTTACTCCTTGAGCGCCGCAGGCGCGAAAGATAGACATGAACTGCTTGTCTCATGACATTGCCTTCTTGCAGAGGGCGTAGTATGATTAAAAGCGAAGCTAGCAGATGTGCGGGAAAGGAAGCGGATTTTTGAGCGAAGCATTACCCCAGGCCTTGCCGAAGGTCATACTCTATACAAAAGCAGGCTGCCATCTCTGTGATGAGGCCCGCGACATATTAGATGAGATCGCGTCCGAGGTCGAGTTCCTATTGGACGAGGTCGATATTCGCAGCGATATGGCGCTCTTTGAGGCGTATCGCTACCGTATCCCCGTTGTGGTACGTGATGAAACTATTCTCGCCGAGGGGCGTATAGAGTATGAGGCACTGGCGAGCGCCTTTGGCGTGTAGCGTTATAGAAGAAGGGCAAGCGAAGGTTAAAGCATCATGGCAACATCTTCTCTGCATACAACTGGGCGTGGTAAACAGCAGCTACCATTGAGGCCGGGTCAACTTTCTCGGCCAGCTCGCAAGCAACCGCGTATCATTCAATCCCTGTCGGACTTCTCTAATAAGATGGGAGATTTTCTCACCGAGCACTGGGCGACGATTGTTACCGTCGGTCTGGGAATACTCGTTTTTGCTGCCATCTCTGTTCCCTTCCTCTCTTACCTGGGACTGGACGTCCTCTCTAAGCCCATTTTCTACACGCTGCACCTCGTCTGCGCACAGATTCCCTCGCACTCCTTCTACATTTTTGGTCACCAGCTCGGCATGTGCGCACGCAACTTTTCAATCTATACCTCGATGTTCATTGGCAGCCTGATCTTTACCCTCTCCAAGAAGCGCATACCCGGCATTCCCTGGTGGTTCTGGGTGATCCTGATGCTTCCTATTGCCTGGGATGGGCTAACGCAGATGTTCGGTCTACGCGAAAGCACCTGGCAGCTCCGCCTGCTGACAGGCACGCTCTTTGGCCTCGGCAATGTCTGGTTCGCTCTCCCCATGATGCAAAAGAGCCTCTCCCTGCCTGTTGCCTCTCCCTATCCCACTAGAATACCGGGCCAGGAGAGCGCGGCCCAAGCCTCTTCTCAGAATGCGTAAAAGGAGAGAGGGGTAATAACTCACGAAGAGCAATGCCCTGGTCTTCGTGAGTTATACATACTACCCAAGCAAAGTATAATGCGCTATAATCATGCACAGACACCAATCATTTTCTGAAGATAAAACCTCCTGCATAACGTAAAGAGCGCGTGGAAGATAGTAGTAAAGATGTCTGAGCACACAACACAAGAAACCACATTCGCCGTTACGACGCTTGGCTGTAAGGTAAATCAGGCCGATAGCGAGGCCATTGGCGAGCAGATGAGCACTGCTGGCTTTATTCGGCGTGACTTTGACGAGGCCGCCGATATCTATATTGTCAATACCTGCACTGTGACGCATCTGGGCGACCGCAGCTCGCGCCAGCTTATCGCACAGGCCCAGCGCCGCCATCCAGATGCCTTTCTCGTGGTCACCGGCTGTTATGCCGAGTTGAATCCGCAGGGTGTGGCCGCGCTCCCCGGCGTCGATATGGTGATTGGCAACACTGGCAAAGACTCGCTGGTCGAGACCATTAAGCAGCGCTATGAGTCCATGACAAGCCAGGTCGCTGCTTCAGAACCAGAGGCGCCAACGCCCCCTATAGATGAGATGCCTGCGCGCCGCGCTCTGCCCGTCTTGCCGCTGGATACGCAGCATATCGGGAGCGATAATGCCCTGGACTTCCTACCGGCAGAGCCTGAGCCAGCGCCTGAAAACCCCTCCAGCCTCTCGCCCTTTACCGATAATACGCAGACCACGGAGCAGGCCAACGCGCGCATCTTCTCGCGTACCCGTGTGCAGATGAAGGTCCAGGATGGCTGTAATAATCGCTGTACCTACTGCATCGTTCCCTACGTACGTGGCAACTCGCGCAGCCGAACTATCGACTCTGTCGTGGAGCATGTGCAGCGCAAGGCGCGCGCGGGCTACCAGGAGATCGTGCTGACCGGTATTCACCTGGGCGACTACCATCCTGCGGGGGATGAGCAGAAGGACCTGGGCGACCTGATCGCGACCCTTCTGCGTGAGACCGATATGCCCCGCATTCGCGTCTCTTCGCTGGAGCCTGAGGATTTCCGCCTGGAGTGGCTGGACCTCTGGCAGGACCCGCGTATGTGTCGCCACTTCCACCTGCCCATGCAGAGCGGCTCCGACAACATCCTGCGTCGCATGGCTCGCCGCTATAACAGCGCCCGCTATCGTGAGATCATTCTGACCGCCAAGCAGCGCATCCCGGGCGTGGCCATCAGTACCGATATCATCACTGGTTTCCCTGGCGAGACCGATGAGGATTTTGAGCTGACCTATCAGCTTGCGCAAGAGCTGGAGTTTGCCAAAACGCATGTCTTCCGCTTCTCCGCCCGCCAGGGAACCGCAGCCGCACGCATGCGTGGACAGATTAAGGACGTGGTCAAGAAGGAGCGCAGTGCTCGCCTGCTTACCCTGAATGAGGAACATAGCCGTCAGTTCCGCCAGCAGTTCCTGGGCCAGACCGTGGATGTGCTGATTGAGCAGTCCAAGCACGGTTACTGGGAGGGTCTCACTGATAACTACCTGCGCGTTGAACTGCATGATCTCCCCAATCCCGAGAGTGCCTGGCAGCATAAGCTGGTCACCGCGCGTCTCTCGCATCTGGTTGATGATGGCATCCATGGCGCATATGTGGCGCACTAAAGGCCTGCCCTCTACTCAACAAGCTCGACGGCTGACATGGCTGCTACCCTTGCTCTGCCTGCTCTTATGGTTGCTGCCTGCCTGTAGCAATTTTACCCAGGATAGCCAGGCGGGTAGCAGTAACGGCACACAGGATACTCCGCCCCTGACCCTCTCTACCTCGGGACGTTTTCGTGAATATGCACTGCCACAAGCCCATAGTGGCTTGATGCGGCCCGCTGTCGACTCACAAGGCCGTGTCTGGTTCTCCGAGATGTCGCGTGGCTACCTGGCGGTGCTTGATCCCCGAACGCGCTCTCTTCAACAAATGACGCCTCCAGAGAGCGCGGGTGGTCTGATGGGGGTCACGGTTGCCCCCGACGATACGATCTGGTTTGCCGAGGAGTATGGCAATTTCATCGGGCACTATGATCCCCGCTCGGGACAGTTTAAAAACTACCATCTACCGATCTTGAGTATTCCCGATCCCCAGGATGCGCAGAAGACGCTAAAGCTCTCTTCGGCTCCCAACGAGATCGTCTTCGATCCCCACGGCAACGCCTGGTTTACCGAGCTGAATGCCGACTCCGTTGGCATGCTAAATCCAAAAACAGGAGAGATAAAGCAGTATCCGCTCTCTGCTCAGCCCAGCGTACAGAAGCTCAATCCCTATGGTCTGGCGCTGGACCACCAGGGTATGCTCTGGGTAACACTATCGAGTTCCGCCCAGCTAGCGCGCCTCGATCCAGCCAGCGGTAAGGTGCAGCTCTATCCCCTGCCCGATCCTCAGCTCTACTTGATGCAGGTCACCAGCGACCGCCAGGGTACTATCTGGGCTACCGGCTTCAACAAGCTCCAATTGCTGAAGTTTGAGCCAGCCAGCACGCGTTTTACCTCGTATCCGGTCTCCTCGAAGAAGAGCCAGGAGACAGACGGGACGGTCTATGATGTCGTGGCGCTGAGCAACGGCGATATCTGGATGAGCGTACCTTCTGAGAACGCCCTGGCCCGTCTCGACGCGAAGTCGCATGCGCTCATCTTCACGCCGCTTCCAACGAGCGGTGCCTATCCGCTCGGGCTTGCCCTCTCCAGCGACAACACGCAACTCTGGTTTACTGGGAGCGCCAGCGACAAATTAGGTGTCTATAAATTAGCATAAAGGGAGCGTGCTCGCATGTGAGCACGCTCCCTTTATGCTAATTTATAGACTATTGCAGGTACTTCGCGAACCAGCTCTGGATGTGGCGCAGGCGCTCCTGGCGTGAGCGTGGATGCCCCCCACGCGAGAGACCGTGGCTCTGCCCTTCAAAGCGTACCAGTCGCACTTCGCGTCCCATATATTTGAGCGCGGCGAAGAGCTGTTCTCCCTGCTCGATGTTACAGCGCAGGTCCTGGTCGCTGTGGATGATGAGGAGCGGCGTACGAATATTCTGCACATACTTGATGGGCGACATATTCATATACTTCTCCAGGTCCTCCCAGGGTGTGGTATCCAGGTTGTCATAGCTCAGGTCCCAGCCTATATCGCTTGTGCCAAACATGGTCGCCATGTTGCTGACGCAGCGGTCGGTGATCGCGACCTTAAAGCGGTTGTTGTGGCTGATCAGCCAGTTGGTCATAAAGCCGCCATAGCTGCCCCCAGTAACGCCCATGCGCTCAGTGTCGATATAGCCACGCTGTACAACCTCGGCGACGCCGTTCATGATATCGATGGGATCTTTCTCGCCCCAGGCCCCGCGTACAGCATGCGCGAACTCAAAGCCATAGCCGCAGCTACCGCGTGGATTGGTATAGAGGACGACATACCCCTCGGCAACGAGAAGCTGCATCTCGTGGAAGAAGCCATAGCCATATTGCGTTTGCGGCCCGCCATGAATCTCCAGGACCAGGGGATACTTCTTGGAGGGATCAAAGTTGTGCGGCTTTAAGACCCAGCCATCCATAGGCCAGCCATCAGCCCCCTCATAGGTGAAGTGCTCTGGCGTTGCCAGCTGGAGCTCATTGAGTAGGGCATCGTTGAAGCCGGTAATCTTGCGCAGTTCGCCATTGGTCTCGGCTGAGCGTACGAAGATCTCCTGTGGGTGCGTGGCGTCGGCAACATTCATCGCGAAGGTCTGCTTGCTGTGATCGATGCTAAAGTCGCGTACATGCACATTACCAGGGGTGACCGTCGGTGGCTCTTTGCCCGCGCCATTGGTGGTGGAGATGGCATAGATACGCGAGGCGCCCCGACGCGAGGAGAGGACATAGAGCGTCTTGCCATCGGCGGACCAGGCAGGCTGCGGCATCAGATGCTCATCGCCAACGTCGCTATTGGTGAATTCGAGGGCCGTTCCCTCAAACTCGGGCGTCAGGTTCTTCGGCTCGCCTTTCTCTGCGCTGGCGGCGATGGTGTAGAGATAGGCATGCCCTGCCGAACCAACTTTCTTTGACGCGATAAAGGCGATCTGCTGCCCATCTGCTGACCAGGAGGGTGAGGAACATCCCATGCTGCCATCGGTCAGGATGTGTGGCTCACCCACAACCTTGTTATCCTGAAGCGCGAGCACATAGACATCTGCTCCAGGAAGGCGCCAGCGCTCCTCGTTGCGGTCAGAGGTGAAGGCGATCTGCTTTCCATCAGGTGACCAGGCAGCATCGCCATCGTTCCAATCGCCATCCGTCAACTGCTGTGGCTCTCCGCCCTCGCGTGGGATCAGGAAGAGATGCGAGCGGCGCTCATAAATAAAGCCAACGCCATCCAGGCGATACCAGAGCTGGTCTATCACATGCACTTTGGGCAGCGCCTTGCCGTCTTCCGTTTCCTCATCAGCAGGCCCGACCTGTGCGCTGAAGAGCAGGTGTTGGCCATCGGGTGACCAGGCGGGAGATGAGGCACCATGCTCCATGAAAGTAAGCTGGCGCGCCTCGCCGCCATCGGTGGGCATGATCCAGATCTGGGGCTTATCCTTGCCAAGCTTCTTCTGCTCCGCCGTGGGAGGCTGATCGCTGCTCTCACGCTTGGCGACAAAGGCCAGCCAGCGCCCATCGGGCGACCAGGTTGGTGCACTGGTCAACTCGGTCTCCTGGGTAAAGCGGCGCGCCTCTCCACCCTCAGTGGGACTGATCCAGATGCTTGAACGATAGGCATGCTTCTTGTCGTCGATGCGCGTCACGACATAGGCGACCTGTTTGCCATCTGGGGAGATGCGCGGCCTATCGATAAACTGCATACGATAGAGGTCTTCAATAGTGATGTTCCGTGTCATGAATCCAACCTTTCTGGTAATGTGTAGGGGCAGCGCTTGCCTGGCCTTCTTCTGCGAGGGCGGGCCATGCCAGCATGACTTCTACTCTTACACCTATAGCTTAGCCATTTTCGAGGGTAATGGTGCGCCGTAGAACACCAGCGCGCTGTGCCTGGACTGTTAGTTCTAGTGTAGCATGTGCTGGTCCCTTGATGGTCCATTCTACTTTACAGCGATGGTCAGTAATGCTGCGCCCATAGCTCCCTTGCAGCTTATTAGAGCGTCCCTCCAATTGGCCCACCTCTTGATACTGTTTCCCTTGCAGCAGTTCAACCTCCTCTGGCAGGCTCAGGGTTACTTGAAGGGGACGCACCACTTTGCGCTCACGAGCCTGGGCGCTAGTGTCTGTGGGGAGAAAGCCATTGTTTTCGATGACGGCAGTGATATGGTAGATCTGCTCTGCTTGCTGTTCGACCTTGAGGGCGTAGAGACTGAGATAGGGATTGAGCGAGGCATGCATCAGAGTGAAGGCGCTATGTTTTTCGCACATCTCTGGCAGATAGCGCAGCGGTGCGTTCTGTCGGTAGAGCTTACTCTTCCAGCCGCCGATCTCAACCGCTCCCAGTTGCGGATGCTCAAAGGGACGCCAGTCCTCGAAGGCCTCGCCCTGCATGACCTCGTCGTTCCACTGCATCAGTTTAATGTCATCCTCTTCTGGGTGCCAGCGCATCCAGGGAATGAAGTCGCGTGGCCCGATGCCTGCTGTGGTGGGCAAGTCCCAGAGTTCAACTGTAAAGCCAAACCAGCCCAGGTGATCATAGACATAGTCATCCATCGCGCCCTTTGTCAGATCTTTAGGTCCGTAGCGGAAGCCATGATAAGTTGAGACGGCTGGATAATCCGTGATCTCCTGACTCCTCTCGCCAAGGAGCTTGAAGACCTCCAGGTCTGAGGGCAACATCTCATCATCAGACTTGGTGCTGTATGGACGCAGCAGGACGCCGGAGGTGGTGTGGTAAGAGGCAAAGCCTGAAATATTTGTATGGGTGCGCCAGAACTCGGCCTCGGCCCGTGTCTCTGGCTCTGAGAAGGGATAGGCCCCCGCGCCAGACTGCTCATTCTCCGCCGCCCATTGATAGGGGTAGTTGCGGTTGATGTCCAGACCCTCTTTGCGTGGAACAAGAGGAATAAGGTAGCCATCATAGTTGCGGATGAGGCCCTCGGTCATCAGGTGATAGTAGGTTCTGCCTTCTTCATCAATCTCGCGGCGGCGCATAATGCGTGCATCTTGCCTGGAGCTTTTCCATGCCCCATTGGGGTCTGGGACACGCATCATAAGGATCTCGCCATCCCCATCAATGTCCTCGGGATAGAGTCCATCGGGATCATGGGCATCGTCATAGGGATAGGGCCGGGTACTGCTGCGCAGAGTATAGGGTGTAGTCAGGTAGCGTTCCGCTCCATCCACACTCAGGCGTGGCAAAATATAGAAGGTGGTGCGGTCAAGCAGGCGCGTGATTTTTTCGTCCTGCCCATAGCGTGTCAGGTATGACCAGATGGTATACAGGGCGATGGTTGAGCCAGTAACCTCACCTGCATGTGTATTGCCATCGATCCAGTAGGCTGGCTTTTCCAGGGCCGGCCCCGTTGCCTGATTGGTCAAGGTGACGAGCCAGATTTCACGCCCTTCCAGACTTTTGCCTAGAGACTCGATGGTGGCAAGCTGTGGGTGCGCTTCGACAAGCTCAAAGAGGAGTTTGGTCAGTATCTCGTAGGTGTAGTATGAAAGCTTTCCTTGCTGAGGGTCGAACTCCTGATGAACAATAGCATTGGGCATGGTGATGTCCTGTCTCTATTCTAAAAAGGCCTCTCTATTAGCCTGGCGTTGCATTGATGAAGGAGAATGTTTGGGGCACTATAGGACGAGCATTCTGCCCTTAAGTGGGGTATCACCTGCTGTACGTTTGAGGGCGTACAGCAGGTGGCCGAGACTATTTTACGCCTTGGGGCGGCGTCGGCCTCGGCGCTCACGCTCCATAGCGAAATCGAGCGTTTCGTGCAGGCGTTCAAAATCGTCTACATCGAGCTGAAGCTCTACCGCGGCCAGATCGTCAGGGCGTGCGCGCCCCTCTTCAAAGAGCTGAAGCACCATTACCAGCTCAACCTCGATGTCGATGACACCGCTGCTGGTATCGATTTCAAGCTCTTCGTCTTCGTCATCATCATCATCATCACTGTCTTCGCTGGTGTGAGGGCGAGGAATGAACTCAATGTTGGTGCGCGCGCACTTGAAGCGTCCCGTTAACTTGAGCGCGTCAGTAGAAATCTCTTCGGCCAGTTCGCGTACAACTTCCATCATCTGGCTAAAGGCGTCTTGCAGTTGTTCTAACGCGTCATCATCATCCCCGAGAGCGTCTATCTCTTGCGAGAGATCTCCGCTGGTCTGGTTGCCGGGGATGCCTGCTTCTGGTAAGCGCTGGCGTGCAAGCTCATTGAGTTGTTTGAGTGCCTGGGCGAAGGCGGGGGAGAATGTAGAACCATCTTTTTCGCTGGTCTTTGTTTCTCCTTCGTGAGCCACACCCACCTCCTGGCCCTCGCCTTCCTCATGCTCCGTCTCCTCCTCACTTTCCAGGCCTACGGCTGCCTCGACCATGAGAATTTGTTGGTGCAGTTGTTCGGCCACCTCGCGAGGAAAGTAGGCTAAGATTCTTGCCTGTCTTGACGCTGCGAGTAACTCAAATTGGGGCCAGTCCCGGTAACGTTCGCGGCCCCGCAAGTATCTCACTTCCACTAATCCCAAGGTGTCCAACCGCAACGATAGATCCATGTCTTCCTCCTCGATAGCAGAATGAACCCGGCTGCATCTTCCATATGTTCCGCCGTTCCTGGCTCTTTGCACGTATTGCTTCTGCTCGTGTATTTTTTAGGCAAGAGAGTACATACCCCTGTTCTCTGGGGTATATGTATTGGTAAGAAATAGGTTTGTAAATAGCCGTCCTCGCCAACTCACCCTGGCGCTATTTCCCTTACTTGGCACCAACAAACTCTCCAGGTTGTGATTCTTCTATCCTGTCCCATCATATCACAACAGGCGCGAAATAATACAACTAGCAGTACATATTTTGCCCTTTTTTAGTACTGAATCGGATTATTGATAAATTCTAAAGCTATTTTCGTTTTGAAAAAAATTCATAATTTACCCAGGCGATAATTATTGGCGTAGACATGGTATGTGGTGGAAAAATGCGCCGCATTTTTCCACCACATACCATGTCTATCTTTTGTTTACTGCCACTGTGTCCAGGCGGAGCGCAAGCGGTGGCGGGTCAGGCTTAAGGCGGTTGCCAGGATTAACAAGCTGAGTCCCATAATGGCCAGGGCGAGCGAGGATGGCAGGCCGAGCGAGGGCAGGAAGAGCGCGTGCATAGCCGCGATTACTACCAGGCCCGCTCCGCTGAGCACAAACACGCGGATATGAGTTCCGATACCCACCAGCAGCAGCACCAGAGCCTCTCCTCCCAGGAGCAGCGTGGGCGCCAGCTCCGACCCTTGGAAGCTGAGCCAGAGCGTGGGGAGGAGTAGGAGGGCCGTGCCAGCCAGCGCGCACAACTGCGCGCCCGCTCGCTGTTGTAGCAGACCTTCATCCCGTTGCAAGAATGCTGCGATCAGAATAAGAGCTGTCGCTGGTGGTAGGGTGAGCACATCAAACTGCGTTTGCTGAAGCGCCAGCAATTCCCACGATAGAGCCAGGCTACCAAGTAAACAGGCACTGTAGTAAGCCCAGCGTTGCCAGTTTGTCCTCCTTTGCGTATAGCCATAGGACGCGATGAGCATAGACAGGACCAGGAGTGTGAAGGCGCCTGTGTGGGCCAGAACCGGTATACTGCTGCTTAATCCTCCCTGCATAATCACGCTGCCAACCACCAGGACTTGCCCCATGAGACTGACGATTGTGGCAAGCCCTGATGTGGGGAGCCAGTGAGTGCGTGGGCGTAGCCTGTGCCAGAGCCATTGTGAGGTGAAGATGAGTATATTGAGAGCGCTATACGCCAGCGCCGCCTGCCAATTTGTGAAGGGTAGAGTGGAGATGATCCATAGGGCCAGGGCGCTGGAGAGAAGCACAAGCTCTGGCATGCGTTCCACCAACATCACAACAAGGCTCAAGGCGAGCAGTGTCACCAGCATGCCTGAGGGAAGACCCGCATAGTGATGTTGCGTAATCTGCATCTGCCAGCCAAACATAAGCAGCAACCCAAGTAGGCTGGCGAGGTACCAGGAGGCATTCCATGGCAAGGCCAGAAACTGGGTCTCCCTCTCTTGCTTCTTGCCTCCTCTGGCAAAGAGCTTTACTAGGCGTCCCACGAGCAATCCCACACCTCCCAGGCCCAGGGTCAGGGTTAAGAGGTATGTGCTTTGCTGCTGCACCTGCTGTACTGAGCATGCCTGTGAGACGGGATCGCATGTAAGTACCCTGGTTGCCCGGAGCAAGCCCCAGGCCGCAAAAGCAAACACCAGCGCCTGCCAGCGTGTCGGAGCCTTGCGCTCATTAAGCAGGACACCATAGGCGACGAGCGCGTATACGATGAGGATATCCGGCACGGCGGCATAGAAAGGAAAGTTGACGTTTGAGAGCGAGCCATAAATTCCTGTCAACAAGGCCGAAGCCAGGGCCGTGGCATAGAGCGGCAGGCTATAGTTGTGCCACCAGTCACGCTTCTCGTCTCTTTCCCCACCGCGAAAGAAGGCTATGTACTTGCTGACGCTTCCTAGCAGGGCAAAGGTTAGCGCGATCAGCACAGGACGATAGAGATCACCCAGCGCACCCGCGTAATATACCGACCAGGTCGTGTACGCAGGTGCCAACCATGTAAAGAACGGATCTTCACTTACCAGTCCACCGACGTAGAAGAGTTGTGCGCAGAGCAAGAGAACCCAGCTCGCGCTTGCCATTTCACCATAGATGGTGCCCTGCACGCCAAGCGCGATAGTAGCAACATTTGCGCAAACTGTGAGCGCTAGCGCCTGGCGTGGCCCACGCCACAAGCGAATACCGAGCGCGAGGAGGATACTGGTAGGTGCAAGCGAGGTGAGAATGGCAAAGGTATTGATGGGCAGACAGAAGGCCCAGATTGTGCATATGCCAGCGAGCCAGGTAACCTCATGCTCCTTGCTGAGCAGACCCGCGATATAGTAGAGTGCGGCAGAGAGCAGGAGCAGCCAGAAGGTTGCGAGCAGGGTAGTAGAATTCCCACTCGTCATTCCCATCAGCCCTACATCAAATGTTGCCAGGACAACTATCACGAACATTGGCAGGGCCCGCGCTCTCCCCATGAGAAGATGTATTCCTAGCGCCAGTAGTATGCCGAGTGGCGCGATCCAGACGATCATGTTAAAGGTATTGGTGGGAAGGAAGAGGCCCCATGCCGCGAAAAGCACAGCAATCCAGGTCTCTTCGAGTCCCTTACTGAGCAGACCCGCGCCATAGAAGAGGGTCGCGCAGAGCAGGAGTAGCCAGAAGGTTGCGTGTAACATCGTCTGGTTGCCGCTGCTGGTTCCCAGTACACCTAGCGTGATGGTCGCTATCAGCGCGGTTATGCCCAGGGCAACGCTATAGGTGCGCCCAAGCCAGAGATGCGCGCCCAGCATAAGCAGGATGCTGATCGGGGCTATCCATGTCAACAAGGAGAAGTTCGCAAACGAGCACGCGATAAGCAGGACTAAGGTAGCTGGTGTGAGGCCAGTCACGGCAGGCTCCTGGCTGATAATGCCTGCTACATAGTAGAGTGAGGCACACAGGAGCAGAACCCAGGTGGTGAGCGTCGCTTCATGATGAACACTTCCACTAATGCCAACCATCAGTGTCGCCAGAAAGGCGCTTATTGCCAGTGGCGCACTCCAAACTCTCCCAAAGCGCATGCGCGCAGCCAGTGCGACGAGAATGCTCATTGGAGCAAGCCATGCTAGGAACAAGAAATTATTACTGGGCAGGCAGATGGCTACGCCCGCAAAGAACGCGGAAACAATCAACCAGAAGGGTCTGCGTGCCAGGATTGCACCGATATACCAGGCTGCAGCCAGGAGTGCCAGTTCCAGGAGAATAGGTATCGCGATAGGCTGCAAGTTCTCGGCGAGCACGCCCGTTGTTGCCCCAGAGAGGGCCTGTATGCTCTCCATGCTTGCATAGAGGAGGCCATACAGCAACCCCTGGAAGAGGGTAGGCCATTCCCAGGTGATGCGCTGGTATCTTGTCTCGACTCTACGAGGCCAGCATTGCGCGAACTGGCGCGAGATCCCCGCTGCGAGTACAGGAAGGACCAGGCAGAGACTAAAGAAGAACGGAATATAGTCAAAGAGTGGCCCTATTGCCAGGACGCCTAACACCATTGACAGTACTAGAAGGCCAGGACGTCGTTGCGCAATGGCAAGCCCATAGCTGATCACTTCGAATCCCAGTAGTAGGCTGAGCTGAATGGCTGCCGTTTGCGAGATGGCGAAAAACAACGTCAGGCCCATGCCAGTGAGGGCGACAAGTTCAATGGGGTTGCTCCATGCCTGGCTATATCTCGCGCGTGTCTGAAAGCCCAGGGCGGTAAGCAGCAGCGTGACGCCCAGGAATAGCCAGGTGGGATGAAGCGAGCTGAGCAGCAGAGTCTCACCGCAGAGCCAGTAGAGTAAGAATCCGCAGAGAAGGAGGAGCCAGCACCAGCGTGCCTGAGCAGGAGCCAGTTGACGCTGCAACTTGGTATGTAATTGGACGCTACTGAGCGTGAGGAGTAAACCAAGGATGCAAACCACCAGGGTCGCGATGCTATCTATCATAGCTGTGGGAGTGTGAAGAGGCAACCAGTCGTTATGCGTGAAGGTCTTAAGGAACACGTGTAGAGGCATGCTTGCTTCACCGACCAGGGGAGCGAGCGCTATCAGTGTTAAGCTTATGTCTTCCAGTTGTTTCTCCAGGCCCTGCGTTCTGAACTGGCGCATGAGTGAAGGCGCGAAGCGCAGCAGTATGTGATAGTAGGCGGCCACGCTAATAAGTACGACAGCGTAGCCAGCAGGGCGTAGTGAGCAGGCAAAGGCGATGGTGAGTGCCAGGACGATAAACAGGTAGCACGTTCCCGTGACCCAATATGTTTTGCGTGTTCGCCAGGCCATACCCGCGCACCAACCTAAAAGCAACGCGATCTGTCCACAGAGCGCAATCTTCTCCTCCAGGTTGGAGATGCCGGGCAGAATGATGTATTCAGATGAGAGCGCTATCGCTATAGTCAAAAGGGCTCCCAGTGCGCAGATGCCTACCCAGAGGTACATGCAGACGCGTAGTGGGTCGTGCAAGACTGCCAGCCTTCCATCAAAGATGCTTGCGCTATTCTTATCGGGGGGAAGACAGAGCATCGCTCCAAGTGCCAACAGCATTGGCCCACAAAAGAGCCAGGGCAAGGCCAGGTGAAAGGCACTGAGGGTCGCGACATCAGCGATGCTCAGCGCCGCCAGCGAGAGGTAGCTAAAGAGACTAAAGCGCTGATAGATCGCGAGCGATCCGTACGCTATTGCCGCATATGCCGTGACCATGGCTACCAGTGCCGCAGGTGAAAATGTCACCAGGCTTCCAGACGCCAGGCGGTACGCAGAGAAGCTGACCAGGGGAATAAGCAAGGCAAAGATGGCAGTGTAGATGATCGAGACGATCCGAAAACTATCGAACCTGCGCGTTACAATCCCGGTGGCGCCAAAGACGATATGCACCAGGAGCATTACAATAAATGATTTCAACAGATCCGGAGTTGTAGCGATAAAGTTGAGCGACCCTGTGAGAAGGAGAAACGCACCCAGCGAGGCCACAATATTGATGGTCTGGTCTTCAAAGAAGGTCCGCAACGAGAACATCTGGCGTGGAGATCGTGTCACGGCCTGAGGCTCTGGGCTGGGCGCCAAAGCCTCCTCAGACCGACTTGTGTTTGCTCTCACAGGTATGACTGGACTTATTGGGCTTTGTGCTGGTCCAGGCTGGACGACTCGTGTTGGCTCTACTGATGGCATACCATTGTGTATATGATCTACAGGTGCGCTGATAGGAAGTGTAGGCACCTGTTTCTCACTCACGACAGATGGCGCTTGAGTGTTCATAGCTGGCGTGGGCGGAGTCAACGGCATTGGCGCTGGTATCTCCAGGCGTATCTGCTGAAGCGTATTAAGTCGAGCCTGGTGTTGCACGATCAGTTGCCCTACGGTGATGTTCCTATGCTGGTAGGCTGCGACCCGCACAAGGTCCTGAATCGACCTTCTAAGAAAGTTCTTCTCTTTCTCTAACTCGACTGGATACTGGCAACGAGGGCATTCCTCTCCTGGAGGGCTGCCATGGATGGGTAGCTTGCAGCCAGCGCACCATTGTGCAATAGTAGGCATATATCCCTCTCTTTCGCTACGTCTCTCTTTATAAGGGGCCATAGCCTTGATGCTTAAAAAAACAGGATAATGAACATATGAGTACGTTACAAAACATTGTACGTTCAGTAAACGCTACTGCTGAGTGTCATTTGTCCCATTTCCTGTGCCTGGGGCTGGATAGTATGCCTGAAGCCTAGATAGTGCCTCTTCAAAGCGCGTCTGCACATCTTTTTCCCGATGCGTAATCTTCTCAACTTCATACAATGTGCGCCCAAAGCGAAAGACGCCTTCTTGCTCAACATGGGCGACACGCGGTAGCGTGCTAGGAGCTGGGAAATGCTTCTGGCCTAGTGGATAGGGCATATGGAAGGAGAAGACGAGATCTGGAATAGCCTCGGTCTGAATCTCTAGCAAGTAGAGCGAGTAGTAGTCCTTCTCTTTGGTGTAGAGACAACGCAGGCAAGCTTTGACCTCCTGTGTGTTCAAACTCAAGTACTCCCAGATGTTCTCGTAATATCCCTCTCTTTTCTCTTCATAATGAGTTTTGCAGAGGTGCAGCGAGATTTTATGTGGTTCTGGTGGGCGATAAAAAGAGAGGCGTGCATATGGTGTTTGGGCAAGCAGGCGCATAGCCTTATTTTTGTGTTGGTACCAGGTATTTTTCTGTTCCAGGTAGCGTGTTGCATATTTGGTGGCACGTCTGCTTTTGAGCTGATTCTCCTTGGCCCAGCGGGAACTCCAGACGGTCCAGTATGCTAGCTCCAGAGTCGCAACAAGCCCGGCTGATCCATGGCTCTGCCATTGCATTATTAAAGCCTGCCAGGCATCTTGCTGTTCTTTCCGCAGGCGTTGATGCTCCTTGCGGCTCTCGGCGCTCTTTTGTGATCCCGCATGCCGATTTTGCTTTGTGCGGGTAGTATGCTCGCCTCGCCATTTTGCTACATCCTTCTGAGTGATTGCCAGAATCACGCGGCGGTCATGCACCGGGTAGTCAAGTGTACGTCCGGCTTTTCTAAATTGCCGATGGGTGAGCACTGGTAGTTTGCCTTCCTCAATCCAACGGCGGCGCTCAAGAAGCGTGCATTGAAGCAGTGTTTGCGCCTCTACCGGCTCAACCGCCAGTTCCTCCGGATACATTTCTAGCAAACGTTGCCATGCTGTCGCATCCTCATCGATCAGCTTCATAAGCCGTTCCATTACCTGTTCCTTAGATTCTTTGAGCTTATGATCCAGCCCCAGAAACGCCAGGATCTGCGCCTTGGTAAGCATTCTATTGAGTTGCTGTGCCTCCATCTTCTCCTCCCATACCATCATCAAAATTGTGCTCTATCTTTTCAATACACTGCTCATTGCCAAAAGCGGAAAGCAAATAACGTCATTTCGGGTTGATGGTGTGATGTCCATGAAGTGAAAGTAGGAAAGCGAGCGGGCCGCAAAATTGAATTTTGCGGCCCGCTCGCTTTCCTACTTTTCTATTAGAGCTACTTGTTAGGAAGGATTCTCTTTGAGAAGCTGCTCTAGTTTCTGAGTATGCTGGCGGCGTATACTTGCGCGCTCGATAATGGCGCGCTCCTCGTCGTCCGCTGGCTCTAGGGGCGGAATGGGCGTTGGCTTGCGGTTCTCATCAAGCGCCACGTAGATGACGTTGCTGCTGGCGATCTTACGTACCTCGCGTGTAATGAGGTCCTCCGCTGTGACCTCGACGCCGACATCCATACTGGTGCGTCCCGCGTAGTGTAGCTCGCAATGCACGGTGACCACATCGCCAATGAAGGCGGGGGCCAGGAAGTCGAAGCGCTCAACTCTGGCCGTCACGACGTATGGACGATGGCAGTGCTTGATGGCGACGACGGCCGCGGCTTCGTCTACCATTCTCATGATCACGCCGCCGTGGACGTTGCCCTGGCTGTTGGCGTCGATCAGCTCCATGTTGCGGCGTGTGGTGCTGCGTGAATAGGCGATGCTATGCCCCTGGGTCAGGTCAACCTCGGGTAAGTTCTTATATCTATTAGCAATTCTCTCGAATGGATTCATTGGCTGTGACTCTCTCCGGCAAACAATATTTGTGTAACAATATACTTTATTATCTCATCACCAACAAGGCTGTAGATATGTAGCTAGCTGCATATTTCTATCCAGGGCAACAAAAAACTTCCCACAGGATCGCGGGAAGTTTTTTGTTGCCTGACTTACTTCTGAGCTAGTCTTCGCGGGCGCGTGAGCGCTCGTTCTGGGTCAGGTAGCGTTTGCGCAGGCGAATGTTCTTCGGCGTAACTTCAACCAGTTCGTCGTTGTTGATGAAGTCCAGCGACTGCTCCAGGCTCATCAGAATTGGCGGCGTCAGGCGTACCGAGATGTCAGATGTGGAGGAGCGGATATTGGTCTTCTGCTTCTCTTTACACACGTTGACTACCATGTCCATGGGGCGTGTGTTCAGGCCAATGATCATTCCCTCGTACACCTGGGTTCCCGGCTCGATGAAGGTATCACCGCGCTGCTGGGCATTGTTCAAACCATAGGTGACGGCGGTTCCTAGCTCGGAGGCCATTAAGACACCCATGCGTGTGGTACCCATCTTACCCAGCCAGGGTTCGAAGCCGATCAGAAGGCTGCTCATAGCGCCGTTACCCTTGGTCAAGGTCAGGAAGCTATTGCGGAAGCCGATCAAGCCACGGGTTGGAATCTTGTACTCGATGCGTACATTGCCGTAGCCGTCGCTGGCCATGTTCGATAGCTGGGCTTTACGTGTGGCCAGGACCTCGGTCAGGGCGCCGATATACTCGTCCTTTGTATCAATGACCAGGTGCTCAAAAGGCTCAAATGTATGCCCATGCTCATCCTGGCGCGTGATGACCTCGGGACGCGAGACCTGGAACTCGTAGCCCTCACGGCGCATGGACTCGATCAAGACGGAGAGGTGCAGCTCGCCACGACCCGAGACGATGAACTCATCGGGAGAGTTACCGTCCTCGACGCGCAGGCTGACGTTGACCTCCAACTCGCGATAGAGGCGCGCACGCAACTGGCGCGATGTGGGGTACTTACCCTCGCGTCCAGCAAAGGGGCTGGTATTCACGCCAAAGGTCATCTTCAGAGTTGGCTCTGAGATGGCGATGGTCGGCAGGGCCTCTGGCTGCTCTGGATCGGCAAGCGTCTCGCCAATGTTGGCATCCGAGATGCCCGTAACAGCAATGATATCGCCCGCCTGGGCCTCGTCGATCTCGACTCGCTGTAGGCCGCGGTTGGTAAAGACCAGGTTCACCTTCTGGCGGCTCACATCGCCATCGCGTGTAATGCGGGCCACACTACTGTTGGGGGTGATACGCCCACGTGTGATACGTCCAATGGCGTACTTGCCCTTGTAATCGTCATAGTCCAGGGCCGTGACCAGCATCTGGAAGGGCGAATCCATGTCGACCTTCGGTGCTGGAATGGTATTGATGATGGTCTCGAAGAGTGGCTCAAGACTGACGCGCTCATCATCGGGATTGCTCATGGCGACACCTTCGCGTCCAATCGCATAGAGCACGGGGAAGTCGAGCTGCTCATCGGACTTGGCTAGCTCCAGGAAGAGGTCCTGCGTCCATTCCACGACCTGGTCGATACGCGCGTCTTTGCGGTCGATTTTATTGATAACTACGATGGGCTTCAAATTAAGCTCTAGCGCTCTTTGCAGCACGAAGCGTGTCTGAGGCATGGGGCCCTCAGCAGCGTCAACGAGCAGGATACAACCGTCGGCCATGTTCAGTACACGCTCAACCTCACCACCGAAGTCGGCGTGTCCAGGTGTATCGATGATATTGATCTTGGTACCGTGATAGCTTACAGCGGTATTCTTCGCCAGGATGGTAATGCCACGCTCGCGCTCCTGGTCGTTTGAGTCCATAATCAGTTCGCCGACCTGCTGATTCTCGCGAAAGATGCGGCTCTGCTTGAGCAAGCCATCGACAAGCGTTGTTTTGCCGTGGTCGACGTGAGCGATGATCGCTACATTGCGGATGTCGGTTCGTTCTTTTAGCTGATTTGGGGTCTTTTCAGGGGTTGCCATAGTCGTCTCGGTATCGATAGCGTCAGAAATTTGCATGGTAATAGCGTAAACTCCTCAAGGGGCAAAAGAAAACCGGGACGTCCACGGCGCCCGGTGGATAAAGCAAGCAAGTAAATGGACCGACAATTCCAAGCTACATTGTAACGACTCCGCTCGCCTTCGTCAAGGCAAGCGTGAATTAATGGGTAGTGTATATGGAGGTGGTTTCGGACGGTACCGCCCCAAATCACCTCCATATACACTACTTCACTTCTTGAGCGCCGCAGGAGTGAATAGGCCTAGAAAAACGTGCGTGACTGCGCGGGATGCGTTCTATTTAATGCCTGGTCAACGCTGTAGCAGGCCGTAATCAGTGAAAGATGCGTAAAGGCCTGGGGGAAGTTTCCCAACGCCTCACCCGTAGGACCAATTTCTTCTGCGTAGAGTCCCACATGGTTTGCATAGCTCAACATCTTCTCCAGCATCAGGCGTGCTTCCTGGACGCGACCTGCCCGTGCCAGTGTCTCCGCCATCCAGAAGCTACATGGGCTAAACGTTCCCTCAGCGCTGCCCAGGCCATCGGGCGCGGCCTTCTTTGGATGATAGCGGTGAACCAGGGAGTCACTGCTCAAATCGCGCTGGATGCGTTGAATCGTGCTCAAGATGCGCGGATCAGTCGGACCCGCGAACTTTGTCAAGACCATAAGCAGCGAGCTTGCGTCTACTGCATCACTCCCATAGTATTGAACAAAGCTACCAATTTTTTCATTCCATCCCTTGCTCATGATCTCTTGATAGATCTGGGCGCTTGTGCGTGTCCAGGTATCGACGGGCGCGGGTAAACCCCGGTGGCGAGCCAGGCGTAGACCACGATCAAAGGCGACCCAGCTCATCAGACGTGAATGCACAAAGGGCTTGGGACCACCACGTACCTCCCATATTCCTTCATCGGGCTTTTGCCAGTTATCCTTTAGCCAATTGAGCAAACGGCACAAATTTTCCCATAGATCGTAGGAGATTGAGGCGTACTGATTATAAATGTAGATGGCATCCATTAGTTCGCCATAGATGTCGAGCTGTACCTGTGAGTAGGCCCCATTCCCAATGCGTACCGGGCTGCTCTTCTTGTAGCCTTCGAGATGATCCAGGGTAAGCTCGGTCAGGTCATGTCTGCCATCGATGGTATACATCGGTTGCAGCATCATCTCGTTATTTTTGAGTTCATGACAGCGTGTGTCGAGCCAGCCCATGAAGGCCTCGGCCTCCTGGGTGAAACCCAGTGTGAGCAGGCTATAGAGGCTGAAGGCGGCATCACGTAGCCAGGTATAGCGATAGTCCCAGTTGCGTGCGCCTCCCAGCGTCTCGGGAAGGCTGGTGGTTGGGGCCGCGACAATGGCCCCGGTCGGAGCATAGGTGAGCAGCTTCAGGACGAGGGCCGAGCGTTGCACCATCTCGCGCCAGCGCCCTTGATACTGGCACTGGGCGAGCCAGCTCTGCCAGTAGGCCATGGTTTCGTTGAACTCGGCGCGATAGTGCGCCTCCGAATGATCCTGGGGCGCGATCTCATCGCAATTGGTGCTTTCGAGGATGAAGCGTGCGGATTGCCCCTGGTGCAATATAAAGTGAGCTTCTACGCCACCCTCATCGTTTGTCTGCAAGGGAACGGAGGATACGAGCGCCAGGCACATGCTCTGACTATGAAAAATGACGCCTTCCCTATCATCGGCGAATGTCAATGTATGGGCGTCGCGAGCATAATTGAAGGCTGGCTGACAGACCATGTCAAATGAAAGCGAGCCGCGCACCACGGAGACCGAACGCACGATATGATGCTGGCGATGCGAGCGTTTGCCGCGTTTAATGGGCATAAAATCCGTAATCTCAGCAACGCCATCAATGGTCAGAAAGCGTGTAATCAAGATGTTGGTCTCGGGCAGGTAAATCTGCTTATGCCCCATGTTAGGAGTCTCGATGGGGGCGATGCGGAAGCGACCGCCTTTCTGGGTATCAAGCAGCGCGCCAAATATGCTAGGAGAGTCGAAGCGAGGGAGGCAACACCAGTCAATCGAACCATTCTTGCCGACCAGAGCCACGGTATGCAAGTCACCAATGATGGCGTAGTCTTCGATGGGCAGATAGCCATTTGCCGAGCGGTTGAGGGTCGTGGGCTGCGAATCTATAGCCATAGAAATCCTTTCGTAGCAATCTCTTCTACCTCTTATTAGAGATATACGATTAACAATCACCAAATAGACATATTGGTATGGCTGTATTGATCTCTGATAGGAGAAAAGGGTGTGGTGGTGGTTGCAGATCGCAACCACCACCACACCCTTTTCTCATTCGTAACTTATATATAACTACTTAATCTTCGCGAGTATTTGCTGTACCATATTTTTGAGGTCCAGGTGTGAGCGGGCATCCTGGCTGCCCAGGCAGGTGAGGTCGCTGCTCGTCTTGCCCTGGTAGGTAATCGTAGTTGAGGTACCGAAGGAGGCAGATTTCAGGCAACCGCGTTGGGGAATCTTGCTCACGTCGCCTACTGCCTGCAATGCGGTATGAAGTTGCAGGGTCGCGAAGGTGCCAGCAGGAAAGGTCTTATCCTGGTAGGTGCCGAAGTGCGTTTTGCCTTTCTGCGTATAACTCAGGCTGCCACTGCCATCGCTATGAATCACCAGCGTATAGCCGGGAGTATTGGTCGAGCCAGAATTGGTAATGGTGGCCAGGGAGCCACCAGTCGCTGCGCCAGAGCCGTGTCCTTTGGAGGTAGTATCAAATGCCGACATTGCTGTTATTCTCCCTATACTCATGGATGCAACGATAATAACTAGAAGGAGCACTATGGTTGTGCCTCCTATCCATAATACGCGCCTCCCTGGTAAAAAGGAACGATGTCCAGGGGTATTGATGTGATGAACTGACATAAATTGCACCTCTCCAGGATCAGGTTATCGCAGGCAGGCAAGGCCTGGTCAAGTCGTTTATCTATAGAATTACTTATTGGTGTGTCCAACAAATTGTAGGGTCCAAGCTTGCTTGGACTTCTCCCCAAGTAGGACCATTCTCGCCAGCGTGCAAAGGCCATGCCCCAGCATGGCCCCTACAGATCTCTTTGTAATGACGTTATCGACAGGAGAAAAGTTCCCCATGGATTGCTGCTATGCCGTTGGACGAATGCAACTCTCTCTTCCCATAAACAAATTGTAGGGTCCAGGCTTGCTTGGCTTCCTCTCGCCGCTAGACAGAAAAGCCATCGTCCTGGTGATATACTCCAAATTGATGCACTATTAAGTTTACGCAAGGAGAATATACCCTATGCAGCCATCCACACGTATCCTGGCCGTTGATGTTGGGACCGGAACCCAGGATATCCTTTTGTTTGAGAGTGGCAAAGAGATGGAGAACTGCTTCAAGCTGGTCATGCCCTCGCCCACTGTCATTATCGCGGAACGCATCAAGCAGACAACAAAAGTGGGAAAACGCCTGCTCTTAACGGGTGTTACGATGGGTGGTGGTCCCTGTCACTGGGCCGCTCGCGATCATGCGCTGGCGGGCTACGCCGTAGCTGTCACGCCTGACGCTGCTCGCACCTTTGATGATGACCTGGCGGGCGTCGAGCGCATGGGTTTTGAGATCATTGATGATCAAGAGGCCGAGCGTCGCGCCGCGCAAAATGATACCGTCCATATCGAGATGCAGGACTTCAATGCCCAGGCTATTCTGACGGCTTTTACGGCCTTTGATGTCGATCCCACTGTCGATGCCATTGCCCTGGCAGCCTTTGATCACGGGGCCGCGCCTCCTGGATATAGCGACCGGCGTTTCCGTTTTGACTTTATTACAGAGACGGTCCGGCGTCGTCCCTCCCCCAGCGCCTTTGCCTACCTGGCCCAGGATATTCCGCCCTCACTCACGCGCCTCCATGCGGTGGCGCAGAGCGCCAGGCGCTATTTAAGTCTGAGCGGATCGCGCCCGGACGCGCCTCTGCTCTTGATGGATACCGGCTCGGCGGCGGCGCTGGGTTCGCTCGAGGATGCCAGGGTGCGCGAGCAGCGTGAGTCTATTCTCTGCAATATCGGCAATTTTCATACCCTGGCCTTTCACCTGCGCGATGGCGAGATCATGGGCATTTTTGAGCATCACACGGGGGAGATTGATCGCGCACGCCTGGAAGAGCTGCTCCGTAAACTGGCCCAGGGCACATTGACTAATGAAGAGGTCTTTGCGGATAGCGGCCATGGAGCCTTAATTATCAAACGCTTGCATGAGACAAGCACTCAGCCAGGTGGGGACTTGCCCTTTCTCTCGGTGACGGGACCGCGCAGGGCGCTGCTGGATGGCTCTGAACTCAAGCCCTATGCCTGTACGCCTCACGGGGACATGATGATCACTGGCTGCTTCGGCCTCTTACGCGCGCTCGCGGACAACAATCCCGCGCTCGCTCCAGCCATTGAGCCAGCGCTACTACCTGCCTTCAAGCTGTCCTGAATACTATCCAGTTTGAGACGCTCCCCGGCCCTGCCAACCTGGGATTGTGCGCCTCTCTCGCTTGCCCTGGTCTATGTGTTGAGCCTTTGTCCTGGACAAGCGTGTGCAGGTGTTGTGTTTTCTATGTGTATATGGAAGAAGCGTTTGGGCGTGCTTAATTCATAGGCTTGCCGTGAGGGGTGAGGAATGGGATCGGTTACGAGTTCTGCGTTGGGGCTTGAGAGGAACATCGGCAGCGGTTTGGACACGGGTGACTTTTTCGCGGATTAACGATATCTGTGAATGGACGGCCTGGCGGGACTGCTGGAGTTTTCGCGCTATCTCAGAGGGGCGTTCATTAGCAACGATGTACTGGCATATTATTGCTTGCTTCTCAGTCAGACCTATGGCCGGGTGATCAAGAGCCAGGCGAGCCATATCTTCCAATTGACCATAACGACTACGTCGATAATCATTCAGGTCGTCCGGAGAGAAGAGCCATCGGTCGACGACACGTACTCCTGGTATGCGTCCTGCCTCAACCAGGTGCATAAAGTGCCAATAGCTCAGATCGAGGTGTTTCGCCGCCTCGTGAGTTGTCATCATGCCATTGAGATGCTGTAGGTTACGATGTAAATCGCTACTCCTAAGGACCATTGTCGGACGCCTTTCTACGGGTACAGCCGTGAGTTAAAAAGTGCCTGGCAAAAGACATTCTTAGTTACAATGAGTATAACATAGGAGCTTATCGTAGTTCAAGCTTGAGAATTCTGCAAATAGTCAAAAATAGGGAACGCTAGAGAATGCGGAGAACTTAGCCTTTGGGATAGTATTTCGCTCATCTCCGCATCCCAGTAGAGAAGAGAGCGCTTACTACTGATCCGAAACCCTGAGCGTTTATCCCCGAATGGGGGCGAAGCGCTAGTCGCGAGAGCGACGTTGGGTTCCGGAATAAAAATCTTAGCGACCCAGGTCAAATAGGCCCTGGAGGCGCATCGCCAGCATCATGTCGCCAGTCAGCTTGACTTTGCCTGCCATAAAGGCGTTCATTGCATCCAGTTTTCCTGCCGCGATGTCCAGCCAATCGCTATCCTTAATAGTGAAAGTCACGTCTGGCTTCTCGACGCCGCCCTCAATCAACTGGCAGGTCTGGTTCTCAATTTTCGCCGCGTACGACCCGGCCTGCTCGCCAGTGATATTAAACTGAAAGGTCTTGTTGAGTCCCGCTGCCCCTTCCGGCTTGAAGCGCGATTGTAAGGCCTGGAATGTTTCTGCTACTGTCATTTCTTTCTCCTTTGAATACGAGCAGGTAATTCCCTGCTGGCTATAGTATAGTCATAGAAACGCTAATGCCTTCAAGAACGCCGTTGAATACGCTCTTCTCCTCTTTTCGGCTTGTAAGCTTGTCTCCAGGATAGAGCCGGGCTCTTGTATACAAAGTCCTCTAATGATATGCTGACAGCAACAAGACATCGTTGGCGTGAACAAAAGATGTCGTAGAAAGAAGTAGGGGGTCCTATCATGTCCGGTGAGCGGATTGCGCGCAAGGTAAAAATCGAGGGCGGCTATCTCAATTTCAGCTCAGCCCACTTTATCACCTATGGTGGCAAGTGTGAGCGCTTGCATGGCCATAATTATGGTGTCCTGGTCGAGGTTGAGGGGACGCTGGGCGAGGATATGCTGGTCTTTGATTTTACTGTACTTAAACGCTTGACTAAGGAGATCTGCAAGCGCCTTGATCACCGCTTCTTGCTGCCTCTCCACAATCCGCACCTGCAATTGGCCTCCACCGAAGATGAGTGGGAGGTGTATTTCGCTGGCAAGCGCTATATCTTCCCACGCGCCGATGTGGCGGAGCTACCCATCGATAATTCGACCGCCGAGCGCCTGGCCGAGTATATTTGCAACGAACTCTGCCGTGAACTTCAGGCTTTTAACACCTCTAACCTCTCCTCTATTATGGTCGGCGTCGAAGAGGCCCCCACACAGATGGCTTACTATAAACTCTCGCTTAACGAGTAGCCATAAGGAGAAAAACAGCGGGTGCGCTCGAAAGCGCACCCGCTGTTTTTCTCCTTATCCCTGGCGTACGGCTTTGAGCCATACGGCTTGGGCGGCGGCAACCGCCTTGCCCGGCTGGATGTTATAACCGAGATAAGCCAGGCTGTTCTCAACAGCGCTTAGCGCGACCAGGACATCATTGGGGGTTATATAGCCCATGTGCCCGATACGGAAGATGCGCTCTTTCAGGGTTTTGCCCTGGCCCGCGGCATAGATGACGCCGAAGGTGTCGCGCGCAACCTTGAGGAAGGCCGCGGCCTCGACGCCCTCTGGAACCATGACGGCGGTCAGGGTATCGGAGGCAAACTGCTCTTCTGTGCACAACAGGTCGAGTCCAGCGGCCTTGATGCCTGCGCGGCACATCTCACCCATGAGGTGATGGCGCTCCTGTACCTGCTCCCAGCCCTCTTCTGCCAGCATGTTCAGCGCGGCTTGCAGGCCATAGTAGAGCGAGATGGGGGGCGTTTGTGGGGTCTGACCCTTGTCGTAGCTCTTGCGATATTCCTTCAGGCTGAAGTAGAACTTGGGCGTATGCGCCTCTTCCGCCTGGGCCCATGCTCGCTTGCTCGCGGCGATGATCATCATACCGGGAGGGCACATCAGGGTTTTCTGTGAGCCGGTGAAGGCGACGTCTACGCCCCACTCATCCATGTGCAGTGGAAGTGCGCCTACGCTGGAGACGCCATCGACGAGGACGAGCGCGCCATGTTTTGCGGCCTCGGCGGCGATCTCTTTCACGGGATTAAAGACGCCTGTACTGGTCTCATTATGTTGCAGGCAGACGGCTTTGATGCTGCCCTGGTGCTTGCTGAGCACCTCGGCAACCTCGGCTGGCTTGGCGGCGGTTCCTGGCTCGTAGTCCAGGTGCTCGACAGCATAGCCCAACTCCGCGTTGGCCTTGGACCAGCGCTCACCAAAATCGCCAATCACGACGTTGAGCACCTTGGCGCCTGCGGGCACAAAGTTGACCATCGCGGTCTCCCAGCCACTACTACCCGAGCTTGCCAGGACGTAGACCTGCTCCTGCGTGCGGAAAAGCGCCTGGAGCTTACTGGCAACGTCTTTTGCCAGCACGCTAAACTTTTCGCTGCGGTGATTGATCATGGGCATGGTCATGGCGGCGGCAACCTGCGGGGGAACAGGCGTGGGGCCTGCTAGATGTAGGGCAACTTTCTCTTTGAGCATGTGTATCTCTCCCTCGTTTCAGCAAACAAAAAAGGCACCATCAATCTGGTGCCCAGCCCAGGCGAGCGGCTGATACATAAATTAAACTGTTCTCCAGGCTTCCCCGTGGTAATCCACGTACGCGCCAGTTACCGAGAGAACACGGAATGTGTCTACTTTCTTCTTCCAGTATACCAGATATTCTGCATTTTTCCAGGGGCTGTGTGAGTCAGGTCCTCAAGATGAGAACCCGTCTCATGCAGCCCTGGAGCTTTTGTCGCGCCTAGCGTGTAATGAAGTCGCGGCCGATGGCGTGCGCCACTGCCTGCGCCTGTGGCATCAGTTCGTTGAACTGCTGAATGGTCAACGACTGCGCGCCATCCTTCAGCGCCTCGTCGGGATTGGGGTGTACCTCGATCAGGAGGGCGTCGGTTCCCGCGGCGATAGAGGCCAGCGTCATCGGCCCCACCAGGTGACGATGACCCGTGCCCTGGCTGGGATCTGAGATGATCGGCAGGTGCGAGAGTGTCTTCGCGACGGGGATGGCGCTGATGTCCATCGTGTTGCGGGTCGCCTTCTCGAAGGTACGGATGCCGCGCTCACAGAGGATAACGTTTTTATTGCCCTGTGAGAGCACGTATTCAGCGGCCAGCAGCCACTCTTCGATGGTCGCCGACATGCCACGCTTCAGTACGACGGGCTTGTTGGTGCGCCCAATCTCGTCCAGGAGCATGTAGTTCTGCATGTTACGCGTACCGATCTGGAGAATGTCAGCGTACTCGCAGACCATGGCTACATCAGATGGAGTCATGACCTCGGTAATCACGGCCATGCCGAACTCGTTGCGCGCCTTCGCCAGCAACTGAAGGCCCTTCTCACCCAGGCCACGGAAGCCGTAGGGGGAGGTTGAGGGCTTGAAGGCACCACCACGCAGGATGACGGCTCCAGCCTTGCGCACGGCCTCGGCGGCAGTCATCAACTGTGTCTCCGTCTCAACGGTGCAGGGACCCGCCATCATGACGACGTCTTTGCCGCCAATTGTGACGCTGCCACCGTCGACACAGGCCACGGGTACCTCGACCGTGGTATTCTCAGGGTGAAACTCGCGGCTGGCAAGCTTGTATGGCTTGGAGACGCGTAGGACATTGTCTACGCCGGGCAGACCCTCGAGAGAGTCCTCCAGGCCCGGAGTGATGCCGCCGATGCCACTGGGCAGGCCCGCGTTGCTGGTTTGCCCCAGCACACCAATAACGGTGCGCTCGACACCCTGTGAGAGGTGTCCCGAAAGTCCGTGGTTCTGCAAAAATTTCAATACGTGCTGTATCTCTTCGTTATTACTATGCGCCTTCATAACGACAATCATGAGTCCTTCTCCTTCTTCTCGCAAACAATTGAGTACGAGCAAACAGCGCTCGCGCTCCGGCCACCGTGACCACCTTGTCATAATTGCCGGGTCGATACAACTTACTTCTTTTCCGAAATCCCTGAGCGTGCTTGCCCCCGAATGGGGTTGGGTTTCGGAATAAGATCTTTGTCACCAACCTGCTTTTCTCTGTCGGTGATGAATAACAATAACTTGAGCCTGCCTGGACCTCTATTCAGCCTACACGCCCTATTTGTGTAGACCGTAGCTTGGGCGCAGGCGGATAGCTTCGTGCAAATACACGTGACGCATCTCGGCGTTGCTGCGCGTGCTGTTGACATGCAGCAGCACGCGGATGCACATTCCCAGGCTCTCAGGCACGGGAATCTCGCGTGCGCACATCAGCGGTACCTCGGTCCAACCGATCTCGCGTGCCGCTTTCGCAGGGAAGCAGGCATCAAGATCTTCGGTCAGCGTGAAGAGCGCGCTGGCGATGTCTTCAAGCTGAAGCTCATTCTCGCTGACGAGATGCTCCAACAGCTCTCTGGTTGCCCTACAGATCTCTTCCTCAGTGTTGTTCTTGACCGTTGTTGCGCCACGTATTCCTCGACAGTAGACCACTATGCTTTCACCCCTTTACCGGTTAAATACTCGCCCTTCTCGACCAGAAGCACTGGTAAGCAAGAACGAAAGTGTCTCCATTGTAAGGGATGAAGGCAAGGTTCTTCCAGCCCACGATGCTACTGTTGTAGGCGTGGTATATGCAAGTAGCCGTGTACGCCAGTAGCGGGCCAGCATATACCACGCCTACAATCACATTCCCTCCCTTTTTCTCTTTCCTATTTTGCCCAGTTCCTCTAGGCAAATATCCCTTACTACTTCTCCGAAAACCCTGAGCGCGCTTGTCCCCGAATGGGGGAAGCGCTAGACACGCCAGTGGCGTTGGGGTTCGGAATAAGATCTTACTGATTACTCCTGGTTCCCTGGTGCAGACTCTGGATATAGCTTTTGACTGCCCCAGGTTGCTCCTCTTCGCTAGTGCGGTCGATCAGGTTGACCAACGCACTACCAACGACCGCTCCATCGGCTAAGCGACTGATCTGCGCGATATGCTCAGGAGTCGAGAGACCAAAGCCGACTGCGATAGGTACCTGTTTGGGCTCGGTATAGCGCCGGATGCGCGCGATAAAGCTCTGCAGATGCGCTGGTAGCTCTGTGCGTGCGCCGGTGACGCCACTCAAAGAGACGCAGTAGACAAATCCGCCTGGTCCCTGCGCGACCAGTTCGACGACCCGCTCCATGCGCTTATCCTTGATGGTTGGCGGGATGAGGAAGATAAGAGCGAGACCATGCCGGGTTGCGGCCTCGCGCAACGGTTCTGCTTCGTCTGGGGGGAGGTCTGGTACGATGATACCACAAACCCCATGCTGGCGCGCCTCGGCACAGAAGCTCTCCAGCCCATAGGCCAGAATCGGGTTGTAGTAGCCCATAAAGACAAGCGGCGTCTCGCTTTGAGCGGAGATGCGTTCCGCGATGCGCATGCAGCCGCGAATCGACATCCCGCGTTCGAGGGCGACGTGCCCTGCGTGCTGGATGGTTGCGCCATCGGCCAGGGGGTCGCTGAAGGGCAATCCTAGCTCAATGATGTCTGCACCTCCCTCTATGGCCGCCTGGATAACGCGCACGCTCTGCTCTTCGTTGGGATAACCACACATAAAGTAGGGGATTAGTACGCCCCGCCCCTCCTCTCTGGCGCGCTCAAAGACGTGCGTGATGCGCGCCGCTGGCGACGCGATGGTTTCCTGTCGTCTCTCCATAAATCACTCCTCGTTTGCTTCGTCCGTTATCCTGGAATGGCTGGCGTCCAGGATAGTTGCGGTGAGCCGTGTTTCGTCTCCTGCCGCGTAAGTGCGTAGTAGCTCCTGAAGCTCTGCCAGGGCCTGCTCAATGTCTGCTCGCCCCTCGGCATGATGCGCCTCAATGGTAATGATGGCGCTGGTCGTGCTCTCCTGGGCTGCGCTTGGCTCGCTCTGGCGCCAGCACCAGCGTCTCGCGATGACCAGGCCCTGCTCATCCGAGAATACGACCTCGCCTACCTCCGGATGCTCGACTTCGTCTGCGCCCAGCAGGATGTAGCGCTCGCTGCCATCCGCGAAGTGGACCGTGACCTTGCCGGTGATGGACTGAATATCAAAGACCGCGACCGGCAGGCCATAGCGGATGCTGACCAGGTTGCCGATATCCACCATTGTATTGATGCAGGGAATATCTCCCTTCTTGGTCAGGCGGCGCAACAAGGCCTCGGCGGCGCTGCGGTACTGCGTAGGCTCAACACCAAAGCCACGAAAGGCACCACGCCAGGCCGCCAGGGATGGCAACTGGCTGAGCGGCGTCTTGCCAATGCGTTGGATGACCGCCTGCTGCTCGTTGAGATAGGCATCACGCAACCCTTCAGGAGTGGGGCCGTTGCGCAACCCGTGTGCCAGAATCACGCCCCCAACTACCTGGGGATAGCGCGCCAGTAGATCCGCGCTGTAGCCAAATGACATCATGTCGTCCTTTTCCCTTCTGTTTCTACAGGCTTACGTTCAGCGCCTTCGCGACGGTGATCATATCCTTGTCACCACGCCCGGAGAGATTGACGAGGATCAGTGAACCAGGGGCGATCTCGCCGCGCTCTCCCATCTCTAGCAAGTAGCCAAGCGCGTGCGATGACTCCAGTGCCGGAATAATGCCCTCGGTCCGGCTCAACTCTTGTAGGCCGCGCAATGCCGTGGCGTCGCTGGCGGCTCCATAGGTGGCACGCCCGCTGTCTTTCATATAGCTATGCTCTGGGCCGACGCCGGGATAGTCCAGGCCTGCCGAGATGCTGTGTGTGTCAAAGACCTGTCCATCCTCATTCTGGAGTAGGTAGCTCATAGCTCCATGTAGCACACCCGGCGTTCCCGCGACGAGTGTGGCCGCGTGTTCTCCCTGCTCCATGCTGCGCCCACCGGCCTCCACGCCGATTAACTTGACCTCGCTGGCATCGGCGAAGGGGTAGAAGATGCCTATGGCGTTGCTGCCGCCTCCCACACAGGCCAGGATCATGTCGGGGAGCCGTCCCTCAAAATCTTGAATCTGCTCGCGCGCCTCAGTACCGATAACAGATTGGAAGTCGCGCACGATGAGAGGATAGGGATGGGGGCCTGCGGCGGTGCCAAAGAGGTAGAAGGTGCTCTCGGCATTGGCTACCCAATCGCGGAAAGCTTCATTAATGGCATCTTTCAGTGTGCGCGAGCCAGTATCGACTGAGCGTACCTCGGCCCCCAGGAGCTTCATGCGAAAGACGTTGAGCGATTGTCGCTCGATATCGACGGACCCCATGTAGATGATGCACTCTAGCCCCAACATGGCGCAGACCGTGGCCGTGGCAACGCCGTGCTGGCCCGCGCCCGTCTCCGCGATAATACGCTGCTTGCCCATGCGCTTCGCCAGGAGCGCCTGCCCCAGGGCGTTGTTGATCTTATGTGCGCCCGTATGCGCCAGGTCCTCGCGCTTGAGATAGACCTTGACATCTGGTGCGACGAGCTTTGAGAAGCGAGGGACGTAGTAGAGTGGTGTGGGACGACCCACATAGTGCCGCAGGTACGCCTCTAGCTCGGCCTGGAAGGCTGGATCTTTGCGTGCCTCCTCATAGGCTGCTTCCAGCTCGGCAAAGGCCGTGGAGAGGCTCTCAGGGATAAACTGGCCGCCATATTCGCCAAAGCGTCCCCGCTGATCGGGATAGCGCTGGTGCTGATACTGTGGCGTCTTTTCCTCTTGTGCTTGCATGCGTATTATCTCTTTCTAGTCGTTCCAGAATTACGTGCTTAGCCCTGGCTGGTGCGTACCTGGCTCAGGAAGCGCTGAATTTTCTCGGGATCTTTCTGTTTCTCGCTTTCGACGCCGCTGCTGACATCGACGCCCCAGGGCTGAACCTGTTTAAGGGCCTCGCTGACGTTCTCAGGTGTCAAACCGCCCGCCAGGAAGATGCGTTGCCCCTGTGCTGCCTGGCGGGCCAGTTGCCAGTTCGAGACCTCGCCTGTTCCGCCCCACTGTGGTGTTGGCGTGTCTAGCAGGAGCCGCCACGCAACCTCGCGATAATCCTGCAACCTCGCCAGGTCGTCCTTCGTACGCAGGCTCAATGCTTTGATGACGGGTCTCTTGATACGCTGGCAGAACTCGGGTCTCTCATTCCCATGAAGCTGTACATATTGCAAGCCAGCCTCCTCCGCAACGTCGTTGATAAAGCTGGCCTCCTTATTGACGAAGACCCCAACGAGGTCGGGCACGCGTTGCCCCTTCTCCAGGCGCTGAGCGTAGCTGCTGCTCGCTACGATCTCGCGTACGTGCGCGGGCTCAATATAGCGGTGGCTTGGCTCATGAAAAATGAAGCCGAGCAGGTCCGCGCCTGCCTCAATGGCCGTGGTAATATGCTCCGCCTGGCGTAGGCCACAGATCTTGACCTGCGTGCTCGCGTTTGCCCCTCGCAGAAGACTCTGGATCTGCCCTGATATATTTTTTGAGACGACCAGGGATTCGCCAACGAGCATGCCCTGGACATCGTAGCGCGCCAGGCGCCGGGCATCCCCCTCGTTATGAATGCCACTCTCGGCGATAACAACGCGGTCGGCGGGAATCTGTTGGCGCATATCGCGAATGAGATCCGGGTGCATTTTAAAGGTCACCAGGTCGCGGCTATTGACCCCAATAACCATAGCCCCTGCCTCGACGGCGCGCCGCACCTCTTCCTCGCTGTGCGCCTCGACCAGGCACTCCATGTGCAGGGAGCGTGCCAGCTCCAGCAGGTGGCGTAGCTGAGTATCATCTAGCAGCGCGCAGATAAGCAAGATGGCGTCCGCGCCCCAGGCACGTGCCTCGTACACCTGGTAGTCATCGACGATAAAATCTTTGCGTAGCACCGGGATCTTCACGGCCTGCTTGATAGCCTGTAAATACGCGGGCGAACCCAGGAAGAAATGCGGCTCGGTAAGGACTGAGATGACCGCTGCCCCATTGGCTTCATAGGTTCGAGCCAACTCTACAGGAGTGGCATCCGTAAAATCATGGATGAGCATGCCCTTCGAGGGCGAGGCGCGCTTCACCTCCGCGATCAAGTGCACCTCTGAACGTGGCTCGAAAGCCCTCGCGAAGTCGCGTGGCGGCTCCTGCGCCCTGGCTTGCCGTTGTAGCTCCTCTAGTGGTACCTCGTGTTTACGCACTTCGAGGTCGAGACGCGTTTGTGTGACGATGCGATCAAGAAACATATTTTTACCTGGCAATCGACTGTGTACACTCTATAACATCGGCGAGGGTGCGCTTGGCTTTACCCTCGCGCAGTGTGGACTGGGCTAGTTTGATGCCTTCATGGATCGAAGGCACAAGATCATTGGCGTAGAGCGCGGCCCCCGCGTTCAGGCAGAGCATATGCGTCTTCGGGTTGTCGTTGTAGCTGCTCAGCAGTGTGCGCAGTAACTCCGCGCTCTCAGTGGCGTTCCCACCTTTGAATGCGGCGCGGTCACTGATAAGCGGCAGGCCAAACTCCTCCGGCCTGATGCTATATTCACGTGGCTCGGCCCCCCGGCGTATCTCACAGACATAGGTTGGCGCGCTGAGCGAGCATTCATCCAGGCCATCAGCCCCGTGTACAAGCAAGGCGTGTTGACAGCCCAGGCGTAACAGCACCTCGCCCATCTTACGCATCAAGCTGCGATCAGGCACGCCCAGAACTTGGTAGCTGGTGTGCGCCGGGTTGGTGAGCGGACCAAGAATGTTGAAGATGGTACGGACGCCGATCTCACGCCGGGTCGGACCAATATATTTCATGGCAGGATGGTAGACTGGGGAAAACATAAAGCCGAAGCCGACTTCCTGGACGCAGCGCGCAACCTCCTGCGGCCCCAGATCAATCTTCATACCCATGGCCTCCAGCACGTCCGCGCTGCCGCAATGGCTGGTTGCCGAGCGGCCGCCGTGTTTGGCGACTCTGGCTCCCGCAGCTGCTGCAATGAGGCCCGCGCTCGTGGAGACATTGAAGGTTCCTGCCTGATCACCTCCTGTGCCACAGGTGTCGAGTGCTCGTCCCTGGCTCTGCTCGTCGAGATGGACCTGGACGGCCTTATCGCGCATAACGCGTGCCATGCCCGCTATCTCTTCAATGGTCTCACCACCGGGGCGTATACGCAATACGGCCAGGAACGCGCCCATCTGGGAGGGCGTGGCGACTCCCGTCATCAGTTCTTCCATGACTTCGGCGGCTTCATCCTCGTTCAGGGTACCGCCGCTGGCGATATGCCCGATAGCCTCTCGTATCATTGCTCGCTCCCTCCTCGTTTTCTGCCTGTCGGCCTCGTGCCCCAGGCATCCTTACCGGGTTAAAAAATTGCGTAACAACTCTTTGCCTGCTGTTGTGATGATAGATTCGGGGTGAAACTGGACGCCCTCCACGGGATACTCGCGGTGGCGCAATCCCATAATCAGGCCGTCCTCCGTCTGGGCCGTGATCTCCAGCGCCTCTGGCAAGGTCTCACGCTCGACGATGAGGCTATGGTAGCGTGTGGCCTCAAAGGGTTTTGGCAGTTCTTGAAAGACGCCCTGGTTATCGTGATAGATGAGGGCCGTCTTCCCATGCACCGGCTCTGGCGCGCGAATAACGCGCCCACCATATACCTGTCCAATGGCCTGGTGCCCCAGGCAGACGCCCAGTAGCGGTGTGCGCGCGCCAAAGCGCTCGATCACCTGGCACGAGATGCCCGCCTCATTTGGTGTGCAGGGTCCCGGCGAGATGACGATGCGCTCGGGATGGAGCTCCTCGATCTCGTCAAGCGTGATCTGGTCATTGCGCTTGACGAGGACCTCCGCGCCTAGCTCTGCCAGGTACTGGTAGAGGTTGTAAGTAAAGCTGTCGTAGTTATCGATGAGCAGCAACATCTTATTGGTCCTTCCCGCTGGGTAGCGCGACCGTGGCGGCATGCGCCTGGAGATATTCGCGCGTAATGTTCTCGGCCTCGTCTACGGCGCGCATCTGGGCGCGGGCCTTGTTGATACTCTCCTGGTATTCCTTGGTTGGGTCCGAGTCGGCGACGACGCCACCACCAGCCTGCACATAGGCCACACTATCTTTGATTACCATGGTGCGCAGGGCTATGGCCGTCTCCTGGTTCCCGTTATGGCTAAAGTAGCCAACCGCGCCCGCATAAAGTCCGCGCTGGTCGCCCTCCAGCTCGCTGATGATCTCCATGGCGCGAATCTTGGGCGCGCCCGACACCGTTCCTGCCGGGAAGCCCGCGCGCAGGGCCTCAAATGGCGAGACATTCTCTCTCAGCTTGCCTGTGACGTTTGAGACCAGGTGCATGACATGCGAATAGCGCTCAATGGTCAGGAATTCATCGACCTTGACGCTGCCAGGCTCGCTTACGCGTCCCACATCGTTGCGCCCCAGGTCCACCAGCATGACGTGCTCCGCCTGCTCCTTGGGATCCTGGCGCAACTCGTCGGCCAGTTGCTGATCACTGAGGTAGTCTCCGCCTCGCGGTCGTGTGCCCGCGATAGGTCGAATCGTGACCTCCTCGTCTTCGTAGCGCACCAGTAGCTCTGGCGATGCTCCCACCACATAGAAGTCTTGCAGGTCGAGGTAGAACATATAGGGCGAGGGATTGATGGCTCGCAGCGCCCGGTAGACCGTAAAGGGGTCAGCCGTGATGCGGCGGCTGAAGCGTTGCGAGGGTACGATCTGGAAGGCGTCGCCCGCTTTGATATATTCAATCGAGCGGCGTACCATCTCCTCGTACTCCTCCTGCGTGCGATTGGAGGCCCAGGGCTCGGATTTATGTTCCAACTTCTCCGGCTCTGGCAGGGGAATGCGTACCGGCTGGCGCAGGCGCTGCTGCACATCCTCAAGGATGGCACTGGCCCGCTGGTATTCGGCTTGCAGGTCTGGCGCATCCAGGTGCAGGTGCGTGATCACGCGCACGCGCTGCTTGACATGGTCAAAGACCAGCACTGTCTCCGTAAAAATAATCACCGACAGGGGCAGATCAAGTGTGTTTTTCGCGGGTACGGGCACGCGCTCAAAGCGCGAGGCCGCCTCATAGGAGAGGTAGCCGACGCTGCCACCGAAGAATTTGGGCAGTTCGTTGGGCGCCATGTCGGGCGGCAAGACCAGTCGGTACTGCCCCAACTCCTGCTCAATCAGGGTCAGGGGATCGTGGCAGGGAACCTCTTCTCGGCGTGTGTTGACCTCACCCCGCTCATTCTTGCTCATCTTGAGCAGGGTCGCGGTCTCTTCGCGGTGCACCATGACCATGTAGGGGTCAATGCCGATGAATGAATAGCGTGCGACTTGCTCTCCCCCGGTGACGCTTTCGAGGAGAAAGCTATAGGGATTCTGGGCCGTTTTGCAATACGCGGAAACAGGGGTCTCCATGTCGGCCAGGATGTCACAATAGAGGGGCAGTATGGGTCTGCTCTTTCTGACAACCTGACTACCCGTCTCTATGTCATACAGCCTTTGAATTTCGGCGAGCGATGGCGAGTATAGCATGCTCAAAATCCTTCTCTCTGTTCTGGCGGGGCTTCTGAAGTGATTCACTTCAGAAGCCCTTTCACTTTGTGTTAACCCAGACCTACAACTGTTTTGACGTTGCGAACTGTCTCCTGCGCGATGGGGCGAACCGCGTTCGCTCCTTGCTTAAGGATGTTCTCCAGTTCACCCATGTCATTGATATATTCGTAGTAGCGTTTCTGAATAGGTTCCAGCGTGGCAACGAGCTGCTCGGTGAGCGTGGCCTTGAAGTCTCCATAGCCCTTGCCCTCGAATTCGGCTTCGATCACCGCCTGCTCTTTGCCCGTGATCGCCTGGTAGATGCCTAGCAGACTGGTGATGCCGGGGCGCTGGGGATCAAACTTCACCAGGCGCTCAGAATCTGTTTGCGCGCGTCCGATCTTCTTCTTAATGACCTTGGGATCATCCAGCAGGTTGATGCGTGACTGCGGATCGGGGTCGCTCTTGCTCATCTTCTTGGTTGGCTCACTCAGCGACATGATGCGCGCCGCGACATCGCGAATCTGTGCCTGTGGCAGCGTAAAGACTGGCTGTTTGTAAAGGCTATTGAAGCGCTGGGCGATATCGCGTGTCAGCTCGACGTGCTGACGCTGGTCATCACCAACGGGGACATAGTGCGCGTGGTAGAGCAGGATATCGCTGGCCATCAGGACCGGGTAGCTATACAGGCCGTTGCTCACGCTATCCGGATCATCCGCCGCCTTGGTTTTGAACTGCGTCATGCGGTTCAACCAGCCCATAGGAGTGAAGCAATTGAGAATCCAGCTCAGCTCGGCGTGTTCCTGGACGTGCGACTGGACAAACAGTTTGCAGTGTTCCAGGTCCAGTCCCACCGCCAGGTAGAGCGCCGCTAGCTTGCGTGTATTCTCGTGCAGCTCTCTGGCGTCGATGGGCAAGGTAATCGCGTGCAGGTCAACGATACAAAAGATGTTTTCGTACTGTGCCTGTCCCTCGACCCAGTTGCGGATGGCTCCCAGGTAATTGCCCAGGTGAATATTGCCAGTCGGTTGCACACCCGAAAAGGTGCGTTTCTTCACGGGAGGCTTGCCAGTTCCCGCCGCTAGCTGCTCAGTGGCTTTCGCATTCATCTCAATCGTCATTGCTCCATCTCCCGAATAAACATGTATTTATAGAAAACAAAAAACGCCTCTCATCCCCCACAGGGACGAGAAGCGTGTCGCTTTCGTGGTACCACCCTTGTTCAGATTATCCGCCAGTATCGTGTTGTTTTGCTGCCTAACTTGCTTTTCTAGGTTGCGAATAATCCCTCTTTGCCGGATACGGCCTCGTCAGAGCGCTCAATCTTTTTCTCTACTTCTGGCTCTGTCCTGGTGACATATCCTGTCCTCGATAACGGGGGACGTTCCGAAAGAGTACTACTAATTCTATCGGCGTAGAACGTTCGCTCTTTAGCTTGCAGGCCCATTCCATAGCTGTGCTGATATCGGTTTCCACCATCCCCGACTCTCTGGCATCGTCGACAGGCTATGTACTTTTCCTGTTCATCGCGTTCGGTATTTCTTTGTGCGTATGAAAAAAGTATAGTAACAAATTTGTGTTCTGTCAAGTGCTATATGCGCGCATTTTCGCTTTCTTCATTCATATTTTTCCATCAGGGCCTTTACACTTTTGACATATGTATGATTGAAGATACCGTAGTGATCCAGGTTCCAGGAGCCTTCGTTATAGGCGCTGACCACCTTGTCCAGGTCGCCATCATAGCGCTCCCACAATTTGTAGAGGTAATACGTTCCCAGGCGGATATTATCCTCAAGCTTATAGGGGTCGCGCCTCGTACTAATGGTACTGTTGAGTGCCTTCGCCGTATAGGGCATAAGTTGCATGACACCAATGCCGCCATCCTTGGCGATGACGTGCTGCTTCCAGCCGCTTTCCTGCCAGGCAATTGCCAGAACAAGGTCCGCTGGAAGACCATAGTCGTTCGCGTACTGGCGCAGCATATCTTCCACCTGTGTCTTTGAGGAGCTTTCCAGTGCTGTGTAGGCATACCAGCGTACGCTTCCATCTTCTAATATTCCAGCTTCTTGTATCGTTTGGGGCAGACAGAGCTGCTGGCCATAGAGAATCAGGTTCATATTCAGCAGGTAATTAGCCTGGGCGATATCCGCTAATGAGACCCCAGATTGTTGCGCGATATGATTGAGGTTATCTCCCACCTGGACGGTATACCATTTGCACTCCTTGCCCGCCCCTGGATCGGCTGCGAAGGTCTGGAAGTGGAGAAAACTCATCGTAAACAGGAAGAGGAGCAAGACACCCAACAACGGCGATGGCAGCATCCCTCTGCCCCTTCTCTTCTGCAAAAAGTATCTTCTCATCTTGCACTACCCCCTCCCCTTACAACTTTCTGCCTGCAACACATCTTTACTATAGACCCCTCTTGTATAAACAAATAGCAACCCTTTAATGCTATATTGAGTTTTGAAAGTCCCTGGCTGTGCTGAAATAACGCTCTTGACGGCTTTTTTCCTGCATGTTACAGTGAGGAGAAATGTCTACGCATATGACTGGCTAGCAAGTTTGGAGAAACGGGGCCAAGAATGATGAAAGCAGGCGAAGCGCTGAGCGCGACGGTCGAAGAATATCTGGAAAGTATCTATAACATGAGCGTTGAAGGCGAACTCGTGATTGGCGCGCGTCTGGCCGAAAAATTTGGGGTCTCCGCGCCTACCGTGACGGAGATGCTAAAACGCCTGGTGAAATCTGGATACATTGAGATGGACAGCAAACGCCATATCACCCTTACTGAGGCTGGTTATGAGGCGGCGGAGGCCGTGCTACGCCGTCACCGCCTGACCGAACGTTTCCTGGTGGATATGCTGGGAATGCAGTGGCACCAGGTGCATGAAGAGGCCTGCCGCCTCGAGCACTTTATCTCTGGCGCGGTCGAGTCGCGTGTGATTGCTAGCCTCGATCTGCCTCAGACCTGCCCCCATGGCAATCCTATTCCCGGCATCGTTCCCAATGCTCGCACCTATCTCAAGGATAATCATGCCCTGCGCCTCTCCAGTGTTTCCGAGGGGCAGCAAGTCACTGTGCTCTGTATCTCTGAAGTCGTTGAGGATGAAGAGGCGTTGATCCTCTACCTGCATCAGAAAGGCATTACCCCTCGTATGCATGTGACCGTGCTTTCGCAAGAGCATGTGGAGCCTGACGTCGATCCCACTGCTCGTGGCGAGCAGTTCTTGCTACAAGTGGATGGACGCCAGGTCGCGATTAGCAAGGCTTCTGCCGCTAAAATCTGGGTCGTTGCCAACTAAAGCCCATTCCCTCTTGCTAACATGCCTTCTCATCTTGTGCGCATTGCCAGGACCAGTCAGCCTCTAGAGTACCGAGCGCAGGCTGGTCTTTTCGTCTCATTCTTGGACGAGATCGACGCATATTTGCTATACTGCCTAAAAATAAGGATGTTGGCCTCGTTCTCTTCTTTACGGCGAGAACAAATATATCTGTGCGTCTAAATACTTACTACTTATCCGAAAACCTGAGCGTGCTTGTCCCCGAATGGGGGAATCGCTAGGCACGCCAGTGACGTTGGGTTTCGGAATAAGATCTTAGCGAGATTGTGTGAAAATATTATGAATGATGAGCATGAATCTTCTCAGTTGAGACCTTCCCTGGATGCAGAGTGGCAGAAGGCACCAGCACAAAAAAGACGTGCAGGCGTGATCTTGTCTGAAGAGTCAGTCAATGCACAGACCGAAAATTCGCGTCGAGACTGGCTCATTGGGATAGGCATGGTGCTCTCCTTTATGCTCTACTATCTGCTAGGAAATACCAATCTCCCCTTTGGGATCTTGAACGATCCCCATGTTGTGCCAGCCTCGCTCCTGCCCTTCCTGGGCCTGCCTTTTCTCCTTATATTTCTGGGCCTGGCCTGGATGCGCCTCCCTCTGGCCCTGGGACTCTTTCCATTGACGCTGCCCTATTTTCAGGATCATTACCCAAAGACCGTCTACAAAACTCTGCATTTTAGCCTGGCCGAGATCGCCATCTTTGCCATCTTTGCGCTGGCGCTGGGACAGCTTGTCTTGAAGAAGGAGGTGCGCGCCTCTTTCTCCTGGCGGGCGCTGCGTGAGCGTCTCGGCCCCTTCCTGTTCCCGGCTGCGATCTTTCTGCTCGCGGCCTGTGTCTCAGTCGTCATTGCCTATTCGCGTAGCAATGCCCAGGTGGCCCTGCGCAAAGAAGTGCTGCTGCCGCTGCTCTATGTGGTGCTGGTCCTGGGCTATATTCGCACGCCACGCCAGGTAACAAATCTGCTCAAGGGGCTTATTGGCGCGGGTCTGATGATCGGCCTCTTTGGTGTGATTCAGTATTTCTTCATGAAGAATACCCTGGCTCAAGAGGCTGATGGCGTGCGCATTCATACCGTCTACGGCAATGCGAATAATATCGGTCTCTTTATCGATTATGGGCTTCCTATTGCCCTGACCTGGCTGGTGGCGCTCAAGCTCTCCTGGCGCCAGCGCCTCCTGATACTTGTGCTCTGTCTCCCCATGCTGATCTCGATCTTCCTGACGCAATCGCTCGGGGCCTGGCTGGCCCTGGGAGCCGCGCTCCTCTTCATCGGTGCGCTCTCCCTGCCCAATCGCAACGTCTTGCTGATCGCGACGGTTGTCTTGCTGGTCGTCGCAGGTGTCGTCTTTGCGCTCTACCATGACCGTATCCTTGGCTTTGTCGTGGGACGTCACTCCAGCCACGGCGTGGGTACGGCTGAGAAGCGCATCTATCTCTGGCAATCCGCCTGGCATATGATCCAGGATTATCCCTGGTTTGGTGTTGGGCTTGATAACTGGCTCTGCCACTATAGCCTCAACAGTGTGTGCCACACATCGATGTACCACTACTGGATTGTCAAAGATCCTATAACTGGTGCTTCGACGGGGATGAGTGATGAGCCAACGCTCTCACATCCGCATAACATCTTCTTGCATGTCTGGGTAAGCATTGGGATCTTTGGCCTGCTGGCCTTTATAGCGCTGCTGGTACTCTTCTTCTGGACCTTCTCTCGCATCCTGTTGCGTCTTCGTATTGCCCCACTGGCTGAGCGTGCCGTCTATCGCTGGCTGGTGGTAGGTGTTGGTGCCTCCATGGTGGCAGCCCTGGTGCAGGGTCAGATCGATAGCGCCTTCCTGGAACAGGATCTCGCCTACTGTTTCTGGTTGCTGTGTGCCGCGTTGCTCATTCTGCGCCAGCTCACACAGACCGCCTGGTGGCGCGAAAAAACCAGGTAATTTGTGAGCGGCCTCACAGTAGGAATGCGAGGCCGCTCATAGCTATCTTCTCCCGATCCCTGTTACACTACAAAAAGAGTTTTTTCGGGAGAAGATATATGCTATTAGACATCCCCGTGATGACATTGCTCGTCTGGTGCGCCTGTCACTTTGTGGGTGACTTTGCCTTTCAAAGCACCTGGATGAGTCTGGAAAAAGGTAAGAGTTGGGAAGTCAATTTTTATCACTGTGCGACCTATACCGCTGTCTTTGTGCTCTTTGCCCATCCCTCCTGGCTGGCAACACTGCTTCTTTTTGCGACCCACTTTATTGTTGACCCACTGAAGGCGCGCTATAAACTCATCGGCCCCATCTGGCTTGATCAACTCCTCCACATCTTAACCATCGTCCTTATTCTCGCGTTCAAATTCTAGCTATGGCGTTTGTGCCTGGCGCGATGCTGCTGACGCTTTTACAACGTATAAGAAAGAGGGCGTTGCAAACCTTGCAACGCCCTCTTTCTTGTGTATTATGCACTAGTGGGTCAGCTTGCAATTGAATACCCTCGAATCATTGCAGCGCTCGATCCGGCCAGACGGCGTGTCCGCGCGCGTTCGCGCCGTCGCCTGCGCTTGCCATTCCAGACAAAGGGCGTCGGGTTCACGTTCCAACCGGCCACGGTTTGCTCCAACCAGTCGATGACTTGTTGGGGGTTCTTGGGATGTTGCCCAGCCAAAGCACGCGGCACAATGATGCGTTGCACCGACTCTGCCATATTGAGCCACGAGCCACCAACGGGGGTGTAGAGCGGCATCACCCCATGATGAAACAACCATACCACGAGGTCGGGAGTCAGGTGCCCAGCCAGATTGTCCCACACGAGCACGATACGTAAGGGAGGAAGCCCCTCATCGTTCTCGTGTGGCCACAACCACGTTTTCCACTGCGCATAGTGCGCCCGCTCTGCTTCCGGCGGCAAGGTCTCTGCTGGCTGTTTTTTCTCCAATTCGTCCAACACCTCCGAGAGTTGCTCTTTCAGCCAGGGATGCAAGACGGCATTGGTTGCCGAGACGACACCTTTGGCGCGCAAGAGACCCGTGGTCGGACGAAAGAGGGTGAGCAGTTTGGCGGTGCCCCCGCGCTCGTACTCGTGGGGGTGCAACAGGGGATGGCCCTCTGGTTGCCACGAGGAACCCGGCTGTGGGATGGCCTGATACGGTCCAGCTTCATCTTCATTGAGTTGCACGATCCCGGCAGCTTCCGCGTGCTCGCACGCCAACTCGATCAGTCTTTTTTTTCCAGTGTTTGCTCGTCATAGGTCGTCACCGTGCCGCCTTTGCGTTTGCGCAGCGCGTAGCCGGTGCGGCACCAAGTGCGTGTTCGCTGATAGCTGTAGCCTGACCCATGCAGCACCTGACGAATGGTTTCGTTGGCGATGTGAGGCAGATCCGAGGCTTGTAGTGCCTTGCGTAGTAAGGAGAGTGACCAGGTAGCAGTCTGATCGATCTGGCGATCTGGGGTCCTCTGTACTTCTTGCAGAATACGCGCCTGCTGCGCGCTCGTGTAGGTCGGCTTGCGCCCACGGCCAGCAGCAATCGAAAGCGCTGCCAGACCGTGCTCATTGAAGCGCTCGACCAACTCGCGCACACTGCGTGCCTCTCTAAAGCCTGCCACCAATGCTGCCTGCGGAAAAGACTGCGAGGCCGCTACTGCCAGCAGCGCTTTGGCTCGCCGTGCCACGTCTATCCGTTCACTGCTGGCCTTGACGATGCGCTGCAACTCTTGCTCTTCTTGTTTGCTGAAAGCACGCAGGGGATGTTTTTGGAAGTGAGCCATTGACGTGTTCCTTCCTTCTCCTCCTATTCTATCACCTCCGCTTCCCTCCTGGTGCTCAATTGCGAGTTGACCCACTAGCTTTGTTCAACCTGGGGGCCGTTCTCGCCCTCTGGACCACTTGGCTTCTCACCCTTGCCATAGATGAACGTAGAGAGATCACTGCGTGTCTCCTCCAGGATTTTGTGGAGCTGCGTCAGACGCTGAGCATCTCCACCTGTGCTGCGCGCCGCGATAACGAAGAGGCGTGCGACCTCGGCAGCCTCGGTACGTAGTGCCTGTACCTCTGGTGCATCCCAACGCTCAACGCGCCCCGCGAAGCGCTCCCACCAGGGGTTATGTCCAGGTGCGCCCCCTGCGGGATTTGTCTCCTCCGCCTTGCGCTCGCCCAGGAAGGCACGCCCGGCGTCGGTGATGTGATAGATCTTCTTGCCCTCTTCTACAGTCACGGTGACCAGGCCGCGATCTTCAAGCATTTGTAATGTTGGATAAATCGAACCCGCGCTAGGGGCATACAGGCCGTTCGATTTCTGCTCCAGGGCCTTCATCATCTCATAGCCATGCATAGGGCGCTCTTGTAGAAGCTCTAGCAGGGCATACTTCATATCACCGCGCCCAAAGAAGCGCTTCTTAAAGCCTTCAGGGCCAAAGGGACCCTCAGGGCCAAAGGGACCCTCGGCTCCAAATGGGCCATGCTGACCAAATGGGCCGTGAGGACCAAAGGGACCTCCAGGGCCAAACCCGCCGCGACGACGCATCCACATCCCGAAGCCTCTTGGACCATGATGTTCATGATGACCATGATGACCATGGCGCCTCTCAGACTCCCAGGGGGGCGTCCACCCCTCCCAGTCTCCGCCGGCGCCCTCAAATGCAAAATCTTTTCCAAATCTACGTGGCATTGCTGTCCACTCCTTTCAAGATGGTGTTGTACTTGCTGTTCTCATTGTCATTTGCTCAATACGATATATCGTTATTGGTAATATAAACGATATATCGTATTGTTGTCAAGACCCAAATGTAGCAATATCTCGCCTGGCGGTAATTCACCTGAATTTATGTCCACTTTTTACCCGAATCTTTGCTCACTCACCCGAGTTTGTGCTGTGCTAACGATATACTCATGCGCGTTTGTTAGATAGTAGTTTCTCTTTTTGTACGATTGAGTGGAGTGGTGGTTCGATGGACACGTAATCTACTAGATCTTCGACACGTCACGGTACCCCTGGATTAGATGTTTGCAAAATTGCGGGGCGATCAATTTCGGGTTTTCTGCCCGGCTTCAAGGTAGAAGGTCACCAATACAGTTGTTTGCCGAAACCGTGGCAATGAGTTGTTGCGTTGTATGTTCTCCAACAAATTGGTGGTCTGATCCTGATTTTCTTGCTAGAAAATGCTCTACATTGCCATAATATACTTCGAGAGGTCGAATGTTCAAAAAGCAAACCGAAAAGGAGTTTTTTGATGATAACAGATACATCCCCATTGATGAGTGTGTACGAAGGCTGGGATGGCCATCAGCGTAGCTTGATACGAACCATTGCTCCACTCTCCCCCCAACAGTTAGCCTATCGACCTGCACCCCATCTGCGCTCTGTCGGGGAAATCGCTAGCCACCTGAGCCTGGGACGGGTTGGTTGGTTCCAACGGATGCAAGCACCTGGCAGCAAGGAGGTCGTTCGTCAGGTCAATGGATGGGAAGATGAGCATCGTATTGTCGAAAATGCGGCGGAACTCGTCAGGCGCCTGGAAGTGACCTGGCAAATGATCGAGACCACACTCAACTCCTGGACAATCAGTGACCTGGCCCAGACGTATCAGCATACATACTGGGGAAAAACCTACGCGATCTCGCGCCAGTGGACGATCTGGCGTATCATGTCCCACGATCTTCATCATGGTGGGGAACTCGTCATCCTCCTTGGCATTCAGGGGATCAACGCTCCCGAGCTTGGTGATCTGGGCGGACATATTACCGAACCTCCTCTAGCTGAACCATCCTGATCGTACCGAGGACGTGTTATGCTCTTTGCTGGAAGGCGGCGAGAAGGAAGCCATCGATATGTCAGTTCCTCGTGCATGTCATTCAGACTGCCGATGGTTTTCTACTGTACCACCAACACCCTCCGACTCTCTTGCTTTCCGTAAAGGATATTGTGGCTGCATACTTGTCTTCCAGGAGAAGCAGGCAAAACACGAATGGCTTTCTCCCAACCTGCACTTACGTTTTATGGAGACATCGCAAATGCTAGGCATTTCTTGGAGAAATTCATGTGAACTTGAGATTGGCGTTTTGGGGACGTAGGTTTGGCGCAAGAAGAGCTCTTTGCTAGCGTGATGTTACCGCAAGGAGGACAAGGGAAATCAGCATTTTCCTTGTCCTCTTTCTAGTATACTGGAAAAATGCCTAAAAAACATCGTCCAAAGGGCTGGTGTGTGTTTTCGTTCTCTCCTGTATGATATGGGTCGTCATACGCTCAAATCATCAGCAGGGCTCTATGCTCTGTTGCTTCAAGGAGACAAACTCATGCAGATTCGACGTTTCAGCTCTGAGCTCAAAATCAAAATCCCTGGCAATCATCCCGGTCTGTACGGTGTACCTATCCAGCTCCAACGTGGACAGGTCCCTCCTGAAAAACTGGAAGCGCTTGCCAGGCGTGTTAATGGCATGCCTCTGCTGCTGGATGCTGAACTGCAGGTGGAGGCGATGTACTTTGATCCGCATGCCCACATAGAAGAACACGCAGCAGATCATCCGATCCTCTTCCTGGTCATTCACGGTCAGGGAACAGTGCGTATCGGTGGCCCCACGGGAGAAACGCGCGAGATCCAGGCTGGTGACGCCGTTCTTTGGCCTGCTCATGCAGACCACACCGTCTGGACAGGGGACGAGGAACTCCATGCAATTGTGATCAACGCATTTCAAGACAAGGTTGCTCACTGACCTCCTTGGCAACGTTTTTGTCTCCGTCCCGATGGCGGTTCTCAATTCACGTGGCCACCGAACATGCTAGGCATATCTTGGTGAAATTCGTGCAAAGGGTCGCGTAAAAAAAGCGCTGAAAGTTCGATGCGATGGCCCTCAGCCCAGTATTTTCGTTCGATCATTCAGCGCAATTACCACCTTTAAGCCGGAGGAGGCTCAGGCTGGTTGTCACGAGCCTGGTTGCCGGGAGAGCGAACAGACACGCCCTTGATATAGATACGCCGTATCCCTTCTAAGATCTGTTCTGGCGTGTACCCTCGCTTATGCCGTTGAAAGAGATAGAGAGCAGGATCGGAGGTTGCAATGATTGCATCAGCAGTGTAGATAATGTCCAGCGGCACAAGTTCCTCCTGGGTAATGGCTTCCTCTAGCAGATGCGCGATGAGGCTATGGGAGGCCCGATAGTACTGCGTGCCAAACTTCATCTCTCGTCTCTCAGCAGACGACGTATCCATGATGGCCACCAGGAATGGTCCTTCCTCCTCGATGAAGGTAATACTTCTCTGGAGGACGCTCTCCAATCGCTGTAATGCTGACCATATTTCCTCATCCTGGGCATAGGCCTGGATCTCTTCTAAGAATCGCTGGGCGCTCTCATTGAGCAGATCCAGGATCAATTCGCCCTTGTGGGCGTAGCGGCGATAGAGCGTCCCCTGACCCACACCTGCTTCCTGGGCAATCTGGTGCATACTGACATCCTCAACGCCTCGCTCGGCAAACAACTGTCGAGCCACCCGCAAGATTCGCTGGTCAAAATCGGCTGCCTGACGCCGTTCTGGCCTCCTGCGCATCCCCGCTTCCCTTCCACTGCGCTTTGCTATAACACCCCGTTCTTGCTGTTTCCCTGCTTTCATAGCACCTCTCTTTGTGTGATCTCCTCTTGACAGGGGGACAGTTGTCCTTTACAATCTCCTTGTTGAGGACAGTTGTCCTTATATGGAGTATAAGACCTCCCGTAACCCTCGTCAAGCACAGATGAAGCTTGAAGCACGATGCAAAACAGAGCACGTGTTTGTCTTGAAGGTCCGGGATGGCATCGCTAGCTCGTGCTCATGCCGAAGACGGCTGCCACATGACCTGTTTTCCGTCATTGAGCAAGAGGAATACGAATGAAGGAAGGTATGATGACGACCAGGCACCTTGTTGATCCTGAGCTTGTTGCTCTCCTTGACCAGATTCCTGCCACAGTATTAACTGATGAAACCCTGAGGCAGATACGCGCCATGAGTTCCCGGACATCTGCGGACTTGCCCCAGTTTTCTGCTCTTTCCGTGAGCGAGCGCTTTATCCCCAGCCTAGAAGGGGCACCCGATGTACGGGTGCTGGTCTACCTGCCAACCTCGATTCAGGGACCGCCCCCTGCCCTGCTCTGGCTTCATGGGGGCGGGTATATTATGGGTTCGGCTGACGCGGAAGATCTCACGGTCAAAAGCATCGTGTCAGCTCTCGGATGTGCTGCCATTTCGGTGGACTACCGTCTGGCCCCTGAGACGCCCCATCCTGGTCCGGTCGAGGATTGTTACGCGGCCTTGAAATGGCTCTCTACTCATGTCGACGAGTTGGGTATCGATCCGAATCGGATCGCGGTTGGCGGCAGCAGTGCAGGAGGAGGGCTGGCCGCTGCATTAGCGCTCTTGGCACGTGACCGTGGAGAAGTCCCCCTGGCATTCCAATTTCTGCTCGCTCCTATGCTCGATGATCGCACGTGTACACTGGCAAACCCGCATCCGTACACGGGGGAATTCATCTGGACGCCGGAGGCCAATCGCTTTGGCTGGAGTTCTTTGTTGGGCCAGGAACCTGGGGGGCCCGATGTTTCGCCCTATGCTGCGGCGGCACGTGCTGAGCATCTGGAGGGCTTACCCGCCACCTTTCTCTACGTGGGTGCTCTCGATCTGTTTCTGGAGGAAGATCTGGAGTATGCTCGCCGCTTGATGCGAGCAGGCGTGCCAACGGAGTTACACGTCTATCCTGGCGCCTACCACGGCTTCCGTATGGTCGCCGACGCCCAGGTGACACAGGCTGCCGCGCGAGATCTGTTAACTGCCTTGAAACGCGCCTTTGATCCATCTCGCCGCTCAGACAAGCACCTCCCGGCCTACCACTCCTGAAATCGAGAGAGGGGGGATATTTCTCGAAAGCCTCCTTCTCTTGGGGCACCAATCTCATAGAAAGCCAGGGCGTCTCCTTACGAATTACTTGCGTCCACCTAAAATATCTTCGAAAAGCGCTCCAATTCGCGTTTAGTTCGGTAAAGTCAGTTCTTAGCAATATCCTCTATGCAAAGATACGTGCCAAACGGCTCGAAGGTTTGCTGTAAGGGCGCGTGGAAAGGAAGAGGTAATGAAGGATGTGACAGGAACGACGCTTAATGGTTATTACCTCTTCAGGCGGTTGGCTGTGGGGCAGGTGGCCGATGTCTACTGCGCGCGGTCGGCCCACCTGGAGGAGGGAGAGGTCGCGGTAAAGGTCTTTCGGCCTGGATACGCCTTGCACGCGCTTGCACGCCGCTATTTTCTCTCTGAGTCGCGCAAGATCATGCGTTTTCAGCAGGAGTATATCCTACCGTTGCTGGCGTATGGCGAGGAGCATGGCTTGCTCTATATGGTGACCCCTTTTATTGTGACGGGGACATTAGACGATTTGCTAGGTAAGGTTGGGGGGCGCTTTTCAACGATCCAGGCTCTGTCTATCATACAGCAAGTATGTTGCGCCGTGCAGTACGCGCATGAGCACGAGGTGCTTCATGGAAATTTGAAGCCTTCGAATATCTTTGTCTCTGCAGATGGGCGGATGCTGCTAGCAGATTTTGGCATCGCCTGTGGCTATGATGAGCGCCAGCAGTCGCTGACATGTGTAGGCTGGGGATCGGCTGCCTATGCCGCCCCTGAACAATCGCTCGGCGTTTTGCGCCGCTCAAGCGATATCTATGCGCTTGGTGTCTTGCTTTTTCGCCTGTTGACGGGCCACCTGCCGTTTGTGGGCGAGACCCCATCCGACGTATTACTCAAACATGTACGCGAGGCGCCACCTGCCCTGCGCAGTTTCGATCCCACGCTCTCTTCATCGGTAGAGCAGGTGGTTTTGCGCGCGTTACGGAAGCGAGCGGAGGAGCGTTTCTCCTCCGCACATGAACTCAGCCTTGCTTTTCAGCAGGCCGTGATGTCTGAACGTGTTGTCCTGCCGCTTTCTCCGCTTCTGGAGCCTGCGCCGTCCCAGCAGCAGGAGCATTGGGGGCATAGGCCATTCATGGCACCCGCTACACTTTCGCAGCCTGTGACCGGCTTCCAGTGCGAAGAGCAGTCAGTCGAACCTGCCCCCATACTGCGTAAGCATGAGGTAACTGGCCTGTTGACCATGCGTAAACCTGTGCAGGAATCTACTTCCCCTGTCGCATCCCCTCCAGGCATCCTGACAGCGGCTCCTACGGAAAACCAGGTTCTCGCCAGCGCCCCGGCCTTGCCAGAGCCGCAGTCTCCAGACCCTGTCGAAGACATGCAGGCTCGCTTCCTGGGCCTCCTCTGGAGCCAGTGGCTGGCGTTGCTGGTCGTTGTCCTGCTTTTACTCGGCCTGATAGGCGCCCTGCTCTCATCTTTCTACTTTCCGAATGGCTAATGAGAGCAGTTGCCAAATTGTAAGGTCCATGCAGGCATGGACTCCGAGCGCAGCGATATCCCATGCGGCCACAGCCTCTAGGTCCAAAATAGTTTTAGGTTAAAATAGTCTCGCGTTTGTCTGACCTGGCCAGGCGCGTGTAATAACTATGCGTTGCCAGTGTCCAGAGTTCCTGGAAAAAGGCTGGATCGCGTCTCTCAAGCTGCTGAAGCAAATAATTTTGTTGCTCAAGACTCACACTACAAAAATTTCCTCCCGCGGCCTGGTTGAGGTCCTGCAGTACCACGCGTAGGCGTTTAATGTTGATCATACGTGGAACTTTGTTGCTGGAGCTAGGGAGGACATAAAAGAGGAACTCATCAATAAGTTGAAGACTCGATGGCGAGGGAAAATCGTCATCTGATGGAATAAGTAAATCTATGATCGAATTTAACTGGGTCCGTTCCTCGTAGGTGAGGGCTAGCGCACACATCTGCGAGGTCGGCGTCTGCCTGAGCATCTCTCTCATTGGGGGAGTCCTTTTATAGTTGAGACTATCAACCGTTACTACCTTACCTAATAGTATCATATCCATGAGGTTTTTATCAACCAAAGTTCAGCTTGTATGTTTCGCGCTGTTGTGGCTGTTGTAGTTGAATAATAGTCAAAAACACACTATCTTACTGCTCTACGTATAACGTATATCGAATTGCTACTACAAAGTCGTGACGCTGCTCCTTTGTTTACCGGGCAGGCTCTTGCTCCGCTGGTCTCCGCACGAATGAAAAAGCCGATAGGCTTTCTTCAAGTGGTAGGAGGCAGCTTGAGATCTCTCCCCGTGCATCGGTGACAAAGGAGCAGATGAGATCTCCATTTGGATCGTAGTTGGTGCTACGTAGCTCGAAGCTATCGTAGTGATAGTGCTGGAGCTCAAAGTCCAGTTCGTTGTAGCGCAGGCGCAACCTCGCGTCTTCCTGTATGATGGAGATGCATCCATACCCTGGATGCTCAAATACCCCCGTGTATGCCTCTAACTCATGGGAGGGGTGGGTCTCTGCGATATGTGCCGCTTTGTGCGCTGTGCGACGCTGCTCTTTCTCGGTCGCGCTCAGGCGATATTCTTGCTCAAAACGTGTGTGCCAGTCTACTGTTTCCAGTTCTAGCAGGCAATCCAGAACATAATAGGCGACGAGACTCTGGACGGGCCCGCTATTATGGTTGGTCAGGACCACGAGGCCAAGCTGTTTCTCTGGCATGAACGCGGTTAGCGAGCTGAAACCATCGATATTGCCTCCATGCCGCACCAGGGTCTCTCCCCGGTATGTATTTACCGACCAGCCAAGGGCGTAGCTATCATAAAAAAGCTCTTTGTATTTGCGCTCTTCGGGTTTGAAAACCTGTGGGGTGTGCATCTCCTGCATTTGTTTCTGTGAGATCAAGCGCTGTCCATCATAGACTCCTTGCTGCAGGTGAAAAAGAACCCATTTGCTCATATCGATGATGTCGGTATGGATACTGCCAGCTGGCCCAAGTGTCTGCCAGTTGCTATACCATTGCATCTCCTCCAGACCTTCACCTATCTGGCGATAGGGAGACGCGTAGTTCCCTGTTGCACGCGCCGATTCGGCATCAAAAACGCTATCCGTCATTCCCAGCGGGGCGAAGAGGCGTTGTTGCACAAAGCTCTCCCAGCTCTGACCCGCTACGACCTCTACCAGGTGTCCCGCCGCGACATACATCAGGTTCTGGTATTGCCATCCCTGGCGAAAACTTTTATTGGGCGGCAGGTATTGCAGACGCTTGACGAGCTCTTCTCGTGAGAGCGCCGAGGTATACCAGAGCAATTCATGACGTGGTAAGCCGGTACGATGCGTGACCAGGTCGCGGGGCGTGACGTGTTCGCTGGCATAGGAATCATGGAGCTTGAAATAGGGCAGGTACTCCTTTACTGGCCGATCCCAGTCCAGTTTCCCTTCATCCACGAGGAGCGCCATCGCGCTGGTGGTAAAGGCCTTGGTGCAGGACCCAATTGCAAAGCGCGTTTCAGGCGTCACATCAAGGTTGTGTTCCAGGTTTCGCTTGCCGAAGCCCTGCGTATAGAGCACCTCGCCCTCTTTTATGATGGCGATTGCCAGCCCTGGCGTGTGCCAGCGCTCCATATGTGCTGTGATAAAGTTTTCGAGCGCGTTCAGAGTCTCTCTCTTACCGAATTGAGCCATGTATTTCTTTTCTTTACTGTCCTGGCTAAGCGGATGATGGATGTCTGTCAGTGGATCGTGGCTACTATATATGATTGTCTAGTCAAAGGTCAATGTCTTGTTCTCGTAAATGAGTACGCGGTTCTCGGTATGTAATCTCACCGCCTCCGCTAAAACCCTGCGCTCCACATCGCTTCCCTTGCGGATCAGGTCTTCGGTATTATCACGGTGATCACAGTGGATGACATCCTGGGCGATAATAGGACCTTCGTCGAGATTGTCGGTCACATAATGGGCGGTGGCCCCGATGAGCTTGACGCCACGCTCAAATGCTCGCTGATAGGGATTGGCCCCTACGAAAGCCGGGAGGAAGCTATGGTGGATGTTAATAATCCGGTGGGGATAGGCGGCAACGAAAAAGGGTTCGAGGATCTGCATATAGCGGGCCAGAATCAAAAAGTCCACTTTGCCATCAAGGAACTCCAGGATGTGCTTTTCATCTGCTGTACGCGTCTCTTTAGCGACGGGAAAGTGATAGAAGGGAACATCATACATCTTCGCTAGTGGCTCTAGCACATGATGGTTGCTGATGATAAAGGGGATATCCATCTGTAACTCGCCGTGCTTCCAGCGCCAGAGCAGGTCTATCAGGCAGTGATCTAGCTTGCTGACGAAAATGCCCACGCGTTTGCGCTGCTCCGAATAGGCAACGCTCCACTGCATCTGGAATTTTTCTGCCAGTGGCGCGAAGGCCTCGCGTAGTTCTGTGGGCGAGAGCTTGAAGCCCTCCGCGGCAAAGCTCACACGCATAAAGAAGCGGCACTCCTGCTGGTTGCTTGAATGCTGTGCCGACTCGACGATATTTCCCTGGTGCTCAAAGATGAAGTTTGAGACTGTGGCAACGATGCCAGGACGATCTGGACATGAGATCAACAGCGTAATTGTTGGCTTCGCGATAGACATCAAATGCCCTCCCACCGTACGCAATGAAATATATTGAGCGTATTCCGTTCCCCGCCTCTAAATAGGGCAGTATGCCTCGTTGCAGCCTCTATCATAGGCATCTTTTCTAATTTTGTCAATGCATGCCATCCTATTTTGGCTACTATTTTACCGCTTATTCATCCTTAGCTGAGCTTTCTTACTCCTGTTCAGCCACAATAAGAACATGCTATAATCTCTGACAATATCTGTAAAAACCTATGTCGAGAGAGAGTTTCATGGCCATGCCTACTATACAAACTGAAATACTACCTATCAATTCCAGGCAACCAGAAGAGCATGTTCTGGCACATGCGGCCACCCTGCTGCGCGCGGGTGAGCTTGTCGTGTTCCCTACGGAGACCGTGTATGGCCTGGGGGCTGCGGCTCTGCAACCAGCCGCTGTTGAGAAGATATTCGCGGCTAAAGAGCGCCCCTATAGCGATCCCTTGATTGTACATATTGCCTCCGAGGCCGATATAGAGCACCTCGTGCGCGATATCTCCGAACAGGCCCGGCAGGTGATGCGCCACTTCTGGCCCGGCCCTCTCACCCTCGTTCTGCCGGCCCATCCGCGTGTGCCTCGTCTCGTAACCTCAGGGCTGGATACCGTCGCTATCCGTATGCCTTCTCACCCGGTCGCGCTTGGCCTCATTCGCGCCCTTGGAGCACCTGTTGCCGCGCCCAGCGCCAATCGTTTCATGCATGTAAGCCCTACGACCGCGCAGCATGTCGAGGCCGATCTCAAGGGACGTGTCCCTTTGATTCTCGATGGCGGAGCCAGTGCTGTCGGGGTCGAGTCTACGATTCTCGATATGAGTTCAGAGCTGCCAACAATCCTTCGACCGGGCGGTGTGAGTCTGGAGACATTGCGCGTCCTTCTTCCCCAGGTGCAGCCGCCACGCGCCCGCTCGCTAGCTACTCCTGATCTCGCGCATGAGGCCGAGGCGCAGAAGTCGCCCGGGCAGATGTTGATTCATTACGCGCCTCGCGTGCCCGCCTTCCTCTTTGAAGGCGCATCAATGTCCATGCGCCACGCCATGCTGCTGGATCTTCAGCGTCGCCAGCGCCAGGGCGAGACCGTGGGCGTCTTGATCGCCGATGAAGATGTGGCGTATTTTCAATCCAGTGGCGCCTCGATGTATGTTCTTGGGAGTGAAGATGATTCCACAAAGGTTGCTTCGCGCCTCTTCGCTGGCCTGCGCACCCTTGAAGACGCCGGAGTTGATGTGATCCTCTGTCGCGCCTTCCCTGAAACGGGCCTTGGCCTCGCCATTCGCGACCGCCTGCTCAAAGCCACCGGCGGCAAACTCATCCCTTGCTAACCTCGCCCCCCCTGGCAGGCTACTTACGCAAGTGGTGAATCTTGAGGGCGATCTGGAGGGAGAGGCGCAGTTCCGCGTCCTCCAAAGTGTGCCCGAGCAGCTCCTCGATACGCCCGAGGCGATAGAGCAGTGAGTTGCGGTGCAGGTGCATAGTGCGTGCGGTCTCGCTCAGGTTGCCATTGCAGCGGAAGAAGCATTCTAGCGTTTCGAGCAGCGTCCCATCGTTGCGGCTATCTGAGTTGAGCAGGGGACCGAGCGTCTCCTGGTAGAAGGTATTGAGTTCGTTATGCCCATCCAGGTGGAAGAGCAGGCGGTAGACACCTAGCCGTGAGAAGGAGTGTAGCTTGCCTTCACCGAAGAGGCGGCTGCCAATCTCCAGAGCTTGTTGCGCCTCGCGATACGACTGTGGAATGCCCTGAAGCTGCTGCGAGATCCGGCCAATACCACAGGAGCATTGTGTGTGTCCCTCGATGCGCAGACGTGTCTCCACGCGCTGGAGACGCTCATAGATCTCACCTTCGCCTGTGCCGCTACTCTTCTCTCCTGGTGTGCTCAGGGGCAGCAACGCCACCAGGCGCCGTGTCTCTGTAAGAACCCAGCAGCCAGGCCAGACGCGTTGTAGCTCATCCCGCACACGCCTGCCCCACGGGGGGAGGGTTGAGTTATGTGTGGAGGGTGCCGCCTCTGTGGAAGCAATCTCAAAAACGGCGACCACCTGGGGAATGGCCAGGTCATAGCCTAAAATACGTGCCCTTGCTAGCACCTCTTCCGGCTGCTGATAACGCCCCTGTAAAATATTGGTAAACGCCTCGACATGGTAGCGATTCTCTACCTCATTGCGCTCTCGCTCACGGGCGACCTCCATGGCGAGAATAGGGGCTACCTGGCGTAGGATGATGCGTTCCAGGTAGTCAAAGTTATTCTCTTCCCCAATCAGGGAGATATAGCCAACCGCCTCATGGCGAATCATAATCGGCTCGACTACGCGCGTCAGTCCCTGTTGCCTGAGCACCTGGTCGTTGAGGTGTATCGTCAGAGGTAATGACTGGCGTTCGGGAGGAACGCCCTGATTACGGATCTCATGTTCGGCGTCTTCTACGACAACCCATTTCTGCCGGTGCAGAGCCAGGTAGTCACAGATGCCCTGAGCACCTACTCCCTGGACGCTCAGTTGCATCAAGTGATGGGCGATCTCGGTCGCCTGGCGCTCGATCTCGCCACGAAAGCTGACCACAAAGTAGATAATCTCGCGGGCAACCTCTTCTATCTGAGCATTGGCCGGGAGGAGAATGAGCGGCAGGTTATGCCGATCGGCAAAGGCGAGCGACTCCTCGCCCAGGGCCTCGCTGGAGGCTGCGCCTACCGCTACGGCGGAGACACCCGCCTGGTGGAGGCTATTTAGGAGATGGGGAAGGGTTTCGTTCAAGCGGCGGAGTTGTGAGAGAGTCAGGAGGGCAATTTCGCCACCTTGCACACTCTCAAATGCAGGGAGACGCACGCGCATAGGACTCGCCCAGGTGACACGACGCTCCTGTCCTCCTGCTCCCGCTACTAAATGAGCATCCCGTGAGGAGAGCAGGGTCAGAATATTTCGGACTGAGGCCGATGACGCTGATGGTAAGAGGCTGCTCATGTTACTCACGGGATTTCATTCTCTCAGTAGGGACGTGCCTACATGCTTCTAGACTACGAAAAACTCTACGCATCAGAGATGCGCAGTCGTATTTACTCTTCAGAGTCGAGATTGCCGTCGAACTCCACGTCTTCGGCCTCTTCGCTCTCATCACCGCTATCGTAGTACTCGTCCTCGTTCGAGAAATCTTCATCGTCATCACGGTCGAGGCGCAGCATCGAGTCCTTAATGTACGCGCGGATCGTGTCACCACCACCCTGCGAGGGGAAGCTCACCTTACCAAACATGTTGGGATGCTGGTACACCTCGCGGATAATAATGCGTACTCGCCCGTTTTCCACTGCCTGGATGCCAGCGACATAGCGGTTGCCACCCTGGGTGAACTCAATAATGCGGTTGGCCAGGCGTGGCTCGACCTGCCCAATAATCTCCTCCTCCGAGTTGCGCACCTGAAGGGTATGCCCATTGATGTGCAGTTGCGCGACATCACCAACTCCAACTTTCGCTAGAATGGCGCTTGTGGCAATATTGACCAGCTCGGTTACCGCGGTCTTGCCCTTCTCCTCCACAAAGAGGCGCGGATCAATGCGCTCTCTCCCACGGGCAGAGACCGGCCCTTCCTGCTCAATCAGCAGAGCCAGGCGGTCAATATTCTTCCTGGCAATGGTATTAGCCGGACTATACTTTAAGGTCTGCGAGTAGGCATCATGTGCGTTCTGGTACTGCCCCAACTCGCTGTAAGCCTTACCCAGACGATTATAGGCGTCAGGCTCTGTGGGAAAAATATTCAAAACGTTTTTATTGGTCTGAACAGCTTCGTCCCACGAGCCCTCCTGGGCCTGTTTTATCGCCTGATCAGTCCACTGTTTTTTGAGTCGGATCTTCTCTTCCGATGATAGTGTTTGCGTCATCGAACGACACCTCCACCTGTGAATTTGCTATTTAAATTGCTAATTATACCTCAACAGCGCAACCTTGAAGGGACCAGGGTGTGGTCCGTTCAATACGCACATTGACGAGATCGCCAATCTGGATGGGCTGCTGCCCCTCCTCAGGTTGTGGGAAGAAGACGAGCTTGTTGGCCCGGTTGCGTCCCTTCCACTGCTGGCGTCCATGGGTCTCATTGCTTTCTTCGACCAGTACCTCTTCGGTCCTGTCCAGGTACTGCTGATTGATCGCCAGGGCGATTTTGCTCTGGACCTCTTCCACCGCGTGCAAGCGGCGCTTCTTCTCCGCCAGGGGAATATCATCCTCCCAGCGTGCCGCGACTGTTCCCGGGCGTACTGAGTAGGCGGCGACGTGTACAACATCAAAGCGTACGCGCTCAATCATGTCCAGGGTCGTCTGAAACTCTTCATCGGTCTCGCCGCAGAAGCCAACAATGACATCTGTCGAGAGCGATATATTCGGCCAGAGCTCACGGACGCGGTCGATCTTCTCGTAGTATTCCTCGATGCTATAGCCGCGTTTCATGCGCTTCAGCGTATCGTTATGGCCAGCCTGGACTGGAATATTGAGGTGTTCGCAGACCTTGGGCAGGCTGGCCATACGCTCGATCATGCTATCCGTCATATAGCGCGGATAGGAGGTCATAAAGCGAATGCGGTCCAGGCCATCGATCTCGCTCAAGCTTGTCATCAGGTCCGCCAGGTTTGGCTGATTTGCCAGGTCCAGGCCATAGGATTCAATGGTCTGTCCCAGTAGCGTGACCTCTTTTGCCCCCTTCTCCACCAGCAGGCGAGCCTCTATCATCAACTCATCTATGGGACGGCTGCGCTCGCGTCCACGGCGGTACGGTACTATACAGTAGGTACACACCTTGTTACAGCCCAGCACAATAGGCAACCATGCGGTCGGACTGGCCTTCTTTGGCTCAATCTTCGTAGGATAATGTGCGATGCGCTCGCCGGGCTTGGGCGTAATTGCCATCGGTAGCACGGTACGTTTCCCCGAGCGCGAAAAAGAGGTGGCGAAGGTCGGTGTCTGTGGCTCATTCGGCAGTGTGGTAAGACGCTGCGCCTGCTCAGAGAGCGCCTCTTCATTTGGCATGAACTCAATATCGAGGCAGCCAGCGCCAGAGATAGGGGTCCAACGCTCCTCCAGGAAGCGTGGCAGAATGTCAGCCTGCTCAACCTTCATGAAAAGGTCAATATGTGGATAGCGCTTGCTCAGTTCATCAATGGTCTTCTGATTGCCAATCATGCAGCCCATGAGTGCTACCAGCAAATCGTCGCGCTTCTCCTTGGCGTATTTGAGCAGCGCGAGCTGGTTGTGAGCCTTCTCCTCGGGAGCCTTACGTACGCTACAAGTATTGAGGACCACGAGATTCGCCTGATCCATATTTGCCTCTTCCCAGCCCATCCCCTCCAGCATCGTCTGAATACGCTGCGAGTCGGCCTGATTCATCTGACAGCCAACCGTCCAAATGTGATATTTCCCGCGTGGGATAGTTGTCGTGGTCATCTAACATGCCTCTCTTCGAGCGTGATTGCTAGTCATTGATCATATTGATCACAAAAATACCCTTGCACACCCTTCTCTAGAGACGGTATTATACAGCGTTGCTGAAGCTTTGTCTAGCAAGCTTGTTTGTCCCCATAGACGAAAGGATCATTTCATTCTCACAGAAAGCATATAAAGGGGGCGGACCCGCTAATCAGCGGGTCCGCCCCCTTCTCTTTACTCTTCGCCTTACTTCTGTTCGATCGCTTGCAGGTTGCGTCGATCCTCGACGCGCGCGCTGGCGGTCTTGGACTCGCCACCTGTGGCGCGTGGCAGGCTATCGGCTGGCACCAGGTGAACATGCGGCGTGTTGCCTGTGACGGACTTGACCGCCTCGGCCATCTGCTTCTGGAGCTGCTTCACAAACTCTTCGCTCTCCAGCATAGAGTTCTCTTTGACCTCCACCTTCAGATCGAAGGTATCCAGGCCGTTGCGCTTATCGACGATGATGCGGAAATTCGCGCCCGTCTCGGGGAAACGCAGCAACGCCGCCTCGATCTGGCTGGGGAAGACGATCAGGCCGCGAATGGGCACGGCATCGTCCGTGCGCCCCTTAATGGCTGCGATCTTCGGATGTGTACGTCCACAGGCGCAGCGCTCCTCCCACCAGACGCGTGAGAGATCGCGGCTACGATAGCGTAGCATCGCCGTACCATCGGCATTGAGCCAGGTCCAGACAAGCTCGCCCTCTTCGCCCTCGCCCACAGGCTCACCCGTCTCGGGATTGATGCATTCCACCAGGAAGGCGTCCGCCCAGGCGTGCATGCCATCGCGTGTCTCGCATTCACAGGTCATGCCCGGCCCCAGAAACTCAGTCATGCCAAACTCATCGTAGGCCGTAATACCGAAATACTCTTCCAGCTTGAGGCGTGTCTCCCAGGGCCATGGCTCCGCGCCAAAGAGACCAACTTTCAGCTTGCTCTTCTTGAAGTCAATCCCCATCTCGCGCGCCTTATTGCCGACGTAGAGTCCAACCGAGGGCGTCATACACATGCCAGCCACGCCAAAGTCAAAAATAAAATCGATAAAGCGCTCGTACTGGCGGGCATCCGAACCCATGGGAATGACCATCACGCCCATCTTCATCGCGCCATAATGGAAGCCAAAGCCGCCCGTGGGCAACCCATAGCCATAGCTATTCATAAAAACATCGCCTGGCCGCAGACCCGTCATCCATAGCTCGCGTGCGTTCAAGTCCGCCCAGTTCTCAATATCCTTCATCGTCGCGAAGACCGGCACACTCTTGCCCGTTGTGCCACTGGTTGCATGAACCTCTACTGCGCCATTCTCGCCGCCAATGGGAGCTAGCGCCATCCCATAGGGGTAGGCCCCGCGCACGCTCTTCTTCTCCAGGAATGGCAGCTTGCGAATATCTTCCAATGACTGAATATCCGAAGGCTTGACCCCCGCTTCATCATAGAGCTTGCGGTAGAAAGAATTCTGGTGGTAGACGCGCTCTACCATTGCCTGCAAACGCTGTAGCTGTAGTGCTTTCAGCTTCTCTTTAGGAAGGGTCTCTATCTCTTCCTGAAAGAATCTACGCAAATTCATCAATAATCCCTCCGGGTCACATATTATCTATTTCAACGCGATAGCTTTCTTTATGGTAGAAATAGCTTAGCATACGAGCCCAAATGTTCCCCTTCTACCTCGCCCGCACCGTTGAGATATTGAGATAGAAGCTGGAAAATTTTTTTTCCTTCTATAATATGCCATTTATTCTAGCATGACGCAGTGGGATACGTCTATTTCTCGGTACCTTCCCTTCGCGGAGAGCCTTCGCGCCAACGGCGCTCAGGGGAAGGGGATGTGGATGGCAACGGCTTCGCCGTTGCCATCCACATCCCCTTCCCCCGAGGCGAGCGTAGCGAGCCGAGGCAAAAACTGGAAACCCCTGACTAATATGATATGATGAAGAAAAGCTCATTTATTCTTCAGCTAAAACATCCATTACTGGAGCACATATTTCTATGACAGAAGCAATCGTCCGTGCCGTAATCTGGGATCTTGACGGCGTAATTATTGACAGTGCCGACTCCCATCGCAAAGCCTGGTATCGCCTGGCGCAGGACTTGAACATCTCCTATAGCGATGAGCAGTTCTGGTCCACCTTCGGCTGGCGCAATGACGCCATCATCCCCACCATGGTCGGCGAGGCCACCCCTGAGCGCATCAAAGAACTGGCCGACCGCAAAGAGGCCTACTTCCGCGACTATGCCCGCCGTACCATCGCCTTCCTTCCTGGCGCGGAAGAACTGCTTGCCGCTCTTCACAAGGCGGGCTATCCCCAGGCCCTCGCCTCCTCCACGCCCCGCGAAAATATCGCCCTGATCGGTGAGGTCCTTGGCCTTGAGCGCTATCTCAACGCCCTGGTCTCGGGTGAAGAGGTTGCGCGCGGCAAGCCTGCCCCCGACGTTTTCCTCAAGGCCGCCGATTCTCTAGGTGTCGCGCCCACGCGCTGCCTAGTCATCGAGGATGCCGTTGCCGGAATCGAGGCCGCACGCGCCGGCGGTATGCGCTCCATCGCCGTAGCTGGCGAGCGTGACCTCTCCGGACTGCGCGCCGCCAATCTCGTGGTCAAAGACCTCACCGAAGTCACCCTCCAGCGTATCCGCGCCCTGGCTTGACAGGCACCTTGTCGAGTGGCACAATAGCACATATCCACCGACGAGGAGGCGTAGGGGCCCCGGTGGGTCTCACCGTCTTCAAAACGGCTGGGGGGTCGCTCGGCGCGGTCCCCGGTGAGTTCGACTCTCATACGCCTCTGCCTCGCTTTTGGGATGACAATTCTGTCATTTTGTTATTGGACCCATAAAATTTCAGCTACTGCAATTTTACGCCTCCATTTTTTTCTGCAATTTTATGCCTCCAATTTTTTGAAGTACAATGCGCTAAAACGAATACTTTTTTGCTGGCTGCTACCTTTTCGGTAAGGTGAGCTTCCTCGATCAAATACTTATAGTAGTTCTTATACAAATGTGTCTTTTATAGAGCTACAGTACTATTTAAGCCTCTTGGAGCAATTTATTTTGTGGGAGTTATGTTTAGAGTGCTATCTATTTAGAGTGCTATCTATTAAGAACTCAGAATAAATAGATGAGGTGATGGGGAGGTTTTGGCCTTGACTTTCATTGTAAGATCTTTGTTTCTGTATTCAAATGCACTTTTACTCTCACGACATGATTGTATCCTCAATTTTCGTTCTCTTCAATGCGCTTGTATAAAGCACTTCTCAAATAACTCCCTGTTTTGGCTACCATTTCATCCAGTGGGTGCTTTGCTTTCTTTCTTTCACCGTGTATGTAGTGTGATCGCAGCGTATGGGAGCGAGTAAGGTCGTTATAAATTGTCGTGCGCTCCATGCTATTTTGCCCTAGATAGTAGGATGCGGCAAGCGCGAGAGACTTACCCATATCCTGGAACTCGTCCTCTAAAAAGAACAATGCTTCTAAAGCCGTCCAATAATCAATAAGCTTATCTTCCATTTTTGTCTTGGAATAGGAATCTTCAAACCTGGTTATTGCTGTCCTGAGCTTACTATTGGCAAGCGCTTTTCTCGCTTTTCTAAACAATTTTGGCAGAATCTGAGCATCTTCTTGCGTGAAGATATATCGATCGCCCGCTACAGTTGGATGGTGTTGAAAATTAGAAGAGTGAAACATCAGGTTAGAGATTTGATCTAAAAGAGGATGGCCTTGAAAAGGCCAAAATGGTTGATCAGGTATTCCCCATTGGTATTTCCCTATACCAATAGGCGTTGCTTTTATAAGTCGCAGAGCTAATAACACTGCTTGACCTATATGTGTGGCCATTTGCTGATCCGGAAAGGCGAACTTATTAATATCATGATGTATTTCAAGAAAAGCCTTGGGTACTTCTATAGGACGTAGGGCATTAATTGAGGCACTGCTCCCTTTGATGACATGCTCTTTTTCTGCCTCTGTGGTCTGACGGAGATAAATACCGTCCCCAAGGATGAGCTTATCTATCTCTAGCATGAGATCGCTAAAATCAATGAGCCAAAGAGCGGCAAATGGGCCATTGTTGTAGAGATAATACTCCAGTTTCTGGTATATCCGTTCGAACTCTGCTGGTATGAAGGTAAAAGCGTTGTTGGAATTCAGATAAACCACGAGGAATTTGTTGAGATAGAGCCCTATAAGCCATTTCTTTAATCCATCAGGATTAGAGTCTACTTGTTCAATAGTACCAATAAAATCAAAAGACGCTTGAGGAGGAGGTAACTTGACGATACTATTGGTGAGAGCATCGACTTCTCGAAGATTGAGAAGAGCTTCTTCATACCTCACATATAACATTTGATAGTCTGGTTTGAGACTACCTTGTGTCTTCCATCCGTCAGGTATAAAAGTTACTTGCAGATCTTGAGTAAGAGGCACTGGTTTATTATTTAGGAGAGACAAAGCTGCTTTCAGCCATGCCTCGCATGCTTGTTTAAATTCATTATTATGAGCCATAAGTTGGTTACCCCGACTTTCTTCGTGCTCGCTTTATGCGAAACACGGTCGTAGTTCTTCAGAAGTATAGCATAGAGGATATAACCCGAGTAAAGACTTCATCCTATGCTTTTGCTTGCGATTGCCTGCGTTCCTTAGAGATGATTGTCAATGGGCCTTCATTGCTGCGGAAATTTCAGTAGCAGAAAAGAGATGTCTTGGCGTCCCTGGTTCACCGCCTGATTGATCAGGCGGTGAACCAGGGACGCCAATGAGCATGCTAGAAGGAAATCTTGTTCACATCGATCTCATTGCTATTGGTTTTACCTGCCTCTCGCTTTTGTTTCTCTTCCCACATTTGTTGTTGATCGGGGTTAAAGGGGGGCAGAACGGCACGCCGGTATTTCCCTTTCTCAAGTTGCTCTAGCCATGTGATGTCTCTCCATTTGGAGAGGGCTAACTTGACATATTTATTCCATTCTCGTGCCTTTGCCGATGCTCCGGGGAGGCGAAGGGCTTCTTGAAAAATTTCTTCTGTCGTGAATATGTCTCCCACTGCTTTTGCGGCAATCGTGAGTCCAACAAAAAGCTTGCAGAGGGGATATACCTCTGTCGGTTCCAGGTTGTGTGTGTGACAGGCAATAAAGAAATTCTCTCTTGGTGTGAGTTGCATCCATTTTTGTAGAAGCAGTACCGGTATTGATGCTATCGGGAGTGGTTTTCCCATCTGGAGCGCCCGTGCCGTCTGGATGTAGAGGGTGGCTGTTTCGGAGAAATTTTCCGTTTGTTCAAACTCCAACTTCAAACAGTCCAAGCACAGTTGCGGGGATTTTCGAGACCTCCAGGCAAAACGGCTCCACTGCTCTTCTTTCTCACACCATTGAAAGCTGATCCTTGCGTCGACGTCATTCCCTGGGATTTGCGCTGGCGTATACACATGGAGTGTACTATAGGCGCTAAGAATGCCAACATAGAGCGGGTGAGACGCCGTCGCTTTGATATACGCTATCCATAAATCTCGTTCTAGGGTTTTCGATGCCCTATGTTTTTCCTCCTGACTGTAGGTGAGAATCCACCCCTGCCATCGAGAAGACCAGTACAACTGAGGGGTCGAGAGGATCTTTTGTGCTTCGAGCGATTTGCTATACCGATCGTCTATAGCGGCTTGGAATCCCCGTTCGCTTATGATTTGTTGGTAGAGCGGTGAGAGGCCTGGTTGTAGAAAGGTAGCAATATTGTATATTACGATGCATCTACTGGTTGCTCGTGAGAAGGCGCAAAGAAGAGGAATATCATCGGCACGCGTCGAGAGCCACACAATGACGACAGGGGCTTCAAGGCCTCGGCTTCGGAAAATGGATGTGATGGTATCTACCATGAGGTAGAGGTGAGGTTCGAGTTGAGGCTTTTCCGATGCATAGAGTAGCATGATATCCTCTGGTGGAATTCCGTCATCATGCAGCTGCTGGATCGTCTGTTGTAACACTGTGAGGGGATTATGCACAGTCAACTCAACAAATGCGTCTGGGTCTTCTGAACGGGGAGAGAATTGGGTGTAATCGGCTGGCAACGCTGTTTCTAAACGCTCAAAAATCGCCCGAGGCGAGCGAACATTTTCTGTAAGGATAAGGGGATTTGTGACGCCTACGATCTGGAGCATTTGCTGGAGTTTGGTATGTTTTTCATACGAAAAGACTTGGGTTTCGTCGCAACACAGTAGAATGGATTGTTCTCGGAACCAGCCGCAGAGATCCGCTAGCCATTCCGGTGCAAAGACTTGCGCCTCATCAATAATCAAGGCACCCATGTCTGGAAACAACCCAGCCCGAATGGCTTCTCGCAATGCCGTTGGGCCGCCTTCTTGAAACCATGTCTGGTCCGGGGGATCGATAGGCATGTTTAAAAGGGTACACGCTTTCCGGCAGAGGGAGTGGAAGGTCTCTATTTGCACGTCGGTGCCAGCTAAATGCTGCCTGGTTGTCGCTGCGAGCTGAGAATTGTACATAAGGTAGAGGACGCGTTTCCCTTGAGACGCAAGAGCATGGGCACGGATGTTTGCCAGTAACGTTTTCCCCGTTCCACTCCTCCCGGTAAGCACGGCGTGCTGCTTTTGGGCAATACGCTCAGAGAGTTTGGCCTGGTTCTTGGTAAGTAGGAGCCATTGACTGTCCCTCTTTATCCGTTCCTGCCAGGGGAGGGAATAGTCCTCCACCGGGCAGATGAGTTTGACGACCTCTTCAATGGTTGATGCCCCAATGCCCCAGGTGACTCCATGCCGTTTCCAAAAGGCCATGATCGCTTCAATGCGTTCACGAATGGCCGGGAGATCATGATAGTCAATGCAGATTGTTTCCGCATGGCTATCGGTCATATCTTGCAGGGCAGGTGGGAGAAGTTTCCCTTGCATGCTGCTCTCGGGGAACGCGAGCGCATATCCGACGCGTAAGGCGGGGCCTCCACGTGCGAAAATGAGGCGCGAGAGCGAGTGAACATTTTTACGCACTTGGTATATAGGATCTATGCGTGTTCCATCGCGGAGTACAAATTGTCCTTCATCATAGCGTACAACGCCTCCTTTCGCTTCTATTGCCAATATGCCGAGATCAGGATGTAAAATAAGAAAATCAATTTCCCCTGTAATAGCTGGCCCTTGAAAAGCCATTTTGACGGTACTGGTCAGCCAGGGCAGGCTATGGATGACGGTGAATGTGTCTGGAAGCTGCTCTTTGAGTGCCTGGTACATCGTTGGCTCTGCCCGGTAGCTGTCATTGCTCTTTGGGCCTTGTGAGGGTATCATCCTTGCCATAGTGTATAGGTCTGCTTTCTAGTGCATATCGTATACATTTAAATTTCTTGAAGAATATCATGCCCGATCCGGGACTTTTTTACAAGTGGGATATAGCGCGAAGGGGAGCATATTTCCGGATGAGATACAGGAGTGTAGTGGCAGCATGCCTTTGTGGGAGTGGACTGTGTTCCCAGGAAGCGATAGGCATGAGAAAGGGGTCCCTCCCAGGAGAGGTGGATTTGAAAGAAGTATGGTACGGGTGAATTGAGAGGCATCTAAAGCGGCTGTTTCTTGAGAAGACTGAGGTTCACAAATGCGCTTACAATGCGAAAACTCACTCGTGCCTCATGAAAGGCGATCCAGTTTTGTTGCCAGGAGAGGGTTGGCAAAGGGGAATTCCACTTCCTGCCTAGTTGTTTCTATCAATGGGATTTGGCCTACCTGGATGACGTATTCACGGATAAAATCGGTCACGATTTGTTCAAAGGTCGTGGGCGCACAATGGCTGACATGAACCTGTTAACGAGTAATTTACTGTCCGGTAATGAGGCATTAAACCTTGCCTTATTACATATTTTAGGGCTTATGGCGAGGGATCCCTCAATTTGCCTTTCCTATCATAGAAATTTTTTATATGCAGCAACCCTTTGGCCTAATGATCGAAGCTTAGCTATTTTAGCCTCTTAGGATGTGTTTTTTGATAATTTCTATATTTCATAACAATAGCCTGACATAATTCTGGAAATGGACGAGATAGCGATGTTGGATGATGATAGCCTAAATCTTTGGCGATATCTTTCAGCGGACGAGCAGGGCCAGTATTGGCAATTTCTGCCTCTAACTTTTCTCTAATTGAGTTTTTGTTGTACACTACCCAATTTCTTGCGGGTGGATTATCTGTAACTAAAGCCTTGATACGAGCAGGATTGATAGTGATAGTTTCTTCGGTTAAAAACTGAACTGGAGAAATATCCAAACTAAAGCAAAGCTGTAAAAGTAGGCTATGACCAATAAAGCGGCCAGATTTCCAACTGTATATATTTGACGCATTTATATTAACTTTACGTGATAGTTCAAATACATTACCTCCGGTTACTTGGTTTACACAGGCCATTACATTTGCAGCAATTTTTTCTTTACTTGGTTTCATTAACAAGTTGGGCGCAGTTGCTATCATTTCACCTGTAGATTTCGCGACCCATTGGTGCCATATCATATTATCTTCTACCGAAGTATCTCTCTCTACTAAAGAGGGCATGTAAAGTGGTTGGTCGCACTCAGAACAATAGCCAGGGCGACTTGTAGGAGCTAATACGGATAGACGTTTCTGACAGTCCTGATGGGGGCACTGAACCTCTAAACGGCGAAGATGGATAGGGCATATAGAAATTGCTTCTAACATCCAAAAGAGCGGTTCAAATAAGGTTTTCCCTTCTTTCCTCCATTGGTCTAAGCATAATGGACACCAGGTGCGATTATGGCGCATAAGTTCCTTTTGTGCTAATACATCTCCCCACGGCATCATAGTTAAAGGATTTAGATTGTGATTGATGCCTATGCATTCTAGAGCTCGAAACCACTCATTTAAAGAAGCGTGTGTACTGTTCAAACTTGCAGAATCTCTCCAGAGATTAGCTAAGCTGTAATCATTGTTACGGCTTAGAAGATATAACCTCTCAGCCGTAGGTATCACTAGTTGAATAATGAAGTCTCTTACATTCATTTTGTGAGCATTGGCTAATCTAGCAAAGTAGCTAGTAAAACTTTCTGTGTAGAATGTTCCTAGACCTATAGGTTCCAAGAGGGGGATTTGAGCAAGATTTGTATTACTATTTTGAGCGTCTGATTCTCTCAGTATAACCTCAATTACTTTTTGGGGATCCATCGATTTTCTGTCTGCCTCATAATTTTTCCCGGTGCCGATGTTTGCATCAGCGTCAATGTGAATCGGGCCCTTTGTAATTGGGGTTTTCTCTTCCCATCCTAACTCTTGAAGCACTTCGTGCCAAGCCGCATTAACTTCTAACAGACGTATAGACTTTGGCTTTTGCATAAACTGACTTATACGTATAGTGCTGGGATACTCACCTTGCTCATGAACTCTGTATGTTGCTTGCCGAACATCGTTTATCATGTTTTGTATATTTTCTTTATGCCTACTTTTTTGGTAAACTTGATAACGTTCAGTGATTTTTCTGCATAGCTCTGGGAAATGTTGTGATGCAGTATACGGATTATAGCCTAGACCTTTCATAATTTGCTCTTTGGATCGAGGAATACCGTTGGAAGCTAATTCATTTTCTAGCTCCTGCCGCAATAAATCGTCATCTATAGGACTATAAATCACATTTTTCTTATTAGAAGGTTTTATTGGAATTGGTATGTATAGATGGCTATTAAAGGCTATTTTTTCTTCCGTTAAAAGACTAACTAGTGATATTCCCAAGTGGTTGCAAAGTTTAAGCAGAGATGTAAGCTGTGGTCTTTGCTTTCCCTTTTCCCAGTCCTTTATTGTGGAACGATCTAGCTGCAATTGTCTCGCTAAATGTGTTGTATTTCCTTGCAATGTTAACTCTATATACTTTGCTAAATTCTGCGTGAAGTCTTCCTTCTTCAGGTGATGAGATAGTGTGGGAGTGACAGCAAGCATTTCCCCCACCGTTTTGGCAGCCCACTTCTTCCAGAAGAACATAACGCTATCGTTTGCGCTAGTTGGCGTTGCTTCTGCGTCTTTTGATAGGCCTAACCAGATACCACAATGCGAGCAGTGTCCAGGAATACTCTCTGATTCAAGAAATGCCATACCTCTTTTGCATTGAGGGGAAGGACATACTTGTTGTAGTGTATTGTTATGTAGAGGACATTCAGTTATTACATGTAGTGACCAAAGAAGCGGATCGTAGATTGGAAGTCCTGTAACACGCCAATCTTCATAGCAATATGGACACCAGGCTCTACTACGACGAATCAAGTCCTTAGGGGATAATATTTCACACCAGGTCAACATAGTGAGGTTGCGAAGATTACTATCTCCCGTTAACGTTTCAACCACTTGAATCCAATCGCTTGTCCAACTATTAAGTCCATTCAATGTTGGTGTTTTCTGCCAGAAACTAGAGACAGCGTTATCTTTTTGCCGGAGGTGATTGAAGTAGGCACGTGAGAGATTGGGGGCAATTTCCTCGATAAAGAGCTTTCGTGTAGTTACAAGATGTGCTTCTGAGAGCCTGACAATGTAACTTGTCAGGCTCTCTACAAATGGAGTACCTATTCCAATAGGATCTAGGTGATATAGGCGACTCCGTGGTGGGATGGACGCTGTATTTGTACCCGTTGAGTCATAAACTTCTACTGTCATTTTTTTACACCAACCTTATCCCGTTTCGCATTACGTTCTCCAGGTATTCGGCCTCTCTTCACTCTGTTAGGAGTTGGTTGTGATGCACCACAAGTATTATCTTGTTTTTGCTTACTAGCCGGGTTTGTTTGTGTGCTGATATCGTCCCTGCTCGTCTTTCCTCTACTTTTGGACTGATTTGGTGCATCTGTCAAAAACATATGTAGCTCGGCTATCTGCTCATTAGTTTCCCTCAAGACTCCTTCTCCCTCTACAATCTCGCGGCTCATTTGTATCAAATCACGAGCTGGCAAAGCACATTCTCGGAGCATCTTCTCTGTAATTGTGTCTTCGTCCTTTTCAAGCGCCATTGCCAATGCACTGTTTAAGAGTGCCTTTAGTACGCCAATACATCCAAATGTCTTCTCGTAGAAAAAATCCTCAAAGCTAAGTAAATCTGGAGTTTGAGCGAGTGGTAGATACCGTTGGAAGGTTTCTAATACACTAGCAAAAGCATCTTTATCGGTATCATCATGATTATGATATCGAGAAAAGTGAATTTCATCACCACGTCGACACAGTTGGGCACTTAAACTGGTCAGACTGAGTAATTCATAAGTTCCGATTAACACATGTATTGTATTTGTTGTTTCGGCGAGCGATTTGATAATATCCATCTGATCAAGGAGCCGGTGCCCACTTCTGACTTTATTTAAGTGCTGCGCTTCGTCGATGATGAATACTTTTGTACGGCGATGACGTAAACATGATTCCAATGACCTACGCAAGACTAATTCTGAACGGGTTGTTGGCTTCACAAGATCTCTTCCTTGAGATGATTTGCGTGCCTCATAGTCAATCTTATAATCTATTAATGGCTCATTGGCTGCAACCAGAGCACGGGTGAAATGCTCTTTCCAGTCGTAGCTCCTTGATGCCGCAATAGCTTCCATACTTACTATGGGCAAATATCCAGGATCTTTCTGCATGGCCTCCATTTCTAACTCAAGCAATTTTTGCTCGATACGAGTACGTAGTGTCGTTTTCCCTACGCCTGTAGGACCGTAAACGAGAATAAGTGATTTGCCGACAGGATAACGAATAGCATGAAGTAGTTTCTTATCTACCTCCAGCAGGCGATCATGTCCTATAACCTTATCCTTGAAATAATCAAAACGCTCCTTTTTGGAACGTAAAAGCAACTCGCGCGGAAAAGTCTTTGATTGTGTATCCATTAGTAATCCTCATACATCTTTAAATTTCTTTCGCTTCTTTGTGAGCTCGTCTTTGTTTCCAGATTAGGTATAGAGTGATTATCGTTAAGCCCTTGTACTAAATTATGGGGGACTTTATCCGTGTCTTCATAAATTTGGCCACTGTTAATCGTTCCCAATACGCTCTTAACTTCGGAGTCGTGTAGTCTCTGCATTAATATTTCTTCTTGAGCATCTGCTGTCCTCAAAAAGACTGCTAATTGCTTTTGAGTGATATTGAATTGTTGTCCGTGTCGTCTATTGCGCTGATGTAACTCTTTAGAGGCCAATTGTATCTCTCGTTCTGATCGTCCCTTGAAGTCCTGACGAAAATCAGAAACGCAATGTACCCATCTACCTTTTACATATGCGTAAGCGATACTTGCGTCGAAGGGATCATAGCGGATCGGAACTAATATGTTTTCAACTTCAGGATCTTGAAACGCCTTGGCCCAATAGAAGATATTTCTGATCTTTATTCCACTATTTGGCTGAACCTTTGCATTTCCTCGAGGCGTTGTAGGAAGCGTAAACATAATGAAATCTTCATCATAGGGGATGTGTGTGTTAGCTCTCGCCCCATGCATAACAAGCCCTGAACTGTAAGCTTCTCGTGGAGTCTGGCCGAGCGCAGGATGTTCTTGCATATCGTAGTAGTTATAGCACCATTGACACAAAAGATCATAAAAGCTCTCAAGAGTCCATACAGCAAGTTCCTTCGGATTCACACTTTTCGACACTTGCCGAACATTCTTCATAATTTGTGTGTTTCCGGTAAGGTTATGGATAAATTGAGTATGTACTGTTCCAAACAGTCGCTCACAAGTGGAGCCAAATCTCGGTTCGCTCCAAGGCCTGGTCTTACGTGTACATTCATAACGCGCTAGCAGTGTTTCAAAGTATATGCTCCTAAAATCGGAACCACCATCACACACCACTATTTGGGGTAAACGATTATGTTTGCGCACGCACTCGCGCAAAGTCATCATACAAGAACGATAACTTGGTTTATCGAACGTTATAAACATTGCTAGGATACGGCGAGAGTAGGCATCTGTGAGGAATGTCACCCAAGGACGCCCTAAATTTTTCTTTGTTTGTGAATGAATCAATTCTATTTCAAGCTGAGTATGATCTATATGTCCTATTTCCCATGGACGATCCCCATGACGTGGCGTTGACCACTCTAAATCCCAGAACCAAGGCTTTAGATTGTTAGCTGCTTTCCGACCCTTACGTTTCTTTGTTTCCTCATAGGCAGAATATTTATTTATCTCACCGATGAAAAATTTGTATGATGCTTCTGGTACATGCTCTGCTTCACATTTATCCAGAAACTTACCGTAGACGGTAGCTTTATTCTCTTGCTTCAAGCTTTGATAATCATTTTCTATGAACTCCCTAATAAGTTTTAGCGTATCGTCCCGTACTCGGGAAGTACGGTTGCCCCGCCCTTTCGTTTTGGGAAGCAAGCCTACATAACCGTTACCATACAGATTTAGCGCTTTTCTGTATGAACCTACCCAGCCCCAGACAGTGCGTTCCGTTTCTTTAAAATCACCTGCCGAGCTCTCTTTGCGCAAAACAGACATTACTATTGCTTGTCGGTAATTTGCCACTTTAAAATCCTCGCGCCTTGCACCTGTAAAGAGTTCCCTGACTTTTTCAACATCTAGTGCATCTTGCACATTATTCTTCAAACCAGTAAAGGAGCCATGAGCGATAAGGTTATAAAACCTTTCTAGGCGAAGTTCAGTGACAGATTGTTTCTCGTCTTCTGAAATTAAAGTGATTTTGCTTTCCCCGATATTGACAATAGTCCATGGCTTGTTATCCCATAGAACTGTTGTTTCTGGGGCAACAACTATGGCGTTGGTATCCCTATTGGGAGGACAGAAGGGTTGTTCAAGCATAATTGAGTATGCATCAGCGGTTTCCTTATCGCAGTAGAGGTGAGCATTTTTTTGATCTGCCAATGGGGCTGAATAGAGATCAAAGTAAAGCAATTCCTTTGCAATCAAAATATTGATATCATCGCTACTCGCCTGGTCTGCTCGTTGCCTCAGTTCCTCAACCGTTATGCCAGGCTCTTCTGCAACGAGACTCAATATCCGTGTTGCAGCCCTTTGGTTAGCTGAACAATTTCCATCTCGAAGATAGTCCTCCAAGTACACGATATTGCGGCTATAAATTATATTAATTGAGGCCGAGGAGACTACCTGAAAAAAGAAACCAAATTGTTTAGCGTATTCCTCTCCTGGAGGACAGCGCCACTGTCCATCTTCATCTCGCAAATAGCGTTCTGGATGCTCTTCTGCTAGCTTCAGTAATTCTTCCTCCATTTTGCATTCGACCCACCCTACAGAATCTTTTTTTATCAAGAAGAAATCAGGGGTATAATTGAATGCTACCTGTCTTCCTGCACGTTCCCCTTTTTGAAGAGTATAACTCAGCTTGATAAAAGGGGGTTGATCGTAATATTCCAGAACATCTGCATTGTGTTCAGTTTGGTGGATATATGGCAGCTCATTCTTGTGACTCTCAAACTGAATGGTGAAACCCATTTTATGACTAGAATAACCGCCACTAACATTACCACTAGCACTCCTTACGCGGCGGGATGGATCTGAAGAACGAATGTACTTAATAACAGCTATAGCCTTCTCAGAAAAACCGAGATGTTTACAGAGTTGTGAGAGTTCATGATCTGTAAGCATAATAACCTCATCTTCTCACTAGAAAAATTTAAAGCAATCTTGGAGTTGCCTTCCTGTGATGCAATTTCCCTTCATCATCAATATCTAATACCTCGTTGTTTATATTTAGCTTCAGGAAAGGCTATTGTTTTAGATAATAGTGACTGGAAATCAGTCTACCCTTGATGAGGCATTCCATTTTATGAGAAAGAAGCCCAAAGAGGGTAGTAATAAAGAAATACTAATGAAAGCAGTAACATGCTTATAAACGAATATTGTCTGGTGCCTGATATACTAAGCGAAAATAAATGAGAGGAAGGTACTGGACTTCATGGAAAAGAAACGTAAGCAGTACATACCGGAGTTGAAGCTCAAAGTCGTGCTGGAAAGCTTTCAACGAAGTGGAGCCTAGGAACATGTCTGCTGCAAATATGCTGTTTTCCAATTCCCAGTTGTATCGGTGGTGTAAAAAATCTTAAGAGAATGCCTCGGTTGTATTTCACAACAAACGTAATTCTCAGCTAAGAAAGGCTTTGTGCGCTCAAGGGACACCTACTGGTAGGGGCTGAAGGTGTTGTTGGTCTGAGGTCTGCTCAAACTTGCTGTCGTTGAACGCCGTCTCTATATAAACTTGAGAGCTCTTCTTCAAGCTGCTGAGCAGTGGGTCACGTTTTACAACCAGCGGCGATCACACCAATGCCTGGAATATTGTTCTCCTGATCAATTCGCCCAAGGCACTGGGCTTCCTATTGTCCCTTTTCACCCCTGCTCTAATGTTTAGCCTTGTGGGTACTGACCATATCAAGGGAATATATTTCTTGTTGCACATTAAAAAGTGCTTCTCTGGCTTCACGTTCACGAAAACACCCAGGATTGTCTAGGATGGCGCCCACCCTCTGAGTTGTTAGATTAAAACCTTGTTCATGCGCTGTATATGCGGCCTCGCGTATGCGTTGCTTTAGACGAGCCTTCCTATATTCTCCTTGCCGTTTGCAATAATTTATGTAGCGCTGGGAAATTCTTCGAGAGTATTCGGGGAAATACGTAGCAATTGTCCTCGTGTGATAGCCTAACTGTTGGGCTACTTTGCGCATAGAAAGAGACTCACTATGGGAGTCGGCCAAGATATTTTCAAGTTGTCGCTGTACTTTCTTGCGTTCTAAGGATCTACGAGCCCTCTTTTTTGTAACTGGTTCGTCTGCTGATGGAATTTCACATGTAGTAACTTCTGATCCAATAAGCAATTGATGCAAAGAAAGGCGATATTGCCAACACAGTTGGCTTAGCAATGGAAGGGACGGCGGAAATACCCCATGGGTTAGCTCCCACAGCGTGGTTTTAGATAGCCCTGTTTGGCGTGAGAAGGCTGCCATATTTCCTTGTGTTGTATTGGAAACAAGATTTTGTAACGATTGGATAAAATCTGCTGTTGGTATTGGCGATGATAATTGTGAAGCGTAAGCCACGAAATTTTCCATTGTCTCAGCAATGTATATGTCTTTTTCTTTGGCCTGGCTCTTGCTTTTGTCCCTTCCTAGCCAGTTTTCGCAAGTTGAGCAATAACCTGGTCGGGCCCTCCACGAAAGCCATTGAGGGTATGATGAGCAGTGCGGACAACACTTTTCCAGCACAACATTATGCTTGGTGCAAACTTTTATTTCATTTATCAACCATATAAGCGGATCATATATGTCGGATCCCTCATGGCGCCATTCATCGTAACAAATTGGACACCATTGCTTGGCAGATTGTAGTAGGTTACGCTGAGAAAGCGCGTTGGTGCATGCAAGCAGGGTAAGTTGCGAAATATCATGGCGAGATGTGAGTGTTATTAATACCTTAGTCCAGTCGGACGCCATGACGCCATTCCCATTAATTGGAGTGGCATAACGGAGGAAACTGCTGATGCTTCGGCTTTGATTAGCGTCAATGTACCCTTTAGGAATACAAGGAGCAACAATATGCCGAATGAGCGCTCCAACTTGCAAGTGATGTTCTTGTGCTAATCGGCAAATGTAACTCGTTAACGATTCAACAAAAGAACTGCCACAGCCAATAGGAGCGAGACTATAAAGCTGGCTTCTTTGGGGAGTATTTGGAACAGGTACATCCCATGTACAGAGTGCAGGCTCTAAGTCTTTTTGCAAAGATTTATACTCCTATCAAGGCGAGATCCTTTATTACGGCTGGGCTGGCTGCCCAGCGTAGAATATGCTCCTCGTGTTCGAGCAAAGCCTCTTCACTGATTAGGAGACATCGTTTATGGAGGTTGTGTTTGTGAAAGATTGGCCGAGATAACTCGAATTGTATGTTTGTAAATCGTTTTGGGGGTGCCACAACACAGAGATGCATCTCTTTTTTGGGAAAGAGCGTTTTGAGATCTGAGAGACGGAGCAGATCGGGGGAGATATCTGTTTCTGCCTGGTCAAGTTCGTAGGCAGCAACAACCTCATTCTTTTGAAGCCACAAAACATCGATTTTGCGTAACACATCCTGATACATAGTACGAGTGAGGGTAGGAAGGGTGCTGAGGCTAAGATCGCCCAGGCGCTCATTATTCCATATTCTGTTATGATCACTCTCTCCAATCCAGACTCGACAACCAACTTTCTGTCCAATTTTGGTAAGTAACCATAGAACATGGCTACGGTGAGAATGTATCCACCTATCTTGAAGCATTGAATCGGATAGGGCCATTTGTCTGATAGAGTCAGAGCCTGAAGTGCTTTTTGCATCCTTAACTGGGAAAAGGTGGTAGAGTATTGCCCTCTGGTTGGAAGTCTTTTCCTCTTGCTCATGAGAAACTTTGGTATCAGGATGGTTAGGCGTTGGTTGAATATTGTGCTGCACTAGCCATTGACAAAGATGTTCGATTTCCCACAGTGAAATGTCCAATGCTTGCGCTAATGAAAGAACTGTGAGGCGAAAATGGAAATACAGGTGAGCAAGTCTCGTAGCGCTTTCTGTGGGTACCTCGCCGATAGCGAGCATACCTCTTACCGCTGGTGAGAAAATAGGCCATTGCTTCTCGTATTGTATGTGCCATAAAGCGCTGAGGAAAAAAGGGGCTCGTGCAGGTTGAATATCTTGTTTGGTTGCCTGTCCTGTGTTGATGAGTTGATCGAGATAAAAAATGAAATCATGCATTTGCCTTTGAGCAGAGGTTATGTCTTTAGGAGCGTCGATTGCAGTACGAAGATACAGAGACAGCATATTTTTATCGCTGATATACTTCAATAACTTGCTTAAAAACATCCCGCCAGAAAGCCCTCTCAAACCAAAGGCATTGCAATCGCCTCGCACCTTTTTCTGAAATATTCTATTGAAATCATTGAGGGTTATACCTTGTGCAAGGAAGGTTTGTAGCAGTTGAGCTATTTCTAATTGAGCTTGCTTTCGGTGCGCGTCAACAATTTGATCATGTGTGCTTGTAGATATATCTGCTTTGTACTGTGAGAGAAGAATATGCCACTGCTCCAGATGTTCTTTTGACCATTCCATACCACACTTCCTCTTTCCACGATACTTACTCGTATTTGTCGATAATTTCAATGTTAGCCACCAAGAAAGTCATTTGCTGACAATCTGGAGCTATCACGTTGGTGGTGCATAGTATATCATCTTTTCAACAGATTAAAAAGGGTTACTGAATAGTGATAGCTCGAAAGGGTGTACAATCAGTACCCTAACTTCATGCGTGAAAGCCTCGATTTACCAAATATTCCAGAGTATGTCTCGATTAAAGAAGCAGCGAAGATGCTTGGTGTCTCTGATAAGAGAGTGTACGCCTACATTGAGGATGGGCGTCTTTCTGCTGTGCGTGCAGCTCATGTCATAATGATCCCAGTGGAAGAGGTAAAGAAATTTCAGCCGAAGATTTCCGGGCGCCCTCGTAAAAACACTCCACCTTGGCGTACATCTCCGGACAATAACAAGCTGTTTGTAACGTCTATTCGTGTTCGCGTTAGGCCAAATAAACTACCTGAGCTAGATCAAGAACTTGAGCGAATTAAAAAGAGCGATGAGTTTGTCTTCTCAGGAACGATAGCTCGCTATATTGTGAGGAGCATAGCTCACCCTGAAAAGGTAGAAATCCTCCTGCTATGGAGAAGCATTTCACCATCTGATGAAGCATCTCGAAAAAGCGCTCTTGAAGCCTTTCAGAGCGCGTTGGAAGATGTGTTTGATTGGGATACTATGGAGTATGACGAGGGAGAAGCGTTCTTGCATACATAAGCTGTGAGAGAATTTCATGAACCGCTTTTCGATACTCTGTATTCCCTGGTTTCAAGACCAGAGGAGCTTGGTTGAGTTCCTCACGATAGTGCTGTCAGAATGGCATAAACCTATTCATGTACGCAATGAAGCACTAGTTATGGAGGCGTTCGAGCAGGTGTGCCATGTTGAAAGGCCGACTGCTCTATGAAAGGACCTTTCCAGTTGTCGCTACTGAGCTAAGCTTATTGAACAGATTTAGATTTCGCAACAGAGCCTTGTAATCTTCTCTACAATACGTTACACTGAGGTCAATATTTACAAAGCAACCCCCAAAAACGATATAACTCCTGTTCGCACAGCAACGTGTTGGAAAAGAGGTCAATAGGCAAAATGGCTTCCCTGGAAGACCTGGTCCCTGGCGTTATCCTAAAAGGTATCCTCCCACATAGTTCTGTGACTCTTCTCAGTGTGCGACATCATGGATCAATTGGGGCGGAACTGGTTTATCAGGATGCAAGAGGCAAGACAAATGCGATTCTCCTCTACCAGGAGAATATGGCAGAGCTGGAAGTAGTGCCGCCTGATCTCCCCTGGAGCTTTGCCGCCGATGGAGCGCTTTTTCGCCTGGTCTCCGAGGCATATCGCATCAGCCTGGCCTATCTTTTTGACCCCTTGCTGGCAGTGCATACCTCTTTGATCGAGCCGCTACCCCATCAGATTACGGCTGTCTATGAGACAATGTTGAACAAACAGCCCTTGCGCTACCTGTTGGCCGACGATCCAGGCGCGGGTAAAACTATTATGACTGGCCTACTGATCCGCGAATTGATGCTACGGGGCGATCTGCACCGCTGTTTGATTGTGGCGCCTGGCAACTTGGTGGAACAGTGGCAGGACGAGCTACGCCAGCGTTTTCACGTGACCTTCGAAATCCTGACCAATGATCGCATGGAGGCGGCAGTTGGCAATACTTTTACAGAAATACCTTTGTGTATTGCGCGTCTGGATAAATTGGCCCGCGATCCTCGGTTGCAAGAACTGCTTGAACAGAGCGAGTGGGATCTAATTGTGGTGGATGAGGCTCATAAAATGTCGGCATCGTTTACTGGAGGTGAGGTGAAATACACCAAGCGCTACCAGCTTGGCGAATTGCTTGGCCGCGTGACCCGTCATTTGTTACTATTGAGCGCGACACCACACAATGGCAAGGAAGAGGATTTCCAACTTTTTATGCGCTTGCTCGACGCAGACCGATTCGAGGGGCGTTTCCGCGATGGCGTACATAAGGTCGAGGTCTCTGATCTAATGCGTCATCTGGTGAAAGAGCAGCTCTATAAATTTGATGGTACTCCGCTTTTTCCAGAGCGCCTAGCCTATACGGCAAATTACCAACTCTCCGGGTTGGAGGAGACTCTTTATCGTGAGGTCACTGACTATGTGCGCGAGGAGTTTAACCGGGCGGACGCGCTGGAGAATCATGGGCGTAAGGGAACGGTCGGCTTTGCCCTGACAACGCTGCAACGCCGGCTGGCCTCGTCCCCGGAGGCAATCTACCAATCGCTTAAGCGCCGACGTGAACGGCTGGAACGCCGGGCCCAGGAGTTGCAAGCTGCCAAGAATGGCGTGCCCCAAGAGGAACTGACTCCGAACCTCTGGTCATCACTGCCCACCCTCTCCTCCGACGACTTGGATGACTTGGACGACGCGCCTGGCAGCGAGTTGGAGGAGATAGAGGAGCGGCTGGTGGATCAGGCCTCAGCGGCGCGCACACTTGCCGAGCTTGAGCTTGAAATCAGCATATTGACCCGTTTAGAGGCACTGGCGTTACAAGTGCGGCGTAGCGGCACTGACCGCAAGTGGGAGGAGCTAGCCAGCCTCTTGCATAAAAGAGCGATGTTTAATACCAGGGGCCAGCGTTTCAAGCTGGTTATCTTTACTGAACACCGTGATACACTTAACTACCTCTCTGAGCGCATTTGCACGATGTTGGGTCAACCAGAGGCCGTGGTTACGATCCACGGAGGACTGAGTCGGGAAGAGCGAGGCAAGGCCCAGACCGCCTTCACCCACGATCCTTCTGCCCATATTCTGATCGCTACTGATGCAGCGGGCGAGGGTATTAATCTCCAGCGCGCTCACCTGATGGTCAATTATGACCTTCCTTGGAATCCCAATCGCATTGAACAGCGTTTCGGACGTATCCATCGCATCGGACAAACTGAAGTCTGTCACCTCTGGAATCTGGTGGCGGCGGAGACACGTGAAGGAGCGGTTTTTCACACATTGCTTAAGAAACTGGAGGAGGAACGTACCTCGCTGGGTGGGCAGGTCTTCGATGTGTTGGGCAAAGTACTCTTTGACAACCGCCCCCTGCGCGAGCTGATGGTGGAAGCCATTCGCTACGGCGAGCGGCCAGACGTACGCGCTCGCCTAACCCAGGTTGTGGACGAAGCCCTGGACCACGAACACTTGCAGAATCTGCTAGAGGAGCGTGCCCTAGCCCACGAGGTGATGGATGCGGTGCGTGTCTTCCGCGTGCGGGCAGAGATGGAGCGCGCAGCAGCTCGGCGTTTACAACCACATTTTATTGCCTCGTTCTTCCTGGCAGCCTTTAAATACCTAGGGGGGCAGTGTCACGAACGCGAACCGAAGCGCTATGAGATAACTCATGTGCCGCAATCTATCCGCAATCGGGGCGGGCGTGGTCAAGGGCGCGCGACTATTGTGCGCCAATATGAGCGCGTGGTCTTTGATAAGGAGCGTATACAGCAGGAAGGGCAGCCGCCAGCTGTTCTGCTCTGTCCCGGCCATCCCCTGTTGGATGCAACTCTGGAGATCTTGCTGGAACAGCAGCGCGATCTGTTGACCCAAGGGGCTGTACTGGTGGATCCTACAGACGCAAGCGAGAACCTGCGCGTGCTCTTCTACCTGGAGCATACTATCCAGGATGCCAGTAGCGACTCCCATGGTAGACGACGCGAAGTTTCGCGGCAACTGCAATTTGTCGAGATGAACGTGGCTGGTGAATTGGCCTCGGCTGGCTACGCACCTTTCCTGGATTATCGCCCACTGCACCAGGGTGAACGAGAGCTAGTAACGCAACTCCTGGCCGCGCCATGGCTCAAGAGCAACCTGGAAGAGGAGGCTCGCAGCTACGCCATTCGCGAGTTGGTCCCGCGCCACCTAGAAGAAGTGCGCAAGAGACGCGAGGAGCAAATTGACAAAACTAGCGCGGCAGTCAACGAGAGACTAACCCGCGAGATCAGCTACTGGGACAAGCGGGCTGTGCACCTCAAGGCCCAGGCGGCGAAAGGTAAACCCAATGCGCTCGTTAACTCCCAGCAGGCGCGCCAGCGGGCTGAAGAGCTGAACATGCGCCTGGAACGACGCCTTAGCGAACTGGAGCAGGAGCGCAAGCTCTCGCCGCTGCCACCCATTGTCGTGGGTGGTGTACTTGTTGTCCCCCAGGGGCTGCTAGATCGACTTCAGCGTGAGAGCGGAAATGGCGAGCAGAGACCCGATGCCTTAGCCCACGAAACGCGCCGTGTTGAACTGGCAGCCATGCAGGCAGTGATGCAGATCGAGCGCCAGCTTGGCTATGTGCCTCGCGATGTCAGCTCCGAGAAATGCGGCTACGACATCGAATCCAGCATTCCTGGCAGCGGCAAGCTGCGTTTTATCGAGGTCAAGGGCCGCGTCAAAGGTGCCAGAAGCGTGATTGTCACCAAGAATGAAATACTGACAGCCCTCAATCGGCCCGACGATTTTATCCTGGCCCTTGTCGAGGTAGATGGTGAGCAAACCAGCACTCGCTACGTCACCCGCCCCTTCAAGCGCGAGCCAGACTTTGGAGCTACCAGCGTCACCTATGATCTAACTCTGTTTTTATCTAAAGGAGTCTCTCCCCTATGACCTATCGTAAAAAACTGATTGAAGTTGCTCTGCCACTGAAAAAGATCAATGAAGCTGCTGCAACCGAAAAATCGATCCGTCACGGCCACCCCTCCACGCTGCACCTCTGGTGGGCACGCCGTCCCCTGGCTGCCTGCCGTGCCGTGCTTTTTGCCTCGCTGATCGACGATCCCTCTGAGCATCCTGAGAAATTTCCTACAGAACAGGAGCAGGAGCGGGAGCGGGATCGCCTTTTCAGACTTATAGAGGAGATGGTGGAGTGGAAAAACGCCAATAAAGAGGAGGTGATGGAGAAGGTCAGAGCAGAGATTCAACAGGCCACGGGCGGCAATCCCCCGCCTGTGCTCGATCCCTTTGCGGGCGGCGGCTCGATTCCCCTTGAGGCTCAGCGCCTGGGTCTGGTTGCCCATGCCAGCGATCTCAACCCTGTAGCTGTGATGATTAACAAGGCCCTGATCGAGATCCCGCCCAGATTTGCCAATCACGCGCCCATCAATCCAGCAGTCAAACCCTCCCTGCTCGGAGATGAATGGTCTGGGGCGCGCGGCCTTGCCACCGATATCCGCTACTATGGTCAGTGGATGCGCGACGAGGCCGAGAAACGCATCGGCCATCTCTACCCCAAAGCCATCCTGCCTAAAGAACAGGGCGGTGGAGAAGCGAGCGTCATCGCTTGGCTCTGGGCACGCACTGTCACCTGCCCCAATCCCGCCTGCGGAGCGCAAATGCCGTTAGTAAGTTCCTTCTGGCTCTCCAAAAAGAAAGGCAAAGAGACCTGGGCTGAACCAGTGATAGACCATACGGTGACACCGCCTGTTGTGCGTTTTGCAATCAGAACGGGAGCGGGCCAGCCACAGGAGCCTCCCAAAAGCGGGCGAGGGGCAAAATTTACTGACATCGTGATAAGAAACTAAACTGAGTAGCCGCATTGCAGTGAACAACTACGAATAATGTCGCGTTTGTGACGTAATCGCTCTTTTGCTCGAAGCAGCTCTTGATACAAGTGATCGAGGTCCCGACAACAGAGATTGCCCATCTCGACGCGCTTGAGATACTGCCAGATGCCCTCATCTGGGTTGAGGTCGGGAGCGTAGCCTGGAAGTTGCTCCAAATGCAGTCGTTTGCCCATCTTCGTTTTGAGAAAGGTCTTGATCTCATGGTTGCGATGGATGGGAGAGCCATCCCAGATGATCAGGACCTTGCCGCTGATCTTACGCAACAGCACTTTCAGAAATCCGACCACTGCCTCCGCATCATAGGAGGTCTGGCGCACTTGCATGAAAAGCCGCCCATCCAGGGTAATCCCACTGATCGCGGAGAGGTGATCCCGTGTCAGTTTCACGCGCAGAAGAGGCGTTTGCCTGCGCGGAGCCCAAGTACGAACCGCCATTGGCAGCAGATAGAACCCAGCCTCATCTACCCAGAGGATGGTGTATTTCTCGTTTTCGGCTTTTTTTTAATCGCTGGCCAACGATCTTCATACCACTGCTTGATAGCTTCTTCATTCCGTTGCGTCGCCCGTTCGATTGGCTGTTGAGGACTCCAACCAGCTTCTCGTAACAGTCGTCCGGCGTGATCGGGATGGTAACGGACACCAAAGCTGCGATAGATCACTTCCGCGATCCGCTTCCCTGTCCAGACATCTCCCCGAAATCCATAGGCTTCTGCCCCTCCACCAACAAGCCAGGAATCTGCGCTTGTTGCTCAATTGACAGTTTTGGCTTCACGCCTTTAGGAGGATGTGCTTTGAGTGCTTCTATGCCGCCTTCTCTTGCTTGTTTCATCCATTGGCTCACGGCTCCCTTACTTACCCCTAGTGCTTTGGCTATATCCTTTTGTTGCCATCCTTGTTGCTTCAGTTTCCATGCTTGTTTGCGTCGTTCTTCTCGCCAATCGGCTTTCTTTGGTGCTCCCATGCTGCCGATTCTATCACAGTTTACTTGCTTCCGTCGACATCAGTAAGTGCCTATGCTGCGATAGTGCGACCCAAGAACAGTATATCAAAGCTGAGGGTATGAGCAAACACTTGGGCACTCAACTCATGTCAATTGTAGCCGAAGGCAAAGGTCGACGTATTTACCTCTCTCCTACCAAGGCACACGAAGATATAGCTAGCCAATCCTTGCCTGGATGGATACCAGATCAATTCCTTGCTAACGACCCACGCAATATTTGGTGTGTGAACTATGGACTCACTACTTTTGGCAATCTCTTCACCCAGCGCCAACTCGCCGCCCTTACCACCTTTTGCGATCTAGTGCAGGAGGTGCGCGAGCAGGTCCAAGCTGATGCAAGCAAGGCAGGCCTGCTTGCGGATGGTGTCGCACTCAAGGATGGCGGCAAAGGTGCGCAGGCGTATGCTGATGCAGTGGCGACGTACTTGGCATTTGCGGTAGATCGCTCTGCTGACTTTTGGTCTACTATTGCTGTATGGAGTCCGCAACCAAAAAATGAGTTAGTAGCACATACTTTTATGCGGCAAGCATTACCTATGGCATGGGATTTTGCAGAAGCTAATCCATTTAGTGAATCTAGCGGTAATTTTGGTGGATCAATTGAATGGGTGGCGAAGGTCGTCGATTTTGCATCTTGCAATGCACCAGGTTTGGCTAAGCAGCGAGATGCGACAACCTCCAATGGGCTAACTCATATTCTAATTTCAACTGACCCGCCCTATTATGATAATATTAGTTATGCCGACCTCTCCGACTTCTTCTATGTCTGGTTGCGCCGCTCGCTCTCTGGCATTTATCCTGAGCTATTTCAAACAATGTTGGTGCCAAAAGCGCCGGAACTGGTGGCCACGCCTTATCGTTTTGGGGGGAGCAAGAGCAAAGCTCAGAAGTTTTTTGAGGACGGGCTAGAAGAGGCGTTTAGGCATATGCGCGCCGTCCACAATCCTGAGTATCCCATGACGGTCTACTACGCCTTTAAACAGGCGGAAACAGAGGATGAAGTTTTGGGATTAGAATACGACGAAACAGCAAAAACTATCAATGGAAATGGGCAAGGAGCAACAGCCTCGACTGGTTGGGAGACAATGCTGGAAGGTCTAATACGCTCTGGCTTTGCGATTACGGGAACATGGCCTATGCGCACAGAAAGACCAACAGGAGTTAAGGCTGCGGTGAATGTGCTTGCCTCGTCGATCGTGCTGGTCTGCCGGCCACGGCCTGTGGATGCTGAGGCGATTTCGCAACGCGAGTTTTTGCGTGCTCTGCGAGCGGAACTACCTAGGGCCATGCGTGAGATCCAGCATGGCAGTGTCGCAGCCGTGGACTTTGAGCAAGCATGTATCGGTCCTGGCATGGCGATCTTTTCACGCTATAGCAGAATCGAGGATACCGAGGGCAAGCCCATGCGGGTTCGCGTGGCCCTGCAATTTATCAACCGCACCAAAGATGAGATTCTAGCCGAGCAGGAGGGCGAATATGATGCCCAGACCCAATGGGCTGTTAAATGGTTTGAACAGTATGCTATGAAGGCGGGTCCCTATGGGGACGCAGAGACGCTCTCCAAGGCGAGAAATACCAGTGTGGCTAGTTTGGAAGTGAACGGATTGGTCGAGTCGAGGGCAGGCAAGGTGCGTCTGCATACTCGTACTGAATTGCCCCCTGTAGCGAATCTCGGCATGCGCGCTAATCTGAGCACTTGGGAGGTCACGCAGCGTATGATCCACGAGTTGGATCTGGAGAACAAGGACGGTGGAGGTGAAGTGGGTGCTGCCCACATCCTACGCCAGTCCAGTGAGATCGGAGAACTAGCTCGCGACTTGGCTTATCGCCTCTATACCATCTGCGAACGCAATGGCTGGACGCAGGAGGCCATGGCCTATAACAGCCTGGTGACCTCCTGGTCCGAGATTACTCGGCTGGTTCAGCGCGAGGTGGTCGATGTGAAGCAGACAACAATCTGGTAAAAACAATAATTTATATAAAATACTAAGTGGTGCATCCGCCAAGTAACATGGAGATTTTGTAGCGGCCATGCTTGCATGGCCTTGTTCTCGCCACCTGAACGAACGCATTCCCTGGGAAAAAGAGTCCAAGCTGGCTTGGACCCTACAACTTGCCGGATGCACCACTTAGCCTTCTGCCGACTGAAGTTTTAGCGTCTACAGTGCCCATAGTACCTGGATGATTATTTCCGTTTTTTTAAGGTGACAAAGAACACTAAAGTCATATATCTAAGATGCAAAGAGCGAGAAACAAGGGGGAGCAGCGATTATGGCACAATCAAATCGAGATCGGGTAGATAAAGCCCTCGCGATCTTGGGCAAAGGACTCAAACCCTTTATCGAACGCGAAATGCAGAATGTTCACGGGGAGCGCTGGCAGCAGGTCGTGGCCCGTGGCCTGCAAAATTTCCAGATTGAGAGCCTGCGCAACGGCAATCTGGATGATCCCCAGGTCTTCCTGGCCATCCTTTGGGAGCAGTGGCACGATGTCTTTAAAAAGGCCCTGGGCCTAAACGAGAAGAACTGGATTGGCGAACTTCGCGTGACTCGCAACGAGTGGGCGCATATGAAAGCCTTTAGTTCGGACGACGCCGAGCGCGCCCTGGATACTGTGCAGTTGCTACTGGGGGCCGTCTCCGCTCCCAACGAGGCTGCCGAGGTTAAGAAGATGAAGCTTGACCTGCAACGGCTGCGCGACGATGAGCAGGTGCGCAACGAACTGCGCAAGCTCAAACCCGTCGAGGGACAGCCAGCTCAGGGGCTGCGAGCTTGGCGTGAGGTCATGGCTCCCCAGTCTGATGTGCAGAACAGCAACTATCAACTAGCTGAGTTCGCCGCCGACCTGGGGGCCGTCCATCGCGGCCAGAGCACGCCCGAATATCAACAGCCGCGCGATTTTTTCCAGCGCACCTTCCTCACTACTGGCCTGCACCGCCTGCTGGCTAACGCGCTCCAACGGCTGAGCGGCCAGGGCGGCGACCCAATCATCGATTTGCAAACCAACTTTGGCGGCGGCAAAACCCACTCGCTGCTGGCCCTCTATCATCTCTTCTCCGGCGCATCGCTGGCCGATCTAGTCGATATTGATCCACTGCTGGAAGAAGTGGGGGTTAGCCAACCTCCGAAGGCGCAACGGGCGGTTCTGGTCGGGCACAATTTCTCGCCTGGCACGCCGCAGACCAAGTCTGATGGGACAAAAATACACACATTGTGGGGCGAACTGGCCTGGCAACTGCTGGGCAAAGAGGGCTTCGCTATGGTCGCGGAGGACGATCGCCTGGGAGTCAGCCCTGGCACTGATACTCTGCGCGCCCTCTTCACGGCAGCCGCGCCCTGCCTAATCCTCATCGACGAACTGGCCGTCTACGTGCGCCAGTTGCATCAAGAGGCCGGTCTGGCAGGTGGTACCTACGATGCCAACCTCAGCTTTGTACAATCGTTGACCGAGGCCGCCAAAGCCACATCGCGCACCCTGGTAGTGGCTACCATTCCTGAGTCCAACACCGAGGCTGGGGGTGAGAGTGGTCAGCAGACCGTTGAACATCTCAAAAAAATCTTCGGGCGTATGGACTCACCTTGGCGACCAGCCAATACGGAAGAGAGCTTTGAGATAGTGCGTCGCCGCCTCTTCCAGCCGATTAGGCATGAGGACGAGAAGCACCGCGACACCGTTATCAAAGCCTTTATGCAGCTCTACCGCGAGCAGGCTGGTGAATTTCCCTCGGAAGCCAGCGAGAGTCGGTACGAGGAGCGTCTCAAGCGTGCCTATCCGATTCACCCGGAGCTGTTTGATCGTCTGTATACCGAATGGTCGAGCGTCGATAAATTCCAGCGTACCCGTGGCGTGCTACGCCTGATGGCCCATGTCATTCGCGCTCTCTGGGAACGCCAGGATGGCAGTCTCATGATCATGCCTGCCCATGTGCCTCTCGACGATACCCGCGTGCACTCGGAGGTGCTCAAGTACCTGGAAAATAACTGGGCTGCGATCATGGATCAGGATATCGATGGCCCTAACTCGCTCCCCCTCAAGCTAGATAGCGAGAATACCAACATGGGTCGTTACTCAGCCTGCCGACGTGTCGCACGCACCATTTACATGGGCTCGGCTCCAACCTCACATAATCCCAATCGCGGCCAGAATGAGAGACACACCAAACTGGGCTGTGTACAGCCTGGCGAAAACGTCACAATTTTTGGCGATGCTCTGCGCCGTCTCTCTGATCAATCAACGCATCTCTATCAGGATGGTCAGCGCTACTGGTACTCAACCAATCCCAGTGTACTACGTCTGGCCCAGGAACGAGCGGGCCAGTTGGAGGAATACCTGGTCGAAGAGGAACTCGAGAAGCGCTTGAGAAGGGTGCAGCAAACGCGCGGCCTCTTCGCCAGGGTGCATCCCACGCCAGCTAGCAGTGCTGATATTGCAGATGAAGCGGCGGTGCGCCTAGTCATTCTCAAAGCCAATGTGCTACATAGCTTGCGCGATCAGCAAAGCCCAGCTATCCATGCTGCCCAGGAACTGCTTGACAAACGTGGTAACGCGTCACGTCATGCTCGCAATGCCTTGATTTTCTTGGCTGCTGATCGCATCAAGATCGATGCTCTTCAACAGGGAATTCGTCAATATCTCGCCTGGAACAGCATCTACCAAGAGCAGGAAAGCGAGGTGCTCAATCTAGATGCCTTCCAGCGCGCCCAGGTTAAAAGCAAGTTAGCGGATGCTGAGAAGACCGTCGAGTTGCGTATCCCTGAGACCTATGTCTGGCTGCTAGTTCCCGGCAAAGAGGGACCACACGGGGCGGAATTCTGGGAGGGAATCCGTTTGCAACCAGATGACGCGAAAACTCTGGCCCTAGCCGCCTCAACTCGTTTAAGCAAAGATGGCCAGCTCATCTCAGCTTATGCTGCGACCAGTCTGAGGCGTGATCTGGATAATCCCAAAGCCCCACTCTGGCGCGGAGCCAACCATGTCAGTATCGAAACACTCAAACAGGACTTCGCTAACTATCTCTACCTGCCGCGCTTCAAAAATACAGAAGTACTGCTTGAAGCACTGCGCAGTGGTTTACAATCCACCAACTGGGAGCGTGAGACCTTCGCCTACGCCGACCGTTGGGACCAGGAGGAACAACGCTACGTTGGCTTAAAGGCAGGCCCCGGCAGTAACCTGCTGGAGAGCGGTCTGCTGGTCAAATCTGAGGTAGCCGCCGCCCAATTCGCCTATGAGGCCGCCGAACGCGCCCGCCAGGAAGCTGAGCGTGCTGCCCGCTCTGGCAATCCCATGCCACCTGTGCTGGCCGACTACGACCAGCCTGGGTTAGGTAAAGCTGGCAATGAAGTCAAAGATGGGCAGGACAGGAACAATACATATATACCTTTACCTGGTGCGGTACCAGTGACAGTCAAAAACGAAACCATCAAGCGCCGCTTCTATGGTTCGGTCAAGCTCAATCCACGCATGATGGCCGGGGATGCAGGTAAGATCATGGACGAGATTGTTACACATCTCACCACACTCAGCAAAGCCGATGTCAGCATCACTCTAGAGATCCAGGCGAACATTCCAGGTGGCGTACCTGCTGAGACCATCAGGACAGTGATGGAGAACAGCAATACGCTGAAATTCGAGAGCGCGGAGTTTGAGGAGGAGTAGCGTCGCTTGCTCAAACCTTTTGTCCGAGAGATGATAGCCAGTGTGGTAAGCAATAGCTATCATCTCGCGACCATTTTATTATCGTATGTGGAAGAACAGGGAGGTTCCCCGAATGAAATATCAATCCGAGGCAATTGCTCAAGTTATTAAGCACCTGAACGTAAACTACTTTTTGCCAGCCATCCAAAGAGAGTATGTTTGGCGTCAAGATCAGATCATTGTGCTCTTTGATTCTCTCATGCGTGAGTATCCTATCAGCACCTTTCTTTTCTGGGAATTAGAGCCTGAGAATTATGACAAATGGGAGATTTATAAATTTATCAATAATTTTGACCAAACAAATACTCATAATGAAACTGCCAATACCAATGGAGTTCAAAACCTCAATCTCGTTCTCGATGGTCAGCAAAGATTAACTTCCCTCTTCATTGGACTGAAAGGTACATATACTGTTAAGAAGAAATACGTCAGCAAAAATCACTCTAAAGCCTGGCAGAAGCAGAAGCTTTATCTTGATCTCCTACACTATCCAGCTGTGACTGAAGACCAGACAGAAGAAGACATACACTATAGTTTTCGCTTTATAGAACCAGCAGCTGTGCCTGCTTGGGATAATAAGCAATGCTGGTTTGAAGTGGGCCAGATTTTGAATTTTACCAGTAAAAAGTCTTTTGAAGATTTCTTAGATCAAGCAGCGGAAAGCTTGCCTGATGATACAGTGACTATAAAGCAAAAGAAAATATTCGAGAAAAATCTGCGAAAGCTCTATAACACTATCTGGGAGCAGGATTGTATTGCCTACTATACTGAGCATGATCAGGATTTTGATCGTGTCCTGACTATTTTTGTTCGGGCAAATCAGGGTGGCACTATACTCAGCAAGTCAGACTTGCTACTTTCGATGATGACGGCTAAATGGGAAAGCACTAACGCGCGCGATGAAATATACGATTTTGTGGAGCACTTGAATAAAGATCTAGCGCGTAAAAATAACTTTGACAAAGATTTTATCATGAAAACCTGCCTCGTGCTCTCTGATTTACCCGTTCAGTACAAAGTGGAGAATTTTAACGCACAGAATCTTAAACTCATACATAGCAAGTGGCAATGTATAAAAAAGGCGATAGAAGTAGCAGCTAACCTGATTAATATGTTTGGAATTGATCGTGACACTTTAACCAGTGCGAATGCGCTTATCCCTATCATCTATTACGTCTATAAACATCCTGGTATAAACTTCTCGCTCGCTAGTGGTTCCGCACCTGTAGTTCAAAACACTAAGCGTATTCGTCAGTGGTTTTTTCTGATGCTACTCAATAATACTTTTAGCGGACAGTCGGACCGAGCTTTAAATGATACGCGGAAAGCATTGAATGAAGCGCGTAACGATAATATGTTTCCTGTGAGGAATATTAATGCAGAACTGAGGAGAACTGGTCGTAAAGCTAACTTCGAGCCTGAAACTATTGAAACCATTCTGAATCTTACCTATGGTAAGCCCTTAACCTATCTTGTATTATCCCTGCTGTATGGGGATAATACCGAGGTAAACAATGACTTACATCAGGATCATATTTTTCCTCAGGATCAATTCAAGCCACAGCACATGACCTCTGTAGGGCTAAGTATAGAGCAGCAGAAATCGTACAAAGAGCTGATGAATCGCCTCGGGAACTTACAGCTCTTGCCAGGAAGTGAAAATGAGGAAAAGTCGAATCAGGATTTTAGCAAATGGCTGACTACTCGTGACCCTGTTTACCGCAAAAAACATCTTATTCCCGATAACGATTTACTCCTCACATTCGATCAATTCGCTGATTTTATGCAAGCTCGCGAGGAAATAATCCGCCAGCGTCTGGCGCAAATATTTGCATCATAAGATGTAATTCTAGGCGACCGAAATCTGCAAGCGTAAGCCAACGCGATGTCTTCACGGTACGGCTTGGTGTGCAAGGCTTGGCGATCTTCACCGTCCTTGCACTAGTGCCGGTTTGGACTCACGGGCGGTATGCTCCTTGCGTCCTTCCCCTCCACGGATACGGATTGCAGGCGCCCTCCCTGCCTTGTAGTAGCGAGAACCCTTTGCGCCTCTTACAGGATGATTCGGTATCAGCCGATATAGTGATCAGGGCTGCGGAGTTGGTGTCAGAATGATGATTCGGGTTGGTTCGGTGGGCGTCGCGGGAGGTGATGGGAGCACGAGGAAGACCACGATGGAGAGCAGAACGAAAATAAAGCTGGCAATGAGCCAGCGGTGCGAGAACTGGAGCCAGCGCAACTTCTCCTCGTTGGCGCGACCATAGGTCTCCTTGACCTTGCGCCACGCGCTGACACTGATCTCGTTGAAGTCGATGCCTGGCTGTATGCGCGGGACGAAGACACGCGTGGCGTAGAAGAGACTGACCAGCCAGCAGAGCACAGGCGAGCAGAACAGGGGCAAGATGATCACTCCAGGTAGTCCTCCGGGGGCGACCATTATCTGTACATGGATGGTGCTGAAAACGACCAGGGTCACATACAGTCCCTGAAGCCCCGTCGTGACCATAATCATCTGCTTGGCAGCATCTTCGATCCGTGTGAGCGCTTGTACTGGAGCCGCATTCCATACGCTGCGCCAGTGCGTGGTCATCTCCTCAAGGATCTTCTCCTCCTCTGGGTTGAATTGCTGCCCCTGAAGCGGAGTTGTCATAGGTTCATCTCCCCCTGTAAGAGCGGAATGCCCTCGTTCGTATAGCGTATAAAGCCTTTATCCTTGCCCAGGATAAATATATGTTTGTCTATATTATCGGGCACTTCAATCTTATTGGCCCGGTTGCAGTGCTCACAATAATATACCTTCGCCACGTCCTTACTCTGAGTTGGGAGGGCTCGAGCAACTTTTATAATCACTTCTGTTTCTTTTTTACAGTCTGCATACACGCAAATGAACCGAATCACTTTTTCAGTCTGCTTCATTATGTTTCTCTTCCTCATGCTTACTTGCTTCAACTGATGCAGTGTTCAGCATCTCCTCAAGTTGTTGCCACAACTCCGTAAATGGAGCTTCCAACTTCTCCGCTTCTGGTATTTTGCCTCGTAGGGCCGCGACTAGGTATCTTAGGAAAAGAGCTTCGGGGGCGTCTTCTGGCGAAAGCTGTTGTTGTGCTTCAAAGAGGTTTGTTGCAAGTTGCTGTTGTTGCTCATCTGTCCCTTGTGAAATGAAAGAGGCAACATAACTTGGCAGTTCCTCAAGCGTCAAAACAATATCTTCGTCATTTTCTGTAGTCTCTTCCTCATCTATATCACTCAAAGGTTGGTCAACAGTCAGCGCCTGCCAGTGTGTCCGAAATTCTTCTTCGTCCATGTGGTAGCGTATTTTTGCAATTGTTTTTTGGACAGAAGTACGCTTAGGAGATCCTAAATCAGTAAAGATAATGTAAGACTGGATCATATAAGTCAAAGCATTTTTATAATCTTCTTGCTCATATGCTAGTACTCCTAACTGTCCGAGTGAACTGGCGCGTCCATCTTGATATTCCAATTGGTTAAATACCTCCAGACTCTCCTCGTACAATCTTTGTGCTTCCTTATACTCTCCTTGCAAATGAGACACATTCCCCAAATCATGCAGAATAACTGCTCGCGCTCGTCTGTCTCCCAATCGCTCAACTATTTCTAGGCTCTCTCTATATAACTTTTGTGCTTTCTCATACTCTCCCTGAAGTTGCGCTAGCGTTCCTAGTTGCCCAAGTGAGTTAAATCGAGCATCCTGGTTCCCCAGCCGCTCAGCTATCTCCAAACTCTTATTATACAATTTGCGCGCCTCCTCATACTCTCCCTGATTCTGCGCGATTATTCCTAATTGTTGCAAAATATTTGCTTGCCCTACCTGGTCTCCCAGTTGTGCTTTGATTTCCAGACTCTCGCCATATAACCTTCGCGCTTTCTCATACTTCCCTTGATTCTTTGAAATCATCGCTAACTGATATAAAATATTTGCTTGCCCTCTCTGATCCCCCAACTGGCTAAAAATTTCCAGGCTCTCGCTATACAACCTCCGTGCTTCCTCATACTTCCCCTGATTCTTTACCATTATCCCTAACTGATATAGAACGTAGGCTCGTCCTTCTTGGTCCCCCAATCGCTCTTTGATTTCTAGGCTCTCGCCATACAACCTCCGTGCCTCTTCATACTCTCCTTGGTCTTGTGCCAGTACTCCTAACTGGTACAAAGCAACTGCTTGCCCTTTCCAATCTTTTAACTCCTTGGCTATTTCCAGGCTCTCGTCACACAATCTGCGTGCCTCCTCATGCATTCCCTGATCCTTTGCCAATACCCCTAACTGATACAAATTAGCTGCACGTCCTCTTTGATCTCTCAACTGCTCAGTTATATCTAGACTCTTCCTATAGAATCCTCGTGCCTCCTTATACTCCCCTTGGACATAGGACAAAATACCTAATATATGTAACATGCTAGCTTGTAACTGTTCATAGTCATTTTGAATGTCATCCAAAGTTACAATACTCAGAGTATGCAGAAGGGGATAGAGCCCAAAGCGTCTAAGCTGTCCTGAGAGTTTCGACACCAACTCCCCTGCCTCATATACTTTGCCCGCTGCGCGCAGGAGGCGATGCGCTTCAAGGTAGTCAGGAAGTGCATTAGATTCCCGATCCGCATAATTCTCATACCAGATCGCCAGTTGTGCTTGGGTTTGCTTACGGGATTGCTCTTCGAGGAAGTCTTCGGCGTAACGCCGAGTCAGGCTGTGGAGGTGATATTTCTGCTCATAGGTATCATAGCGTAGCAGGGACCAGTCGAGGAGGGGTTGCCAGGCACTGCGAGGAGCACTAAGGCTGTCCTCGATGGCGAGGAGGGGGAGCGGGCGCTGTAAAACGCTGAGCTGAGCCAGGAGGGTGCGGGATGGCTCGGAGAGGCGTTGGACGGTGGCGTCGAGGGCAGCGAACTCGATGACCTGTTGGCGCACGGCTTGCCATTCCTGGGCTGAGCGTTGCTTGCGGGCCTGAGTGATGCGGCCCTGGACGTCTTGAATGAGCAGGTCGAGGCTCTGGCTGGCGGCACTGCTGCTGAGCAGATCGTAGACGTAGGGGAGGCCGCCGAACTCGTCGAGCAGGGTTGCGCGGACTGTCTCGCCCAGTTGTGCCAGGGCGGGATGGCGCAGCAGGAGCTGGTTGGTCTCGTAGCGGCTGAGGTCATCGAGGTCGAGGTGGCGCAGATTGGCGGCGAACTTCCCCTGCGGCAGCAGGTTTTTGATGGCGTAGCGGTCTGTGACAAGCACTCGCCCGCTGCGCAGGTTGGTGAGCAGCTTACGCAGGAGATAGAGTAGCATTGGATCGCTTATGGCCTGGTCGTCGCTCTGCACGCTCTCCAGGTTGTCGATGACCAGGAGCAGGGGACCCGCCGCATTGAGGGCCGCGATAGCCTCCTCGATCTTTGCCTCCGTGCTCAATTTAGGATCGGGCAGGCATTGCTCCAGGAAGCCCGGAACGCCTAGGCGTTTGAAGAACTCGCCCATGCGTTGGAGGAACAGGTCGATGCTCTGGTAGCCCTGGCAGTGCAGGGTGAGCGCGGCTTTGTATGTGCCACCGTAGCGCGTGATGGCCTGCGCGGCCAGCGTACTCTTGCCCACGCCGCCTGGCCCGGTAATCAGCGCCATCACGGGACCGCTACCGGGCGCGCTCTCCAGCATGAGGCGCAGCTCGCGCAGCTCACGGTGGCGTCCGACGAAGACGCCCGTGGGCGTGGGAACGTCGCTGGCGGCCCCTGTGCTTGTCAGCAAGGGATCAGTGGGGCCGGGAGCAGCCGCGTCGTCGAGGAGCGGGGTGAGGCAACCCCTGGTTCCTTGCAGGATGGGTACGGCCCAGTCGGGGCGCTCCGCTTGGGAGAGGGCCTGGCGCACCTCGAAGAGGGCCTCGGCAAAACTCTGGCCCGCTGTCAGGGCCGTGTACCAGGCCTCACTGGCGTGCTGGCTCGATTCATAGGTGAGGCTGGACTGCTGCGAGAGGACGGCGGGGATGCCTTCTGTGATGAGGGCCTCAGCGATGCCGCGCATCTCAGCCCGCGCGTGGCTCTTTCCCGTCTGGCAAGCGTGCAGCACCACGGCGCACAGGTTGCGGGGACGCAGGAGGTCGGCGAAGCGCTCGGCGCTGATGGGCGACTCATTGCCCTGCTCATCCTCCCATAGCAGGAGGCCCCCGCTGGACTCGCTATATACGCCATGACCGATATAGTGCACAATATGCGGTTTAAAGCGAACAAGGTGGCGCTGTACACGCTGGGGCGTCACGATATCTTCTACCAGCAGGTGCAAATACCCGGCCTCGCGCGCCTCGCGCACAGCTTGTTCGACCGCTGCCCGCTCACTTTCCACATCCACGCGTGAGTCATCGCCTAGGCCCGGCGGCGAGGAGACAAGCAGCAGGACACGCAAGGGCGGCTTCAGCATATCCACCGTGGCCTCGGAGGAGCTTCGCCTTATGAGCGGACGGCGCAGGGCCAGAAATCCGCTCTTTCCTGTCTGTTCAGGATTGTACAGGAGTTCCCAAGGAAGCCTGGCAAGCGTCTCAGGAAGCGTGAGTAGCAGGGTGGTATGCGCTGAGCGCAAGGCTTGGACTAGCACCTCACGTTCCTGTTGGGGTGCGCTTTCCGGCAATAGCGCCCGCCAGAGCCAGCTGCCCAGATCACGCAAGAGATCAGCCCGGGCCTCCTCTCCCACCAGCACGCGCTCCAGATGGCGCAAGCCATCGCTAAAGGCAAAGTTTGCCTCTGGATTGAAGGTGATAGTGTACGTTGTGGGGCCAGAGATCAGCCGATACTCTCCAGAGGCTGGCTCTCCCTCCAGGCGTAGCTCAAGAAATTCCTCTCGCATGCCCTCTCCCTTGCTAGCAGATGTGCTAAGTTTTGCCATTTTATATCATTTCACGTATTCTATCATGCACTTAAAATCTTGTATACTATTACTTACAATATAAATCTCTTTTAGCAAAAAAAGATTTTATGAAAGGCTTGGTTTATAGAGGACAGTTGTGTCATGGGTTGCTTCTTCTAATTCTGCTGTTATGTCTTGCAACTGGAGCAAAATTAACTTAAGCACAAGATTGCGCCATTTATTGTTTTTATTCATAAAAACTGATATATTTTGCTTGTTAGGAATTTCACAACCTTGTAAGAGCAATAGGAGATATTTATGGCTTCTTTTGATACGCTTATATTACTTATCTTACCAGCTGCAGCAGCTATTATCTCCACATTAGCGGCTTATTTTAGCAATAGAGTCTTACGAAGTGAAAGAGATACTTCGAAAAAAATATCTCGTATGGCTGAGATACTTAATCGCGACGATAGCAAAAATGATCGCCCTATTATGGAAGATAAAGACCTTCTTTTAAAATTGATGGATAGAATTGAATCATTAACTTCTTATCAGAACTATCTTGAGAAAACTGTAGTGGAAAACAGACACATTACTTTGGATCTCAATGATATGGTTGATGAGATTAGATATTCCATGAAAGCTCTTCGAGATGCATCCGTATTAGCTCAAGAAATTAAATCATCGGTGCGAGAACTGAGCCAGATCTCATCATCCTTATCTGTGACCTCTTCTGAAGATAGAACTCAAGTTGCCATTCGCGACCTGAGAGAGCTGGCAGAAAATTTATCGCGTAACATAGTTCCTGCTGATCATATATCATCTCAGCCCTCTAAAATCTCTGAGTCTTCTTTCGGTGACAAGTTATTAATTTACCAGCAGATTTCAAATGAGTTTACTCATGTCTTGGGTCCTCCGATTGCTTCTGCTGAATCCGCCGTTGGAAATGTAAAAGAAAAATTTGTCACGGTTTTAAGAGAAAACGGTGTTCAGTCAAAAGAGGCAAAATTACTGCTTTCATCCCTTGATAATGCCGCCCTGTCTTTACAAATGGTAAAAACTATACTTCAGCATGGTGCAGGGTTTTTCCCGGGGGTTGCTGAAAGATTTTCGGTAGAAATGCTAATACGTAAAGCAGTACGAATGGTAACAGTAGATGCGCAGGAGCGCGTAGAGCCTACTATTTATGCTGACAATATCCCAGAAGTAAAATATTACCCAGCCAACTTGTTGATGGCTCTTATGTCTGTATTAGAGAATGCATATCAAGAAATAGGTTTTGATGGAAAAATAAGAATCGATGTCAGGGCTGACTCATTGAATAAAAACATATCAATAGACATTTCTAACAATGGCAAACCCATACCTCCTCAAGACCAAGATAAGATTTTTATGCCTGGCTTTACGACGAAAAAAACTGGTAGAGGAATTGGGCTTTCAATTGCAAGAAAATGTCTGGCATCTGTCAATGGTAAAATTGATTTAGCTTTGTCTAAACAGGACCAAACAACATTTAAAATTGAATTTAAGCCTGAAGAAGTTTATTAGTTATTTGGAGGATCTCATGTCGCAAGATATTCTCATAGTGGAAGATGACAGACTATTTTTAGAGAATTTGGGGAATGAAGTTAGGCTTAACCTTGATATAGAGCCTTTTTTAGCGGATAACTCACAAGAAGCACTTAATATACTACATGACTATCCAATAAAAGTGTTAGTTACTGATCAAGAAATGCCTACTATGAAAGGTGTAGAGTTAGTACGACATATCAGAGAAGATTTAAAATTGACTATACCATGTATTATGGTAACTGCGTATCCTCAGAAATTGAATGCATTCGACTTAGTTAAACTACAATTCTTTGGTTTTATAGATAAACTAAACACCCATGCCGAGCTCGTTCAGACCTTAAGAAGAGCAATAGAACGATACGATATGGATGAAGCTGCCAAGTATAATATTAAAGTTGATAAAGTCTTATCAAGCAGGCTAGCGTGGATAAAATTTGGCGCTCGTAACACTTTGAAACTTTTACGTGTTAGCTCTATTATCGATCCCTATATTCGGGAGCAGGATTGGCGTACTGAGTTGTATGCTCAGAGGAATGTGAGCTCAACACAAGAAATGAATATTAGCCGCCACGTTACTTTGTCTTATGAATATGGGATAGATGCGGAGGTTGTAAATAAAACTGGTTTGAAAATAGGAACCTTAGTAAGTACCGTTGAGTCTGCTCTTGAACATAAATTTACCCTTTCAGGAAAAATAAAATACGAGGAAGATGTTACTGTAGAAGCCAAGCAAAAAATAGAAGTGAAGGAGATCACTGATACCCCAACATCGGAAGGACTGGTTCTGCAAGCTAGAGAATATCAAGCTGCGCCGGTTTATACGCGTGTTAATTGCGTACTTGAAATTGAGTGTAGTTGCTGCCAAGTACCCAGAAGCTTTACTGCATCTATAGATTTGCCAACGAATAAAATCGCGTTAAGACAAGTAGAACATTTTGATAAAGGACCTGAGAAGGTGATACGTGTAGGGAGTATAATACAAGGCCAATTTACTTTTAATTCTAATAAGAGCTTTAATCCTTAAAGTAATGTGTTTGTATAAAATATAAGAGTAGTATGGCCTAAAAGGTAGGTGTTCCAATGCGCATTGCTGCGACTTTTTCAATTAATGAGGGGAAAGATCGTATAGCACAAAGCAGACAAAATGAACTCTTGGAGATCCAGAAAGCTATATCCGAAATAAACGCGGAAGAATGTAAAAAGAAGATGAGTAAAGAAAAAGGAAGAGAGGGGAAGTTACTTTATAGTCCAAGACTAATCAATGAAGCTTTCGAAGCACAACTTGAAGCTAGAGGCTGGGAGCGTTGCTTAATGAAAGGCGGTTTTTCAATAACCCATTATGTTGAAGGTTATAAGCCTTTAACTCCAGAAGGAAGACCAGGTAAAAGCCCTAGCAGAGAAATTGATTTTGCTAAAAATCTTTTGGGTTTAGAAGTCCAATTTGGACCATACGATTCATTTGGATATAATATATTCCTAAAAATGCCTCTCTTTGCTGCTCAGAAGAAAATTACTTGTGGAGTAATAATTATTCCGGTTAAGGCTTTTGCTCGTGAGATGTCTACCGGCGTTACTAATTTTGAGCAATGTATCTGGGATTTAGAGAATAGAGGACTGTCAAGTGTAGATATTCCTATTCTCATAATAGGGATAGATGCTGATTCAGATATGAATTAAAATCTAAAATATTTTAGCGCTTGTCTAGCACCATCAGATAAAGTATGTCCAGAGCCCGATATTTGGGCTATCCCGCACTTTGCGTGATAAGCGCTGCAATAAAAACGATCAGACAAAAGTTTGTATGCTCTACAAGCAAGTTCTGAAAAAGGACATGCACTTGATAAGCTCATCTTTCACATGAATTGCGGGAGAGCCTGTTTATCAGAGACTTTCTGAAGGTTTATGCATCCATTTTTAACTTCATGAAAGTATATGCGTCCAAATTGTCAAAAAGCGTTTCCTTTCACTCTTAAATTTTGAGCTTAAGAAGGGGCTTTTTACTGAAAGTATATGCGTCCAGTACACTGCAAAGATATTGGAATAATGACACATTTTACCCATAGGTTTTGCAGATTCTACAAAACTATACTTCCTCACATCTGCAAAACCATCGGTTAAGTTACAATGCCGCTTGCTACAGCTTTTCAGCTACACTCGTTGCTTGCTTGGCCGCTTTTGTAGTAATATACTCAACCCAACCAATCAAGCAGAGCAAAGACCATTAATGGCGGATATCTTTTCGCTTGACACACCAGGCGATGATCCGCGCCTGCACAACGGTGATAACTACCAATACTCCCCAGCAGAGCAGTAGATGTTGCAAGGCCTGAGCATGCATATTACCATTGACACTTGAGAAGATCGTACTGACAAACGAGAAGTTGTCAGCTTCAACCTTGTTGGCATGAATACCAGCGGTGGTACCCATGGCCGCCATCGCCCAACGAGCAGCGAAGAGGGCACCGGGTATCTGGAGGAACTTCGGTTGATCTAGATTAAAGATCGTTCCTGAGAAGATGACCTGCGGGATCAGTGCCAGGGAGACGATACTCATAGCGCGATCGTTATTGGGCACGAGCGCAGAGATAAGCAGCCCGGTCATCAAGCCCGCGATACCGGTCAGAGCGAGCGAGATATAGATCTCCAGGAACGGCGGTAAGAAGACGCTATTGCTATAAGGCGTAAAGAGCGCGATTGCACCAACCAGGACCAGGCTCTGCACCAGGCTAAAGGCGCCCAGTACCACAAACTTCGAGCAGAGGTAAGGCATCAGACCCAGGTTCACCGAGCGCTCACGGCGATAGATGGGTGCCTCCTTGACGAGCTCGCGAGCGCCATTCAGACAGCCAAACATAATCGAAGCAAACGCCATAATGAAAAGGATCTTCTGTGCATCCTGACCTGATACAGGGAGAATAGCAGCGTCCAGTACCTGATCCACGGTCATATTCTTACTCGCGGCAAACTGCTGACCTTGAGGCGTCTTCAAGAAATTGACCAGATAGGTACAATCGGTTGTCGGTGCTGAATGCACATCTGCCGGTTGCACATGCGTCGCGCAGGTCGCGATCTTATTCGCGTCAAACATCCCATGTACCGATAGCCCAAAGAGTAGTGCACCAATGATCGGAGCTTGAAGGACCAGGATTGCCAGATTCACTTTATCGTTATAGATCAGCTCTAGATAGCGGATACTCAGCAGTATAAACTGCTTCCACGGATTGCCGCGCTTGACATGCTTGAGCGTCTTCGCAGCGGGATTCCCCTGACTATTCGCGAGGCTCTGGCGCTGCTGCGTGGGGATAGCTATATACTTCTGATAATCGGGCGACTGTCTGAAGCGGATCTCAGCCTCGGCTGGGATCTCCGGATGCTCCTCGGTTGGTTCTAGCGCGCTATAGATCTCAGCGAAGTCGGTCTTCCCAAAGAAGTCTCTGGCCTCATTCGGTGGACCAAAGTAGGCGACCCGACCACCCTGGCAGAGGAAGCAGATGTAGTCACACGCATTGATGTTATTCGTTGCATGTGTCACCAGGACGATCGTATGCCCTTTATCTGCCAGCTTACGCAATAGCATCATCATCTTACGGTCCAGACCGGGATCGAGTCCAGAAGTTGGCTCATCTAAGAAGAAGATACTGGGTTTGGCCAGCAGTTCCAGCGCAATCGAGACACGTTTCCGTTGTCCACCAGAGAGCTTGCTCACCAGCAGACCACGGCGGAACTGCATCTCAACATCGTCCAGCACCTCATCAATGCGTTCATTGATCTGTGCCTCAGTGAAGTCTTGTGGCAGACGAAGCTTCGCCGCATAGTACAGAGCGCGCTCCACCGTCAGCTCGCGATGGATAATATCTTCTTGCGGAACATAGCCGAGCTGTGAACTAAACGCTGCCAGATTGGCATAGTAGTCCTGGCCGTTATAGAGGACTGAGCCACTATGTGCAGGGTGCAAGCCGTTTAGCGCATCCATGAGCGTAGACTTACCGGTACCGGAACCACCGACCAGGGCAACGAACTTACGCGGCGGGATGACCAGTGAGATATTATCGAGCAGAATAACATGCTTGTTCCCCTCTTTACGCAGATTGATCGCATCGATGCGGACACCATGGCTCTCATCCTGCTGCGTCAGCTCATTACCGCTATACGTAAATTTGTAGGGACCGATGCGAATGATATCGTCATTCGCAAGAATCTGGTGGGTATGGACGCGCTCAGTATTTACATAGATATGATTGGTACTATTGAGATCGATAATACGGTAGCCGCCACCCGGTAGCAATTCAAGCCGCGCATGATGGGCCGAGATCTGAGGATGCTGGAGGACAACCCGGTTATCGCTCGCACGACCCAGTGTAATGACTGGCTCACCCAATTGAATAGGCGGCATCTGTGGAGTCGGTTCCTGTTCCTCTCCAGAACCATCATTATAGATCAGCGATGCAAAGGTACCGTTTTCATCACCGATGCGGAAGATATCGCCGCGTTGTAATACACGGCGGAACTGCTCATCACCCTGAAAGGTACGGCCCTGAAAGGTCAGACCATTCAAGGTGCGATGGCGCTTCGGATGCGGATGGATCAAAGTCAGTTGCTTATTATCACGAATGATCTGTACATGGAAGCTAGAGACGGTTGGGCAATTGATTACAATCTCATTGGAGGGATGACGTCCGATATTGATCTCTGGGGCAGTGAGTGAGAGCGGACAGAGCTGTTTCTCACGATCGACGTTGGTACTGATCTCAATGGAGGGCAGCCCTGGAATAAAGCGAGCCAGCAAGGTTCGATTACCAGGAGCATTATCATCATTCACGGCTGAAGATTCGTTTACAACATCCATCGTCTCTCCCTCAAGCCACATAATGCGGTATACATATTTCACACCTGCTATTATATGTTGTATCTGCTATTACATATTATAATGAAGTGTACTACTTGAAATAAGCTGAATAGATAGCAGCTATTTGCCTAAAAGCTTGCCTTCAGAATCTGCTTCCCCAAAAATGAAACAGCCGAGAGCGTAAGCCTGCACTCACTCTCTCGACTGCTTCTCACAGCGGGCGATGTCTTTTTATTTACTCCGTGATCTGCACAGGCGTCCCAATCGGTGCCCAGTTGTAGAGCCAGCCTGCGTCATCTACGGACATATTGACGCAGCCGTGGCTGCCCGTCACCGTCTGGTCGCTCTCTTCCTCATAGTGCTCGCTATTGGTGCCTGGACCAAACTCGTTGCGCCAGGGGGCATCGTGGATAAAGTAGCCGCCACTCGCGAACTCCATCGCGTAGCTCACCGTGGTCGGTGGATAGTAGTAGGGCGAATCTTTCCCCCAGGGCGAGTAAAATGTCGTCGGACTCTGCTTATTAAAGATGCTAAAATTACCAGTGGGGGTCGGGAGGGCCGGTTGTCCGCTTGTGATAGCAGTCTCAAACACCTCTTCCCCATCCTCATACGCATACAGAGTCTGCTCCGATAAACTAATGACGATCAGCTTGCCCGCTCCATCGGCATGACTATGCCGGGGCGGCGGACCCATCACTAATAAACTGGCAAGAACAAACGCGAGCATACCAAAGTAGAAAAATTTGTTTACTCGTTTTTTCATTTCAGCCATCCCTTTTGCTTGCGCAAATTTATAATACTTTCTAATAGTGAGTATATAGCGCCTTCTGCTAATAAGTATTTAAATGTTCTTTATACTTTATTAGTAATAAAATACCTATAAATAATAACGGCGCTGCTAAAGCACGAGCCGTCCTACGTTCTATGCCGCTTATAATCCTGATAAATATGCAAATAAAAACCATCCAACCTCGGCTCCAACTCTTCCCGCGTCAACCAGGCTGGCCGCCCCTCGATGCTGGGGTGCAGCTCCCCGCCTACGTGGCACCCGCGAAAGATCAAGTTGACCGTGCTCAGGCGATTGAAGGCCGGACTGCTGATGGTCGCATAGCTAACAATTTCATGCACCTCGACCTCAAGCCCCGTCTCCTCCAGGCACTCGCGTCGTGCCGTCTGCTCAGGCTGCTCACGCCAGCGCATAAAGCCTCCAGGAAAGGCCGTCTCGCCCTCTGGTCGCTCTACAACCAGGAACTTGCCGTCCTCTTCCACGATCACGCAGACACAGGCAAATGGAGGGAGGTTGCCACCAAGCCCCACATTTAGGACGTTAAAGAAGATTCCCACAAAACGCTTCAATGCCAGATAGAACACAAACTCTTACCACCTTCTGTGAATGATATAATGGGGCATGGCGGCCAGTGGCCGCCATGCCCCATTATATCATTCACTATCTTTCTCTTAGCGTCCGCTGCTGCTGCGAGACTGCGCGCGGCGTACCAGCGCGTCGGCGGTCACAGCCAGGACCAGGACGATACCTTCAACGATCTCTTTGATGTCGGTACCCTGGCTACGCAGGTCCAGACCATTCTCCAGGCCACCAATAATCAGTGCGCCCAGCACGACGGCCCAGACAGTGCCACGACCACCAAAGAGGCTCACGCCACCAATAACGGCTGCGGCGATTGCCTGCAGGGTCAGCGTCGGGCTGACGGCGCTGGCGACAGCCGTGGCGCGCGAAGCGGCGAGGATACCTCCCAGGGCGGCAAAGGCCGAGCAGAGGGTGAAGACCACGATACGGATGAGGACGACGTTAATACCAGCGCGACGCGCGGCCTCCATGTTGCCACCCACCGCGTAGACGTGGCGTCCAAAGCGCGTCTTCGTCATGATGAGCCACATTACCAGGAGCAGGCCAAAGAAGATGGCGACGCTATTTGGCACTCCCAGGAAGGTGCCATTGACTGGTCCTGGGGTGTTCTCCAGGACGGCGATTACGCCCTCGACAATGACGAAGGGAATCACGATGTTGGCTACCAGGCTCAAGGTTGACTTCACGCGCAACCCTTGCTGCTTGCGCCGCATCTGCTCAATGATCTGCCAGATCGCGTACAGGATCAGGATGGCGGTTGGTGCGCCAACTCCCAGCCAGTCCGGCAAGAAGCTGAAAGGGGTGCCCGCGATGGAGACAATCACCGGGTCATGCACGATCAAGGTTGACTGCCCATTGAGCAGGTACAGTAAGAGACCCGCGTACCCGATTGAACCCGCCAGGGTGACGATGAATGAGGGGACGCGCAATACTGCGATAAAGAGACCGTTAATAAATCCGGCCAATGCGCCTACCAGAATGCCCGCCGCCATCGCGACGTAGGGATCCACGCCCATGCGTGTCGAGAGCACACCTGTCACGACCGCGCCAAAGGTACCCACCGCCGCCAACGAGAGGTCGACCTCGCCAAGCAACAGCACCAGGGTCACGCCCAGGCCGTCAATACCAATGTTGACAATCTGTTGCAGCAGGTCTGACAGGTTTGCTGGTTTGAGGAACAGACCATCCGTGGTGATGGTAAAGTAGACAACGACAAGTACAAGTGTGAGCATGACTGGGAGAAAACCGAGGTCGCCTCGCAACAGTTGTCCCAGGGACCGCTTCTGTGTATATTCTGCTCGCTCAACACTGCCCGCGGCGCTTGTGCCCCGGGTGTTGGGCTTTTCTACTACATCGCTCATGATTCTTACTTTCCTCCCGGTACGCCGTTGCCGTTAGAGGCTGACTTGCCAAATTCCGCGCCTGTAATGGCGGCAATGACACGCTCGTTAGTGGTAGTATTGGCGTCAAAGGTGGCCACGCGCTGCCCCAGACGCATGACAATGATGCGGTCCGCGACCTCGAAGACGTCGGCCATGCTGTGTGAGATGACTACAACACCCAGACCCTGCTCGCGCAGGCGCCTGATCAAATTGAGAACCTGCCTGGTCTGCGCGACGCCCAGGGCCGCGGTCGGCTCGTCGAGAAGCACGACCTTCGCGTTGCGTAGAATGGTCTTGGCAACGGCGATCGACTGGCGCTGTCCACCTGAAAGCGTGGAGACAATGGCGCGTGCCGAAGGCAGTTTGACGTCCAGGGTGCGCAATACCTCCAGGCTGCGGCGCTCCATCTCGATCTCCGAGAGAGCTCCCACTGTGGTCAACTCATGCCCTAAGAACAGGTTAGAGACGACATCCAGGTTATCGCATAGCGCCAGGTCCTGGTACACGGTTTCAATACCCAGGCGGTTGGAGGTCTGTGGACTGCTAAGTGTGACCTGTTGCCCGTTGACAAAGACTTCACCTCCGTCGGCTGGCTGAACGCCTGAAATCGCTTTGACCAGGGTCGATTTGCCTGCGCCGTTATCGCCAACCAGGGCCACAACCTCTCCTGGATAGACCTCAAAATCTACATTATTTAGTGCGCGTACCGCGCCAAAATGCTTGCCGATGCCACGCATCTGCAAAATCGGCTGTCCTGCTGGTCTGCCACCGAAGGCCGCTGATGACTCCCGCGCCACTTGATCAGCCATAGAACCCTCCCAAATTGCTCGACTATTATGTTTACTCAGGGATAGACTCCGCTAGAGGCTCTCACCTCGCGGAGTCCATCGCGCACCATCTGAAAGAGGGGAAGAGTGGACAACTCTTGCGAGTCGCCAGCTCTTCCTTGCGTGAGGCTGACTAGCAGATGCCGCCGGCACCCGCGGGCAGACCTTTGCACAGATCGCCCTTGGTGACATAGTTGTCATCGAGAACGGTCTTGACGTTGGTCTTGTCGATTGCGACGGGCTGCTCGAGAACCGAGGGGACCGAACCACCATCGGCGGTCTTGGTGGTCGCGCCATTGGTGACGCTAGCTGTGTCGGTACCATCAGAGATGGCCTTCACCAGGTCAGCGGTGGCCTGCGCCTCTTTGCTGATAGCTTTGTAGACAGTCATCATCTGGTCGCCCAGGATGATGTTCTGCAAGCCAGCAACGGTCGCGTCCTGGCCAGTGACCAGTACTTTACCATTGAGCTGCTTGGCCTTCAGCGCGGCGATGACGGAGTTGGCCATACCGTCGTTGGCGACATAAGCGATCTGAACGTTGCCGTTCTGGGCATTGAGGGCGCCGTCCATCTCGGTACGGGCCTTGTCGTTGTCCCAGGCTGGGGTGTACTGATCATAGACCTTGGTCAATGATTTGGCGTCGACCAGGGGCTGGAGCTTGTTCAGGGCACCCTGGCGGAAGAGGATAGCGTTGTTGTCGGTCTGGGCACCGTTGATCATGACCATGTTGGTGCCATTCTTGGTGTAGTCCTTGTAGTGGTCGACGATGTACTGACCCTGGAGCTCACCAACTTTGACGTTGTCGAAGGAGACGTAGTAGTTGAGGTCCTTGGACTGAATCAGGCGGTCATAGGCAATGACGGGAACGCCACGGGACTTCGCTTTGGCGACGATCGCGGCCGCGGCCTGACCATCAAAAGGCGCGACGACCAGGATACAGGCACCCTTGGTCAGGGCGGTGTCGGCCTGGTTCTGCTGCTTGGTGGCATCCCCCTCAGCATTGTAGAACTGAGGCGCCTGGCCCACTGCCTTCGTGATGGCGTCGGTCAACAGAGGACGATCTTTGCTGTCCCAGCGCTCGGAGCTGGCAGTCTCGGGGAGCAGGACGCCGACATTTTTACAACCTTTGCCGTTGGCGGTGCTGCTGCTACCGGTGTTGCTGCCGGAGTTGTCGCCGCTGTTGCTGTTGCCGCAGGCCGCCAGGAGCATCGTCAAAACGAGCATGGCGAAGAGCGCGTAAAGGGGCTTGCGCTGACGAAATACTTTCATCGCTGAATCTTTTCCTTCCAATTGCTTGTGCTTGGTTCCCTTCCAATGGAAACCCAACTTCATTGAGAGCATCGAATGTTCGCATGTGCCGTTCATCATCGAACGATAAATGTTTGGGATAAGTCCCTATCCAGGCATACCCGGACACTTACAAAAAGGCGTTCTGCCGCTCATTACCTCCCTTCTTCCGGTACCATGATATATAAGCGCGTGCTTATGCAGCGCGGCGCCTCAGCCAGACATCACTTTAGCAGGTTTTACCGCTACACGCGCGGGTTCAGCCTCCTTCTGTGTCGCCTGTTCTTCACGCTCTACCAGAATACGTTCCCAGGACTTGAAAAACGGGTAATATATTAAAGCGGAAATCACGAGATTGACGCCTTGCAGGACACTGCCTCTCCAGTCTCCTCCAGTGGCGATAAACCCGCTTATTCCGACGGGAACGGTGAATGGCTGCATCACGATCGGTACATGCACGAGCCCCAGCGAGAACGCCAGGTAATTGATGCTCACCACGATGATGGGTACCAGGATAAACGGTATCATCATCAATGGATTGAGCACCATCGGCACACCAAAGGTGACCGGCTCGTTAATGTTAAAGATCGCAGGACCCAGGGCGACGCGGCCTACCGTGCGTAGCTGCGACGAACGTGAGCGCAGCATATAGATCACGAGCGGCCAGGTGGCTCCCGATCCACCCAGGTGCGAAAAGATGTGGAAGAATGGCTCGGTAACGATGCCATGTCCTCCTGTGGCATTAGCTGAGATCGTGGTAAGCCAGAATGGCAGGGCGATTGCCGTAACAATGTTCATGCCATGAATGCCTACCGACCAGAGCAACATCATCAGGATGATCTCCAAAATCGCCGCTGGATAACTATCCTGCACCACGACCAGTGGCTTGAAGACCTCCATGAGTAATAGCGGGAGTGTAAGCTGCTGTGTCTTCCCATCCGCGATAATCGTATGGGAGCTGATAAACCACTCCAGTAACCAGATCACGGTGATTAGAAAAAGTGTGGGTACCAGCGCTTCAAAGGCCCGCTTCACGTTTGGCGGCACCGTCTTGGGGAGGCGAATGGTATAGCGCGAATTGCGAAACCAGTACACCACCTCTGTGGTGCCAATACCCACCAGAATAGCCACCAGCAGACCCTGACCCCCAGTGAAGGCAGAATCTGCCCCAGTTTCAGCTCATTGAGATCCGTCACTGGCACATTGGCGATCAGAAAGACCACCATGGCCAGGATTCCCGGCTGAACCGCCTCCGTACGCCGGTACTGCGCCAGGCTATGCGCCACGCCAAAGGCCAGGAACAGGGCCATCAACCCGAATGAAAGCTCATACGGCACCAGGATCGCGTCCTGGTACGGCTTCAGCCACTCGGCCAGTGCTCCAATGGGCGGATTGGCGATGATGAGAAACAGGCTTCCCGCGATGATGAGTGGCAGCGTGAAGATAATGAAGGCGTCGCGAATCGCCTGCAAGTAGATACTACTTGCGATGGCCCCCAACGGAGGCACAAAATAGCGCTCAAAAATCTCGCTTATTCGCTCCATTGCCCTGTTCACGCCTTGCCTGCCTTGCTCAATAACGAGCTACTCTTCTCCCACACCGGAGAGGATCTGTTGGACCTGTTCTAGCACTGCCTCCCCGTTCATCGTCGCGTAATGAAAAGGCTCGATCATAGCGACTGGCTTACCAGCCTCATTAGCGATCTTCTCTATGCTCTTACGCAGATGACGGATCTGAGGCGCAAGCAGGACGATATCGCATTCGTCCACTCTGGACGTATACTCGCCCGCGCTCAATGCCTCAACGCTCAGTGCAAAATGTTGTTCCTGTGCCACAGCTAGCATACTTTCCACCAGGAGGCTTGTTGACATCCCCCAGCTACACACAATCAGGACTTGAACCATACGAAACCCTTCTGCCACGTCGTGTGGATGTTTGGTGCCTGGTGGTTGCTTTCTAGCACACTACGGACCAGGTTGTTTTTCCTACTCTCTATTACTGCAAGTCTCATGCCAATTAGTGTGCTACACACATAGCACACTTCTCCCCTCCCATCTGTGCGTTACTGTGCACCCCAAAGTGGAACGCTTTCTAACCATAGGCGCCCGATTTATCGAGCGCCTATGGTTTGGGATTGCCTTCCTGTAAATCGGGGAAGCTTCCTTAATTTGAACTATCGACTACACACAACTTTAACTATCGTATTGGTAAATTCGGATTGATGAATATATCTACCTGGCGCAAAATACCTACGATATTATACGCCTCCTCCTCCGGCAGGGTCCGCCCCACCTGGCTGCCTAAGACCTGCCAGGCCCGCCGACACACATCCAGCTCACGTGGATAATGCTTCTGCACGCGCTGTCGCACCTCGCCGCTGACTAGAAAGCGCCCCTGGTGCCCGCCTCGCTCCAGCACAGTTGCCAGGTGCACAATCAGGCCTGCCAGCACATCAATATCAAAGCTCTCCCCCACCTCGATCTCGATCATCTCCAACATACTCTCCAGCATTGGAAGCACGCGCCCTGGATTCAGGAAGAGTAGGCGCTCACTCAAGGTGCGCGCGATGGCCTCGAAGAGTTCGCGCCTCCCCTGGAAGGTGGGCGTCGTGCGCCTGGGCTGAGGCTGAAGCAGCGCCGGGTCGATGAGCGTGACGCCCAGCAATGTCCGTAGGCGTGCGATACCATCCCCAAAGAGCACCTCGGTCAATGAGATAAAGGGGATATGCGGCAAATGTGGATTGATCGTGCCAACGATGCCTACCACTTGCCTATCGCCTACCAAGCGTTGAATCTCGGCCTCCGTTTTGCCTGTGATGTTGATATCCATGCAGATAATCTCAACATCTTGCTCTTGCGTCTCCGGCAGGCGTTCATAAATAATCTCTGCCAGCTTAACGGCGCTTCCATGGCCCGTGATGCAGATCGAGAGGATGACTCGTGACTGGGGCGCATGGGAGTCATTATGCCCTGGAAAATTCTCTCCTCGTCCCTCCTCCGCTTGCTGTGCCGTCTCCGCCCAACCCCTGGTGTTGCCCGCGCCATTCTGCCCTACCTTCTCCTCGCTTGCGACCTGGCTTAAGCTCGCCGCCAGTTGCTCAAGCGCGATATGCTCTCCGCGCCGTGCCCGCCTGGAGGCCTCTACGACCAGGGGGGCGCTGACATTTGAGACCGTGTAAACTGCGATGCCCGTCCGTTGGGCGATCATATCTCCCAGCGAGAGCAGCGAGGCAAAGTCTACGAGTAGCAGGACACCATTCCCCTGGTCGGCCTTGCGTACACTCTGCTCTACCTGGTTGAGGATGGTCTCTGGTGTCTGATCCAGGTTCAACTCGATCGGCGCGACCGAATCAGCCCCAACTAATGTATTGGCCAGCTCCGCCAGCCCCGTGGCAATACCACGTCCATGCGCGGCGATGACGATACCCACGGTCGCGTGCTCGACGCTCAGCAGCGTATCGGCATTGGTAAAAAGGAGGGTCAGGACATTGGCTTCGCTGGCGGGTAGCGTAATCCCCAGTTCCGTTTGTACGCGTGCCAGGGCCGCCTGCGCGACTGCATATTCAATAGGATAGGTCTGGCGCACCGCTTGCATCCCTGGTACAGCCATTAAGGGCCTCTGGGCCATACGCTCAAGCATACTGGAGAGGTGCAGGGCCAGGACCAGGTCAAGCTTCTCGGGAAAAGCCCGCTGTAACTCTTCCTCCGCGAAGCGCACGACGGAGCGTGCCAGCGAAGAGACCCGTTCATCCACCAGGTGCGCCGCCTGGTTGGGACGTTCCTGGGTGACGGTCTGTGCGTAGTGCTGGAAATATTGCTGGATTTCAAGCTGGAGCAGCTTGGTAATCTCCTCCTCAGGTAGGCCGCTTTTACGTAGCGAGGCCAGGCCTGTGCTGATTGAATCGTACAGGTTGCGTGCCGACTCGCCGACCCCATTAAGGCTCAGCCCGCTCGGTGTAAAGATATGCGTCGCCTCCCAGACAGGTTGCTCCCCATCCGTGTCGTGTCGGAGGTCTTTGATACGCAACAGGCCACGCCGCACATGCTCTGGCAGCGTCTCAAGGTGCACATGAAGCTCATGCTGATTATTAGTGCGATACTCCAGGTAGGCGCGTGCACAGATCAACTGCACATCCGTGCGCAGTTGCCCAATATTGCCGGGGCAATCATAGAGTAGCAAGGCCTGCAAGACCTGGGGCGCGACCTGGATGTTAGCGCCAATACTACTACATTCCGCGTTAAAGAAGGCGCGAATCAGCTCATAACGCTCTCTGGAAGTACGCTCATTCAAGCCTGGGAGCGTAATCAGCATCGGAATGCGCCGCCTAAATGTCGGTAGGAGGGCTATGGCAGGATCTTCCGTGGTCGCTGCTATCAGCAGCAGTGAGGCCTGCCGCTCACGAATATCGCCCAGGCGCCGAAAGCGCTCCTGGTCCATCAGATAAAAAAGCATCTCCTGGCCCTCAGGCGGTAGGCGATGCACTTCATCCAGAAAGAGGATACCCCGGTGCGCCTGCTCGACCAGTCCCGCCCGGTCCCGGTCAGCTCCCGTATAAGCCCCCTTAACCACACCAAAGAGATGTCCCATCAACAACTGTGGATTGCCCGCGTAATCGGCGCAGTTAAAGCTGATAAAAGGCGCGTCGGGGGAGAGCGCGTTATGTTCCAGCGCGAAGCTATGCATCAGGCGCGCAAGCGTGGTCTTGCCTACACCGCTGGGACCATATAGGAGCGTATGCAGCCCGCGTGGTGGATAAAGAATTGCCGCCTTGGCCTGCTGTATCGCCACCTTCAGCCCCTCATGATGCCCGATCATCGTCTCAAAGCTAGTGATGACCGCACCCAGATCAGTCGAAGCCACAATCGTTTGCGGCCTACTCAGCACGAGTGGCGAGATGGGAAGTTCTTCCACCGGCTTTGGCACTGAGGCTGTTGCTACACGCAGATCGCGCGCCGCTGATACCACAGATGCAGCCTTATCTACAGAAGGAGCCTCAGCATCGCTCTTCTCCTTAAGCGCAAAAAGCACAGGACGCCCGGGAATCTTTTCAATCATCCCATCCTGTGCCAGTTGATTCAAATCTCGGCTAGCATTCGTCCGATCAATGCCCGCTTGCTGTGCAACCTCTTCCGCATTGAAGCCAGAATACCGCCTGAGCACGCTATTCTGACCTGGTCGCTGCTGAGTGCACAGGAAGCGCAGAGCCTCCAAGACACGCTCTTTGCGCTGCATGCATGGTCCTTTTTCTCGCTCCCAACCCACGCCTGGGGAAACATCCGGAGCAAATAATCTCATAGAAAGTAGAGCTTTTGTAGGCTTGCCCCCTAGTATACAAACCCCCATCGAAAAAGCAAATCCCCCCAATCCTCGCCCCCTCTTGCCCCCTCACCACCATAGGCGCCCGATTTATCGTGCGTGAGGCGATTTATCGCACAAATACTAAATTGCGACTATCACATCATAATACTCCTCCCATCTCCTCTCTGGCGATAACCGCTCTCACTAACACCCTACGCCCAGCACCACACGCAAAATGAGCACCCACACCTGCACCATTGCAAGCATAAATGCTCATCTTCAGAACGTCATCCAGCACCAGAACGGGCCAGAAGCCGTGATACATGTGCCATGTCCAACACCAGGCAGACATGGTAAAGCATGTTTTAAAACATGTCGTAAGACATGTCTTTTTTAAGTCACGCGGCGCGGGACCTGGTGAAGCGCCAGGCGTGCAACATCGCAGAGAGAACGAACTGGAACCCTCAGCCCCGTTATCACGCGAACGCCTCCCCTCTCAATCCCAACCATACCGCCTTTTCAACGCCCAACTTACAAAAGTCGAACATTTGTATTATATCACAATTCGTTCTAATAAAAAAATGCGAAAGAGGGTTGGCAGCTTACGGCTGCCAACCCTCTTTCGCATTTTTTTATTAGAACGAACTACTATTCTTCGCTGAGCGCACCGCATCTTTTGAAGTATCGGCAACATCCTGGCCCGTGCTCTTCACATCCGAAGCCGCATTCTGGCCAATGTTCTTCAGATTGCCAGCTGTATGCTGTAGAGTGCTTGAAGCCTGCTGAGCATAGCCCTTCAGGTTGTCCGCCGTGTGCGAAACGCGGTCGGTAATCTGCTGCTTGTACACCGTCAGTTGCTCGTTTTCGGGGAGATAGCCGCGCAGCTCATTTGTGCGCTCACTCACCAGGCGCCGCATCTCCTCGCCCTTCATAGGGGCGACCAGCAGACCAATGCCAACACCAACCAGCATTCCCTTGAAGAAGTTATTCATCTCCGCTCTATCCTTCCTTATGAATGAACGTCTGTCTTTTCACTCACTTAAAGCTACAGAATAAGTCCTGAAGCATACTACTAAGATAACGCACCATCTAAGCAATGAGTTTCAATCCCGCGCCTTTGCGAAATAACTTATATATGCCTTTATCTCAATAATTTTGTGGGTGAAACCCACAAAATTATTGAGATAACCCTCCACTCAGCGTCACCAGCAGCTCCATATAGCTCGCAAAAGCCGCATACGGCCCCACAAAAGGCAGCTCACGTGCTATTTCCTGTAGTCGTGCACCCGTATATCCCTTCTGCCCCAGGCTTCTCAACCAGGCCTTAGCCTTCTCCACCCGTGCGCGATCCTCCACGTTCAATGGCCGCTGTGGCAGCCCCCGCCCATAGTTATAGCGCTGCAATAGCTCTGGATCGAGCAGATAAGACTTCAGTAGGGGCACAATAATGCCATGCACAATGGCCTCGTCCATATAGGTGCGCAAATAGGCCGCCATAAGCCCTGGCTCAGGTGCCTGTGCCTGGCTCATCTGCTGGAGAAGCCTGCCTCTTTCCTCCATCCTGATCCGCACAGGATGGAGAAGCCGCCCCTCTCTATTTATACGGATCTCATGCAGCGGCCCAATAAGCGTTGCCCCATAACCCTGCCGCCCCACCCACCCTTCCAGCGTCGGCATACGCCGTGCCTGGGGCGTCACCTGACTCTGCCACTCCTGGGCCACCTGGCGCGTAATCGGCCAGCGCAGCCAGGTGCGCGGCGGCGTCACCTGCGAATCCAAAAATAACGCCTCATGTGCTATCTGTATCACCGCGTCAATAAAGGCCTCCTGCTTCTCGCGCCGATTGCTGCCAATAATCCAGGTATCTATAATGCCCGCCTTGCGGTAGGCCTCGTGACGCATCTGCCACTCCTCGATCTCCAGGGGCGCGCACTGATACTCCACCGCCTGGCACTGCCCATCCGTATGCCGCACAAAAACGTCCGCGATCCGGTTCGGCTCCGGCAACCTCTCCTCCAGCGTCACCTGCGCCTCGGGAAATTGCCCCTTCAACCACCTGGCCAGCACCGCCTTCCCCCGCATATGCTGTACCGACTCCCCCTCTGTGCTCCACGCACACTCTCCCCGCTGGTGCGCGAAATGCGGCTGCATCCGCTTCGCCCCACCACCGCGCAGATGCACCACCCCCCGACAATTGGGGCACTGTAACAGCCTGTCTCGCGACCACTCCTGCAATTGTTCCAGTGGCGTCTCGCTCGCCACCACCGTCTGACCCTCCGGTCCATACGCAACCAGCATAGCGCCTACCTCATTCAGCTTGTCCACAAGCGCAATAACACCTTGCCCACAAAACGCGACAAAATTCTGGTAGGGACCCGCTTTAGCGCGTCCAAAGGCGATTAATCGCCTGTAGGCGCAGCCCAAACCGTTCCTATTCGACATCTCGCAGGGTGTATTATTTACTGCCCAGCAAAAAAACGCTTACTCCCCACTGCTATCAATGGTATTTACACGCAGGCAGCCCACTTCCTACCGACCAGGCAACAGAGCGTAGCCGCGTACGCAAGTAGCGAGCCCACTGGCAATGCAATGCCAGAGACGCGGACATTATTGGCCACTGACTCGTTTTGAAATCGCCCATCTCTTGCGCGGAAAATCGAACAGCCAATTCGCTTGACGCAGCGTAGTATAGCCCAGGATCAAATCCATAGGTATGTCGATATGGGAATTCACGTGTGGCAGGTCAACTCCAGCCACTTTATGAGGCGAAAACGCATAATTCCCAATTATAGGAGACGTCATGATGAAGAGAGGCGTTTCCACCTGGGCTCCTGTCGAGTCTGTTCCTTGAGATTGCCCTACTTCCTGAAAAAAAGCGGGATACTTTTTGATAAAGCTCATGTCTGCCAGGGTTATTCCAGCCCCAGTATCCCATACTGCTGCCGCCTCGATCTCTCCGAACCGAAGAGTCACGTAAGGATGAAACTTCTTGTCCAGAATCAGCTCTTGAAAAGGCGAGCTGGACTCCGGTTCATCTTGAATGACAACCCTCTGTTCATCAAATAAAAAGTAGCAGCAAGAGTCTTTGAGAAGATCCATCCCGATCAAATTTGCTCTCACAGAGTGATTTGCTTCCACACGACTGAGCAAAACGTTGTGTTTGCAGATCGGACCAAGCTCAATCATTGGAACCCGAATCAACTCCAGGTGCCCTGCTGCAAAAACTCCTGATGAGTCCCTCTTCTCGATGCAATCGAATGTGGATGTATAATCGTCGGAAGTAATACTGCTTGTCGCTGCACCAGTATCAAGAAGAAAACGGTAAGGGGAGCCGCCAATGGTTCCGTCAACAAGGACTTCGGCAGCGTCGCTATCTTCTTCATCCGGCTTGATAATCAAATCGAATCCGTTCATGTTATCTCCTTTTGGTAAACGCTCGCCCAGCATTTGTTAACTTCCTGCTTCACCATCTCCACCAGCATAGCCGCGTCCCCTGTGCCCTTTAGGGTAGTAAGTAGCGCCCTGCTCTCATGAGTTTGTATCAGTCTATATAATAATATATCGCAAGCAATGACCCTATAGTGCTCTCCTGGAAGTCACACTTCGTAGTAGCGTTCTTAAATAGCGTAGACGACAACTGTGGATGAACACAGGTGCAGTACAAGGAAAAGACATGAAACACTCCGTTCTACGGAAAACTCTCTGTCTGGCCCTCCTTAGCACTGTCTTTGCTATCGCCTTAGTCATAACCACAGCAACAAGCACATCCGCAGCCACCCTCGCATCCACGAAGGTGCAGACCCCCATAACCGTAAATATAGGTAGCCACGCTATACAGTGGGGGCCTGGCTGGGGAGGCGGCTGGGGTTGGCGCGGTGGAGGCTGGGGTTGGCGTGGCGGCGGCTGGGGCTGGCGTGGAGGCTGGGGACCTGGTTGGGGAGGCGGCTGGGGCTGGCGCGGTGGAGGCTGGGGACCCGGTTGGGGAGGCGGTTGGGGCTGGCGAAGTAGCTGGGGTTGGGGACCCCGTTGGGGCTGGCGCGGTGGTTGGGGAGGCGGCTGGGGCTGGCGCGGCGGTGGTTGGGGCCCCGGTTGGGGAGGAGGCTGGGGAGGCGGCTGGTAGAGAGAAAACAACGCAACCTATCACCTGGCGCGACACCCTTAAGTCGCGCCAGGTGATAATAATGTACCCTTCACTCCCCGCCCCTCACGCGTAGCCACACACCAATAGCAGCACGCCCATGCGCCCTGTCGATGTTGCCTTGTCCCATCTGTACGTCTGCGTCGCCCCCCCGTACCGCCCCTAACGCGTAGCCGCGTACGCAAGTAGCGGGCTCCCTCTCTGTCTACTCAATTTCTTCAATATTTCCTCTTTTACTTGACAAGCCATCTCCTGTCGGGCATACTATAAATGTATATCGCATAATATTATAAAATTGCATTGCATTGTATTCTGCATCTTCCATCTCTCTACCTCGTGAAAACGTCCCTCTACTTCCCACATGGAGGCTTACATGACGAAACACGACCAGCAGGCCTACACCAACCTCTTCGCTCGCCCCTTTATGCCCTTCACCGGACTGAATGACCTCATTCAGCCCTCGTCCATAACAAGCATTTGGCCCATCCACAATCTGCTTCCCATAGGCTTGACGCTCCTCAGCGGCGAATCGCGTTCCGGAAAGACCTCTCTCGCCCTCCAGCTCATGCTTAATGTCACGCAGGGTCAGTCTTCCTTCGCTGGCGAGGCTCGTGATGACTCCCAACCCTTCAAATCCACTCGCGGCCATGCCTTCTATCTCGGCCTCGATCATTCTCTGCTCCGCCTTCACGAACTCCGCTCGCGCCTGTTGTCGGCCCAACTCGGCACTCCCCCACCCAACAATCTCTTCTTTACCAATACCTGGACCCCTCTTACGCCCACCGAGGGTTTGTACGAGCTTCAAAGCTGGCTTACTAACTCTCCCGATACACACCTGCTCGTGATCGATAACCTGGCCTCTCTGCGCCCCCTCTTCAAAGGCAATGACCGCGAACTACTCGCCCTCCTGCGTCGCCTTGCCGAGCAACAAGATATCAGCATTCTCGTTCTCCATACCTGTAAGCGTTCCTCCTCCCTGACGGCCTCCGTCGATCATCACCTCCATCTCAAACGCCTCCCCGTCTCCAACTACTATCATCTCGATGTCCTCGGCTCCTCGCTTGCTCCCTTCTCCCTTACCCTCCATTGCCCAACCTCTCACATTCATTTCCGTCACGCCTCCCTCGAAGAGAATCTCGCCCTCACAACACTCAGCGCCCATAAAACTCTCACCCCCGAACGCGTCACCATCCTCCACCTGATCCACACCTGCGAACACCCCCTTTCACCCGCCCAGGTCACAGCCGCGCTTGGCCTCGACTACACCTGCGTGCGCCAACTCCTCAGCAAAATGGCCCGCGCCAACCTGCTATACACCACCTCTCGCGGCCACTATACCCTTCACCCCTTCATCAAGCCTCTCGTCCCCGAACTCCTGGCCCAGTATCCCCACCAGCTCAAATTCGAGATCGCTCACATTCTCCCCACCCCCGATTCCGAAGACACCCACTCCTCAAACCCCTCCGACACTCCCGAATCCTCTACCCCCAACACCCCCCATTCGACCCAACCTCCTGACACCACCTCCAATCTCGCATCCCAAATTCGGATCGCTCACAACCTCACTCCCCCTTCCCCCACCCTCCTCACCAACCCAAATACAAATACCTATCCTGACTAATGTGATGTGCAAGTTGGTGCAAACGGGGTCCAGGGGCGGCACCCCTGGCGGGGTTCGGGGCTTCCTTTCCGCTCGCCTGAGCCAACAGGCTAGGTGCGAAAGTGCCGCGGCGCCCCCGAATGGGGGTTGGCGAGCGGAATAAGAAACCAGTCCCCGAAAAAAACTTTTTACTTTTTTGTTTGCCGCCGCAGGCGGCAAACAAAAAAGTAAAACTTAATCTTGCCCTCAGCAAACATACATGCTATCCTGTATGCCTATATGGCCGTGCTCGTCGTTTGTCACGCCTGGGCTAAGAGGTGTGTTATGCTCGATCTAAATACTATTCCTATTATAGATAATCATTGCCATCCCTTCCTGCTTCAGCAGCGGATGGATGCTCAGACTTTTCGTGGCTACTTCAGCGAGGCGACACATCCCAGCTTTGCCCAGAAGCATGTCTCGCATTCCATCTACTACCTCTGGTTTTTGCGCCAGGCCGCAGCCTTCTATGGCTGCAAACCGCTTGAAGATGAGATAATCGCGGCTCGCTCACGCTTCGATGCCGCCGACCAGGTGCACCGCCTTTTCGCGGACGCCCATATTGAGGCCCTGGTGCTCGACTCTGCCTACCCACCGCCCACAACCTGTTATGCTCCCGAGCAAATTGCCAGTCAGGGCGGCCTCCGGGTAGCGACCCTCCTGCGCCTGGAGATCCTGATGCAAGATCTTATTCAGGCCTATACCGATTTCGGTGAGGTAGTTGCGCGCTATCGCGAGACGGTGCGCCAGGCGCGCGAGCTTGGCTATAGCGGGCTGAAGAGTATCGTGGCCTACCGCACTGGCCTGGAGATCGCAGAGTGGTCAAAAGATGAGGCGGTCGCGGCCTTTACCGAGGCCCGCGCCCAGGCTACCCAACATGGCGAGCTACGCTTAATGCACAAGCCCCTGCTCGACTATCTCTTACATCAAGCCTTTGAGCAGGCAGCTGAGCAAGAGCTTCCAGTGCAGTTTCATACCGGCTATGGCGATGGCGATACCGATATGCGCCTGGGCAATCCGCTACACCTGCGCGCCATCTTCGAGCGGGGCGACTATCAGCGTATGCCCATCGTCCTTCTACACGAAAGCTATCCCTATGTGCAGCTTGGGGCCTACCTGGCCGCGATCTATCCCAATGTCTACTTTGATCTCTCGTATACCATTCCCTTTGTCGAAAAACTTGAAATGCTCACATTCACCCGCCAGGCCCTGAGCATCGCGCCCGCTAGCAAGCTGACCTATAGCTCTGACGGTATCAATGTCCCTGAAATGCTCTGGGTGGGCGCCAAACGCGTCCGCACCATCCTGGCCCAGGTCCTGCAAGAGATGATCGACGCCGACGAACTAGACACATCTCAGGCCCAGCACCTGGCCCGCCTGATCCTGCACGACAACGCCGCCCAACTCTATTTTAAAATATGATCCGGCCACGCAACCAACTATCAAATCCCATAGCGCTCCATCAAACTTCGATTGACGGATTTTGGCGCGAGGCGAAAAGCCAAAGAGAGCCAGAGTTTTGCATCAAATGAAGCTTGATAGATCAATAGGCGCCCGATTTATCGCGCGCGAGGCGATTTATCGCAGTGATATGGGTGCGTGGTCACGCCTGATCCATGCCATAGGCAAAATAGATCTGTATAGGCTATCAGGGGAATGCAGCCGCCCTCCTGCATGGGCGGGAGCCGGCAACCCAACATCATGGAGAAATATCAATGTCTGAATCACTTAATTCTGTGACGAATCTCGCCCAATTTCGCATTGGGATCTCTGCCCTGATCTTTCGCCAGGGCCAGATCCTCCTGGCCCACCGCAGCGATATCGACTGGTGGAACCTGCCCGGTGGCGGCATGGAACTTGGAGAGACGCTTGAGCAGACCGTCAGTCGCGAGGTCCTGGAAGAAACAGGCCTCCAGGTCGCCATCGAGCGCCTCGTAGGCGTCTATTCCAAGCCCCAGAAGCAAGAGGTTGTCCTCTCCTTCCTCTGTCGCATCACTGGCGGCGAACTGACTACCACGCTCGAATCCCGCGAATGCCGCTTCTTCTCCCCAGATGCCATCCCCGCTAACACCCTCCCCAAGCATCGCCAGCGCATCGAAGACGTCCTCCTCAACCAGGAACGCGCCCTCATCCGCAACCAGCTCTCCAGCACCTCCCACGACCAGAACCTCCCCAATGCTTAATACAACGTCTTTTTTATATTATTCGGGTTGGAGGCGTAGAGTGTTGTGCCAGCCTGCGGCTGGCACAACACTCTACGCCTCCAACCCGAATAATATTTATTTCTTCAACACTAGCACGTCCAACGGTCCCATCTCAACCGCTCCCTCAACCTTTCTCTCGTCCAGGAGGGAGGTATAGCTTCCTTCTGGCAGAGTGATCTGCCGTCGCTCCTTGCTCTGATTGAGCACAAAGTAAACCTTCTCGCCGTGCTCGTCCTCGCGCAACGTGACCTCGACGCCCTCTGGCGTGGACAGCACTGGCTCTACGTCTGCTTGCGCGCAAATCTGCTTGATAAGCGTGTCTACCAGTCGTTGCTCAGGGTGCGTCGCGACATAGTAGGCCTTGCCTTGCCCATAGCTATGCTCAGTGATTGCTGGCTGTTGCGCGTAGTAATCCTGCCCAAACCTTGCCAGAGCCTGCGCGCCCTTCAGGTGTACCAGCTCGCCCCACTTGGTCGCTGCATAGTGCCCGCGCAACTCTCCCTCTTCGATAACGATCTCGTTGGACATCTGCGGCGTCAGGGGATCAAACTCCTCAACATAGATGCCGAGCAGTTCGCGGAGCGCTCCGGGATAGCCGCCCGGGATGACATGCTCATTCTGGTCGACGATGCCGCTGAAGAAGGTCGTGAGGAAGGTTCCGCCCTGCTCCACAAAGCCTTTGAGCTTCTGCTCCACGCCTGGCATGATCATGTGCAGTAGGGGCGCGATGACCAGTTTGTACTCGCCCAGCTCCGCCTCGGGGGACACGATATCCACGGCGATATTCTGCGTATAGAGCGCCTTATAATAGGTAAGGATCTGTTCATAGTAACGCAACTGATTGCTTGGTCCCGGCTGATATTCGGAGGACCACCAGCTCTGCCAGTCCATGAGGAGCGCGACCTTAGCGTGAATGCGGGTGTTGGCGACCTGTGGGGCCAGCTTCGCCAGTTCGGCACCCGCCTGGGCTACCTGCTTAAAGATGCGGTTCTGCTCGCTTCCCTGGTGCGAGACGACGGCGCTATGATACTTCTCCGCCCCCGCCATGGATTGGCGCCACTGGAAGAAGAGCGCGCCATTGGCTCCACGCGCGATGGACTGCATGATGTGCATGCGCAGTTGTCCCGGTCGTTTATGGGGGTTCTGTGGCTGCCAGTTGACCTGGCTCGGACTCATCTCCATGACGATGTGGGGCTGCCCGCCCTTCGCTCCACGCATGATGTCATGCGGCATAGCGACCTGGGCCGCGCCATCATGAGGCGCTGGGTACATATCAAAGGAAACGATGTCCATATGTTTGGCCCAATCGAAGACATCGACGGGTTTGAAGGCTACCATCAGGTTGGTCGTCAAGGGGATAGACGGCGTGGCGCGGCGGAGAATCTCCTCCTCCAACTCGTAGCATCCGCGCAGCGAATCGTTCATAAAGCGCCAGTAATCCAGCGTTTGCGTGGGATTGGTCTGCGCCGGCGTGGCACGCGGCGGCAGCACGTCTTCCCACTCATAGTAGCGCTGGCTCCAGAAGGTGGTTCCCCAGGCCTGGTTCACCTTGTCTAGCGTCTGATAGCGTTCTTGTAGCCATTTGCGGAACGCGGCGGCACAATTCTCACAATAGCAGGCGCCTGTATGGCAGCCATATTCGTTGTTGAGATGCCACATCTTCAAGGCAGGATGTTTGGCGTAGCGCGTCGCAATCTGTTCAACGAGCGTGCCGGCCTTGCGCCGGTAATCGGGGCTGTTTGGGCAGTAGTGCTGGCGCGAGCCATGGCTCATGCGCACGCCCTGCTGGGTCACTGGAAGTATTGAGGGGTAAAGGCGACTCATCCAGGTTGGAGGCGAGGCAGTCGCGGTCGCCAGGTCCGCGTAGATACCATGCTCTGCCAGCATATCCATAATGCGGTCCAGTTGCTCAAAGTGATATTTATGCGGTTCTGGCTCTAGCAAAGTCCAGGAGAAGATATTAATTGAAACCATGTTTACATGGGCCAGTTTCATCAGGCGCATATCCTCGCGCCAGGTCTCCTCTGACCACTGTTCTGGATTATAGTCCCCACCATAGAGGATCTTATCAGGAAAATATTGCTGCATAGCTCTTAAATGCTACCTTTCCTTTCAGCATTGATGTCATATGCAATATATCACGCGTGGGTAAGAGGGTGCGGATGTGCCAGCTCCCCAAATCATGTAGGGTCCATGCTTGCATGGACTCCAAGCGCAGCGACTTGCGGGCCAGCCACGCCCATGCCAAGCATTGATCCTCCAACTTACTCTATGCAGAATGGTTACCTTTCTTCGCCCCATGATATGTAGACGCGTGCGTTTAGCAGCGTCGTCTCTGGTATGGTATTATACGAGTGCAGTTCTGAGAATTGCTGTTTCCAGCAAGAGAGAGGTGGTTGTGCCGCAACGATGCAGCACTCTCCATACATGTGCTCTCTCTGCTGTTTGTTTCTCAGGGACCCCACCCTTATAATGGGGAGTGGGAATAGGTTTTAAAATACAAAAGAATTTTAGAAATTTCGAAATTTCGAAATTTGGAATTTGTAGGAGTTTGAACGATGCCCAGAACGTCGGTGCAGACTTACGGAGGCTACTGCATATGACAGTGAATATCGAAGCTACGGAAGCTGATACTCTAGCACAGCCGCTAGATGTCATTGCACTTTTCCGCACCATGGTTACCGCACGAGCCATCAACGACCTGTTGAAGACTCGCAAGACTCAGGGTCGTTTCCCTTTCTATATTGGTTGTGCTGGGCATGAGGGTATGGCAGCGGTCGTGGCTGCCTTGCAGGAAAGTGACTGGCTCGCGCTTTACTATCGTGACCTGGCCGCCTGGCTTCAGCGCACAGGCGATGTCTATGGACCCCTGCGCGAGGCCTATTCTCGCTCGACTGGCTCCATGTGCTCCGGGCGCAATATGCCATCGCACTATAGCAGCCGGAGCCATCGCATCCTCCCAGGTGTAAGCGAGGTTGGAGGTCTGGCTCCCTTTGCGGGTGGCATTGGCTTCTCGCTTAAGCAGCATGCAAGCAAAGATCTGATTATGTGCTCTACAGGTGATGGTGGCTCAGCCACCAACGACTTCAGCGTGCTTCTGCGCCAGTCGGCTGTGCATCAGCTCCCTGTGCTCATGGTCATTGAAGATAATAATTGGGCGATTACGACCCCCTCAGTGGTCCAGTACGCCGGCTCACTCGTGGAGTGGGCAAAGGGCGCTGGCGTCTACGCGGAAGAGGTCGATGGTACAGATATCATGGCGACCTATGAGGCGAGCAAACGCTTCGTGGCCCGTATTCGTTCCGGCCAGGGTCCAGTCCTGATGCATCTGCGCCTGGGCCTGCTTGATCCGCATTCTAGCAGCACTGATATCAAGTCCTACCGCAAGAAAGAAGAGATCGCGCTCACGACCGAGACCAAGGACCCGGTCAAGAACTTTGGCCGCTGGCTGGTGGCAAACGGTCACTTGCAGGAAGGCGATCCCGAGCGTATGCGCAAAGAGATTCGCTCAGAACTGGATCGCGTTGAGCGCGAGGTCTTGCAGGAGCCGGAGCCAGATGGTAGCCGCGTGATGCAGCATGTCGTGGCTGTCCCCGAGTGGCATGAGAATATTCCTCGTGGTGCCAAGCGCCCTCTGACCATGTTGGGTGCGATCAACGAGGCCCTGGTCGAACTGGCCGACCGCGATCCCAACTTCTTTGTCTATGGACAGGATGTCGGCAGCCCCAAGGGCGGCGTTTTTGGCGCGACTGCCAATCTCGTGCAGAAATATCCTGAGCGCGCCATCAGTAGCCCGCTGAACGAGCAGCTTATTGTGGGCCTGGTCGCGGGCGCTGGCATGGTCGATGGTAAGGCGCGTTGCGCCGAGATCCAATTCGTCGACTACCACCAGTCGTCGACCCAGACTGTGCGCCTGGCGGCTCGTACCTCCTATCAGAGCTTTGGCGACTGGTATGTGCCCATGATCATTCGCACCAAGTCGGGCAGCGGCGGCGGTGGCCCCATTTCCAGTAGTACCGCAGGCGGCGGCGCCTTTGGTCACTCCAATGCCGGAGAGCAGTGGTTTACCAATATTCCTGGCATGATTACCATCTGTCCCGCGACCCCCTTTGATGCCAAGGGCCTGTTGTTACAGGCTGCGCGTTCGCAGTCGCCTGTGACCTTCCTGGAGCGCGGTCGCCTCTATCGCTCGGAGCCGCCCAAGGATGCTGAGGGCAATATTATCCACCAGATGGCCGAGTACTGGAGCGTCCCCGAGGGTTACTATACCCTCCCCATTGGTAAGGCGCGCCGTATTCGCATCGGCGAAGGCCCGGTGAGCGTGGCGATTGTCGCCTGGGGTTCGATGACTCTTGAGGCCTGTACCGCCGCAGCCAATATCGTCAAGCAAGAGGGAGGCGCGATTGAGGTAGTTGACCTGCGCACGCTGATGCCCTTCGATGAAGCGACCGTCGCTGCCGCAGTCAAAGAGGCTAATCGCGTCGTTGTCGTGACCGAGGAGTCCGATCTGACCAGCTATGGTCGCCATGTGCATTCCTGGATCGTCCAGAACTGCTTCTACGACCTGGACGGCTCGCCAACCTTCATCAGCGCGGTCGCGGCGCCAGCCGCTCCCTACAACGCGCCCGAAGAGGTTGCCTTCTATCCCACGGCCAAAACCATCGAGGAGCGCATCGCCGACCTGCTCGTCGAATAAGATCCTCAGAAAGAAAAGAGTGTGCGTAAAAGCCAGGGCATGGCCCCGGCTTTTACGCACACTCTTTTCTTTCCCCTTTTCTGTGCTCGACGTGTGCTAAAAACTATGCTACACTGCGTCTTAGATGCAAGAAGAACTACGATGCGCTTTTCAAGGAGAACTCTAAAACCATGACCTGTACATCTTGTGGTGCTGACGTCACCGGAAAGAAGTTTTGTCCTGAGTGCGGTACATCTGTGCAGGCTGCTCAGCCCATGCGGACATGTCCTCACTGTCAGGGGTCTGTACGCGCAGATGCAGCTTTCTGTGCACATTGCGGCGGCTCACTTAAAGGGGCTGTACCTGTCGCTTCGGCGCCCACGACGCGGGCCTGCCCCTCGTGTCATGCTGAGTTGCCCTTGTCCAGCGCCTTCTGCACAAATTGTGGCTCTCAGCTCCAGGCGACCCCTCCCTATACCTCGTCGGGGCAGTATCCACAGTATCCCTCTCAGCCAGCGCAGTCTCAGTATCCGCAAGCGCCGCAGTATCCGAACCAGGCGCCCTATCCACAGCAGCAACCATACCCACAACAGCCATATCCGCCGCAGTATCCGCAACAGCAGCAGTATGGGCAACAGTATCCCCAGCCAGCGCAGCAGCCTTATGGCGCGTATCAGCCCGATCCCATGATGGGCCAGGGGCAGATGGTGCTGCGTTGTCCCACCTGTATGGCGATGGCTCCTATCGGGACCGCCTACTGTCGTGGCTGCCGCACCAATCTGGCAGGTGTCGTGCCCGTGCCCATGAACGCGATGGCTCCTGGTCAGCAGCCCGGCGGCTTTATGCAGGGTAATGGAGGCAAGTATGCCATGGGGGCGCTGGGAGGTGCCGCCGCGGTGATTGGCGGCGAGATGCTCCTCGAGAACCTGGTCGAGGGCCAGCATCATCACCATCATCGACGCGAGGATGACGACGATAATGGCGGCCTGCTCGGCTTTATGGATAATATCGGCCTCTAATCTGACTGGTGCATCTGTGCCCGCTACTGGCGTACGCGCCCCCCTTACATGATGGCGTAGCTGCGTAGCATGTGCCCTTTAGTATAGCCAGTAGCAGGCCCTCTCATACCTTCAATATACCAAAATTGGCTATCTCCCTTTTCTGTTTAGTTGCGACAACGTCTGAAACCGTCTATAATACGGCGAGATACTCTCGTCTCCGTATGCAGAAAAATAAGCTGTCCGGGTTGTTGGTATTGTATTAGTCCTATTTTGATCAGGAAATATAAGGAGAACTGGTGCCTTCTTGCCTCCTACGAGGCTAAGCGCCAGAACTGCGCATGAACTACGAGCGAACGACTCTGCCTAATGGTTTACGTCTACTTACTACCTCAATGCCTGGTATGCGTTCCGCCAGTATTGCCTTCTTCTTTATGGTAGGTTCGCGTCATGAGGATAACCACGTCGCGGGTGTGTCCCATTTTATTGAGCATATGCTTTTTAAGGGATCGCAGCACTATCCTTCTGCCAGGGCTATCTCCGAGGCGATTGAGGGAGTCGGGGGTGTCTTTAATGGGAGCACGGGGAAGGAACTGACGAATTATACGGCTCGCGTACCCGCGGAACAACTCTTTGCGGTCATGCGGGTCTTTGCTGATATGTTCCGTCGTCCACTTTTTGATCCAACCGAGGTCGAAAAAGAGCGCAATGTGATTATTGAGGAGATCAGCTCAACACAGGATGATCCCCAGGAATGGGTGAATCTCCTGGCTGACGAGGTGATGTGGCCTTCTCTTCCCCTGGGACGCGATGATGCTGGAACCGTCGATTCTGTCTCAGAGTTGGGGCTTGAGCAAATGCTGGATTATTTCCACACATTTTATCGCCCTAACTCACTGGTGATCAGTATCGCTGGCAATATTGATCCTGAGCAGGTGCGCCAGGTGACTGAAGAGCTATTCGGGGACTGGGAGCCGAGCGAGTTCCCAGGCTGGAGTGCCTCGCTGCCCCCCGTCGATGTAGCACCTGTCCGTATGATTGAGAAGGACACTGAGCAGACAAATGTTTGCCTGACCACCCTGGGGACCTCGTATCGGTCTGCCGACTACTTTACATTTTTGCTTATCAATGCTCTACTGGGCGATGGAATGAGTTCACGCCTCTTTCAGTCGATTCGCGAGGAGCAGAGTCTGGCTTATGATATTGGTAGCTATCTGAACTGTTACCATGAGACTGGGAGCCTGGTGGTGAGCGCGGGCGTTGACCCTTCGAGTATTGATGCCACCGTTCGGGCCATCCTGGTGGAACTAGAGCACCTCTGCACAGAGCCAGTACCGGAAGAAGAGTTAGCGCGCACCAAAGCCTATGTGCGTGGTGGCTTCTTGTTGGGGCTTGAGGGAACCCAGCAGGTAGCATCCTGGTTGGGTAGCCAGGAGTGTGCGCAGCACCAGGTGCGGGAGATCGACGATATCATTGCCCATATTGACGCCGTGACTGTACAGGATGTACAGCGTGTAGCACAGTCGTGTTTCGCGCCCCAGTGGCGTCGCCTGGCGATTATTGGACCAGATGGAACACAGCGAGCAGGTGAGTTTGAGAAGTTGCTTACAGGTGTGTAATGCTGTGGGAAGAGGAGACCTTGTTTTATGGCACAAACCAAGCTGCAAACGAATCCGCCAACTACGCTTCGTGATTATTTACAACAGACCGAGGATCTGATCAGCAGAGGCGAGCATGAAGAGGCCCTGGCTCGTTGTCAGCAAATTCTGGCTCAGCATCCTGAGTCTCTGGAAGCGCAACGCCTGCTCGGTGAGGTCTACTTCGCTCAGGGGAAACTAGAAGAGGCTCAACAGGCCTTCGACTGGGTGTTGATGAATGATCCCGAGAATGTAGTTGTGTATTGTGACCGGGCCTTAATTAGCGAGAGTCTCTCGGATTTTGATACGGCCCTCGATTGTTACCAGCAGGCTTATGAGTTGAGCCGCGGCAATAGCCACATTCGCGAGGAGTTTAATAAGCTCAGTACTAGGGCAGGTCAGCAGGGCTTTATGTTCTCGCGCGCAGGTCTGGCCCGGCTCTATACGCGTGGTGACCTGGTAACGCAGGCTATTCAGGAGTGGGAGGCGGTCCTCGCCGTGACCCCTGAACGACTGGACGCGCGTCTGGGTCTGCTTGAGGCGCTTTGGCGTGAGGGCTTGTATGATCGGACCGAGCAGCTTGCACGCCAGATTTTGCAGGATGTGCCTGGCTGCCTGAAGGCGCAACTTCTCCTCGCCCACATCATCTCGCCGCGTGATCTGCACCAGGCTGAAGATCTCATCAAGCGCGCCGAGGCTCTCGACCCTGATTTGCTGATGGCACAAGAACTCTTTGCCGATTTGTTGGCGAAGCAGACGCCTGCCCACGAGCCATTTCTGGCCCTTATCCAGCGAGACCCGGTGGCATTGGACAAATTCGTTCAGGAAGTATCTGCTCCTCAGCCATCCACTTCGTCGAGCCGTCCCAGCTGGCCAGGCCTCGATGCAGTCCCCCAGGAGGTTCAGCAGTCAAGCACTTCATCAAGCCGGCCGAGTTGGCCTGGCTTCGATGCTATTCCCGAACAACAGCAGTCAAGCACCTCGTCGAGCCGGCCAAGTTGGCCTGGTTTTGGTGCCGAATCTCAGGAGGCGCAACAGGCGCCTGCCAGTGAAGCCTCTATGCCTGGAGCCGAAGCCCCAACTGGCTCCTCTTCTACCTGGGATTGGCCCGGTGTCGACCAACCCGCCGCTGCCACTACCAATCAGTCGAATCAAACTGACCTCAGTGCCTTGCTGGCCGAGGCCCGTAAATATCTCTCCTCCTCGTTTGAGGACGAAGCATCCTCGCCAGCCGCCGAGCCTGAGCAGCCCTCGAAACAGCCTTCCAGCGCCTCCTGGTCCGGTATAAGCAGTGAGCTTTCCGCCAGTGAACCAGCCACCACAGCGCCAAACAAACCATCTAGTGGCGTTTGGGAGGCGTCGACCTCTCTGAATAAGGGTGAAGCAACACCCACAGAATGGCTGGATATGTTGACCCAGGGCGAGCGCCAGCGTATGGCAGAGCCTGCTGGTGAGCCTCAGGAGGTCTCTGCTCCGGTTGAATCTCAGCAGCCACCAACGCCAGTCCAGCCATCTCAACCAGCCGTGGCTTCCCAGCCTCTGGTAACTCCTGAAGTGAAAGCCGAGGCTAAGGCTAATGAAGACGTCTTTACCTCGCCCTTTGCCATGGATGATGACGAGGAAGAGTCTTCCTTCGGCCCCTCCTGGCTGAAGTCGATAGGAGCCGAGAGCAGGGAGAATAGCATGGAAATGCCTGCTATCTCGCTCTCCAAAGCCAGGCCAGAAGCCTCCAAAATTGTCGCGAAGTCAGAGGCGCCTGTGAGCCCTCAGCCCGCAGAGCAGCCCAAACCCAGCGTCGAACTGGCCACGGCCTCTGAACCCATTCAGCCTGCGCCAGAGCCGGGATCGGCAGACCCCTTTGCCTCCTGGTCGGAATACGCAGCCACGCCCAGCGCACACCTTGAGCAGCCAGAAGTACATCATGAGGCTTCACAGGAAGAGGCGGCGTCACTGCCTACGTTTGATTCCTGGAACTTCTCCAGCGATATGGCTGGCGAGCCAGGTGCGTCTGCCGCCATGCCTGAGTGGGCAAGCCAGTTACTTGGTTCCTCGGGGGCAGCGCCCGCCGAGCCTTTGCCCGCCCCCTCGTGGATGTCTCAACTCTCACGCTCCGCCGAGCCTGCGCCCCTCAACGAGGCGCCTGAGCCAGCGCAAGCGGAGGCACCAGGCGCGAACGAGAATGAGCAGAGCGTTGTCAGCTCACTAGAGGATCTGGAGAAAAACCTCTACTCGCAGGGCTTTATTCCCATGGAACCACACAGCCTCTCCTCCCTGGCGGAAACAGAGCCAGCCACGCCAGAGCAGCCTGATCAGCCTGAGTTTTCGGAGATTCCAGACTACCTGGGGGCCCTGAAGCAGGAACCTCAGGGAGCGACACCCGATTTCTTGCGCGAACTGCAAGGGTGGCAGCAACAGCCGAGTCAATCAGAAGCACAGGACTGGCAGCAGCAATTGCAGCCGAGTCAACCGGAAGCACAGGACTGGCAGCAGCAGTTACAGCCAAGTCTACCAGAAGCGCAGGATTGGCAGCAGCAGTTACAGCCGAGCCAGTCCGAGTCTCAGGAGAGTACTTCACTCTCTTCCGCCCTGGCCCAGCTAGGCCTGGTGAGCCAGCGCGCTCAGGAAGAGCCGCAAGCCCCTGTCCAGCCAGCCGCGAGTGTCGCGCCCGAGCCACAACCATCAGCAGAACAGCCTTCATGGGTGGCCGCACTAGGTGCCGTTCCTCCCATGCCGGTACAGCCAGTCACACGCGAGCCAGAGCCTCAGTCGGCCCCTGTCCAGCCAACTACACCATTTGCGGCCTCGCCCAAACCTGAGGTGGAGAAGCCCTCGCCGCAGTCGAAGGCGCGCCCGAATCCCTTCCTGGAAGATGGCCTGGAGACAACCATGAAGCGGCCCGCGATACGTCTTCAGCCGATGCAGCGTAACGCGAAAGAATCGCAAGCCCCTGTGGTACGCAGCCGACCCGTGGAGCGCCAGTCAGCGGCAAGCGAAGGGAGCGGCAAGCCCCAGGAGCGCTTACTCAAGGGCTATCAGTATCAACTGGTGGGCGACTATGACGAGGCGATGCAAGAGTATCGCGTCTTGGTTCGTACCTCGCCAGAGGTGCTGGGAGAAGTGGTAAGTAATCTCCGGGCATTGCTCAAGCTGGCGCCCAATTATGCAGCCGGCTATCGTGTGTTGGGGGATGCATACATGCGCCAGGGGGAATACCTCCAGGCAATGGAGGCGTATAATAAGGCGCTGACCATGGCGAAGAAGGCTAAGTCCTAATCATCAATAAGGAGTTCTGACGTGGAAACTATTCTGCAACGGCTGACTGACCTTGACGAGGTGTACGATGCCATCCTGGTGGGGAAAGATGGTTTGATCGTCTCGGGTATACTGCATAGCGAAGACGAAGAGGTCGTCGGCGCTATGTCCGCAGCCGCATTTGGTTCCATTACCAGTTTTACTGAGCAGATTAGCAATGGGGAAACCAGCCACGTTGTCATCGAGACGAAGAAGGGGACGATTCAAATGGAGGCGGCGGGCGATTTGATCCTGATCGTGACAACAACAGGTAAAGGTAATATGGGCCGCGTACGCCTGGAGATGAAGAAAGCCTGCGTGCAACTGAACGAACTGGTCACCACCGGCTACTAGGCGCGGGATGCAGAAAGGTTGATCCTTGACGGTTGCCCGACGCTGCTAAAGCACATGTCTACATATGGTTGTTATATGTAGATGTGTGCTTTAGCAGCGTCGGGCCCACACTCAATGTCACTGTACACCGCCCTGGATATATGGCATCCATTGATCTTCCAGCCTCGAGTTGCTATACTGCGCGTGCGCATGGCAGTTAGCCATGCATATGTGGAGCATATTTCGCCCGAAACGCTTGCTTTTTCGGGCACAGAGGGCAATGCAGCGGGTAGGAGGGTGAGGGTGTTGGTCGTCGTGGCCAATAGCCTCACCCTCCTATCTGCGGCGCAATGCCACAGAGACTAGCATTGCAATTACACATCCATTATATTAAGGAGATTTATTGTAACCATGGAGCGAACTCTTGTTCTGCTGAAACCCGACGCGGTCCAGCGCGACCTGATCGGTGAAATAATTACTCGTCTTGAGCGCAAAGGCTTGAAGATTGCTGGCCTCAAAATGATGCGCCTCTCGGATGAGCTGCTCAACGAGCACTATAGCCATCTGGTGGGTCGTAGCTTCTTCCCCGAGGTCAAATCCTTCATGCAGCTTACCCCCGTGGTCGCGCTCTGCCTTGAGGGCGTCGAGGCCGTCGACACGGTCCGTGCACTCTGTGGCATCACCAAAGCGCGCGAGGCGGCTCCTGGCACCATTCGTGGCGAATTTGCCATGAGCGTGCAGGCGAACCTCATCCACTGCTCCGATTCCCTGGAGACGGCCAAAGCCGAGGTTCCTCGCTTCTTCAAAGCCGAGGAGCTCTTCGAGTACAAGGATATCCTCGAGACCTACGTGTACAATTCAAGCGAGCGCGAGTAGTCGCACGGTCGCAAGATCAGTAAACAAACAAGGGAGACTTGTCCATAAGAACAAGTCTCCCTTGTTTGTTTATCCTGACCCAGGTCTATGGCCTGGTGAAGAGACATGGGAAGTGTAGGTAGGGCTCAGCTGGCTTTGCTGGCTCGTTTCTCGCTCCGGCTTACTTTGACGGGTTCTTCTTGTGTGCCTGCCGCAGCCTGGCTCGATGAGGCTTTTTTCTGTTCGCTAAGCCGCCAGCAGCGCGTTTTGCTGCGGAAACATTTATCCTGCTCTTCTAAGGTCTCGGGCGGGGTCCCTTGCAGGCAAAAGACCTGGTACATGGGCTCTCCTGAGACATCGTTGCAGGGAAACCAGCGTTCCCGGTAACAAGGGCAGGCATTCTTGTGTTTCCGCCAATTTGAATTTTCAGATGGATGAGTGTAGATTTCGCCTGCCAAATTGTCTCCTTATCCTTCCTAAATTGTTTCGTATATCGAAGTTACTATGGGTACCCGTAGTATATCACATTGTTTTTAGAATAATAGAGCAAAGACTACAGACAAAACGGGTCAGTTTATGGTATAATAGCTGTAAGATGACATTACTCCCGCTATAACTCCACCATTGCCCACTCTACTTGTGATTTCCCCCTTGCGGCTTCTCGCCACTGTGTGGCTCGCCGGGTAAGTGTGTGGGGGCGCACTGGCGGAGCCAGTGCGCCCCCACACACTTACCCTTTATGGAAGAGCTGGTGTGCGCCCCCACGCATACCTTTTGTGGAAGAGCCGATACTCGCCCACACTTACCCTTTATGGAAGAGCCAGGAGATTGTATAGGGCGCTAGAATGTAATGTCTGTTGTAGGGAGCACTCTGATAGGATGGGTGGGATGGGCAAGCTGTGTGAGAAGATGATTGTGGTGGGCGACAATCTGAGCGGTTGTCAACTTACCATTGTCGCTAGTGGTATGACCATCGGCTACCAGGTACACATCGTAGTTGAGGGAGGCGGCACGGCGGCAGGTGGTATCGACACAATATTCTGTTTGGGCGCCAGTCACCACCAGACGCGTGACTCCAAGTGATTGAAGTGTGTCGTGCAGTGAACTCTCATAAAAGGCATCGGAGGCGCTCTTGTGGACGATAATGTCCTCAGAATGAGGAGCAACCAGGGGATGAATCTGCCAGCCTGGAGTACCGGGTTCTAGTGGATGCCCAGATCTACCACCATGCTGGATATAGAGGATCGGGACCTGCTGATCGCGTGCCCGTTCAAGCAACTCGACGAGAATATGTAAGACCGCAGCCTCTTCTTCATATGCCTCATCAAACAGGCCATTTTGGACATCAATCAACAGGAGAGCAGTCTGTGCAGCCATAGCAGTTTCCTTGTGGTATAAACTATTTGAGACGACCATTATAAAGTACTCTTTAGAGCATACACTCTCTTCAGGATAAAATATGTCCTTATTCACCAATTTCTTGTGAAATGGGAAATGTGGGAAGCTGAACAGTTTCGTCCTGAAAAGCATATCCTCTCTCAAGGCTTAATCGTACTATCTATAGAATGACATAGCGCGCTCAGCTGGCTGTCTGAAGTCACTTGAGTCAACCGTCCCTTGGTGCAGGATTGCAGTGTATTACAAGGCAAGCGGCGTTTCTAGACGCTGTTAGAACCGGAGCTACCGTTGTTTGAACCGAAGTCTGATCCAAATATTTCTGCTATGCCTCCGCAAAAGGAGGCTTCAGCTATAAGGCAAGAGGAGCGCGACATTGCGCCCTGGACGCTTAATGATGTCATGTTGGGTGTGGTGCTTACCGCCATCCTCTGGCTTGTCTCCGCCATCATCTATTCCAGTTATACCGCAAGTACGGTCTCCATCACCAATAACCCTCTCAAAGCCTTCCTGACCCTTGTCCTGGCTACCCTGGTTGAGGGCGTCTTCATAGCGGGACCATTGCTTATAGCCTGGCGCACAACCCGGCCTGCTGAAGGGAAATCGCATTGGCGGGCTGCACTGGAAGGGCTGGGGTTCAGGCGTTTCCATGTCTGGCATGCTTGTGTCGTCATCATTGGTTTCTTCTTTCTGATCTACCTGGCAAACTTTGTATACCAGGCCGTGATTACGACCTTCCACTTGCCGATCCAGACCAATGACCAGTACATTTTTGAGAAAGGGAGGATCGATCCGCTTACTACTTATGCCACGCTGGCGGCTGGTGTGCTTGTTGCGCCCATTTGCGAGGAGATCTTCTTCCGTGGCTTCTTACTCGGCGGCTTGCGCCGGAGTATGTCCAATGGTTGGGCGATTATTATCAGCGCGGTTGTCTTTGCCCTTGCGCACTTTGATCCCGGTTCGTTTGTGGTCCTGCTGGTGATTGGCTTGATTCTTGGCTATTTGCGCTGTCGCATGCGTTCCATCTGGCCAGGAATTCTTTTGCATACGCTCAATAATGCCTACAGTTCGCTGTTGATTGTGTTGGCGCTGACCCACGTTATCAATGTTTAGTAGGCTGTCTGGGTTACTGTTTGGATATTGAGTGACTTCTCGCTACTACGTGGCTCGCAGAGTAAGAGGATGTGGTGGCGGGCTGGCTCTGCCAGCCCGCCACCACATCCTCTTATTGTCTTAAGGAGTGTCGCGTATGTGAGAGAAGTCTGGAAGAAGGCACGATGGCTTCTTACTCTGTAAGGAGTGTTGCGGATGGGGATTTGTTGCACTCTGGTGCAATCTGGGCGTCTATAGAATGTATTTAGGCGACCGAGCAGAGTTTTCGCTATAATTGGTAGTAATCTGGATAATATTAGTGATTATAGAGAAAAGGCTTGTATGGATAATCAATCGTCTTCGATCGCAAATTCACAATTTTTTAGCCACTATCCATTGCCTATACTAGATATAAATTTTCGACGCAATACAGCTCTTACGGGCTTTATCCTGGGAATGATCAGCCTGGCTGGTTTGTGTTCTTACGTTGTGGCGTTTTTCTTTTTTCTTGCCAATCCCATACTGGCAATACTTTGGTGCTTTTGCCATATGGGGGGCTATCATCATTACGTTGATTACCCCTGTATTTGGGATTGTTTTCTCTGCCATCGGTCTCGGATCTACTACTAGAAAAGGCATAGCTATCAGTGTTTTAATTCTCTCAATTGCCCCTCTTGCTATATTTTTTCGCAATCTGTTGTTTATTCTTTATGATAGCGTGGTCGAATCTGCAATCCTGATAGGTTTCTTTGAGACGCTCTACCTTTGGCATGAGGAACGCGCTATTGCATTAGCTGGAGTGGCTGTGCTCTGTTCTCCTCAGTGTGCTTTTGGTGGCGGAGTTCGCCTTGGATGAGGCGGCAGAGGGCCAGGAAGAAGCAGAGCATTGCTACCTGGGGGAGGAAGACGCTGTCAGCACCTGTAATGAGCTTGGGGATGCTGAAGAGGAGTGAGAGGAGCGAGGCAAGCCCAAACAGGATGGTGGGGCTGGTTTGCGTTTTCCAGCAAGAGGGGCGTAGCCACCAGATGGCGATACCCAGGCAGCGTGCCGTGATGCCCATCCAGCTCTCGATGTTCTCCAGAGAGCGCGCATCGAGAGGGCTGAAAAAATAGAGGCCCAGCACGACCAGGGCGCCGACGAGAGGAAGCAGGGCGACAAAATAGCTGTCCCAGCGTTTGATGGGGGTACGATGGATGGAGAGGCAGGCATAGGTGCCCAGCAGCACAATAGAGGGCGCGGTTGTAAAGTAGGCGATGAGGGCATCATCCAGGTGGGGGGTGAAGGTCCGCAGCGCAAAGTTAAGGAGCGAGAGTACTCCCCAGGCGCCTCCACAGATGCTTCCCAGGCGTAGCCAGGTGTTGCGCGAGGTAAAGAGAAGGGTAATCCAGCCCCCAAAGACGAATACGGTCTCGATAAGGAGGATCTTGCTGTTGGGAGATAGGAAAGGCAGGTGATTTTGCAGGCCCTGAGCTATCAGGCTGCCAGCACTCAGCCAGATGACCGCCAGTAGCGCGAAAGTCACCATAAAGCGCGGCGTCCAGATAATAACCTCTTTCTCTGGAAGCGCTTTAATGGGTGTTTCAGGCTGCTTGAGCGTTTCAAGCTCGGGAGCAAGCATGGGCGTATGGATAGCTTGTTCAATGGGGGTGGCGATACGTTCTGGCATCCTAAATGTTTAACCTTACCTCTCAGTTTTTGTAGCTCTGTTGTTTCTAACGATTGGGCAGCATATTCGGGTACATTTTTTCTTCCCACAAAAGAGTGATCTTGCGCGCGACGCGAGAGATGCGGCGCTATGCACAAGATCACAGGTATTTATTTTCGCGGCAATGGCGGACAATAGTCCTAATCGAGGTCGACGCCAATCAAACGTGCAGCCTGTTTGCGGAGTGATTGCAGACCATTGCTGAAGCGTACAGGATAGGACTGCTCTGGTGCGAGGGTGCGATATCTGGCAGGAAGCGCCTCCAGATTTTGCTGGGCCAGCTCGCGGATCTCTGAGAGTGGGGGGAGGCTACCGGGAATAATTTCGCCGTTGCGCACCACGGGGCGCAGCAGGCGTTGGTAGCCCTCTGGATGTGGTTCATGGGAAAGCTGAATAACATCCTCTTCCCAGTTGGGGTGGCGATAAATCTCTTTCTTGCCCGGCCAGGTACTTTTGGCGCCTGCGATCTTCATTTTGGGATATTCGCTCCCTGACTCGTCGACGTACCAGACCTCTTTATAGACGGTCCCAAGCGAGCCACCGGCGATGCCACGCTCAACGGAGCCCGCGCCATAGCCCAGAGTGGTCCCGATGCCGAAGGAATCTATTGTCGCTCCGGCCTCGAGTAGTTCACTGATCTTCCACTCGTCCAGGTCACCACTGGCAAGGATGCGTACGCTGTGTAGTCCAGTCTTGTCGAGCTGTTCGCGGATATAGATACTATCAGAGGCGAGATCGCCACTATCCAGGCGGACTGCGGCCAGGGTATGCCCCATCGTCTCTTGCGTGCGTAGCGCGACCTCAATGGCTTTATGGATCGCCGCACGTGCATCGTAGGTATCCAGGAGCAGCGTATAGCGATTATAGGCCTCAGCAATGGCGTAGAAGGATTCTTCCTCGGTCGGGAACATCTCAATCAAGGCGTGAGGCACGGTTCCTGTCGCAGGTAGGCGATACTCATAGGCGGCATTGAGCAGTGATGTACTGGCACAGCCACCAATGTAGGAGGCACGCGCCACCGTCATTGGCTCCTGAGCGCGGCGGAAGGCGAACTCGGCCACGCGGCGTGTACGACCTTTTTCAGCGGCATAGACGATGCGCGAAGCCTTAGTGGCGATCAGAGTTGAAAGCCCTATGGCCTGTAGCAGTCCGGCCTCCAGCAATATAGCCTCGCGGAAGGGAGCCGTCACGCGCATAATAGGTTCGTTAGGAAAGGCGATTGAGCCCTCTGGTAAGGCCAGGATTTCACCTGTAAAGCGTGTCTGCGCCAGTTCATCGAGGAATGAGGCATCGTAGTCGCGGATGCGCGCGAGAAACTCCAGTTCTTTGTCGCTGTAGCGGAAGGCCTGCACAAACTCAAGCGCGGCCTCCAGACCTGCAACCAGCATATAGGTACCACCGAAGGGTGCTGTACGGGTATAGAGATCGAAGGTTGTGAGTCCATTATAGCCGGTGCGCCACGAAACATATGCTGAATCTGGATGATACATATCACTCATTAATCCTGGATGGTAGTTGGGTGCGCGACGATTCATAAACAAACCTCTTCAGGCAATGCCCTCTGCAAAATTATGCTTCTGCCAAGTTAGTGTACATCTTACCATATTTAAGCAAGCCAATGTGTGTTAAAGGGTCATGCGGGTGTCTATGTCGGGCATGTGCCCGACATAGACACCCGCATGACCCTACTCTTATGAGGGGAGTTGAGGCTTGCATGCCTCCACTGGTACTACCCTGGTACTATCCTTCTCTGCTTTATAAGAAGTCGTTATTGCTTTTTATATGTCTTCAAGTCTTATAGGGTCCTGGTTTTAGTGCTTCTAAAGTATTGCTAAATAATATTTAGATGCTTTTGTCAATTGCTTGTTATAGCCTGGGGGTACTATGTTTTCTCAAGTCTGGGAAATGATAGCCGTATATCTTTAGTGTCAAGACGCGGTGACATGAGATATATAAAGTCACCCACAAACGTTTGTGCCTGGACACAAGCGATGTACCACTAATGAGATACAATCACTGATTTTGGCTGATTTTGAAAAAATAAAAGGAGCATACGTGAAAGAGCATACTATCCAGACATCCAAACAGGCGAAGAACGTAAAGAGCTTGCTGCTGAAGCTTGGAATGGCAACACTGTTTGGTGTTATGATGATAACCGCCATGCTTGGTTTGGGTGCGCGGACAGCCTCTGCTAAAGTTCACACGGCTAATGCCAATGCGGACGTCGTTTCGATGATTCGCCAGGTCTTTGGTCCTCACGCCAACCAGGCGATCAACATCGCCCGTTGTGAGTCGCACTTTAATCCGAACGCGACCAACTCGCAGGCGATTGGCAATAGCCACGCGGCAGGTGTCTTCCAGATCCTCTACCCAAGCACCTGGAATGGGACGCCCATGGCTGGTAGCTCACCTTATGATGCCTACGCCAACATCAAGGCCGCTTACCACATCTTCCAGCGCGACGGCTACAGCTGGTACGAGTGGCAGTGCCAGCCCTAATCAATAAAGAATAGCGTATACGCAACATCCCACCTGATATTTCATCAGGTGGGATGTTTGCTTTTGTAGAAGTGACTTCTCGCCACTGCGTGGCTCGCAGAGTAAGGGAGTATAGTGGCGGCGTGACAGAGCCACGCCGCCACTATACTCCCTTACTCTATTGGGTATGAGGAGAAGGATGGGGCAAGTCTATCCCAAGTTGAAGCATCTCATGCGCTGATGGTGTCTATATGTTCTCAGGCGAGGAGTAGGATGATGCCGGTGGCGATCATGCCGAGGGCTGCCAGGATTTGCATATAGCCAAGAGACGGCAGGATGCGTGCTACCAGGAGAAATAGTAAGAGCGCGCCAATACTCCAGAGGATAAGCCAGCCCAGGCGCAGAATCATGTTGGTGTGATGCTCTTGCATAAGCGTATCCTTCTACTGTGCTGTGTTGCCACATTGATAAATGATGATAAGCCCTTTTCTTTAGCATAGTCAGTGGGCGAAATATTTTGTGTCTCTGTTGATCTGGCAGGGCGAGCGTTAAGTTTAATACGTGATGCTAGAGGATATGGCTTCACCCGGTTTTATTTGTCTGTTACCCTTTTTCTTAACTTTTCCCGTCTATGTCAATATGTGGATGAGCCTGGCTGGCTTGATAAACGCATTGCTGGCAGGTTGTTGTGTGAGGGGCATACTGGAGATAGCTGTAGCTTTTTGGCGCTCACAATATTGTTGCGTTCCATAGAGGAAAAAGGTAAGGGGCAGGCCCATGAAGATTGTTGTTATTGGTAGTGGCTTTGGCGGTTTGACCGCCGCGATTCGGTTGCAGGCTCAGGGACATGAAGTGACCATTCTTGAGAAGCGCGATAAGCCAGGTGGGCGCGCCTATGTATATGAGCAGGATGGCTTTACTTTTGATGGGGGACCAACCATTATTACGGCTCCCTGGCTGATTCACGATCTCTTCACGCTCTGTGGCAAAGAGACGGCGGACTACGTCAATTTGATGTTGATCAATCCTTTTTATAATATTCGCTTTGAAGATGGTTCTGTCTTTCATTATGCTGGTGATCGTGAGCATATCTTAAATGAGATTCGGCGCTTTAATCCCGATGATGTGGATGGCTATCTGCGTTTCGCCCAGGATACAGAGCAGATTTATGAGAGGGGCTTTGAATTAATTGACCAGCCCTTTACAACAGTGTCTTCGATGGTGAAGGTGGTACCGGACCTGGTGAGCTTGCAGGCTTATAAGTCGGTTGCGGGCCTGGTGAACCAGTACATGAAGGATGAGCGCTTGCGCCAGGTTTTTAGCTTTCATCCTCTCTTGATTGGGGGCAATCCATTTGAGAGCACCTCTATCTATGCGCTGATCCATACGTTGGAGCGCAAGTTTGGCATCTGGTACGCTCAGGGTGGTACCGGGGCACTGGTCAAGGGCCTGGTCAAGCTGTTTGAGGATATGGGAGGCACGTTGCATCTCAACCAGGAGGTCGGACAGATCCGGGTGGACGAGCGCACTGGCCTGACGAATGGCGTTGTGCTCAAGTCGGGAGAGTATATTGCTGGGGATAGCGTGGTCTGTAATGCCGATGTGGCTTATTCATATCTGAATCTCGTGCCAGCGAAGGCCCGGCACAAGTATACCGATAGCCGGGTCAAGAAGATGCAATACTCGATGTCGCTCTTTGTGATCTACTTTGGTACGGATCGCAAGTATGAGGATGTTGCGCACCACGAAATCCTGATGGGACCGCGTTATAAAGGTTTGCTGGATGACATCTTTAAGCGTAAGGTTTTGGCTAAAGATTTCTCGCTCTATCTGCATCGTCCAACGGCGACGGATTCCTCGATGGCCCCCAAGGGCTGTGATTGCTGGTATGTGCTCTCCCCGGTACCACACCTGGGTAGTGGCATCGATTGGACACAGATGGCGAAGCCCTATCGGGACTCGATCATTCGCTACCTGGAGGAGCGCTACCTGCCGGATCTCTCGAAGCATATTGTGAGCGAGCACTATATCGATCCGTTGCATTTTCAAAATACATTGAACAGCCACCTGGGTAGCGCCTTCTCGGTTGAGCCAATTCTGACACAGTCGGCCTGGTTCCGTCCGCATAATGTGAGTGAGGATATTGCCAATCTTTACTTTGTGGGTGCAGGAACTCACCCCGGTGCGGGTTTACCTGGAGTCATGAGTTCAGGTAAAATAGTAGCAGATATGATTGGTCAGGATGGCCAAAAGGGGAAAGTTAATTTAGGGGAAGTAAGTGGAGGAAGGGAAAACGTGTTACAGGCACGTATATGGGAGAGGCAGGCGGTTCGCTCACATAATTGAGTGGCTAAGCTATTTACCTGTATGTGGCAAGGGTGTGCCTCACGATGAGGCAGGCCTTGGCTGCCGAGGAGCCACCAGCTTAGGGTGGAAAAGCGTGTATGCAGGTAAATAAGCGTCATTGGCGTGCATGTTGTGCGTGCTTAAGGACACGTGCCATGCATTCCGTGGTCACCTAGAAGGAGGGCAGCCATGTCTGAGCAGCGTCGCTGGGCATTGGGTGTCGCGACCGGTACCGGCATCCTGGGCCTGACAGTTACTAGTGGTCTGGCGTTTATTGCGCATCATATCGTAGAGGAGTTCTCTCGACCGCACCTGGTTCTGGATGAGTCTGGTTTCACCTGGACCATGCCTCAACCTGCCTCTGATCCTGATCCCTCGTTGCAACGATCTCTACTCTTCAAAACAGCCGATGGCAAACTGCTTAGCGGTGACTTCTGGGCACAGCCGTGTCCAGCTCCCACAGTCGTCCTCTGTCATGGATATCGTATATCGCGGGCGCACCTGCGCTCCGTAGCTACCTTAGAGTATGCGCGTGGCTATAATGTGATGGCCTTTGATTTTCGCGGGCATGGAGGCAGTGAAGGGGCTTCCACGAGTGGGGGAAATGTTGAGGTGCGTGATCTCGAAGCCGCTTTGATTGTGGCATGTAGTCAGCCAGAGACGTTGCCAGGGCGTATCATCATCCATGGCTTCTCGATGGGAGCCTCCGTGGCTCTGCTGACTCCTCCACATCCCGATGTCTGTGCCATCATCGCCGATAGCCCCTATGCGCGCTCCGACGAGGTTATGCACAGGCTGGTGCAGTACCGTCTGCTGGAGGCCAGTAACCGCTGGAAGCGTTGGCCGCGCCTGGTAGGGCAGTTGCGCTCCCTCCTGCCTCCACTGGCCTGGGCGACCGTGGGCATGAGCGTGCTTGTCTTCCGCCTGCGTTTCGGCTTCACTTTTGTGGCGCGTCCGGATGCTAGCTTTAAACGCTGGCAGGGCTGGAAAACCTATGCCCAGACCTCGGATCGTCGGCGCCCCGTGCCTATCCTCTTGATTCATGCTGAAGGCGATCAGCTTATTCCCATTGCGCACGCGCGTCAGATCGCCAGCCAGGCCAAGATTTACGAGGTTCCCCTGGAGACCTACTTTGTCGAGGGGGGATCGCACTGTGATGCTTATGGATATAATCCGCGTCAGTACAATAGTGTCCTAAAGAACTTTCTAGAGCGCCAACTGGGACCAGATTTTCCCGAGCAGCACCGTAATGATGAAGGCGAGAACTAAATAGTTGCTAACCAAGCGAAAATATCAGGCCTGAGTACCTGGACAGGAACACTTGAACACTTGCAAAAAAGGCGTTTTTATGTGCATAATCTTTTTAGGGATAAAAGTATGTTTTATGGTGAAACGCGCATAAGTTGTCTAATAGCTGATGCACTACCCGGTAAGTGTGCTTCTAGAGGAGAGACATGCTGATACCTGATGAGATAACACCCACCACGGGCGAATTGGAGAGCATTGTACGTGTTCCCGATCGCCGGAGTGCGCTGCGCTTGAAGCGACAGCAGTTACGTCATCAACCAACGACCGATGCCCTACCCAATCTTCATGTAATGACGCCCCCGCCACGTAGTGCTCCCCGCCAACTTACAAAGACGCGCGAAGAAAATCGACATCTGCGTATGATGCTGGAGACGGTGCGTGAGGAATTGTACCAGGTGCGCCAGGAGTATACTCTGCTTCATGCGCGCTATGAACACGATGTCGCCGTCATTCATAGCGCGTACCAGCAGGAGATGGACGCGTATGGGCAGCAGTTGCAGGAGGTATTGGAGGCGCATACTGGCCTGCAACGCGAACACCAATCCCTTGCGACGCGTTTTCAGGAGTTACAGCAAGCGCTTGATACCTCGGCCTCACAACTCGCGCAGGAGAAGATTGCGCAAGTGACGCAAGAGCTGGAAGTTGCTCCAGAGACGGCTCCGCCCTTGCTGGAAGGCGTGCTTGAGACGCTCCAGCGCCACGCGAAAGAGCGGGAAGACAAAAACCTGGTAGAAATTCTCTTCTTAAAGCGTGAGATCCAACGTATGAACGAGTGTCTTGAGCACGAACGCCAGCAAGTAGACGCCGAGCGGCAGAAGTTGCTGACGTTGCAGAACTCGGCGCGCGAGCAGGCCGAGCTACGTGAGCAGATGGTAGAGGCGCGTTTCCAGGCGCGCTGGCGTATGCGCGCCATTGTATCGTCGATTGGTATGCTCTTGCTGCTGGTCGCGCTCCAGTTTGGTGGTTTGCATCTTCTCCATGCCGATACCAGTCCTCTGCTCTCGCTGGCGTTGATTGCGCCCATTGTCATCTGTGTCGTCTGTGCGATTGTGTTTGCGACCCCGGTCTCGATGGTAAAAATCATCTATCATGGAGCACCACATAAACGGAGAGTGAAAGCCTGAACTAAATGACAGTCACAATCGAATAGTTGTTCTGGCGAGAGGTTGGTGCATTTGATTACGATGTAGCCCTCTCAAGATAAGCCCGGTTGCCTGGATGAGTCTGAAGATCTTTTTATAGGTAGGTCGCAGTTCGACGCGACTTCCTATGCGTTCCCTCCAACTTCATCAAGCGACCGGGTTTTTGCGCGGTATTCAGGCGCGACTGGCGGGGGGAGCGAGCGTTTTATCCTTTAGAGGAACCTTTATCGTGTAAGAGAGAGAAGGTTTTTGTTATAAAGGAGATATGTTATGACTCAGCAGGCTGAAGCCTCGCAGAAGTTGAAGCCACATAAGATCTGGCAGGATGGGCATATGCCCCAGCCCTGCGCAATCGTGATATTTGGGGCGACTGGCGACCTGGCGCAGCGCAAGTTGCTGCCCACGCTGGCACATTTGATGCATGATCATCCCCTCCCCCAGAGCTTCTGTATTGTGGCCTTTGCGCGCCGCTCCCTGGATGATGAACAGTGGCGCGCGATGGCGCTGAAGTCCATTAATACCTATATGCCTGAGGATGATCGCCTGGACGAGGAGGGGCAGAAGCAGTTTGCCTCGCATCTCTTCTACTGCCAGTCGACGTTTGAAGATCCGCAGGGATATCAGAAGCTGAAGAGGCTTCTAGAGAAGCTGGATCGCGAGCAGGGAACGGCTGGCAATCGTCTCTTCTATCTGGCGACGCCTCCTGAAACGGATAGCCAGATTATCGAGCAACTGGGCGCGGCGGGCCTGTCGCATGCGGGTCAGGGAGCGGGGAACGGACATGACGAGCATGGGAACCATAACGATCACGGCAAGTCCTGGGCCCGGATCATTATTGAGAAGCCCTTTGGGCATGACCTGGCAACGGCACAGAAGCTGAACCGGGACCTGGGCCGCGTCTTCCGTGAAAACCAGATCTACCGTATCGATCACTATATGGGCAAGGAGACGGTGCAGAACATCATGGCATTCCGCTTCTCCAACGGCATTTTTGAGCCACTCTGGAACCAGCGCTATATCGACCATGTGCAGATCACGGTTGCCGAGTCGCTAGGTATTGGCACGCGCGCCGAGTTCTACGAGAGCGAGGGTGCGATCAGGGATATCGTGCAGAACCATATTATGCAGGTGCTATGCCTGACGGGTATGGAGCCGCCAGTGGCCTTTGATGCGGAGGCAATTCGCGATGAAAAGGTCAAGTTGCTACGCGCGATCAATCCTCTGACACCGGACGAGGCCAAACAAGACGTGGTACGCGCGCAGTATGTGGCAGGCGAGGTTGATGGCAAGCACGTTGTGGGCTACAAGGAAGAACAGGGCGTGAAGCCTGACTCGACGACGGAGACCTTTGTGGCGCTCAAGTTCTTTATTGAGAACTGGCGCTGGGAGGATGTACCATTCTATATTCGTACGGGCAAGCGTCTGCCCAAGCGTAGCACTGAGGTGACCATCCAGTTCAAACGTGTGCCGCATCAACTATATAAGCCATCTGAGACGAAGGGATTGGTGCCTAATCGTTTGACGATCCGTATTCAACCGGATGAAGGCATCGCGCTTAAGATTGGGGCCAAGGTGCCTGGCGCGGCCAACCAGCTAAGTTCGGTTGATATGAGCTTCTCTTATAACCAGGCTTTCGGTATTGAGTCACCTGAAGCCTACGAGCGGCTGATCGCGGACTGTATTCTGGGTGACTCGACGCTCTTTATTCGTCGCGACGAGATCGAGGCGTCCTGGCGTATTATCGATAGCATTACTAAGGTTTGGAAACATCTGCCCCCCTCGACGGTGCATACTTATACCGCTGGAACCTGGGGGCCTGTTGAGGCGAATGAGTTGCTTGAGCGCGATGGACGTTCCTGGGATAATCCTTAGTTGCCTGTGGCACGACGCTGCTGAAGCACGCGTCTACATATCATAGTACCTGCGGTGCTTCGCATAGGGTAAGGGGAATGTGCTGGTGGGCTGGCGGAGCCAGCCCACCAGCACATTCCCCTTACCCTAAATAAATGCAAGGAGAGAGGCCATGCCTGGCATGACCTCTCTCCTTTATGAGGAAATTTAATCGGTGCTACCCGAAATAGGTTATGTTAGCGCTCGCGGTCGCGGTTGCGGCCGAACTCGCCCTTTTCCTGCTGCTGCTTCTCCATCTCGAGCGCGCTACCCTGGCGATTCTTCAGCTCTTGCTGGCCCTCGGAACGGTTGCCGTTCTGCTGTTGCTGCTGCTGTTGCTGCTGCTTTTTCTCCTGTTTGCGCTGCTCTTCTTTGCTATTGAAGTTCTCATGTTTAGCCATGATGAAAGTTTCCTTTCTTAACACACTCGTGTGTGTACTCTAACACTCGTATTCGAGAAATACGTAGTAGTATACTGGTGATGTTGTATATGTACCGCCATCAACAGTGGTTTCTACATAGCTCTCTATAGTTGATACTAACAACGCTTTAAAATGAGCGATTTGAATAGCAAAGGTGAGTGTATATATAGTAATATTCTACTGAAAAAGAGGGCGTAATGGTGGCCCCACCATTACGCCCTCTTTTTCAGTAGAATATTAACCCAGGAGGTCTTCCATTTGTGAGAGGTAGGATTCGAAGAGCTGGAAGGCCTGGTGAACTGGCTCGGGCTGGGTCATGTCGACGCCCGCGTTTTTGAGCAGGTCGATGCTGTACTGAGAGGAGCCAGAACTGAGGAAGTTCAGGTAGCGGTCTACCGCTGGCTGACCCTCATGCAGGATCTTCTGGACCAGGGCAGACGAGGCCGAGATGCCCGTCGCGTACTGGTAGACGTAGAAGCTGGAATAGAAGTGGGGGATGCGTCCCCATTCGATGCTGATCAGGTCGTCGACGAAGGTCTCGCCGCCATAGTACTTCTCATTGAGCTTCTTGTAGAGCGCGCTGAGGGTATCGGCGGTAAGTGGTTCGCCCTCGCCGGCGCGTTTATGGATTTCCTTCTCGAACTCGGCGAACATAGTCTGGCGATAGAGGGTACCGCGCAGGTCCTCCAGGGCATGGTTGAGGATGGCTAAGCGCTTGCCTTTATCGCTGGTATGCTTGAGCAGGTAGTTCGTCAGCAGGCCCTCGTTGAGGGTCGAGGCGACCTCGGCGACGAAGATGGTATAGTCGCCATACTGATAGGGCTGATTGGTACGCGTGAAGTAGGAGTGCAGCGAGTGGCCCAGCTCGTGCGCCAGGGTGAACATACTGTCGCGGTTCTCCTGGAAATTGAGCAGGATAAAGGGGTTGGTGCTATAGGAGCCGCCGCTATAGGCGCCGCTGCGTTTGCCGGGGGTCTCGTAGACGTCAATCCAGCGTTCGGAGAGGCCCTTCTTAAGCGCGCTGATATAGCGTTCGCCCAGGGGGGAGAGAGCCTCGACGATGATGTCACTGGCCTCCTGATAGGTTAGCTTATCCTCCTGCTCCTCCACGATGGGGACGTACAGGTCATACATGTGCATCTCATCGAGTTTGAGGACGCGCTTGCGCAACTGTAAATAGCGGTTGATCAGGGGGATATGGTCATGGACCGTCTGGATCAGGTTGTCGTAGACGCTTTCAGGAATATTGTGGGCTGAGAGTGCGCGCTGGCGGGTGCTCTCAAAGTTGCGCTGGCGTGTGTAGAAGGCGTCGGACTTGACCTGGCCCGAGAGGGTAGCGGCAATGGTATTACGCTGCTTTAGGAATGAGTTGTGCAGGCCTTCAAAGGCCTCCTTGCGCACGCGGCGATCTTTGCTACGCACGAAGACCAGGTAGTTGCCCTGGGTCAGCTCAACCTCTTCGCCCTGCTCATTGCGGATCTTGGGCAGCTTCATATCGGCGTTTTCGAGCATGGAGAAGATGGTATCGGGCGAGGTGGCCATCTCTTCGCTGGCGGCGAGCACGGCCTCGACCTCGGCGGAGCGGATATGCGGGCGCTTGCGGTTGAGATCATCCAACTGATGACGGTAGAGGGCCAGGCCGGAGACCTCTTTAATATAGCGCTCCAGGGTATCCTGGGGCAGGGCCAGGAGTTCAGGCTCGATGTAGGAGATAGCGGTCACGACCTGTACATAGAGTTGCATGGCGCGGTCGGCCATCCCCTGGTAGAGGCTATTAGTGGTATCTTCGTCGCGGCGCATCGAGGTATAGACGTAGAGGCGCTCCAGGACCTCACCCACCTCATCGCGTTTTCTGAGCACATGAAGGAGAGCCTCGCCACTCTGGCCTAAGGTGCCTTGCAGGGCCGCCAACTCTGAAACGTTGCCCTGGATGCGCTTAAAATCTTGCTCCCACTCCTCATTTGTGGCGTAAATGCTCTCAAGACTCCACTTAAAATCGGATGGAATCTCGTTGCGGTTCTTGAACGTTTGCACTGCTATACTACCTTTCACTACTACATAATGGTACATGGGCAAATGCGGTCGAAATGCTGTGGTTGTGCGTGCTTGTATCGTACCATAAATTGGGTGTGATAAACATTTCTAAAAACTCATGCCAAAGGACGACAGTGAATGTCATGTATCCCCTTGACAGCGACACATCTTCTCTTATATTATGCATTCTTGGATGGAAATCGTCTCTTTGCAGAGAAGCATTCCATCATTGCATCTTCTACTCATGGCTGCTCGCAAGCCACTTCTCTTGAAATGAAACCTCTTTTAGCGAGCTGATCCGAGAAGAAGTAGCTCCGACCCTTTGCAATTGGGGCGAGGAGTAGTGGGAGCCGCAGTTCTCCCTGGACGGCTGGCCGTCCGAACGGGTGGCAAATAGGCATATTTGTCATCATCTTAAGATACTGTTTATGGTTAGCCGGAGAGGGAAGGATGTGATGGGTTTTGATACCGTGAATAGAGAAAACATGGGATCAGGCAGCAAGAAGCGCTGTCTGGTCCCTCTGTTTACTGCAAGGCTACTCTTCACCTTCCTCCTCGTCGTCGTCGTCGTCGTCCTCTTCATCGTAGAGGAGCAGGTCGTCGCGCTCGCCCCATTTGTTGAGGAAGCGGTAGAAATTACGCTTGCTCAGGCGTGAGCGCTCGTCATCTGAGTAGTAGGTCTCTTCTATCTCATCGTGGCGCGTGAGGGGCAGATCAGGCGTGACGCACGTCTCCAGGCCCAGGTCGCGCATGGCGAAGTTGAAGTCGATATCCATGTAGTGTGGATAGCGATAATGCTCATCGAAGAGGCCGGTCTCCTTGAGTCGGCTGCGCCTGAAGGCCAGGCATTGTAGGTCAATGACTTCGACCTCTTGTTCCTCGCTCTCTTCAAAGTGGCGTAGGTCCGCGGTCACCCAGCCCTGGGCGCCGGTGATACCGACGTCGGGGTCCGAGAGGGTACGCGCGAGCGGGGTAAAGATATCGCCAGTCAGCTCAATGTGGCTGGAGAGCAGGACGATATCGCGCCCCAGGCTCTGTTTGAGGGCGAGATTGTATGCCTCTGCCGTCCCCAGGCGGCGCGAGGGACGCACGAGGCGCAGGCGTGGCTCGTTATAGCGGCTGGCATCTGCCCAGAGGTCGAGGCCGTCCTGGGAGGCGTTGTCGACCAGCAGGATCTCGAGGTCTGCATCGCCAGCATGGCGTAGAACGCTCTCGATGCAGCGGCGCGTTTGGTCTTGCGTGTTGGTGGCCAGAATGATGATCGAGAAGTCGCAGGTCGCCTTCTCGTCGAGGCGTGAGGGAACCAGGCGTGTGAGCCGGTAGGTCCTGTCATCGACATCGACACTAGGAAGTATGACCAGGTGCGCTCCACGCGGGTTATCTTTTACGGCGTAGCCAGCTTCCTCAAGCTGCTGTTTCAGTTCGTCTGCACGTGCATATTGACCACGTCGCCGTAGTTGGTCGCGTTCGTGTGAGAGGGCTAAAATCTCGGGTGGTATGCTATGTCTAATAGGACGAGTAGTCATATCTCAAATTCCTTCCTTAGCTACGTAAAAACTCTATCCACATCTTCCCGCTCCTGGTTGAGTGCGAGACTGTTGTCGCGAGGATCGACTCTCTGCTCATGCTAGTGTTATTTGTGTTGAGTGGAGCCGTTTGGGTGTCTCTCAGGTGCTTTACCTGTCCAGCCTCAGTGGATGAAGAGACGATAGGTGAGCATGTGAAGCGCTAGTGGCACGTTTGTGGGGAAGCGCTGCTCCAGGACAACAATCTCGCTGATGGTAGCATCCAGATATTCAGCAACACCACTCTGTCCTCCTGTATCTTGTTCTTGTCCTGCTATAAGGGGAGCGTCCGCTATGCCAGTGTGGAGCCTGGATAGTTTGTGGGACGTTCACCTCAAGTCTAACATAGTGGAGTGTAATTGTACATAAAATTTGTGCATGCGTACCTCCACTTACACACAGTAGGACGATGAGAAAAAGGTGGCTCGCTTAATGTTATCGTCTGGATCTGTGTCGCCATAGTAAACGGGACAGGTTGGAGGAATATAGGATGTGGAGAGCATAGTGAGGACTCCATTTCTGGTATGTAAGCCTGGATTGGGTGGCTTATGGCTTGCCAGATGTACAAATGTTAGTTTACCTTCTTAGATTTTAGCATATTGTGATGGCGTTTTTAAAGATGCTTTTTTGCCACTTTCGCGCCTGCGACGCTCACGGGGTAAAATAATTCACGGCCAGGAATGCGGCATTCGCCGCATTCCTGGCCGTGAATTATTTTACCCCAGTGGTGAGAGAGATGAAAATGCGCTCCTGGTATTGGGAGACAAAAATGTGCCAATGCCGGGAGCGCGCGAGCAGAAAATGAAGTAAAGTTATTCCTTTAGGATTGCAGAGGGCCTGTCTGGTTGCGGTGGTGTTCCGCAAGTTCTTTTACGCGTTGGACATGGCTCTTGTGACAGATGACGGTCAGGTCGTCCATTTCTACAACGATTACATCTTCCAGGCCTATGGTGTAGATGCGACGCTCAGTGTTATTGAAGATGACTACGTTCTGGCTGCCAAAGCCAGTGTGGTTGCCAACGGCGTGGACTCCCTGGGCGTCGGCGGGGAAGAGGTCGCCATACTGCTCCCAGTTGCCCACATCGCCCCAGCCCAGGTCGGCGGGTATCACTACCAGGTTAGTGGTTTTCTCGAGGACCGCGTAATCGACGGTAATGTTTTCGAGCGTAGGCCAGAGTTCCTCGAGGAGCTGGGACTGATGATCGGTGGGGGCATTGACGATGGTATCGATTTTCTGGGCGCTGTCGGGGAGGTGTTCCTGCATCTCGTCCAGGAAGGCCGAGGCTTTCCAGATGAAGATGCCTGCGTTCCAGACATAATGGCCGTCGCGCAGATAGCTCTCAGCCGTCTCACGATTGGGTTTCTCCACAAATTTCTCGGCGCGGCAGGCCTGGTGTCCATGGCCTTCGCAGACGGCATCCGCGAAGCGGATATAGCCGAAGCCAGTCTCCGGGCTTGTGGGCTTGATGCCAATGGTCACAAGGCGATCCTGTTCCGCCAGTTCACAGGCCAGTTGCAGGGTCTGACGGAAGGTTGGTACATTGGCGATGACATGGTCGGCACTGAAGATGCCAAGGATGGCCTCGGGATCTTCATGCGCGATAGCGGCTGCTGCCCAGGCGATGGCGGCGGCAGATCCGCGTCCCATGGGCTCCTTCAAGATCTGGTTCGAGGGAACTGTGGGTAGATGTTCCTCTACGAGTGGGGCCATATGCTTCCCTGTGACGACCCAGGTCTGGTCCGCAGGGGCTAGAGGGGCAACACGCAGGAGCGTCTCCTGGATCATGCTATTGCCAGTTGGTAGTGGCAAAAACTGCTTAGGGAAACTTGGTGTGCTGAGTGGCCAGAGACGTGTGCCACTGCCGCCAGCCAGGATAATGGCATAAAAGTGTTTCATGGAAAGGGGTCGCCTCCTCGCATGCTTCATTTTCTCTATAGGTGGCTTTAATATAAAGCGATCAAACTCATATGTAAATACGAATTGATTGTAGCGATGTTGATAGGTTTCTGTCAAATAGCTAGGCTTTTTTCCCTGTATTATGTGCGTGGAGGAAAATTGTCGGAAAAAAACTACCAGGTTTCAGCTTAAAGGGGCTGATTGCCTGGTAGGAAAGGATGAGTTGGTACCCTGTTTTAGCGCTGTGCGCCAACGGGCGTGCGCTTGACTGTTACGGTCTGGGTAGGCACGGCAATGGTGGCATTGGCGGCAGCAGCGCGATCCTGGCGTTTCTGCATCTGCTCGGGGCTGATGCGATAGACGTCTTTTGCCAGGCCAAGCTTCTCCAGAGACCAGATCAGGTAGCCGGAGCAGTCAAACTGCCACCAGCGCAGGCCGTGGAAGGCTGAGCGAGGGAAGGCATGATGGTTATTGTGCCAGCCCTCACCGAAGCTGAGCAGGCCCACGACCCACTCGTTGCGGCTCTGGTCGTTGGTCTCATAGTCGCGGCGGCCGAAGATGTGGCAGACCGAGTTGACGCTCCAGGTAACGTGGTGGGTCAGAAAGATGCGGACCAGGCCAGCCCAGAGCAGAGCAGACCAGCCACCAATGGCGAAGGGGATAATCAGGCTTAACACAACCCAGAGCAGGAAAGTCTTGCTAACAAAAACCACAATTGGATCTTTTTGCAGGTGTTTGGCGTACTGATTGGGATCGGCCATGCGGTCCTTAAAGAGCCAGCCGATATGAGCGTGGAAGAAGCCTTCTACAGGGCTATGGGGATCGCCCTCTTTATCTGAATATGAGTGGTGCTTAATATGGGTTGCGGCCCACTCCAGCGCGGGGCCTTCCAGGGCCATGGAGCCGAGTACCAGGAAAATGAATTTGACAACCGGATGAGCGGCGAAGCTGCGATGTGTAAGCATACGATGGAAGCCGACGGTGACGCCAAGGGCAACAAGGGAGTACATAACGAGGAGAAGGGTAAGATCCGTCGCGTTAATGGCCTTTTGCCAGAGCGTGGCAATCGCGTATACGGTGGCGACGAGAGGTCCAACAACCGCCAAGAGAACTATGCTTTTGTACGCAAGACTTGTCTTCAAAAAAACCTCCAGGTAAAACTCATCCGATCAGGAGAGCGATTTATAATTTCTTCCACGAGCTTCTTATGCGGAAACCAACGCCACTGCCGTGGCTAGCGCTTCGCGCTCAGGTTTCCTAATAGGAAGTATCTAAAATGCTACTGATTCTTTGGAGTGGGGAGGTTTCATTTTTGTTTCACGAGTTTGAGTATTTTTGGCCATTTCGCTAAATTTGCTTTAAACTTGTTTTGTATATATGTGCATAGTTAATTGGTTTTATTTAGTAAAAGGTTTAATTTCTTATTCTGTTAAGTGTGTAATATTTGATAATTCTGTATCATCTGTGCATATTTTGCTTTTTGGCATCATTCTGCTGGAATGGCGATATGAGATAAGCGTGGGGGAGTGATACTTCTCTATGGGAAAATGCGTTTGTATATTTGAGGTGGGAGAGAGGCGGATATGATTACAGAGATGTAAAGAGCGTAAAAAATATAGGATGAATTAATGTATGGAGAAGGATCAGAGATACCAGGAAGAGGAGCCACAGGAACCCTATAACGATGGGGGGACGCTGGGATATGGACAGAGTTTTGATCAGCAGCACCTCCAGATGACCCAGCCTTTACGCCTTCCGCGCTCGGCGCGAGAGGAGCGCCTGCGCTTCCTAAGCGAACGACGCCTGGCACGGCAGATGGGATTTCCCAAGCCGGGACGTTCTGGCCTGGTTGGGCGTTTGTTTTCTGCGTATTCTGGGTGGAGAACGCCTGCAACCCATCCAGCGAATGCTCATCCGTTTGCGCCTGGCATGGTTATAATGGACCAGGCGTATAAGTATCTTGTCTCATCAGAGTAGTCAGAAAGTGGTGAGTGTGGTATGCTGAACCAACAATACTGTACAATAATACATAGTAGAGACTCTGTAGAGATACAGTGCCAAGCTCGGAGATAGAGCCATTAATAATTGTAGAGTTTAATGACTGTGGAAAATCAAGGACAGCAACCATCACAACCAGTGCAGGGATCGTCTGGGCAGCAGGGGAATGGGTTTTATGGGTGGCAGTACGACCAGGACAACACTGAGATTGCGGGACCCAGGCCACCGGCGGCACCCTTGCCTCCGCGCCAGTTCACCCCGCCATCGCAGGGTGGTCTGCCACCGTCCCAGGGAGGGATACCAGCTTATCCCGAGCCCCAACCGTCGCCACAGGCATATATCCCGCATAGCTTACAGCAGCCACCAGGTGCCTATCCACCTCCCGGGCCATACCAGGAGCCGTACGCGGATATGGGCTCCACTTTGAGCTATGGTCAGGGTATGGAGTATCAGTATTTTGATGCCCCACAGCCCTCGCAGCCTATTGCTCAGTTGCGCCAGGAGCGTTTGCAGCAGTTGCGTGAAGAGCGCATGCGGCGTCAGCAGAGGCGTATGAAGGCTGATGTCACAACCATTATTCCCTGGCGTAGAAACCCACCCAGGCCTACACCTCCACCGATACCGGGCAGTAGGCCTCGTTCCCTGATGCGCCGCTTCCTTCGGGGAATAACTATTCGTCCGTTCAGGCTGGACCTATCGCGCCTCCCCATTCCCCGCTCTCGCTTCCTGGACGTGAGGAGACCGGGCGGAAGAGTGGGCTATTGGGAATTTCACAGAAGCTGAAGACAGCGGGCACTTCGGCACAAGATACGGGAATGATCCAGAAGGCGGCCATTGGGCGTGCGACGATGATCCTGACCGTCGCTTTTGTGGGCAGTCGTGTACTGGGTCTCCTGCGTACTTCTATGTTCGCGTTTGTGTTTGGTGCGAGCAACGTCTCAGACGCTTACCTACAGGCCTTTCTTATCCCGGACTTAATCTTTAATGTTGTCGCGGGTGGCGCTCTGAGCTCGGCCTTTATCCCCGTGTTTACCAAGCATATGGTCGCGGAGAATGATGAGAAGACGGCATGGCATATTGCTAGCTCGGCTCTGAATCTGGCCATTCTGGGCATGGTGATTCTGGCTGGTCTCGCTATCCTTTTTGCTCCGGGCCTGGTGCCACTGTACAACCAGGGGGATGCCGCGCATCTCGCCCTGATTACCTCGTTGACGCGCATCATGCTCCTGCAATCGATTGCGCTTGGGGCGGGTGTGATTACGACCTCGGTCTTGAATGCACGCCAGAACTTCCGTATCCCCGCGATTGGTACAGTATTGTATAACGTGGGACTGATCGCCGGTCTGCTGCCTGGTTTACTCCTGGCCTTCCTGGGGAAGCGCAATGATACCTTCGCCATTTATTGTGCGACCTGGGGCGTTGTCATTGGTGCGGTCTTGCAGGTAGGTATTCAGGTGCCAGCCATCTTTAAGGTGGGTATGCAGTACTCTCCTAAAGCGCTGGACTGGCGAAATCCGAGCATTATTCAGATCGCGCGCCAGATGGTGCCACGTATCGTCAACGCCTCGATGTTGAGCTTTACCACCTTTGTAGACCGTAGCTTGATTGGTCTGCTCGCGGTAGGTATTGTCGCGGCCAATGCCAGGGGTGGCACGGATGGCCTGATCTCGCTATACTATCAATCGATGCAGTTGATGCTGTTGCCATTGGGTGTCTTTGGTATGTCGGTGGCGACCGCGGCTTTTCCGACGCTGGCTGAGAACTTCGTAAAGGGTCGTCTGGACCGTGTGCGTAACACGATTATGGAGACGCTACGAGGCATTCTCTATATGTCGATTCCCTCGAGCGTGGGCCTGATCGTGATTGGTTTTCCCATCATCCAGGTGCTCTTGCAGCATGGACGCTTCGACCTGCAAGCGGCACAGACCATGACAATCCCGCTGGCCTTCTTTGCCTTTGGCCTGGCAGGCCTGGCGGCTGTAGAGATCCTGACGCGCTCGTTCTACGCCTTACGTGACAGTAAGACGCCAGTCATTGTGAGTATTGGCCAGTTTATCTTCAAGATCGCCCTGGCGCTGTTGCTCATCAACATCGCGGTAGCCGCGAATGGTGGGTCATCCGGTGCCACTGCCTGGGGATTGGGTGTGCTGGCCTTCTCGACGTCGTTCGCAGGCTTGCTTGAGGCTATTATCCTGTTCTGGCTGTTGCATCAGCGTCTTGGTGGCTTTAACCTGCGTGACTTTGGTCTCTTTGTAGGCAAGGTGTTGGGGGCTTCAGTCGTCATGGGAGCTGCCCTGCTCATCGTCAATTTTGTGTTGGGTTTCCTGCTAGGCGCGATGGGTCATATCCATTTCTTGAGCTGGCTGGATACGACAGCGACGCCCTCGTTAGGCCTCCTGGGAACAATTGTCGCGCTAGTGAAACTGGCCGTGTTTGGCTTCGTGGCGCTCTTTGTCTACGTGCGTGTGGGACGCAGGATAGGTATTGAAGAGCTTGGCCCAGTGCGGCGTGTGCTTGATCGCTTGAAGCTTTCCTGGATCTAGTCTGGCGCCTGCCAGGGTAATAGTAAGATACAGTAGCCGCGTACGCAAATAGCGGGCTACTGTATCTTACTATTACCCAGAAATAAATTATGTGAAGGAATTAGCTATGAGAAGAGTGGATGTATCTCTAGTGGGCTTTGGCGTGGTGGGGAAGGGATTGGCCCGGTTACTGTTGACGAGGCGTGAGTGGCTCCAGGAACAACGGGGACTCGATATGCGCCTGGTGAGTGTCGCCAGTGCGCGTTCTGGTTGTATCTATGCTGAAGATGGCCTGGATATCGCTGGCTTGCTGGCATTGGCGGAGCAGCGGTGTCCACTGACCGAGCTTGCCCATACTCGATATTTTTCCAGTACCCTGGCGGGAATCGAGGCGTTGAAGAGCGATATCCTGGTAGAGGCAACGGGCACGAATTTGCGAGACGGCGAGCCAGGGCTGAGCCATATTCGCGCGGCTCTCTCGCGTGGACAGCATGTGGTGACGGCCAATAAGGGGCCAGTTGCGCTGGCCGGACTTGAGCTACTGCAACTGGCGCGCCAGAATGGAGTCCAGCTGCGTATGGAATCAACAGTTATGGCAGGTACTCCAGTCTTGAGCACGGCCCTGGAGGGGATGGCGGGCGCACAGATCAGCGCGGCGCGTGGCATCGTCAATGGTACGACCAATTATATTTTGAGCGCGATGGCCGAGGGGCGTGACTATACCGAGGTGCTGGCGGATGCCCAGGCACGCGGCTATGCTGAGGCCGATCCCACCGCCGATGTCGAGGGCTATGATGCCGTTGCCAAGGCTATGATTCTCTCCACACTGCTCTTCCAGCAGCCTTTAGGAGCCGAGCAGGTGGCGCAAACGGGGATTACAGGAGTCACCCGCGAGCAGGTCCAGCATGCGAGTGAGGCGGGGAAGCGTATTAAGCTAATCGCCTCTGTGCGGCGTATGAGCGGTGGCGAGGTCGAGGCGCGCGTGGAACCGGTTGCATTGCCTCTCAGTGACCCCCTGGCACACGTTGCGGGCGCGATGAATGCCCTTACCCTGGAGTCGGAGACGCTCTCTTCCGTGACGGTGATTGGTCCCGGCGCGGGAAGTATTGAGACGGGCCAGGGATTGCTCGCAGATATTCTTGCTATCGCAGGTGTCTAGATCTGGTAGAGTTGTGTTAAAAAGAACTGAGCTGGCAACATGCCAGCTCAGTTCTTTTTACTTTTCTTCTTTGTCTAGTTCTTCAACCGCATTCTCGCCCTTTTCCGCGTTCTCGATGATGTCACCTTCCTTAAAGAGGATGCGTTGGGCAGCGACGCGCCATTTGGGGGTGCGGCGGAGGAGAAACTCCAGATCCATGCTGAAGTGCAAGAATTCCTCTTCCTGGGCGTGTTGCATGATCTTGCGTGCCTCGGGGTCTTGCTCGACAGAGATGCGCTGTTGATACCAGTTGATGGCCTCACATTCTTCCTGAAGGGAGGCAATGAGGCGCGCAAAGGTACGTGTTTCCGCGGAGAGTTCTTGTGCTGGCTCGTGATACTGCTCAAAGCCCATGAAATCAGTCCTTTCCAGTCAGAAGATAGTGCTCTGTCTCATTATATCTTCTTCGGACTGCTTAAGCTCAAGTTTATTTTGGCTCTTTTGAGGGGGTAAGCGCGCGCATACCAGGAATTTCGAAGCGAAGGCGCACGCTCCCGAAGGCGATCCAGTCGCCATGTTGCAGGAGTTCTGCCTTGAGCGGAGTGAGCACAAGTTCGCCCAGGCGTGTCTTATTATGGCTCTTAATATCCTCGATATAGAAGAAGGTCTCCTCGAAGCGAATGCGCGCGTGCTGGCGCGAGACGGTCTTGGTGGGATCAAGAGAACTGAGATCGATATCCGGAGTATAGCCCCGTTTAGGATCAACACGTCCAATAATGACATTTTTTCCAGTAATGGGGAGGCGTTCTTGCAACTTGCCAGCCTTCTCGTAGCGCAGGTAGGCATAGATGCTTTGTTCCTCGGCCAGGGCGCGGATGGCAGGTAGCGGCAACGACTGCGCGAGGTCGGAGCTTTGGCGCTGAGTCTGCTGAGGTGTGTGTGGTGTAGAGAGCGCCATTTCGCTGGTGAGAGAGCTGCTGGGACGGCCCTGGTTGGCATCGCGTAGTGTCTCCTCGAATTCAATGGGCCTGGTGGCTGGCGGGAGGGCAACGCTTTGCAGCGCCTTGAGGAAGGCATTGACATTGGTGAAGCGGCGACCAGGTTCCTTGGACAGGGCGCAGTCGACGACGGCCTGCAATTCATCTGGCACATTATACATATACTGTTTCATGCGTGGTACCGCGGTCGCACCCTGCATGACACCTGTCTCGGCAGGTGTATGGCCTACGAAGGGGGCACGCCCTGTGACCAGTTCAAAGAGCAGAATGCCTAATAGATAGATATCGCTCCAGGGGCCAATGGGCTGGCTACTGAGGTGCTCAGGAGAGGCATAGCGTGGATCGATTGCGGCAAGGCTATCGCTGGCTGTGCTATTGGAGGCTCCCAGCGCTCTGAGGAGTTCACGCAGACCAATGTCATCGAGGCGAACACGATCTGTGAGACTGTTGTTGTCCATGAAGGTCTCGACAGTAACAAACTGGGGGCGTAGATCCAGGGCCGCGATATGTGCCTCGTGCAGGACCTTGACACCCAGCGCAAGCTGGCGAATAAGATCAAGCGAGCGCGGAAGATCGATGTTCTCATTGTCCATAGCGTGCCGCAGGGTCACGCCACGTGGTGGATCGGTAGCGATAAAGATGCGATTATTATCGACGCCCCAATCGGAGACATGAAGTAGATGCGGTGAGGCGTGCGCCCGGCGTTGTGCCAGGGGCTGGAGCACCTGTTGGATCACATGTGGAGGGACGTTTGGCGGACAATGCAGCACATAGAGGCCAACAACATCATTTGTATTGCGATTATAGGCCGTGTAGGTTGTCAGTAGGCCATCGCTACTGAGAATTTGCCCTGTCCGATAGATGCCGCCAATAAGACGCGTATCACGCTGAGACATGCCAGTCCCTCCCATGGAAAAGAAGTTTTTCTGCTAGCACAGTATATACCGATGGGTGCGTCTTGTACAGCTACAAGCAGAAATGGACCCTCCTCAAGCGAGTTTCTCGCTTTCGAGATAGAGCATAGGAACAGTCATGCTTAACCCCCCAGATGCACTCGCCACCTGGTTTAGTTTGTGTTCTAGTATGGCAAAAATCTGCTCTTCATCCTCTGGATCGACAACCCGTCTCCAGCCATCTAAGAACCCAAATTTTGTAAGTGGATGATTGAAGAGTGCGCTCCCATTCTGATACCGGAGCTGGAATTGATCTTCTTTGAAGGTAAGAGGACGAAATCCATTTCTTTGTAAGAGATCAAGCAGGGCTTCTTTTGTTCCTCTAGGGGCTTCATTTCTTTCTAAGCTCTCCAGGTAGGCAGGCTTGTTTAGCTCTTTTAATGTGGCGCGAAACACTTCATAAAATTCGTGCATATGCCCGGCGAGATTGGTTGTAAGAACAAGATGCCCTTCGGGTTTGGTGATACGGAAGCATTCGGCTAAAACCGCGTTCGGATCACTAAAATTGTTGATCCCGAGATTTGAAACAATCATATCAAAGGATTCAGCCCGAAACGGAAGATGTTCGGCATCGGCCTCCAGAATCTGAACATTGGGTAATTGATAAACCTTTAACTTTAATCTGGCTCGCTCTACGGCCCCTTTCCAGCTATCAACTCCCGTTACCTGACAGGAGGCGCCATACATGTGGGCCAGTTCAAAAAGTGGGAAGCCTGTTCCACATGCCAGATCCAGGACGTTCAAGTTGGGATGCAGCTCCAGATTATTCAGGAGCATTAAACCGAAGCGAGCCGCCCATAGCGAGCACTCATCAAATACTGAGGTCGTACCTGGCTCGTTGGGATCATAAATAATATCAAAACCGTTTAAAGAGTGTAGAATGTGAGCATGGCAAAAAGAGTCACCGTGACCACCGAATTGACAACCGAAGAGCTTCATGAGCGATACCGAAGCGCAACCAACCCAACTGAGCGAACGCATTGGCACATCCTGTGGCTGATGAAGGAGGGCCACACGCCAGATCAGGTGGCGCTCATGCTTGGCTATACCGCCAGATGGATTCGGACCATTGTCCACCGTTGGAATCAAGCTGGCGAGCAAGCGATCCGTGACCAGCGTCAAAGCTTGAAAGGAGCGCCCACGCTGCTCAGCCTGGAGCAGCAGAAGGAACTCGACCAGGCTCTCGATCAGCCTCCTGCTGACGGAGGGCTGTGGAACGGTCCCAAAGTCGCGGCCTGGATGGCGCAATGCCTGGGGCGCGATGTGGATCCGCGTCGTGGCTGGGATTACTTGCGGCGGCTTGGCAGGAGCACGCGCGTGCCTCGCCCGCAGCATGAGCAGAGCGACGAAGCCACGCAACAGGCTTTTAAAAAAACTAGGATCGTAAACTTGCCTTAGAAAGTTGTTTTTCCAGAGCAGCCAAGTAGGCGAGAGGATCTTTGCGAAAGCGAAGCTGTTTGCAGCGAGCTTCTTGACGAGAGGAAACTTCGGAGCGCAGTTGTCGCCAGCGGGCCAGATCAGAGGGAACAAGCTCCTCCTCGCTGAAAAGATGCAAGCGGGTGGCAAGTGCTGCTGTCAAGCGAACGGCTCCCCGCACTACCAGAGCCGGAATGGCTCCTTTGCGTCCAGTCGCTCGGCGCTCCCCTCGACGAACGGCCCCAAAGGCTTGTTCCAGGTCATTGTTGGTTTTGGGAACATCGGCCACCTGGTAGCAGCAAAAGAGATGAGGCCCATAGCTCTGAGTGACCTTCAAGAAGTGCGAGAGGGCCTCTCGACTTGCCTGATGCTGCTCCGCGTCCTCTCGCATGCGCATCAGTTCCCTCTCAAAGCGCTCTTGGACCTCTTGTGCTGCTTGCTGCTCGTGATTGCTGAGCACCTGGGCCACGGCCCAGACATGGGCAAAGAGCGGATGAACAACGGCAAACAGCGCCTCCGTGGCCTGTAATCCCTTGTCGAGCAGGTGCTTCAATCGTCCAAGCTCTCGTGGAAGCCCCCTTTTTGAGCCACGCGATCCAACGACTCGCTGATGGCTTGCAATCGTTGCTGCAAACGCAAGCCCGATGCCGAGAGCGGAGGCATTCCATCATCAGTCAGGCTGGCACGAACCCCCAGGCAGTAATCATGAATCACCTGAGCCTCCTCATCGGTTCTCCCCTCGACGGCTCGCTCGATGGGCCGCACCCCACGAACCTGCTTTTTTAGCTCCTTCTTGGCATGGCGATCTGCCTCGTAAATGGGCTTGGCGGCTTCACGCAGATAGTGAAAATGGCAGAGTTGATGAGGTATCTCGGGAAAGGCCGAAGCGACGGCACGACGAATGGAAAGCTGCCCATCAGAAACCACAGCCAGGAGAGGAACAGCCAGCAGGTCTTTGACCTCGGTGAGCAAACCCGCCAGATCCTCTTGACTTGAGCTGAGAAGCGCTCGGGCCAGCACGATCTCTCCGGAGAGGACCTCGCGGATGACCCAGAGCACCTCATGACCCACATCCGGCTGTAACCCATCGATGGCGAGAATCACACGTCCTTGGGAAGCGAAGCGGGCTTGCAGCCGGTGTCGGCTAGAGAGATGCAGGCTCACCAATTCCTCATACCGGTGCATCAGATGCTCGACGGTCCGCTCACAGACTGGCACTCCTTGCTCCTGCAACAGGCGTTGGATATGGGGAGCTGAACGATGATCGCGGTAGCGCAGATGCCCCACATACGCAATCAGATCCAGACCGCATTCCCCATGAGGAAGTGCCCACCGACCTTCTTCTTCGGCTCGATACGGCTGTTTGTACGCCTGACAGGTTGCATTGGGGCAGCGGCGAACGACGATGCGTAGCTGAACGAACCCCTGCATCGTGAGCACCTTGCGTGTTCCATGATAGGCGACCGGCATCCAGTGGCCGCATGAGCGACAGTGCTGCTCCTGTGGCTCCAAACGAATGTGCTGCTCTGCTTGGGGACGAGGCACTCTTCTTCCTCTCATCTGCGCTTTCTCCTCATTCACCTCTTTCTCTCTAGTTTACTCCTTCCTCCAAGCTCAATTTACGATCCTAGAAAAAAACTCCCGGAGGAGGTTGAAAAGCTGCAACAGGCGTATCCCGAAGCCAAAGTGGAACTCTGGAGCCAGGACGAGCATCGCATCGGTCTCAAACCCGTTCTGCGTCGGGTTTGGGCGCGCAAAGGGAGTCGTGTTCGGGCGGTGGTCCGCCATCGCTATCAATGGATGCACCTGTACGGCTTTGTTGAGCCACAGAGCGGCAAGACGAGCTGGTTACTCATGCCGACGGTTAATACGGCGGCCTTTTCTCTCGCTCTGGCAGCCTTCGCTCAGGAACAAGGTGCCGGGCCAGACAAGCGGATTCTCCTGGTTCTCGATCAAGCGGGCTGGCACAAGAGTGGCGATCTCGTGATCCCCGAGGGGCTTCATCTGCTCTTTTTGCCCTCCCATTCGCCCGAGTTGCAGCCCGCTGAACGCTTGTGGCCTCTCTCCAATGAGCCGCTGGCCAACCGGGTCTTCAGCTCGCTTGACGAACTGGAAGACGTTCAAGTTGCCCGTTGCCGCTGGCTCCAAGCTCATCCTGAAATGATCCGTGGGCGTACCTCCTTTCACTGGTGGCCTTCTTTATGCACTACTTAAACGGATTTGATATAAAGCGTAGATAATCTAACATACTATCCTTTATCTTTCTTATTTGCTAACAGCCAGAAACCACATGCCGCGATGTGACTCCTGAGCATCGATTGTAAAGCCTGTAAGCTGGAGTTGGCTTATAAGCCAGGAAAGTGCTAAGCGAAGCTTGCGATAACTGCTCTTCTGGCGCGCCCACTGTTCACCCTGGCGTGTGTAGATCAGATCGTGTACTACCACACTCTCGGGTTCATATTCAAGGAAACAGGTCAAAATGGTGTTGGCATCGCTGCGAACCGGGATAAAGCGATCTAGTGCGTGTTGCTCAACTGAAAGGTCTCGAAAACTGAGAATACATTTGCCGCCTGGTACGAGCAGTTGATGGATAGCTTGAAGCAAGTGAATGACATCATCTTTGCTCTCTAAATGTGGAAGCGTATCTCCCATGCACACAACGACATCATATGGAGCTTCAACCAACTGCAAAACGTTACGGATATCTCCTTGCAGAGCGACAATTGCATGCTTCTCTTTGCGTTCGGCCAGCTCTGCCAGGAGGCGCTGGCTCAGATCGATAGCCGTCACATGAAAGCCAAGGTTGGCCAGGGCGATAGATTGGAAACCAGATCCACACCCCAGGTCGAGCGCGGTCTTTGTACCATCTCCAAGAATATCCCAACGCTTGAAAAGCTCCTGTTGTTCAGAGACCTTCTCTTCAAAGGGGCCAAACATCCAGGTATAGTGTTCAGCGAGTAATTGATCGTAATGGTGGGCGACGTCCGTCATCTTAACTCTCTTTCTTTGTGTATACTCACCAGTAATTAATGCCTGGTTTCTTCACTGGCCTGGTTGTCCAGGTAGCCAAGGTGCGCAGAAATGTTTTGCGCTGCCTGGACAATGATTTTTGTGTAGTGATCTTGTTGCGGATAAAAGCGATAGGCTGGAATACAGAAACTAATAGCGGCAGGAACGCGACCATCCAGGTCATGAATCGGGGCTGCCACGCAACATAGTCCTGGCGCGGTTTCTTCATGATCATAGGCATAGCCCTGCGTGCGCACCTGATCTAGCTCGTGAAGTAGCTGCTCACGAGAGGTGATGGTCTGAGCCGTACGAGCAGTCAGCGGCAATGTATCCAATAAAGCAGGAAGGCGATAGGGTGCTTGAAAAGCCAGCAAGACTTTACCTACCCCTACCTCGTGGGCCGAGAGACGCGCGCCAACGCGCGAGAGGAGGATTTCAACGGCTGGTGTGGCCTGCAACTTTTCGACAAAGAGAACCTGGGTCCCATCGAGGACTGCTAGATGTGTAGTCTCCCCCCAACGTTCAACGAGTTCGCGCGTGGCACGCCTGGCTTCAATGCAGAAAGCCGTATGCTCGACAAGCACCTGACTTAGCTCAAACAGCCGCCAGCCAAGTTGATAGCGCCCGGTTGGTGTGCGATTGAGAATCCCTTGTTCTGTGAGGCTGAGTAGAAGGTCACCCATAGTGGACTTGGGCAACTGTAATGCCTCGGCAGCTTCACGCACCCCCACTCAGGTTGCGCGAAGGAAAAGAGATTGAGGAGGCTGCCAACTTTCTCCATCAGATGTGGTTTCATAGCGACTCCTTTCGTGTCCACAATCCACCTGGCCTGTGGCCTGCCTGGGCTGCACAGGTCTGTTTTCTCTGTCTGGCTTGCATTTAGTATAGATGTTTGAGTACACCTGGGACAAGAGCAATGTCCGGTATGACCGGACGCTCGCGTTGACGAGTTGGAGGAGTCACGAGCATACTTAAGAACATGTTCCGGCAAGGATAAGCAGAGATGAGGCGAATTGTAGAGAAAGGAAGCGAGATGAAATCATCCATTTTCGAGCGCATGGAAGCACACGATTATGAACAAATTTACTTTTGCCAGGATCGGACATTTGGCTTAAAAGCGATTATTGTGATTCACGATACGACGCTGGGCCCTGCGATGGGAGGTATACGCTTGTGGCCTTATGAAACTGAAGAAGAGGCGCTCACCGATGCTCTGCGTCTGGCGCGGGGGATGACCTATAAGAATGCTGCGGCAGGGATACCGTATGGTGGTGGGAAAGGGGTGATTATTAGTGATCCCAAACGGGGAAAAAATGAAGGCATGTTCCGCGTTCTGGGCCGTTTTATCGAGCGGCTAGGTGGATTGTACTTGACAGGCGTGGACGTTGGAACGACTGTTGAAGATATGGATATCATCCGTGCAGAGACGCGGCATGTTGTGACGGTTTCGGAGGCATGGGGCGGTCCAGGTGATACATCCTCTGTTACCGCCCATGGAGTGTTCCAGGGAATACGTGCTTGTCTAGAAGAGGTGTATGGTAACCCCCAGCCTGAAGGACGTACGATTGCTGTGCAGGGTGTAGGGGGCGTTGGAAGCGCGTTGGTGCATGCCTTAGTGGAAGCAGGAGCTAACGTCACGGTGGCGGATGTCAATCAGCAACATGTTGAGGCTGTGACAACGCTTTATCCGCAGGTACAGGTTGTGTCACCGGAAGATATCCATCGGCTTGCTGTTGATGTCTATAGCCCCTGTGCATTAGGTGCGGGACTCAATGATCAGACGCTTCCTGCGTTGCGCTGCAAGATCATCTGTGGGGGAGCTAACAATCAACTTGCGGAGGAATATCATGGAGAGATGTTAGCCGAGCGGGGTATTGTATATGCGCCGGATTTTATTGTGAACGCGGGCGGGATTATAGTAGGAGCAGAAAGCCTCTCCCGTAGTGGTTTTCATCCGCAACGAGCGTTGAAGCAGGTGGAACGCATCTATCAGACCATGCGGAACGTTCTCTCCTATGCCCAAGAGCAACAGATCCCAACACACCAGGCAGCCACTAGCCTGGCTGAGCAGCGCCTTGCGATGATACAGCAGGTGCAACATCTCTCGGTGAATAATAACTAGAGTGGTGTGCATCTCGATGCTGCAAAATACCCTGAAGGACACAGGGTATTTTGCAGCGTGGGTTAAGCGCCAAGAACTAACTTTCCTGCATAACGCTTTAAGAGTGGGTTAATCGCTATTTTTTAGCAGGAGCGAGCTCTTCTATTTCATTATGCATATGCCAATGTTCCTGCCCATTTTGATCGCAGTACCATTCGCCCCATTCCGCCATCTGGAGCAGGATTGACTCTAAGCTCCGCCCAAGTTCTGTTAGTGAATATTCGACCTTGGGAGGTACCTGGGCATAGACCTCTCGGTGGAGCACTCTTGCCTGCTCTAGCTCTCGTAATTGCATCGTGAGCATTTGCTGAGTAGCTCCAGGAATGAGCCGCCGTAATTCGCCAAAGCGCCTGGTTCCGCTAAGCAAATGCCAGACAATCATCGGCTTCCATTTTCCACCGACGATTGAGAGCGTCACTTCGACCGGGCACGCTGTTGCTTTCTGCATCTGCTTCATTGCTTATCCCTCCCAATAGTATGGTTTTGCATACTACGTCAGATAAAATTGCGTACTTGTTTCTTTCACGTTTATCATCTATTTTAATTCTATCAAGAAGAGTGATAGATGACAAGCGTCTTCTACATTTCACCTGGCTATTTTCGGTTACTCACTATTGCCTGGATGGACCTGGGAAGAGGTAGTAGCGAAGTTATGACTAGAATGCTTCTCGTTTGACAAGAGTTGAAAAGGAGATCTTTATGAAAACGGTACGCATCGTCTCATTGATTGCACGAAGCGCCTTCATGCTTGCTATGCTGCTGGGACTTTTACTCTGGATCGCTCAGATATTAGATCTTTATATGCTTCTGAAGGTACTGCTACAGATAGGTATGACTTACATTCACGAGACACTCGGCATTACAGGCGCTCTGGCCTTTATCATCCTTGCGTTTGTGGCTGTCCGGAAGCGCGAACTTCGGCTGCTGGGTATATTTAGCATGGTCTATGCGATCCTAGTCGCGGCCTTTGGAGTGACGCAGTCACGGATTCTCGTGGGCAATCTACACTGGTTGATCCAGGTTGCTCACCTGCTGATTGGCATCGGCGCGATGTACCTGGCACGAGGAGTAGAGCAGCGCTATCGTCGCCTCACGCAGTCAGGGTCAGGGCGCCAGAACTCAGAGGCACCTGTGTTGCAGGTTATGTGATTTTACCATGATCAGGGCAGCCGAGCGATGATTCATCACTGCTCAGCCTGCACCAAACTAGATATAAAGAAAGAGAGATAATAATGGCAACATATGACCCAATGAATACTCCGCTACAGCAACAGATCGATGCGTTTATAGCTCAGACGCGGGACCAGATATCCGCATCCATGCGTGACCAATTACTATGCCCTATCCAACAAATTATCGCATCTAGTGGGGCTGAGAAGGCTCTCAAAGAGGGTGAACTGGCACCGGATTTTACGCTGCCCGATGCTCTTGATCGTCCCGTGTCACTCTCAGACCTGCTTAAGCAAGGGCCAGTTGTTGTGACCTTCTATCGAGGCGCCTGGTGTCCATACTGCAATCTGGAATTGCGTGCTTATCAGCAGGCTTTACCGCAGTTGCAGGCGCTGGGTGCTTCTCTGGTCGCGATTTCTCCACAGACGCCAGATCAGAGCCTTTCGCTGGCGGAGAAGAACGCTCTGACCTTTGAGGTTTTAAGCGATGTTGGCAACCAGGTTGCGCGAGAGTATGGCCTCGTTTTTCGTATTGATGAGGCTGTGCACGCGGCATATCAGCAGATTGGTGCCGATCTGCCCGCCTACAACGGCGACGCATCGTGGGAACTGCCGATACCAGGAACCTTCCTGATTGATCAATCGGGAACGGTAAGCCTGGCTTTCGTCGATCCAAACTTTATTCATCGCCTTGATCCAGCCATCATCATTGCACAGCTCAAACAGCGCAAGGGTGAGCTGTGCCTGTAAGGTTGGAAGACCGCATGCTCAACTTTGAGCGGGCGCAGGTCGAGCTTCGCGAGCGGAATATCCCCTTTCGCTTTGCGGATCACACGATTGCGCGCTCGATTTATCTCTCTGATCCTGATGGTCATAGAGTCGAGCTGACCACCTACGAGCTTGCCTGAGGTATCCGTTGGTCAAGGCGTTGTGACGGCCAAAACGCAGGAGCAGCCCTGGCGCATACCAATGCGCCAGGGCTGCTCCTGGTTGGCTGCTTATTTATAGAGCTTGGAGTCGACGTATTGTTTGATGAGATCCCAGTTGTTATCCTTGGGGATCAGGATACTTTGTCCATCGTTCGAGGTGCTGGAGGTCAGAACGTTATCGAAGCTGAGACCGATACGCGCGGTCTGCGGGCTGTTGAGATCCATCTTCATGGTAAAGAGGCCCAGGTCGGCGAGCGACATGTTGGTATAGATGGCCTTTTGCAGGGCATCCATCGCGTTGAAGAGGCTGGGCCAGCTAGAGAGCTGCTTCATCTTTGACAGGGCCGTCTTGATGATAAGCTGCTGGCGGATGGAGCGAGCGAAGTCGGTGCCCTCGGCGGGATTATCGGTCACATAGCGGGCGCGGGCGTAGCGGATCGCGGTCTCCCCATCCATGTGTTGCATGCCTTTATTGAAATGGACGGTAATCCAGCTGGCATCGACGTTGGCATCATCGTTTTTGGGATAGTTCGCGGTAAACGCGTCAGGCACATATACATCAATGCCGCCAAGAGCGTTGATCAGTTCGCGAAAGCCATTGAAGTCGATCAGCATCCAATTTTTAACATCGAGACCAGTAATGGAGGAGAGCTTGGTTGCAGCCGCGTCTCCTCCTGCTCCGCGATCGGCGCCATTGTTGGAGCCTACCTGATAGACAGTGTTGAGTTTGGCATAGTTGCCGGAATTGGAGGGAACCTGCACCCAGAGGTCGCGTGGCACCGAGACCAGCGAGGTATGCTGATTGCTGGGGGTCATGCTAATGACCACCATGGAGTCGGTCAGGTTTGTCCCATCGTGAGCGCCACCACCATAGCCCATAATGAGCAGGTTGACGCGGTCGCTGGTATTCATATAGCCTGTCTGGGTGGAGAGTGCATTCTTGTCCGTCGAAATGGCCGAGCCAAAGGCCAGGACACGTTGACCTGTGTAGGCCCCAGTGCAGAGCAGGATAACGAGGAGCAATCCCACTATCAGGCAGCCAGGCGCACAACCAGAGCGTCTGCGCCTCGCTGGCCGGCGCGCGGAACCGGGCAGTTTTTCTCCGTTTTGCGCCTGCGAATAGGGAGGCGCGCCAGGAGGATAGGTTCCCGGGCCAGGAGTATAGGTTGGGGGAACTGGTCCGCCCTGTTGAGGGTAGCGTGGCCCCGCATTGTGTGAGGGGGTATATGGTCGCCCCTGTGGCGGTTGGTTGGGCTGTTGGCGGGGGGCACATTAGCGTTATTGAAATTGCCTAGCACAAGCTTCCCCTGGGGGTTCTCAGGCTGTGGTCGATTCTGAGATCCTCCAGGTGGATAGGGGCGTGCGGGCATTGTATGATCGTCGTAGTAGTTGTTATCTGACATATATGAGCAACTCTTTTCTGATCAAAATGAATGAGAAGGATAAAAGCGCTTTGAAAGTAAGTTATACCAAAATTTAATGACTCTATCTTCGAGGTAATAAGATCCTTATTCCGAAACCCAACGTCACTTGCGTGACTAGCGCTTCCCCCATTCGGGGACAAGCGCGCTCAGGGTTTTCGGATCAGAAGTAGCTAGATTTTTGTAAAGAAAGAACATCCTCTACAAAGATAAACGCATTGGCGCGTAAGAAGTTGCAAACCACTACTATTTTTGTTGCCAATTAAGGATGCTTTTGCTGTCCTTCCCGTTGCGTGTCGCGACGATTTCCGCCATGATGGCCAGGGCGATCTCTTCAGGTGTTTTAGCTCCAATATTCAGGCCAATAGGGCCATGGATGCGTTGTAACTGCTCCTCGGTAGTGCCTTCATTCTTGAGGCGTTCAGCGCGTTCCTCGCCTGTTTTGCGGCTGCCTATCGCGCCAATGTAGCCGACTTCGTGGGCGAGCAGGACCTTCAATGTTGGCTCATCGAATTTGGGATCGTGGGTCAGGACGGCGACGGTGGTTGAGGGATTGAGATCGAGTTTCTGTAGCGCCTCATCTGGCCATTCTACAATGATCTCGTCGGCGTGGGGGAAGCGCTCTGACGTAGCGAAGGCCGCGCGTGCATCCACAATGATAACACGGTAGTTGAGTGTTTTAGCGAAGGTGGTGAGGGGAATGGCGATATGACCGGCCCCAACAATGATGAGGGTTGGCGGGGGTGCGAAGCCTTCAACAAAGACCTCATAGGTTCCTGTGGGCAGTGCGATAGTATGACTCGCGCCCGTTCCAGACCAGGTGGCGCGCTCCGCAATGGGGAGAACCTGTTGATCAAGCTCCACGGAACCAAGCGTGCCCTGGGGGGCCTGACCGGGAAGGAATAAGAGCTTGGCGCCGATATGCTCAGGACCCTGAATGAGCGTGGACAGGGCCGCCCCTCTCTGATTGTCAAGCGCACTCTTTAATGTGGTATAGATCTCACTCATGGTGCTTGTATCCCTCAAGTCCTGACGTAATAACGATGTGGTCTTACCAGTCGAGGCGTTCGACGAAGACGCGAATCGTGCCTCCACAAGAGAGGCCTATCTTTTCTAGATTATCGGCTTCACTGATGCCAAACTCAAGCAATTGTGGCTGCCCACTTTTGATGACCTGGTGGGCGGCGTGAATGACGGCGGGCTCGACGCAACCACCACTGACGGAGCCTGCGATCTCGCCTTTCTCACTGACAGCAAGCTTGGCGCCTGGCAGACGTGGGGCGGAGCCGATCATACTGATGACGGTCGCGATGGCGACCTGTTCGCCTTGAGCGCGCCATTTTTCAATATCCAGTAAGACGTCGCGCATAGTGTGTGCTCCTTTCAAAGAGGGTGGCGTGATTATGTTACTGTTAGATCTTACGCCTGGTCCAGGCTTCCACGGCCTTACGTCTGCTGTAGGCGTCGCGGAGTGGACGGCTATCATCAATGCTGGAGAGCGTATTACCCAGCGAGATCAGGCTGTCCAGGTTATGCGAGGGCAGGAAGTTATCGATATAGGGCAAGGCGGTCTTCATGCCGATGGTAAGAGGGCGATAATCGGGTGAGCCCAGCAGGGGATTGAGCCAGATCAGGCGGTGGCAACTATGTTGTAAGCGATCCATCTCCGCACGCAGGGTATCGGCCTCGCCACGGTCCCAGCCATCGCTGATAACGAGCACGACCGCGCCTCGTCCCAGCACGCGCCTGGACCAGTGATGATTGAAGTAGTGCAAAGCGTCGCCAATGCGCGTGCCACCCGACCAGTCCTGCACCTGCTTGGAGACATCGTGTACCGCCTCATCGACATCGCGGCGCTTGAGCTGGCGTGTGACCCGCGTCAAGCGTGTGCCAAAGACAAAGGCCTCTACATTCTGCAGTCCATTGGAGATCGTATGGATAAAGTGTAGCAGGAGGCGTGAATAGAGGCTCATGGAGCCGCTAATATCACAGATGATCACCAGGGGACGAGGCTTGCGCTTCGTCTCGCGCCAGGTCAGTTCGATTAGCTCCGCGCCATATTTCAGGTTGCGGCGCACGATACGGCGCATATCGGGATAGGAGCCGCGGCGCCGGGGGGCCTTGCGGCGTGTTGGACGCATGCCCAGATTCCAGCGCATCTCGGCCATCAAGCGTTTGGCTTCCTGCACCTCTTCCCAGGAGTAGTTCTCGAAGTCTTTCTGGCGCAGGCGTTCAATGGCACTATAGGCCCCGCTCTCAGGATCTCCCAGGTCGTTGTCGTCCTTGTTGCGGTCGCGCACGCTTGTAGAAGGCTTACGCTCAGATTGACGCGGATCGCGCGTCATATCCTTGTGTTGCTCTTTGGCATTCATGTGCTCAGCCAGGCGCTTGCGCTCAGAAGGCGGTAGGCGCAACTGGCGCTGTTCGCGCTTGACCTGCTGGCCCTTGTCAGATTTTTTCTGATTGGGATTGTCGCGCACAAACCAGAAGTATTGATACATCTGCTCGAAGAGTGGCTCCTGCTCGTGGCGCGTGAGCAGGCTACACTTAAGCGTGTTGTAGAAGTCATCCGGGCGGGTAATATCCACCAGATTCAGAGTCTCGGCCAGATCAATCATCTGGCGTGGCCCGACCTGGATACCCACTTCCCAGAGCAAGCGGCCAAACTCGGTCAGGCGATATAGTAGTTTCTCGCCGCGCTCAAGATCAATCGGGCGCAGAGGCGCGGCGATGGCTGCCTGCTGAGTACCATTGTTCTGGGGTTCGATCTGCATGCCTCTACACTCCTACAATTTTGCGAATGACCTTGCTGAGCTCGCCGCCGCCCCCGACTTTGAGCACATCGTCCTGATACTTGAGAAGCGCGCCCAGCGTATCACGTACCGTACCTTCAACGAGTTCGAGCTGATGTAGTGCGAGGAGTGAGCTTAACCAATCAAGGGTCTCGGCGATGCCGGGAGCTTTATACAGGTCCATGCTACGAATCTCACCCACGAAGGCGCAGACCTGGCGAGCCAGTTGCTCAGGGGCCTCGGGCATGCGCGCCCGCACGATGGAGTACTCTTTCTCCAGTGTGGGGTAATCGATCCAGTAGTAGAGACAGCGGCGGCGGAGCGCGTCATGGATCTCGCGTGTGCGGTTGGAAGTAATGATGACGAAGGGTGGCTCCTGGGCGCGAATGGTGCCGATCTCTGGAATCGTAATCTGGAAATCGGAGAGCAACTCAAGCAAGTAGGCCTCAAACTCTTCATCGCTGCGGTCCAGTTCGTCGATCAAGAGCACTGGCGGTTTGGCATTGGTAGGGCTGATAGCCTGGAGCAGCGGGCGCTGAAGAAGGAAGTCTGGTCCAAAGATCTCTTTGAGTTCATCCTGGCGACCCTGTGCGCCGCCCTCCATCAGGCGAATATGCAGCATCTGGCGCGTGTAGTTCCACTCATAGACGGCGGTACTGACATCGATGCCTTCATAGCATTGCAGGCGAATCAAGTGGGTATCGAGAAGGGAGGCCAGGACCTTCGCTATCTCGGTTTTGCCCACGCCGGGTTCGCCTTCCAGCAGAAGCGGCTTGCGACGCTTGAGCGCGAGGAAGACGGTCGTGGCGAGGCTACGGTCGGCTATATAGTTCTGGGCAAACATGGCCCGTTGGACGTCTTCAATTGAGGCAAGCGACGAGGCGTTTGCCGTGGTGTTCTGAGTGGTCTCGATAAGATGTTCCTGCTCCAAGAAAGGCCTCCAGCTACTACCTTGCGGAAACCTGAGCGCGCTTGTCCTCGAATGGGGGAAGCGCTAGTCACGAGAGTGACGTTGGTTTCCGCGTAAGTTCCTAGGGAAACTACAGCGAAGCACATATGTGTTCGAGGTGATAGTTGTATTCTAAGCTATGCGAACGCCTGTCTGCAAGGGAAGCGAACTCTCACTTGCGCCCTAGAGCGCAGAGAATGTTGGTGGGTGTATGCTCCTTGATCTGGAGTTCGGTATTGAAGAAGCCAATTTGAGTCAGGTCGAAGAGGAGTTGTTCGCCAATGGCCTTGAAGTCCTGATCTGTTTTAGCGTTGTGTGGCTGGAGGGTGAGCGCAAGCATTCCATCGGGGCGTAGTACGCGGTATAACTCGCGAATAGCGGCCTTGCGGTCGCTCCAGAGCTGAACGGAGTTAATGGCAAAGGCCTTGTGGAAGGTATCGTCCGCGAAAGGGAGTTGCTCGGCGCTTCCCTGCTCCAATTGCACGCGCCCGGAGAGAAGGGCGGCATTGCGCTTTTTCGCCATACTGAGCATGGCTGGGGAGGCATCGACGCCCGCAATGAGAGCGGCCTGCGTCTGCTTGGTTAGCAAGTGGATGGCCTCCCCCGTGCCAAAACCTACCTCCAGCACATGATCGCCTGCCTGAATGGGGAGAAGCGAGAGTGTCCAGGCGTAGAGGGGCTGGTTCTGGCGTGCCATGATCCTTCCACCCAGGCGCCCCAGGAGCCCGGCCGGGTGACCAAATAAGATGTCCCGCATATATCTGCAATCCTCCCTTGGCTGCTAAGACGAAGTACTTCCAGGTTATTATTCTTGCTATATATGCCGTAACTGGCAAAAAATGTTGTTATGTACAATATTGTAGCAGAAATATAGACAGCAAGAGGGAGCAGAGCATGCAGTTAGTAAGAGGAGTGAGACGCCCTGGCAGCCGCAGGCTGCCAGGGCGTCTCACTCCTCTTACTAATAAATTTAGCTGATGAGCAACTTGCCATCTTTGAGGAAGAGGGTATCATCGACCCAGACCTCGCCTTGCTGGCGCAGATCGCAGATCATATCCCAGTGCAGTGCCGACTTGTTGAGGCCACCAGTCTCGGGATAGCACGCACCCAGGGCCAGATGGACGGTGCCGCCCATCTTCTCATCGAAGAGGATGTTGCGCGTGCCGCGGGTGACGCGAGGATTATTGCCAAAGGCAAACTCGCCCAGGTAGCGCGCGCCCTCGTCCATATTCAGCATGTTCTCCAGGATATCCTGCCCTTCGCGCGCCGTGGCCTCGACGACCTTGCCATCCTTGAATACGAGGCGAATACCATTGACGGGGCGACCAGCATATGTAGAGGGGATGTCGTACTGAATAACGCCGTTGGCGCTGTTCTCAACCGGACTAGTGAAGAACTCGCCGCTGGGGAAATTGCGTTTGCCATCGCTATTGATAAAGATGCGGTCTTCAATGGAGAGCGTTAGATCTGTCCCCTCACCTACGACATGCACCTTCTTATGCCCCTTCAGCCAATCAACCTGGCTTTGCTGCTGCTTAGAAAGTTCTTTCCAGCGTGCGGCTGGATCTTCATCATTGAGGAAGCATACGTCGAAGACAAACTCCTCAAACTCGCGCAGGGACATATTGGTATCCTGAGCGTAGGCCGTGGTTGGGTAAAGGGTCAGGCTCCAGCGGAAGCTCCCCTCCTGCTCGCGTTGGCGGTAGGTGCTCATAAGTTGACGACCAACCTGGTGGCGTTTGGAGAGGCGCGCGGGATCGATATTGCTCATGGCCTTGGTATTGCCACTGGCCATAATACTCAGGCGGGCAGTGATTTTATCGGCCAGGGCGGGCATGACAGGCGAGAGCCAGGAGAGTTGCTCATCGTTGGCCTCGCGTAGGTGGATCTCGTCCAGTTCTTCAAGCTGGATCAGCGGAACGGGGTAGGCTCCTGCGCGTAGAATCTCTTCATAGACTGCTGAAATAAGAGGGGCAGCCAGGGGCGTCGATTGAATAGCGACCACGTCGCCGGGTTTGATATAGAGGGAGTACTGAACCAGGGTTTTGGCCCAGCGTTCAATGCGAATATCGCGCATAAGGATGTTACTCTTCTTTCCGTTTGAAATGATTTTTTCCATTATACAATGAAGTGTGCTACTGACGTATGCGCCTACGCTCCTGGGCAGCGTGCTTGCACCCACGTACGTCAGTAGCGCACTAGTAAGCCATTAGGCTGCGCTGGACGACGCAATACCGATGCCTATGACCAGGATCATGGCTGCTAGCCCAGCCCAAAAGCTTAGTGGACGTGGAAGCCTGAGTGAGAGGCGATTGTCGAGGGCATACGAGCCCGGATCTGCCAGCCCGAGAATGCCTGCGAGTAGGAAGAGCAAGAGTGCATATTCGAGGCCACCACTGGCAATCCAGAAGCCATGTGTCAGATGAACTTTGAGAATGGCCACTAACATTGCACCCATCACCGCCAGGGCCCCAAGAGGATGAAGAAGTCCTAGCAGGAGCAGGAGGCCGCCGCCAAACTGGCCCAGTGCAGCCAGTAGCCCCCAAAAAGGCGCAGGGCGTAGCCCGAGTGTCTCAGTCAGCTTAATGGTTCCAGCCAGGCCAGCTCCGCCAAACCAGCCGAAGAGCAGTTGTGTTCCATGCGCGACAAAAAGCAGTCCCACGAGGACACGAATAAGTGAGAGCGCCGATTTATAGGACATCTCAGCTCTCCTTTCCCTTGTGTTTTTCTTTTGCTTATAGTCACATATATAGTATATGGATATACGTTACATGCCGCGTGCTGTTTGTTCCAATGCTCAGAATGACGGTAAAATAAGATTGAGCAAAATAGTAAGATACAGGGAGTAAAAATATGACTACAGAGTTAGCACGAGGAGATAAAGATATCGCGCGTCAATTCTATGAGCGTGCCTGGAATGACGCAGATGAAAGTGCCGTTGATGAACTGCTGGCCGAAGATTTTTATAACCATGAACTGCCGGATGATAATGGGCAGCCACATAGAGAGCGTTACAAGCAAGCTATTCGCGATACGTTTACCGCCTTCCCAGACTGGAAGATAGACGTTTATGAGATTGGTGACGAGGGTGAGAACGTGCTCATGCGATATCGCTGCTGGGGAACGCATACTGGACCAGGTATGGGAGAGCCAACGGGAAAGCGCATAGAAATGGAGGGTGCCACGACTGTGCGTGTTGTGAATGGCAAGATCCATGAATTTTGGAAGAGGGATAATTCGTCAGAGGCCTGGAAGAAATTGAGATCTGAGTAAAGAAGAAGGCGCTAGCCTCGCGAGGCTAGCGCCTTCTTCTTTACTCAGGTTTATGCGCGTTCCAGGGCTTGCTCGATGGCGCGGCGGGTCATGACGGAGACCATCTGGCGGCGGTACTCGGGGGAGCCGTGGATGTCGCCGACTAGTTCCAGGCCCTCGGCGGCATGGCTGGCGGCTTCCGCGATGGTTTCGCTGGTAAGCTGTTTGCCAACCAGGGCCGACTCGGTGGCGCTGGCGCGGGCAGTCTGCATGGCGGCACCCGTGACAACGACGCTGGCGGCTGAGCAGGTGTTATCGCTGTCGAGCGAGAGCACAGCGGCGCAGCCCGCGATCGCGTAATGTGAGGCGCGGTTGGAGAGCTTAGTATAAGCGCTGCCCGTTTTGGCAGCAGGTTTTGGGAAGCGCAGCTCGACGAGGAGTTCATTGGGCTCCAGGACGGTCTCGAATGTACCCAGGATAAACTCATCGGCCGAGACGGTGCGTTTCCCATTTGGTCCCTGAATGACCAGTTCGGCTTTCAGGGCCAGAATCACGCCGGGCATGTCCGCGGAGGGATCGGCGTGGGCGATGCTTCCACCGATGGTGCCGCGATTGCGTACCTGCTGGTCCGCGATATGCGAGGCGCATTCGGGCATAAGCGGGAAGACGCGGCGCAGGAGGTCAGAGTACTCGACCTGGGTATAGGTGGTGAGCGCGCCGATTGCAATCACGTCGTTCTCTTCACGAATATAGGCCAGCTCTTGAATCTTGCTGATATCGATCAGATGCTCGGGCTGGGACAGGCGCAGTTTCATCGCTGGAATCAGGCTATGGCCGCCCGCGAGCACCTTGGCCTCGTCGCCATATTGTTGCAGGAGGGCAAGGGCCTCATCCACCGTTTTCGCGGGATGATAATCAAAGACTGCTGGTATAGACATACTGCTCGTATCTCCTCTTGAGTGTGTATAGTGTGCTGACCGAGGAACGCTGTCATTTCTGACCAGGGTTCTTCAGCTAGCGTGCTTTATCCTTGTTGGTAGTGGATGATCTTCCATAACTTTTCAGGTTTATAGGGCATATCAATGTGGTCGACATTGAGCGCGTCCGCGACTGCGGCAGCGACTGCGGGCGTCGAGCCAATGGTGCCAGCCTCGCCGACCCCTTTGACGCCCAGGGGATTGACCGGGCTGGGTGTGACGGTATGATCGAGTTCAAAGGGTGGGAAGCCCTCGGCGGCAGGCATCGCGTAATCCATAAAGGTCGCGGTGAGGAGCTGTCCATCCTCACTGTATTCTACACTCTCCCACAGCGCTTGCCCAATACCCTGGGCGAGTCCGCCGTGAATCTGGCCCTGAACGATCATCGGATTGAGCTGGCGTCCACAGTCATCCACGGCCACGAAGCGCGTAATCTGCGGCTCACCGGTCTCCTGATCGATCTCGACGACGCAGATATGCGTGCCGAAGGGGAAGACACAGGCATCAGGCTCGAAGAAGACGGTTGTCTCCAGACCAGGCTCGATGCCAGGGGCGAGCGTATTTGAGGTATGCGCCACCGCGGCCACCTCGGCGAAGGAGACAGCCTTCTGTGGGGAGCCAGCGACGCTAAACTTCCCATCTTCAAGCGAGATGTCTCCAGGGCTAGCCTCAAGCATATGTGAGGCGATGAGCTTCATCTTCTCTTTAAGCTTCTGTACAGCGTTGAAGACGGCTGAACCACCGACGGCGGTGGTGCGGCTGCCATAGGTGCCGCGCCCCTCGGGTGTAGAGTCGGTATCGCCATGCAGGATCATGACGTTTTCAACGGGAATGCTAAACTCGTCAGCCACAATCTGTGCGAAGGTTGTCTCCTCGCCCTGTCCATGCGGAGAGGCCCCGGTATACACCATAGCGGTCCCGTTTTGCTCAACGCGTACGCGCGCGCTCTCATAGAGGCCCACGGGCGCGGTACCTTTGGGACCGAAGCCGCAGATCTCAATGTAGGATGAGATGCCGATGCCCATGAATTTGCCAGCGGCTCGCTTGCGCTTCTGCTCCTCACGTAGCTCTTTATAGCCAATGATATCCATGGCCTTCTCAAGCGCGCCCTGGTAGTTGCCAGAGTCGTAGACGGCACCTGTCGCAGACTTGTAGGGGAACTGTTCCGGCTTGACGAAGTTGAGCAGGCGGACCTCGGCTGGGTCTTTATGCAGGGCGTACGCTACCATATCCATGGCACGCTCGGCCACGTAGGTCGCCTCGGGTCGACCGGCGCCACGGTAGGCATCAGTCGGTACCTTGTTGGTAAAGACGACATCGCTACTGAGATAGATGTGGGGAATATCATAGGAGCCGCCGGAGACGGGGAAGCCGAAGGCGGTCATGATCACATCTGTAAAGAGCTGGCTGTAGGCTCCCAGGTCAGAGATGCCATGAACCTTAAGGCCAGTGACCTTGCCCTCACGCGTCGCGGCGACTTCTACATAATCGACCTGGTCGCGTCCATGGACGGTAGTGGCCAGGTTCTCGCTGCGATCCTCGATCCACTTGATGGGGCGTCCGAGCTGCATGCTGATATAGGCCGCCAGCGTCTCCTCGGGATAGACATTGAGTTTGGAGCCAAAGCCGCCTCCCACCTCTGGCACGATCACACGCAACTGGTGTTGCGGGAGATTTAACTGAGAGGCCAGAATGTTGCGCAACAGGTGGGGAATCTGCGAAGAACTCCAGACAGTCAGCGTCTTATTCGCCTTACGGTATTCCGCGAGTACACCACGAGTCTCCATTGAGGCGGGGGCGAGGCGTTGATTGATCAGGCGGAATTTCAGCGTGATGCCACCATTGGCCTTAGTCTCGGCGAAGACTTTGTCGATCTCATCGGTGGGCGGCTTCACATTCTGAGCCACATTCGTCCCAAACTCTTCGTAGAGCAAGGGGGCGCCAGGTTGCATGGCCTTCTCGATATCAATGGCTGCGGGGAGGGGATCATAGTCCACCTCGACCAGGTCGGCGGCATCGCGGGCAATATAGGTGTTCTCCGCGACAACGACCGCCACCGGGTCGCCGTAGAAGCGTACCTTGCCTTCTGCGAGTGGTCCGCGTACACCCATGCCATTGACGATATGGCCCACGGGAACCGCGATTGGAACATTGCCCACTTTGCCTTTAATATCTTCAGCGGTATAAACGGCGACGACGCCAGGATGTTTCAGGGCTGCTGATGTATCAATGCTAAGAATGCGGGCGTGACCATACGGACTGCGCACGACGGCCATATGGAGCGTCCCTGGGAGTTTAATGTCATCCACATAGGTAGCCTGGCCGGTGATCAGCCTGGGGTCTTCACGTCGTTTAATTGACGTACCAAGCATAGAAGCAATACCCATAAATAGTTACATCCTTTCTCCACTATGAGAAACGCAACGCGATGGGCCTGAGAGCGGTGCGAAAAGGGGGCCTAGTCGCCGGTGCTCACCGGCTGCGAGGCCCGAGTATCCAGGGCTTCAGCGGCGGCCTGGACGGCGCGTACAATGTTCTGGTAGCCGGTGCAGCGACAGATGTTGCCTTCCAGACCCTTGCGAATCTCTTCCTCGGAAGGATGAGGGTTTCGCTTGAGGAGCTGGGCGGTAGCCATGATCATGCCTGGTGTGCAGAAGCCGCATTGTAGGCCATGTTTCTCCCAGAAGGCTTCCTGAATGGGATGGAGATTGTCCTCGCTGGGGGCCAGGCCCTCAATTGTTGTGACCTCGCATTCATCGGCCTGGACTGCCAGGACGGTACATGATTTAACCGCTTCTCCATTGACATGTACGATGCAAGCGCCACATTGAGAAGTGTTACAGCCGACATGGGTGCCGGTAAGGTCGAGGGCATCACGCAGGTAGTGAACCAGGAGTGTGCGAGGCTCGACCTCAGAGTGATACTGTTTCCCGTTTACCGTGACTGTGATTGCGCGTTTCATCGCCATCGATGGTCCTCCATCTGAGTCTAGTTGTGTGTGCGCCAGGTATCTGGAGCGCATAGACACAAGTGTACAAAGTCTGCGAACATTATAGAACGATATCGAGAGTGAGCAGCCCGGAGGCTACTCAGGAGTAAGGCATGTTTTCCGTCTAGAAACAGGGATGACTATGTCGTGTAGGACCTGCTATTAGTGTACAGGATTGGCCTAGAACGAACCCTTCAAGCTACAGTGTGCAGCACAATTGCTACTGGTAGATGTAACATAGTGTTGAGCCATGACGGGTTAAACGTCAACTGTCCTTTTATCCCACTTATAGATGTGGGGCCGGGTTTCCATACGAAAAATGCACAAGGAGAAGCCAGAGGAGCCTGAGTGTAGTGAAAGAAATACATTGAAACACAGAGAAATAGGGATCGAGCGATTGACAAACTGGCCTCTCGTTAGGAGGTTGCGCCCTACTTTTTGAGCGTTCTTACTCGCTGACGAGCGAGAGAAAAAGCCTTAAAAAGGAGGTTCGTGCAGCCTGAAAAAAGGGTAGCATACAAAAGCAAGCATTGTCAATGCGACAATGCTTGCTTTTGTATGCTACCCTTTAACATCTCATATTGCTTATGGGCAGGCAGGGGGGGTCACATTTGGGATTGTGAAGGTTGGGCAGAACTTAGGGGTGCCGGTTGGTTGACCGCCGGGACCACCTGGATTGCTGGGTCGGGTGGGCGAGGGAGAAGGTGTCACAGTTGGTTTGGTCAGGCTAAAGAAGGCCGCGCGATCCTGCCCGACCGAGCAGTGTGAGCCGTCGGGTCCTGCAAAGTCAATCGTGACGATAGAGGTATGATTGACGGCGCCCTCATGCCCGGCGGTGGAGATAGGGATAACGACGAGGCCGTCGCTAGAGGTTGTGCCGCTTGCAGTACCAGATAGACCATCGCCCCAGTGGATGATGGCAGTGGCCGTAGCGCCTGCGATGCCCTGGGGGTTGCCACCGGAGTTCTTGGTAAACTTGGCATTGATGCCCAGGGTCATTTGCTGGGGATCGGCGTTATAGGCAGGCGAGGTCTGGGTGGCCCAGGCGCCGCACCAGTAGCCGGGTGTGGGTGAGGCGGTAACTTGTTTCTGGATATGGTTAGGATCGATGGTGACTGTTACCTGGGGCTTTTCGTTCGCGCTCATGCTATTGTCAGGTGCGCCACAGGCGGCAATGATGGTGGTAAATATCACGAGGAAGAGGACGACCGCGCCTTTGAAACAGAGTGAGGCCCTCGCTGAAAGTTTTGGCTGCTTGTTTGGTTCTGGTGCTGGTATATATGGTGCATCCATAAAACATTAACCTTTATCTTTAAATTTACTTATATGCACGTTGCGGTCAAGAGCTTAAGAGCGCTATGCGCTCAACTGAGACGCAGGAGATTTTTCCCGTGATTATAACATACTAAACGATGTGTATGGTGAGAATGGTGTAGCGCGTACCATAAAAGTACTAGATAGAACATGGTTTATCTGGAAGAGATGCATAAGAGGAGAGTGCATGCTCTGTGGAAAAGAAAAGTGGAATATCTTGCATTCCAAAGAGGAGAGAAGATATTCCACCTATGCTTTTTGTGTTGTGATGGAGTGCCTGACTTAGACTACTTTTACCGTTAAATTCATTCCTGGGTGGATAGTACAGTAGAATTCAAAGGTGCCAGCGGTTGTGAAGGGCCCAATATTTTTCGAATCATTGCCCGCGAAGTTAATAGTGCCAATATTAGGTGCTCCGGGCTCTGCTCCAGCTTTGGCTTTATTGCCCTGCCAGGTACCATTAGTGATAACATGGGGACCACTGACAGTATCGACCAGGGCGATGCTATCACCCTTTTTGACGGTCACTGTTGTGTCAATGAAGTTGGCGGAGCCCATCTTTACCTTGGTGCTAGCTTCGACCTGCTCTTTGATGGAACAAGCGGCGATAATGACGGTGAAGAGTGAGAGGCAAACCATCACAAATAAGAGTTTTTTATACATAAGAGATCCTTTCAGTCCTCCAAGGGCCTGGGTTTTGGTTATGGGGAGACCGGGTGAGTAAAACCGAAGATGCCTCCCCAGGAAAGCTCATAGTAAATATAGCAAAATCTGCCATACATAGCAAAGAGACAAGGGACTAATGCCCTTGTCTCTTTGTTTATTGAAGTGGTAGCGCATACGGGATTCGAACCCGTGATCTCCGCCTTGAGAGGGCGGCGTCCTAGTCCACTAGACGAATGCGCCAGAGCGTATCACCACTGGGTGATTAGTGTAAGCAAAAAAAGAAGACAAGGGGTTCTCCCTTGCCTCAGGGAAACGTATGGTAGCGCATACGGGATTCGAACCCGTGATCTCCGCCTTGAGAGGGCGGCGTCCTAGTCCACTAGACGAATGCGCCGGACTTTTAATGCTTGCGGGGCAGGTACGCTGCCATCGACTTAGCACGGTGTGAATAATACATGATAGCGGGGCCGTTGTCAAGAGTTTTCCAGGCTATTTCTTCCAGTATTCGAAAAGTCATGAGGCGGCCAGATAGGCTCATGCATAGAAGCTTGCTTCACGATCTGTGCTGGCTTTTCATTTCTCACGCCTGCGGGGTTCGCAGAGAGGGAAGTGTGGGTGTGCTACGGCGCGGGCTTAGCCCGCGCCGCAGCACACCCACACTTCCCGAGAACGTTTGCTTCAGGAGTGGATATCAAAGGGCGTGGTCTGACCTCTGAATTGAACAGTGAAGGCCAGGCGCGTCCAACGTTCGGGGAGATGGGGATTGATGTGTATCTGGTCATCTTTGATGCGTAGGCCCGCGAAGCCAAAGATGATGGCTTGCCAGACCGCGCCCGCGCAGGCCGCGTGGATCCCCTCTGGCGTGTTGCCACGCAGGTTCTCGATATCCACCAGCACGCCCTTCATCAGCAATTGGTAGGCCGCTTGCGTCTCATCGAGCTCGCTGGCCAGGATGGCGTGGAGCGCGGGTGTGAGTGAGGAGCCATAGTCATGATCAGTGATGGGATAGTAGTAGTCCCAGTTGACGCGCTTGGTTTGCTCATCAAACTCTTCGGTGAGAATGGTCAGCAGCATAAGCACATCGGCCTGTTTGATGATACGGTACTTCTGGATCGCGTGGACGCCCAGAATGCCCTGGTAGGAATCCTTGCGACCGTGATACTTGCTTTGATCGAGAGGCTCCAGATTAAAGAAGCCATCAAACTGCTCAAAGAGGTTGGTCTGAGGATCTCGTGGGAGGCGAATTTTATTGCTCACCTCGTGCCAGTGTGCCAGGTCTTGCTCTGTCAGTTCGAGCTGGTGTGCAAGCTGCTCCGCCTTCTCCGGGTGATGTTGTTGTAGCCACTCCAACGCTGCCAGGCCATATTTGATGTTTTGCCGGGCCATGAAGTTGGTGAAGGTGTTGTTGTTGACGTGCTCGTGCCACTCATCGGGACCGATCACATCCGTAATCACATAATCGCCTTTTTCAGGGTCTTCTTCCACGCGACTGACCCAGAAGAGAGCGCTGCTGAGCAAGATCTCTGCGCCAAACTTCTCCATAAAAGTATCATCGCCGGTCACGCGCCAGTAGCGCCAGGTGGCATAGGCAATGCTGGCGGTGATATGGATTTCGATAAAGCCGTTGAGGACGGGAATGACCTCGCCCGTTTCAGGATGAATGATGGAGCTAGGAGTTGTCTCCTCGCCACTCAAGGTGCTTTCCCAGGGGAATTGGGCGCCCTGGAAACCATTACTGGCCGCCTTCTGGCGCGCGGCATCGAGCAGGCGATAGCGATAGATCAGCAGGTTGCGTGCCACCTCTGGCATGACAAAGGTATAGAAAGGCAGCATAAAGATTTCAGTATCGTGGAAGACATGTCCACGATAGCCAAAGCCAGTCATGCCCTTGGCTGCCACGCTATAGCGACTATCATGGGAGGAGACGTTGATGCGCAGTTGATACAGGTTATAGCGTGTTCCAACCTGGGCCTTTTCGTCGCCCTCAATGACAATGTCAGCGCGATTCCAGAAAGCACTCCAGGCCTCGCGGTTATTGGCGAGAAGCTGATCATACGGGAACTCTGTATCATACTCGAGCTTCTGGAGATGCTGAATGGCTGCTGTGCGGGGATCATCGGTGGCATCCCGCGAGGTATAGATCACGACCAGTTTATCGGCCGAGAAGGTCTGCCCAGGTTCGAGCGTACCGATGTAGCGGATGGCGGGTGCGATATCTGAGTTGAGCAACTCCTTGCTAAAGTTGGGTGTCTCGCTCTGGAAGGTCGTGGCCATAACAATCTGTACGAGCGTCTTCTTGGTCTCGCAATGTAGCCACTGGAGGTCATCGGTGTTGCCCTGGTCGACGGTCTCCAGGTGCATGACGTCGTAGTTGCCCTCGGCGGTATTGAGTGTCGCGATGATGGCGACTTCACAGGGCTGGCCCTGTGGCGTTTGTTCCAGGGTAGCGCTATAGTGAATGGCGCCTACATGTTCATCGTCAAGGCTGGCGAAACGCTCGCTGGTAACGCGCACTTCGATGCCAGCGGGACTGCGCCAGAGGATGTTGCTCTTGAGCAATCCCTGGCGAAGATCAAGCGAGCGATGATAATCTAAGATGGTGCCGCGATCAAGGCGAAAGCGTTCGCCGTTGAGAAAGAGCTGGATCAAGGTCCAATCGGGGGCGTTGGCGAGTTCCTCCTTGGCGATGGGAATATGATCAAAGACGCCATAGAGGAGGGTCGCGGGATTATTGCGAGGATACCCTTCCTCGAACGTGCCGCGTGTGCAGAAATAGCCATTACCAATCGTAAAGACGGTTTCCTGGCTCAGCACCTTTTTGAGTGTTGGATCGAACGCGTCCTCGTTGATGTGCCAGTGATTCACGAAAGTCCTCTTCCTTTTCCCTAACAATTTCCTACCATGTGGGTTGCAGACATGCCCTTGTGTTGCTTTTTGGGTTCCTCTTATAGACGTCACGATGGTTACTCAACGAGTAAGTCTTTTAAGTGTTTATTCTCCATGTTGGGGAGGACCTTATCAGGGCCATGAAAACGTGAGGCTGGTCCAATAGCAACCGCCTTCATGCCCGCGGCCTTGATAGCTTGAATGCCAGCATCGGCATCCTCAACACCAATACAGTTGGGGGTAAACACATTGACGAGTCCCGCGGCATAGACGAAGATGTCGGGCGCGGGCTTGCCGTTTACCACGCAGTTGCCATCGGCGATACCGTCGAAGTAGCTGGTCAATTGCAGGCGGTCAAGCACCAGGCGACAGTTCTTACTGGCGGAGGCAATCGCAACTTTGATGCCCGCGCTTTTGATTTCTTCGAGGAGCGCCACGCCGCCAGGCACGACCTCTTTGGGGGTCATGCGCTCAATGAGGGCGTGATAGTAGCGATTCTTGCGCTCCATCATCTCCTGGATCTGGTTCTCGGAATACTGGTGACCGCGGATGATATACATCAACGATTCACGGCGCCCCACACCGCGCAGATGCTCGTCATTCTCTTCATGCGTGAGGGTAATGCCCTCGTCATCAGCCAGGTGTTTCCAGGCTTGGTAGTGATATTCAGAGGTATCGGTTAACACACCATCAAGGTCAAAGATAATAGCTTGTGGTTGTGACATGTTTTGCTCCATCTCGAATGCTGTAATCGCGAGCGATAAAGAGGGGAGGGCCTTGTTATGAACTGCGGCATTTCTTCCCCTACTCCATAAACGAATGAGAGACTAAAACAGGCTACAAAAATACTTATGTCTTTGGATGAGTATGGAGTTCGTAGAGAATTTTAATACGTGTTAATGATGTTTATAAGCCAGGCAATAACACAGGCGTACTATATAATAGTTCAACTTCTATGTTAAGTCCGTTTCATGGCCGCTGCATGAATCTTCGTGCCTGTGGCGCTCAGGAGTAAGGGGTATGGGTGAAAACGGCAAAGCTGTTTTTCATCCATACCCCTTACTCCGAGGCAAGAGCAGGAAGAGAAATGAAAATTTCTGTGGGGCAAGGCGCTGAATTGAAAGCGACCATATAATCGTATAGTATGTAAGCGATGTAGTAATTACACGAAAATACGCAGGTCGTAAGATACAAGGTCAAATTTATGGGAGGCAGGCAGGCTAATGGAATATCCTGTACAAATTGGATTGCCGCAGATTCTACTCTTCATTTTGTTTGTGGGTGGGCTGGTGCTCTTAATCTCCTCGCTGATGGGATTGGCGGGAGGTCGGCGTGTCGTTGAATATGTGGATGAGGAGGGAATTCGTCGCTATAAGCGTAGACGTCGGCATATGAGGCCGGGGCGAGGCATTGGCGGTGTGCTGCTGCTGTTGCTGGCTGTAGGCATCCTGTGGATCACTTCGTTGACGCAGAGCTATCTTGGCTTAACGGGCGAGATCCAGGTTGCGCGTGTGCATGCGCAACCTGTTGAAGGTAGGCCGCATTTAATGAGCCTTGAGTTGACGCAGTACGATCAGCATGGCAATACCACCTCAGATAAGGCGTACTTCGTAAATGGCGACCAGTGGCTGCTTGAGGGCAATATGCTCAAGTTTCCGGGCTGGTTGAACCTCTTTGGGCTGCACTCGGGCTATAAGCTGACGCGCCTAGAGGGCCGCTATGAGGACGTGAACCTGGAGGCGAAGGGCGAGCGCTCCGTTTATGAATTGAACGGGGGCGATGGACAATTCTTCAAGACCGTATACAAGCAGGCGTGGAGTTCACCTTTTGTGGAGGCCGCCTATGGCACGGCTGTGTTTCTACCAGCGGATGGGATGACCTATAACATCTATGCCTCACAGGCGGGATTAGAGGCCAAGCCCGCGAAATAAGGGGGAGCAGAGGCGAGTGCTTCTGCTCCTCTAACTTTTATTTGGTTTTGCCAGGGGACTTGAGCAAGGCAAGTATCTCCTCGCGTGTACGTGTCCAGGCCTGCGATTTAGCATCAATTAGCTCGAAATGATCGGTATCTGGCAGGGAGATCAGGCGGACGGCATCGCCTGCCTGCTGGGCCTGTTGGGTGTAGGCCTGGCTGACGGAGAGGGGGACACGGTCGTCCGCGTCGCCATGAATCAGTACCTGGGGAATCTGGAATGGGAGGAGGGCCGTAGGTGAGGCGCTGGCGTAGTGCTCCCCTACCTCGGCGGGACCGCCTCCCAATAATTCAGCGGCGGCGCCTTTTCCCAGATTGAGTTTCCAGACAAGCTCGAGATCGCTGGCGCCTGCCAGGCTGATAACACCAGTAAGCTGGAGTGGTGAGGGACTGAAGAGCTGACTGGTTTTGGCTATGTGTGAGCGGCCCGCCAGCCAGAGGGCTAGGTGCCCGCCAGCCGAGTGCCCCACCGATATGACGCGGTCCAGGTCGAGGGCGTAGGTTGGAGCAATGGGCCGTAAATAATCCGTTGCAACGGCCACATCCTGCAAGGTCCCCGGCCAGGCTCCTCCTGGATCGCCAACGCGCCGGTACTCAATATTCCACACCGCGATACCGTGACCGACGAGGTCCTGGGCCAGCCCTTCCATTAGTGTGAGGTCATAAGGGGCGCGCCAGAATCCTCCGTGAATAAGCACCACAACCGGGTGTGAACCCGTCCCTAGTGGTACGTAAAGCTCCCCGAACTGCTGAGATTCTGAGCCATAGGCCAATGAGATTGCTTGCATGGTCAAATCCTCTCCCTGTATGAAGTGTCCTCGCCTGATTATGCATCAGGAGCGAGGCTCTTTACAAGGGGAGGGAGTATCTTGCCAGCTTTCCTGTGAATGACGACATCAGCATAAGTATCGAGCGTGGTAGGCTCGAGATTAATGATGATGAGCGGCACGTTGCGGCGTAGCGCGATGCGTGGAAGCGTGGAGGCAGGCGTTACTTTCAGCGATGAGCCGATAACCATAAAGAGATCACACTGTGCGGCATATTCCTTGGCGCGGCTAAGCTCGCTTTCGGGTACGCGCTGGCCAAAGAGGATAGTTGCCGTCTTCAGATAGCCGCCACAGAGAGGGCATTGGGGATCGCGCTCGCCATCGTCGATGCGTTGCTGCAAGGTTTCTATAGACGAACGTGTTCCACATAGGGTGCAGCTAGCCACACGCGAGGTCCCATGCATCTCCACAATGCGTTCAGGGGTATTGCCCGCGTCCTGGTGTAGCCCATCGAAGTTCTGTGTAATCAATCCTAGTAGCAGCCCCAAACGCTCTAAGTCGGCCAGGGCGAGATGCGCTGCGTTGGGGTGTGCGGCGCCCACCTGCTGGCGCAACTGACGCCGGGTCGCCCAATATTTCTGGCGCGCCTCGGCGCTGTTAATAAAGTCCCGATAGCTTACGGGCGGGTTGGCGCGCCAGATGGAGCCAGGCCCGCGAAAGTCGGGGATGCCAGACTCGGTACTGATGCCCGCACCCGTTAAGACCGCGACGCGGCGTGAGACCTGTAGCAGTTCGGTGGCATCTTGCAGTTGTTCTTGTAGTGTGAGCATAAGCGATATGGCTGTGTTTTCTGTAAACGAGGAAGAGCTACAAAAACGGCAGAGTTATCATATATATGCTTGTTTGCGTACGACCCTCAGCATTATAGCGAAAGTGCGCGGCCTGTGCAAACAAGCCGCGCGCAGAGGACGGAGCCAGAGTGTAGGGCCCATGCTGGCATGGACTCTACAACTAAGGCAATGTGAGTTGGGCGTAGGTCGCAACGTAGCCTGGTTCCTGGTCCTGGTTATTGGCTTTGCCTGTGATCAGGAGGCCTACCTGGCCTGCCGTATAGTGGCTATCGCTGATACTGGTTGTATGGTTGGCAAGAGTGATGGGGGTGTTATTGACTTTAAAGCTATAGGTGCTGCCATGAGCGATGACCTGGAGTGTATTATCAGCGTGGAGGCCAGTGTGGATGGCTTTTTCGGCTGTATTGCTCCAAAGGGTGTTAGGCGTAGGGATACCGTTATTGCTGTCATAGCGTAGGACCATGAGACCACCTTCTCCGTCGATGATGAGGGCGTAGCAGGACAGGACATTTGATCCGGAGTAGGAGAGATGGAAGGCAATGCCATAAAAGCGCTCCTGGGTTCCGGCTTCCTGGTGGAGGGTGACGGTCCAGGTGAAGTTATCTGGCAGCGTGCCGCTGGCCTGAGGGGCAGGAAAGTGAGTCTTGTTATCATGCACGGCAAGGTTATAGCCAGTGCTTGAGAGCGAGTCTGTGGTCGCATTGAGGTCCCCCACAGGCCAGTGATGGGGATTGTCGCTGGATTTGAAGGTGTCGGTAAAGGCCTGGGCTCCTTGGGTGGAAGGTGCGGTTGGCCAGTTCAGGCTAACCCCCAGGCGAGGAAGAACATTGGTCGCCACAAGCACGATGGCAAGCAGGATGAAAATAACCGTCATAATCGTAGAGAGCCTGAAGATGGGGGTGCGACGCGGCTGGCTTATCTGCGAGGGGACCGGGTAGGGATTGGTCTGTGGCATGACCCCCTGATCGGTTACGGGCGTGCGATGCGATTGATACTGAGGCGTGGTGAGCGCACCTGCCTGAGTATAGGCTCCGGGCGAGGACGGAAGCGCCTGAGCCGTGGAATAGCTGGGCTGGGTTGGCCTGGCGGATGGATGTGAGGGAAGGGTAAGTGCTGAGGCATTAGAGGAGAGCTGCGGCATCGCCGATGAGGGCTGCGAGAGCGTTGTCAGAGCCTGCTCCAGGGTATCGGCCATCTCTTCCGCGGTCTGAAAGCGCTGCTCGGGGCGTTTGGCGAGTGCGCGGAAGGTAATCTGCTCCAGGATTTCGGGAACCTGGGGGTTGGTAGCACGAATGGGGGCAGGCGGCTGGAAGGTGTGCTGATATTGAAAACCGGTAAAGTTTTCGGCCTGGAAGGGGCGCTGGCCCGCAAGCATCTGGTAAAGCACCACACCCAACGCGTAAATGTCGCTACGTGCATCCACAGGCTGTTCGTTAAATTGCTCTGGCGCCATATATGCCGCTGTTCCGACGATCTGACCTATCTGTGTCAGGGCCGGATTGGCGTGTGCCTGAGCCAGGGTCGCGCGTGGCGCCTCATCATGAGTAGAGAAAAGTTTGGCGATGCCAAAGTCTGAGAGCAGCAGGTGATTCTGGTCGCTGGAGGAGACAAGCATGTTCTGGGGTTTGATATCGCGGTGGACGATGCCCCGGAGATGGGCGTGATGGAGGGCGCGCGCCATCTGGAGAATATAGCGTGTCGTGCGTCGTGGATCAACGGGCTGCCCATCGTGCATATAGCTGCGTAGGGTTCCCCCACCGACATACTGCATGACCAGGTAGGTCAGCGTCTCGCCCTGGATACGAGCCTCGCCGAAGTCATAGACCGACACAATATTGGGATGCTCCAGTTTGGCGATAAGCAGGGCCTCGCGTTTGAAGCGCTCGATAAACTCCGCCTTATCCTGGTGCTGTCCCTGGTCGAGCAGGTGTGGCAGAATCACTTTGAGCGCGACATCGCGTTGCAGGCGATCGTGATACGCACGGTAGACGCGTGCCATGCCGCCCTCGCCAATGGCTGCCTTTATCTGATAGGCTTCGATCTGTGTGCCAATGAGTGCATCTTGTGGCATTATAACTCCCGAAACAGCAGTCTCGCGCCTGCGGCGCTCACTCTGATTGGTGGTATGGGTGTGCTGGGTAGCAGCCAAGGGCTGCCCCCTGCACATCCACATCACCAAACTCTCTCTTCTATTCTATCATTGTCGAGCTTTTAGTGCTCAAGCGTCCTGTCAGGTAATGATTGTTGAAACGGTGAGCGTAACGGTTACCGTGACCTGTTTGGAGCCGCTGGTAAAGGTAAGGTAGCCGGTATAGGTTCCGTCTTTCAATTGGACCCTATTGGGAGCAGTTGCAAGTGTTGTTGTCTGCTGCCCCGCGCTCAGTGTACCAGAGGATAGTGAGAGATTCAGCCAGGTGGCAGAACTGGTTGCGCTCCAATCGGAGCTTACGTTACCACAATTGGTTAGCGTAATCTGCGCGCGGTCCATGCCGCCATTGACGCTCTTCATGACAATGGAGGTAGGAGAGGCATTGATGCAAACGACAGTTGCCGCTTTGACGGTAAGCGTGACGGTAAGCGTGCTGTAGCTGGAACTGGCCTGGCTAGAGAAGACGACCGAGGTCGTATAGGTCCCGGCTTTTAACTGGCTGGCATTGGCACTTACTTGAATTGTCTGTGTGCCTGGAGCTTCAATCTGGCCCTGCGAGGGATACACATTGAGCCAGGAGGCGTTCCAACTGGATTGCCAGGTAAGCGTTCCACTACCGCGGGTAGTGAGTGTGGTCGTAGCGGTTGTCGATTGGTTGCTACCAGCGGTTGCGCTTAGTGAGACACTGGCAGGGTTGACGATGTCCAGCGCGGGTGGGTTTGACGCAGGAGTATCCGTGGTCGCGGGTGTATCTGTAGGAACAGGAGTATCCGTGGCAGTGGGTGTGCTGGTCACAGTGGTGGTTGGAGTTGGGAGGTGGACACCATTCTGGGTCACCGTCACTTCAAGTGAGGCTGTGTGCTGGACTGAGTTGCCACTGGCCTGAATAGTATGCTTACCTGGATGCCAGGTATTGTCAACATGGAGTGAGACCTTAAAGGTTCCCAGGGCGCTGACGTTCAGTGTATTGCTTCCACGTGTTGGATGTTGTGTGGAAAGAACGTTTCCAGCCAGCATATTTGTCTGTTGTACGCTGCCAGGGGTTGAACCAGCGGCAAACAGAATGGGTGTGCTGCCATCAAGTGTAAGTGTAACCGAGGTTCCGGGGAGGAAGCCCTGCCCTGAGAGTTGATATGTATTGCCGACCTGCACGACCGAAGCTCCATCCAGGCTGAGAGCGGGGGTAAAGAGTACTAGCCCGAGGGTTCCGATGCTGGCCAGAATCACGAGCACGGTAAGCGCGATTAGCAGCCAGGAGAGGCAACCGGGGTGGTTTGGGGGTGTGGTTGGCTGGGGCGAGCCAGGAGGGCCTGGTTGAGGCGATGATGTCGGTGGCGTATAGACGGGTGGTGGTAGTGAAATGGGTGGCTGGGCCACTGTTGGGAGCCCTCCAGGGGTGAAATTGCCACCAGGACCTGGCAGCAGTCCTGCCTGCATGTTGCCCATGGGTGAGGGCATATTTGGCGTCCCGTTGGCGCCTGGTATGCCTGGCTGGCTGGGCGTACCCTGGACAGTAGGAACATTGTTAGGTGCTTGCTCAAATGCCGCGCCCATCAAGGGGAGACCGAGGAGGGCTGCGCGTTTACGGCGCTCCTCTTCCTCCTCCTCCTCGGGCGTTGACGCTGGAAAGGAGGTCGGGCGATGAATGGGTGTAATAGGCGTAGTGGGAGGCGCGGTGTAGACCGGGGGGGGAGTCGCCGGATTAGACGAGGAAATTGGTATGTGCGGACCCGAAATCTGGGTCAGGGCATCAGCTTGCAGGACAGGATTATGCTGCCTGGTAAAGTCGTCGCTGGCGAGCTGATTCAGGCTTTTTCCACAATTCCCGCAGAAACCCGCTTCGGCGGGATTGAGTGTACCACAATGTTTGCAATGCATCATCGTGTAGTCTCTACTTTTCTCTGCTTGATTGCTAGCAGGGTATGTATAGAAATGAAAAGTCCTTCTCTGTGTATATAAAATGCAGTTTGCGATGTCAAAAGTGTAATTGGATAAGAGCTCCACTTCATATGGTACCATGTATTGTTGGGTTCTGAAGTAAAAAATATGACAGTTTCCCTGTGATGTGTACCACAAAATAGTTTCAGAGCTTTACACTGCAAAGACGTGAGCTCAAGGCATTTCTTGTGCATGAAGTGGCGCGCTTGTTATCGGGAGGGAAGAAGCTCCTGCTCTTCGGAGCCAAGGCGATATTTAAGGTCATAGGAGCGAATAAAGGTCAACTCCTCTTCTGTCATGCCATAGTGTTGGGCCAGGAGCGCATCTATGTCATCAATGATCGGCTTAGCTTTTTTGGCATAGACGGTATAGCTGCCGGTTTGTCCCCGGCGGCGATGGAGAGCGTTGTGGCGATAGTCCTGCATTAAATCCGCACAGAGCTGGCACAAGGCCTCAACCGCCTGGGAATCCTGGGGATAGGTAAAGCGAAAACCAAAGAGCATATAGTCTTTGAGGTTGAAGGTATCAAACGTGACGGTATAGTACCACCAGAAGAGCGAGCTGTTGAGAAGTGCCACGAAGACATCGCGGTGGTAAGGCGCCTGAAAAGAACAATACTTATTGGATGTGGTGTGATAGGGCCAGGGAAAGTTGATGAAGACCTTCCAGTATAGGCCGCCAGCCGAGCGATAGTACATACAATTCTGGTTGGGCTGGGGCGAGAGGTAGCGCTCAATTGTCTCCTGTCGTAGGAGCTTGGCCAGAATCGCGTTCTCACTGGCGTGGCCGAATTTTGGATAGTAATGAGGGTTTGCAGCATCAGTGTTCACGGTGACAGGACTGTAAACGAGCGTAGGGAAGAGGGCCGGGCGCTGTTCCGTGCTCCATTTACGTATATGCGTGCTGAAGCGTCGCTCTGGTCCACTGGCGCGCGCCAGGTAGATGGCGGTGGGGATGCTGGCAATTTTATGACCACCAAAGAGCATGGCGGGCCGGAAGTGATAAAACGAGAGCCAGCTTGTGGGAAACCAGCGTTTAAAGCCCCGCAAGAAGGGAAGCATATTGCGCGTGGCGAAGGCCGCCAGGGGCAGGATCATGCTCTGCCTGCCATCTGGAGCGAGAAGCTGGACGCTGCGCTCGATAATACAGGGATAAAGGTTGGCGCAGGCGGCTGTTTCGTAGCGTGGTAAGCGATAGGCGAACTTACGTGCCTCGTACTCTACGTAGGGGGGATTTCCCAGAATGATGCTGAAGCCGCCCTGTTGTTGGATCTCGGGGAAGGTGGCCCACCAGTGGAGAGGCTGGTGACTGGCACGCCAGCGGGCAAAGGCTTCGTCATCAGCAGGATTAACGCCATATGTCGCAGCCAGGGCATAGTCGAGTTCGCGCGGTGCCTGCGGATTCGGATAAGTTGCTGGAGCATGAACATAGCCTACCAGCGCATTACCCACATGTAGGTTCTGCTGGAGTGCGGGCAGAGGCTCAATACCTTCCACGCCTTGGAGCTGCGCCAGCAGTTTGAGAAAGAAGCGGAGCGTGCAAATCTCAATGGCCTCCTCCATGAGATCGACACCATACAGGTTGCGCGTGATAATGCTCTTGAGCAGGTCATATTTCTGCTGTACGGCAACAGGTCCACTGAGACGGCAGAGACACGCCTCGTAGAGCGGTTCTAGCACATTGAGGGCCGCGAAGAGAAAGGCCCCTGAGCCGCAGGTGGGGTCGAGAATCGAGACCTGGCAGAGTTCTGCATAAAAAGTGCGTACCAGTTGCAGCGGAAACGACACTGTGAGCAGATCAAGTACAAAGAGCTGTATGTCCAGGTTGTGAGTGATACAAGCATCAAACGTGTGAATCTCGCCCACTTTGAGCGCGTGCAAGAGATGTGTATAGCGTGCCTGACGTTGTGTGTATTCCTGTGCTGTTTCGCCGGGAAGCTCTGTTTGGCACCCCAGCTCGGCATAGATATAGCGCTCTGGCTGTGTGCGCAGGAGTTGCCAGTGAGGCGACGATGGCGAGAAGGATTCGGGTGCTTGTTGCGCGACTTTTTGTAGTAGATAGGGGAGCAGGGTATAGCGTGCGATATAGGAGGTCACATCGTCGTGTGTATAGTAGGCCCCCATCTGCTGTTGATTGACATATTGTTCCAGGATATGCCCAAGTATGTCAGGATTGATGACATCTTTCGTGCCAGAAGCAGAGGTTGATGGGTCAAGCTGCCACTCGTAGGTATCGAAGAAGGCGAAGAGTCGCTGAAAACTCTGGTCGGGAAGGTGGAGCGTGGGATAGCGCTGCTCGATGGCGTGCGGAGCGAAGAAGTTGCCCCCCAGGAAGGGAACAGAACCCAGGCGTACGAGTAGCTCAGGTGTGTGCTGGGCTTTGCTCAGGCCTTCGTGAAAGAGCGGTAGCAGGAAGTGGCGGTAGAACGTATCGGGTCCATAGTGTTCTTGTGTCTGCTGGAATTGCTCGAAGAGATAGCGTGGATTGCCCGCCAGGAAGCCCCGCTGTTGCAGGAAGGCGAGGAAGAGCAGGCGATAGAGCAGCAACGAGGCATAGTGCTCGCGCTCACGGCTCTCTTCAATACCCGAGAGCGCAGCGAGAAAGTGGTAGCGCTCCTGCTCAAATTGCTTATAAAAGCGGCGAATAACCTGTTCTTGTGTTTTCTTCACCCAGACAACCCCTGATCTCTACTGAAACAAAAAGCCTTCTAGTATAGCAACGTATAGTTGTACTGTTTGTATGATATTTTATCCAATCGGGTAGGACCAGCTATACTTCGTCGTGGGCGGCGCGATATTTCTGATCGTAATGCAAGAGGAATGATAGCTCTTCTGCCGTAAAGCCATAAAACTCAGCCAGAAGCGTATCAATCTGGTCAAGTAAGGGGCGTGAGCGGGAGAGCATGTATTCCATCAGCTCAATACGCAGGCCCACGTGCGTATGTTGTACATTCTCGCGCGTATGGCGCGTACTGTAGTGGGCATGGCGGAGAATATCGTGTTCCAGCGCAAGGGCGAGTTCCTGGAGCTGAGCGCTATCGAGGAGCTCGCGGGGCAAAGGGAAGGCCTTGACGAGGGTATGTGTCAGGTGAAAGCCATCCGAGTGGGTCGCGAACCAGGTATAGAAGAGCGAACTATTCATCACAGCCATAACCACATGTGCCAGTGGCTCAGAGGAGAAGTAGAGGAAGCGGCCATGCGGAGGTGTCATAAGCACCCCATTCTTTTTGTAGAAGGGAATATGGCAGACGGCCTTTGTCCAGTAGTTGGTTGCCTCCTGGTAATACACAAAGTAGGGTGTACAGCCAGGCGCCAGCAGTGAGCCAAGTGCCACCTGGTCGGGGAGACGCGCCAATGTATGCAAAATCTGGGCATGAGGAGGCGCGGCCAACTTCAGAAAGGTCGTGGTGGCTGGCGCGCTATCCAGGGGTGTATAGTGAATCAGCTCAATGAGTTGGGGGCGTTCAGAGGCATACCAGCGCTGGATGCGGGTGCTATAAGTTTGCTGCGCGGCGGATGTTGATGTGTCGCGTCGCGCGAGGAGCAGGGTAAGGCGCTGAAAGGCGCCCTCAAAGAGGCGGCAGGGAAAGATCTCAAAATGCGCGAGCCAGAGTGTAGCGGAGGATTGGCGTAACAGGGCGCGGAGCGAGGCGAAGCGTGGACTGCCACAGAGACTCAAGGGGACAAGCAAACCAAGATAGCTCTGATCGGCGTGGCTGATCTGTGAGGCGCGTAGGAGTACCTCCGCATAGAGATTTCCATATGTCGGCGTCCTGGAGCGTGGAGGTTGATCAAGCAGGCTGGCCGGAGCACGTTGTAGCTCCAGGTAAGGCGGGTTGCCGAGAACGATATCAAAGCCCCCACGTGCCATAACCTGAGGAAAGAACGAGGGCCAGGAGAAGGCGGGCATGGTATCAGAGAGGATATCGCCAGAACAAATATGCTCTTCTAAGTTGGGCGGGAGTGGCTGGCGAGCGGAGGGAGGCGCGCACGCTAGCAGTGCCAGTAAAAGCTGGTGCTGACAGATAGTCGTTGCCTCCTCTAAAAGATCAATGCCATACAGGTTATGGGTAAGGATGGCGTGTAGCACGAAATAGTCCCTGCCGGGCGAACTGGCCACAGAGGCGCGGAGTTCCTGGCAGCGTGGGTGGGTTGTGAAGGAGCATAGGCGTTGCAGGCAGGCGCTATAGAGTACCTGGAGGAGATCAAGGGTGGTGCAGAGAAAGGCTCCACAGCCACAGGTAGGATCGAGGACGCTTACATGCTCAAGGATATCGTAGAAGGCCAGAAGGGTCTCAACATCCTCACACAGCGTAAGGGCATCCAGCAGAAATTGGCGCGCATCCAGGTTACTGGTGACAAGTTCCATGGGCGTTGCGATACCTTCGTGTTCCAGATGTGCTTCCAGCTGTATCAGGCGTGCATGGCGCATAATATGTTCAAAAGCTGTTTCCAGGGGAAGCAAGTTTGGCTCCTGGAGTGCCGCTGGCAGGTAACGCGAAGGAGTGAAGTGGCTCAGGGGGAGTGCCAGCATAGCGTGAAGAGCGGAAGGTGAGATACGTTTTGCGAGAGTGTCTAAGAGATAAGGGATAAGCGTATTGCAGGCCATATAGTATGTAATATCCTCGCTGGTATAGTAGGCCCCCATCTTCTTCTGGTTGAGGTGCTGCTCGTACAGGCAGGACAGCGCAACAGGCGTGAGGCTTTGTGTGTCAAATGGCTGCCTGGCGAGCTGCCAGGTATAGGTATCAAAAAGGTCGTAGACCGCCTGAAAGGCGCTATCAGCCAGCCCCATTAGCTGTTCCAGGGGAGAAAGGCGAAAGAGTGGGAGAGGAAGATGGGGAAGGGTATGAAACCGCGCGTCTTGTGATGATCCGCCGAGAAGTGTCACCAGTAGCGGGAGGAAATACTGCGAGTAATAGGTATCTGGCTCATCATGGTGCTCCTGATGCTGCTCCAGGCTGTGGCGCATATAATCGGGATCTGCCTCCAGGAAGTCCGCCTTTTGCAGAAAATAGAGTGTTGCCAGGCGCAGCAGAAGGCGTAGCGCCAGGGCGGAGCGCTCCTCATATGCCAGGTAGCCGGTTATCGCGCCTGCTATCTGGGCGTGCAAGCATTGACACTGGCGACAGAAGCGTTTGACGATTGAGTGTGGGTGTTTCGGCCCACGCCTGGATAGAGAGTCCATGAAACGTGTTCCCTCTGCTCTAGCCTGTCTTCTTTTATTGTGTGGTTAGATGCATGTCTTTGTCAAGGCGGTTGTACCATGTTTCAGCCCCTGGTATAATAATCAAAATTTGTCGATATATGCCTCCGTGCGGATATGCTCGTTTGTAGCTTGAATCGTGACGGTGCGCATAGAAAGGCCTGAACAGGCTGGAACATGTAGACGTGCTATGCTACTCACACTTACAACGACCCATCAACCCGCTACAGATTTAGGATATCTGCTTCACAAAAATCCCGCGCACGCGCAGACTTTCTCTCTCAACTTTGGGAAGGCGCATGTCTTTTATCCTGAAGCAAGCGAAGAGCAATGTACCGCTGCGCTGCTGCTGGATATCGACGCCGTGCAACTGGTACGTGGACGCGATAAGGGGCAATCGCTGGATCAGTATGTAAATGATCGCCCATATGTGGCCTCCTCATTTCTGAGCGTTGCGCTCTCCGAAGTCTTTGGCACCGCCCTTAATGGGCGCTGTAAGCAGCGACCAGAACTGGTAGAGACGGCTATTCCGCTGAAAGCAACGCTCTCAGTGATTCCCTGCCGCGCGGGCGAGGGTTGGCTCAGGCGTTTATTTGAGCCGCTGGGCTATAGCCTGACCATTGAGCCATATACGCTTGATGAGCAGTTTAGCGAGTGGGGCCAGAGCCATTACTATACCGTGACCCTGGAGGGGCAGCAGCGCCTGAGCGATCTCCTGTCACACCTCTATGTGCTGATGCCGGTCCTCGATCATAGCAAGCATTACTGGATTGGGGATGACGAGGTCGAGAAACTCCTGACACGAGGCAAAGGCTGGTTAGAGACGCATCCTGAGCGCGAGCAGATCGCCTATCGCTATCTTAAGCATCGCCGTGATCTTACACGCGATGCACTCTCGCGCCTGGTTGCCGAGGACAGCGTCTCTGAGGAAGAGGAAGAGGTTCTCGACGAGGAAGAGGCCGCTGGGACCACGGAGGAGCAAGAGGGAAGCGACGAGAAGAAAGTCTCAGTCCATGACCAGCGCTTGCAGGCGGCCTTTGAAACCATACGCCAGAGTGGCGCCAAACGTGTGCTCGACCTGGGTTGTGGTGAGGGCAAGCTGTTGCGTCTGCTGCTCAAAGAGAAGTCCTTTGAGCATATCCTGGGCCTTGATGTCTCGTATCGTTCGCTTGCCATTGCGCGGCGTCGTCTGCACTTTGATCATATGGCACCCCGCCAGCGCGAGCGTATCAGCCTGGTGCATGGCGCGCTCACCTATAGCGACAAGCGCCTGCAGGGCTACGATGCCGCAGCGGTCGTCGAGGTCATTGAGCACCTGGATATGTCGCGCCTGAGCGCCTTCGAGCGCGTGCTTTTTGAATATGCTCAACCAGGCCTGGTCGTGATCACCACGCCCAACGCCGAATATAACGTCAAGTTCGAGACCTGGCAGGCCGGTACCTTCCGCCATAAAGATCACCGTTTTGAATGGACGCGCCAGGAGTTCGAGGCCTGGGGTAAGGGTGTAGCCGAGCGCTTTGGCTATAGCGTCCGCTTCCAGCCTGTTGGCTCCGAGGAGACCGAGGTCGGCGCGATCTCGCAGATGGGCATCTTTGAAAAACGATCTTTTACCGCCTGAGGTTGCAATATATAGATGAAAATTACTATTCCAGAGTTCTGCCTCGTGGTGTTGATTGGGCCGTCGGGCTCGGGAAAATCAACCTTCGCGCGCACTCACTTTAAGCCGACTGAGTCCATCTCGTCCGACTTCTGTCGCGGCCTGGTCTCCGATGACGAGAATGATCAGACTATATCGAGCGACGCCTTTGATGTGCTCTACTATATTGCCGGCAAACGCCTGGCCCTCGGTAAATTGACTGTGATCGATGCAACAAATGTCAGAGCAGAGGATCGTAAGCGCCTCTTTGAGTTGGCGCGCACGTACCATGCCCTGGCGGTTGGCATCGTCTTTAACCTGCCCGAGAAACTCTGTCATGAGCGTAACAGCCAGCGTCCAGACAGGCAGTTTGGGCCACACGTGGTGCATCGCCAGCTCAACGAGATGCGTCGCTCGTTTGGCTCGCTGCGTCGCGAGGGTTTTCATCACCTCTACTTTCTGGATTCCGCTGAGAAGGTGGCGTCCGTCGAGATCGAGCGTGAGCGCGTCTGGAACAATCGCAAGGATGAGCATGGTCCTTTGGACATCATTGGCGATGTGCATGGCTGCTTTGAGGAGCTACAGACGCTCCTGGAGCGGCTAGGCTACCAGGTGACCAGCGAGGTTGGTGAGCAGGGAAAGACCTATCACGTCACGCATCCCGAGGGGCGCAAGGTCGTCTTTCTTGGCGATCTGGTGGATCGTGGTCCGGCCACGCCCGAGGTCTTACGCCTGGTCATGGATATGGTTGAGCAGGGGAGCGCGCTGTGTGTGCCGGGCAACCATGATGCCAAGTTGTGGCGCAAACTGGATGGGCGTAACGTCCAGGTGCGACATGGCCTGGCGGAGACGCTAGAGCAGATGGAAAAGGAAGCGCCGGAGTTTTACGCGCGAGTCAAAAAGTTCCTGGATAGCCTGATCAGTCACTATGTGCTCGACGATGGCAAGCTTGTTGTGGCGCACGCAGGTCTGAAGGCCGAGATGCATGGGCGTACCTCGCGGGCCGTGCGTGAGTTTGCCCTGTATGGCGAGACGACTGGTGAAACCGACGAATTTGGTCTCCCTGTTCGCTACAACTGGGCGGCGGAGTATCGCGGCCAGGCCCTCGTTGTCTATGGACATACTCCCGTTCCCGAGGCCGAGTGGCTGAACAACACCATTAATATCGATGGTGGCTGTGTCTTTGGCGGCAAACTCATTGCGTTGCGCTACCCTGAGCGTGAACTGGTGGAGGTATCCGCCCTCCAGGCCTATAGTGACCCGGTGCGCCCGCTTCAGGTGCCGGAGTCCAAGCTCTCGGCTCAGCAGCAACATGACGACTTGCTGGATATCGAAGATGTCTCAGGGAAGCGCTATATCCCTACCCGGCTCAAGCAGACCGTGGCTATTCGTGAAGAGAATGCCGTCGCGGCCCTGGAGATCATGAGCCGTTTCGCTGCCAATCCCAAGTGGCTGTTATATCTGCCGCCAACCATGTCACCCGCGGAGACGAGCCGCGAGCCGGGCTTCCTTGAGCATCCTAGAGAGGCCTTTGCCTACTATCGTGAGGAAGGCATTGAGCGTGTGATCTGCGAAGAGAAGCACATGGGATCGCGCGCCGTAGTGATTATTTGTCGAGATGAAGAGGTCGCGCGCCAACGTTTTGGCGTCATTGGTGAGGGGAGCGGCATCTGCTACACGCGTACGGGACGACGCTTCTTTGAAGATGCATCCCTGGAGGCAGAACTATTGCAGCGCCTACGCGCGGCACTGGAGCGTGCCAACTTCTGGACGCGTTTTGAGACCGACTGGGTCTGCCTGGATTGTGAGTTGATGCCCTGGTCCGTCAAGGCGCAGTCGCTGCTGCTGAAGCAATACGCGGCGGTTGGTGCGGCCTCGCGTGCTTCGCTGGGCAATGCTGTTTCCTCGCTCCGCCAGGCGGCTGAGCATGGCTTCGAGGTTGAGGATCTGCTCAAGCGCTATGAGCAGCGCGAGCACCTGGCCCGGCGCTATGTCGAGGCTTATCGTCGCTATTGCTGGCCCGTTACCTCGCTTGATGACCTGAAACTGGCCCCTTTCCATCTCCTGGCAACGGAGGGGAGAACCTACTTTGAGCGAGAGCATACCTGGCATATGCAGACGCTGGCCGAGATCTGCGCGCAGGATGAGCAGGTCCTGCTGGCAACGGCGCACCAGGTCGTGGACCTCACGAACGAGGCTAGCATCCAGACAGGCATTGACTGGTGGTTAGAGTTGACGGGACGTGGTGGTGAGGGTATGGTCGTCAAACCAATCAACTTTATTGCCCAGGGGAAACACGGCCTGGTGCAGCCCGCGATCAAGAGCCGCGGCCCGGAGTACCTGCGTATCATTTACGGGCCAGAGTATAGCGAACCAGAGTACCTGGAGCGTTTGCGGAAACGTGGCCTGTCAGCTAAGCGTTCAATGGCTTTGCGCGAGTTTGCTCTTGGCGTGGAGGCGCTGGAGCGCTTTGTCAAATTACAGCCGCTGCGGGGCGTGCATGAATGCGTCTTTGGGGTCCTGGCCCTGGAGAGCGAGCCAGTCGATCCACGCTTATAGGAATTAATGGCCGGGGTAGAAAGGTTTGATTTTGTGCTGCTTGGCCCTCCCAAACTTGGCTGCCTCACCTATACTCAAAATGGAATATCCTATGCCCACGTGCTATGCCAGTGGGCATAGTTTTTGTGATATAATCACCGCGGCGTATGACCCAGTGAATACGCACAAAGAAGTATGATCTTATTCCGAATTCCAACCCCCATTCGGGGCGCAGCGCCACTTGCGTGACTAGCGCTTCCCCCATTCGGGGACAAGCGCGCTCAGGGTTTTCGGAGAAGAAGTATGCAGAGGAAAATTACACATGGCACCTGAATATAAAGAAGCACACGTTATCAAGTTGGGTGGTTCAATGATTGTTCCCAATGGCGGCGTCAACGTCGAGTTCTTAAAAGAGTTTAACTTGTTTATTCGCAAGCAGGTGCAGGAATATCAGCGACGCTTTTTTATCTTTGTGGGTGGGGGAAAGCTAGCGCGCAACTATCGCGACGCTGGTGCGGTGATTACTGGTCACGCGCTTGATAATGAGGACCTGGATTGGCTGGGTGTACATGCCACGCGCCTGAACGCGCAACTCTTTCGCACGGTCTTTAAAGACCTGGCGCATCCCGCCATCATCAAGGACTATAGCCTCATTCTTAAGCCAGACAAGCCTATCGTCATCGCCGCCGGGTGGAAGCCTGGCTGGTCGACAGATTATGTCGCGACTGTGTTAGCTCAGGACTACAACATCGCCTCCATCCTTAAGCTGAGCAATACAGATTATATTTACGATAGTGATCCACGCCAGAATTCCGAAGCCAAACCCATTGAAGAGATCTCCTGGAGAGATTATCGCTCCATGATAGGTGATACCTGGGTTCCTGGCGCGAGCGCTCCTTTTGATCCCATTGCCTCCAAGCTGGCCTCAGAACTGAGTTTGCGTGTAATGTATATGAAAGCTAACAATCTGTCGAATGTTGAGAAGGCGCTCAATGGCGAGTCCTTTGCGGGGACTGTGATCTCATAGCCGTTTCTCTTGAGCGAGTTCAGGTCTGCTGCCTGCTGTCTCTCTATCCTGGTTTCAAGCGTGATAAAGACGGAACCCCTTACGCGATATCTGGATTAATCCAGCGTTTATTGATGTGGTAAGGGGTTGACTCCCGTCTCGTAGAACGTTCGTCCAGTCGGTATGCTAGATGTAGATGGCAAATGCTGTCTGTGCAAGCATCAGCTTGCCCTTCTGGAACTTCATCTCCTACAATACACAGGGGAGCCGAGCGCGTCAACGTATTGAAAGTAGTTTCCCATAGATATGACGAGGAGCTTGTATGACAACGACGCAAACGCAACCGCAGATTCAGCAGTGGACAAACCTCGCTCAGCAATTACGTGTGGACAGTATCCGTTGCACGACGACTGCTGGTTCGGGGCATCCCACCTCTTCCATGTCAGCGGCTGATCTGATGGCCGTGTTGATGATCAGCTATTTGCGGTATGACTTTGACAATCCAAAACATCCCAACAATGATCACCTGATCTTCTCCAAGGGGCATGCCGCGCCCTTGCTCTACTCGATGTATAAGGCGGCAGGCGCGATTGATGACGCAGAATTGATGACGCTGCGTAAGTTTGGTAGTCGCCTGGAGGGGCATCCCACCCCCGCTCTGCCGTATGTCGACGTCGCGACTGGCTCGCTTGGGCAGGGTTTGCCGATTGGCGTTGGCGTGGCGATGGCGGGTAAGTACCTGGATAAGTTACCCTACCATGTCTGGGTAGTGCTTGGTGATAGTGAAATGGCCGAAGGCTCTATCTGGGAAGCCTGCGACAAGGCTGGTTTCTATAAGACGGATCACCTGATTGCTATTCTGGACTGCAATCGTCTGGGCCAGCGTGGTGAGACCGAACTGGGCTGGAACACAGCGGCCTACGCGGCCCGTGCGCAGGCCTTTGGCTGGCATACCATCGAAATTGATGGTCACGACTACGAGCAGATCAACCAGGCCTACGCCGAGGCGCTTCAGACCGAAGGCAAGCCTACCATGATCATTGCCAAAACCAAGAAGGGCAAGGGTGTCTCCTTCCTTGAAAACAAGGAGGGCTGGCATGGCAAGCCGGTTCCCAAGGATAAAGAAGATGAGGCCTTGCAAGAACTACATCGTCCAGCGCGGAGCATGACATTCTCAGTACAGAAGCCCGAGAACCTCCAGCCCGCCTCCATTCCCCCGGCCAAAGCTGTCGACCTGCCGCGCTACGAAGTAGGATCCTCCGAGGCGACGCGTAAGGCCTATGGCGACGCCCTGAAGGCCCTTGGTGACGCCGATGGACGTGTAGTTGCTATGGATGGTGAAGTCAGCAACTCTACCTATGCGCAAGAGTTTGCCAAGGCCTTCCCAGAGCGCTTCTTTGAGCAGTTCATTGCGGAGCAGCAACTGGTGGCGACCGCAGTTGGCATGCAGGTTCGGCACTATATCCCCTTCGCCTCAACCTTCGCGGCCTTCTTCTCGCGGGCCTATGACTTTATCCGCATGGGGGCTATCTCGCGGGCGAATATCCGCCTGTGTGGCTCGCACGCTGGTGTCTCTATTGGTGAAGATGGACCTTCGCAGATGGCCCTTGAGGACCTGGCGATGATGCGCGCCGTCTTTGGTAGCACGGTCTTGTATCCATCTGACCCCAACCAGGCGGCACAACTGGTCGCAGAGATGGCGAAGCACGATGGCATTGTTTACCTGCGTAGTACGCGTGAGAAGACCCCAGTTCTCTATGCCCCAGACGAGAAATTCATCGTTGGTGGCAGCAAAGTCGTCAAGCAGTCGGCTCAGGATAAAGTGACCGTGGTCGCGGCAGGTATCACCCTGCACGAAGCCCTGAAGGCCTATGAGCAACTGAAGGGCGAGAATATTCATGCTCGCATCATCGACGCCTACTCCGTCAAGCCAATTGACGAAGAGACCATCCTGGCGGCGGCGGAAGAGGCGGGCAACAAAATCGTAACAGTTGAAGATCACTGGCCCGAGGGTGGCCTGGGTGATGCCGTGACTGAGGTCTTTACCCAGCGTGATGGCCCCATGCCCCAGGTCGTGAAGCTGGCGGTCCAGAGTATGCCTGGCTCCGGCACCCCCGCGGAACTGCTGGAAGAGGCTGGCATCAGCGCGCACCACATTGTGCAAGCGGTAAAAGCTCTCATCTAGCCCTGGCAACTGAATGGTATAGTGTAGAATAAAAGCGGCGAGGTCTAACTAAGGGCCTCGCCGCTTGCTGTCCTTGCGAACAGGAACATTTGCATGTGAAATACTACCCATCCCTTTCCGCTTTTGGATTTTGCCAGTGTATAGAGAGAGTAGAGCGTGCCAAGAGCGGTTTAAAGAACCACTCTATGGGCTATGGTGGAAAAATGCCGCAGGCATTTTTCCACCATAGCCCATACCTCTGCGAAGCGTCGCAGACGCTGAGAAATCTGCGCGAACAGTGTAAAATAGGCTCAGGTTCTTTCTCGAGGAAAGGGGAAAAAGTTGACCATAATGAATGTTGGAAATCAATCACATGAATGGGATTCAGTTCTCAAGGCCAGCATCGATATGGATGCGCGTAAGGCCTTGCCGAAGCTAGATGCGCGTGGAATCGTAGCTTTTACTGATGGGGCATGTATCAAGAATCCGGGCGGTCCCGCGGGCTGGAGCGCTCTGTTGTGGGCCGCGGTTGACAGTAACAATGGCATTATGGCCCAGGGGGCTGCGTGTCTGGAGTGTTATGGGCATATTCCCAAGGCGCCGACTACCACGAATAATCGTGCCGAGATCTCGGCTGTGCTGGCGGTGCTCTCCATTGCGCCTCCTACGTTGCCGCTGAAGATCTACAGTGATAGCGAATATACGATCAAGGTCGCGCAGGGCATTTTTCAGATGAAGGCCAACCCGGATCTCTGGCAGATCTATCGTCAGCTCCTCAGCTATCGCAAGCAGCCACCCATCTTTGAATGGGTGCGTGGACATGCCGGGCATGCACAGAACGAGCGAGCCGATGAACTGGCAGGATTGGGAGTCTTTAATGGCGATACCGCGGCCTTTAAGCGCTGGGAAGCCACACAGACCGCCGAGGCCAAATCGGGAATGTCTACAGGTGAACTGGTACAGTTGCGACGCCAGGTTCAGACGGTGAAGGCTTTTTTTGAGACGCAGGCGCGTGGCGGTGGGCGTATTAGCGAGCAGGAACGTCGCTTTATCGAGGATATGGCGAAGCGGATGCAGAAAAACACATTCGCGCCAAGTGAGAAGCAGCGCAACTGGGTCAAAGTGCTGGCTTCAAAATATAGAGTTCAATAGAGCTCTGTGGAAATAGGCGTTGCCGATAAATGGTCACGCCGTTTAAGCTGTTATATACCTTTTTTGGATGCTGAAATATGTGATACACTAAGCAGGGGTTGTGGGGAGTATGCCTCTACCTCTCCGGCAACGTGAACCCTGCATTTCGCTCTCGCGTATGCTTGATGGTGTGTTTCTTGATTGAAGTGAAAGGATTGCATCTTGAAAGACCAAGTAGTGCAGCAGTTGAAAGAGAATCTGCATTTACTGCACGAGCCTATCGGATTGGCGTTTGTCGAACAAATCCCTACGGATGTCGCCCATGTCGCGAAACGCGTCCCCTCTGCCTGTACCTTCTGGCGTCTGGCGGAACAGGGTGTCTTCTACGCGGGAGCGGAGGATCACCAGGAGTGCCCCATTGGGATGATGACCATGGGTTTTCAGATGCCAGCCTCCGACCAGGAACGGGCGCAGGCGCTTGTAGAGACGATGGCCAGCGTAAAGTATTTCTCGCCGGCCGAAGTAAGTGCGCTGCCCACAGTGCAGAAGCCGCACCAGTATATTGTGTATGGTCGCCTGGACCAGTTGCCTCTGGACCCGGATGTGGTCCTCTGTCGCATAAATACGCAACAGGCCATGCTGGTGGCTGAGGCCATGGGACAGGTCAACTGGCTCCAGGGGGGACAGAGTGCCTTTGGCCGCCCAACCTGTGGAGTTATTCCGCGTACCTTGCAGACTGGGGAGGTTTCATTGAGCTTTGGATGTGTGGGGGCGCGTACATATATCGAACTGACGCCAGAGGAAGTAATCCTGACGATCCCTGGCGAACTGTTAGCTGAACTGGCTGAGCGCTTGCAGACCATTGTGGAGGCCAATGCTGCGCTCGCGCCCTATCACCAGCAGCAGAAAGCACTATTTCCCGCTTAAGTCGCGCGGAATGTGCCTTTAAGAAGGATTGTATGAAGAGAAATCATGCTCAAATGCTCTGTGTAGCTTATGAGCTAGGCGAGTTGTCCACCCGGCCACAAGCGGTGCAGGGTGGACTATTGCACCAGATGTGGCGCCTGGATACAACGCGTGGGAGATACGCGGTAAAGCAACTCAATCCTGCCATTATGCGCAAGCCAGGGATTGGGGAGGCTTATCGTGCCTCAGAACGTATTGCCCTGGATATGTATGGGCATGGGGTGCCTGCCATCGTTGCACTCCAACGGGAGGGCGATCCCCTCTACGAGGTAGAGGGGGCCTCGTATCTCGTCTATGACTGGTGCGAGGGCAAGGCACTTGCTTCAGAAGCAAGCGAGCCGGGGCAGGCGTGCCAGATGGGGCACTTGCTTGGGCAGATGCATAGCGTGAAGATGAGCATGCTGGGCGTGGAGGATGAGGAGTGGCGGAGCTTTGACGAGGAGGTGTGGGATATGCTAACCTTCCACGCGGCCTCGCAGAATCTGGATTGGGCCTATATCGCGCGCTCAATGCTACCTCGCTTGCTGACCTGGAGTCGTTTGTATGAGGTGGCGGGCCAGCAATTGGGGCGGCACCAGGTCGTGAGTCATCGCGACCTGGATCAGAAAAACGTGCTGTGGCGGGATGACCAGACGCCTTGTGCCATCGACTGGGAGGCGGCTGGCCTGATAAATCCGACGCTTGAACTGGTTGGAGCGGCTCTCTCCTGGAGTGGGCTTGTGGTTGGTGATGTGCGTAAAGAGAGCTTTGACGCGGTTATAGAAGCTTACCGTCAGGCGGGTGGTGAAATTCATGATAAAAGCGAGGTCGCGTTGCATGGCTTGATGGGAACCTGGCTGGGCTGGTTGCTTTTCAATATGCGGCGCTCACTGGGAGAATCTGTTGAGCGCGAAGAGGAGCGGGACCTGGGTATGCGCGAGACGAGCATGACGCTAAAGCTCCTACGCACGTTTGATGGCCATCTCCCCATCTGGGCAGGCTGGCTCGATGCGTGGCGATAACATGAACAGGGTGTGTGGAATGCGCCGTGACAGCCACAGGCTGTCACGGCGCATTCCACACACCCTGTTCATTCTATGAGAGTGGAGTGAGGAGCAGCTTGGTTAATGGAGAATAAACTGGCGTTCATTGTCCCAATAGTTATGGGCTTGTAGTCCGCCCGGTGAACTAAAGCGCAGATTATCAACCTGGATATCACAGATATCCATAGCGCGGTCATGACCAGTGTAGGGATCTATATGGACAAAGAGGTGATCCTCATGCTTAGGAATAGGGGCCTCTCTCCGCCAGGAAAGAGGAGGTGCCAGGGGATCGGCGACAGGATCATGATCATCCCAGAAGTTGAGCCAATGTTCTATGGGGAAATCGCACTCCATGTCACGGCCCCAGCGGAAAAAGGTAACATATTTGCGGAGGGGACTACCCGCTGTGATCAAGCCAGCGACCTTTTCCCTCGTGTACTGTGGCAGGAGGCGAAGCACATCGAAGGCAATTACTGTGCCATTGCTATGGGCGTTGAGAATGATGCGCCCAACATCGTCGCGGCTGGCCAGGCGTAAGAGGGCGTCAAGAACGAAGCTGCGAATGCGTTCGCGCTGCTCGTTCGTACTGACATAAGCTGCCACATCGGTTTGCAATTGTTGCAGAATTGCGAATCGGTCTGTTTGCTCCTTATTGGTTCTGAGTGAAGGATAGGTCCCGAGTAACGAGGTGTGAGGAGGCGCCTTAGGTGCGAAGAAGAGGGGAGGAACAACTCTTTTGAGAAAGCGTGCGATTCCCAGAGGCGAGATGTAGCTAAAGAGCGAGGAGAGTAGCATCGTGCTGGCATTGAGCGTGGGAACCAGGTGTCCTCTATTCTCTTCAATATCCGAGTACACAAGCGCGATATGTACAATTGATCCTCTATCATTGCTCAAAGGAGCCTGGGAGGTATCAATCTGGTGCGGGCTATCGCGTACCCAGACTCCTAAACGTGCTAATCCAGCCTCCCGGCGATGGCTGCCAGCCGGCCAGCAACTCTGGACATAGATGGGACCATGAGAACTTGAGGGCGTGTCTGGACGATAAAGGGGGTCTGCGCTGAGCTGGGTTGAGTCAAGGTATCTACGTAAGTTAGCATGTAGTCTGTCTGCATAGCCAGGCGTTTGGCCTTGAGGGGGGTGTTGAAAGCCAATACCATGTAACGTGACCAGGCAGGTAAGCGGTTGATTCATCACAACATATCCTCCACCACCAGAAAAAAGCGCCATGCGAGTACCCCTGTCTTTAGACATGGGTAGGAGCATGGTGCACCCCTTTCTGTTTATACTCATAGCCATCAGCTCGTTGCACACATCGTATATATTTGGGGTGAATGTCGACGTTCCCGAGCCGGAACGAAGGACGATGGCGAATGGCAATTCGTCCTTCAAACCTTCCTTTGGGGCTGATGGCTTTGATCAGATCACCCGTTTGATAGCCAAGAAACTTCTTTTTGCGCTCTTTGTGTTGCTTCGGGAATCCATATTTATCAGTCGTGCACAATTGTCTTTTCCCTTGGCCTGTCGCAAGAATATGCAATGGCACGATTCCTTTCAGGGAAAGTCCAGCAGGGGTACTCTTGCCCACGCAGGTGGCATCGAGCCAATGCGTCTTGGCTAGCCCTCTTGTGGTTCGGTTGTACTTGGTCAACCCACCACTGCCGCACTCGACAGGCAAGCCAAATGCTTTGAGCCGTTCAAGCAAGGCAAAGCGTGTAGCATTCACTGCACTGGCATCCTTGAGAGGCTTTTTGACCTGAGCCAGAATGCGCTTGAGCACATCAGGCTTCTTCGCAAGAAACACCGCAATATCCTGCGTCCCTTTGGCACTATTGCATGGCTCGCAGGCCAGGTTAAGATTGCTTATTCTCTTTGTGCCACCGTTGGCACGAGGATGAATATGCTCAACCTGCAAAGGAACGTTTTGCGCACCACAATACGCGCAAGCCCGTCCCCATTTTTCGAGCAAGTATTCCCTGATTTCATGGCCTTGCAGCGTGCCTTGTTGGTATTCCACGCCTACGATATTGGGATTCTCTATCAATTGCATATCAAACTTCACAAGCTCCTGACTGAGAGCTGCAATAGGAGCATAGCGACACAAGCGAGCTACCCACGTGAGGATATTGGCAAGGCGACTTTCCAATGAGGGTGGTAACCATCCTTTCTTCCTCCGTCGATTCTGAAATCGTGGTTTACGATAGCGTGTGTTGCGGTTGCGTCGACTACGACGAACCGTACGACGACGCTCTAAGCCATCTTTGACAGCGTGCCCTCGATGCTCAAGTTCAGCAGCGAAGATCACTTTGCTGTTGGCATCATTGACCAGGGCAATCCCTGTGGTTTTGCTTCCAGGATCGAGCTTGAGCCGCAAAGGTTGGACTTCTGGCTGCTCAATCACGCGTTTAAGCACAATCGTAAAGGGGTATCTGCGATACACGGCAGCTTTGCCTTGCGTGAGTAAGCGCCGCGCCTGCGCTGGATGTACCGGATTAAGTGGTTTGTAATCACTATCAATAACAAACACGTTGCTCAAGTTGAGCCTCCTATTGCTAGGGTAATGGTTGCCTCGACAAGGATAGAGGGCGGTACTTTTCCCTACCAGATGCAACTAACTATTCAATTGCTATGTGTGATTATAGAATGTGCCTTATCATCATTGTACCAAGAAAAGCTTGTTTTCACCACTATCGAGCGTATATATGTAGAGCTTGCCCATTCCTCTTTAGCTCATAAGCTCGTATCATGGGTAGGAGATGTTGGCGGGAGGCTCTTGCGCCGCCGAGTGGTGAAAGGCCTTGTGTACTAATGTTGCCAAATGGAGTAGAATAGTGGACTGTTATGCTCAGTACAGTTGGCGTTATAATTAGTTAGAAATATGGAGAGGCACAAAGAAACATCTCCTCTATATGTGCCTAAAATTGCTGATATTAGTGCAAGGACATTCTGCATGACTACGACAAAGTCAAAAATACAATCAGAGAAGACTAGTGCACCGGTGCCGCATGAGGTCCTGGAGCGTAATCCAGGCATGCCCCTGGACCTGGATTGGATACATCGTGTACACGTGAACCGTAGCGCCGTTGAGCGCCGTGCCGTCACCATTCCCACACGGCGTTCAGTCAAGAAAGAGTGGCAGGCAGCCTGGCTTCTGCGGGCGATTACCTGTATTGATTTAACTACTTTAGCGGGCGATGATACGCCAGGGAATGTCAAGCGGCTCTGTGCTAAGGCCAGGCAGCCTGTGCGCCAGGAACTACTTGATGCGCTGGGTGTGCCATGCCTGCAAACGGGGGCGGTATGTGTCTATCATAACCTGGTACCCGTGGCGGTCGAGGCGCTAGCCGGGACGAATATTCCCGTCGCCGCCGTGTCAACGGGCTTTCCCGCAGGCCAGAATCCCTTTGACCTGAAACTGCGTGAGATCCAGGCTTCGGTGCAGGCTGGAGCAAAAGAGATCGATATCGTCATCTCGCGCGCCCACGTGCTCACGGGCAACTGGCAGGCCCTTTATGACGAGATCAAGGCCTTCCGCGAGGCGTGTGGAGAGGCGCATATGAAGACCATCCTGGCGACCCATGAGCTAGCGACGCTGCGTAACGTCGCGATGGCAAGCCTGGTCTGTATGATGGCAGGGGCTGATTTTATCAAGACCTCGACCGGAAAAGAGCCGGTGAACGCCATCCTACCCGTGGGTCTGGTCATGACACGTGCCATTCGCGACTATCATGAAGAGACAGGCTATAAGGTTGGTTTTAAGCCGGCGGGCGGTATTCGCAGCGCGAAATCTTCGCTGGATTGGCTGATCTTGATGAAAGAGGAGCTGGGCAATGAGTGGTTAAACAATTCACTCTTCCGTATTGGAGCCAGTGGCCTGCTTTCAGATATCGAGAGACAGATTGAACATTTTGTGAGCGGACGCTACGCGGCGGCGCACCATAATCCAATGGTTTAGATCCGGGGGAGTTGCAGGCATGAATGTAATGGAATTATTTGAGACAATGGAGTACGGTCCCGCGCCAGAGGCTGCCAACACTGTCCAGGCCTGGCTTAAGGAGCATGAGCGCTTCGGGCTGTTTATTGAGAACCAGTGGGTCGAGCCGGCCAGTGGGCAATATATGGAGAGCACGAACCCTGCCAATGGCAAGGCCCTGGTGCAGGTTGCCTCCGCCAGTAGCGCCGACGTGGATGTCGCGGTAGCTGCAGCGCGCAAGGCCTTCAAAGCATGGAGCAAGACTCCAGATCATGTACGTGCGCGTTACATGTATGCCCTGGCGCGCCAGATTCAGAAGCACGCGCGCTTCCTGTCGGTCCTGGAGTCGTTGGACAACGGGAAATCTATTCGCGAGACGCGCGATATCGACATTCCCCTGGTGGCACGTCACTTCTACTATCACGCTGGCTGGGCGCAGTTGATGGGGCGAGAGTTGCCGGGTTATGAGCCTGTAGGAGTTGTGGGACAGATCATTCCCTGGAACTTTCCTCTCTTAATGCTGGCCTGGAAGATTGCTCCAGCCATTGCTATGGGCAATACGGTGGTCTTAAAGCCAGCGCGCTATACTCCCCTGACGGCCCTCAAGTTCGCTGAGATCGTGCAGGAGGCTGGTCTGCCGGCGGGCGTGATTAATATTGTCACTGGCGAGGCGTCGCAGGTAGGCGATGCACTGGTGAAGCATCCTGACGTCAACAAAATTGCTTTTACGGGTTCAACCGAGGTAGGACGCAGCATCCGCCGCTCGACGGCTGGCTCGGGCAAGAAGCTATCGCTTGAACTGGGTGGGAAATCCCCTTTCATTGTCTTTGATGACGCCGACCTGGATAGCGTCGTTGAGGGTGTGGTAGACGCCATCTGGTTTAACCAGGGCCAGGTCTGTTGCGCGGGATCGCGCCTGCTGGTGCAGGAGAACGTCGCGGAGCGCCTGCTCAACAAGCTGCGCGCGCGTATGGAGAAGCTGCGCGTGGGTGATCCGCTGGACAAGGGCATCGATATTGGCGCGATTGTCTCGCCCTCGCAGTTGCAGGAGATCGAGTGCCTGGTCGCGCAGGGCGAGGCCGAGGGAGCCGAGAAGTGGCAGCCCTCCTGGGCTTGCCCAAGTGAAGGCTCATTCTTCCCGCCCACGCTCTTCACCAATGTCTCTCCAGCTTCCAGCATTGTCCAGGTCGAGATCTTCGGCCCGGTCCTGGTTGCCATGACCTTCCGTACGCCTGCTGAGGCGGTCCAACTGGCCAATAACACACGCTATGGACTGGCGGCAAGCATCTGGAGCGATAATATCAACCTAGCCCTGGATATCGCGCCAAAGATTCAGGCTGGAAGCATCTGGATCAACTGCACCAACGTCTTTGATGCCTCCAGTGGCTTTGGCGGCTATCGGGAGAGCGGCTATGGGCGTGAGGGCGGTAAAGAGGGCCTGTACGAGTATGTGCATCCCAGTTGGGAGACAAGCCAGATTCCCGAGAAATCTCAGCGCACCAGGCCACAAGGTGTCGGCGAAAACGAGGAAGTTGCGAATACGTCAGAAGAGGCGGAGTTCGCTCTTCCCGCCATTGATCGCACGCCCAAGCTGTTTATTGGTGGCAAGCAGGTGCGTCCAGACTCGGGGTATAGTCTGGGCGTCAAGGGCGCTGATGGCAAGCCGCTTGGGGAAGTTGGTGAGGGAAATCGCAAGGATGTTCGTAACGCTGTAGAGGCGGCGCATGCCGCGAGTAAATGGGCGAGCGCTACTCCTCACAACCGAGCGCAGATCCTGTACTATATCGCAGAGAACCTGGCTGTACGCGAAGGAGAGTTCGCGCGGCGCATTATGCAGCAAACGGGTCGAGGGCGAAAAGAGGCGCTGCAAGAGGTGCATGCCACGCTCTCGCGCCTGTTTAGCTACGCAGCCTGGACGGATAAGTTTGAAGGAGTGATTCACCGCCCGCCCATGCGTGGCGTGACGCTGGCGATGCACGAACCTATCGGGGTTATGGGCGTCGTGGCACCCGACGAATACCCTTTACTGGGCTTTATCTCGCTGGTGGCGCCAACTATTGCCATGGGGAACACAGTAGTTGCCATTCCCTCGCCAACGGCGCCCCTTAGCGCTACGGACTGCTATCAGATCTTTGAGACATCGGATCTGCCCGCCGGGGTCGTCAATATCGTGACAGGCGAACGTGAGGGATTAGCCAAAGTTCTGGCCGAGCATGAGGATGTCGATGCGCTCTGGTACTTTGGTTCTGCCAGAGGGGCGAAGATGGTAGAGGAGAGTTCCGCGAGCAACATGAAGCGCACCTGGGTGAACTATGGGCGGCAGCGTGACTGGCTGGATCCCATCCAGGGCGAGGGCGAAGAGTTCTTGCGAGCCTCGGTCCAGGTGAAGAACATCTGGGTACCCTACGGCGAATAAAGCCGTTCAATAGATACCACTTAGATACCACTTAGATAGTGTGGTGCATCATGGCAACCTCAGGTTGCCATGATGCACCACACTATCTCTTACCCCACTACTGCGCGAAGCTGATCGACAACCTCTTCCAGCTGGGCCGCCGCATCGGTTGCCGAGGTGGCGCCAGAAGCAAGCTGCTCGGTCACCTGGTTGGTAACTTTGAGCGCGGTTGCCAGCTTTTTATTGCTCTCGTTCTGATACTGCGCGGCATTCTCGATATATTTGGCCCCATTTTGCACATGCTCGACAGCTTGCAGGAGCTTCTGCCTATCAAGCTGGTTTATATTCTGGCCAAGGTTTTTGCCCACTGCTGCGAGCTGGGCCGCGGCTGAATTAATGGCCTCAGTGTAGTACTGAACGGATTGCAGACCGATCTGTGAAGACTCAACCACCCACATTTGCTCAGTCGAGGCATCACGCTGACGCGATGCCAGGCTGTTCAGGGCATCGCTACTATCACGCAGGGCATTGACCGCTTGCAGGATCGGCCGGGTCAGGCTGCGGCCAGCCACAAGACCAATGATAGCGACAAGACCGGACATGATAAGGGCCACAAGTAGCGTCACTTCAAGTTGCTGTTGTGCGACTGCATTGACCGTGCTGAGTGGGCTGAGCACATAGTATTTCCAGGGGACATTGCCAACGTTGGCTTGTACGATCTGATAGCTCTCATTTTGCTCGGCAGGTTGCGCTTGATAAGAAACTGGCGATTTCGTATCTTTCAGGTGTTGGGCGAGCGTTGCATCTTTTTTCACTGGAATACCGTTAGGACCGTAGCGCTGCTCATTACTGACTTGTTGTTGTACGTCTGACGGTAGGTCCTGTACAGCTTTAAAGATACGATTTTGCTCGGTATCTGCGATGCGCACGCCATCTTCATTCAGGATAAAGGCGTAGCTATTTTTTCCATTTTGCGTATCACCCTTTACAATACCCCAGATATAATCTAGGCCCAGGGTGACGCGAATGAAGCCAATGAGTGTATTGGTTGGTTTGCCTTCTGGAGTGAGAGCCGCGACTGGTGAGTAAATATCTACTGTAGCTTTTTGCTGATCTGGATTATAGTAAACCGTTGAAATGATGGTTTGATTAGTAAATACCGTATCCTGGTAGCGTTGTGGAACGAGGATGTTTCCGTGAAGGGCTGGTTTTTGTGTTGTAGGATAGGCCAGGCGAAGTTTGCCCTGACGATCATACAACTGCCAGGTAGTGTAGTTTGGATCGCGATACATACCAGCAGCCAACGCGAAGATGGTGTGCTTGGTTTGATCCGCATAGGTTGGATCGGTGGGTGGTGTGAGGAGATATTGTTGGACGGTGGGAACCTGGGTAATGGTTTTTGCGTCGAGCACACGCTCCTTGAAATAGGTATCGATCAGTTGGACACGTGTTTGGGCATCGCTCTGCATGGCTTTATTAGCCTGATCTGATAGAATCGGTTGGGTACGCCATTCGATTACAAATAAGGTGATGACAAGCGGAAGAATCGTGGCGAGCACTAATCCTAGCGAGATACGTAGAGGCAATGAGATGAGGCGACGTTGCCTATTGTTGTAATTTGATCCAGGCATAGCGCATTCTAATCCTTAAGAATAAAAGTCCCTTACTATTGGAACCAATGCTGCGAGAGTGGCGTTGGCTCCAATAGTTAAGAATCTAACGAACGATCCCAATATATTCAAGATCGCGAATGAGTTGTTGTGCTTCTTCTTGTGAACGACCCATCAAACGTGCAAGTTCGGCGCTATTTCGATTTCCATCGATGAGAAGGAGAAGACGTCGATGATTGCGCGATAGGCCAGACTGTTCGATGAGCCGAAGACTATCGTTCATCTCATGAATGCGTTGAGGCGCAAGTTGCCCGCTTGTGGGGGGGCGTACCTGGGTAGCGGCCCGCTACCACCAGTATAAGACGGTAGTGGGCCACTACCACTAGCATAAGAAGGCGGTGCTTGATTTGGTGAAAGCTGCCTCAGCGCTGGCAGAGATGGATTGGTAACGGTTGTTTGAGGCCCAGTTGCGCGATCGGTGTCGAAAGGGACAAACGTAAAAAAACAGGATTTCCAGGTAGCAAATAGGCTGATGGCCTGTTGATCGCGTAGATGGCCTAGACGGGCCTGCGAGATCTGCCCTCGGAAAAAGGTTATTTCGCCTTCCTCCGAGGCGGGGCCAGACTCTTTTTGTACGGTGAGAAGTCCTGTCTTGCGGCCTAATTGAATGACTTGAATAACGTTATTTAGGTTGTCGGTATGTGTTCCGCGTCGTGGGGTCATATTCAAACATCCATTGGTTGATCAGGTTGCACAAGAGATGCAAGAGAGCTTTAATCCTGCAAAAAGAGCAAGAGAGGCTCTAAGTCTTCGTTCTCTTATGTGGGCATACCAAGCATATCACAAAATGTGCACAAATTGAAAACCCCCCCGCGGGAGTAGCCGAAACTCCTATTCATTCTGCCTGAAGAGTCGCTTCCTCTGGTTACACATCATGTCTTACCTGATATGAACGAATTCGACTAACGATTTTTACACATATCTATAGGCACTTTTGTGAAGTTATCTATTCTTAGCATCCTGGCTCCAGAGTTATTTATTCTCTTCTGCTTCTTGACTCGACTCGCTACGCGAGCCTCGGGTAAGGGTATGTGTGTGGAAAACAGCTTTGCCGTTTTCCACACATATACCCTTACCCTTGAGCGCCGTAGGCGCGAAAGACCCCATATTTTCGAGGATTAAATAGCCTTGTCCTGGCTCGAAGGAACTAGCACTTTGTCAGTGAAACATGCGATAATAAACAAAACCAGTGCTGTGAGTTAGTGCTGCAAGAGTAGAGCACGAGGCACGACCTTAAAGCCCAGGATTGCTGTCTTAACGTGTTGGGGAAATTGTTTCATAGATTGGAAGTAGGGGGCATTGTTGATGGAGTCTCTAAACCTCTCCCAATTTTCTCGTCAGGACCCGGAGAAGAGAGGAGTGGGTGACAGCGCCCAACCACCGGAGCAACTAGCAGTTGGAGACCTTGCGCGCTGTTGCGCCGAGGAAACAACAAAATTTCTTAAACAGAGCACCTCGAATGACCGCTTTTGTCTTGAATTGTTTCGGCGTGCGATTATCAGGCGCGATGAGGCCGCCTGGCAGCACATATATCAGCAATATGCGCCGCTGGTACTGACATGGGTGACACAGCATCAGAGCGCGGTGCAACTGCTTGGGCAAGAAGGAGGAGCGTCCCTGGTGAACGCGGCTTTTGCCAAATTCTCTCAGGCGCTGACGCCAGCCAAAATTGGCAATTTTGATTCTTTGGCGTCTGTATTAAAATATCTAAAAATGTGTGTGCATAGCGTAGTTGCCGACGAGGTACGCGCGCGCCAGGCTCGACAGTACGAGGAGACGCTTGAGGCGGTGGAGCATGAGCCATCAGGTAGTGATCCAGCCGATGATGTGGTTGCTCAGTTGTCGGCGCAGCGTCTCTGGGCGATTATCCAGGAAGAGCTGAACGGCGAGGACGAACGTGTCTTATTGTACCTGGCGTATGTGCAGGGGATGAAGCCGGGCGAAATTTGCGTGCAGTATCGTCACCTCTTTCCCACCGTCGATGATGTGTACCGCATAAAGCGCAATGTGCTGGAGCGCTTACGGCGTAATCGGCGTTTGCGCAATCTCTTCCGGCAATAACGCCTGGAAAGGTGAATCTGGTGATGGAGGCAAGGGAGCAGGGAAATAAAGAGGAAAAGTGCTAAAAAGGCGGCGTGCCTCGTTTACTTATAAAGAACAAGGGAGAGTTTATGGCCGTCGAGCCCATCCTGCTTTGGAAGTGGCGGTCCAAAATGTGGCATTTCTTAATCTGCCGAGAAGATCTTATTCCGAAACCCAACGCCACTGGCGTGTCTAGCGCTTCGAGCTCAGGGTTTTCGGAGAAGAAGAATAGATAAAGAAGCGTTACTCGTAGCCTGGTCGCTCTGAGCGTTCACGAATGTCGTATTGGTTGCAGCATGAGCATAGCGCCATTCGCCAGCTAGGAGTGGCGCCTGGAAAAATCTTAGAGGGATCGAGGGGGCACTCATGGAGTGTTATGAACCGGGTGCGATTCGTGATGAGGAGATAATCGCATACCTTGCGGGCGAGAAGGTAAGACCAGCGGTGAAAGACCATATGGAGCGCTGCGCAAGTTGCACGCAGCGCTTTGGGGCCTATCAACGCCTGGAGCATGTCTTAATGCAGAAGCTCTATCGCTGGGATTGCCCTTCTAACCAGATGTTAGGTGAATATCAACTGGGGCTATGTAGTGCTGAGGACGAGGCGCTGATCAAGACCCATCTGAGCGCATGTGTGTTGTGTTCCGCGGAAGTAGAGACGCTCTCAACCTTCATGGCGCGCGAGGATCTATTTACCAACCCGGTGGTGGTCCCAGCCATTGTGGGCAATCATCGCACCTCAGCAGAGGAGGAGCACTCAGTACTTGAGCGCCTGCTCGAGCCTGTACAGGCGGGTGTGCGTCGCCTGGTAGCTACGCTGGTTCCCATGCAGCCCGCGCTCTACAGTGTTCGGGGCGCTGCCTCTGCCTGGCCGCGCCGCTATACCGCTGAAGATATCAGCATCTCGCTTCAGCTTGAGCGAGGGAGTCAGGAGAGCGGTGGCGCGCAACTGGTGGGGTTTGTGACGCGTAAGGGAGCAACACTGCCAACCTTGCAGGGAACGCCAGTTGTATTACTTGCACGCGATGAGAAGAGTTCGTATACGCAACATATTGACGACCTGGGCAACTTTATCTTTACCGCACTTGTCCCCACTTCCTATACACTAGAGCTGCGTTTCCCGGAAACCTGTGTGGTCATTGAAGAGGTCGCCTTTGCCCTGGACGAGGATGGTTAGGGCGCCTGGTAGATGGGTGTGAGCCGTTTTGTGGTTTTGAGAGATCTGGAGAGGCGCCATAAAAGCAGGAGTCGAAGATGGCTCCTGGGATTGTGGTTTTTGGGGTCTCTAGAACGTTTGTAGGTATAAGCATCAGGAGGAGGCTGGGAGGGCCAGGAGGTATGTATATGTAGCTGGTGGCAAAAGAGCGACTTCTACCAAAGGATTGTGTAAAAATACAAGCTATGACTGCTCAGGAACTTGCTGCGACACTGCTGAAGGCGAGCGAGGAGCAAGGGCCGAAATTACTACATCTCTACGTTCCTCATCTCACAGCCGCGGAACTCAATACGCTGGTCCATCGCCTGAAACGTGAAGCGGATCGTTATTGGAACAGTAACGTTAAGCTCTCGTTTCGGCTCTCTGGCTACCTCCTGCTCATAGGTGACCTTACCAAAGATAGCTATTACCACGCGCTAGGTCTTTGGGCGCGTGGCGATGCACTGCGCCGTATGGAGCGCGATCAAGAAGCATTGCCTTTTCTCGACGCGGCGGGAGAGGACTTTCTCGCGCTGGGCGACGAGGTAAGTTGGGCGCGGACGCGCATCGGGCGTATTAATGCCTGCCTGCATCTCAACCGCATGACGGAGGCGCTTCGTGATGTAGCCGCGGCGCGTGATATCTTTGTGCGGTATGGCAAGCTGGTGCGGGCGGGTCAGATAGATGTGAATGCCGCCATTATCAACTTTGAGCTGGGCCAGTATGAAGCAGCCCTGCGCTCATTTGACCGCGCGATTGAAACCTATCAAATGTGTAACGAGGATGTTGAGCTGTATATCGCCCGCGCGCGCGGTAATAAAGCCCTGGCCCTGGCCGCGCAGGGTCGCTTTCGCGAGGCCGTCGAGATGCATAAGCAGGCACGGGAGACCTTTGAGCGCTACGGTCCGAGCGAGGAGATCTCGCTTGCGCGTGAGGATCTCAACATCGCCGAGATTTACGCGGCCCAGGGTCACTATAGCCAGGCATTGCTGCTCTACAACCAGTGCCGGGAGACCTTTGAGCGCCACCAGATGCTCGAATCGCGGGCCGAAGCCACACACCAGATGTGCGTCTGCTTGTTGCGCTTAAACCGTTCTCGCGAAGCCTACGAACTGGCGGCCGAGGTCGTGGCCTTTTTTCGCGCCACTTCGGCGCAACGTGATAACTTGGCGCGAGCCTTGATGCGCCAGGCCAGTGCCGCGATCCTGATGCGGCGCCACCATGAGGCCGACGAGTTGCTGCGCGAAGCAAGTGATTTGCTGGCTGAGGGTGGCTTTGTGCGCCTGTCGGCCATGGCGCGTTTGCGCCGGGCTGACCTCTATTACGCCAATGGAGAGCTGGAAAAGAGCCTGCGCGAGGTGGAGTATGTCGCGGACGTCTTCGCGGATCAAGAGGATTTGCCTAACCTGGCGTGGTCGATGTTATTGCAGGCCTATATCGCCGAGGCCGAGCGCCAACTCGACACGGCCGAACGTTTAAGCCATTATGCCCTGGATATCGCTATGGCTCAGGAGATGCTGGAACTCCAGTATCTCTGCTATGATCTCCTGGGACACCTCGCTGAGCTACATGGTGCTATTGACCAGGCCATGCAATACTATGATCGCGCCATTCAGGGGATTGACGAGGTGCAGAGTCGCCTGGTGCTGGAGGAGCGCGTAAGCTTTTTGGAGGGGAAGGGCGAGCTCTACAGGCGTGCGATGCTGCTGGCCTTGCAGGGGCGAGATGTCCCCAGAGCACTGACGTATGTTGAGAAGGCCAAGTCGCGCGCCCTGGGTGATTACTTGCGCAACAACATTGATATCAAGTTTACAGCAAGGGACCGCCTGAGTGGGGGGCAACTCGAAGACCTGGAGCGCTTACGCGAAGAGCAGGCCTGGTATAGCTCGATTGTCTATGGTACCGAGGGCGATGTTAATCTTAGTGATACCGCAATACGTCGCATACAGAGCATCGATCCCGCCCAGGCTCGTAAAGAAATGTTGCAACGCGAGCGCCGCATTGAGCACCTGCTCGAACAGGTGCAGTTGCGCTCGATGAGCGATGTCATCGCGCAGCCGCAAAAGCAGTGGACGAACTCGCTCGTCACGCAGTTGGGACCAAAAATACATTCGCAAACGCTGATCCTGGAATACTACCTGGCAGGGCAGGACCTCTACATTTTTTGTCTCACGCGCGAAGGGATTGTCGTCAGGTGCCTTCCGGATGCTGTCACGCGCCTGGAGCGCCTCCTGGCATTGTTACGCACCAACTTTGACCTCGTGGCTCGCACTGTGGGCACACCAGAGCAGGCGAGTGTGTGCGAGGAGTTGCAAGAGAATTGCCTGGGCTTGTTGCAGCGGCTCTATGATATCCTCTTACGCCCCGTAGAGGGGGCGCTCAGTGCCTGTCGTCACCTCGTGGTGGTGCCCTACGGTATGTTGCATTATCTCCCCTTTCACGCCCTCCTGGACGGCGAGCGTTTTGTTGTGGAGCGCGTTGAGGTATCATACCTCCCCTCGGTCTCGCTCTGGGATGTTTGTCGACAGCGGGGGCTGAACACACAAATGCGCCCCGAGGTCCTTACCAGGGCCCTGGTATTGGGCTTCTCAGAGAATGGCTGGCTCCCCCAGGCTGTGCATGAGGCTGAGGTTGTTGCGCAATTGTTGGGGACGCAGCCAGCGGTACATGAGCAGGCGACCACAACGCTCTTGCAGCAGCGTGGGGCTAAGAGTCCCCTGGTGCATATCGCCGCGCACGGCCTCTTCCGCCTAGACGCACCCAATTTCTCCTCTATTCGCCTGGCTGATCGCCAGTTGAGCACGATTGAGGCCTTCAACCTCGATCTCTCCTCCTGCTCGCTTGTGGTTCTTAGCGCCTGTGAGACTGGCCGCGCCGTGATTGGGGGTGTTGACGAAGTCATCGGGTTGGGGCGTGGCTTTCTGTATGCGGGCGCCGCCTCGCTCCTGCCCACCTTCTGGAAGGTTGAGGATGCCAGCAGCGCCGAACTGATGGAACTCTTTTATCGGGTGCTCTTGCGTGGTGAGCGCAAGGTAAGTGCCCTGGCGCAGGCTCAGCGCGATTTTATCACGCAAATGCGCGCCTCAGAGCGTTCCTACCGGGCGCATCCCTACTTCTGGGCGGCATTTCATTTGATTGGGGATGCCGGTCCCCTGGTCTCGCCAGGCATGGTAGAATGGGACAGGCGGGAATCGTCGTTCAGTGAGCGCTAGCAGCTAGCGTCTCCTGTCATGAGTACTGCTAGAACATTGCACCAAGACCTATGCGAATTGAGGAATGCCAACGTGATGAAATACCTGGCGCCAGCCTATGTCTATACCCATGAGGGGTTGCAGAAAAATAAGCTCATCGCCATTGATGATGCTGGTTTGATCACGGGAATTATTGATAGTTCACAGGCGGTCACACATGAGCAGATCGAGCCGCTACCCCAGATGCTTCTCCTGCCCGGTTTTGTGAATGTGCATAGCCATGTATTTCAGCGCCAGTTGCGTGGTCATACGCATCGCCCGCTCTCACGGCAGGATACGTTCTGGACCTGGAGGCGTGCCATGTATGCCGAGGCCCAGCGCCTGACGCCAGAACTCCTCTATGAGGAGGCGTGCCAGACATACAGCGAGATGCTAGCGGCGGGCTATACCAGTGTCGGCGAGTTCCACTATGTGCATCACCAGGTTGATGGCAGGCCCTATGATCGCCCGAATGCCATGTCTGAAGCAATCCTACAAGCGGGGAAAGACACAGGGCTACGCGTGGTACTCTTAATGACCGCCTATGCACGTGGCGGCTTTCAGCAGGCATTGGAGGCGGGGCAACAGCGCTTCTGTGACGCCACGATAGAGCAATACCTGGCGCGCGTTGAAGCGCTACGCCAGCAGGGATACCAGGTTGGAGTCGCGCCCCACTCGGTCCGGGCCGTGCCGGGGGAATGGTTTCGCGCCATTGCTGCGTATAGTCGTGAGCATAACTTGCCGTTACATGTACATGCTGACGAACAGGTGGCTGAGATCGAGCAATGTCGCACCGCTCATGGCTGTCGCCCAATCGAGCTTTTAGAGCGCTACGAAGCCCTCTCGCCTCGAACGACGATCGTTCATGCCACCCATGCCACCGAGCACGAGCTCGATATCCTGGCCCAGTATGGCAGCACGGTCTGTGTCTGCCCAACGACCGAGGGCGACCTGGGGGATGGAATCGCCCCCTATGAAGACCTGCGTGCGCGCGAGATTCCCCTGACCATTGGTTCGGATAGCAACACGCGCCTGGACCCTCTGGAGGAGCTGCGCTGGGCCGAGTATAGCGCGCGCATGCGTTATCAGCGCCGACGCGTGCTCGTCGCGGATGAGCTAGCGGCTCCCGGACCGCTCTTGCTGGACTATGGCACGCGACGTGGGACCGCCGCCCTGGCAATACAGGCTGGCGAGATCGCTCCCGACCAGGCGGCTGACTTTGTGGCTATCGACCTGGAACATCGGCAGATGCGAGGCTGGAGCGAGGAGGACCTGCTGGATACGCTCTTCTTTGGCGCATCCTCTGAGGTCATTGCGCAGACATGGGTACAGGGAGCGTGTGTATATCGGCGTAACGCATGACATTAAGCAAGAATATTAAGCAAGAAAGAGCGAGAGGCGCGGCAGACATGCCGCGCCTCTCGCTCTTTCTTGCTTATTGGGAGGCGCTTTCGATATCGGTACCGCTATCATCGGGCTTGTTGACCCAGCCACGATAGGGGCGTTTCCCCGGCGTGGGTTCCAGCGTCTTGGCCTCGTGTGCCAGGCGCACGGCCTCGGTAATGGCCCTCTCCAGTTGGGGATCGGTGTCATTCATATAGTCTTGAGGTGCGATATCCACCTCGATATCGGGTTCGGTGCCATAGTTCTCAATATCCCAGCCGACATCGGCGAACCAGTTGGCAAACTCGGGCTGTGTTGTTGTGGTGCCGTCGACGAGTTGGTGATTGAGCGTATAGCCTACAACTCCGCCCCAGGTACGCGTCCCGATCAGGGGACCCAGTTGTAGGAGCTTGAAGCTATGGCTAAAAATGTCGCCATCGGAGCCGGCGTGCTCATTGGTCAAAGAGACCATGGGGCCGCGTGGTGACTCCTTCGGGTAGGGCATCGGCTTGCCCCAGCGCGAGAACTTATAGCCAATACGGCGGCGTGAGAGCTTTTCCAGGAGCAGGCTGGAGACGTTGCCGCCGCCATTCCAGCGCACATCGATAATCAGGGCAGGATAGTCATATTCGGCCAGAAAGCCGCGGTGGAACTCAGCGAAGCCCTGTGGCCCCATATTGGGTACATGGATATAGCCTACCAGCCCGCGTGACTTCTCGTGGACCACCCGCCGATTTCTGTCCACCCAGTCGCGATAGCGGGCCGCGCTCTCAGTCGCAAGTGAGATGGCATTCACCGTCACAACACGCCTGGTATTGCCTTCGACGGGTTCAATAATCAGGTTGACCGCGTTGCCGGACTGATTGACGAGTAGTTCCTGGGGACTTAGGCGTGGGCCGACGCGTTGTCCATTGACCGCGATGATCGCGTCACCAGCGGCGATACCAAGCCCCGGCTCACTGAGTGGCGAGGTCGCTTCTTCATCGGAAGGATCGCCCTCGATGATGCGCCCGATGCGATAGCGCTCAGTCGTGGGATCATAACTCCAATCGACGCCGAGCGATCCCTGACGGTAGTATTGGCCGCGCCGGTATTCGCCACCATATTCAAAGGCGTGAGAGGTCCCCAGCTCGCCCTGTAGCTCATGAATGAGGTCAGAAAGCTCCGAGCGTGACCCCACGCGTTCGATCAGCGGAGCATAGCGATGGTAGATGCTCTCCCAGTCCACGCCCGACATATCTTCGGTCCAGAACTGCTCGCGTTGGAGGCGCCAGGCTTCGGCAAACATCTGTCTCCACTCAGCGGCAGGGAGCACTGAGACCTTGATGCGCCCCAGATCGATCCAGCCAGTTTCACGTCCGGGAAAATCGCTATCCGAGCGGGGTTTCTCCGCATTGCGTAGCACGCGCAGGCGAGCGCGCGAGCGATAGATGAGCGTATTGTGATCGCGGGAAAGCATGGCTTCATTGACATTATCGAAGATGCGTTCCAGGCGCTGGGTCTCGATATCAAAGCTCTCAATCCAGCCGCGACTCTGCCCCTCGGAGAGCGCGCCAGTAAGCGGATTGACCTGGAAGAGCACGCGTCCCCGCATCGCGAGAATACTTGAATAGCGTGCCTCGCCCGTGGGGAAGGCCACGGCGCGACGGGTGATGCCATCCAGGTCGATATACACGCGATTGGACGTGTTAGGAGGCTGTGTAGTCGGAGCTGGTTGTGGTTCGGTGCCGTTGTTGTCGTCGCTGGCGGCGGGGGCAACTTCAGGCACAAAGCCTGGGCGACGGCGCAGGTCTTGTGTGAGTCGGGTCTCGGTCACAAAGGGGGAGCGAATATCTTTGCGCAAAGGAACGGCGTAGGGCTGGACCCCACGTGGAAAGCTCCACTCAAACTGTAAGTTATCCGAGATGGGATTAAAGACGCGATAGCCCAGGAAGTAGAGGTAGCGTCCTTCGGGATCAAAGGCCGGGCTAACATCTGCCAGGATAGGTTCGGTAGCGAAATGTGTCTCGCCTGTTTCCAGGTTACCCAGCTTAATGGCGCGTTTCTGGGCACTGCAGGCAAAGCTATAGGCCAGCCAGCGCCCATCTGGCGACCAGGCCAGGTCATAGATGCGGCCATATTCGCTATGGTCGAGAACTCCATGCTGCCCTGATGCCAGGTCAACTACAATCAATTCTTGCCGATGATTAGTGATAGCCACAATATTCTCGACCGGGCAGACTGTAAGCTCAATCACGCGCCCAAACTCGATATCGGGCAGGAGCTTGTATTCATTATCGCTTGCCGGGTCGATAATCACGAGGGTTTCGCGTCCAGGGGAATCGCAGATGGCGACGAGCCGCCAGCCGTCATTGAGCCACTCAAGAAAGCGATAGCGCACGCCATCCTGGATACCATACTGGATGGAGGCCCCCTCCCAATTGCTGAGGCAGAAGGCCTTCCCACGCGTGGTAAGTGCGAGCGCATGTCCCTGGGGGTGGAGCGCGAAGGTATCGATATACTGGTCGGCAGACACAAATTTGCGGCTAAGCTGTGTGCGCTGACTTGGTAGGGTCACGGTGAGCTGGCGTACCTGATTGGTCGCTGGATTAAAGACGTAGAGATCGGCGGCCGATTGCAAAACCAGGCGCTCGCCATCGGTGGAGAGGTGACGGGCGTAGAAGGTGTCGAAAAAGGTGTGGCGCGTAAGCTCCTCGCCCAGGGGCGTGCATGAGTAGATGTTGCCTACCCCTTCATGATCGGAGATGAAGTAGATGCGCTTTCCGACCCAGCAGGGATCGGCGACGTTGCCATGAATATTGAGCAGGCGTTGAAAGGTGCCGCTACCTGTAGTATCGCACCATAGGTGGCCTACGGTCCCGCCTCGATAGCGTTTCCAGTAGGCAGGTTCCTCGATATTGCGCCCAATAACGACTCCCCCCTCCGGGCCGTAGGAAATGGCGTTAGCCATGCCAACCGGCAGTTGCTGGGGCGGGCCGCCAGCCGGGCTGATCGCGTAGATGACGGTATATTTTGCCGTGAACTGGCCGGTGCTGCTTGCGTAGAGAATCGCCCCCCCATCGGGCGTCCAGCCAAGGACGGTGCAGGTGCCTCCATCGAAGGTAAGGCGACGCGCGGGACCACCGAGCGCAGGCATGACGTAGACCTCGCCCGGCCCCTCTTCGCGTCCAACGAAGGCTAACCAGTTGCCGTCTGGCGAGAAATGGGGATGGCTCACGCGCCCCTGTCCCGCGGTGAGGCGCTCGGCCCGGCCTCCTTCACTGGAGACGAGCCAGAGATCATCCTCAGTCACAAAGACGATATAGTCTTTGTAGATGGTGGGATAGCGGATATATCCCTGCGCTGGAACGTTGGGAATGTATTCAGTTGTGGTGAGCTGTGCTAGCTCTTCTTGTTCGTTTGTTGTCATGATGAAAATGAGTGTGCCTGTATCGCTAGGTTAAAAAAGGTGTTCGCAGTACTTATGATATCAAAGCCTGACAACTTGATGGGTGTGGTTTTTAATTATAGCATACTTCGGAAAAGGAGGCTATGAATTGTAGAGTTAGTAGAGGTAAAAATATGGTAGAGCCAGAGGGAGTGAAATTTCATATCAATAAGTACTTTCTTGTGTTTCCCTCTTGTCAGATAGATGAAATAATGGTAACCTCAACCTGCAATTATTCTACACAATACGAGGAGAGAATGTGTTATGTCGCAGACTATACGTCGTGAAAACAATCCAACGTCGGGCCGCCCAGGCCAGCGCCAGCAAGAGCGTTTGTATCGCAAGGAGCGCCGTCGGCGCCGCATTCGGATCTGGACCTCCGCGATTGTAGCGGTTGCGTTGATTGTCATTGGTATTTTTGGTGTCTTGCAATATCAGCAATACAATAACCAGTTGGTCGCAACCGCCAATAAGAACGCGACGGCAACCGCGAATGCCAAAAGCACCGCCAGTGTGCATGCGACCGCAACAGGTGTTGCAAACGCCGTTATGACTGCGACAGGTGGCTCTCCTACGCCAAGCGCGGGTCCAAGCACACCTCCTCCCGTGGATGACAGCAAAATTGTGAAGCTTTCTGATGGATTGCAATATATCGATGTAAAGACGGGCGAAGGGAAAGAAGTGACCAAGGGAAGCACCGTCAATGTAGAGTATACGGGCTGGCTGCAAAAGGATGGTAAAAAGTTTGACAGCTCCTATGATCGCAAGGGCGAACTCTTCAACCTGCAAAACGTTGGACAGGCTCAGGTCATTCAGGGCTGGAACGAGGGTCTGATTGGGATGAAGGCTGGTGGTACGCGCCGCCTGATTATTCCCCCGGCCCTGGCATATGGCGCACAAGGGAGTGACCCTATCCCCGCGAATGCCACCATCATCTTTGATGTGACTGTGGTGACTGTTGCCTAACTTTCTCCTCACTTGACTTTTCGCGCCTATGGCGCTCGCTTTGAAAGAAGTATTATGGCCCGGTGGTCGCCATCGGCAGACGACCACCGGGCCGCACTATTTTTAGGAGGAGGAGGTGGTGTGCCTGAGTAGCGCTACTCAGGCACACCACCTCCTCCTACTTATTGAAGAAGAGAGAGGAGGTGTCGATTAGAACATAGTGAGGAGAAGAGCATTGCATTGGCGTGGGGGCGCCAGACCTATTCCCTGGTCTCAGGAGGCAGGCAAAAAAAGCCTTTATTTCCCTTGACTTTTGCGAAATCAGAAGGTATACTTCTAGCAATTTGAGACCAGTTCCCAAAAACATTTACACTGAAAAGGTGCGGTATCGTCATGGCTTCAAACATACTGGGGAGAGCAATGCAGACGGCGACAGTAGCCGGGTATTGGTATTTCCATTGGGAAGTCGATTCCGCCATTGGAAAATTTTCTATTATCTCCTCTCTCCTTTCATTTGGAGGTGAGGAATTTTTTTTGCCCAGAAATACAACTTGACGAGATAAGCTACGGGAAGAGAAGGGGAGGAGCCAGGCGAAGACCATCTTACCGGGCTGGCGATCGGAGAAGGTTTCAATGATGACCTATCAACCGGTTGTGTTTTAACACGCGAAGCGTACAACGTCTGCATACATTAGCTATTAGGGGGATCTATGAGCCAGATTGCTGTTGAGAAGACATCTGACACGTTAGCGATGATCAATGGAGATTTCAAGGGCAAGGACATTGTCTCGTTCGACCAGTTCAGTGCCGATGATGTGCGCCGGATCTTTGCCCTGGCGGGTCATATGAAGCAGCTTGTGCTTGGCAAAGAGCCATGCCAGTTGCTCGCGGGTCAGCTTGTATCGCTGCTCTTCTTCGAGCCTTCGAGTCGTACCTTCGGGTCGTTCGCGGCTGCGGTGAAGCGCCTGGGTGGGCAGACGCTAGAGATCCAGAATCCTGAGACGGTCTCCTCGGTCAACAAGGGTGAGACCTTTGAGGATACGATCCGCGTGTTTGAAGCCTACTCAGATGCGATTGTGCTGCGTCATCCCCGCCCGGGGGCCGCGTTGCGGGCCGCGGAAAGCGCTGAGTTTGTCCCGGTCCTTAATGCTGGCGATGGCAACAACGAGCATCCTACGCAGACGATGCTGGACCTCTATACACTCTATGAGCACTTCGGCCGCCTGGATAATTTGACAGGCGTTATGGCAGGTGATGCGCTGAACAGTCGGACGATACACTCCCTGATGCGTGGTCTTTCGCTCTTCGAGAATAATACAGTCTATTTGCTCTCTCCCGAGAAGCTGCGTCTCAATCGCGAAGATCTAAACATGTTCCGCTCCCGTAATATTACTATCCATGAAATCACGAGCGAGAGAGATATCCCTAGGGATTGCCAGTACTGGTACTGGACGCGTATTCAAAAAGAGCGCTTTGACTCGCTGACGGAATATAATGAAATGGTCGCACAACGTTTTACGGTTACCCCTGCCTTGCTCGCAGAATATGCCAGCCAGGAGATGATCCTGATGGACCCCCTGCCGCGCATTGGTACAATCGACACAGAGGTCGATAAAGATCACAGGGCTGTGTATCTACGTTCGCAGGTTCGTAATGGCTTGTATACCCGCATGGCGCTGCTGGCCCTCGTTCTGGGCCGGGCCTAAGCGTGGGAACTCTTACTAGTTACACAGATTCTGGAAGGATACCCAATGATGCTGCAAATTGACACTGCTAATAAGCTACTAAAAGATGTTGTGGAGGAGAGTTTGGCGTTTTCGGCAACGACTCGTAAAGGCGTCTTGTTGTTAGAAGATGGAACGCGTTTCGAGGGCCTCTCCTTTGGTTACGAGCAGGCGACCGCCGGTGAGGTGGTTTTCTGCACCGGGATGGTGGGCTATCCAGAAGCCCTGACCGATCCCTCGTACACAGGCGAGATCCTCACAATGACATATCCAATTATTGGCAATTATGGCGTGCCCGATGCCGAGCGCTGGGAGGGTGATCGTATCCACGCGGCCGGGCTGATTGTCTCAAACTATATCCCGACGCCCTCTCACTTCGAGAGCACCATGGATTTGAGCACATGGCTGAAGCGCGAGAAGATTCCCGCGCTGGAGATAAAGGATACTCGCCTGCTGACCCAACATATTCGTAAGCATGGCACGATGCTGGCAACGATTATCTTTGATGAAGATATTCCTTTTCATAATCCCTATATCGATAACCTGGTCGCGCGTGTCTCTACCAGCGAGGTGCGTGAGTATGGCTCAGGCGAAACCACTATCGCCCTTATTGATTGTGGCGCCAAGCACAATATCATTCGCAGCCTGGTGGCGCGAGGCGTACGCGTAGTAGAGGTGCCCTGGGATTACGCTCTCTTCGCGGACGACAGGCCCTTCGAATTTGATGGCATCCTGGTCTCCAATGGTCCAGGCAACCCCAAAATGGCTGAGAAAACCATTCAGACGCTGCGCGCCGCGATGGAGCACGAAATTCCAATTATGGGTATCTGTCTGGGACACCAGTTGCTGGCCCTGGCCGCGGGCGGCGATACCTACAAGCTGAAGTTTGGCCATCGCAGTCAGAATCAGCCTTGCCTGCTTGCTGGTGAGAAGCGCTGTTACATCACCACGCAGAATCATGGTTTCGCCGTAGGCACGGTTCCAGAAGGGTTTGAACCCTGGTTTATCAACGCGAATGATAATACCAATGAAGGCATGCGCCATCGCTCACTTCCGTTCTTCTCGGTCCAGTTCCATCCCGAGTCTACACCGGGACCCATGGATACCGAGTGGCTGTTTGATCTCTTCCTGGAGAAGGTATACGAGGCAAAGGGGGCATTGATCTAAGTGAAGTCGCTAAAGAAAGTGTTGGTGTTGGGAGCGGGTGCGCTCAAGATTGGGCAGGCCGGAGAGTTTGACTACTCCGGCTCTCAGGCCCTCAAAGCTCTTCAAGAGGAAGGCATTTCAACGGTCCTCATCAACCCAAATATCGCAACCATTCAGACCTCGAAGCAAATGGCTGACCAGGTGTATTTCCTGCCCGTGACGCCATTCTTTGTCGAAAAAATCATTGAAAAAGAACGCCCCGATGGCATTCTGCTCTCCTTTGGCGGCCAGACCGCGCTCAATTGTGGTATCGTGCTCCACCAGAGCGGTGTGCTGGAGAAATACGGAGTGCAGATCCTGGGCACACCGGTCTCGGCGATTATCCTGACCGAGGATCGCGAGGAGTTCGCGCAACATCTCCGCTCGATCAATATTTCCACGCCCCGGAGCCACGTCGCTGAGACGCTGGACGAGGCCTTGCGCATCGGGCATGAACTTGGCTTCCCGCTGATGGTCCGTGCCGGGTATGCTCTGGGTGGACAGGGATCTGGTATCGCGCATAGCGAAGATGAACTGCGCCAGATTGTGGATGGCGCGCTGGCGTTTGCGCCCCAGGTCCTGGTTGAGCAGTATCTGCATCACTTTAAAGAGGTCGAGTACGAAGTCGTGCGCGACGCCTTTGATAACTGCATCACCGTCTGTAATATGGAGAACATGGACCCGTTGGGCATTCATACCGGCGAGTCGGTGGTTATCGCTCCCAGTCAGACGCTGACGAACAGCGAATATCATACGCTGCGTGCGGCGGCGATCAAGATTGTGCGTAGCCTGGGCATCGTGGGTGAGTGCAATGTACAGTACGCGTTAGATCCCAAAACTTCGCAGTACTACGTGATCGAGGTCAATGCGCGCCTCTCGCGCAGTTCCGCCCTGGCGAGTAAGGCGACCGGGTATCCCCTGGCTTATGTCGCGGCGAAGCTGGCGTTGGGTTACTCCCTCACCGAGCTGACGAACAAAGTCACAGGCGTCACCCAGGCCTGTTTTGAGCCAAGCCTGGACTATGTCGTGGTCAAAATTCCACGCTGGGACCTGGAGAAGTTCAAGGGTGTTAGTTGGACCATTGGTACCGGCATGAAGTCGGTAGGCGAGGTCATGGGTATTGGGCGCACCTTTGAAGAGGCCTATCAGAAGGCCATTCGTATGCTGGACCTGGAACTGGAGGGCGCGACCTCCGAGCAACCTTTCGCCGGCTATACCTCGACGGAAGAGGTGCTCCAGCAGTTCCTGCACCAGCCCACGCATAAACGCATGTTTGCCTTGCCGTTTGCCATGCGCCATGGCTACTCCATTGAGCAGATCCACGATATCACAGGTATCGACCACTGGTTCCTGACGCGCATCTGGAACATTCTCTCGCATGAGGAGACCCTGCGCCAGACACATGATCTCTCCGCGGAGATGCTGCGCCGCCTGAAGCAACTGGGTATCTCAGATAAGCGCATTGGGCAGATGGTTGGCAAGGCAGGGCTGGAGATTCGTGAGCTGCGTAAGCAGCACGGTATTGTGCCTGCAATCCTCCAGATTGATACTCTGGCGGGCGAGTTCCCTTCGGAGACAAACTATCTCTACATGACCTACAATGCGCAACACAACGACATCCAGGCCCTGGGCCAGAGCGGTGTCGTGGTACTGGGATCTGGTCCCTATCGCATTGGCTCCTCGGTCGAGTTTGACTGGACCTCGGTCAGCGCCGTCGACGCGCTGAAGAAGTACCAGAAGCAGTCCATCGTGATTAACTGTAATCCTGAGACTGTCTCGACCGACTACGATACCTCGGATCGCCTCTACTTTGAAGAACTGACCTTCGAGCGTATCGCTGACATCTGCGAGTTCGAGTCGCCCCATGGCATCATTGTCTCAGTAGGCGGACAGACGCCAAACAACCGCGTACAGGCGCTACATCGCTACGGCTTCTCGATTCTGGGCACCAGCGCCGAGAATATCGATGGGGCTGAGAACCGCAACCGCTTCTCGCACCTATTAGATACCCTGGGGATTCGCCAGCCGGAGTGGGCATCATTCAGCAGCCTCGAAGAGCTCCGCTCCTTTGTGGAGGGTGTTGGCTATCCCGTCCTGGTTCGCCCCTCCTACGTGCTCTCGGGCAGCGCCATGAACGTCTGCTATAATCAGGAGCAGTTGGAGCGCTATGTAGGCGAGGCCGTGGCTGTCTCGCGTGAGTATCCTGTGACCGTGAGCAGGTTCTTCCAGAAGGTCAAGGAGATTGAGCTGGACGCCGTCGCGCAGCGGGGCGAGGTCAAAGCCTTCGTGATCTCTGAGCATGTTGAGAACGCGGGCGTACACTCTGGCGATGCAACCATCGTGCTGCCCCCGCAAACGATCAATGAGGAGACCAAAGCGCGTATCGAGAAGGTTGGGCGCGCCATTGCCAAAGCCTTACAGATCACGGGTCCCTTTAACATCCAGTTTCTGGCCAAGGATAACGAGGTCTACGTCATCGAGGCCAATCTGCGCGCCTCGCGTACCTTCCCCTTCATCTCGAAGGTGACCGGCGTCAACATGATTGAGCTATTCGTTGACGCTCTCTTCCAGGAATCTATTCCTGACGTCAGCATGCCGCGCCCGTCCTTCGTCGCGGTGAAGGCGCCACAGTTCTCCTTCTCGCGCCTGACCGGGGCAGACCCCATTCTGCGCGTCGAGATGGCTTCCACTGGCGAGGTGGCCTGCTTTGGTGACGACCTGGAGGAGGCCTACCTGAAGGCGATCATCGCCACCGGCGGGCATGTACCGCAGAAGGGCATCTTTATCAGCCTGGGTGGTGACGACAAGAAGGCAAAGTTCCTCGAAAGTGCGCGCCTGTTCGCGACCCTGGGAATTCCCCTGTACGCGACAGAGAAGACCACAGCCTTCTTGCATACCAACGGCATCGAGGCAACCAGGCTCTACAAGTTACATGAGCAGCAAGAGCCCAGTGTTCTGACCTACTTCCGGGAGAACAAGATCGACCTGGCCATCAACATCGTGGATCGCCATATCATGAAGGATATCGACGATGACTACGCGATGCGTCGCCACGCGATCGATCATAATATCCCACTCTTTACAAAGGTCAAGCAGGCGCGTCTCTTCGCGCGAGCTATCACGCAGAAGCAGCTGGAGACGATTCCGATCAAGTCCTGGAATGAGTACACGGTTGATGAGGCTGTGACTCAGAGCTAGTATTCTAGCCTGAGAGAGTCTCATAGCTGTAGATGATGGGGAGTAGCGATTGTGTGTGTTATCACACAGTCTCTACTCCCTTTCCCTGAGTACAGAAGCGTGCCGTGAATGCAATATTTATTGTGGGCGTAGAGTAGTAAGAGCAAGAACTAGCAAGAACTAGAAGGTGGAATCCCATGAGTAGTGATGCAACATTGATGGAACTCTTTGAGCAGGCAGGCGCGATCATCACAAATAGTCATTTTGTCTATAGTTCGGGGCGCCATAGTTCGGTGTATCTGAATAAAGATGCGCTCTATTTAAGACCAGAGCTGATTTCGTCGCTCTGCGAGCGTATGGGACAGCCCTATGATCCCGAGCAGATCGACGTGGTGGTGGGTCCCGTCATTGGCGCAGTAATTCTCTCGCAGTGGACAGCCTATCATTTAACGCGGCGCAAGCCCTCGGGCGAGATCCTGGCGGTCTTCGCGGAGAAGGGTTCCGATGGCGTAGATAAACAATTTTTCTTTGGCCGTGGCTACGACAAGTTTGTCAAAGGCAGCAATGTCCTGGTGGTAGAGGATATTTTGACCACAGGTGGCTCGGCGCGCCAGACGATTGAGGCGGTGCGCCGCTATGGCGGTAACGTGATCGGCTTGAGCGTGCTCTGGAATCGTGGCAATGTGGGACCTGAACAGGTTGGAGGCGTGCCTATTCACTCACTGGTCGAGCTCTCGTTGCAGACCTATACCGCTGAGGAGTGTCCCTTCTGCCGCGAGGGGGTACCGGTCAACACCGAACTGGGGAAAGGGCGTGCCTTCCTGGCCAAACAGCAAGCTGCCAATGCACAGCAATAGTGTCTAGTAGAAGAGGATATGAAGATGAACTTTGTCGAGAAGCTTCTCGCTGCCTCGCGCCAGCAGGAAAGCCTGCTCTGTGTTGGGTTGGACCCCGAGCCTGGACGCCTGCCTGCTTCGCTACGCCAGGAGCCGGTGATGAGTGCGATTGTGCGTTTCTGTCAGGATATTATCGCAGCGACGGCCCCATATGCGTGCGCCTTTAAGCCGAACCTGGCCTTCTTCGAGGTCCTGGGGCCGGCGGGCCTTCAGGCGTTCCAGGAAGTAGTCCAGGCTGTACCTGCGCATATTCCTGTGATCGCGGATGCCAAGCGCGGCGATATCGGCAATACCGCGCGTGCATATGCGAAAACCTTTTTTGAGACCTATGGTTGCGATGCCGTGACGGTCAATCCCTATATGGGCTATGATAGCGTGGCTCCTTTCCTGGAGTATCGCGACAAGGGTACTCTCCTGCTGTGCCGCACCTCCAATCCAGGGGCGCGCGACATTCAGGATCTGCGCGTGCAGAATGAGAACGGGACACTGCGCCCCCTCTATGAAGTCATTGCCCAGCGCGTGCAGTCCTGGAATACTGCGGGCAACTGCGGGCTGGTGGTTGGGGCGACCTATCCCGAGGAACTGCGCCAGATTCGCACTATCTGTCCCCAGACGCCAATCCTGATTCCTGGCATTGGTGCCCAGGGAGGCGACCTAGAGGCGGCGGTCCAGGCGGGTGCGGATGCGCAGGGTGAGCTTGCGATTATCTCTTCTTCGCGTGCCATCCTCTACGCCAGCGAGGGTGAGGACTTCGCCCAGGCTGCGGCGGCAGAGGCCCGGCGCACGCGCGATCAGATCAACGCCGCACGCCAGAAGCAGGGTTAGTTGTTTCGGTTCTGACGCCTGACCGGGAGCGCCTGCGGCGCTTCCAAGAATGAGGGAATGGGCATGATTTGTGGGCATTCGTCCACAAATCATGCCCATTCCCTCATTCTTCTTTTTCTGCTTTATACTTCCAGGTACGATGCAGATTCTTGGCCATTTTCTCCAGGTAGGCCTGTTGTAGATCGACACCGGTATAGTTGGCTAGCTTAAAGATGTAGGCCAGGCAATCGGCTAGCTCCTGACCCAGGTTTTCACGATGGATAGTCAGGGCCTCCTCAAGTGTTTTTACTTCTTGATCCGTGTGGGCAGGATCGATCATGAAATAGACCTGCTTCAGTACCTGCGCGACTTCACCAATCTCTCCACTTAACATCGTCATGTTTAAGAAGATGTCAGTCGCGAAGCCTTTCTGGGCGTCCAGCCAACGGTGAAAGGCCTGGAAGTCTTCGATGGTATGCATCTCATTGGGAAAGTTCGTTGTCTCGCCTTGCATTTTTTGATCCCTCAAAGGCAACGTGGAGGTTGCCACACTTGCCACAAAAATTTTGTAGAGAATGCCACGTGAGCGTAGTGAGTGTCGCATGATGTTCTGAATGGTCCATGCGATACTTGCTACGCTCATGAATAAAAGACGTCTGATTGGTGATCTCGATTAGCAGACGGTGAGTTGCTCAAAGAGATGTGGGTAGTTAATGACGAGGCCGTCGTCATCGACCGTGATCTCGGTGCTGAACTCGCTATCCAGCGACTCATAGCGGTAGACGCGCTCGCCTGGAAGATCGCTCAAACAAGTGTAGCGCTGGCGGATAGGTGTGACCTGCATGTCAGGCAGGGCGACATACGCTACCAGAATTTCCTTTGACTCATCGACTGCCAGTTGCAGGCGACGAATGGGCAGCGTATTGGTAAAAGGGGAGATGGAGATGTCGATATCGATGCAGCCTGCCAGGTCTGGGATGGGTTCTCCTTCTGCAAAGAACCAGTTTCCTTTCCCATCAGCGCGCAAGTGGAGGTCAGCCTGCAGGCGTCCAAGAATATCGATATCAAACTGGGTGACTTGCCAGTCGGAGTTACAACGGACAACATAGTGGGCGCGTAGGGGCATCCCTTGTTCCATGGTAATGGCCTGCCCATCGGCGAGCACCTCCTCTTCACGGGCATGGAGGAAGAGGTGCTCAAGACCGGGCTGACCGAGATGGGACCATAAAACAGAACGTTTCACGGTAACTCTCCACAGTGGTGTCTAGATGCGCTCCAGGGGTTCAAAACCTAGAATGCGCAGGACATTATTCATTGTTTGAACCGTGGCTTGAACGAGCAGGGCGCGGAAGGCCTTCATCTGTTCGTTCTCTTCTTTCACGATTGGAGGCGTATGTTCGTAGAAATCGCTGATATGAGCTGCCAGGTCGTAGGCATATGTGGCTAATGCCGAGGCCGACATCTGCTCAGCTGCCTCCGCCAGGCGGCGTGGGTAGGCATCAATGTGCCGCAACAGTTCCCACTCGCTCTGCTCAAGCTGTTCTGGTAGACCATTCAGCCTGGTAGGAATAGTATAGCCAGAGGCCTGCAAACGGCGCAAGATGCTGTTTGAGCGTGCGTAGGAGTACTGAAGGTAGACGCCGGTATCGCCATTGGGGCGGAGCACTTCGTCTATATCCAGGGCGATGATCTGTTGCAGATTGAAGCGAATCATAAAGTAGCGAATCGCTGACGCTGCCAGCACAGAGGCCGTCTTCTCATCGATCTCGGGGCGTTCATCCTGGCGGCGAACCTCGCGCATGCGCTGTTCCGCCGTGTTGATCAGGTCATCGGCCTTGATCTCGATGCCTTTGCGTCCCGACATGGCGTAGAAATCGCGGCCATCGGAGGTATCGATGCCCAGGCTGGCGGCGGTCGCGGCCGAAAGCGTGACGACCTCGTAGCCCAGGTGTTTTGAGTTCTCGGCCTGCTCGGTGTAACCTAAGCGGCGCAGGCTTTCGTATACAACCTGCTGCGGGTAGGACTGGCGCACATCGATGACGTTGACCACGCGCTGGGCATGGCCAAAGCGTTTGGGATCACCCTCTTGCTCAGGTTTGAAGGCATCCTTGGGGGTGCGCATGGTCCAGAGCTGACGTCCATCATGCTGGGTGCCCCAGGGCACGAAGTGAAACTGAACGTTGAACTCGGGATCGTCGGTAATGCCAAACTTCCAGAGCTGGTTGGCGATATCCTTGGCGGTGTAGGTCGCGGTCCCATCGCTACGCACCAGAATCTTATCGCTCATGCGCTCGCCATCGCTCTCCCCATCGCCAAAGGGGAGAATCCAGCAGCCAGCGGCGGGGCCAGCCTCAGGCTTTTCGAGCAAGTTATGCTTGCGCAAGAAGTCGAAGGTATGCTGCCAGAGTCCGGCCTGCAAAATCGCTGACTCCCAGGTCAGGAGATCATAGGAGATGTTGAGGCGTCCCATGGTCTTAAGATGGGCTTGCACGATCTGGTGTGAGAGATCAGCGGCCATCGCAGGGTAGTCGGGGCCAGCCTCTGGCTCATCGCCATGTTCAATGGAGTGTAGCACCTGGCGGCGTAACTGAATCGCGGCGATACCCTGCTCCGACTCCTTCTGCTCATAGAGCCTGTTCACGGCCACATAGATGCGTGAGCAATAGTAGTCAAACGACTCGTCGGGAAGCTGCTCATTGCCTTCGGCCAGTTGTAACTCGCTCTTTTGCAGGAGCAGCATGCCAACTACCACATCCGCGACCTGGACGCCCGAGTCGTCGATATAGTTCTCAGCCTCGACATGGTAGCCCTGTGAGCGGAGCATACGCACAACGGTATCGCCCAGGCAGGAGTTACGCAGGTGGCCGACGTGCGCGGCCTTATTGGTGTTGATCGCGGTATGTTCAACGATGATGCGTTGATTAAGCCCGACCTGGCTCTGACCAAAGTCGGGACCCTCTTCGAGCACACGCTCGATAATGCTGCGGCCCACACCCGCGCGGTTCAAGCGAAAATTCACAAAGCCGGGCTTGGTCGCGTTGACATTCTCAAGCTCAGGAACGTGCAGCTCATTGATATAAGTCGCCAACGCCTCTGCGATTTGCAGAGGGGGGCGACCGAGCTTATTCTTGACCCAGGGCATGACGGGAATAGAGTAGTCGCCAAAGCTGGATTGAGCTGAGAAGCGCAGGTCGATAGGAAGCTGTTCGGCGTCGTAAGCGATTCCCTCACGTTCAATGTATGCAGCCGCCGCACGCTTAATTAGCGTGGTCAGATAGGCATGAAGATCTTGTTTTTGCTGTACTTCGGGCATATGGCTCTGCCTCACTCACCTGGCGGGCGACATGCGAGCCTCCTGGATAGATGGAAAAGGCTCTGTCGCCGCGCTTTCCTTTCGTGTGTTCACCCTTAACAGGGAGGCGTTTTTACAGAGGAACGTGCCAAACCTCGCGAACCCCCTCCAACCATCCCAGAAAAGAAGATGTGTGTGGGGGCCTAAAAGGAATATCTTCTCTTCTTAGCATATAGACTGAGTTGTGTTCTACTATAACCTAGCTTTGATGTACGGTCAAGATTAGAAGGCGAAATACAGGGCTTTTTGGTTTACCCGTATTACCGTGATAACTTGCCACACAGCAGTTGCAAGGCCTCGCGAGGCTGAGCACAAAAATGCCGCATAGCAGAGGCGACATTGTTGACCTGCAACCAATCCATCATGGCGAGTACCCCTCCATTAAGGGCTGCTAACGCCGCTGGAGCCCCTGCCAAACGGACTTGAGAGGCATCTTCACCCATCGTCACATCACGCCGATAGTGGAGGCGGTTTTCAATACACCAATGGGCTTGCTGCAACTGGAGTAAGCGTGCTGCGTTGGCCAGACGAGGCGGCAGATTGGTGAGACCATAGACGATCTCCTCACGCACCTTCCCATCCTTTCGATGCGTCGTGTGCCTGCGCAACCGGAAGACCTGTGCCACACCTGCCCATTGCGGCTCAAACCAGTCATTCATCAGCGTGCTGCTCCACAGTTCTCTGATTTCCAGACGTCCATGCCCCTTTTGAACGCTCTTGACATACTGCCACTGCTGGCGGGGAGCGTCTTCTTCCTCAAAAAAGTCGCGGAGATCTTCATAGAGTTGTGGCTGATTAAGCTTGGCAATCAGCAGATAGTAGCCTCCATAGCGCTCAACCGCCGCACACCACTTTGTTTGCGTATGCATGGCATCGGCACTAATGATACGCCCTTTGACCAAGGCGGGATGCAACAAGGCAGCCGCCGCACTGATCTCATTTTCTTTGCTGCGAACCTCACGTTGGGCGAGGACAATGCCGCTTTGGCACTCATAGAGGCAGAGCAGATGGACAGGAGGCTGCTCACTGCTCTGGTGTCCTAAGGTTCCTCGCATCTGTTTGCCATCCATGGCTGCCTGAATGAGCGGCTTCTCTTGACCTGGCTTGGAAAGCCGACCAGATTCCTCACCGCAGTGCTCAACCGCTCTGGCTTTCAGTACAACACCAGCCAAGACGGTGGCAATCTCCTGGTCATTACACTGACTGAGTGCAAAGGTGTAGGTCGAATTCGTTGGAAAGCGCCTCGGCCAGCCCAAATAGCCCTGAAGCTGCTCCTTTCTCTCGTCAATCCACTCCACAATCCCGTGGATACTGCTCTCTCCTGCCAGCTTTCCTAACAGCAGCAGCGTCAATATCAACGGAAGGGGATAACGTCTCCCTCGTTTGCCACGTCGATCTTTCACCTGAGCAAAGGCGGCGTAGAAGGAGGTGGGATCCACGTGAAGCGCTTCGGGAAAGGCTTTTTTCATTTCGTCAGATATGGTAAGGTACATCCAAGGTCATTTCTCGCTTTCTTAGGGGTGTTTTGAGTTTTCCTAAGTGTAGCAAGAAATGACTTCTTTTTCACTCTTTTCGGGTAAACCAAAAAGCCCTGGGCGAAATAGCAGGGGTTTTCGCGCCTAGACAGCATGAGAGACGACATAAAAATAAGTTGATAGTGAAGTGCCCTATGCAGCCTTAGGCTGCATAGGGCACTTCACTATCAACTTATTTTTCATAAATCATTATGCGTCGAGGGTGCTGGTATCGCCGACCGGCTCGCCGAGCTCGCGGGCGCGAATGACGCGGCGCATAATCTTACCCGAGCGGGTTTTGGGCAGGCTCGGCACAAATTCGAGCTCGTCAGGTACGGCCAGGGGACCAACGTTGGTGCGCACATGGAGCTTCAGTGCCTTCTCCATCTCGTCGGAGGCCTCATGGCCGTCCTTGAGGATGACAAAGACCTTAACGTGCTCACCCTTGACCTCGTCTGGCTTGCCAATAGCGGCGGCCTCGGCTACCGCGGGATGGCTGACCAGGCTGGACTCGATCTCCATAGAGCCCAGGCGGTGCCCACTGACCTTAATGACGTCATCAACTCGGCCCTGGACGCGGAAGTAACCATCCTGGTCTTTTGTCGCGGCATCGCCAGCGAAGTAGACCTCGGGAATGGTATCCCAGTAGGTCTGGTAGCGTGCGGGATCGCGATAGATAGTACGCATCTGCGAGGGCCAGGGATGGCGCACGATCAGGAAGCCGCCTTTGTTCTCTCCGACCGCCTTGCCGTTTTTGTCCACGATATCGGCCTCGATGGTGGGGAATGGACGCGAAGCGCTACCGGGCTTGAGCGGCAGGATGACGGTTGGACTGATCAGGATCGCGCCGGTCTCGGTCTGCCACCATGTATCCATGATGGGGAGTTCGTCGCGACCAATATTGCGGCGGTACCACATCCAGGCCTCGGGATTGATGGGTTCACCCACAGAGCCGAGAACGCGCAGACTGGAGAGATCATGCTTCGCGGGCCACTCTTCGCCAAAGCGCATCAGGCCACGGATACCGGTGGGCGAGGAGTAGAAGATGCTGACCTTGAACTTCTCGATGATACTCCACCAGCGATCGGGGGCGGGATAGGAGGGAGTGCCCTCGAAGAGCACGCTGGTCGCGCCATTCATCAATGGGCCATACACGATATAGCTATGTCCCGTGACCCAGCCGATGTCGGCCGAGCACCAGTAGACATCCTCGGGCTTCATATCGAAGACAAACTTGGTTGTGGCGTAGGTGCCCACGGCATAGCCGGCCTGGACATGCACAACGCCCTTGGGTTTGCCGGTGCTGCCGCTGGTATAGAGGATATAGAGCAGGTCTTCGCTATCCATGGGTTCGCAAGGTATAACTGTGTCTTCGGGAATCTCTTTAAAGAGCTCATCGAGGTAGAAGTCGCGCCCCTCCTGCATGTTGACCTCGCTGTCCAGGCGACGTACAACAAGCACCTTCTCCACGGTTGGCGTCTCTTCCAGGGCCTCATCAGTGATCTTCTTGAGCTGGATATGCTTGCCGCCGCGATAGTTGCCGTCCGCCGTAATCACGACCTTGGCTCCCGCGTCATTGATACGCTCACGCAGGGCGTTGGCGGCGAAGCCACCGAAAATGACGGTATGCACCGCGCCCAGGCGTGCGACCGCCAGGAGGGCGGCAACCTGTTCGGGGATAGCAGGCATGTAGATGGCGACGCGGTCGCCTTTCTGGATGCCCAGGTTTTGCAAGGCCTTAGCCATGCGGTTGGTCAGGACGTAGAGCTGCTCGTAGGTCAGCGTGCGGTTGGAGCCATCGTCGCCCTCCCAGTAGAAGGCAACCTTGTGGCGCGTCTCGCTCTCCAGGTGGCGATCCAGGCAGTTGTAGACGATATTGAATTTGCCGCCGGTGAACCACTTGAAGAAGGGCTTCTCCGTCCATTCAAAGGTCTTCGTCCATGGCTCGAACCAGTGCAGTTCTTTAGCCATGTCTTCCCAGAACTCGAAACGGTTCTCCAGTGACCACTGATAGAAAGATTCGTAGTCATTGAAGCCCTTGGAGCGCATATAAGCAGTAATATTGGCGTTTTCTACGACATCGCTGGGTGGGGGAAATAGGCGATCCTCAGTTAAAATAGTGTCTGTATCCTCGAAGTTGAGGTTATTACCCATTGCGATTCCTCCTGGTTAGTTCCTAGTCGGAAACCCGAGCGCGAAGCGCTAGAGCGACGTTGGTTTCCGAATAAGAATTTAGTAAGATACTTCGTTGTCTTTCAATAGATACCCTTGAATGCAACGTGAGGCACGTGTGATGAAAGGCGCTGAAGTCCACTGTTCACCATTGAAAAGCGGTCCTTATCGCATCCCTAGTAGTAGCCCATTATAGCATAAACCGTGTGCCTGCGATTGGCGGAACTTCTCGCGCCTGTGGCGCTTGCTAAGGTAAGAGGTGTAGTGCTCTGGAGCTTGCCGCAGGCAAGCTCCAGAGCACTACACCTCTTACCCTGAATTTGTTAGCCAACGTTCTCGAAAACGGCTGCGATGCCCTGCCCACCACCGATGCAGAGGGAGGCCGCGCCATATTTTAAGTGATTGCGACATAGCTCATTGAGTAGCGCGAGGGTGATGCGTGCGCCGCTGGCGGCTAGGGGATGGCCAATAGAGATGCCGCCGCCGTTGACGTTGGTTTTGTCGCGGTCCAGGCCCAGTTCTTTCTCCACGGCCAGGTACTGCGAAGCAAAGGCCTCGTTGACCTCGACGCGATCCAGTTGGTCGAGGCCGAGATCGGCGCGCTTGAGCGCCTGGCGAATGGCATTAGCGGGACCGATGCCCATGATCTCAGGGGATACGCCGACAACGCCCCAGGAGATCATGCGTGCCAAGGGCTTGAGGTTATGCTTTTTGACGGCGTCCTCGGTGGCCAGGATCACGCAGGCACCGGCATCGTTGATGCCGCTAGCATTGCCGGGAGTGACGACGCCGCCCTTGCGGAAGCGTGCTGGGAGCTTAGCCAGGGCTTCAAGCGAGGTATCACGAATGCCCTCATCCTGAGCAAAGGTGATTTCGTTACCCTTGCGATCCTTAAGCGTGACGGGGACGATCTCTTCGGCCAGGTAGCCCGCTTGCTGAGCCTTGCGTGCCGCGACCTGGCTGCGCAGGGCATAAGCATCTACATCTTCGCGTGAGAGTTGATACTTCTCGGCCAGGTTCTCGGCTGTGATCGCCATGCCGCAGCCAATATAGCTGTCAACCAGGGCCTCCCACAAGCTATCTTCGAGTTGGGGCGCGGCGCCTAGCTTGAAGCCGTTGCGGGCGCCACGGATGACGTGGGGGGCCTGGGTCATATTCTCGCCACCGCCCGCCAGCGCGATCTCTCCCTCGCCCAGGCGCAGCATTTGGGCGGCATTGACAATGGCTTGCAGGCCAGAGCCACAGAGGCGATTTACGGTGAGCGCCGGGGTCTCTATAGGCAGTCCTGCTTTAAGAGCCACATGCCGCGCGAAGTAGATCGCGTCTTTGCTCGTTTGAATGACATTCCCCATCACTACCTGGTCCACCTGCTGGGGATCGACACCACTACGCTGGAGTGCCTCCCTGGCTGCAATGACACCCAGGCCGATAGCTGACACATCGGAGAGCGAACCCTGGAGGACACCCACAGGGGTTCTCGCGCCCGCGATGACATAAATATCTTGCATGTATCACCTCTCTGTGTTTACAAAGCACCATGCTTATCTTTCCTCCAGTCTAGCACCTGAGACGAATTCTATGCAAGAATGGACTGCTCGGGAAGGGTAATAGAACATAAAAATTGTGTATACTTGATATATGAAGCGTACCTAGCATCTAGGTATACAAGGAGGAATACGATGAAGGCTGTGACAAGTCTACCGCAGGGATATACCCCGTGTGGTGAGGTGAATTTCGCGAAAGATAAAAAGCTCGCCTGGATACTCAATGGCGTTGGTTTGCTGCTCTTTATCTTGTTCGCCCTGGCTTTTGCCTATATTGCTTTCTTGTTTCATCGGGAGAGCCTGGGCCGGAGTGCATCGGTGACGATTGGCGGCTGGCAGCTGCTGGAGGGCATTCTGGCGATGGCATTTACCGTGTTTGGTTGTATGCTTGTGCATGAGTTAATACATGGAGTCTTCTTCTGGGTGTTTACGCAGGCCTGGCCACACTTTGGCTTTAAGTGGATTTATGCCTATGCCTCGGCGCCGGAATGGTACATTCCGCGTACGCCGTTTCTCATTATCGGACTGGCGCCTTTTCTCCTCGTCACGCTCATTGGCGTTGCTGTACTGCCTTTTGCCTCACTGGGTCTCAGTCTATTTCTCTGGCTTCTATTGACACTAAACGCGGCGGGATCTGTCGGTGACTTCTATGTGATTATACGCTTGCTCTTCGCGCCCTCTCCCCTGCTGGTGCATGATTATGGAGATGGCATGACCTGGTATCGTGCTATCTAAGCACCTCTAGTGCTCTACGCTTGACTTTATTCACCTATTTCGAGTACCATTGCTATAAGCTATTATGCGTAACATGTGTTACGTGTGCCACTCAATGGATGAGGTGTAGCGAGAAAATGCCCGAGTATGATGCGATGCGCTGGTTACAATTGACGTACAAAGTGCCAAGCGAGCCGTCCCAGAAGCGTGTTTGGGTATGGCGACGCTTGCAAAACCTGGGTGCATATGCCTTGCAGAACTCGGTGTATCTCTTGCCGCATTCGGAAGAGGTGGAGAAGCATTTTACGCAGCTTGCCCACGACATTCAAGAATTGGGGGGCGAGGCCAGCCTCTTCTCCGTGGTCGCGCTGGATGAAGCCGACGAGCGACGTATCTTGCAGGCCCTCTTAGATGCACGTAACAGTGAATATTCTGCTGTGGTACAGACCTGTAGTCAGTTTTTCTCACATGTAGCGTCTGCGCTACAGGAGCCACAAGAAGAAACTCCCCCTTCACACGAGACCCTGAGCGATCTCCTGGAGAAGGTTCACTCCCTCTTTCGCTCTGCTCGGAGGCATGATCTGCTAGGAAATATGACTGCCACCAGGCGCGCCATGGCGGCCGAAGCCTTGATGCTTTGCGAACAACTCTTCCGCGTCTCCCTTGAGCGCGATCATGTCAAAGCTCGGCGTGTGCTGGAGCGCTATCAGGATACTATCTCTCCCTTGCCAGATCCAACTCTGACAAAATTGCCATAACGTAAGTCATCCCGGCATTGCTTTTCCGCCGTCGTTTGGGTACAATTGCTGTAATGTTACAACCGATTACGAGCCTCAATCGTATCATTTGTACAGAGGTTACTTATCACCCTGAATAGATGTTCACTAAGGGGAAAAAGATGCAAAAACAAATATCATCGCGCAAAGCTGGCGCTAAAGCGGTTGCTCTTGATCGCAGCAAAGAACTCAAACGTTACTATACCTATGTGCTTATTGCGACTCTCCTATGCGCGGCATTCGCCCTTAGTCTCTACGCGATCTTTGGTCTTTAAACCGTCTTAAGACTGGTTGCATACAACGCTGGCACTCTGACTGCAAAGAGGGGTGCCTTTTTCTATGCCCAAAAGTGGGAAGCGTTGTTGGGGGCGTAGATGCTTCTGTATGCAAGACATCCGCCTATGAGATACAATAAGGCTATGCATGTATGCACATCTTCTCTAATTAAGTGGAAATGCCTTTAGTCTGGCGAGGAAGCGATGCGTTCACCCAATTCCAGGCCCGGCAACTCAATCAAGGCACGCCCCTCGCGTGAGGCTGTCCCTCGACGGCTGATTGTAACTGCTGGGGTAGCGGCCTTTGCGGTCTGTGATTGGTCGCTATGGGTCCTCTTGCGCGATGGCCCGTGGGGACCTCCTATGCGCCTGGTGCTGGGGAATGAACTGGTTTCTGATGCTGTAGAGCGAACCCTAGAGGCAGTGTTACTCTGGCCGCAGGACGCTTCGTTAGTACAATTGAAGGCGGATTGGCAGGAGCAGAAGGTGCAGGTGTGGGGAAGCGATGAACAGGGGGCTGGTATTACGCTGATCCATAGTATTTTGCTGCGCGCCAATCGGGATCAGCTACGCCCAAATCTACACCAGCAGCCAGTTCCAAGCTTGCATGTGGGCTGGGTGCCTGTGGTGGAGATTGAGACGGGAGAGCGCGAGCTAGATCCAGAGGTGCGCCCGGGTTTGCTCAGTGCCCTCTATACATTGCGCTCCTATGTGCAACGCGAGCCAGAGGTGATCCTGCGTTACCTGGCTGATATGGATAAAATGAGTATAGGGGTATCGCCAGAGGAGTGGTGGCAACAGGAGGGGCGCAAAGTAACTGGTGGTCGCGAGACACTACAACTCAACGTCATTCGCGAGCCGGAGAGTGGGGATGGAATGTTGACCCTTGCCGAGGCCGCTCTGCTCTATCGCGCCTTCTTCCCACCCGACGAGCCTATTGATCTCTCAAATCTGCGGCGTCGCTTCCTGGCAACTAACCGTTTGCTCCCTGGGGAGGAAGATCGTCCCGTGCGTGGACGAGAGCTGGATTGGCGGCGGGTAAGCCGGGCATACCGTTATCTTGCGCAAGAAGTTGAAGGAGAGGATAAGATATGGCGAAAGTAACCACCGGGACAGGCGATGCCGGGTATACCGGCTTATTGGGGGAGCAACGTGTGCCGAAATATGATCCACGTCCTGATACCTTTGGGACCGTCGATGAGGCAACGTCAGCTCTTGGCCTGGCCCGCGCCGTCGCGCAAGATCCACATGTGAAAGCCATTATTTTTCAGGTGCAGCAGGAACTGTATCTCCTGATGGGAGAACTGGCGACGCCTCCAGAGAACTATGAGACCATGGGGCTGAAGATGACAATTGAGCATGTCCAGCGTCTCGAACTGGTTGAAGAGGAGTTGAAGCGCGAGGTCGAGATCCCCAACAAGTTCATCATTCCAGGGGACACGGTGGATGGGGCCGTGCTGGACCTGGCGCGCACGATTATTCGCCGCGCCGAGCGCATGGCGGTCAAACTCCTGCACGATAATGTTATTCAGAATGGCGAGGTGGTGCGCTATCTCAATCGCCTGTCAGATATGATCTTTATCCTGGCGCGCTATATTGAGGTGAAGTCCTCGCTCGCGCAGAAACCTAAAGAGATGAATGATCCCATCGCATAGCCTCCTGTGAGGTTAATGAGAATATAAGTTGAAGCTGGAGAGGGGCTAGACGTGTCTGTTTTACATGCGACGTGGCAAATGGTCGAAGAAGGGAAACTCTTCCTCTGGGGAGAGCGCTCGCAACTCCGGTCAGAGGTGGAGGCGACAAACTCTGATGCCGCACCTCTCCATCCATTTTGCTCATCGGCACAGGAACTGCGTGCCCAATTTGAGATGATTTTATCGCAACGGGGAAGCCTGGGAGCCTTAGATGATGTGATGACTGTGCGCTTGCCTTCGACGAGCAAATACCCTCTTCCTTCGCCCAGGCTTGTGCTAGAAACACCTATTACAAGTAAAAGCAAGCCGCAGTTACGCGACTGGTTGGTAGAGGCGCTCTCTCTTGATGACACCCATGCCTGTGATATGTTGCTTGCCCTGCCCGAGCAGCCTCCCGCCTCTGGCGAGTATCACAGCTATGGCAGCGATTTACGCTTCTGGATGAAAGCGGCCCAACTGGCCCTGGAGTTGGTACAACGCCAGAGCTTTTTGCCCTCCCTAAAGGTTCCCGAACCCGCCAGGGTGTCGAGCCGGGGTGGTAGTAAGCAAGCTGTAAAGATGAAAGCCGCAGCCTCCTGGTCGCTGGCGCTCATGCCAGAGGATCAGGAGCGCGTGGCGCGCCTGGCACGCGCTATGCCACCTGCCTGCCGCGCCTTTCGCGTGACTGGTACGATGCAGCCAGTAGAGATTGATCCGCAGGAGCTTTTGCTCAACTTCTTACAGCGCAGCGTCGACGCGCTGGTACGAACCTCAATGGAAAAGATGGAGGACCAGGGGCGTCTCCCACGAGGAATGTCTCTCTCGGCCCAGTGGGTACAGGCGCTTGCCTCGTCACATGGAGGGGAACTGGCCGCCTCCGAAGAAGACTTGCAGGCTTTTACGGACGCTGTCGTAACCTGGTTGCGGCCCGTGGTGACTCGCGCCGAGTTTCGCCCCTTTCGTACCTGTTTCCGCCTGGAGCAGCCAGGGGAAGAGGGTATGGACGACCAGGAGACGCAGGAAGGGGAGTCAGACCAGGCGGCAGACTCCTGGAAGCTGAGCTTTCATTTACAGGCCAACGATGATCCGAGCCTCTTAGTCTCCGCCGAGCAGGTCTGGCAGGCGCGCGCTGGCTCCTCTACCTTTCTCAACCGTGCCTTTCAGCATCCTCAAGAATCTTTGCTGACGGATCTCGGGGTTGCCATTCGTCTCTTCCCGCCTTTGGAGCGAGGTCTGCGTTCCGCTCGCCCCACTGAGGTAGCGTTAAGCACAGAAGAAGCCTACCATTTTCTCAGTGATGCGGCCCCTCTCCTGAAACAGAGCGGCTTCGGGGTGCTGGTGCCATCCTGGTGGGGAAGCCGTGGCGCTCGCCTGGCAGCTAAACTGCATGTGAAGGGCAAAGAGTCAACCGCAAAAGAGAGTAGTGGCTTCCTGACACTGGATAGCTTGTTGCAATATAACTGGCAGATGTCATTAGGGGGAGCAATACTCAGCGAGCAAGAGTTTCTTGAACTGGTAAGCTTAAAGCAGCCCCTGGTCAAGGTGCGAGGTCAATGGATCGAGCTACGGCCAGAGGAACTGGAGGCAGCGAGCGAATTCTTCGCGAAGAAGCTCATGCGTAAAGAGGAGCTGAGCCTGCGCGACCTGTTGCGCTTAGAGGCCGGGGCTGAAGAGCAGCAGTCCTTTGGCGTATCGCATGTTGAGGTTGAGGTTGAGGGCTGGTTGGAGGAGACGCTCAAACGCCTACAGGGGAAGGAGCAGTTGGAGGTGGTGGAGATTCCCACCACATTCCAGGGACAACTGCGTCCCTACCAGGCTCGTGGTGTCTCATGGATGGCCTTCCTCAAGCGCCTGAGCCTGGGCGCCTGCTTGGCGGACGACATGGGCCTGGGAAAAACCGCTTCGCTAATTGGTCTCTTGCTCTACGAGCGGGCGCATCTGCCCCAGGGCGCGCGGGCCTTGCCGACGCTGGTCATCTGTCCTATGTCTATTGTGGGCAACTGGCAGCGTGAGATCCAGCGCTTTGCTCCTTCGCTCTCCGTGCATGTCCATCATGGAGCTGAGCGGCTCTCTGGCGAGGAATTTGTGCAGGAAGTGCGCCAACACGATGTCGTGTTAACAACCTACGCCCTGGCGTTACGCGACCAGGAATTACTCAACCAGGTAGCGTGGGAGAATATTGTCCTTGACGAGGCGCAGAACATCAAGAACGACGAGGCGAAGCAGACGCAGGCCATCAAGAAGCTGAAGTCGCGCTATCGGCTGGCTTTGACGGGCACGCCCGTAGAGAATCGCCTCTCTGAACTGCGCTCCATCGTTGAATTCCTCAATCCTGGCTACCTTGGCTCGGCGCAGGACTTTCGCCAGCGCTTTGTCCTGCCGATTGAGCGCTATCACGACACGGAGCGCTCGCAAGTGCTCAAGCAACTTGTGCAGCCCTTTATCTTGCGCAGGGTCAAGACCGATAAAAGTATTATCCAGGACCTGCCAGAGAAAATGGAGATGAAGGTGCTCTGTAACCTGACGCAGGAGCAAGCCTCGCTCTACGACGCGGTCGTCAAGGAGATGCTAGAGAAAATCGACGATGCTAAAGGCATTGAGCGTAAGGGCATGATTCTTTCGGCCCTGTTACGTTTGAAGCAGGTTTGCAATCATCCAGCGCATTTTATGGGAGACGAGAGTGCTCTGGGCAAGCGCTCGGGCAAAGTATTGCGCCTGGAAGAGATGCTGGAGGAGGTGCTGGCGGAAGGCGATAAGGCCCTGATCTTTACTCAATTCGCTGAGATGGGTCAACTGTTGCGTCGGCACTTGCAAGAGCAACTGGGGCGTGAAGTCCTCTTCCTTCATGGCGGCACGCCGAAGAAGGTGCGTGATCAATTGGTAACGCGTTTCCAGGATGAGCGCGACGACGCCCCACTCTTTCTCTTGTCTTTGAAGGCGGGTGGTGTTGGGCTGAACCTGACGGCGGCCAATCACGTCTTCCACTTTGACCGCTGGTGGAATCCCGCAGTGGAGAACCAGGCGACGGACCGCGCGTTTCGTATCGGGCAGCAGCGCAATGTCCAGGTACACAAGTTTGTCTGTGTGGGGACGCTGGAGGAGCGTATTGATGCCATGATTGAGAGCAAGAAGGCGTTGGCGGAGAACATTATTGGCAGTGGTGAGAACTGGTTAACGGAGATGTCGACCTCGCAATTGCGTGAATTGTTTGTGCTGGGCCGCGAGGCCGTAGGAGAGTGAGAACTCTTTTCAAAAAACTCAAATGCATTAAATTCAATCTGCGTTCTAAAAAAATAGAGTGGGATTTTCCTTTTCGCCAACAATATCTATGGGCCTACCTCTGAAACGAATAATCTGTTCCATTCGTGAAAGAAGTACGCCCCTTCACGGCGATCGCGATAGAAAGGACCACGAGTCAATGCAAGCACCCGATACCCCATCTTCCCAGGAGGACACAGGACCTGTTAAAACAATTCTCATTATCGAGGCGGTAAATAACCTAAAGGGTTAGCGGCTTACGTAGCACAGGGCCTACTATATGTGATGCAAACACATCCTCAGACGCCCATCTTGCCTCATCATTCCAAAGATCGTCCGTCTTCCATACACCATCTACTACTCGCCAGAGACCGTAGGAGTAGCTAGCTCAGGAGAGCCATACTTATGCATTTGCATCAACCCCTGGAAGAACTGGGTATCTACGAGGCCATCATTGCTTCTTCCGATGATGCCATCGTTAGTAAAACACTTGAAGGTATCATTACCAGCTGGAACCCAGCAGCCGTATCACTCTTTGGCTACACGGCCCAGGAAGCGATTGGACAATCGGTTCTGCTCATCATTCCCGAGGAATTGCACGCTGAAGAAAAGGAAATCCTTGCGACATTGCGTCAGGGCAAGCGCATTGAGCATTTTGAAACCGTTCGGCAGCGCAAAGATGGCACCAGGATCGAAGTTTCCTTGAGTATTTCCCCCGTCAAAGATCGGAACGGTACCATTGTTGGGGCGACAAAAATTGCCCGTGATATTAGCGAACGCCGCCAGGCAGAACGTGCTCGTCTCCATCTTGCTGCTCTGGTGGAATCAGCAGATACGCCCATCATTGGGAAAACGAGTGAGGGCATCATCACCAGTTGGAATCGAGCGGCGCAGCACCTCTATGGCTACAGCGCTCAGGAGGTGGTAGGCCAACCAATCACCCTTATTTTTCCGGTTGATCGTCAGGATGAATTTATTACGATCATGGAGCGTATTCGCCAGGGAGAACGGGTCGAGCTCTATGAAACGGTCAGGCAATGCAAAGATGGCACGCGTGTGTCGGTCTCCGTCGTTGTTTCTCCTATTTATGACCATGGGGGTCTGCTCATCGGAGCCTCTGACATTGCCCATGACATCACTGAACGCAAGCGCGTCGAGGCCCAGGAGCAGATACTTGCCCAACTCAGTCAGGTATTGGCCTCCACTCTTGACTACCAGGAAACGCTGACCGCGGTGGCACACCTGGCGGTCCCGCGCCTGGCAGATTGGTGTACCATTGAGCTGGTGAATGCGGCGGGACACCTAGAACTGGCCGAGTTCGCGTCTATCGATCCCGAGCAGGTGCGCAGGGTACGCACCCTACGCGAGCGCTTCCCCGTCGATCCTGATGCGCCACGAGGGGGAGCCCAGGTGCTGCGCAGCGGACACGCAGAACTCTACCCAGAGATCACTGATGAGCTGCTGGTAGAGGCGAGGAGGAACGAGGAGGAGTTGGCGCTGGCACGGCAGATTGGTCCTACCTCCGCGATGCTGGTTCCCCTGGTCGCACGAGGGAAGGTCACGGGGGTGTTCTCTTTGATAACCACCACATCGGGTAGACACTACAACGCGTTTGATCTCACTCTGGCGGAAGAAGTGGGACGGCGCATCGGTTTAGCCCTGGAGAATGCACGGCTCTATCGAGAAGTCCAACAGAGCCGCGACCAATTCGACATTATTCTGCAGGGCGTAGCGGACGGCATTATTGTCTACACACCCGATAATCGCGTCCTCTATGCCAACGAGGTCGCGGCCCAGATGAGCGGGGTGCCCTCGGCCCACGAGCTGCTAGACCAGCCAGACGAAATCCTGCTCACCACCTCCCCACTCATTGACGAGCAGGGGCAGACGTTGTCTCCCGAGGCGCTTCCTCACTGCCGAGTTCTGGCCGGAGCACAGGAAGCGCAGGCCACACTCAGTGTTCAAGGAACTGAACGTTGGGTGCAGATCATCTCCCGTCCAGTACGTACACAGAGTGGTGCTGTGGCCATGGTCATTTCCATTTTGCATGATATTACCGAGCGAATGCGGGTTGAGCATCGCAAAGACGAGTTTATCAGTATGACAAGCCATGAACTCAAAACGCCGGTCACCAGCTTGAAAGGATTTACCCACGTCCTGCAGCGCCGCCTGACAAAACAGGGAGACGAGCAAGGCCTCTCCTACCTGGCACGCATGGATGCCCAGCTCGATAAGCTTACCAGGCTTATCAGTGACTTGCTCGATATCTCGAGGATGCAGGCTGGCAAGCTTGCATTGCGTATCGAAGCTTTTGAGCTGGATGAGCTGCTCAATGAGATCGTGGACAATGTGCAGGCGACCACCACGAGCCATCAGCTACGTATCGAGGGACACACAGGAGCACAGGTGATAGGTGATCCAGATCGTCTGGGGCAAGTGTTCATCAATCTGCTGACCAACGCCATCAAGTATTCTCCAGAGGCTGGGCACATCATCATCCATCGTTTCCACGAGGGGAAGCAGGTCATCGTAAGCGTCCAGGATTTTGGCATTGGTATTGACCAGAGCCATCATGATCGCATCTTTGAGCGCTTCTATCAGGTAGGCCCTGAAGAGAAAACGTACCCAGGGCTGGGTATTGGCCTCTACCTGGCTCGGGAGATCGTCTCGCGTCATCAGGGTCGCATATGGGTAGAGAGCCGCAAAGGGGCTGGAAGCGCCTTTTTTGTCGCGTTGCCACAGATGGAGCCAAAAGAGCATACGGGGCCAGCAGACCCAACAAAGAGAGAAGGGTAGGAAGAGAACGATGCCGCATACAACGCAACGTATTCTCATCGTGGATGATGACCCGGATATTCTCGAGTTCCTCCACATCATCCTGGAAGAGGAGGGCTATGAGGTGATGACGACAGACAAAGGGGACTTCCTCATGCAACTGCACAACGGCGAACTTCCCCACCTTATTGTCCTGGATGTCTTGCTTTCAGGCAAAGATGGGCGCGATATTGTGCGATGGCTGAAGAGCCAACAGGAGACTCGAATGATTCCCGTCCTGATGTTCTCGGCGCATCCTAGTGCTGAGCAAACAGTACGGCAAGCGGGAGCGGATGATTTCCTGGCCAAGCCCTTCAACATTGAGGCATTCCTGGCAAAAGTCGCTCACCTCACCTGCTGCGCTTAGAGGCCGGGGCCGAAGAACAACAGTCCTTCGCTGGTCATCTGTCCGATGTATATTGTAGGTAACTGGCAGAAGCTAATGGGTGGCCAGCGTGCTAGCCAGGAATGTAAAGTGGGTGGGTGTTTATCGACTACTTTTACCATCGTTTATCTTACTTTCACCCAGATTGTCTCTTTCTTCGCGTCTCTGAACCACTATGCTAGCTGGCTCGCCGTCTCGTGTCTGGGCATCGTGCCCGCTACAGCTCGCCAGCCAGGCCACCATTATGAATAGAATGCCCTCGATCGTCCAATTTAATCCGCCAGCAGTAATATATGTCCAGAAGTGGCCTGCATGGATATTGAGAAAAGCAGCAATAAAGTAGCTAAACCCGTAGAGGATCATCCCAATACCGAAGGTCCAGGTTGCAAAGGTCACCAACCAGCTTGGAATATTCTGGTTGCGAGGTCGCATAAAAGCAATGGGAACACTGAGAGCGCTGACAGCAAGGCTGAATACTATCAACATACTATCGTGCCTGATCACACCGGTCAGCGCAAAGAAGAACAGACTTGTATATGCGTATATAAGGGTTATAATCTGCATTCGGCTCTGGCTGATACGCTTTCCTCCCCATATCAGGGCGAGAGGGAACAGAGCCAGGACAGCAAACACCATAACATCTACGGTCCAACTGAGAATATACGAGGCAGGATTTTCGGCAAACTGACGTTGGAGTTCCTGTGCTGACCCAGAAGCCAGAAGCCAGGTGCCTCCAAAGGCCCAGTAGGCGTGTTCTAAGGCAAACAGCAGTGCCCAGGCACACGCAGCGTAGCCTGTCCACACGATCCGCCGTGATGGCAAAGAAGAATGATTTGATAACGACATGTTGTTATGTCCGGTTTTCATAATGCACCCTTTCGTCTCTGCCCGCTATCGACAGAAGGGGTAAATTGAAATCTCATGCCATCCTGGTGAGCCCTTTTCCACAAAAACACTGTCCGCGTGAGCAGAAGAATGCCGGAGCGCCGGACCAGGATCACATGTGTTTGTTCTAGAGAGAGCATACAGCAGGAGTGGTATTTTGTGATGCATCAGATGGCCTGTTTAGAGCAAGACATTTGGCGTAGTGCTCGTCACAGTCAATCGCGATGGATGAGCCCTTGTTGCCAGGCAAAGACAGCGGCCTGCGTGCGATCCATCAGATGGAGCTTCGAGAGAATATTACTCAGGTGCCCTTTGACAGTCTTCTCGCTGATGATGAGGCGCGCGGCAATCTCAGTATTGGAGAGACCGCCAGCGATCAGACGCAGAACTTCAAGCTCGCGCTCGCTCAGTTCGACAAAAGGATTGGGAGCCTCGCTTCTGGTGCCACGCAGTTCGCGCACCACGCGCGCGGCCACACGGGGATGCAGCACAGATTCACCGCGTACTGCCTTGCGCGCGACCTCCACTAGCTCGTCGGGAGGGATACTTTTGAGGATATAGGAGAGCGCGCCGGCTCGCAGCGCTGGGAAGATATGCTCATCGTCGTGGAAAGAGGTGAGCACGATGATCTGAGAATGCGGACTTACCTGTTTGAGGCGGCGCGTAGCTTCCACACCACCCATGCCAGGCATCATCAGGTCCATAAGGATAACATCGGGGACCAGTTCTGCAGCCAAACGCACCGCGTCCTCTCCCGATTCGGCCTCACCGACTACGTTGCAGTCAGGCTGAATAGCGAAAAACGCGCGGATGCCTTCGCGTACAATGGCGTGATCATCGGCGATAAGGATAGTAATCAGTTCTGTTTCCGGCATGTTGTCTTTCTCCTGAAAAGAGTCACCTGCTCTTAGGAAGCATCTTTCTCTGTTTGTGGACACCAGACGATAATAGTTGTGCCCTGCCCTTTGTTACTCTGGATGTCGAGATGCCCACCAAGGGCCTGGACCCGCTCGCGTATGGAGGAGAGGCCAACGCCTCGTTGTTCTCTGTTGTGTACGTTAAAACCGCAGCCATTATCATTGATCGCGAGTGTCACAACCGTAGCGCAGGTCAGATGGAGCTTCACGAGCGATGCCTGGCTATGGCGTGCGACGTTTGCCAGTCCTTCCTGCGCGATCCGAAAGAAGGCGTTCTCAACCTCCAGCGATGTTGCTATGTCTCCATCCACCTTTAGCTCAACAAGGATGCCCGTCTGTTCCTGCCAGGAATGGGTATATTCCTGTAGGGCTTGCGCCAGGCTTCTATCCTCCAGATCAACGGGGCGCAATTCGCGAATGAGCGTCATCAGTTCGCGCTGGGTCTGGCGGACCAAAACTTCTGCTTTGAGCAAATGTGCCTGCGCGGCCTGTTCATCATGTCTCATTAGAGCCTTTGTGGTGCTTACATGCAAAGAAACCGCGAAAATCTGTTGCTTGACACTATCGTGCAGGTCGCGAGCCAGGCGATTGCGCTCTTCTACAGTTGCCAGATCCTGACGCATCCTGAGCAACTGCTGCAATTGCTGAGCCATATGATTGAGGCGGTGTGCCAACTGTCCCACTTCGTCGCGAGAGGGATCGCTGACAAAAGTGGAGAAATCGCCCAGGCTCCAGCCTTCGACGGCTGCCGCGATTTGCTGAAGTCGGCGGACCAGGCCGCGGGCTGTGACGGCACCGAACGCCAGGCCAATCACTCCCGCGCCAAGAAAGAAGATGGCGGCACTCACCCCGAAGAACAGGAGGAAAGTAAGCACATTCTCCCAGGAAAAGCGCACATAGTGCCCACTGACGACCAATATACCCTGAGTGGTTGTTCCTTCCAGTAGCGGAGCGACGACATACTCCCCACCCTGCTCAAAAGAGGTGCGGAGCAACGCGCTCTGAGGAGAGGATGGAGAAGCATGGGAGGAGAGCAATCCTCGGGCGTCTTGCTGAACGCTGGCTGGTAACGCTGAACGCAGATCATATCCAGGAACAGGGGCGTGATCCCCGGCGGCTACAATCACGCGTCCTTGTGTGTCAACGGCAGCTATATAGCCCTGAAAGGCAGGATTACTTTCCTGGAGCAGTTCCCAAGCCGCTTGTAACTGCTGTTGGTAGGCAACTCTCGTCGTGGGAAATGTTGGACCCGCGATGCGTGCGAGGAGTTGTGCGTGGTGTTCAAGAGTCTCTCTGTCTTGAGAGAGAGTCACCCCAACGCCTATCAGAGTGACGAGCAGTTCAAGCAAACACAAGACGATGACACAAGTTATCAAATACGAGATCGTTAATTTCCATTGCAAGCGATGGAACCGCTTCAGCACAAAGGTTGGGAACTTCACTGTTATCTTCTCTCTCCAGGCAGGTCATTCAGATGGCTACGCTCGTCAGGATATGCATCCATGCTTATTGGAATGGATATGCTGCACTCCACACGAATAATGGTACCTCAGAACTACCGATCTGTCATGCGGTGGCGTTCTGGCAAGAATATGAAATGGCATCTTCTTTTTTTCGGTCTCCCCACTCACCAGACTTTAGCGCTCGTCGAGCGAGTGGCGTGCCAGCCAGGCGAGGGCACAGAATAGGATGCCTCCGAGCAGAAACCACGAGCCCCAGATGAGGTTTTGATTGATAAACTGCTGTACTGTGAGCGGAGCTTGTGTGGCAGGAGCACCTATCATAAGGTGTTCCTGTTGCCAGCTAATCATGCCTGACACTGCCAATCCCTGTAGGATCCCGCCGTAGAGTTCATGAACTATCAGAATCACACCACCGAGCCAAGCAAGCAGAAGCAACAGCCAGCGCGGAATGAAGCGCCCCCAGGGCTGGATCAGTGATAGCGAGATTGCCGCCCCGAACGCACAGAGGGCACCGGGAGCTATGATCCATGCAAAGCCATTTATGGTAAAGCAGTAGACTACATAGGCCGTCATAGCCACTACTCCTACTGTGGTTGCACTGCGTTGCATACTGTGGGACATCCTCTCGCCTTGCATGCGAAACAACGCGATGAGCCCACCCAGGATGCACAGCATGCCAACAGTCACGACCCAGGCGAAGATGACTCCACTACCAGTAGCAGGGCCGTTCTCCAGATGTATATTGCCATTAGGGACGGTGAGTACTCCCGTAGTGGCGGCCTCGATCCCCCAATAGAAGTGAGCGAGGGAGAAGAGCAACGACCAGGCACATGCGGCGTACCCAAACCATGTAGCAGAGCGTCTCGGCTTGCTAATCTCCGAAGCGCCTGAGATAGTATTCACCTCATCCGTGCCAGGATGCCCCCGTCTTTCAAGCGGGGGAGGAATGGCACGTTCCTTTTGGGGAGAAAGCGAGGGGAAAGCACATGCATCTTTCATTTCATTCATCTCCTTTGACATGCTGTTGAATAGTTTGTTATACTTCATCTATGAAAACGGTATTTACAGCGAAAATCAAACTCCAGACGACACCGGCGCAGTTCAACGCCTTGCGCACGACTCAGCTTGCCTATCGCGATGCTCTCAATTACGTGAGTCGCTATGCCTACGCCCATGGCAAGATGAGCAATGCCGTTCGTTTGCAAGAGGGAACCTATGATGAGATCCGTCTCCGTTTTCATCTCCCTTCGCAAATGGCCTGTTCCGTCCCTCGTCAAGTTGGGGCCACCTACAAGTCCTTGTGGACGAAAGTCAAGCAGAACGCTCAGGCTCGACAGGCAGGATGGACCAGGAAACGCTACAAAGGGTTGGATCAGGCTCCCACCTATGTCTCTCCCACTCTGACTTACCAGTACCGTAAAGATTACAGCTTCAAGAAAGAGCAGCAGGTGAGCGTGTTGACCCTTGCCGGACGAATCGTCGTTGCCTATACCGGCTATGACCAGCATGTCTCCCTGATCCACCATGACGCCCAGATCGGGGCTGCCAAGCTCTGGTATGACAAGCCCAAGAAACAGTTTTACTTGCTCGTCTCGTTCGAGATCGAAACCGCCGATCCCACTCCAGAAATCCATAAGCAGGTGGTGGGCGTCGACGTGGGAATGCGCTACCTTGCCGTCACTTCCGATACCACAGGACGCCCTCGCTTCTATTCGGGGAAACGTCTGGTTCCCAGGTCTCATCATTACGCGCGACTGAGAAAGCGTCTTCAGCACAAAGGCACTCGTTCCGCTACCCGCAGGCTCCTGCAGGTGAGCGGGCGAGAGAGACGGTTGAAGCAAGATGCCAATCATGTCGTCTCCAAGAGGATTGTTGAGGCTCATCCTTCCAGTCTGATTGGATTGGAACAGCTGGCAGATATCCGAGAGCGGACGAAGCGCAAGCGAGGCAAGAAGGCCAGTCACAAGCAGCGCAAAGCCAATGCTGCCTACTCCAAGTGGTCCTTTGCCGAGCTTCACGCGCTGATTGCCTACAAAGCCCGCCTCAACAAGAGCATGGCCATCAAAGTAGACGCCAACTATACCAGTCAGGCGTGTCCCCGCTGTGGACATACCAGTCCCAAGAACCGGCTAGGCAAGGGTCTGGTGTTTGTCTGTCAGAACTGTGAGCACACCCTGCATGCCGATCTGGTGGGTGCGAGAAACCTTGCCATGCGAACGTTGCTCATCCGACAAGATTGGATGAGCACGGGGCAGTTGTCAGTTGCCCTTGATGTGTCGGATAGTGAAGCCAAAGCAGCACGCCTCAAAAGGTATGCTGAGTTGCGGTGGAATCCAGACACAAGCCCCCGTACTTCAGTCGGGGGTGTCTGACTATTGTATTCATCCTTTCTGAATAACATAAAGACAACATCCCGTCGTTACGTCGATAACACGCTTACGCGCTCGTCTGGTCTCATCTTTGCCAGGTAGTATGTCCAGCTTTCTTGTTCATCAGGCTGTTCTTCTGAACACGTTGCCTCTGCATTCGTTCACATGCCAAGCATACTCCAAGAGGGGAGTTTAGTGATGCGTCAAATGCCCTGTTGAGAGCAAGACATTTGATCTGCTATCATGAAGCGTTACTCTTGGAGAATCTGAACTTGTCCCTCTTTCATGGAGATATGGAATGCGTGTATACTTGCCATGAAAGAGGGACAAGATGAAAAAAGCCAAAAGAGCCTTTACGCCTAAGTACAAACGAGAAGTGTTCGTTAGTAGGGTGGGCGATGGCCTCAATGCAAGCTGAAGCTCTGGTTGAGAACGCCTTGCGGTGTGCGGATGTTTTCACCGCAATCGAAGATGTGGAGACTTCTCAGAACATTTAGGAAGGTAGAGTAAGAAGATGCCCAGGCGCAGATCAATTTATGGCAGCAGGCCATACCGCTATGATGACGACGATGAAGGATACTCTGGCTACGGATGGCGCTCTACCACTCCTATACGCAGTGAGCAGGGCATTAAGGCGAGGAGCAAGCGTGGGCAGATCGGGACCCACTGGTGGTCAAAACGCTGGCTTGAGACGCTAGAGGCCCTGGGAATAGGGTCACGCCTGGCCCGTGGGCGCAGCTATGCCCGCTCGGGCCAGGTGCTCGCGCTCGAAGTAAAGGCGGGCTGTGTGATGGCAAGCGTGCAGGGAAGTTCTCCCCGTCCCTATAAAGTGGCGATTTATCTCTCTCCCCTCAGTGACCAGGATTGGGAGCATATTCTTGACATCATGGCGCAAGACGCCTTGCTGGCGGCGCGCCTGCTCTCAGGAGAGATGCCCCAGGAGATCGAGGCGCTTTTTGTACGTGAGCGGATCTCGCTCTTCCCCGAAGTAAGCGATGATCTGAGCACAAGTTGTTCCTGTCCAGACCCGGCCAATCCCTGCAAGCATATCGCGGCGGTCTACTATTTACTGGCAGAGCGGTTTGATAGCGATCCCTTCATGTTATTTACCCTGCGCGGGCGTAGCAAGAAAGCGGTCGGGGAGGCGTTACAGCAGCGCCGCAGCCAGGTGGAAGAACTCTCTCAGGCTGAGGATTTTCTCCTGGCTGCGCAAGCCACACCACTTCAGCCGCTAGAAGAACGCCTTGATACATTCTGGCAAGAGGGCGAGGAGCTTGAAGATTTCGCGCCCCGTCCAGCTCAATTGCCAGGTCCCAGCCCCATGTTGCGCGAGCTGGGAGATGCTCCCTATACCGTCGTGGGCGAGAATCTCACCAACTGGTTTGAACGCATCTATGTGAAGGTTGCTCAGTATGCGCGCGACCGATTGGAGAACGAATAAGCAGGAAAAGAGGGGGAGGTGTGACAGGTTGAACGAATGAGCCGATTGGCACGAAATTGTGAAGTAGTTCACTGTAAAAATGTGAAAAGTCAGGAATAATAACTCACAGGGTGCTTGACCCTGGACGAAATGATGTGGGGAAGGGGCAATTTGGTATTGGTCTCAATATATGAATAAGCGTCAATATAATTCTTGATTCGAAACAAACATATGGCAACTTGCATTGTAGAAGGTAGAGGCCTAGAGCACAGCATCATCGCTGATGCGCGAGGGACGATGAACGCGGTATTCAATGAGCCTCAACTTGTCGAGGAGGCGTGTCAGGGGTCTATTCCAGCCTTTGAGACTCTGGTAATGTACTATGAGCCTAAGATTCGGCGGATGCTCTATGGCATGACTCACGATGAGCAATTAACCCAGGATCTCTGTCAGGAGACGTTTTTAGCGGTTTACCGTGCTTTACCACGTATGAGTGGGGCCGATTTACGCTTTGCTCCCTGGTTGTATCGCATTGCGCTCAATCAATTGCGGAGTGAATGGCGGCGTAAGAAGCATGTAACGGTAGTCTCGCTTGCTTCGTCTGTAGATTATGATGAAGAATCTGGTGAGGGGAATCTTGAAGATGCGGCTCTCATGGCTCCTCGTTTTGAGGACAATGTTGTGGAAATGGATATGGTCAGGCGCGTCCTGGCGCGTTTGCCATCCAATTCCGCGCTCTACCTGCTGCTTGATGCTGAGGGCTTCTCCTACAGTGAGATAGCGGATATGATGCAAGATACGTTGGCAGCGGTGCGCAGTCGCCTTTCGCGTGCACGCCATGCCTTCCAACGCCTGTATGCTGGTCTCGATCAGGATTCTACAATCACATGATTCCCCTCTTGATTTTTACACAGCTAGCCAAGAAAGACATACGCAAAGCACAGCTAGCATTAGGCCATAAGTCGATAGAGGTTACAGCTAAGCATTATGTGTTAGACGAGCTAGAGGTAGGACAGACAGACAGCCTCTACTAGCCCCTGCTCTCATTAGCATAGCCTCCTCTCTCACATCATGAGCAGGGGGCTTTATCATGCCCATAACACAGCCTGTAATGCGTGATGAGGTCGTGAGGCCGCATTTTCCCTCTTACACACCTTTGGTGAAACGATGCTTGTCTGCTTCGATCCAGTTTTGGAGACGTCTCATCATGCCAATCATGCGACATACTGGCCTGGGACTGCGTTAAATAGAGAAAGAGTCCCTTGCTCCCACTTGGAAAGGAAACATCATGCACAACCTCTCCTCCTGTCAGCGGCCCTTCGCCATCAGAAATATGGGGTCAGCGAATATGGTCTCTTTAGCTTTTCTCGGTTTGTATATCTGCAGTATATTCTTTAATATGCTAGGTTACTCCTATTGGGGAGATAACCTGGATAACATGATGAACAATATTCAAGATGCATATCGTACTGGAAATTTGTACCTTGATGACATTGGCACCTGGTTCATCACCATATTCTTCTATGCTCCTGTGATGATATTCAATATCATATCTCTCATAAACTCTCTTTTGAACATTTCTCAGAACAGACCCAGAGCCGTCTGGGCATGTATCCTCCTGGGAGCCAATATTCTGACAGTAGGGGGGGTGTTCCTGTTGATAGGGCGGCCATTCTGCCAAGCAGTACCCCAAGAAGGCAGTGCCGACGTGGGATGTATCGTCTCCGTTTCTCCTGCAGATCGTTGGCTCATCATTCCTACCGTTCTCGCTGCCTATGTGGTAGGAGTAGGTTGCTTGATAGCTGTAGGGGTAGTGATGGTGGTGTCCCAGCGGGCCTCTCGGCGTTGGATCCGGAGAACAACTGATGAAAGGTAGAAGTCGAGCTGCCCATTCCCTTTTTCTCGACAAAACAAGCGCACACCTTTTCACCAAAGGTATGTAAGAATCTTAAGCCGTGTCTTCTGCACTTGGCTCCAGCAGTTTCATAAGCCCCTGGCTAAAGATACCAGTATGTATTTTTATGCCTCATCACATAGCATCTCATTATGCATATATACCATTATTAGATACCCCCTCTACGCAAGAAAGGCCCTTTTTATCATCAGGAGGGTGATTATACCACTCCTATAATTTAAGGCCCCTAAAATCGTGTTATAGAGACAAATAGCAATCTCTATGTGATATGTAAGGCTGTAGAGGGCAAAAAATAGAGGTGCCTAGAGCAGACACCCCTTGATAAGACCAGGAAATAAAAATATGGGCTAGTTGCCTCTATCCCTTTGACGTTTCTCGATAAAGTCTAATAATGCTACCTTAGCTATTCTGTACTCCCTCTTGCCTATGGGGATGCTTGCCAGTTCTCCAGAATTTACCCAATTACGTACAGTCTTAATATCTACCCTCATAATATCTGCTACCTCTTTAGCGGTTAGCATATCGGGATAGTTTTGCAAATAGTTTTCCATCGGCGTCTTTCCTCAACACACGGCTATTTATCCCATTATAGCCTTACGAGCATCCCTAGTCAACACACACCCTCTCTACGTATCTCTAGCCCTATTTTACCACTTCAAACCCTTGTAAAGTATCTCTCTAGCCTGTTATACTTTTCTCTGGAGGATACTATAGCTGCAAACAGGCAGCAAGAGAGAGGAGGTGATAAAAAAAGAAAGCTCCCTCGTGTCTAGACCACACGAGAGAGCCAGTGTGAGACACCTTTTAAACCGTCGTTAGTAGGCTTTAGGGCTATCTCTATATGCATTTTCGCATGGATAGCCCTATAGGTCAAGACAAAAGAAAGATAGGGCTTTTCATGGATGCACACAACAAAGTACGCTATCTTGCAGAGATAGCACGTCAATACCCTACCCTGTTTTCTCTCCTGCATAGTGCTCCTACTGACTTTTTTTGCATCATTGATGAGGAGGAGCTAGAGTTTCTGGAGAGAGAGCTAGCGTCTTTTGTCGCCCTGGCAGAGGAGAAAGAAAAGCGTTCCTCTCTCAAGCTGGCTGATATGTTCCCCCCTCCTCTCCCATCTCCTGATGATCAGGCTATACCTCCCTATGGGGATAATTTTATCCCTGCTATCCCTGTAGCTCCTGAGAGCATGACACATATTGTAGAGCGCCCCCACCCTACCTGCCCATGTCACGAGGATAAAGAGCTTATCTCCCAGATAGAGAAAGCCTACCTTGCTGGCGAAGTGACACCACAGGAAGCAACCAACATTATAGCTGGAAAGACTTTCTAGAAAGGGAGGGAGAGCAGCAATATGTATAGATCAGTAAGGGACCTCAAAGGGCAAGAGGTAAAGACGAGTAAGGGCAAGGACAAGCTAGAGGCCCGTTCCCTCTCTCGCAATGGCTGTGTAGCCCGTGATGAATGGTATGACGATGATGGGGACCCCCGTGTCGTGCTTGTCCCCCGTGTGAAAGGGCATAGTAGCCAGGGCGGTAGACAGATCAGGCAGAATAGCCAGGATAAGCGCAAACCCACATCTAGAGAGCGTGCATACCCTGTCTATGATACTGGAGAAACAGAGGGGCAGGAGGCCCGCCCCCATCATAATAACGCCCTCCTCATCATAGGGGCTGGTATGGCTGGTACATTGCTCCTCCTCTGGCTACTGGTTATGGTCGTAATTCCCTGGTGGAATGGCCTACAAACACAGTGGCATTATGGGGACAGTCACGTATCACACTACGATTTAGGGGAGCATCATTTTCTAGGGGAGGTGTATAGGGGCTTTGTCACGGTCTACGATATCCCACAGGGCCACCCGGAAAAGTCCCGTGTGTTTATGCTTCAGAGTGCGACTGATAATGCTGTCGTCCAGTTTGAAATCAGGGATGCCAATAGCGACGGTATACCAGATATCACGGTAGGCACTGAGGGGAGTAGCATAGGTGTCACGCTCTATAGCTATAAAGATGGGAGCTTTAGCCAACAGCCACCACAGGAGGGCAAATAATAATGATCATCTTACATCTCCCCTTTGACCTAGAGCACCCCGCCCTACAAGCTGGCTATGCCAGTGCTAGGCATCCACAGTTTCAGGAAGATAAACCAAAGAATGATATAGACCTTGTAAGGCTGGTAAGGGATATATGCGAAGACGACCCCGCTACCCTTGCCTATCATGTTGGCTTTATTATCGGCCTCTTTGCTGTCCCTTATGTAGAGCAGGGAGAGCAGGGGGGCGATAAGCCCACTAGTTAGACCATAAAGCCCTGCTAGACACATCAGAAAATGCCTAGCAGGGCATTTCTAGCCTCACTGCCACGCATATGCACACGAGAAATAGAGTGATTACTAGTAGAGCCTCTGAGAGATTAAGAGAGAGCTAGGAAAAGGAAAAAGAAATGAGCATAGCAGATTTCGACAAAGCAAAAAGCATGGAAGAGAGAATTAGAAAAGGCCTCCCCATTAGGGCGGCTATCTATTGTCGTGTATCGACTGAGGCACAAGAGGAGGATGGGGCTAGCCTAGATGTACAGGAAGAACAATGTAGAGAGTATGCAGTAGAGCATGGTTTTCTAGTGGTAGAGGTGTTTAGGGAACAATTTACAGGTGCTAAATATAGAGAAAGAAAAAAGCTTTCTAAAATGAGAGAGATGTATAGAGAAGGGGAGATAGATGCTGTTATCTTTAGGACATTTGATAGACTTTCAAGAAAACAGTCTCAATTCTCATGGCTCATTGAAGAGATGGAGGAACATAATGTAGAGATTCACTGTGTTAAGGAGCAGCTTGATAAAAGCCCGAGGGGTGAATTTATGAGGAGTGCTTACGCATTCGTTGCAGAGGTAGAACGCGAAAAGACACGGGATAGGACTGATACAGGCAAAAGACAAAAGGCAAAAACTAGCATCATTCCGTCTTACAAGCCCATGTTTGGGTATAGCTTCAATGAAGACAGGACAGCATATTACACAAATGAAAAAGAGGCAGAAGTAATATGCGAAATGTTCAGGCGTTTTGTCGCAGGTCAAAGCGTGCGCTCTATCACTGTGGATTTAAACGAAAAAAAGATTCCTACCCCCTTAGGAAAGGGGATATGGCATACAATGCAAGTAACAAAAATTTTACGTAATACTTGGTACATAGGAAAGGCGTATCAATTTAGGTATGATACAACTAATGGTACTAAAGTTTTACGTCCTATTGAGGAACAAATTTTGCTGCCAGAGGGTGTCGTGCCTGTTATCATCGATGATGAAACCTTTCAAGCGGCACAGCAACAGCTTGAAATAAATAAACAAGAGGCAGCCAGGAAAAATCCGCATCCAGAAGCATATCTATTGAGGTCAGGATTTCTTATCTGTGGTTATTGTGGAGGACATCTCTTTGGTCGGGGCTTTGATCCGTATATTAGCAAAAAAGACATGTTAGATCCTGAAGCTGCAAGGCTAAGGAAAGCTCGGTATGGATGCGGAAAACGCATACGAAACAAAGAGGCTTGCCCGGGCGTTACTATTAATGCGAGCATTATAGATGTGGCTGTATGGGAGGTTGTAGGAGAAATTATCAAGGATTTCTCATTAGTGCAAGAAGCAATGGAGGCTGTTAAGAAACAATATAACGGCCAGGCAGATCTAAAGGCGATAAAAAACAGCCTTGCCACAGCACAGGAGACACAAAAAAATCTTGTCGAGGATCTAACAAATCCCCTTATCAGAGGGACGGCTAGAACCCTTGTAATTGAGGAGCTGGGCAAGCTAGAGAAGCACATAGAGAAATTGCATGCAGACTTACATGAGGTCGAAAAGGATCAAAAAGACTGGCTAGCTATGGAAGCTGAAAGAGAGGCTTTTATCAAATGGTGTCTGGAATACAAAGATACCTATCCTAAAGCTGACTATAAAGAAAAGCGTAGAGCATTACGCCAATTAGGGATAGTAGCAGTAGCGTATAGAGAGAGTGATCCTAATCACGAGAGATACGAAATCAGGGTGCAAGTCCCACGGATAGCTAGCGTGATTGGGAAATGCTGGTCTCGATCAGGAAGGAAATCATGAAGGACGGTAGGCCCAGTGTTGTGGATGGGAGTCAGGTGCCTTGCCCCTGGAGTAAGGACTGCGAGCGCCTGGCAGATGTTTTGGATGGAGAATGGATCTCTGAATTTGAATTGGTACATGATGGCGATGTAGATGCGCAGCTTCTGCAGCATCTTCGTGCGCATCTTCCTCATTGTGCCTCCTGTCGCGAAACCCTGAAGCAGGCCCGGCGTACGCGTGAGCTTGGGCGAGGTATGTTGCGCGAATATTTAGCGCGCGCAGAGCAAGAAGTTCCCTCAACGGTTGATAACATTCTCCAGGTCGTGCGTGCCGAGTCACGCCAGCAGGCGAAGGGCGCTCCCATAGCTCAGCCTCCTCATTTATTGCCAGCGAAGTCTGCGCAGCCGACTGTCCCTGATCTTCCCTTTCCTGCTCCTTCCAGGCGTCGATCTTTCAACAAGGCATTAGCCCTGGTTGCGGTTGCCGCGGTGATCATTCTTTCCTTTGGGCTCTTTAGCCGCCTGGCCTGGCTGCGTACGGGAGCACTCCAGAGCACATCCAATACCTCATCCGCTACTCAAACCGTAGACAATGGTGTGGTATTGCCACCCGCTCCCGCACCCAACTTGAGCTTCTCCAGCGACTGGTCTTCGGCTGTCGCACTTGTAGCACAGAGTGGGAAGCAGCAGATTGCGGTCTTCGACCCGCTCAGTGGCAAACAGCGTGTAATAACAAGCACAAGTTGTGATAATGCCCAGGCAGACGCAATCGCGCATAGCGGCAAGAATATGCTTTATCATTGTTACGATGGGCAATACACTGTCTATCGCCTCTTGACGGGCCAGGCCTATCGGCTTGAAGGAGGGCGGCGCAGTAGCGATGGTGAATATAACGCGGTCTGGTCGACGGATGATCGCTACCTTTTCGCTATGACGCCTCGCGCTCTGATGCGTATCGATGTTGTTCACAACAAAGTCGAGCACCTGCCTTACGGTATTAGCGCTACACGTTTGCTTTTTTATTATCAAGATAATTTGTACTTCTCTCTGGTGCAAGGAGGGAGTACGCAACTCAAGCGCATTGACCTGGTGAGCGGCGCGCAACAGGTGGTAGTGCAATCCACTGCGGAGCGGCCACAATTCTGGCTCCGACCAGATGGTCAGGCTATTTACTACACATCGGCTACTGCTGGCCAGGTTGGCATATATGCCGTAGGAATTGATGGTGGAAGCAGCTATCTCTTCTCACAGGACCAGGGGCTGGTGGGCTTCGACCAGGATAATACTCCTATGACCATACGCAATATTCAGGGGCAATGGCAACTGGTCAAAATTGACGTTGTCACCCAGCAGGTGAAGGCGCGCATCCAGGATGTTGCTCCAGGGGCCAGTGCTATTCCATTCGAAAATGTGCTTCTCTCCCCCTATGCGCATTATCTTCTCACCGGCGGCCAGTATGCCAGTAACACACAGCGTTACTGGCTAAGTGATCTTACCACTGGTGGGGCGCAGGAAGTGTTCCCGTGGTCGCAACAGGCCAACCCCTCCACAGTGTCTTCCACCTGGCTGGGCTGGAGTAAAATGCAGCCATGAGGTTGCATTCTGCCTCTTAGAATGCCATCTCTTCTGGAACGCGCTGGCGCCAGGTACGGATGGAGGTGATCCCGGCTTCGCGTAAGAGCGGTTCTATATAGTGATGGGCCTGCGTGACCTGCGTGGGATTGTGCGCGTCAGAGCCAACGCTGATGGCGGTATGATGTTTCGCGCAGGCCCGCGCCAGGCGGCGGACAAGATTAATGTAGGTCAAGGTGTCATAGCCATTGATCTCAAGCGCGACATCATACTCTGCTGCGTCAGCGGCCAGCTGCTCCAGCTCTTCGTCCAGGTTAGCGGGCAAATAGGGATTGGTGGAGCGCATACGCACGGGATGGCTGACGACACTGAAATAGCCACTTCTGACAGCGGCACGCAGCAAGGTATAGTACCTGGACCAGAGGCGCTCTCCCTTGGCACGTTCGAGGTCGTGAAGGCTCTCAAAGAGGACTCCATCGACTTCATGAACTGAACCGATGAGAAAATCCCAGGGCAGGCCCTGAAGGGTGCTCTGGATAACCTCGTTCTGCTCGGGTATAAAGTCGACCTCCAGGCCCAGGCGCACCTCGACATCCCTGTTTTTCCCGGCAGCCTGGACCTCCTCTACATAGTCTGCATAGGTGAGCATCCGCCCTTCCAGAGGCATATGCAGCAGATGGGGATGGGCTTCGCGCATCTGGAAGACGTGCTCTGAGAGCCCCAGAACGCGTATGTCTTTGTTTCTGGCAGCTTCAACCATTTGTTGAGCTGAGCTACGCACAATATGATTATGAAAATCGCTGGCGATACTCATGCAAACCTCCTCTTATGCCTCAGGCAGCACAACGGCGATATTGAGCCCATCCGTGTAGTCCTCATCCATGGCAAGCGCGATAGCGCGCAGGCGTGGATGCTTGAGCGTTTGAAGATTATACTGGTAAAGACCAGCCACCCCCTGATCGTCAAGCGCACTTTCGCTGAGGGCTTGTCCCGCGCGTATGCAGTTATCGGCAACGATGATGCTTCCAGGGCGACTGAGGCGAATAGCCCAGTCCAGATAGTGTGGATAGGAGGGCTTGTCTGCATCGATGAAGACCAGGTCAAAAGGGGCTTCATCTACCAGCTGGGGCAGCAATTCATGGGCACTGCCAATGCGTACCTCGGCTCGGTCGGAGACCCCTGCCTGTTCAAACGAATGCTGGACCACCTCAGCATGCGCGGGACTGACTTCCAATGTAATCAGACGACCAGTTGGAGGAAGTGCCCGCGCCAGCCAGATGCCGCTGTAGCCAGCCAGGGAACCTATTTCTAGAATTTTCTGAGCGTTGCAGGCTGCTGCTAAAACCTGGAGGAGCTTGCCTTGGAGCGGATTGATGTGAATGGCCGGTAGTCCTGCCTCCTTGGCTGCGGTGATGGTTGTGCGCAGCGCCTCGTCCTCGGGTGCGAAGAGTTGAACAAGATTTTCTTCGACTTCATGTCGTATACGAGCCTGCTGCTGGAGTTCAGTTTCTTGTTGCATTGGGTATAAAAATCCTTTTCATGAAATAGTCACTGGGCGAGAGGTGCATATGTTAATGCACGCCCTCGTTATATCACATCACTGAGAACTCCTCGCGCTAAAGCACTTACACTTACACACAACTATTGGATCTGGAGAAAAAACGTGGAGGCGATGCGTTGCACAGGCCTCGTTTTTCCCACACGAGAAGTGGACCGCTTATCTCAGAAGAAGCCGCGTGTCTCGCCAGGCTTGAAGCACATCATTGCGCATCATTACGCGTTTTTCTTGGCGTCTTTCTCTCGCATGGTCATGCGGATCTTCTACAAACTTTCAAACTTGTGTGTAAGTGTAAAGCATCCATGACTGGAGCTTTCCCACCACGACTTTTGTAAGAAAGCATCTTGTACGACGGCTGTGCTTGCAACATGTCTCCCCCCTCAAAGGACGTCCCTTGGGGCTTGCCCCTTTGTATGTGCAACGCGATGACCATCGCGTCGGGTTGGTGCGCTTGCTCACCTTGGCCTTGCGCGTCCTCACACTGGTAGAAGGCGTGGTCCGACAGCGCCTCTCGGAACAGAAAGAGGAGCTTGCCGGGGTATTTGCTGGCAATCCGAAACGTCGGACGAGCCAATCAACCACCGAACGCCTGCTGGAAGCCTTCAGCGAAGTGACCTTGACGGTTGTTTGTGCTTCTGGCTCCACTCAACGTCATGTGACGCCTCTTTCACCTCTTCAACAGCGGATTTTGGCTCTGTTTGGCCTCTCTCCTGCTGTCTATTTACGGCTGGCTGATGATTCGTAACATCTGCCACAAATTGAAGCGAACCGTGAATTTAAGAACGTTTCAGCTACGTACTTCGTGGCTGGCCTGATGTATACTTACATGGTATCTATCACTAATTTACTAGGGAGCGTATATGCCAAACCATAGCTAATCTATGCCAGAAAAAGCGATGCACATGTAACACTGTCGCCGTAATGCGACAGGCGATTTATTTTGCCCATAACAACAAGATGGCATACGGTTAGCAACTTCTCCTCCAGGTTGGCAGCTCTCTCAACACTCAGAGACCTCCTTTCCGGCCCTGCAATGAAGTTGCCTCCAGTCGCAGAAAAAGCACTGGTGTTCTTTTTTGCATGCATTTCTGGCACGTTCTCCTCATGTTCATCTTCAAGAAGAGGGAACACAAATGTCACAACCTCAAACGACGAGAGAAACATTATTCACAGCGCAAATAGGTGCAGGGAGAGGAAAATCAACGATGAAAATATACATTCTTGGGGGATCTGGCAGCGGAAAAACGACCCTGGCAGAGGACATTTCTGTCAGGTTTCATGTTCCTCATTACGAACTCGATCAGATTGGCTTGAAAAATGGGAAGGTAACCGAAGACGATGCCTTTGCTATTGCTGGGCAGCCTGGATGGATCACGGATGGCTCCTATCTCATCTGGACAGACCCGTTGCTCTATCAAGCCGATTACATCGTGTTGCTTGAGGTCTCCTGGCCCGTGGCTGCATGGCGCATTATTCGCCGCCACATCACGAAGAGTCTCCACGGCACCAACCCTTATCCGGGTCTCAACGGAGTAAAATTGCTTTTCAAATTACTCAAAGATAACCGCAAGCATTATCTCAACCAGATAAATGCTGGTACACCTCTCGAAGAGTGCATGCGTGAGTATCTTGCAGAACAGAGAGAGTATGCTGGTCCTCCTACTCCAGAATATATACGTAAGGAAGTTGAAAAGTATTTCATGCTTTCGATCCCTCCTACCGCAGAATTTTTACGCAATTACCTTGAAAAGTATCAGGAGAAAGTATTTGTTGTAAAAAACAAGGCTGATCGTGAGCGCCTGCTTGAGCAACTCGCAAAAAGATAACGCATACGAGAGAAGAAGAGATGTCATCAGAGAATCAGCAATTCAGTCGTCAAGATCTCTTAGCAGATCTTGAGAAGGGCTGGAAGCATTACCTTTCACGGTTGCAAGAGCTATCAGAGGAAGAACAAGCTCGCTATGCACAGGAACAAGGCTTTTCTCGCATCCCGGATGTGCTGGTGCATATCTTTGTATGGTGGGAGCGCTCCATGCAAAGATCACTTATGATCCTGGATGGTCACTCCCTTCCACATACAGACGTGGACGCATTCAATGCCGAAATGGTTGAACAGTATCAGCAATGGACTCGCCAGGCCGTTGAGGAAAAGTTTGCCATAACGTTGACCACCCTTGAACGTTTTCTCATAGATCTACCAGAGACCGCACTTGAGCACGAGCGAATTCAACTCTGGTTGCGTATCGACGCACACGACCACTATGAGGATCACCGTCTACCCAACGAACTGGCATTAGATTAGCCTGTTTTTCTCACGGCTCGCCTCGAATTTCAGGTGGTTTTGAAGAATTGTGCTCTCAAACACCCGGCTTTTGTGCGATTGGACATCAGTCGGTACTCGCTTTGGCCAAAATGCTCGATTTTAATCTCAAGTATTTTGGCCGAGTGGGGAATACAATCCATTTTACGCCCTAAAATTTGAGCGAACCGTGAGGGAACCTCTTAATAAATTTGAATAAGACCAGTTTGGCTTCAGGTTCTTAAACTTTAAGAACCGATATCAGAAGCATCATCGTCTGATGCTGGATAAATACCTTTATATCTGTCCAAATCGGTTTGACGAAAATAATCACGCTTTAATGCTCCATGTTTGTAGGGTCGTAGGTTATCTTTGACATTCCGATAGAAGGTATCTCTGGAAATACTAAGGTAGCGTGCTGCTTCTGCTGCTGTATAGTATTTCTCCCCGTCAATTTCTAAGGGCAATCTGCTCACCTCCTAAACAATTATAGGGAAACTATAATACTCTCTTACACTTTCTGTCAATCCTTAACAAATACGGCATATTCGGACACTTTGCGGTAATATTGGACATAAGTATTGACTTTGCGGATATTTAAGGCTATTATCTACATATTAGTACACATTCTGCACTTTGAAACATTTAATTTTTAGGGGGTGATTGCAGACAAGAAAAAACTGGCTCTCGTCTGCCAACGAGAGCCAGTGAGTGAGAACACACAAAAACCTTTGCTAAGTCCCGGAGTTCTCTGCGCGTAGCATAGCGCATAGAGGCTCCCTGGTCAAGAAAGAGATGATACATATGTCTCAACAAGCCTCAATGGCGTTACATGCTTTCCATTTGGCTGATGGGCCAGTCACTGTTTCCAATGTTGCCTTCTTTCACGGCGTGCAAGCGGGATATCAAGCCTATCAGAACGAGCAAACCCCGCTGAACGAACATGACCTTTACGAACATCTTGTTCATCGCCTACTCGCCTTTCCTGGCTCAACCTGTGAGAATACTGGCTGGGTCATTGGATGGGTGAAGGGCTTGCTGGAAGCTTCTTCCCCTCAACAACCTTCCTCCGCCTCACCTGGCAGGCGTTGTGAGGAGCCTGCCCCTTATGGTGATAACTTTCTTCCTGTCATCCCCAATGACAACCAACTTCATAGCATAGCTAACCCGTTTTGTTTTGCTTCACCTTGTCCCTGTCACGAAGACCGGAGTAACATTGCTGAGGTTGCTCGCTACATAAGCGACGGTCTTCTGACCCCCCAAGAAGCAACCGATCATGTAGCAGGGAAGCATATCTAGCTGGGAATAGCCACCCTCTTGTTGCTTACAGGTAACAAGAGGGTGGAGAGGAGGAAAAGCATGAAGCAGAACAGAGCGGGAACCACCTCTTACTTCTATGGAGAAGCGCAGCAGCAAGACGCCTCACGTCAGCGTGTCGGCATCTCATTTGGTCTTCACTTAGAAGATACTCTCAGGCTGACAGATGAGACAGTGTCCACAGGTATTGATAGCATTCTGATCTGTGCAGATCCAGCCTTTCATAATGGCGTGCAATCGGGACGGTGCGAGTTTCTCGCCCTGGCATTTGCTAAGCGCGAGATAGTCGTCCAGGATGTAGAGAATGCCTTGCAATGGGCAATGTACGACACCTGGCGTCCGGCCCTGTGGCGCTATGGCTATGTATGCGGCTGGAACCAGGAGTTCTACCAATACGCGATGCGCAAGCGAGAGGAACAAGCCAGCACCTCAAAGCCCGTACGCGATGAGAGGAGGGAACGCTAATGCGTCCTTCTCGCTATCGTCCAACGTTGGAAACCGAGCAGCCGCCCATATGCACCAGGCGCGTCACCAGAGCACCGAGAGAGGAAAGAGACACACAAGAGCAGATCGACGAAGAGCCCTTGTATGAGACACGCACCCATACCAGTGTCGTACGCCAAGGCACTTATCAGCCAGGAAGGATAGACGCGCAGGCAACGCGTCGGGTCAAGGTGTATGTCCATGACCAACCAAGGCCGCAGAGGCAACACCAGCCACCCTTGCCGGTTGGCACTTCCATGCCGTTTCATGTTCCCCGTTGGCCTGCCTATGTAGGACTGGCAGGCGTGTTGATGGTTGGAGGATGGCTTGGCATTGGCATAGGACAACAGGCGTGGCAGATGTGGCAAGACGACCTCCATTATGGACGCCCCCGTACCTACCAGATCGACGCTGTTGTCGGCCACAACCACGATACAAGCGTGACTCCATCCCACTTCATTGTGCTCAATCTGCATAGGCAGATTACCGTCATTGAAATGCCAGCAGGCGACCCAAGCAAAACACATGTTTACAAAACAGGCATTGCGTTGTTAGGAAGTGGGCAAGACTTGACGCCTGCGCAGGTGACATTCAAAGACCTGGATGGAGATGGTAAGCCTGACATGATTGTCACGGTTGGAGAGCAGAGCATCGCCTACAAGAACGAGAACGACGTGTTTAGCAATACTCCTATGAAGGAGGTCAAATAGTGATTGTCACACCAGCGTATCCCATACAGGTCACGCAACCACCGCGACCGCAGGAGAGTGACCCCAGGGGACCACGCCGAACCATACACATGTTGACAGAACGCGTCAACGACCTTTTGAGCATCATGTTTAGCGGAGATGATGAATACGTGGTTGTCTCGTGTGCTGAGCCCATCACAGCCACCCTTGCCCTGAACTTTCAAACCACGTTCCAAGAAGAACGCCCCGTACAAGCCGTATTAGTCTCCTATGGCAAAACCAACACGTCAGGCGATGGTTATATCGTCATTCGTTGGCGTGGAACTGTTCCAGAAAGCTTCTTTGACCAGCTCGACCAGCTCAACAAAGGGGTCCTTTTCTACATCGCCTTTAGTGCTGGACCTCTCGACACCTGCAAAGCACCGTGGGATGGTATCCCAAACGCCTAATGTCTCAGGGAAGAGTCTCATCAACCTGGGCTCTTCCCCTTCCTGTTGGAGGGAACCCCATGCAAGACAAGCAGATGCAGAACGACTTAGACCAGCTTTTACGCGAGCTTGACCAGCAGAGCCAGCAGACGCGCACGACGGACGACATCCCACCTATGTATGCCAACCACGAGTACGACCGTGAACGCCGCATGTATAACATCGAGATCCACATTTACCCCAGAGAGGAAGCAGAGCCAGAGGAGCCAGCCAGCGCCATTGAAAGTATCCCGCCTATTGACCAGAAGCCAGAGCCACGAGGGAGAAAGCCTCTAGCGTGGGCAGGGGTGCACACGCGCCCCCTTGTGTTTCTCGGCCTCATGGTATGCGCCTGTGCGCTTTTTGTTGGTTATCTGCTGTATTTGTTCCCTCTCTGGACAGCGACCACGACGGTTACTCTTGTTCCAGTCACACGCACGATAGAAACCCGCTTTACTGTCACAATCGGGAGTGCCGACCCGAATCACCGCCAGGTGCCAGGAAGACTACTTCCCACTGTTACGATGAGCCAGGCACGTACCGTTGCCACCACCGGGAAAGCGCACCAGGACGCCCAAGCATCGCACGGATACATCACGTTTTACAACGCAGCGACCTATGCGCAGACGATACCAGCAGGAACCCTTGTCATCGCAGCCAACGGAACCCAGGTTACAACCGATCAAGACGCGAATATAGGCGCGGCAAGCTATCCCACTTTTGGGCAGGCGAGCGTCAGCGCCCACGCGATCCAGGCAGGACCAGCAGGCAACCTCAAGGCAGGCGCAATCTATGGCCCCTGCTGTCGCGTCAATATCTCGGCTGTGAACGGAGCTTTTAGCGGCGGGCAAGACGCACGCGACTATCAGACCGTCACCCAACACGACATCGACACCGCAGACGCGAGCTTGAAAGCCAGCCTTGACCAGAGCACCGCCGCGGCGTTACAAACCCAGGTCCAGAGCACAGAAACCCTTGTCACGTCGCTACACTGCCAGCAGAAGACGAGCGCCAACCACCAGCCAGGAGAAGACGCAGCAAGTGTGCATGTGATCCTGGATGAGACGTGTACAGGCATCGTCTATCAGACACAAGCCCTTCAAACATTACTCACCCAGGCACTCACTACCCAGGCAAAGCAACAATTAGGAGCCGGGTACACACCAAGCGGAGAGGTTCACATCACCACCACAGCACAAGGGACAACGACCATACAGGCGACAGGGGCAAGCGCATGGGTATATCAGTTCTCCCAGGCTGAGCAGGAGCGTATGAAGACCAGCATTGCAGGCAAGAGCCAAGCTCAGGCCAAGAGCCTGTTATTAGCACACACAGGCGTACAATCTGTTTCTTTCTCCAATAATGCGACCCTTCCAGATGCTCAACATATCCGCTTAGTGTTCATTGCTTATTAATGGAAGAATGGACCAGTAGAGAAACAAAGGCAGAAGGGAGGTGAAAACGATGCAGCATGTTGAGCAACACGTGATTGACAGGTGTGATCCACGGTATACCGTCATCGATGAGGCAGCCTTCAAGTCAAAGAATCTGTACAATGCGGCCCTGTATGAGATCCGTCAATCCTTCATCCACGAAGGAGTATATCTCAACTACAATGAGGTGCAACGGCGGATGCAGTCACACGAGGCATACAAGGCCTTACCAGCAAAGGTCAGTCAACAAATCCTGATGGTCCTTGATCACAACTGGGAAAGCTTCTTTGAGGCGCTTGAAGCCTACAAGGAAGACCCATCTAAGTTTCAGGGGCGCCCCAAAATACCCAAGTACGTGCGATGTAGCAAGCTAAGTGTCTATCGAGTGGAAGGAAAGAAGTGACCTTCCCAACGGATTCTATCCCGTTGTCCCTACGTAAAAGGGTGTCCCACCCCGGTCACATCAGTAGTAAGTAATGAATCTGATGGAGTGCAGACCACGAATGTCTTAGCTCCTGGTAGCCTAAATCGGGAGCGGGCTAGGGGAAGTTCAAAAGGGTTAACGCAAGTGAACTGCTTCTAACGTTTCGTTAGCAGTAAAGAGTGAAATAAGGCTGCAAACACTCTGACCAAAAGGTACGTGGGCGGTCTGAGAGAGGTATTTATTGTCAGACGATAGAACAAGTCCCACCGGAACATAGGCAGGACCCGACCTGAACGCATCTCAACACTTGGAACTACAGTAAGCCCCATGAGTTCTCTCGTAAGAGAGTAAGCCGACCGCAAGGAAAGCAGAATACTCAGGGGGTAAAGGATGCTGGAAAAAGCGAATGCCTCTGGTAACGCGGAGGATAGAGGTTCAAGCTTTGCCTCACATTGAAAGATGGCAGACTTCCAGCGGGTTCTCAACGATAAATCATGACAAAGGAACTGAACGACCGTGCAAGATAGCGTCATTCAAGACATCGGAGCGGAAGAACCGGATCAAGACTGGGATTCTATTGACTGGTCCCAGGTCGAAAAGAAGGTCAAGAACCTGAGACAACGCATTTATCGTGCAACTCAACAGGGTCAGTGGAACCAGGTGAGAAGCCTGAAGAAACTGATGATGCGAAGCCATGCAAACCTGCTGTTATCAACACGAAGAGTGACACAGGAAAACAAGGGAAGGAAAACCGCAGGCATTGATGGGCAGAAGGTAACGATGCCATCAGCCCGCATGAAGCTCACCCAAGAGATGAAAACGTACACCCCAGAGCAGGTCAAAGCCACGCGACGGGTGTACATACCCAAAGCGAATGGGAAGCAAAGGCCGTTGGGGATTCCGACCATAAAGGACCGAGTGGCACAAGCGGTCGTCAAAAACGCCCTGGAACCGGAATGGGAAGCACGTTTTGAAGAAAACAGCTATGGGTTCCGACCAGGACGAGGATGCCAGGATGCCATAGATCAATGCTGGACACGACTGAATGCGAACAGCAAGGACGAATGGATACTGGACGCCGATATCAAGGGCGCGTTCGATAATATCAGTCACGGATTTATCCTTTCCGCCATCGGAGAGAGTCCAGGACGCAGATGGATAGAACAATGGCTGAAGGCAGGATATATGGAGGCGGAAATATTCAACGCAACAGAAAGCGGAACCCCACAAGGCGGGGTCATCAGCCCTCTTCTCGCAAATACCACCTTAGACGGTATGGAACGATGGATCAACCAAGAAAAGAAGGTTCGTCGAGTCAAGGAAGGGGAACGGATGAGAAACAGAAGCGTCACCAAATACGGATTCATACGGTATGCGGACGATTTTGTGGTCACCGCTGAAACAAAAGAGGATATCGAAGCCATTCTCCCCAAAATCAAAGACTGGCTGGCCGAGCGAGGACTCAAGCTCAACGAAGAAAAAACCCACATCCGGCATTTATCGGAAGGGTTCAATTTTCTAGGCTTCAATGTCCGAAGCTACAATGGGAAATGCCTGATCAAGCCCCAAAAGGGAAAAGTACAAGTCAAACTGAGAGAAATCAAGGAATGGCTGGAGAACCATCCGAATGTGGAACCCGGAGAAGTTATCCAGGTACTCAACCCCATCCTAAGAGGCTGGGCAAATTACTACAGGTATGTGGTCAGCAAAAAGACCTTTGCCACCTTCGATCACCATATGGTGAAATTGCTCATCAAATGGGCGAAAAGAAGACACCCAAGCAAAGGCATCCGCTGGGTCATCCCTCGCTACTTCGGAAGAATTGGGGGAAATCACTGGGTATTCAAAGGACGAGCCCTCGATAGGCGGGGCGAGTTAAGAGACTACTACCTTTACAGAACAGCAGATATGACCATTACTCGCCATATCAAGGTGAAAGGGAACGCCTCACCCGATGACCCAACGCTGCAAGCATATTGGACACAACGGAGAACAAAATATGGAAAAGCATATTTTGCGCAAGGCTCAAAGCTCTACCGAGTGGCCGAAAGCCAGCACTGGAAATGTACGATATGCCAACAGCATCTATTCAACGAGGAGAATATCAACATCCACATCCACCATGAAAAGGAGATGGCGAAAGGCGGGAGCGAAGAAGAGGAAAATCTCAGGCTCGTTCACGCCCCATGCCACAGACAAATACATGGGAGACGTGCCAAAGAGATGCAGAGAGCTTGAGCCGCATGATGGGTAACTGTCACGTGCGGTTCTTAGGGGAGGGAGATGGGGCGACCCAGGCTCCCTTACCCGACAAACACAAGACAGAGGGGCGTAACATCCTGGTCTACACCATTCAGGCTCTGAGCCAAGGCAAGAAGGGCTTAAAGCGCGGCATAATCAAACCTTCTATGCTTCCTATCGAAGTGCAAACAAAGCAGAAGGCCATCAATCAAGTCCGTATCGTTCCACGCAAGGGCTTTTACGTGGTCGAGGTAATCTACAAGAAAGAAGTCAAGCAGGCTGATGTGAACCCTGCCTACTACGCTGGCATAGACATTGGCATGAATAATCTGGTAGCGCTAACTTCAAACAAACCTGGCTTTCGGTCAGTCCTTGTTAACGGGCGTCCAGTAAAAAGCGTGAACCAATTCTACAACAAGCGGAAAGCAGAACTTCAGAGCAAGCTCGGTCACACAGGCACAACCAGGCGTATGGAGCGCATGACGAACAAGCGGACCAGGCGCATCGACCACTACATGCACACTGTCAGCAAGCGAATTATTGACCTGTTGGTGAAAGAACAGATCGGAGTGTTGTGCATCGGCAAGAATGATGGCTGGAAGCAAGAGGCGAACCTGGGGAAGCGGAACAATCAACACTTTGTCCAGATTCCGCACGCTCGCTTTATTGCCATGTTGACCTACAAGGCGCACCTGGTTGGTATTCGTGTAGAGATCACCGAAGAATCCTACACGTCAAAAGCCAGCCTGCTCGACCTGGACCCATTGCCGGTTCATGACCCGAATAATGACAAGGAGAAGCACACGTTCAGCGGGAAGCGCGTCAAGCGCGGACTCTACCGCGCATCCAATGCATGCGCGCTCAACGCTGATATCAACGGCGCTGGTAACATCATACGGAAAGTAGCCCCTGATGCCTTCGGGCCAAAGGGGGTAGAGGATGGTAAAGGGGTGCTTGCATCCCTGGTAGTCCATCCAGTGAGGATTGTCGTTCCCCTCACGAAGCCAAAGGACAAGCCTTGTCTCGTGAAATCAAGCGGTCAATAGAACGCTTAATCTCGTGAGACAGCGCTTTGTGGTTTGGAACTATACTCTAGAGACGTTAGTAGTTGCTCGATTGCAAAAAGATCACGCGTGGCGTGGCTGCTGGCAAAGAGGTCTCGGGCCTGATGAAGAGCGACCAATGCCTGCTCTGTTGTGCTCTGGGTCAGGCCTGGCTGAGGGGAGCGTTGGAGCAGTGAGAAGCCGTGGCTGGCCAGGGTTCGGGCATAGTCCAGGCGTAGCTGATGCTCCTGACAGAGCTGTAGTGCCTGTGCAAAGTAGTGATCACTCTGGGCATAGTTCTGGCGTGTACTCTCGATCTGCCCAAGCAGGCAGTAGGCACGCTCAAGAGCGGTCTGTATCTGATTATCCTGGGCCTGTTCTAGTATTGAGTGTGCTAGCCGGGTGGCTGTGGCCCAATCGCCACGCACGAAGTGCAGCTTTGCCAGGAGAAAGTTGCCCTCCAGAAGCATTTCACGTTCGATCTCCTCTTGATTCTGGGGGGTGACCGCGCGCTGGAGTGTCTGGGACACCTGGCGTAGCAGGCGTTGTTCTTGTGGCGTAGAGGGTGATTGTGGCTGCCCTGGGTGAAAGGCGTTGGCCTGATGTAGGCGCAGTTCGCCTAGCTTGAGGAGCGCATAGCGAGCGTTACGTGTACTTTTGATGCCACGACTGATACGCAGCGCTTGCAGCAGATAGGTACGTGCCCTATCCAGGTCCCCTTTATCGATTTGGATGCCTGCCATTTCAAGCGTAAACCAGTTGAGGTTATCGTCGTTCTTGACTTGCTCGCATGTGGCGATACAGCGGAGCAGCAACTGCTCGGCCTCCAGCAGGTCTCCATTCTGATGTGAAAGCTCGCCAAGATTGCCCAGGCCCAGGGCCACGATGGGCAGCTCTTCAATGCGTTCGGCCAGCTCAACCGCGCGTCGCAAGTACTTACGCGCTTCATTATGCTCACGCCTGAGCATATAGACGGCGCCAATATTGTTGCAGGTGACAGTCTGGTGGGAGACCAGTCCAGCCTGTTCAAAAATCTCAAGCGATTGAAACAGGTGGCACAGGCTTTCCTGAGTATCTCCCATGCATATTTCGACGGTACCCAGCCGCTCATAGGCGTAACCCAGCTCGACTGGATCACCACTTAGCGCGCGCTCAATGCGGGTCTGTGGTTGCACTATCTGTGGCGCTTCGGAGGATGTAGATAGTGAATAGGGATATATACCGGGCAGCCAGTAGCCATCGTGCTGCCTCTGCCCCGCCAGCGGAATTGCCGCTGAGAGAATCTCCAGAGCTTCTTGTAGTAAGCGCTGAGCTTCCTCAAAATGTCCGAGTAAGCGTAGCAGGGCCGCGTACTGCGATTGAAGACTTGCCCAGGTTATTCCGCTAATAATGCCTGCTTCTTGCATCACAACGCGTCCTCGAATAAAGCACTCCTGGGCCAGGCGATAATTTCCGGAGGATGACCAGGTATAGCCGATCATGCGCCAGAGGAGGGCGCGAATCTGAGCTTCCTGATAGGCCTGGTCTGCTTGTGGCATATGGGAGGGATAGGCACGTTGCATAAAACTATAGTCGGTGCGGATCGAGAGTATGCTATGATAGCATGCACGTGCGACCTCATAATTCCCTAAAACCAGATTGCACTCGGCGATACGCTCAAGGACGCGGCACACACGGAGCGGGTCTTCAACCGCTTTCTCCAGAGTGCGCGAGGCGATATGGCCTATCTGGTGCACAATGTCTTCGGTCTCGGCCTCATGAATAGGCATATAGGCAATGGCATAGAGAACCTGGCGATAAAAGTTTTGCGCCTCGGGATAAGCTGCCAGGGCATAGGCGTGATGGCCAGCTAATTCAGCATAATGGCCAATCTGCCTGATCTCGCCGCCACCACGTATAAGATGGTAGAGAATATCGGCCGCCAACTTCTCCTGGGGGGCCATACTATTGGCGCTCTTAATCGCTTCAACCGCACGCCGATGAAACTGCGCTCGCCGTGCCGCTGAGAGGCGCTCATAGAGATGACTGATGATAAGCGGATGCCAGAAGTGATAGGTAATATGCGCCCCATTCCCCTCTTCCGTCAACAGTCCCGCCTGCAATGCCTCGTCGAGGAGATCTAGAATCATGTCCTCACTGTGCTCGCTTGCCATTGGTAGCAGCAGATTCAGCTCAAAGGAGCCACCAAGCACAGCGGCCCTGTTAAGCAGTGAACGGCAGTTGGTGCTTAGCCTATGGAGGCGGCGTTCAAGGACGGCAAAGATGCCCTCTGGTAGGGCTGAGCTAGCGAGCTCTCCTCTGATGTCCTGTTGCAGCGTAGGCTGTAAGGAGGCCCCTTTGAGGAGGGCGTCTGGTGATCCTGAGAGGGCGTGTTTGCTTATGGGAATAGTTACGAAGCGAGCAAGCTCCTCGGCGAAAAAAGGATTGCCGGCTGCCTGCTGTTGAATCGTATGCACCAGGTCTCGAGGCAGGTAGGAGACAAGCGTTCCGATCTGGTCGCTAGAGAGCGGGGCGATCGGGAGATTGACCAGGGCCTGTTCCCGGCAGAGGTCCGCATTCATCGTCCGAATTTTATGCTGGGCGGTGAGCTCTTTGTCGCGACAGGTAGCGATGACGAGGATATGCTGTTGGCGGAAGTGATGAATAAGATACGTGAGCAGGTCCAGGCTGCTATCGTCCGCCCAGTGAAGATCATCCAGGACCAGGAGGAGCGGTGCCACCTGGCTTAAGCTCTCAAGGAGGTGTAAGGTGGATTCCCACAGGTGCAGGCGATCCTGTTCAAGTGAAATCGCCGAGGGTGGCGGACTGGGATTGGTGAGAGGCGTAATCTGTGAAAGCTCAGGCAGGAGTGTACTGAGCTGTTCCAGGTGTAATGAGAGTTTGAGAGGCTCTGAGGTTGCTGGTTCAAGTGTATGATAGGGGGAATCTGCATAGATGGGAGCAAGCTCTGGAATGCTTTGCAGGAGTGTGCGGAGCAACTCGATCCAGGGGCGATAGGGAATCGTAATTTCTTGTTCAAAGGAGCGGCTCCAGGCGACGGTCCAGCCCTGGGTGTAGGCTTCCAGGCTTAGCTCCTCTGCCAGGCGTGTCTTCCCAATACCAGCCTCGCCTTGAAGCATGAGGAAATGTGGGACACGCCGTAGTGGTTGAGTCTGTGCGAGAGGAAGGGAGGATGCCTCTACGAAGACTAACTGCGGTTCTGCGCTTGTAATGGCGTGCATAACGTTGCGCAGTATCTCCTGTTCGTGTCCGCGGCCAATTAAGGGACTTCGATTGTGGCGGCTCAGCTGGAAGGATGGGCGCGCGAAATGTAAGGTCGAGGTAGCTGTGAGCGTATGGAGTACATGGGCCATGGTGGCTGGCTCTTGCTGGGGAGCTGCCTCTGGCCTGGGTATGCCCGATGTAGGGGAAGCAGGTACCGCAGGCATAGGGGGAGAGGTGTTCCCAGCAAGGAGAGGAACTTGCCCCTTGAGAAGGGCCTCATAGAGCTCTGTAGTCTCAGGGAGTGGCTCGCCCTCATATTCATTTTCTAATAACTTAACATGCTGAATATAGGCTTGTAGCGCCTCCCCACGGCGATCCATATGTGTAAGCAAGATCATCAGGCGTTGGAGCGCGATCTCATTGGTCGGTTCGACGGTGCGTAAACGGTCCAGCGCCTCAATGGCATTGATGGGCTTTTCTTCTGCGATATAGAGTTGGGCCAGGCGTAGCAACATACCTACCCAGGTCCGCTGTAAAGCATCCCGCCGTGGCGTGGCCCACTCGGAATAGAGTTCTTCCAGTAAATAGCTCCCTGCATAGAGGTTTGCGGCCTCTTCTAGCCGTTGCAGAGCTATCTCCTGGTCTGTGGCTGCGCTGGCCTCCTTGACGCGCTGCTCAAAGGCCTCGGCATCAACCCAGATGCGTGAGCTATCGGCAAGCTCTAAAATGTCGCGCTCGAGGCGGAGCATACGCGAAGTGGCGGGGCGCTCCAGGTCAGGCTCCAATATCTGGCGTAGCTCATGAACGGCACCATTGAGGCGATTTGCGGCAATCTCAGCCTCCAGGTCAGGCCAGAGATGATATCTGATCTGTTCGCGATGCATTCTACGACCTGGGCTGCTCAGCAGATAGCCTAGCAGGGAGCGTGCGCGTTTACGATGCCAGGTACGGCTCTCTACTGGTTCCCAGGCGTCACCTTGTTTACGCATGATGCGATACTGCCCAAGCAGATATACCCGAAGAACTGGTTCTGCCTGGGATAGATCTGAGGAAGATGGAAGAGCAGGGGTCTCTAGTGGAGTGTCCTTTGCGTGTGCGAGCTCTAGTGCGATCTCTGGTGGCAGTTTCGCGCCGATATAGCGGCTGACTGTACGCCCTTTTTCACTCCAGTAGGCATACCAGTAGGGGCCGTGACCTGCACCTTCTCGGCATTTCCGGCAGCGTTCTTTTCCACACCGCGTGTACTGTTGACGATATGTCACTTTTCCGCTGGGTTTTCCACTCATAACAAACTGTTCACTTGCGATCTGCCGTAATGGCAAGTAGAGTGATGCAATACAAGGACAGGGTGTCGCTGTGGGTAAGGGATGCATTAGCTATTATATCCTAAGTCATCCTTTCTCACAACAACGTAGCTAAATATAGCAACAATGCGTATAGGCATAAATGACGCTTTTGTTAGCAGTGTATAAATGCTCCTTCCCCTGTGCTAAGATAGGGGTGTAGAAAGAGAAGGATGTTTGCACTGATTGCTTACTCTAGATACCGCAAACCAGCGGGCAATGTGGAATAGGTTTGTATGGCAACGCTTGAAGGGTCTGTAGAAAATATCGTCTTTCGTAACGAAGATAACCACTATATGGTCGCGCGTTTTCGTCTCAACAGCAACAAATTATTTCGGGACGATTTGACAACCATTGTGGGCGTCTTGCCTGGTGTACATGTCGGCGAGTTGTTATCGCTTGAGGGGGAGTGGGAGCACGATCCGCGCTATGGGCGCCAGCTGCGTGTGACGAACTTTACCCAGCGTCTCCCCTCATCGCCTGAGGGTATTCTCCGCTACCTGAGTTCGGGCCTGGTCAAGGGCATTGGACCAAAGAAGGCGGGCTTGATTGTTGATCACTTTGGCGAGCAGACACTGGCCATCCTTGAGCAGCAGCCAGAGCGTCTCGGCGAGGTGAAGGGTTTGAGCCTGCGTGACCGCAATCAGATTATCCATACCTGGCTGGAGCAGAGCGAGATCAAGGAGCTGCACCTCTTTTTGCAGTCGCACGAGGTCTCCATCAATCTAGCAACACGTGTGTATAAGCAATATGGCCGCGAAGCGATTCAAGTAATTCGCGCGAATCCTTATCAATTATCTGAGGATGTGTATGGCATCGGGTTCCGCACGGCGGACGAGATCGCCCTGAAACTAGGGCTACCTGCTGATAGTGTCGCGCGCCTAGCCTCGGGCTTGAAATATGTGCTGGCCCAGGCCGCCAATGAGGATGGGCACTGTTTCCTGACCGAGCGTGATTTGCTGTTGCGGGCCTCCGATGAGTTGCGTATTGCGCCAGAAACGCTTGACCATGCTCTACAAGCCTCGCGCGACGACAAGGATCTCTTTCTTGAACCCGCTCACCAGGATCTTCAAGCCGCGAAGCACTCAATAAACCATGAGAGCCTGCTTGAGGAATCATCAGCTTCCCAGGCTCACGTCTATTACGCTCCCTTCTGGTATGCTGAAAATGGCTCTGCGCGCCTGTTGAAGTCTCAGATGCAGGCGCCCAGTCACCTGCCACCGGTCTCCCAGCAACTCTGGGAGAACGTCTTCCAGTTGCTCAAACAGCGGCGCAATATGCTTCTAACGGACACGCAACGCCAGGCGGTACAGCAGGCCTATACACAGAAGGTTTCCATTCTGACTGGTGGCCCTGGTACTGGCAAATCAACCTCTATTCGGGCGCTGCTGATGCTGCTCCGCAATCGAAAAGTTGATGTGGCCCTGGCAGCGCCCACGGGCCGGGCTGCCAAGCGCCTGAGCGAGGCGACTGGCACCCAGGGCACAAGTCTTGAGGCCAAGACGCTGCATCGCCTGCTGGAATATACCCCGCATGATAATAGCTATCAGCGCAACGAAGACCATCCCCTGCCACATCAATTTGTGATCGTCGATGAGTTCTCCATGGTCGATATCTTGCTGTTCTACCATCTCCTCAAAGCCCTGCCGCGCAATGCCCATCTCCTGCTTGTTGGTGACGCGGACCAACTACCATCCGTGGGACCAGGCAACGTGTTGCGCGATCTGCTCAGAAGCGAGGTTATTCCCGTGGTACGCCTGACGGAACTCTTTCGCCAGGCCCAGCAAAGCAAGATCATCGTGAGCGCTCACCAGATCAACAATGGGCAGATTCCCTCGCTCAAGGTCGAGCCACACAGTGACTTCTTTTTTATGCACGAGGAGGACCCGGCACGTGGTCAACACCTGCTGATTGACCTGGTAAAGCGCCGTTTGCCTGCGCGCTATAACTTTCACTCCCTGACAGACATCCAGGTGCTCTCTCCCATGTACAAGGGAGCCATGGGTGTCACCTTGCTCAACGAGAAGCTACAGGAGAGCCTGAATCTCAATACGCATGTCCAGGTTGAATGGGGAGACCGTGTCTTTCGTATTGGTGACAAGGTCATGCAGACGCGCAATGACTATGATAAGGGCGTTTTCAATGGCGACGTGGGCTGGATACGCGCCATTGATAAGGAGAACTCCACGGTCAAAGTTGAGTTTGTAGAGGAGGCAGGACCGCTTTTTGTCAGCTATGCCTTTCATGAGTTGGACGAAGTGGTGTTGGCCTACGCGGTGACCGTGCATAAGAGTCAGGGGAGTGAGTATCCCGTGGTGATTTTGCCGCTTTATCGTGAGCATCGTATGCTGCTCCAGCGAAATTTGTTATATACAGCAATTACGCGTGCCAAGCGATTTTGTGTCATCATAGGGCAGCCGCAGGCGCTGGAGATGGCAGTCCGTAACGACCGGGTGGCACTACGGAACACCGCTCTGGCCGAACGTCTTGAGCATCTCTTTCGGGGTACACATAACGACTTGTTTAATTCCGAGTTGGATAGTAGAATATAACGAGTGTCCATTTTGTTATCCCTGGTAATGTATGGACGTTATCGGGCATGCTTTGAGACGTTTCATCCTATGGCAACCATTGTATTCTCATACAGAAACTAACCCCCATTTGGGGGCACGCGCCACTCTCGTGGCTAGCGCTCCGCGCTCAGGGTTTCTGAGAGGAAGCTTGAAGCGTTTGCTATAGATTTTATAGGTATTTTGAGGAAGGGTTTGACATATGTCAGGAACAGAACAGACTAGTGCGGCTGTAAATGCGGCCTCCGGGTACGCGCATCCAGAGGTATTGGTTGAGACAAGTTGGGTTGCTGAGCATCTAGAGGATGACTCAATTCGCATTATCGAGGCTGATGAAGATGTCTTGCTGTACGAGATTGGTCACATTCCAGGGCGGTGAAGCTTGACTGGCATGTGGATGTGCAGGATAGACTCTCGCGCGATTTTGTTGATCAGCAGGAATTTGAGCGCTTGATGAGCCGCTGGGGCATTACCAATGATACCACGATTGTGCTGTACGGTGACAAGAACAACTGGTATGCCTGCTATTCATTCTGGCTCTTCTCGATGTATGGGCATACGAAGATGAAGATTATGAACGGTGGCCGCACAAAGTGGGAGGCCGAGAAGCGTCCTCAGACCAAAGCGGTGCCGCAGATAACTCCTTCTACCTATCATGCGCAGCCTGCCGATGAGACACTTCGTGCCTATCGCGAAGATGTGCTGGCTGGCCTCAAAAATCCTGGACGTCGCCTGGTGGATGTACGTTCACCACAGGAGTACACGGGCGAACTTATTCACATGGTCAACTATCCCCAGGAGGGCGCGCAGCGTGGTGGACATATCCCTGGTGCGAAGAGCATTCCCTGGGGCACAGCAGCCAACGCCGATGGCACCTTTAAGTCAGCTGAGGAGCTACGCCAGATTTATGGCAGCAAGGATGTCACACCCGATGCCGAGGTCGTGACCTACTGCCGCATCGGCGAGCGCTCCGCCTATACCTGGTTCGTGCTGACCAGGCTGCTGGGCTATCCTCGTGTACGCAACTATGATGGTTCCTGGACCGAGTGGGGAAACCTGGTGCGCTCTCCTATCGAGAAATAGAGCAGTAAGCCGATAACAAGAAGGTATAAGCCATAAATTATTGCAGGGAGTAGCGATAGCCAGCAAAGTGGAGAGGGCCGCGTCTCTCCCCCAGAGGCGGGTATCGCTGCTCTTTGCGTTGCAAGATAGATGCAAGGAGCAGGCAACCCAAAGAGCCTGTTTCAGTCCCAAGGAGGCTTCCTACATGGATCGTCAAGAGGCGATTGAGTTTCTGCTTGATCACTACGAAAATCCGCGCCACAATCATGCTGTAGAGCAACCAGATGTTAGCCTGAGCGGCGGTAATCCTGGTTGTGCCGACGTGATCACTATGCAAGCTCGTTTTGGGCAGGATGGCAAGCTGGAGGATATTGGCTGGGAGGGCGAGGGTTGCACCATCAGTCGGGCCGCAGCCTCGTATGTCACTGAGCTGGTTGAGGGGTTGACCCCTGAAGAGATTGAGGCCCTTAGCTTTGAGGACCTGATGGATCAGCTTGGGCGCGAACTGGTCATGACGCGCCCGACCTGTGCTACTCTGGCGCTAGGAACACTTAAGAAGGGCGTGCATGAGTATCATATGCGCGAGCGGGCGAAAGAGTAGCCTGTTTGCAGCGCACTGCTACAAGCAAGAAGCATAATCAAAAAAGGCACGATTCACTGAGGAGGAGAGGGCGGATGACGAATGTGGATGAGTCGTGCCTTTTGGCGTTAGCTTATAGTTCATACTCTATGCGCCATTGTGCAAGCAACTGCAATGCCTGTTGAAGGAGTTGCTGGTGCTGGAGATCATTGAGCCAGCGACTCACGCCTGAGGGATGAGGAAGGGGCAAGAAGAGAGTGCCATGATGTTCGCTATAGGTGCCAATGAGATCTTCGAGCCTCGTTTTTCCAAAAAAAGTTTCAATCGCCATGGTTCCCACCAGGAGCACGACGCGTGGCTGAACGAGGCGCAGTTCGGCGTCGAGAAAGGGGCGACAAAGCTCAGTTTCCTGGCGCGAGGGCTTGCGGTCGCCATTGCCACGGGGATTTTTCCCTGGATCACAGTGTGTGAGTGAGCTCAAATACGCATGCTCATAGAGATAGCCCGCGGGGAAGCCTGCTTGCTCTAGCCAGCGTTGGAGAAGAAGACCTGCCGGACCACTCCAGGGTTTATTATTGGCGACTGAGCGGTGTCCAGGAGCCTGTCCAATGACGAAGACCTGGTCGGCTACCCGACCGCTGACGATAGGTTGGGCGCAGGGAATATAGCCTGCCTCCTGGCAGCGTCGACAGGCCTTGATCTGTGTTTGCAGGACCTGGAGTTCCTCTTGCCTGGAATGTAATGTATTAGTTGGATCCATCTTCATGGGCGGTCCCGGTCGTAGTTAGCGTTGGCTTGCGTTGTAGATTTCCAAGATGCCGATATTGCCCTTGATAATAGAGCAGTGGAGATGGATCTGCATGCTGGCTAGAGCCATTCTGCCCATTAGCTATGGCTGCATCATAGTGCTGGTCAAAGCCATCCTCCACGAAGAGTGTGCGCTCGGCCGTTCCCATTGCCGCGACCTGTCCCAGAAAAATGCTGTGATCACCACCAGGATATTCCGCGACGACGCGTGCATCAATGAATGCCAGCGTTTTGTCGAGAATAGGCGCACCTGTTACCGCGGTATGATGCGTCGCGTTACAGAAAAAGTCGAAGCGCTCAGGGCTTGAGGTGGCAAAGCAGTTGGAAAGCTCTTCTTGCTGTTGCGTCAGCATGTTGACAGCAAAGACTTTGCTATCGCGAATCAGGGGGAGTGTTTGACTTTTGAGATCCACACAAATCAGAATCAGGGGCGGCTCAAGCGAGACGGAGCAGAATGCGTTCACGGTTAAGCCGCCCAGAACCTCTTGATGACGCGTCGTGACGACGGTAACGCCAGTGGCAAAGCGACCCATTACCTGTCTAAAAAAAATTTTTTCTAATGCCATTAACTTATCCTCATAAAGCATATATATGTGCTAAGCATGCCTGCTGGCTCTTCATTGAACGCGGGTAGTGGCTCTTCTTCCCTGTCATGAAAGCGATGACGCTGCTCCCAGCTGCCAGGATGGCTACTTCTGACTAGTTGTAGTATCCTGCCTGCCCTGATTCTTGTCAACTGTACCTAAGTTCAGGCACCCACGTTACTTCCGGGCATGAGACCTCATGCATTGACACAGGTAAAAATGATTGCCTATACTTAATTATTCGTATCAAACCTGGTACTTTCGTAGTTCTCGTCGATATGATCTTATTCCGAAACCCATCCCCATTCAGGGACAAGCCTTCACTTGCGTGTCTAGCGCTTCGCGCTCAGGGTTTTCGGATCAGAAGTATGTGTTGTTGTGCTGTGAAAGGGCGTGTGCCTATGGAAGCAGGCAGCAATGCGCAGGGAAGATGGTGTGAAACCGTCGCAGTCGCGCTACTGTAACTGGTGAGTTGCTCTCCCTCTTCGTAAGAGGTTATGCCACTGTCTAGCAGATGGGAAGGCAGGTAGAGCCGCGCTATAAGCCAGGAGCCAGGATACCTGTATTCGACCAGGACAGAGAGGTTCCTTCGCGTGTAAAAAGGATCTCATGAAAACGCTTTTTCCTGTCTCTCCTAAAGAGAGCCTGCCTATGCCGCCTCCTGTAGGGCATCGAAGGTCATCGGCAGTCGTCTATGGCCTGCTTATCGTCCTTTTGCTAGCTGCAATGTTGCTAGCGGTCAGCCTTGGCTCGACACCTATTCCCCTCGTTACAATTGCACAGGTGATCGTGAATGGAACGGGTCTATTTCATTTTCAGCCCACCTGGGATCCCAGCGTCGAAATTATTATCTGGCAGTTGCGTATGCCCGTGGTGGTGGGAGCGGCCCTGGTGGGAGCCGCGCTCGCGGTCGCAGGCGTCCTTTTTCAGGGGCTTTTGCGTAATCCCCTGGCGGACCCCTTTCTTATCGGTACCTCGTCAGGCGCGGCCCTGGGGGCGACCATCTCCTTTGTCTTGCCGGTCGCGGCGCTCTATGATACCTTCTTTCCCCTCACGGCTATCCTGGCGTTTATAGGGGCGCTTGCGACGGTGCTATTTGTCTATAGTATCGCACGCGTGGGCGGTCGGACTCCTGTAGTGACGTTGCTGCTGGCGGGTGTCGTCGTTAATTCGGTGATGGTGGCGTTGCAGACCTTGCTTTTGACGCTCTTCCCACGTAATGACTTCTCCTTGCAATCGCTGTTTAACTGGCTCTCCGGTGGGATCGCGGTCACTGGCTGGTGGCAAGTTCTGCTGGTGGGGTTGCTGGTCCTCATCGGGTTACTTGTGGCCTCGCGCCTGACGCGTGTGCTGGATGTTTTTGCGCTTGGGGAGGAGAGCGCGGCCTTCCTGGGTTTGCATGTCGAGGGCTACAAATTTCTCCTGGTTATGCTGGCCTCACTGATTACCGCTGCCGCGGTCTCTATTAGTGGCCTGATTGGCTTTGTGGGGCTGGTTACTCCGCATGTCATGCGCTTATTACTTGGTCCACGGCATCGCGTTTTGCTGCCCGCCTCAGCGCTGGGGGGCGCGATCTTTCTTGTAATCGCGGATTTGCTGGCGCGGACTCTGATTGCCCCGACCGTGCTCCCTGTGGGCGTCTTTACCGCCCTGGTTGGTGCTCCGTTTTTCCTGTTTCTGTTGCGTAGGCGAAGGAGGGAGTATCAATGGTAGCGTTCGAGAATGGACATCAGCAGCAGCTCCTTGAGGCACGCCATGTCTCCTTTGGCTATAGCGAGCAGGCGTTGTTATATGATGTCTCCCTTGCGGCTTCTTCGGGAGAGATGATTGCTCTTTTAGGTCCTAACGGCGCCGGCAAAACTACTTTGTTGCGCTTACTCAGTGGCGTCCTGCGTCCACAGCGTGGAGATGTTCTCCTCCAGGGGCGAGCTGTGCATGCCTGGGGACGGCGAGAGGTTGCGCGCCGCGTGGCAGTGGTACCCCAGGACTTGCAGATGCCCTTTGCCTTTACCGTTGGGCATATGGTAAGCATGGGACGCACCCCCTTTCAATCCACGTTCTTTGCCTCCTCCACCAAAGAGGATGATGCAATCGTGCAGGAGGCAATGGAGACCGCTGGCGTGGGAGATCTGGCCCAGCGCGTCTTTAATGAGCTTAGCGGAGGCGAGCGACAACGGGTGATGATCGCCATGGCCCTGGCTCAGCAGCCATCTGTCTTATTGCTCGATGAGCCAACGGCTCACCTGGATATCAGGTACCAGATCGAGACCTTAGAGCTGGTGCAGCGGTTGCACCAGCAGCGTGGAGTGACAGTGATTGCAGCCATCCATGACCTGAACCTGGCGGCGCGTTATTTCCCACGCTTGCTGCTCTTTCAGCGTGGAATCGTTGCCGATGGCTCTCCAGCGGAGGTGCTGGCACCTGCCCTGCTCAAGAAGGTCTATGGTGTTGCCGTGCAGGTTGGAATTATGCGTGGCTCCGTCCACCTGAGCGTTCTGCCGCCGGGCGAGGAACCCAGAAATCCGCAGAAGGAGGTCAACTCCCGGATCCATGTCATCGCCGGAGGTGGATCAGGCGAGGTGCTGATGCGTGCCCTCGCTGACGAAGACTACGCCTTCAGCGCGGGCGCATTAAATGTTGGCGATAGTGATCATACCCTTGCGCTGCGCCTGGCTGACGAAGTCGTGACCGAGCAACCTTACGCACCGATATCTGAAGCGTCGCTTCAACGGGTCCGTCGCGCCTTGCAGCGCGTCGCGTTGCTGATCCTCTGTCCCGTGCCGATTGGTCCAGGAAACCTGGCTTTAGTGCAAGAGGCTGTGGCGGCAGCCCAGAGCGGTATTCCGGTGCTGTTGCTAGAGGCGCCAGAGTCTCAGGAGAGCGTTTGCGTGTCTCCTACTCCTGGAGATGAACACTCACCATCATGGGCGGCGCGTGACTATACAGGGGGCCAGGGAGCTATGCTGCTTGAAGAACTCAAGCGCCTGGGTGCGGTTACACTTCCTACCGTACAGGATGTGTTGGAGTGGTTACGCCAGCACCTGGCCGGTGAGGCGTTTACAGACGCGGCCGACTCGGCTGCGCTGTAGGGTGATTTAATAGCTAAACAAAATATTGACATTTAGGGATATTTATGGCATTATATCCCTATGAGATTAAGTGCCTATGCGAAACAAATGGGTGTCACCTATAAGACGGCGTTCCGTTGGTGGAAGGCTGGCAAGCTTGACGCCTATCAACTGGATACCGGAACCATTATTGTTCGTGATTCCGCCACCGTGCAAGATACGAAGCAAGTGGCGCTCTACGCTCGTGTGTCCTCTGCCGATCAGAAAGAGGATTTAGAGCGACAAATGCAACGGCTCAAAGACTATGCTGCCGCACATGGCTATCAGGTGACGAAGACCGTTAGTGAGCTGGCATCGGGACTCAATGAGAAGCGCCCCAAGTTGATGAGGCTGCTTACCGATCCAAGTGTTGGTATTGTGGTCATTGAACATCGGGATCGACTTACCCGCTTTGGTTTCAACTATATTGAGCAGTTGATGCAGATGCAAGGTCGGCGCATCGAGGTGATCTTCCCAAGTGATACCGATAACGACTTGGTCGATGATTTCATTGCCGTTATCACCAGTATGGCAAGCCGTATCTATGGACGACGTCCTTCCAAACGGCGAGCGGAGAAGATGAAGCACTGCGTTGAGCAGGCCATGCAAGAAGAGGATGCGTAACATGCAGGTGAGTCGAGGCTACCGGGTGGAACTAGATCTCAACAATGCGCAAGTAACGGCATGCCGCAAACATGCCGGTGCTGCTCGCTGGGCTTACAACTATGGCTTGCGCCGCAAACAGGAAGCCTACAAGGCGGGCGAGAAAACGCCCACCGCCATTGACTTGCATCGAGAGATCAACGCCCTTAAAACCTCCACACCCTGGATGTATGAGGTCTCAAAATGCGCCTTTCAAGAGGGATTGCGCGACCTGGACGAAGCCTTTAAACACTTCTTTCGCAAGTGTCGTCTGAAGAAAGAGGGCAAATGGAACGGCAAGTGTGGGTATCCCAAGCTCAAAAACAAGAAAAAAGCCATCGGCTCAGCACGCTTTACCGGAACGATGAAGGTCTATCCTGATGCGATCCAGTTACCGCGCCTGGGACTGCTCCGGCTCAAAGAGCGTGATTCCCTTCCCATGAATGAGAAGGTCAAGAGTGCCACAATCAGCGAAAAGGCTGGACGCTGGTATGTTTCCATTGTGGTCCAGACCGAGCAAGCCGAACCAGCAGAGGCAACTGGTCCAGTCATTGGCGTGGACCTGGGACTCAAGATGCTGGCAGTGGTCTCGGATGGACGCACTTTTGCCAATCCCAAGGCCCTCCGCAAGAAGCTCAAGGCCTTAAAACGGGCTTCTCGTCGGCATTCGCGTACAAAGAAAGGCTCGAAGAACCGCGAAAAAGCCAAACACCGCTTAGCGCGATTGTACGCACGGATTGCCAATGTTCGTCAAGACGCCCTGCACAACGTCACCTCAGCATTGGTAGCGAAAACCAAGCCCGATGCTGAACGCCCGTCGATGATCGTGCTAGAGGACCTCAACATCTCAGGGATGCTCAAGAATCGCAAACTCGCCAGAGCGATAGCGGATGTCGGCATGCATGAGTTCAAGCGTCAAGTGCTCTACAAGGCGGCGTTTGCAGGTGTACAGGTCAAACTCGCCTCACGTTGGGAACCCTCATCGAAGACATGTCATGCGTGCGGATGGGTGAAAGAAGACCTGACGCTTGCGACCCGCGTGTTTGTGTGCGAGGACTGTGGCATGGTCATGGATCGGGACTTGAACGCCGCGTATAACCTTGCCGCATTAGCATAGCAGAATTTTCGCATGTACCGTGAGTTACACGGGAACAATGACGCCTGTGGACATCATGTCAGACTGAGGACCCTCAGCAGTGGTGGCGGAAGCAGGAACCAGACATCAGTTATGGCTTGTCCATAATTGTCTAAGTTCTGGATAACGGAGAACCTTATTCTGTGGTCGTAGAACAGATTGTTGGAGGGTGTCTCTACTTTTGTAGAGAGACACCCTCTAGCATGTTATATGTGCCCCCCCTTGCATTTCATGCCTTCTCCCCATATACTTGCTGTAAGTTTTTCCAAAAGTGAGCCTGTGTCAAAGGACAATCGGCTTTATTGAGGTACTTCGCCTTGTTGAATGGGGCGGCTACTCTTTGTGCAAGTACTTCATAAGCGCTATGGGTTGTCTCGCTACCTCGTCGCCAGAAATAAGGTCAAAAACAAGGATACATATGTATGGCTGAAGAACAAAGAACGGTCACGTTGCGCCTACCATCTACCTTGAGCGCCTATAGTGGTGGGAAGAGTCAGATTGCCTTGCAAGCGAGCACTGTCGAAGAGCTATTAGCGCAGCTTAAGCAGCACCATCCAAGTATTTGGGAGTGTTTGTGTACAGAGCAGGGACAGGTAAAGCAGCACGTTACTATTTTTGTCAACAACGAAGTGATCCGCGATACTGGTAACCAGCAAATCTCCTTGAAACCGGGCCAGGAAGTTATTGTCCTACCCACGTTTGGCGCCTAAAAAAGCTCTGGGACGCCTTTGGGTCCATTCTCTTCCAGATGAGCATGATATACTCTGTATAAAGTATTTGTTCTATGCAGATTTTTGTTCATTTGGGATTGATGCATGAAAAAGGATGGATATCAGGAACCGCTGGCGCGGGTCGCTGTAGAAGCTGAGATAACGACCCGCGGTGTTGCTTTACCCCCTTCAAAGCCCCCCAGTCATTGGAGTGTGCTACGCAATCGTAACTATGCCTTACTGTTTTGGGGACAACTTATCTCCGCTGCGGGCACACAGATGCAGATTGTGGCTGTTTCCTGGCAGGTGTATCTGTTGACGCACTCCGCGATTGCACTTGGTATTATTGGCTTACTACAAGCGATTCCTCGCTTACTCTTTTCGCTGGTGGGAGGTGTGCTGGCTGACATCATTGATCGTCGGAAGATGCTGCTGGTAATTGAAATAAGTATGGCCAGTATGTCAACACTCCTGGCGCTGTTTACGCTCTCGGGGGCCATCAATGTCTACCTGGTCTATGTGATTGTCCTCATCTCGGCCTCGGTCTCAGCCTTCGAATTTCCTGCTCGTCAGGCGGTGGTACCAACGCTTGTGCCTCGTGAACAGATCGCCAGCGCAGTCTCGCTCAACTCGGTCATGATGCAGCTTACCTTTGTCATTGGTTCCGCCTTTGGCGGCTATGTCATAGGCTGGCTGGGCGTTGTGGCTACGTATTGGCTAGATGTTGCCACGTACTTTGTGGTGATTGGCACTTTGCTTCTCATGCATATTCCACGCGTGGCCGTGGAGAAGCGCCCTCAATCTGGCTGGAAGGCTCTTGGCGATGGGATACAATTCCTGCGCGCCCATCCCATTATCTTAAGCGTGCTCTCGATTGATTTCTTTGCCACGTTCTTTGGCTCTCCCAAGGCCCTGCTTCCCGTCTATGCCAACGATATTTTGCATGTGGGCGCGCAGGGGCTTGGCGTACTGGTAGCAGCGACCTCGCTTGGCGCGGTGGCCCTGACGCCGCTGACGGGGATCATCAACCGTATTCTACGGCAGGGGTTAGGCGTCGTGGTCGCGGTGTTGGGCTGGGGACTCTGCATTGTAGGGTTTGGTTTCGCTCCCGGACCACTCTGGCTCTCGACGCTTTTGCTGGCTGGCGCTGGCGCGGCCGACATGGTCAGTATGATTCTGCGTGGCTTAATTGTGCAGCTTATAACGCCGGATGAGTTTCGGGGGCGTATCAGCGCGGTCAACGCCATGTTTGTCATTGGCGGACCCATGTTGGGGCAGTTTGAGTCGGGTGTCGTCGCGGGCATCGCCTCGCCGCAACTCTCCGTTATCAGTGGTGGTGTGGCCTGTATTGTGGCAACGCTGGCAATTGCCTGGCTGGTGCCCTCCCTTTTACGTGTCAAAGTCGAGTGATATAGTTGCACCTATTTTGGCTTGTGGGGGCTTGGGGAAGGAGGACTGCTCTGGGCATACACCTGTTTAGCAGTATACTCTCCTTCCCTATTTTTATGGCATGTGAAAAACGACGTCGCACTTTTTATAGCCTATTTTGCTGGCATGCTTGTGTTTTGTGTGTGCTTCGTAGATAATTGGATGTAGATGTGTATGTTGAGGAAGGATGTGTTTTATGCTGGCGATGGCTCGAAGTTGTTCGGTTGTTGGTCTGGATGGTGCATTGATTGAAGTCGAAGTGGATGTCTCCAATGGGCTGACGGCTTTCTTGATTGTGGGTCTGCCGGATGCGGCGGTAAATGAGGCCAGGGAGAGGGTGCGTTCCGCGATCAAAAATAGCGGGTATATGTTTCCTATGAAGCGTCTGGTGGTCAACCTCGCCCCGGCGGATCTCCGCAAAGAAGGCCCCTCGTTTGATCTCCCCATCGCGATCTCGATCCTGTATGCGAACGGGCAAATTGATCCTGTGAGTGGGAATGGCGATTTATCCCCCTATTTGTTCCTGGGAGAACTCTCGCTTGATGGAACGGTTCGCCACACGAATGGGATTCTGCCCATGGTTGCCCTGGCGCGCGAAAAGAATATTCAAGCGGTCTTTGTGCCCGCTGTAGACGCAAAAGAGGCCGCATTAGTCGAGAATATCACCGTCTATCCGGTTGAGAAACTAGCGCAAGTGATTGCTCATCTCAATGGGCAGAAGCTTATCGAACCCTATGCCTATGATATCTCTTTGCTCAGACAGGCAAACGATGTCGAGTATGCACAGGACATGGCCGCCGTACGTGGGCAGGAGCATGTCAAGCGCGCGCTGGAGGTCGCAGCCAGTGGCGGACACAATATCCTGCTAAGTGGCCCTCCAGGATCGGGAAAGACGCTCCTTGCGCGTTCTGTCCCTTCTATCCTGCCCCGAATGACGACTGAAGAGGCCCTCGATGTCACGCGCATCTATAGCGTGAGTGGTATGCTGCCCTCAGATATGCCCCTGGTGCTACAACGTCCCTTTCGTTCTCCCCATCATACCGTGAGCCACGCAGGTCTTGTAGGTGGTGGTCGTCTTCCACGCCCGGGCGAGATCAGCCTGGCACATCGTGGTGTGCTCTTCCTTGATGAACTGCCCGAATTTGGCCAGAATGTTCTGGAGGTGCTTCGCCAGCCCCTGGAAGATAAAGTGGTAACCATCTCGCGCGCCCAAGGTACCATCACCTATCCCGCCAACTTTATGTTGATTGCAGCTATGAACCCGTGTCCCTGCGGATTCTTCAGTGACCCTATCAAAGAGTGCGTCTGTTCGCCGACGGCAATTGCGCGCTATCAGAAGCGCATGAGCGGTCCCCTATTGGATCGCATTGATATTCATGTTGAGGTGCCACGCGTCGACTACGAGAAGCTCTCTGAGAAGCGCAGTGTGGAATCCTCTGCTGTCATTCGTGCACGTGTCCAGGAAGCACGCGAGCGTCAATTGAGGCGCTTCGCAGGTTCAAGTTTTACCTGTAACGCGGAGATGGGACCAGCCGAGGTGCGTGCCTTTTGCGAACATGATGAGGCGGCTGAGCGCTTGATTAAAGCAGCGATGCAGCAGTTGCATCTCTCGGCTCGCGCCTATCACCGCGTTTTAAAACTGGCGCGCAGTATCGCTGACCTGGCTGGCAGTGACATCATTAGCGCGACCCATATCGCTGAGGCCATTCAGTACCGCCCCAAGATAGGGCGCTAGCCATCGCTTTTTATGATAGATTGAACATACTTATGGCTGGTTCTCGACGCGTGCAGTGAACCAGCCATAAGCTACAGTATATTTTCTCTTCTGCTTGTCCTACAATTACTTTGGTAGGCATTCCTGGGCGAAGAGGCGGAGCGAAGTGAGTTGAGCGGCGTCTTGCAGGAAGATGATCAATTCCTGGGCCCCAGCCTGCTCAATCTCGGCCAGGCGCTTACTGATGGCATCAGGAGTGCCTACAAGAGCCTGCTCACGTAAACGTCCCGAGGGAATGTTGCGTTTGTAGTACTCAGATTTGGCGAGCGCTTCCTCGTCAGTTTCAGCAATGGCACAGTTGAAGAGAACAGTGCGGCGAATTTCATTGTAGTCGCGCCCCACCTCTTCACAGTGATCTTTGATGATCGCGAACTTTCGGGCCAACCCTTCATTATCCAGGTGTCCAATGTTGCAGGCGTCGGCGTATTGCGCGACGAGCTTGAGCGTGACTTTTTCGCCACCGCCGCCGATCAACAAAGGAATATGAGGCTTTTGAGCTCCCTTGGGCTGATTGATGGCTCCGCGAACCTGGTGAAATTTTCCCTCAAATACGGCTTCTTCATCTGTCCACATGCTTTTGATAATGCGCACCGCGTCACGAAGCTGGCGTAGGCGCGTTGGTCCATCAGGGAAGGGATAGCCATAGGCATTGTACTCATGCTCATACCAGCCCGCGCCAATGCCAAAGTCCAGGCGTCCATGGCTCAGGACATCGACGGTGCTCGCCATCTTCGCCAGGAGGGCGGGATTGCGATAGCTATTGCAGGAGACCATCTGTCCGATACGAACGCGCTTCGTATCACGCGCCAGGGCCGCTGTGCTGGTCCAGCATTCAAAGGTTGGCTCTTGCGTGGGAGTTGGAACGGTGTGAAAATGGTCAAAGAGCCAGATGGAATCAAAGCCTAGCGCCTCAGCCTCCTGGGCAACGCGCGTCATGGTTTCATATGCCTCAACGGGATCCGCGATGCCGACTAGATCCATGCGCCACCCCTGTGGAACGATTACACCTACCTTGAGAGCCATACGTCTCCTCCTTTGGAACGAACTATTTGCTGAACGCTTGTATATTCTCCTTCCCCTATCTTATGCTTTTCTCTTGCCCAGCGGCAAATGGAATTGGTCAGGTTTTTTTATTTTTCTTTGCCGTATCTGCTTTCGCGCCTGCGGCACTCAAGGGTAGTATGTATGGGCGTGTGGCATGTGCTTTTGCACATGCCACACGCCCATACTACAAGAGGCGAGCTTGCGAGCAGAGACAGAAGAGGATAGAGGACTTTCGAGAGGCCCTGATAAAATGGCAAATTTTGCTTGCGTCTATAATGGTCTTATGGTAAAATGATCTCATACTTCATTTTCTCGGAGGTGTACATATGGCGCAAGTAATTCTCTTCTCAGTTTCCAGCAGCAAGGTGGCAATCGTTTAACTAATACCTGTTGCGCGCTGAAAAAAGCATAGGATCACTTTTGGTCGTGTGTGCATGGCTTCTTCATGAATAGCCTCCGCACCCCTTCTTTTATACAGTTATGTTGGTATGCATGGCTGTCTCTCCTATGGCTCTCAAACCACAGCGTAGATGTTCTATGGTTCCCACCTCGTTATGCTATAGAGCAGGTTGAATTTGTGGTTTAAGAGGGCGAATTTCACCCTTCCCTGAAGCCAATACTCGTATTCCTTGCAGACAAACACTTGGGGCGAACTATGCCCTCTCCACGGTGTTTTCATACCTGCATCCTGCTGCTGGATACTCCCACCCCTTTTCTTCCTGCCGTTCATTATATTGCAGGACTTCTTATAGACATATCCACAAGGAGTATGTGTGTACGAGAACAACGATGAGTTCGATTTTGAAGAGGGTAGCTCTTCATTCGTCAAGATGAAAAATAAGTATCGCACCAGGCACCAGCCCAAGCCCACGCGTAAGACGAGCTATGAAAGCAATAAAGATGTCCAACTCTGGCTGAAGGAGCAGGCTGCAGATGCCAGCGCATCCAAGGAATTTAACCCGACGATGCTCTCTTCACAGCGCGATGGCCCCTGGATTCAATCCTCGCTCTCGCAGTTCTATGAAGAGGACTTGATCTCTGATGTGCTCTATATCGCCAAAAGCGGGAAGGAGGCATCTGTCTTCTGCTGCGTTGCTCACCCTTCTAGTGGATATGATGTGCTGGCGGCGAAGGTGTATCGCCCGCGTATGTTTAGAAGCCTGCGCAATGATGCTGTCTATCGCCAGAGTCGTGTGGTGGTTGATGAGCATAAAAAGGCGATGAGCAATTCCCGGGCTAAGCGAGTCATGTCGCGTAAGAATACCAAGGCGCGTGCCTTACAGGTCTCTTCATGGATTAGCTATGAGTATGAGACGCAGATGCGGCTCTATGAAGCAGGCGTCCATACACCAAAGCCTCTCTCGCACATTGGTAATGCCGTCCTGATGGAGTACCTGGGTGATCGTGAGCGCCAGGCTCCGCTCTTGCGTGAAGTGACACTGGAACCTGAAGAGGCCAGGCCACTCTTCACACAGATTCTTACCGATATAGAGTTGATGTTTTCATGCAACCGGGTACATGGCGACCTCTCGGAGTACAACGTTCTCTACTGGGAAGGGAAGGTGATCATTATCGATTTTGCCCAGGCCGTTGATCCACGCCATAGCCCGGCGGTTCTGGAACTGCTGCAACGCGACATTGAGCGCGTATGCACCTTTTTCGCGCCATATGGAGTTGAGGCGAACGCGCGAGAACTTGCGTATGAGATCTGGCTACGCTATATGGGGCCATTGCCTGAATAGCTATTGTGCAGTTTTGCAGGGCATAGAGAGCACTTGCTCTCTATGCCCTGATGATTTGTGGAGCTATAGAGAATATGCTACAATCGAGCGAAAATATAGCAGCGTGTATGCCTGACCGACACAAGGACGATAATATACTTGGAGAAACCGGATACCTCTCAGCCACCTCTCATCATTCTTAACCCAGCCGCTAACCGTGGAAATATGGCGCTGCATCGCTCCTTGATCGCGAGCTATGGTCAACGGCATGATCTGGAGTATATCGAAACACGTCTACCTGGAGAGGCGCAAGAGCTGGCGAAGCAGGCGGCGCAATCTGGGCAAGTGATTGTGATGGTTGGAGGGGACGGTACGCTCAACGAAGTCGTCAATGGTATTTTATCTTCGGGGAGTCGCGTCCCCCTCGGGATCGTTCCCGCTGGATCAGGAAACGATTATGCCTACAATACACTTCAACTGCCCCGTGAGCCAGAGGCCGCTCTGGAGCGTGCCTTGCATGGAAGCCCGGTTGAGGTTGATGCGGGCATCGTCAACGGCCATTATTTTATCAACGCCTTTAGTGTTGGCCTGGACGCGGACATCGCCGTGGCTGTGGGGCAGCTCAAGAAATATCCTCTGATGAGCGGTGCCCGCCTCTACTATACTGCTGCCTTGAAGCAGCTCCTCCTTGGCTACCGGCACTGTCCCTGGTTGACCTTTAGTATTGATGGGGTTGAGATTGTTCCCGAGAAACAACAATTTGTCCTGCTGGCGGTCTCCAATGGTCCAGCCTATGGCGCAGGCTTTCGTGTGAACCCGCAAGCCGACTACCGCGATGGTTATTTTGATGTCTGCGCCTTCTCATATACTCCGTTGCTGCGTGCACTCAAGCTGTTACCAGTGCTTCAAAGAGGTGAACATAGTAGTGAGCCAGAAGTCAAATTCTATCGGGCCAAATCGGTGCGAGTGAGTAGTGCGTTGCCAGCCAATATGCAGTGTGATGGCGAGACCCTGCGTGCCTCTACGTTTGAGGCCCAGGTGCTGCCAGGTGCACTCATTGTGCGTATATAGCTTTTATATCCTATCCTCTAGGCCTGACTGGCTGTCTGTGCTTTTTGTGGGTAGGGATGCTGAAGGGCAGAGCATGGCCAGGGTACATTGTGTGCAAAGTGGCTTGCGGGCATCACAAATAGCGCGTCCATGAAAGATCAGCAGGTGCGAGAGGTCCAGCCAGTCCTGCTGAGGAATGATGCGCATGAGCTCTTGTTCTACTTTTACCGGATTGGTCTGCCGGGTCCAGCCCAGGCGGCGCGAGAGGCGACCTACATGCGTATCAACCACAAAGCCCTCTACGATCCCAAAGGCATTCCCCAGTACCACATTGGCCGTTTTACGTGCCACCCCCGCTAAGCTCAATAATCCCTCCATAGTGCGAGGTACCTCGCCATGGTACTCGCTTAGAATTCGTTGGCAGGCCGAGCGAAGATTGCGTGCTTTATTGCGATAGAAGCCTGTTGAGCGAATATCCTGTTCAAGCTCCTCCTGGTTGGCGCTGGCGTAATCCTCAATGCTGCGATATTTCTTGAAGAGCCTAGCGGTAACAATGTTGACGCGTTCATCTGTGCATTGGGCGGAGAGCTGCGTTGCTACCATCAGCTCAAGCGGATTAGAAAAATTGAGCGAGCACATCGCCTCTGGATAGAGCCGGCGCAATTCAGCGATAATCGCGTGTACCTGCGTCGGCGAGCCAGGCTCTGGCCCTGCATATGTTGGGATAACTGTCTGTTCCATAAAACGCATCGTACCTTTTTCTGGCTAACTCATGTGAGTGTATAGCTTGCTACCCTTTTAATCTTATTGTACCGTGTGGTGCAGTTTGACAGCTATTGGCTGTCAAACTGCACCACACGGTACAATAAAGCGAGCGCCGCAGGCGCGAGAAGTCAAGCCAACAGCTTAACCAGATTGCTGTAGAGACACTTGTATCTTGTCGATAATAAAGAGTGGTTTCCCACAAAAAAACGGCTTCGATATTGAAGCCGATTATTACAAACATGTTGATGAATTGTCAAGTCCTTACAAGTGCTTTAAGAATGAAGAAAAAAGGATCTAACTAAAGACCTTTTCCATAGTGTTCTCGTTGTGAGCGAAGCAACACCCGCAATGCATCCGCCTGTCCACGGTTCCAGGCGGCAGAGTGGACCTCGCGCCCTACGATAGGTAGAGAGCTTTTTTCACGGATCTGTGCAGCGCGCTCACGTTGCATGATTTCATGCACAATCTGGCGGTCGCTGAGCTTCCAACCCTGAAGTTTGGCCTGTTCTGCGAACCACATGACACGCGAGAAGCCAGCATGATATTCCTGCTCTGTTTGTTCATTGCACAAGGGGGTATCTCGCATTATGGTGCCTCTCATTTACAAAAAATATGCAAGATGAATGTAAGAGTTTATGTTTCGATTATGTCAGAAAAAGGAGCTAGACGTCAAGCATTACCTTCCGATTCACTACGCTCATAGGCGTAAAAACTTGTAGTGTTTGTTGAACTCTTGATTTTGCGAATGCGTCTTCTCTGGATTTGTTTCATGTTAACCAACTAAGATTTAACCTGCTCAAACGGCTATACGTATATATTTGTGTCCTGGCTTTTGCCTAGCTATACTGATTAGAAGAGGTAAATACCTACTTTTGATCATTGCTTAATAAAGTCCATTGAAGTTCTGTAAATTTTTATTTGATATTCTCTCGTAGTAGGTAAGCAAGTGCGATAGGCTCGTCTCCAACAAGCGTGAGCTATCCGTGTAATAGATACCGTTTGCTCTTGACGGATTGGACGAATTGTAATTGCTAATCGTTATAATCACAAGCATGTGTTGGCACATGCCTGAACTTATACTGATGGGCGAAGCGTTTTTTGCGCGACCATATCAGGGAAGGAAGAATGAGCGTGGCAAAGCCGAAATATTCAGCAGGCGATGAGAAACAGCGTAAAGATCTGGGGAAGAAGCTGACCGACAGTGTCTGGCGTCAGAGTAATCGTCCGGGATCCATTAAGGACCTGGGCATTAGCGCACTCAAGAATCTTCCCGCGAATATCGGCATGGTCCAGGGCTTAATGAAGGCCATCAACTGGAATCAGGCCCAGCAGGATGTAATACAGGGATTAAGCAATACGGTTGCGATTGTGGGTATGCCGAACACAGGCAAGAGCACACTCTTCAATCAGATGAAGGGACAGACGCTCTCGCCCGTTTCCGCCCAGGTAGGGACCACGCGTACTCTCGTGCGTACAGACTTTGGTCCCTTTACGCTGATTGACACTCCTGGACACTTACCAGATGTCATGGAGAGTGGCATGGAGCAGGCAAGTGTGGTAGTATTCTTGCTTGATGCAGCCAGGGGATTGCAGGCTGAGGATCGTGAGCTGTACAACAGTATCCGCAAGCTCGAAAAGCCAACTATCATTGCCGTCAACAAAGTTGATACCTTGCGTGGCGGTGAGAAGGGTGATCAGATTGCAACAGAGATGGCAGTCTTGCTAGGTTCCCCAGGCATTATTCCCATTTCTGCCAAGAATGGTAGAAATGTGGCTGAAGAGCTTATTCCAGCTATTATTGATGCCAGCCCAGAGGCCGCGCTCGCCATTGGTCGCGAGTTGCCAGCCTATCGACGCCAGGCCGCGCAACGCATTATCCGTAACGCTACCCTGGTGAGCCTGGCGGCAGGCATTGAGCCAATTCCTTTTGTGGATATTCCAATCCTCCTTGGCACGCAGGCGCGCCTGGTGCTTCGCCTGGCGGCATTATATGGTGAGCCAATGGATAATACCGAGGCCATCAAGCACGCTCGTGAACTTATCACAACCATGGTAGGCGGCCTGGCGTTCCGTTACCTAGCTGAGCAGGCGGCCAAGCTCGTACCCTTTGGGGGTGATTTTGTGGCTGGCGCGATTGCTGGCGCGGCTACATGGTCAATTGGCGAGGTTGCGCTGGAGTACTATGAAAATGGGAAGCGTCTGAGCCCGAGCCGGTTGCAGCAGATCTACAAAACTGCCTACCTCCGTTTTCGTAAGGAGAAGACCTCGGATGAGTTGCTTGCGGAGGCCAGGAGTGAGAGCACCCAGGGGGAAAAAGATCCGCTGACAGCCTTAGATGAGGCAAAAGAAGCGTAAGCAAAAATACAAGAGAAGAAGGGACAGTATGAGCGAGTCAATGCTCTTTCCCTATGAAAAATATATGACCCTGTCCGAGTCTGTACCGGTATATTATCCTGCCGGTGACGAGACTCGGGCTAAGCAGGTATTTCAAATTCTGACCAGGGCAACTGAGCAATTAGAACAATTGTTTGGTCAGAAGCGCCCGGAGCTTGAGATTCTCCTCCTGGCGCCCGAGGATTTTCAGATAGCTCCGCATGATGAGATGGAAGAGGTGGGTATGCCACATCCTTATTGGACGGATGTGACATCTCCTCCTACAATTGTCGTACCAGCTGAAGTGGACTTGATCTTTGGCGAGGTAACGCCTGCAAAGTTTTCTTTCATGCTCTATCACGCCCTTGTCCTGGCCTTTCTCGAGAACGATCCACGCCCCTGGCCGGAAGATAATCCCCTCTGGGCCGATGAATGGCAAATCAAGTTTGGTGCCCTCTGGCTCTCGCAGACGCTGGATGGTGAAAAAGGGGTTATCAATACAGATCTGTTCGCAGAATATGATGATATTTTTGAGGTAGAGCCTGACGGCAAAACCCCCAATACGGTGCGCGGCTTTGATTGGTATGAGGATACCTCGCCTGAGGACTATCTATGCTATCAACTCCTGTTAGAGCAGATGGCCATTGACCTGTTGCAAAAATACCCGGCAGCCATTCTTCCGCGTTTTCTGGCTTTATATCGCGTGGAGCGTGATGTGTGGCTTAGTGATGAAGTAACTTCTCTCCTGGCTTCGGTACTTGGTCCGGGTGGTGAGGAGTGGCTGGAGGACCTTGTCTACTTCTAGCGCTTTCTAATAACATCATGAGCTAGCAATCTGTACATGTCGGTATGCTTTCAGGCATACCGGCTTGTGCTTTTTCATATCTTAATTTGGGAAGAGGCGATGCTATGTTTAGTCGTGTGGCAATTGTGGGTCTGGGCCTGATAGGAGGGTCTATTGGCCTGGCTTTGCGTCGATCTAAAGCCGCGCAAGAGGTGGCTGGTTATGACCTGGGAAAGGGTGTCTGCCAGCAGGCTCGCAGAGTAGGAGCCATAGATGCGGCTTATGAATCGCTAGAGGATACCGTGCGAGGGGCAGATCTTGTCATTTTAGCGACCCCTGTTGGCGCGATTCGGGCGTTACTGCAAGCCCTTGGTCCTGTATTAACGCCTGGGACTGTGATCACCGATGTGGCAAGCACCAAGGCACAGGTAATTAGCTGGGCGGAGGAGTTTCTACCCGAAACTGTGGCGTTTGTGGGAGGCCACCCCATGGCTGGTAAAGAAGTAACTGGCGTTGAAGCCGCAGATGCAGACCTCTTTCGTAATCGTGTCTACTGCCTAACACCCACGGTTCGCACGCGCTCAGGTGCCATCAATAAAGTAGTGGCGCTGGCGGAAGTGTTAGGTGCCCGCATACGTTTTCTGGAGCCGGCTGAACATGATGGCCAGGTGGCGACTGTCAGCCATCTACCCTTTCTAGCCTCGGTAGCGCTCATGGAGATGGCTGGAGAGAGCTCTTCCTGGCGAGATGCGTCGCTACTGGCAGCCAGTGGCTTTCGCGATGCTACCCGTCTGGCCGCTGGAAGTCCCGAGATGTATCGTGATATTTGTTTAACCAATCGAGATGCCTTAAGTCGTGGTCTGGATAAGTATATAGCGGCTTTACAAGAGCTACGCAGGTTGATCGTAGATCATGATACGAGTATAGTCGAACACTTCTCAGAGGCTCAACAGATGCGCCTAAAATGGCAAGCTACTTACGAAGAATAAGGACCAGGTTTTTTAAAGCACTAAATTTGGTGTGTTGCAAAAAAAGTGCCA